>CAYMHS010000020.1:0-2410 GCA_964390355.1 uncultured Thermoproteaceae archaeon | reverse complement strand
CAATAAGTAAACCTAACCATAAAGGAGTTAATCTAACGTGAATTCCCCTCAAAACATCATATGCTTGAGAGAACAAAGGATCATTTCTCCATAAATTATAATATTCGCTCAGATCCTCAGATACTCCCAGAACTTCCTCGGCTAATTCAAAGTATTTAGCTGAATTAGTGATAGGTGTACTAGAGTGTAATGTTATTCTTAACTTATTCCTTTCAGTCTCTCTTATACAAGCCACTATAGGTCTATGATAATCTAAGATTAGTAATAGTGAGGAACCATTATAGTTCCATGAGAAATTATACATAGGAGCTGTCAACTTAAAATTATAATCCTCTACCTTCACATCAACATCCTTAGAGGAAATACTACTCAATTTCACGCTGTAACACCCAGTAAGAAATATAGAAGGAAGATAGTACTATACTTTTAACCTACTAATCATGCAGACAATAAATAACGAAGGTAGGAAACTTACACCACAAATTTGTGGTGTAGTTTCACAAGGCGGTTGCTATAATATTGCTCCCACTAATTATACTTATTTCGCTTGAAACATATTATATGTACTTACTGTGGAAGAGTACAGACGGCGCTCTTGACTTTAGTTTTTCTCATGCCTGGTTGGATGCTAGTAGAGTAGCTTATGATATAAAGTTGATAACTGGGCATGTAAAGTTCATTATAGATAATAATCTTACTATCGAGGAGTTTAGGGAGAAGTATCCTAGACGTTATGCATCATTATATCATTGCTGTTCTGGACACATATACTACAATATATCACCTAGCAGACCTTATTAGAATTGCTAATCTTCTCAAAAAGTCGGATAATCTCTTTCACTTTGCAATAACATTAAGGTACATCGGTTTAATAGAGGATGACTTAAAAGCCGTAGTTAAGGTATCACAAAAACTCGACATACTCAACAACATATCCCAACTACTAACTAAATTCTCCAGAATGAAATCTTGGAATAATATCAATAAGGAATTCGTTGATGAAATCAAAGATTACATGGAGAAATTACTAAAGCAATAGGCAATAAGTTATCAATGAGAACTTCTTTAACCCTACTGCTCTGACTGAGAGATGCTTATTGAGGAGGTGATGAATGATTAAAGTTAAGTGCCCATTCTGTGGTAGTGAATTTTTAAAATGAACTCATAAAGACTTGAAGATGAGTATATGGAATGTTAGTAGGTTTAGATGCCCTAAGTGTAATAAAGAGTTTAACCTATATGTTCACGAGAAGGATCCTGAAAAGAAATTCACAATACCTAAGAAGAAGCAATAATTTATACGGCATTCTTATTTCCATCACTAAGCGTGATTTATGAGAGTAAAGTACCATTCACCTTATTTAACTTAGTAGCTTTCATCTTAGTAAATACTATTGGTGGATATGTATATTAGTAGGTTAAGCGTAATTAGCGTAATTAGGTCTATATAGTGAGTAATGTTTTGGTTGATTGCTATATATTTAATGGATAGTTCTAATGATATTATGGTTATATGTATGGATGGTTTTGTAACATTAATGTCGTGGGCTTTTCTCGTAGGATTAAGTAAGTACTTTATTAAGGAAGAAAGTGAATTATTCATGAAATGTAAGAAGAGAAGTGGTTAGTAATGATTAGAGTAAAGCATGGTTAGACTTATAATGTCTCTAGCGGCATCTTTCGACTTGAACAGTGATTTAAGTGGAGGGTCAGGACACTTGAAAGTTATTTTGAAACTAAGGAAGAATGAGGATAATATGATGCTAAATCATAATAGTCTCAAATGCGATCATTCATTGAGGAAAAAATAGTAACATTAGTCGTCACTGGTACATGTACCGCCTATGATCTCAGGATAATAACTGTAAAAGGCTAGTATAGTGATTGCTGTGGTTTCAGTGTTGGCATCACCAGCTAGCCTGATGATATCATGTGATACTTCGTAATGTGTTACCATCCCTCCGTTAGCTCTCTGTAACATTGATATTATGTTACATAACTTCTTTATGTTATCTTCATACTTTCCGGTAATATCTGATTTTGCAGCTTTAAGTGCTCTATAGAGGTATATTGCTAAAGCTAACTTATAGGTCTCGTACTTGCCGCTTTCACGGTATATTCTATCCTTAAATCCATAACCATCCCACATTTTCATTAGCTTCTCAAAGAGTTTCTCTGCTTGGTCTCTTTGTCCCTTTAGTAGCATGTTTAATGCTTTATACACTATTAGATCAGCATATTCGTCCCAGTTAATAATGGGTGTTAAGCCTGGTTTCTCCCTCTTAATGTATAATGTGGTATTGTATTTTTTAGAGTAAACTTTACCTAACGTAATGTTGACCCGCTTACAGAATGTATCTGATATTGGCACTGCTAATAGAACCTCATGGAGCCCGTCATATCCACCATT
>CAYMHS010000019.1:0-12111 GCA_964390355.1 uncultured Thermoproteaceae archaeon | reverse complement strand
CTATAAGAAATATCTTGAAGAATGCTTAAAAGATCTTGAAGATGAGTTAAGAGAGGTTGATAATAGAATTAAACAGTTAAAAGAAATGCTTAAGAGGTGAAGAGATCTTAACTAGAGTATTAAAATTGTATGTGGTATTGATGAAGCAGGTAGAGGACCCATCATTGGGCCACTAGTAGTGGCTATAGTATGTATTGAATCTGAAGTTGAAGATTTTTTAAAAAGAATTGGTGTTAAAGATTCTAAAAAACTCAATCATCAGGAGAGATTAAGTATTTTTCAAAAATCTTCAAAATTTATAAAATATTCAAGTTACGAAATTGTTCAACCTGAAGTTATAGACAATTACGTGTATAGAAATGCTTTAAATCTTCTTGAAGCTGAAGTCATGGCAAGGTTAATCAATAAGTGCATTGAAGTCCTAGGAGATGCTAAGTTTATTCTCGACTCTCCAGATGTCAAGACTGAAAGATTTGAGAAGTTGATTAGAAGTTTAGCCAAGTGGGATATTAATGTTAAAGCATTGAACAAGGCTGATGAGAAGGTAGTTGTAGTTTCACTTGCAAGTATCTTAGCGAAAATCGTTAGAGAAAGAGAAATTGAAAAGTTGAGAAGAACTTATGGTGATTTCGGTTCAGGATATCCAAGTGATCCTAAAACTATCAAATTTTTAATTAAGTATATACGTGAAGGTAGAGATTTACCCATTATTCGTAAATCTTGGAAAACCTTCAAGAGAATTCTTGAAGAGTGGAAAGGAAGACTAGTCTAGCTAAATTTATAAGCATGCTATTCTTCTCATATGATGGTGGTCTTATTGGAAATGCGAGAAGATGGATTGTAGGCTCAGCATGGCCATATGTGCACTTCATACCGCATCTAGGAAATCTAGTAGGTTCTGTACTTTCTGCAGATGTCTTTGTAAGATATTTAAGACTTAGAGGTGATGATGTAGTATTCGTAAGTGGTAGTGATGAGCATGGAACACCCATAGAAGTTGAAGCATTACAGCTAGGTATTAAACCTAAAGAACTTACAGATAAGATGCATGAAGTGATTAAAAGATTATTTGATGCTTGGGAGATAAGTTTTGATAATTATACTAGAACAGAATCTGAAATTCATAAAGAATTTGTTAGAAAGTTCTTTCTAAAACTTTACGAACGAGGATACATCTTCATTAAGGAAGATAAAATACCATACTGTCCTAAGGATAAGATCTTTCTACCTGATCGCTTCATAATAGGTACATGCCCATACTGTAATTATGATAAAGCTAGAGGTGATCAATGTGAAAATTGTGGTAAACTCTTAGATCCTGAACAACTAATCAATGCAAAATGTGTCATCTGTGGCTCTAGTCCTGAATGGAGAATCACTAAACATTGGTATCTAGATCTGAAAAAACTTGAAAATGATGTAAGAAAGTATTTAGAAAATAATGATAATCTTCCTGAGACTGCAAAATCTATGTGTTTAGGAATGATTAGAGAAGGTTTGAAGCCTAGAGCATTAACTAGAGATAATAAGTGGGGTATTGAGGCGCCATTCCCTGAAGCTGAAGGTAAGACTATATATGTATGGTTCGAGGCTGTTCTTGGCTACATATCAGCAACTATTGAGTATTTTAAGAGGAGAGGTATGGAGGATGAGTGGAAGAAGTATTGGCTTAATAATAATGCTAGAATCGTCTTCTTTGTAGGTAAAGATAACGTACCATTTCATGCAATAATACTACCAGCACTATTACTAGCCTCTGGAGAATCCTATACTCTACCATACACAGTAGCTTCAACAGAGTATTTACTTTATGAAGGCAAGAAGTTCTCTAAAAGTCAAAGAGTAGGTATTTGGATCGATGAAGCGTTAATACTTATGCAACCTGACTATTGGAGATTTATATTAATAATGATAAGACCAGAGACAAGAGATTCCTCTTTCACTTGGGAGCAAGCTATCGAGATTGTTAACTCTATCCTGAATGATACTATTGGTAACTTCATTCATAGAGTCCTATCATTCATTAAGTCAAGATTCAACTCTACAATACCTGAGATGAAGAAGTTTGAAAGTATTGATGATGAGTATATTGAAAGTTGTATGAAGATCTTTGAAGAAGCAACCAATCATTATGAGAAGATAGAACTTAAAGATGCTGTTAATAAGATTATTGAGATTGCTAGAATTGGCAATAAATATCTTAATGATAGAAAACCATGGGAGCTTATTAAAAAGAACATTGATGAGGCTGGCTCAGTAATATGTAATGCATTACATATGGTCAAGATGTTGGCTATAGGCCTATACCCAGTCATGCCTAAAACTATGTCCAAGCTATGGTACATGATGGGCAATGATGAGCCTATTGAGAAAGCTGGATGGTTTAACTATAGAGAGAGACCTAAATCTGGATTGAAAGTTAGAGATGTAGCTCCACTCTTCAAAAAATTAAGTAGAGATGATGTTAAATTGATGATTAAGAAACTCGAAGAAGTTAGAAATGTTAAGTGGAGTAGAAAGTATCCGTGGGAACAGGTAATAATGATTGACGAGTCTACTCATACTCTATAGTTGCTGGTGGTTTTGGAGTTATATCATATCCAACACATGCAACTTCGGGAATATTGTTAAGTATTTCTTCACTAATTCTTCTCAATCTCTCTATATTTATTCTAGCCACATCGGCTGTCATGAAGTCTGCTGTAAGTACTGCTCTAATACTTACAAAATACTTACCATTCCTTTCAGTACTCACTTTATATACTACACGTGCAATATCTCTTCTATGGGTGGTTATGTCAAGATATGTACTGTATAATTCATTTTCACTAAACTCACCTTCAATAATCGCTACAGGTCCATAAACTCTAGAGTCGCCTTTAACACCTGTAGCTTTAATTTTAGTAAAAATTTCAACCTTAACATCTTTACCATACTTCTCTCTTAATTTACAAGTTAAATCTTCATCAATACACTTATCAACTTCCCAAACAGCAGCGAACCATTGACTGAGACCTAGATCCTCAAGTTCTTTCTCAACAATGTAGGTTGCTTTTCTTACAACTTCAAGTTTTTCAAGATAAAACTCACCAACACATCTAACGAGAAGTCCAGGTCCTGGAAATGGTTGTCTATTGGTAATGCTTTCTGGTAGACCTAAATATTTAGCTACTTGTCTAACCTGATCTTTATATAGGTACTTTAAGGGTTCTAGAAGTTTAAATCCAAAAATTTTCTCAGTATCTATACCTATCTGTTCAAGAACATTATGTTGTGTCTTAATTCCACCACGAGTCTCTATCCAATCAGGTGCTATTGTTCCCTGAAGAATCCATGAACAACCACATTCCTTAACTAGTCTTGAGAAAACGTTGTAGAAAGTTTCTCTAAAGATTTTTCTCTTAATTTCAGCATCATTATGGCCTGTTAGTTTCTTGTAAAATTCTTCCTTAACGTCTATGAGCTCAATATTGGGTAAGAACTTTCTTAAAGTATTAACAACACTTTCTGGCTCATTCATTCTCATAAAGCCAGTATCTATAAAGAATGGTCTTAATCTATCACCAACTGCTCTATATGTAATTACTGCAGCTGTTGTTGAATCAACACCACCACTGACAGCAGAAACAATACAATCAATAGATAATTTTCTAATCTCTTCAATAACTCTTCTAACAAAGCTTTCAGGAGAGAACATTAATAGTGAGAAATATTCACAATTTAAATACTTATTCGGACAAGTATAGATCTTATAGATAACTTCTAACTAAAATAATGATTTCACAATACTTCGAGAACTATGCCAATATGTCATTACAGTATTAATGGCTTAACAATAATCTTCTATGCTCAGTTGAGTAAGTTTAAATAACCAAATTTAAGAAGTATTTGATTAGTGATTAAGATCTCGAGTACTGAGAATTATGATGATGGCTCGCATAAATGACTTTTCTATCTTAAATTTTCTTGAATAATTCTCTTATACTCAATTACTGCCTCTTTAATGATTTTTTCATCGATTTTACCAAGTGGTGTTAAGGTTTCAAGAATTCTTTTTGGTATTTTCACCTTCTCAGGATCAAAACCTTCTTTAAACTTTACTACATGCTTTTCAAGCCATATCTTTTCTCCAAGTTTTTTCAGATCTTCCTCATTATAGTTTAGACCTAGTGCGTTTAGAGCTTTAACTACAAGTTCAGGCTTATATAGACCTCTAGCAAAGAGACATACAACTAGACTGTTAAGTATTTGTCTCCATGCTTCTTCTTCAATAACTCTTTCTGCAAGTTCTTTACCATTTCTTGGTTTTTCAAGTTTTCCTGTAGCTACTTTCTCATCGAATGAATATCCACCAGCATCTAGATGACTATGTCTTGAACCTACAATTAAGCTAAACCAGTAATGTGGTCCTGTATGGTAACCTGCAGGTTCAACTTTATTGATACTTACTGCAAAATCTTCACCGCCGTATCTTTTAGCTAACTCTTCAACACCCATAGCAGCGTATCTATAGAATTCATTTGGTTGTTCAACAATGTATTTCACAGCCTCTATGTAGGTTCTGTAATTTCCCCACTCAAGTCTGATGAGGGTCTCTTTCTCATTAATTATACCCCTCTCTAAGGCTTCAGTTATCCATGAGAGAACAACACCTGTACTTATAGCGTCTAGTCCATACTCTTCAACAATTCTTATAAGTCTCATGAGTCCCTCACGATCATTTATGCATAAGTTACTACCTAAAGCATAAACTAACTCATAGTCATAACATACAAAGACAGTCTTGTAGAAGTATGGTTCGCCTGTAGGTTCTCTAAGTGCTGCAAGATGAATACAACCTACTGGACATCCTAGACATGAGGTTCTTCTACCAAGCATAGTTTCTGCAATCTTTTCACCACTAATTTCTATAGCTTCATTAAATTTTCCTGATTGAAAGTTCTTAGTAGGTAGTGCTCCAAGTTCGTTGAGTGGTATTACGTTTAATGGTGTACCTACATCATGATATTTCTTAAGTAGTGGTGATTTCGTAGCGAGATCGTAGATTTCTTTGTAAACACTCATATATTTTCCAACATACTCTTTAGGTAATTTATAGCCTAAAGTACCTATTATAACTACTGCTTTCAATTTCTTACTACCAAAAACAGCTCCAAGACCCATTCTACCAAAGTGTCTGTAGGTGTCTACATTGACGTTAGCATAACGTACAAGCTTCTCACCTGCACGGCCAATTCTCATAATTGTTCTAAATCCAGAACCTGGTGTTGCTTCTCTAAGAACTCTACCAATAGTTTCTGTAGATTTCATACCCCATAATGTAGATGCATCACCAAACTTGACACCTCTATGATCAATTACTAGATATACTGGTTTAGGGCTTGAACCTTTAATGACTATAGCTCCATAACCTGCAAATCTTATAGCAAGCGCTGAACGACCACCAGCATGTGATTCTGCGAAGTAATTGTTAAGGGGTGATTTAAAAACAGCAATAGTCTTAGAACCTAAAGGATAGACACCAGTAAAGGGACCTATAGCGAAGATTATGACATTTTCAGGACTTAGAGGATCAATGTTTGGCTCAACTTCCTCTTTATATATCTGTGTAGCTACACCAATACCACCAAGCCACTTATCGAAAAGATCTTTTCTATCTTCTATCCAGAACTTCTTTCTACTTAAATCTATGTAAAGAACTTTTGAAGGTATGTGATGCATTATTCTTATCTTGAGGTAGAGATTTAATTACTTATCTTCAACATCTACAGATAGTTTAAATCTTAACTGTGCTAGAAAGAGATCGTTCCTAGCATACTCTAGCAATCTTCTAGCATTATCAATTTTAGGTCTAAGTCCAGGAACTATAGCATCAGGTAGTACTATTGTTGATAAGTTTTCATAAATCTCCTCCATAAATTCAAAGTACTTTTCAGCTTTTGAATAATCATTACTTCTCAAAGAATCTAGTACAAGTCTTCTAAGTTCACCAACAACATCACCAAGACCTAGTAGATAAGGTACTTCAGGAACATTCAACTCCTGAGGTGTTGGATATCTACTTCTAGTAACTATTTCATAAAGAACTATAGCCTCCACATACTCAGTAAGTATTCCTGTCAAGAAACCACTAAAGTATAGTTCAGGATAATTCTTAGCTTTCGAGATAATTAAATGAGTAACTTCTTTAAGTCTTAACAAGTATTCATGAGCTTTCCCAATATTGCCTTTTAAGACGTTATTAATAACTTCTTTTGAGAGTTTAATCACATCTCTAGAAGCTTTTATTAATTCATCTCTAACCTTATCAAGTTCTTCGAGTTTAGTAATAATGTTACTAACTATCTCTTTTAAGTTCATTACTACACTGACATAGACAATACTTATAAGTATATCGAGGAGAGTTCGAATATGGTTTTAACTTTAGAAGAAGCTGAAAAAATTGCCAATACGTTAAATTATAGACATAGAGATAATACCGTAATTGCCGTTGTTCAAGATGTTGAGACAAGTCAAGTACTTATGGTAGCATTTATGAATAGAGAAGCAGTTATTAAGACGTTAACTACTGGACTTGCACATTACTGGTCTACAAGTAGAAGAAAACTATGGCTTAAAGGCGAAACTTCTGGTAACTATCAATATGTTGTTGAGTTTAGAATTGACTGTGATAGAGATGCTGTACTTCTTAAAGTTAAACAGATAGGTTTTGCTTGTCATTTAGGATATAGATCATGTTTTGATAATCAAGTAATTAAGATATGAAAGATAATTATCTTCAATCTTTAGAAGTGGGTATAGTGTATGTGGATATGAAAGGCTGTATAATTTCTTCAAAATTTCTTAAAGGCAAGTTACCATACTTACTTATGAGATCCTCATCAATATAATTTAATCTTAATTTATGAACGTTAAAGGTTAATGAGAAGTTTATAGTGAATCTAGTCTTATTGACATTACTAAACTTGATGTCAAGTTTAGTTATGACTTTTTGTTCAGGTTCTATGCATACGTATGTATATAAATTCCATAATTCAAGATCAGGGTTCTGACGTAACTTACTTATGAGTTCATCGATACTTTTCTCAATATCGCTTCTTTCAACTCTAGGTACAACATATGTTGTTCTGTATTGATAATACTTCATAAAGATGTTTGTGTAGTTGTAAATTACATCAACAATGTAGTCTTTATTCTCTAAAATTACCTTCGTTAAGTTTACAACACTATCATATTTATAGCAGTAACTTATGTAACCATTAATACTCAACGTCCTATCGTATATAAAGACTTTAGCGATTTTCTTACCAATATCTAGATATAGCTTTTGATAGGTCTTGACAATTTCTCCATAATTCTCAATTCTAAAATACTTTTCAAAACTAGTAACATTACAGAAGTCTGGTATGTTGAACTTAATTTCCAGTTCTTCAACTTCTTCACTTAAAGGCTTAGCTTTAATCTCATCAGCTAAACAGATCTTTACTCTTGTATTTTCAACTTCTTCAAGAATGGTGGAATTGATAAGTTCAATAAGTATTTTATACTTGTACTTCTCAAAATCATGTCTTTCAACGTTTAGTATAGTCTTTAGTGTTGGTATGTGTACGTAGATTAGGGTATAGTTTTCCTTTTTAGAAAACTTAGTGCCATACCTGATATTTGAAGAGTTGGCATTGACAATTATGATAGTACTTCCACCATACCTAACATTTAAGAGAAACGTTAAGTCGCCCTCGAACTCGTACATTCCCTCTTTCACAATTTCAACGAGATCCTTAAGTTCTGGAATTGAAGGTTGAAGATTCATCATATAGTACGCGTATGCAGCTGCACCTATAATGATCGCTATAGTAATGATAGTTATGACTACTTTTCTAACCATGTATCAGTAAGATGATCTTCGTTTATAAAATATTACCTCAATAGACGTAATGAAAGACTTATAAATCAACTTACATAATTCTAATCAAAATAGCGGGGGTGCCCGAGTCAGGTCAAAGGGGGCTGTAGGGAATAACCCTACCCCTAAGGACTCAAGATCCGCTGGCGTAGGCCTGCGTGGGTTCAAATCCCACCCCCCGCACCATAATGTAAAGAGACACGACATGCCTCATCTCAGTATTCAAGTACTTAAATTTCAATTAGAAACGTAGAAAGTATTTAAAGTTTAAACTTTATAATCAATATTATGAATGAGTATTTAAAGTTCATAATTTTAGAGTTAATCCGTAGAGGATATGATACTCTTGATAAAATTATTGATGAACTTGAAGATGTAGATCCTAAAGAAGTTGAAAATATGCTTAAAGAACTTGAAAATCAAGAACTTATCAAGAAGGTTAAGAAAGGTCTTATAGTTAAGAAAGAAGTCTACACGTTGACCTACAATGGCTATGAAGAACTTAATAGATTGAGAAGTAAAGTTGAAGAGAAGCTTAGACAAGCAAGTGAACTTGTCAGATTAGGTAGGAGAGAGGAAGCTTCAGAAGTACTTACTCCTCTAGTAGACTTCTTACCATTACTTATAATGTTCGGTTTCATACAGGACTTCATGTTATTAAGCTTTCTATCTAGCATGTATGGTATAGCACTACCTGAACATGATGTTGAAGGAGAAGAAATGGAGACCGAGGTTGAGGAAGTTGAAGATGTAGATTTTGATACTGATTTTGATGTCTTCTAAATTTATAGAGATTGTTGAAGGTTTAGAAATTGATTTAAAGCTATACAAGTACTTACTTGAATATTTTAGTGATAGTGAACTCAGATTAATGTTTAAATACATTAAAAGACCACCACATCGATACTATGTTAGAGTTAATACTCTAAAAATAAGTACTGAAGAACTTGTTAAGAGATTAAGAAGTAGAAAGCTACATGCACATTTTGATGAATATTTAAGTGAAGCTATCTGGTTTAGAATTGAAGGACCTTTTAAGATACCTAGTGCTAGAAAGATAGTTATTGTTGATAAATTTGCAGCTGAAAGTATATATGTAGGTGCTAACTTGTATTTTCCAGGAATTGTAAAGTGTGAAAATATTCATAAAGGTGATGAAGTAAACGTAATGGCACCTAATGGTGAAATCATAGCTTATGGTATTGCTGAGGAAGATTTATCAAGTACTTCTTTAAGGAGTAGAAAGGGACTTGCAGTCAAAGTAATTAAGAGTGTCTATAAGGCACCTAAAATTAGAGAACTTTCTGAATACATTAATGGCTTTATTTACGATCAATCACTACCTGCTCAATGGACATCACATGTACTTAACCCTGAAGAAGATGAGTTAATCATCGATATGTGTGCAGCGCCTGGCGGTAAGTTAAGTCATATTGTTCAGCTATGTAGAGGTAGAGCGAGAATTTATGCTTTTGATAGAAGTGATAGAAAGATACGTCAAGTACTAGATACATTACGTAGATTAGATATGATAAGTCATGTAGAAGTTGAAATCGCAGATTCTAGATATTTAGATATTGATTACCCCGAACTTGTGGGTAAAGTTGATAAGATACTTCTTGATCCATCATGTACAAGCATAGGTGTTAGACCTAAGCTTTTTGATAGGAAATGCATGAATCATGTCAAAGCATCTTCAAATTATCAAAGACAGTTCATAAACGTTGCTTACAAGTTACTAAGGAGAGGAGGTGTACTGGTGTACTCAACTTGCACTTTAACTCCTATGGAGAACGAGGATATCATTAATTATGCTTTAAGAATAGGTTTTGAAGTTGAGTATGTCGATATACCGTTTAAAAGTCATGGTCTACACTATTCATGGTCTTTTATGCTTGCAAGATTTTATCCACATATACAAGATACTCCAGGATTTTTTATAGCTAAATTGGTTAAGAAGAGTTAAGAATAATCTGCATTAATAATAGTAGATAATGATTCTTCTCCTTCTCTCTCTGGTAATTATTACTCCAAGAATTAGTCCCGTTATAAAGCCTAATGCATGTCCTAAAACATCGACATGCGCTACTAATCCAACAATGTTTATGAATATTAATGCTATAATGTTCATAGGATGTAGTATTGCTCTTCTAATAGGTGTGACTGCAACTATCCCTACTAGACCAAAAATAGCACCACTAGAACCCACGCTCAATACTAAATCATGAAGTAGAAGTAGATGTATTATGGGGGAGAAACCAGCAATTAAACCACAAATAATGTATGATGCTAAAAATTTACTTCTTGATCTTAAATATCTCTCAAGTAATGAGCCAATGACTAGTAATGCATACATATTCATTAATAAGTGTAGAAAATCTGCATGAATGAACATGTAAGTAAATAATCTATAATACTGTCCAAGTAAAATTTCAGGTGAAGCGCCATACGTTATGAAGATATGATATAGAGCTTTCTGAATTTCATGAATATTACCATAACTAAGAGCATAGAAGTACATTAGAAAGAATACTACCACATTCATAACTATAAGTACAATTGTTGCTGTAACTCTCATGAAGGTCTTGTAGAGAGAGAAATATAAATACTTGATTTGCAAGACGGTATGGAGAAGCTAACATAAGAGAATCCTTAAAAATCATAAAAATAAACCTACCATACAGGGCCGGTAGTCTAGTCTGGAAGGATGCCCGCTTGGCGCGCGGGTGGTCCCGGGTTCAAATCCCGGCCGGTCCACCAATATTCTCTTACTTCTCTTCTAGAAGATCTTACTCTACAAGTCATTTACGTAATGTTGCTAGTTCTCCTACGTGAGTTTAAATACTTCTTCGTAATCTTTTAACAGACATTCTAAATTGTTAATTTAATGTAGATCAAGTACCTCGTGATGTGATCTTACTCCTCAAGAATGTTTCATTAGAATCTCTGCCTCTTTCTAATCATTACTTCCTATTAGCTTCACTTACGCAACTCACGCTGTACTTTCCTGTGAGTGTGTACCGATTCAGCTTTCAACCACTCTTCTACTCTTCATCAAATGGTAGTTCAGATAGTCCACAATCATCGTACATAATGGTTGAATAAGACTTCTCGATTAGATTAGTAAAGATGAAAGATGTTCTATAAAATACAATCTGAGAATGAAGAGAGCTTGACAATATGACAGGTTACAATATCTTTACTAGAGTTAGTACACCAATGTAGCTTAGGTAAATCACGAGATGTATAGCAAGAGCCGTTGATAGTATAATTGGTATTGATTTCTTCTTATCAAGACCTAAAAGCCATACCACCGTTGCAGTGCCTATCATGCCTAAGACAATTGGAGATGGAGCTAGCATTACATAACCATAACTTCTCTTAACCCAACGTCTAATACGTAAAGTAAATAGTCCGATTTTTCGAAATAACAAAGCATAATCTAGTGAGTATAGAAATATTATAAAGATACTAACATTGGTTAGATAGGTAACTGTGAGTGATTGAAAGGGATCAATACCTAGACTTGCAATTAAAGGTATAGCTAGATACTCTAAAGTTAATATACTACCGAGAATTCCTAAAACTGATGCAGGATTAGTGTGTTTGCATAAAGTTAAAACAACGTAAACTAACAGCATTATGCTGGAAATATATGCAATAACAGTAGTTCTACTTGGCATAGAAGTAGCTATTAACTCGAGTATAAATACGTATCATTTTGAAGATTTAATTGAGGGTATTTTAGTCCTATCTATGAGATCTCCATCTACGTGACCAGTATAAATCTATCTATATTTAATTCTACAACTACTTTCTGCAAGGGTATTTAAGTAGCGTTGAGTTTGATAATGACTCTACATGTACCTCTATTTAATGTTGAGAATTAATAGAGTATGTTTTATGAAGAACTTTATCTGTATTCACGGAGAGTGATGTCAAGGTCTCGATCAACTTCTCATCAAAACATAACTTCAAGTCAATCTTAGCAAGGACTTTATGTAAAACTTCATGTATCAGTGTCTCAACCACTTCTTCAAGGTTTTGAGGAAACCACTTGAATATGTATATCCTATCGCTAACTACATCATATGCAACTTCTAATTCTTGATATTTATCTGAAAAGAGATATACAGACATAGCTTTTCTCTCTGTTTTTAAGTGTTATTTATGTGTTGCTCAAATTTTCAATATTAATCTTATTAAAC
>CAYMHS010000018.1:0-14384 GCA_964390355.1 uncultured Thermoproteaceae archaeon | reverse complement strand
CATTATTCTAATCTTGCCAAGATTTTCTAACAATCTTATTTTCAACATTCCTTTTCTAAAGACTATGGCTTTGTCAATAATGTATTCTGATCCTTTATCTAGATCTTTCACATCAAGTTGAGTGACTCTTAATCCTGTCTTTCCATGAAGTGAGTTGGGTACTCGAATTAGTCTCTTTATATCCATGGTGACAATCTCATCAATCTGTACTCTCAACATTCTTTCAATTACATTGATGTTGTCACTTATAAGCTTACCTAACTTCCTAACGTCTCTATACTTGAGATACTTAGGATCTAGATATCTAGTATCGATGAGTTGTGAAATAACATTAAATAATCTTTTGCCAAGGCCCTGAAGATCATTTCTGATAAGTATCACATAGCCTTTAATGCTTCTTCTAATATGTCTTTCAGGATTGAAATTTCTTGCAAGTATGTAATCAATTAATTCTCGTCTTTCATCTTGATTAAGTTCTCTAACAATATCATTCTCTACATGTACGTGAAATCCTCTATGGCCTGAGAAGTATATTTTTATATCTTTATCGTTGAGACCAAGCTCGTTTACTAAAATATCTATCAATTTCTTGGTCTCTTTAATGGCTTCTTCGAGACATTCAAGTGTCATTACTTTAATGTCTCTACAGACTTCAGTTTCTAGATGATCTGCATCTATATCGAAGACTAGATCTGCACCTAGCCATACCTTGCCATCCATGTCGGGATTGTCTGGATACTTATAATAAGCGACTGAGTGATAGATATGCTTTGGCACTTTACTTACTATAAATCTTTGAAGTGCATCTATGTTATTGAAGCTTAAATGTCTAATCATAGATTCAGCTTCAAAAGTGGTTATAGCTATCTCTCTTTGCTCAATTCTTGAAATTTCAAGTATGTTCTTCTTGTAGTAATGTTTGAAGTATACTTTTTGAAGCTCTTGAAAATTCATTACTCAAGCATAGGTGCTACATAATAGGTTAATCTTCCACCCATAGGTATTTCAAAAGTAAGTACTAGAGGCTTTGCAGATGCAAATTCAATAGTTGCAATATCGCTAATCTTGTATGCTTTAGATACTATGTCTGTCAGGTAGTCTAGGCTATACTTTGCTGAGGCTGGTTCTTTAAAGTCGTACTCAAACATGGCTTCTCCTTCTCTCTCAAATTTAACTTCAAGATCACCCCTATCGCTCATAGCGATTATGTAGAGACCATCATCTCTCGCATCAAACTTTACTGAGTCTGCAATAACGTCAGCATCTTTGACAGCTTCTTTTAAAGCATCACTTGCAACTTTAGCTGTAACTGTAAGTACTACTTTAGGTGTTGGTAATTGTTCAGTGACTACGTCAATTAGTGGTAGAGCTACGGTTCTTGTAGCTTTACCTATGAGTTTGACTTTAACTTTACCTTCACTAACAACAAGACCAACTTTATCGCCTTTCTTAACCCTTTTTAAAAGCTTCTTAAAATCATCAAAGTTGATGCCAATCTTAACTTCTTCAGAAAGTTCTTCAGGATATTCTTCAAAAGCTTCTTTAGGCATGAATAGATCAATCATGGCTGTTCTTGAGGAGTCTAATGCTCTAAGTTTAAGACCTTCGTTAGTTATGGTGAAGGATGCTTCTTCAATGAGTACAGCAATTGATTCTATAATGTGTGTCCATTCTTTGGCATCTGGGTATGTTATCTTTATCTCACTCATGAATATACATTCTGAATTATGATTTAAGAATTTATCTCCCGACACTTCAAGATAATACTACAGTTGTTATTATTCATATTCGCGCCAAGTATGGCCACACTTCACACATCTATAAAATCTTGTTGGTGGTTCATCGGCAGCTCTTGTTTGTTGAAGCCAATAGTATGCTTCTTCATAACCACATTTTGGACATCTAGCTCTTGTCTTTGGTAAATATTCTTCACTAGTTTTAGTAATAACTATAGGTGTCTCTGTTGGTTTTCTAGTGATTGACACCTTATCAACAAGCATATTTGGTGCTGAATGTTCAGTAAAACCACATTTTGGACATTTAAGTATGGTCTTACCCTCAATTCTTGTAGGCATCATTATGCTTCTGCATTTAGGACAAAATTTTAAACTCATGAAGTACTATTTCTTGTCTTAATTACTAATAAATCTATCTGTTTAGTTCTTTACTGAGGTCTCTATAAACTTCTTCAGCAGTTTTCTTGCCTGAAAGTACCATACCACCAAATATTGGTCCCATTCTTGGTAGTCCATAAACTTTAGCTGTTGCCATTCCTGTAACGTACAAGCCTTCAACGACCTTACCACTATAGCTTATTATTAGGTCTTCAGCTTCAATACTGCATGCAGATTTCTCACCCTTAAGTGTAAGTTTGAAATCTGGAATTTTCTTACTAACGATGTTGACAATCTCGGCATCGTGACCAGTAGCGTCAATTACGGCTTTAGCTTTTATGAAGAGTGGATCTACCCAAAGTTGTGATATATGTACTGCTGACCAATTAATAACTACACCAGCAATTCTTAAAGGATTTGATCTAAATATGACATCTTCTACAGATACTCCTAAGAGTACTTTAACACCTGCATCGATAGCTTTACTTGCAAGTTTAGCAATAAATTCTGCAGGATTCATGACGTAGAGACCGTCACGTATTTTCTTAACATTGACTAGAAACTCGTCATGAATAAGTTCTGCTGCTGGACTTTCAATAACAATGCTTGGAAGTAACATACCGCCACCACCGATACCACCACCAAAACTTAATCTACGCTCTATAAGTACTGTCTTTAAACCGTACTTAGCTAGATAATATGAGCATGTGAGGCCAGAGGGGCCAGAACCTACAACTACAGCATCAACATCTACGAGGTTTTCAAGTTCTTTCAAAGCTTCGTTAATTATGGCTTTACTAATCTCATCCTCACCAACTTTTCTAACAATACTCATACGTTACTTATAACGTCATTAGGCACGTATTTAAACATACCGTACCTTATTTCTAGATTATCTTGACGCTTAGAATTTTTTCAAAAAACTCAATAGCTTCATCCCTTGTTACTCTCTGCTTATTACCAATTTTTGATCTACATCTTCTACGATACATGACTCTATAGCCAGGTCTTACAAGTCTTACAGCAACATCCATACCCCATATACCTAGGTTTGGATCATACTTAACACCTGGAATTAGTATATGTTCTTTAATTCCAAAGCTTACATTTCCATAATCATCAAAACTTGATCTTCTTAAAGTGAAGTCAATGACTGAGAGAGCCTTGAGTAAGAACCATATTGCTTTAGCTCTTCTTAAAGTAACAACTACACCTATAGGTTCACCTCTTCTTACACCCCACTCCTTAATACTCTTTCTAGCCTTTCTATATGAAGGTTCTTGTTCAGTAAGTATCTTTAAGACTTCAGCCGCTTTTGCAAGTCTCTCACCACTAGTACCAACACCAATATTAACGACAACTTTATCGATAAAAATAGCTCTCATGGGGTGATCCTTAATTAATGTGAATTTTTTCCAATCAATCATTCTCCAGTCAAGACTTCTCATATCTAGAGATTTAGGATCGATTGGTGGTGCTATGAGACTCATAGACGAGTTGTGTTGTTTAGCTGTTTTAATATCTTTTCAATGAAGTATATGAGTATTTTGTTTATGTGAAATGGTTTAAAAACTTAATAATAATGTTCTTTCGATGTCTTCAATCTTTGAGAAAGTAAAGCCCATGTCTATTGGTCAGGAACGACTAATTAATGCACTTAAGGATAGTAGAAATGAAGTTGTTGGTGTATTTGGACCTACAGGTACTGGTAAGTCCTTAATCTCATGTGCATATGGTATTTCTGCAGTTTTGGCTGGTACTTTTAAAAGATTCATAATTGCTAGACCTGTAGTTGATGTAACTACAGGCGAAGCCTTAACACCTGAAAGACTTGGAGATCTTTATTATAGAGTCGCTACATCATATCTTGAAGATATTCTTGAAGGCATTGTAAGTAAAGAAGACATTCTAAAGCTTATACAGGAAGGCAAGGTCATGGTTACTGACGTCTCATATCTTAGAGGTAGGACTTTTGATGATTGTCTAATCTTTCTAGATGATGCACAGAATGTACAGCCAGAAAGTGCTGCTGAGATACTTATGAGAATTGGTAGAAATTCTAGACTCATAATTGCTGGTGATCCAGTACTTCAAAGACCATTAGGTATTGAAAAGGATGGAGCCACACTACTTAGAGAAGTTCTTCTAAATGAGGAAAATGCTGTAGTGGTTGATTTAGGATTAAAAGATATTGTTAGACCTGGAGCTAGACGTGGAGTGAAAGTTGTTTTTGAACTTAGAATGAGAAAGAGAGAACTTTCAGAGGCAGAAAAACAAATAATGGATCTGCTCAGAGTACATGCACCTGATGCTGATGTAGTTTCAGTAATAGAGTTCAAGGCAGAAAAAGAGAATTTAGATATCAAGAGTGAGAACGTACCTGACGTACTAATAATTGCCAAGGAAGGACATCTCGGCAGAGTTGTAGGTAAAGGTGGTGAGAGAATAAGAACTATAGAGAATGAGAGTGGTTATAGAATTAGAGCTGTGGAGATGTCTTTAGAATTTAAAAACTGGATTAGAGCTATTCATCCTGTAGGTTGGATTGGTAAGCACATTATTGATGCAGATTTTGGAGGTCCAGAATTGGTTGTGACTGTACGTAAACAGGCGTTTGGAGCTTTTGTTGGTCAGAGGGGCAGTTACGTCAGACTTATTGATAGAGTGTTTAAGAGACTAATAAATGTTGGTGTTAGAGCCTTAGAAAGTGAAGAGTGAGATTTTAAAATACTTCAATATTTGCATGCCTCTTTCTTAAATCATCTTCACTTTTATTAAGTCTTTTCATCAATTCAGCAATTGTTGAATCTAAAAATACCATTGAAGTAATTTCGAAGAGAGTACCAAGTGGTGCTAGTGGTTCATGTAGTCCGAGTATTTGTCTTGCAAAATAATCATCAACTCTTGAAGTTTTAGTTCTACCAGGAATGCAGACTACATGATCTGAAAGTTTAGCTAGTGGTGAGTCTCTATAGCTAGTTATAGCAACTACTGTAGCTTTCATCTTTTTAGCAGCTTCAGCAGCAGCTACAACAACACTAGTCGAGCCGCTTCCTGAAATAGCAATTACGAGATCACCTTCACCAACACTCGGAGTAATAGTTTCTCCAAGAACGTAAGCTCTAAAACCTAAATGTACAAGTCTCATAGCGAAAGCTCTACCTACAAGTCCCGAACGCCCAACACCAACAACAAGTACGTTTCTACCACTTGCATGTGTTTTCTCTAGATACTTTATAAACTCTTCAATTTCTTTTGTATCAATCTTGTTTAGAGCATTTTCAACAAATTTTATAATTTCCTGAAAGGCAAGTTTGAAATATCTTAATTCTGAAGTTAATTGTGACATGGTATTAGCCTTTAGGTGTAAAAATAAGTTTTAGTATTTAAATTTTAGTTTTAAACGTTCAAAATATTTTACTGCTAGATTTTTAATACACTTGCCTTGTTATAGAGCGATCTATCACTAATATATACCTCAATCTTTTTAGCATTTAATGACTTTGCTAAATATTCAAAAGCAATTATAGGTTTAGCTCGAAAGCCACATGTATATACATCGATAGTTGCATATTCATATTCTGGCCATGTATGTACTGATATGTGACTTTCAGCTACTATTGCAATAACGGATACACCACTATGTGCACCAAACTTGTATGAGAAAATCGATACTATTACTGAATTTGCAAGTTCTGCTGCTTCTCTGACCTTTCTAATTAGATACTCCTCATCTCTTAATAGATTTGCACTACACCCATATAGACTACCGTATATGTGTGTACCGTAAACTATTGCATCCTCTCTGTCTGTTCTATTTATGTGAGTTACCCCCCACATTTCATCTAAAGTAGGGGGATTTTTTATGATAGGGGGTTACCCCCTTTTTAAGCTTTAAACCACGATATTACAGTAAAAAGAGAGAAGTAAACAACACTTTAAGTTAAGTGAGAAATGTTAGTTACGTAAGTGATATGCTAATGCTGCAAGTTAGGAGTATGGTTAGAATCAGTGGTCGGTCCATTCATCACTCTTCAGATGAGGAACGTTCATCATTTAAGTTCTGAATTTTCATTCTAATTTTACAGAATGCACATATATCTTTTTGGGTAGGCATACCGCAAATTAAGCAATTCTTAACATCTCCATGTCTAACATGTCTATTAAGTATTGGGTGTATGTTTCTTAAGTAATTCATCACCATGTTTATTAAAGTTCCTGGATACTTGCTCTCAATATGTATAAGTAGTTCTCTAAGTGATTGTTGTAGAGGCTTCTTACTCGAGTTAAAGTATGGACATTTAATATTTACATGAGGTATTTCTAGAAGCTCTACATAAAGTTGAATTTCATTCTCAGGAATTAGAAATAGAGGTTTTAATCTGCATACAGCATTACCTATACTTGGTATTTTGGGTGTAATTTTTACTAAACCATCAACATTACCTGACATATAGTTTACTAACAAGTATTGTGCAATATCGTTTAAATTATGAGCAGTAATAACAGCATCAACTTTCAATTCAAGTGCTATCTTATTAAGTATGTATCTCTTAACAATACCACATACAGAACATATAGGTCTTTTTATTCTACTTTCAAGACGCTTAACATCACTTATGGTGAATCCATAATCTTTAACCTTCACAGTTATGCATTTAATGCCTAACTTGCCTTCTACTTTATCAACTATGGTGAGACATTGTTTTGAGTAATCTTCTATTCCTAAATCTATGTGTATGGGATATATTTCAAGATTGAAAAGTTCTGAATACTTATGTAGCAAGTACAGAAGTGCTGAACTATCCTTACCTCCAGAAAAGCCTAGAACGACTTTTCTAATACCTTTAAACAAGTTGAACGATTCTATAGTCTTGACAAACTTTTGCTCAAAATACTGAATAAAGTGATCTTTACAGAGTCTTAACTTAATGTAGGGAATTCTTACTATAGCAGTCTCGTTACAGTAATGACATTTTTTGCTTGTCATTAAGTGTAACTTGAAGTAATGCTTAAAATAACTTTTAACATTAAGTATCCGTGAATAGTAGACCTCAAGTCCATTGGGGATTAGAGAATATCTACGTCACAGAGACAAAGATCTGCTTTATAGATCTAGAGCGTGGCAAAATATACTATAGAGGCTATGATCTTATCGAGTTGGCTGAGAAGGCAAGTTTTGAAGAAGTTGCATACCTACTAATCTTTGGTAAATTACCTAATAGAAAGGAGCTTGAAGATTTTGAAAAGAACTTGCTAACTCATAGAGATGTTCCTTCAGAAATAGTAAGACTACTACACTTCATTCCTAAATCTTCAAGTCCAATAGATGTTTTAAAGTTTGGAATTAACTATCTAGGTCTTCTCTATGGAAATTCGACAGGTCTTGATAGAAAGGCTAGCCTTGAAGGTGCATTAAGAATTATTGCTCAAGCTCCAATCATTGTTGCTTACTTCGAGAGAATGAGAAGTGATAATGAGATTATACCTCCAAGAAGAGATCTTGATCATATAGCTAACTTTGCATATATGGTTTTTGGTAGAGTACCTGATGAAATTGAGTATAAGGTGTTGAAATCACTCTTCATAGTGTATGCTGATCATAGCATGGCAAACTCAACCTTTACCGCCATAACCACTGCATCTACATTGACAGATATTTACTCAGTAATTACCTCAGCAATATCTAGTCTTAAAGGTCCACTACATGGTGGTGCAAATGCTGAAGCTTTAAAGATGCTTTTTGAGATTGAATCTCCAGATACTGTTGAGGACTTTGTCAAACGTAAAATTGAGAAGAAAGAGAAAATTATGGGTTTTGGACATAGAATTTATAAGAAAATTACTGATCCAAGAGCAATATATCTTAAAGAACTTGCAAAAATTTTAGCAAAATCTAAAGGAGGAGCTACTGAAAGATTGTACAATATTGCTTCCAAACTTGAAGAAGCCGTAATGAAGTATTTAGGACATAAGGGAGTATATCCAAATGTTGATCTTTACGCATCAATAATTCTTTACGGTCTTGGATTCTCAATAGATATGAATCCCGCAATATTTGCATTAGCAAGAATTGTAGGTTGGATTGCACACGTATTTGAATATTGGGAGAGAAATAAACTAATAAGGCCATTAGACTACTATATTGGTCCTTCAGATTTAAAATACGTCCCAATTAATGAGAGAGAATAGATTCTATTTCTGAGAAGCATCTTTCACAGTACTTATAATCCTTATAGTCAGTATCCATTAGAGTATTTGAGAAATACATGACACATCTTGGATTATCACAGTGATTAAGACCAAGTAGGTGGCCTAACTCATGGTTAATCTCTTTAACGAGCCTATTGTAGAAGAGGTCTTTATCAGCGTTAATGTATAGTCTTGATGTGAATACTATGGCATGATTTCCATATAGTCTTGCTATTCCGAAAATGAAGTTTAATCCTACAGCATATCCATCATCATCGATTATGAATACGTATTTTACATTACTGGTAGTGCCGTATAGGTATTCTAAGTATCTAAGCAGTAACTCACCATTATACTGTCTTCTTGCTTTATTATATGCACTTTCTATCTTTTCAATGATTGTATGTTTAACGTCTATGTTAATTCTATTTTTAAAAGCTTCAAGCATCATATTAACTACTTTCTCAGTAATTTCGACCTCACTCACTAACCTGACTATCATAGTCTCTAATAGAACTTCAGTTCGATTTTTTAAAGAATTTTAGACCTCATTACTTTCAGAAAACTCTAGAGTCTAGTGAATAAGCATTAGACTTAATAGTTCATTATGTTCAATTACTTGAATGCCTGACCTCTTTTTTGACATTTTTCTTGAGAGATTTAAAAGTACGAAAACAGGAATGAACAATCTCGTCGCTAATCATTACCTAAACTTCGTAGTTAAAATTCTTTCAGAAAAACCTAGTCTTAAAGTATGGAGATCTTTAAAGAGTGATGATAACGTTAAGGTAGATGCTGTAATTACGGCTATTGATGGAGGTTTAAGGACTATACAGTTAAGTGATGGTAGTGAAGTAGTGATTGCTAGAGCAGTATCTGTCAATAATGTTGGTTCAAAACCAATTAAGGACTTACTTGTCAAGTTCTTACCAACATCTAGTACTAACGTTAAATGGGCTCTTCTAACTTCAATAGAGATGAAAGTTGCTATTAAGAGTATTGAAGAAGTACTTTCACAATACGAGAGTAAAAGTAAGTACATACTTCTTGATGGTAGTCTCTATGCAAGAATTACTGGACTTATTCATGAATTAATACTCACCAAGGGATTTCTAGATCTATATTACATCCCTGAAATTATTGAAGCTTTAGAAGCTACTTCAAATCTATTAAGAATATGTAAGGAACATGATGTTAATGTTGTTTTTGTATCTAAAGATACTAATATAAAGATTATGAAGGATTACTTAATCTTCAACTTAATCAAAGAAGCAGTACTAGATTCTGCACCCTTCCTTAATGTTGATGAGAAGATTCTTGAGATATTGACTAAAGGTGTTGAATGGTATAGTATTGTATGGTTGAGAAGTTTTAGAAAAAAACTTCTACAACTTGCAAAAATTTACTCAGGTTCTCATAGAGAACTTGTTAAACAATGTATAAAAGTTGCTCTTAGCCAATCAATTACAGATATCGACTTACTCGAACATCTAGCTGATAAGCTAGGCATTGCCACAGGTGTGACTAGGAGATTACTTGTTGGTATTATTGATGCATACTTAAATTCAAGAAACTTAACACATGTAGATGCACTTGTAAGAGCAATTACTGATCGAATTGAGGATAGTATTGATTTAAGACTAGTTGATGGTTATGAGACTAGAGATATTGATGAGTATGTGAGAAAGGTTAAAACCTCCCTTCAAAATCTTCCAAGAATTTTAATCATGTATCTTAGATTTTGTAAAGGTGACTCACCTATCATGATCGAGTTACCGTATCATGAATGGTCATTTATGGATGATAAGATACCGTCAAAGATTTTCTACGATAAGTACTATATTTGGGATGTTGTAGATCTATTAAGATCACAATATAGAGGTCCCACAAGATATAACATTCTCCTATGTCTTGCTCACGAGTATGCAACATTCACGAACTCTCAATTTGTTGAATACGCAACCACCATCTTGAGGAATCTTGATGGTGTTAAGAGTAGAAGAAGATTAGCTATAAATGTTGGCTTATGGTAGGAGCTCTTCTAAAAATTTTGAGCTAGAATGGTAATATTTAAATTTAAACTAAGTAGAGGCCTATTGGATAATTGTGAAGCATAAACTGGTTGATCTAAGTAAATTCAATCTCCCATCACAATACTTAAGATACATTCTTGATCGAGATCTCCAAGAGAGGTTGAAAGTTAGGTATAAACTTGAAGGTAATGTTAGAATCGTGAAAACAACTCTATCAGTATGTCCAGTATGTACTAAAGTAATTAATGCTGTAGTTTATGAGGAAGATAATGCTATATGGATGAGAAAGTACTGTCCAGAACATGGATACTTTACAGATCTTTACTGGGGAGATGCAGAGATGTATTACTACTACATTCAGTGGGATAGAGTTAACTACTTAGGGTGTGGAGTCACAAATCCAAATACTGACTGGAAGTACTATAGAGAACATAAGGGATGCCCTTTCGCTTGTGGTTTATGTCCAATACATAGATCAAACACTATCCTAGCCATTATAGACGTGACTAATAGATGTAACATGAGGTGTCCCATATGTTTTGCAAATGCGGCTGTCAGTGGTTATGTGTATGAGCCAAGTCTTGAAGAGATTGATTCTATGCTTAGAGTACTCAGAAGTGAAAAGCCGTGGGCACCCAACGCTATTCAGTTTAGTGGTGGTGAACCAACACTTAGAAATGACTTACCTGAAATGATTAGATTAGCTAAGAAGTATGGTTTTGATCACGTTGAAGTAAACACTAACGGTATTAGACTTGCATATGATATTGACTACTATAAGGCACTTATGGAGGCTGGAATGTCAACCATATACTTACAGTGTGACACCCTAAATGAAAATAACGATAAGATTTTGAGATATAGAAAGTACGATCCTAAAGCCTACGTCAAGACAAGATTGAAAGTTATTGAGAATGCTAGAAAAATTGGTCATAAATCCGTAGTACTTGTAGTTACTGCAGCTAAGGAATTTAATGATAAAGATTTAGGCGGAATTGTTAAGTTTGCTATCGAGAATAGAGATGTTGTAAGATGGGTAAATATTCAACCAATAGCTTTTGCAGGTAGGGCTAGAGAATACTCTAAAGAGGAACTCAGAAGATTAAGAATAACAATACCTGACGTGATTATAGAAATTGAGAAGCAAACTAACGGTGTGATTTCTAGATGGGATTGGAGACCAGTAAACTGGCCTGTAGCTTTCGCTAAAGCTTTAGAAGTAGTTACAGGTAAAGAGAAACCACTCTTCACGAATAATCCCGTATGTGGTGCCTCAACCTTCATATACTATGATGAAGATGAGAAAAAGGCTATACCTATAACTAAACTTGTAGATGTTGACGCTTTTGAAAAGCTTTCATGGGAAGTATATAATACAGCTACTAAGAGGGGTTTATGGAAACATCTAGCTAAAGTGAAATTATTAAAATTAATCAAATATGTCAAGCATAAGACTGTTAAGAACTTATTACTTGAAGTTATTCTTAAAAGAGACTATGCAGCACTTAGAGACTTTATGTTCAATGTTGTGGGTCTAGGTATTATGCATTTTATGGATGTCTTTAACTATGACTTACAGAGAGTTAGAAGATGCACCATACACTATGCGACACCTGATGGTAGAATCATACCATTCTGCACATTAAATAACTTTCATAGAGAGAAAATTGAGAGAAAATATTCAATGAGTGTTAGAGAATGGCTTTCTAGACATCCTGGAAAAACAGTAACCAGCTATGCATAATTTAGAAATTGATAATCACTTAATTAGAATATTTCATAAATTAAGAAGCAGAGAAAAAATAAGTCTTAATGAGATTTTTCCTGAACTCAAACTTAACAACAAAATCTACACTCTATGGAATGGTGAAGCCAGTGATATGAATTTATTTAACAACAATTTGCTTGATCTTTTACTTTACAGTGATGTTGTATTAATACCCCTCGATCATATTCAAACTCATAGTGAAATTTTGAGATTAATTAACTACATCATTAATAATTTTGGTAATGAGGTTCAATTAATTAACTTGTATAAAGTTGTTGATCCATCTTTACCATGCATCTCAGATAGTATTAGAAAGTTAATGATAATTTCAATTCTTGCAAAGTACTCACTTACAGATAAGTTAAGTCAGGATTTTGTAAATAAGTTCTTTATTGAGTATCCACAATACAACATTGATTACTGTATTGATGAGATTAAGCTTGTACTTAATGGTGATGATTATTTAAAGTATGGGGAGTATCTTTATGATTTAAGAATATTTAATTTTGAAGACTTAGCATATAGAGTATTTAAAGTTCTTTCAAAAGCTAAAGAACTTGGAAAAACACTTTTACAGAAGCTTCATGAACTTCTTATAGAACCTATACTTAAACTTGCATCACAAGTAAGTCTAAAGTATAGTGAGTTAACAGGTTTATGTGATTTAAGATTCGAAGATTTCACACCTGCCAAGTTTATACTTACATGTAGAGAAGTTGTTAAGTTGCCAAGTGTAAATGCTAAGCCAAGTATTGAACTTATTGAGAAAATAATGAAGTTAAAGTATAGTTCAGATTCACTACTGAAACTTAGATTAATACTTAGAAAAATTAGACAAGCAATTCTTAATCTTGAAATTAACAAGTTCACTAATTTAGTAAGAGATGTACAAGATCTTCTTCAAGAATGTACATTAGACATCATTGAGAATTTGAAGAATGTGAATGTTACTATTAGAGAGGTACTTTTTGGAATGATTATTCTAAACACTGAGCATTCCATAACCACTCACAGGTACAGTAATATTCAGATTCTCTGTGATCACTATATATCACCTCTACTTCTCGATAGATTTCCTCTAAATATTCGTGCCATTCCGTGCATGGTGATCATAAATACATAATTTTCAGGTTGAGATGAAGACAATACTTAAGAGTTAATATGTACAGTAAGAAGTGAAGTTCGGTAATACTAAATAATTTCAAAACTTACTTGCTTAGCATGCCAATAATTCAGGATAAAGATGCAGAGCTTGATGGAGTTATACAAGTAGCTAAGTTAATGTGTATTGCTGCACGTACAGCGCCTAAGGCCAGAGGTATTGATAATGTCGTGTCTTGCATAGTTTATGGTAGAGAAGATATTGAGAAGATGGCATTGGAGATGGAAAGGATAGGTAAAGAACTTAACTGGAACTTCATGATTAGAGATGCAGATTCTATAAGAAAAGCACACGCAATAGTACTTATAGGTCTCAAAAATCCGATACCTACAGGTCTTAACTGTGAATTATGTGGTTTTAATTGTGAAGAAATTAAGAAGATCTTTAAAGAACGTAAAGTTTTCAAAGCACCATACTGTGCATTTCAACTTCTCAATCTAGGTATTGCTCTAGGTTCTGCTGTAAAGATTGCTTCTGACTTAAATGTTGATAATAGAATTATGGTTAGTATAGGTATTGCTGCTAAAAGAGTGGGTATCATTGATGCAGATATAGTGCTTGGCATACCATTAGCTTCACTTGGTAAAAATCCATTCTTTGATAGAAAACCATTAGAGAGAAGGTGATATGAGAATTAGAAGTTTTAAAGAATTTTCGAGTAAAGGTTTTTAGTTAAGTAAATATATTCATAAACGATTAATCATGGTTGAAATAGCATTAAAGGTTGGTGAAGCTAGGTCTAGAGATGTCGGTCGTGGAATCGTCAGAATACCTACACGATACATGAAGATGCTTGGATTAGAGCCTGGTGATTATGTTGAAATTCTTGGTAATAGAAGAACAGCATATGCACAAGTATGGCCAGCATACGTTGATGATGAAGATAAGGATATTATCAGAATGGACGGTATTCTAAGACAAAATGCAGGTGTTGGTATTGGGGATACCGTAAGAATTAGAAGAGTAGCATTAAAACCAGCACAGAAAGTAATTATTGCCCCTGTAAATGAGTATGTTAGAGTTGATCCTGAGTACTTGAAGAGAGCTTACCTCCTAGGTAAACCTGTATGGAAAGGTTCAATAATTGAAATTCCTTACTATGCAGGACCAATAAG
>CAYMHS010000017.1:0-19034 GCA_964390355.1 uncultured Thermoproteaceae archaeon | reverse complement strand
TATTTAAAAAGGTAGCATAAAAACTTTCAGAATAATCTAAAAAAGAGTAGAAAGAGATACTTAACGACAGCAATAGCCCTACCACAATACTTGCATATGAACTCAACATTAGGAATAATCTAAAAAAGAGTAGAAAGATGGTAAAACATGCACACACCCATGAGCCTCATAACACTTGAATAATCTAAAAAAGAGTAGAAAGAATACAAATATTGCTTCAATATCCGTAATGTTGCGATATGAAGAATAATCTAAAAAAGAGTAGAAAGTTTTTCTTTTCAGTATTTTCTCAATTTCACTTTCTTTTCTACTGAATAATCTAAAAAAGAGTAGAAAGTGATTTAGATGAACTTGTTAAGAGGGGAATCTTCCCATCTAGAAGAATAATCTAAAAAAGAGTAGAAAGATTTCTTTCATAATTGCTTCAAGATAACTATTAACATTATGAATTTCTGAATAATCTAAAAAAGAGTAGAAAGTCTATGCATCTATGTATTATGAGAGGTAAACTACCGACTATTGAAGATATTTTGGAATAATCTAAAAAAGAGTAGAAAGTTAACCTTCCTAACTATTCTTGCAAGTTTATTCTTCATATGAATAATCTAAAAAAGAGTAGAAAGTTTACAAGACTAGGAATGTCAGGATGATTCCGGGTGTGGGTGTTTCTGAATAATCTAAAAAAGAGTAGAAAGACATATATGTGATGCAGAATCTGTATATTGGTCAATACTTTTCCTGAATAATCTAAAAAAGAGTAGAAAGTATATATTGTTAAATAATTATTCTTATCATTAATTATATATCCTTTCTCACTTCCTACAGGAATAATCTAAAAAAGAGTAGAAAGAAATAACCGTCAACTATTAAAAACCCAATCTCAACTTCCTCAGTCTTTTCGAATAATCTAAAAAAGAGTAGAAAGTTGAAATATCCAAAATAAAGCCTGAAGGATTAATAATGAATAATCTAAAAAAGAGTAGAAAGATAATTTTTCCAAATAAGTGAACATCAGGTATTGGTTGAGAATAATCTAAAAAAGAGTAGAAAGAACCTTGGTATCGGGGTAGAATTTGTTTGGCCATGAGTCTCTACCTAGGAATAATCTAAAAAAGAGTAGAAAGTTGAGATATTTTTCAATAATTGAAAGTGTATATTCGATAGGAGAATAATCTAAAAAAGAGTAGAAAGATGTTCAAAAGTTGTCTCACTTAATGTTACAATTTTTCGATATAATACATAGAATAATCTAAAAAAGAGTAGAAAGAGAATATTCACCATTACCCTTACCATTACTTGAGACAATCTTTTCAGAATAATCTAAAAAAGAGTAGAAAGATAATGACTCAAAGTATGAGCATGGTGTAATTGTGAGGATTGAATAATCTAAAAAAGAGTAGAAAGTTCTTACATTGCAGGAGTTTCTGTTTGTGGAGAGTGTATATTACTAATTGAATAATCTAAAAAAGAGTAGAAAGCTACATAGGAAATAAATGGTTTAAGACGCTTGGGATCTGAAGTTTTGAAGAATAATCTAAAAAAGAGTAGAAAGAGGGAAGGCTATTTAGGGTGCATTCGCCTCCCTCATGTATCCCCGCACAGTAGAATAATCTAAAAAAGAGTAGAAAGATTCCTTCTGGAATTTTCGTTAGTATTGATATTGGGGCTTTAGTTTTTGGGAATAATCTAAAAAAGAGTAGAAAGGTGAGTATGTGATATCCGATACCCATGTCATCAACTATTTTTATGATTTTCAAGAATAATCTAAAAAAGAGTAGAAAGCTTACTGTCTTTATTGTTAGGGGTTTTTGCATAAGTTAGTGAATAATCTAAAAAAGAGTAGAAAGTTGTTTACAAAGCATTTATGATATGTGAGTATGAATTTGAATAATCTAAAAAAGAGTAGAAAGAAAGTCTACAAGGACAAAATATTTCTGTGGATTTGAAAGTATTTTATCGGCTACTAAGAATAATCTAAAAAAGAGTAGAAAGTACATCGTGGAAAGATGATTGAAAAAATTCAATATGTTAATGAATAATCTAAAAAAGAGTAGAAAGATTTCTTCGCTCATGTCTGCCACGTGTAAAAGTTATTTTGTCTGGAATAATCTAAAAAAGAGTAGAAAGTTACTATCAGGTAGTATTAAAGATTTTAGGAACATACAAAAACATACACTTAAAGTAGTTTCTTCAAATTAAGAACTATTTCTATCTCTCTAATTAGTTCTTCAACTTTTTCACGAGTTTTTAAATCCATATTTTCAACTCTACTTCTCAATTCATCAAGTCTATTAACATCTATTTCTTTATTCAATATCTTCTCAATCTCAATCTTAACATCATTAAGATACTTATTGAGAATCTTTATTAAAACTTCAGATTGTACATGCTTTTCAATTCTTTGACGAATCTTATCTTTAACAGTATTATTGGTATGAAAATGTCTCTTACCTTTGATGAATCTATACAAGTCATGTGCAATTATTCTTAACTTTTCAGAATAAGCAAGCCTATTAAACATATATGCAGCATCTATAGATGCTCTAACAAGATCTATAATCTTCAGCTTACGATCTCTTACTTGACTTCTTCTCATTAACGTCTTAAATTCACTACTCATGACCATTCTGCACGAGTTGAAGACGTCATAAACAAATTGAGCATACTTCTCTGATGGTGATGAGGACTTAACTATTCTATTAAGAAATTCATTACTAAACTTTACATCTAAAATCTTAAATGAAGATGCTAATCTTCTAAATTCAGCAATACCAATCTCACCTTTACAGTACATATCTTCAACAACTTTAACTAATCTTTCTTTATTCATAAATTGTATGATTGATGCAGGTGGAGGCATTCTAAAAGTTAATGCTAAATCGATAATGTTTGTACGTGTTGTAGTTAAGACTTTATAACTAATCAATTCCCTTAAAATCTTATCATGCATCAGATAATTTATCGCTTTATCGGAATAACCTTTAGATTTGAAATATTTACTAAGTGGTTTATTTTTAAGTTGATAATATTTTAAATTTGTAAGTTCATTAATTACTCTTCTAGATTCTGAAACAACATCAAGTCGTGATGTTTTAATAAGTTCAGGAATAATGATTTTGAAATAATTTCTTAAAAATTCTCTATACTCTCCAATCAATGATATCTGCTTGGTTCTATACTCTCTAATCATGCTACTTAAAGCATAGATCAATTCCTTAGATACTTTATAGTTAAATGTTTTGAAAATCTCATTAGTATATTTAGCTAATACTCTAGTCGTTGGTATTCCTTCGAGATCGTAAAGACTTCTCAATGGTTCAATAGATTTATAGAACTTCTCCATGAATGGTCTTGAAATTTCTTCAAATCTTGACTTAATAGCTATGTTTAAGTATTTTGGTCTTACCATCTTGAATGTAGATAATGTAGAGTAGTGATGATATGTAGCTTTAAGTTTCTTCTTACCTTTTATCCATAAATTGTTAAGAATGTCGTAGAAAGCTATCTTCATAGCATCTCTATACTTCTTAAGTTTAATAGCTTGTTGAATTAGTTTTACAGACTTTTTACTCATCATTAATGCAGGTACATTACCTTTATCAATGTTATTAAGTTCGTTGAGTAGAACCTTCATAATAGTTACATAGTGTTGCTTAAACGTTGAACGAAGTTCTTGAACCTTACTTGTAATAATTGATTTCCTAACATATTTCTCAATATCTCTATCAACATTACCAGTAAGTATTTGCTTTAAGTAAGTTCTTCTTACAAGACTTGGCTTTTCAATAAACATGTCGATAGTTTTTGCAAAAGTAATTCTCCTACCATATGGAAATTCATAAACAACTCTAGAATCAATAATCTCAGCCATATCCTGCTTAAACTTAAGAATTGGTACTTGACCACGAATACCTGCAAGTTGATACTGATGATACTTCTCAACCAATCTAGCAATAGGTTTAGTAGCTTTATACTGCTTCAAACTACTCAACACTTCCTGCATTGCATGTCTAGTAGAGAGTTTATGAGTAATAATTGAAGATATACTAACAATACGGTACAATGGATGAGATAATTTACCAACAACTCTTCTACCTACAAGCCATGACAGTAATTTTAAACCATAAGTTCTAAATAGTCTAGAAAGTACTCTACCAGGTAGTCTAGTCATTACTCTCAAGTAAAATATTAGTGATAAGTCATACATTATGAATCTCCAAACTCTCATACCAAACATACTGAAAACATTTGGAATACCTAATGCATGGCCAAGACCTGCAAGTAAGCCAAGAATAACTATAAACTCAACCATTAGTAACGGTATGAATGTTCCAAATGGTGATGTAGCTAACAATAAACTATCATAAAGACTGAACCATGAAGTAACATTACTACCATAACTACTTAAATATTCATCAATGATTGATAAGTATGGAATTACTTGATCAGTAACTCCAAAACTATGCCAAGCATCACCACCTCTAATTTTGATAAATCCTGAAACAGTAACAGAATAAGTATTATAGTTCTTGAAAGTTATTGATAGTATTTGCTGTTTAGAAGTAGATGGATAACTAATTGGTGGTTTAGAAATGTTGCTCTTAGAAACATTCACATTATAGAACCTCATTAATGTAGGTGAGTAATACTTGATCAAATTAAGCATGTAATTATACGTTGTATTAAATTCACTATGTAAATCAACTTCACCATAAAGTTTTCCATAACTATGATATTCTTTAACTTCAACTCCTGAAGGAAGAGTATACTTGGCATTTATAGATTTTACAAAACTCCAAATTCTGACAGATCTTGTAGATGGAATAATTTTACACTTAGTCTTATTACCAACCTTACGACACACCTCTTTAGCTGATGGTAAATTTACACGAAATCTGACATAAACAACATTGCCACTTTGAGAAGTAGTGTATGAGTCCGGACTTGATAAGAACTTCCAAACACCAATAACAGCATTACCATAAACTATTCTCTCAAATGGTGGTTCAGGTAATGCAATAATTATGTGCGTATCATTAATTGAGACTTTAGAATTGATAGGAATAGATAACCAGTAATAAATAGTCTCACTAATCTTCACATTAGTAGTATTTGGTACAAGTATTGGTGTTGATGGTGTAAAGGTCATGAAGTGTACGGCATCATTACCTGTAATTAATGAACCATCAACAAACCATAATGGCTCACCTTGAACAATAAGTACTTGTGAACCATTAATTTTCAAGTTAGTACTATTAAGTGTTGATGTAATGTTAAGAGCATTCTTATAGAATGCATTCAACTCTGAAGTGTGACCTGTAACGTAGTTGTATGCTATAAATGTTGTAAAGTAAAGTACAAGACCAATAGTTAATAACGATGCACCCAATATCCTAGTTCTAGACCATGCAATTAATGGCAATGCAACACCAATTACTATAGGTATTAAAATTTTAGAAATAATTGCCAATTGATGTAAAGTGTGGAAAATAGCATACAGAGATTGTGAAGATAGTAGTAATGTGTATAAAATAGCTGATAATGGATCATAAAACTTACCTACCAGAAGTGAAGCATAGAATAGATAAAGCTTAACGATATATGTACCTCCCGTTAAAACAACACCAATAGCGTTCAAGATAGTTAAAAATGAAGCCCACGCTAAACTTACTTTTTGAGTAATACTGTAAACAGTTTCCCAAGAATTTTCAAATCCTTCAAATGTTTCAACAGCATTATCAATATTAAATTGAGGTATAAAGAAAGGTAGAGTTAATACAAAAAGCAATGGTACAAAAATGTAGATTAATTGGCTTGTATTGAATCTTCTAAAAATTAGTGAGTATACTAGGAAAATTATTGATTCGATAATTACGAATTTTAAGGCAAGATCAATCATGGAAAAATCACAATCTTAATTTTTAAGAGAGAAAGAACATGAACTTTAAATTAGACTGGTGACCATCCTGATGATGAAATTAATTCATAAAGTTTTACCCAAGGCGTTACAAAAATGTTAACAATGAACTTTATAGCCATATCGTGAGGATTAGCAACAGCACCAGGACTAAAGTAATTTGCTACAAAACCAATAGTATACACTAATACATAAAGCATAATTAAGGCTATAAAGATAGCCTTAAACTGATTGATAAAATTCCATAGAATAAAACCACGCATAAGCCCTGTAGTAGGAGATATCTTATATTCAATGGCATGTACTATAGCAGCAAATATTACTATCCAAAGAGCAATTCCTCCAACAATAGATATTACATCAAATGCACCTTTCAAAAAAGGCACAATCAATTCCTGTGTAAATTTTTGAGTAGTTTCACCAACAGCCTGCAATACAACATGGTTTAGTAAATCCATGATGTAAAATTGTTTCAAAACTTAAAATATTTTTACCCTTGACAGCTCCCAATACTTAGACTATATTAAATTCCTCATAAATTCTATTCTTCTTGTGGAAGAAAATCAAGATAAATATAAATTAACAATCAAAGACCATAGAAAGGATCTTGGTATTGCAACTACAACACTTGAAAACCTGAAAATGCAGGAATTAAATACCTAATACATTTAACACTTCTAAATCCTGAAGAAATTAGTGATATTTGTGACATAGATGTTGAAATTACTAAGAAAATTGTTAGAAAAGCTAGAACTATTCTAAATGCTTACGTTAAACCAATTACATAGTCTGAAAGAATGAAAGCTATAGAATCATTACCTGCAATACCAACACATATTCAAGAATTTGATAAATTATTTCCATACAAAGGACTTAAATTAAGTTTTAGCTATGAATTTGCAGGAGAATTTGGTACCGGTAAAAGCCTACTTGCACATCAAGTAGTTGTTTCAGGAATTAAGAATCTCAATTGTAAGGCAATGTCTTAGCTTATACCGTCAATTATAGATTTATGATGCATAGACCATCAAAGCAAAAACTAGAAGGACATATAGCAACACTAGACGTTCCAGGCATGTCGCCAGGGCAGAAAATTAAGTACGAAATAAGAGGTGACGAGTTATACTAGGTGAAACTATGAGTAAAGAAGTATTAGTAGATGAAGAAACATATGAAATACTTGAAAATATTCTAAAAAATTTAATTTAACTATTAACAATTATAGCTTATGTATGGCATGAACAAGTTAAGAAAATTGTTAAGCAATTATCTGAAATCTGCATGATATATCCAATCAAGCTCTACAAACATGATGTAATGTACATTTTCTTGTCTAAAGAAAAATTAAGTTTTAACGTTAAAGTTACTTGTGATGACTGTGAAGATGAAGTAACTATTAAATTAGTACCAATACCTAGATACATTATTAAACTTCTTTCTGAGTAATTTCTTCACCAAAAAGATAAAGCACCATTGCGTATATCTTTTTAATATATTCTTGCATAGATTTAAGCATATCTAATCTATTTACTTTATCTAAAACATCATCAAAATCAAGAACATGTTCACTCCTAATTTCAGGATGTATTAACCTATCTTCATACTTACTTACATACTCGCAGTAGTTCTTGAAGTAACACTCAGTACAGTAGATAGTCTTTATTGTTAATTTCTTACGATCACTATCTACCCATTCTTCAAATCTTTTAAGAACTTCTCTACCAACAGCTGAACTTACTAGAAATACCTTAACATCCTGATCACTAATGTACATTAGGTATCCATACGATTTATGCATAAGTTCAGCGTAAGTACCTGCTTGAAGAATATCTTGAATAGTCTTATAGTTATTAAAAGTTTTTGGTGGATTTACAAATTTAAACTCTATAGGTACTTCAAACTTTACACTCCTATTCTTATCATTTAAGTACTCACGAACAAAAATTAAATCAGGTTTAGCAATTAGTATGTAATCTTTATGTTTATGTTTTAACTCATCTTCTATAAAGTATGGTTTATGATTATTTAAAAACCAATTAGTAATTATTTTATGCATAGCATTTCCACGAATTTGAGTAATAATTTCATGTGGTGTCAATATTTTCAACTTATCTTTAAATTCTTTAAGTTCAGGAATTACTTTTAAAGCTGTTATGGACATGAATGAGCACTTAATAAACATTTTTAATGGAATTACATGTTGTGAAACTTTAAATATCTTATCATTAATGAACTTATTTATTGAGTCCTTCAAGAATTCTCTAATATCTATATTAACATAGCTTCTAAAAGATTCATAAATCTTTAATCTCTCATACTCATCACTTGCTTTCTTCAAGATTTTATGAAGATTGAAAATATCAATATCTCTAAGCTTAACTTCCTTTTCTTTCTCTAATCTTTCAAGAAAATGCTTAAGCCTCTCATTTCTAACTTCATTAAGCATTTTCTCAATAATCTTGTCAAGATTAATCATAGCATAGTTATACTATGCTTAAGTAGTTTAAATCTTTTCACAACATGTATAACATCATCATAACTTAAATGTACATACTTAGATATTATGTTTGAACTTACTGACCAACCCATAAATTTCTTAACAATAATTTCAGGTAAGATTTTGCTTAAAAATGTTGCACATGTATGTCTAAACATGTGGCATGTAATTTTTCTAACATTAACTAATTTACATAATCTTCTCAACATGTAATTAACATCAATGTTGAATAATTCGTAATTATCACCATAATGTAATTTGAACTTCATAATTACATTCTTAATAACGTTAATAGCTTTCTTATCAGTAATTATGACTTTACGAAATGTCTTAGTTTTACTTGAATAAACATTTATAACAACATGGTCTCTATATATTTCAAAATCTTTAACACGTAGATTTCTTAATTCACTACGTCTAATGCCTGTAGAAAATAGAATATATAATATACACTTTTCATAACTATTTGCTACATTTAGAAGCTTCTTAAATTCATCTATCTTAATGATCTTCTCGTGTAATGGAATTTTAGGTATTTTAGGTATAGATTTAATAATCATCGATATATAGTTAATAACTTCTTTAATCTTCCTCTTAACTCTTAAAGGCAAGTTTAGGAAATTGTATGCAAAATTTAACAACTTTCTAGTAGTCTTTAAATATTCAATTTTCGTTAATGGTGCAAGATTTGAGTTAAGTACATTTAATATAACTAGTTTATGATTTTTAATAAATTCTTTAATTGATATATTGACGTAATTCTTTATTACTGATTTAGCATTTTTGAAAGTTTTTAAACTAATATTTTTCGACTTAGCATACATGCTAAGTAATTCATTAAAAATCATGTATTGAGAGTAGTTGTGTATGTTTTTAGAAGTTTTTCAAGATCAAATATTCCTGACATGTCAGGAATATTATATGAAGAGTAGTTACGCTATAAATATTGATATCAATGTTACTCCTAAACCTATGGAATGTAATGCTTTACTGAATGTAATTGATGTACATAATGCACTTACGATCAATATGTTTTCAAAAATCCTTTTGAAAGTATCATTATTGGTATTGCTATAGCTATAGTAGCTTCAGGTACTGGAAGTTGTGTAAATACATTAACAACAAGAATATTCCGGATCATTTAAAAGCTACATGACGGACTAATTCTCCTCAAAACTTTTCCTCTTTTCTTTAAAACCTCTACACCCTTCTGGGAGAAGGAAGTACTTGAAGAAATGATTAAGTCTTTAGTCTATTACATCGGTGGTGTTTATGATGAGTTAAGTGAAAAAACTCAAGTAAAGTTTACACAACTACTAGTTGAAGCATTATATACATGCATTAGGTATTTGCTTGAACAAGTATTAGCATTAGCTATGTAAATTCCTTCTCCCAGAAGGATTGTTTTTTACGTCTTAATGTTCTTTCTATTTCTTGTAATTCTTCTACTTCTCTTTCACTTACTAATAGTTTGAGAAAGTATTTCCAGTATTCTCTTACTTGTTCAGGACTTGTAAATAATGCTTGAAAAATTGTCATCATGTTGTTAATGTTTTTGTGAAGTATTTTTTGTAGTATGTACTTGTTGTTAAGTAGTGCTATGAGGATCATGGCTAGTAGTGTATCTGATTTAACGATTTTTCCATAAAAGTACTTGTTGAATATTTCTTCAAAGTATTCTCTATACTTTTCAGTCATTTTTAAATGAACTTTCTTAACGTATGGCCTATTACTTAATTCTTTAACATTAATTCTTAATTGATTTCTTTCAGAAATTACGTAACTACTAATCGTGTAGTAGTGCTGTTTCTTAAACTTCATTATGCCTATTCTACAAAGTTCACTAAGACTTGTAACGTTTCCTGTATTTTCAATTAGTTCCTGAACAACGTCTCTTACGTAAATACTTGGATTATACACGACTTGAAGTATTGTAGTATTATCTCTTATTTAAACCTTACTAACTACTACATCAACTACTCATTAACAGCTCCCAAAACTTAAATCTTAAACTCTCCATACAGTATTCTCGTGATGTCTGTGAGAGATAGAGATGAAATCTCTTCCTTAACCTTTATTAATTACTACTCTATCATTAATTCATGACTCTAACGTTAATTATTGGTTTACCTGAATTAACATTACTTCACGGTAAGGTTATTACTTGGAGACCAGTTAAGAATTGTAGTGAGACTAGATTAAATGTTGAACTTAACGATTATGCAAGATTAGTTGCATTAAGGCTTAATCAACTTTTTGATCCTCACAATATCGTTAACCCATTTGCTGTCGATACTCTACATGAGCTTTGTGAGAATAATTCACCATTATTATCACAATTTTTAACATATGTAGATACAGGTAAAGAATTTGATTTTAATTTACTTAAGAGTAGTAAATGTGTTAGAGTTAATATTCTATGTGTTGAACCTGTAAGTTCATTTTTAGGTTTTGTATTTACGGCATCATTAATAGATAAAGTTGAGAATATAACTATTGAAATCTATAGCGATTATTGGAATAGAATTTTAGATGTATTACAATTCTTAAAATTTATTGCTAAGAATGTTAATACTGTTGTCTTTAGTAATGTTTTTGATTATTCATGCTACTACATTTTTGATGACATCTACATCAAGCAGAATGTACTACTACCAGGTACTGACAAACTGGCAAACGAAGTTAAGATAGTAACTATCAAGAATGGTATTTTTGAGGGATATAAGTCTATTAAGAATTTTAGTTTAGTTAAGGAGTTTGAAATGTTTAAACTTAAGACTACGTCGCAGCATGTTGATGATGATGTACTACATTTATTATCAGTATTAGCTTCTATGGCAGGATTTGCATCATTACAAACACTTCAACAGCAAGGCATAGATCCTGAAACTATTGTTAAAGCTGAGAAGATGGGGTGTGTAAAAGTTATATCAATTAGTGGTGTTGATCAAGTAAGAATGACTTTAATGGGTTGGCAAGTTTATTCTAAATTTAAAGAGAAGTAAGATACTTCTTTAAACATTTCCTATTCACTCTAATTCTTCTCAAAATCCAAGCCTTCTCGGTGATCTTAACTGGTTGTAGCATTTCATCAACTACTTGTAATGGATCGTAATCTCGAGATAGGACAATACACTTAATGTTCTTCCCCTGAAATTCTTTACATATCTCTGCAGCTTTAATTTCTGCAGATTCTTCAAAACTTAAGACATAGTCTAATCCATAATGTTCAATTTTTGGTAATAACTTATTAACAATTATTTTATGTTCTTCTCTTGAATAGTCTAGTACTAGTAAGATTTTTGCCTTGAGGTTTCCGTAAGATCGATGCTAAATCAATAATTATAACATCATATTCATTTAAGTATTTTGAAAATAAATCACGATTAATTTCTTCAATACATTTAGATATAGATTTTTCTAACCCTTATATTCATGACTTAAAATTCAAACTTATCAGGTAAATTTACATCAATATTAACGTTATGTAAGTATTTGTAAGATTTTTCACACTCTCTCTTATAGAGTTTTCTAGAATTTAATGTGAATATTCTTTTCTTCTCTCTTAGATTCTCCTCACTTAGAAGAAGGTCTTTAGTACAACATCTTACATATCTTGCCTTCTCCCTACTTTTTAAGTTAAACATTATCATTACCTATTACTTACTAGATTTTAAGTTTCTCTTCATATTCAGCAAAACTTATTAACAAGTTAGACATTATGCTAGACATGTTAGTTAGACTTAGTGGAAGGTTTTGTAGAAGAGGTATTGAGCCAATAGTTGCAGCATTAATTTTAGTAGTAATAGCTATAGCCATTGGTGTAACACTCTTCTACATACTCCGTGGTGCAACAGGGTTTATGGCATCATCACTTGGTGGATCTGGTAGTCTTGTAGTTAGTGGTCAGATCAGTGATGGTGTAGCTGTAGTATCGATTAAAAATAACTTTCCCTACACCGTAACTATCAATAGTGTTGAAATACGTGAGCATGGAGGTTCATCAGTAGGGTCCTGTAGTGCTGGTTTTTCAATAAGTGCAGGTGACCAATGGTCAGGTACTTGCAGTATAAATGCTCAACCAGGACATAGGTACGTAATTGTAGTTACGGGACAAACAGAGACTGGACAGTCAGTAGCTGCTATAAGTGAGCCAGTACTTGCATCTTAAAAGATGGAGATAAGTGTTTCTGAGAAGTTATTAAAAGTTCTCACATTTCCTTTCTCCAAAACTTAATTAACATTCCGTACCAAGTTTTCTCATCAAAGTCATAACCACGATTTAAGTATGTATTGAAGAAGTTACACAACTTCTCATAATCACGCTCAACATCTTCTACACGTCTAATCTTTCTACTAGATATGTAGTTTAAGATAATCTTAAAACCTTCACTATCAACTTCACCACTACTCTCACTCCAAATTCTGTACAGTACACCTCTATATAGGACGTGTATATCATGTACTTTCCTAACATATCTAGCTCTACCTTTAATGTACTCGAGATCTCTACGTAAACCAGCAAGTACTATAGGCGTATTTAACTTATCAATACTTATTATGGAGTCTTTAAGAGCAAGTTTTAATCTCTCAATAACTGCCTCAACATTTTCAGCATGAATACTTGTAGCACCTCCATGACCAACAAGAAAAGATTCAACCATACATTTAGCTTCCTTCTCTCTAACTTCAGGTACAAGTATGTAGTCAGGATTAAGTCTTAATGCATGTTTGAATAGATCAATATAATCAATTTCTCTCATTTCTGGACTAATAGCTACTCTAGTCATAAGATCAATACAGTCTGGCCTATACTCCTCCATAACAATTCTAATCTCTTTAACATCTTGAATAAGTACAACTCTAGAATCTGGATGAGCTATCTGTGCAATAGCCATGATTAGGCTAGTTTTGCCAGCACCTGTTTCGCCATAAGTAATTATGGGAATTTTATTGATGAAGGATAGGCATAGAATTGCCATAACTTCTAGAGGAATAGTCTTATTGTAGATAAGTTCTACAGGTAGCCAAGCTTTCCATGGAAGAACTCTAATAACTGCATGACTTGTATAGTTAGCTACATCACCAATAGTTAATGATATTCTTACTCTAAAAACCTTATCAGTAATACTAATGCATGGTGTGAACATTGTTGCTGAAATACCAACCCTATCAGCAATAACGCTATTTAACCAGTCAATAGATTCAGCATCACTTAAAATATTTGTTTTAGCAATCATTATGCGCTCATCATTAGATGCAACTTTAATGATAGAGTTTGACTTTATGAAGATATCAGTGATTTGTGGAATTTTGAATAGTGGCATTAAGTAGCCATAACCGTAGATAAGACTAATTACAAAACTTGTTAACTGTTTAACATCATCTTCACTTAAAAAGAAACACCACCTCCTAATCCACTTATAGTAAGTTCTGTACATGATGTTAAATATCTTCTTATCATTAACTTCAAGACCTAAAGCATTCTCAATATCTTCAAGACTAACATTATTCTTAAAAAACTCTCTAACAAGATCTTTCCTCACGAAAGGTTCATACTTATCAATAAAGTACCTTAATGAATATTTTTCAGGACCTATTACGCGTAATCTTGTTAAGAATTTGATAAACTTATTTTCAGTTCTTTCAAGAATCTGATCTGGCAATTTAAATCTAGGCTCAACAACTACGTAATTCTCATCTTCATGAAAAACTCTAACTTCATATCTAGCACCATAAATATTGATAGGTATTTTCAAAATAGGTGATGAGTGTTTTGAAAAATCTATAAGTTTAAACATAGAATTTACCTTTAATTCTCAGTATTATCTTTCGGTAAAATCTTTTAATGAAGTTTGACTTAGCTTTTCTACTTCTTTCACGTTCAAGAACATTACTGATCATTGAGATTACGTAGTTATGACCAAGTACTTTTCTCAACTTCAAACCTCTACGTACTTTGCACTTTCTAATAATAATTCTTAACGTCTTCTCATCACTAACTCCATAACGAATTGCAATCTTCTTTACATAATCTTCATAACTCATAATCTCACTCTTCTCTCTACTGGTAATGGTGATTGAAATATAAGTTCAAGAATTTTACTCTTCACCTTTCTGACAGTTTTTACAACCTCCTTATCCACTTTACCTCTACGTAACTTGATGGGTAGGTTAGGTATGTATGGTATTGTAAATTCTGACCTTACTTTCTTATCAATAACTTTATTATAAACTAACAATATGTGTGGTGATGGCTCTACACGAGATGTTAAGAAGTTTACGTATTTAGAAACAATATCTGTACGATAATTTAAAGTATCGATAATGTAAATAATGATATCGCTCTTAAACATGACGTATCTAGAGATGGGTAGGTAAGGTGCTACACTTAAATCATTAATTACAAAATCATATCTTCTCAAGTTCTTACTAAATAAATCATCAAGTCTACTAACGATTTGATAGTGATTATTAAGTTTTAAGAGTACTCTCTCATCATCAACAATTCCTGGAGGTACTAAGTTAACATTACTATGAGTATTAATTATGGATAGAGGTTTATTATCAATAATGTGACTATACACTCCATCAGGTAGGTTATAGTTTAGTAAGTCGTGTGTAAGTGTTGCTTTCTCAAAATCCCAATCAATAACAATACAATTCTTAACATCATAATCTTCGTGAAGAGTATTTAGTAATGTTTTAGTGAATAGTGTCTTTCCTGAATTACTTGAACCAGTAATGGTGATTGTGTATGGTCTCATCTTTTCACCAAATCCTTAATTTCCATTAATTTTCTACAGATCACTTCATACTTAGCAATATACTCATCTAACTTTCTTTTCTCACTCTCAATTTCTCTAATGATGATTTCCTTAACATCACTTAAATCATCACCTAACATGTCTATAACGTTTTGAAGTTTTTCAATTCTCTCAACGATTCTCTCAAGTTCATTAATATCAGGACTATAAGTTCTTTCAGAAGTTTTACTGTTATGTGTAGCTCCCATCTTTTTCTCTAAATACCTCACTAAGCTTGATTTTTCTTCTTCAAATCTATCTTCATCATAATTATGATTCTCAGTACAAGTAATTACGTTTCTTAAGGTATTGATTACTTTTCTCTTAAACTCATAATCATCAATAAATGCATTAATTGATCTATCTTTTCTGAAAGGTATTATCTTGTTAAACATTGTCATCACCATCTTACGAGTAGATCGTAAAGTTCATCATAATGCTTAATTATTTCTGTCGATACTTTGAATATGTGTGAAATTCCTGAAAATACTGTAGGTATGGTTATGTTAAGTATTGTGAATTGATTATGCTCTTTACCTGCCTTATTTATAATGTCTATAGTTTTTGAAGAAGCTACATATCTGAATAGTTTACTTTTCTCACTCTCAAAAGCGTACATCTTAGATTCATCAGTAATGAGTAACGCTACATCTACATGTTCAATAATGGGTTTAAGTGTAGATAATTCATGCTCATGAACTGTAGGTAAATCAATAATTACGTAATCACTAAATTGATGTAGAACTTTAAAGATGCTAGAGACAATTTTAGAATTAATCTTTAAATCTGTGCTGAAACTTCCTGGACAAAATATTAATAATGGTTCTGAAGTATCCACCTTTACAGCTCTACAAATTTCTTCAAGATCAACATCTCTACATGAAACAATATCTAGAAAGCCTGTATCAGGAATTTTTTGCTCAACTAGGACTTGATCTTTACCCCTAGTTTCAATTCTTGAAAACAATACTCTACTCAACATTTTCGTCTCATAGTCAAGATCTATAAGAATTACAGGTTTCTTATCGTGATAATTTAACAATCTTGCCACCGTTAAAGCTATAGTTGTCTTACCAACACCACCAAAACCACCAGAATATGTACAGTAAATTACCATGCATTAATATCTACATGAAGGAATATAAAGTTTTCCCATTTTCTAGACTTTTACAGACCGTGAAAAACTTATTACTCTCAAGTAGATATTGAGGACGTGGTCTTCTCGAGAAGGAGAGGTGTGGGTAGTAGTATTGTTTATGCTATACTGGCATCAATAGTGCTTAGCATAGTTGCAGTAACGGTGTATGTAACTACTTCAAACACTATGAAGATGCAGAAAACACAATCATTAATTGAGCAGGAAAAGGTAAGTATAGTTTCTAGTCTTAGTAAGATAGAGATAACTCCAAAATGGATAATATTTCCTGAAGGATTATTAATATACGAGATTACTCATGAAGGTATTAAGCAGAAAGTAAATGCTAGATTAAATATTTACGAGTTTAGTGAGCCTGGAAGATACGTATTTAAAGCACGTGAGGGGTTAATAATAGCTTATACTGACTTAAACTCTACTGCTTACGCAATTATTGTTAAGGCTAGAAGACCATTAATGAATGCAAGCATATCCAATATAGAGGAAGCTTTAAGGTATGTTAATCATGGCTCAGCATACATTACTTACTGGCAATCTAATGTACAGATACAATTACCTACAGGTCAAGTTGTTAATATTCAGTTAATACCACTAATAGTTGCTAATGTTCCTCCATGGGGAAAGACTAGGGTTAAATTGGTAGAGCCAAGTTATGGCTTTATTGCTGATTGCAAACCCTTCACAAACATTACAGAAGTGGCAAGGTACTTAAGTAGAAGGGAAGTGATAGTTGGTGAAATTGATTGTTTAGCTATACCTAAAGGTTCACATGTAGAGTTTAGTGTTGTGGAGGGTGGAGAGAGGCATGTAGGTTACGCTATTAATCATAAATTATACGTTAAGAAGAAGTTAAGAATAGTTATTGATTCTTCAAGTCTTGAACATACATACTACACAAGTACTGCTAAGTTAAGACTCAACTTAGTGAAGACAAGAATTAGTAACGAGTTAAGATACTCATGTAGTTGGAATTTTCCTGCAGGAACTTTCGCATGGAGTGGAGTCTTGAAGAGTGGTGATGTGAAGAACTTAACTCTTCCAGTAGGGACTCTCTGCAATTTAGAGACAATAAACTATTCACTAGTAACCTTCACTTCAGATAAGATATTATGCATAACTGATAAGTGTGAGTATAGTCGTGGTAAAGTAAGCATTAAAGTTTATGGTGATGGTGAAGTAAAATTCACAACATATGAGAAGACCTTTACAGATTTGAAAGTAGTTCTAAAAATTCCATGGCACTGCCAGAAAGGATATTCATGGATTGAGAGAGTGGCTGTATGTTCAAGTACAGGTTCTGAATGCATAGTTAAACACTATAGTTCAGGAAGTTATGGGAGCTTTCATCTCAATATGGAAGTATATAACAACTTGTTAAGCATATATCTACTTGTAAAACCTTCATGCAGTATTGATATTGATGTTATTGGTGGTATACATGTAAATACAGACACAGTAGAGAGATGCCTATGGCGTAGTTGGAGTGGAGAGTGTGTTGAGTGGGGCATCTTCAAGGCCATCAATATCATACCATCAACAAATACGACAGTAATTATTGAGGTGAAGTGATGATTCTCGATATTATTAGAGAGTACGCTATATGGATTGTTGGGTTGACATTAATAGCTATAGCTGTTAGTGCAATATCATGGATTAGTCAAAACATAATGTATAGCACGTACCTATCGTACATTAAGTCAAGTTTTGAACCTTGGGGTTACGGTTATGTGAATGATACAGTTACGAAAATATACTTAACAAATATTGGATACACACCATACATTGCAGAAATATTCATTAATGGTGAGAAGATTTATGAAGTTAATGAACCTGTAGGTTCAGATAGTTTAAAGGAGATATCACTGAATGGAAGGTATGGTGGAGTTGTAACTATATCTGCATGTCATTACGAGCATAGGAATGTATGTAAGTTATTCTCTTTCGAGTTAATTAACTTAACGAAACTTTTAGAAATTGCTAAAAACATAACATCAATTAACGTATCAAGTTCAAGTAGTTTAAGTAATGTAAGTAAAGTTCTTGCTGGTTGGTATAGTCCTGTAGAGGAGACTGCTCCAGGCTATGTTAACCTACTTATTGGTATTTCCCCAAGCAATTCTAGAGGTTTTGCTAAAATCATTATTAAGTATTCCAATAATGAGAGTGAGAAGTATCTACTATACACTCTTGGTTCTGAAGAGCTTGAGGAGAAATTTAGTGATGAGTGGTATGGTAGAACCGTGACTTCAAAGTACATAGTTACTACAGTTACTTCAAACACTATTGTTAATCTTCTAGATGAGTATTATAGGGCAAGTTATAGGTATTATGCTCGAGTAGAGACTCCATGTGGTAGTTGTAGAGGTGAGGATTGTCTTCACAATAACTTACATAAATGTAAAGCATTTGCATACGTTAATGGCAAAATTGAGTGCTTCGATAAGGCTATTCAAGGAGTTTTAGAACTTAACAATATTCCTGCAGGTACAAACATAACTATTCAAGTTTTTGAACCATTGATTGCCTGTAGACCAAGAATTTACATGCAGTACGGCATGTTTGCACTTTTCGAGATTAATTGTTTAAAAGTTCCAAACCCTAACTGGCACTTCTACGCATTTATAAGTAATATTTTTGGTAAAATTGACAACACAACAA
>CAYMHS010000016.1:13184-24164 GCA_964390355.1 uncultured Thermoproteaceae archaeon | reverse complement strand
CTTAAAAGTTTGAGGAAAAGTTTCTTCAAAATCATGACTTACCACTTACCCATAAATCGTAAGCTGTCATGAAGTTACTACTAACTCTTCTATAAATAGCCTCAACATCTACGGTAGGTAAGTGTATAGTGTAGTATCTTTAACACCAGTCTTTCTACAGTAAGTTATGGATCTTCTAAACCACTGCCTAAAACGTTCAGGAACTTCACTTAAATGATTCTCGACCCACTTATCAACATCGTGATGATATATAAGTACATCCTCCATAAATTCTAGACTTAAAGATTTAAAAAGCGGTAAAGAACTCTTCACATAATCATTCAGTTCCTGCCAGATTCTTCATTCAATCTGACGGTGGGGTTAAGCTACATCATCTAACTCTCTACTTAATTTAGGGTTTTCTATATTTCTTACGGATTTAAACATTCATAATTGCTTAAACTTAACTTACATATCTTAATCTCTCCATCACTTACCTGAATAGCATCTACATTACTTGATGGTATGTTCAACTTCTTAACAATTCCGTAATTTTCGATTATAATGGTGTTGTTGAGTTTAGCTGCATACTTCACATACTTATCCTTACTACAGATTGCTGTGAACATATTTATACAGCAATCTCTGATCTGCATGACTGAGATGTCTATGTATGTTTTTAAAGCATCTATTTCATCAATGATCTCAATGGTCTTTCTCAATGCTTTACTTAATGTAAATTCAGTTTCATACATGGCTATAAGTAGTTGAGTAATGGCTGTATTCTTCTTACTCTCTCTTAATTCTTGACCAAATTCTCTCTTTAAATATTGAACTATCTTCTCCGTATCTACATCACCATCAGTAGATGTCTGGATTAGTGAATCTACAGTTGATTGTTGTGTAGGATTTACAATATCTTCCTCTTCTTCAATACAGAGAAGACACCAAAATTCACCAAAAATTGTAAGTTCTGTAATATTTCTTAAAGGTGTTAATTCTTTACCTACATGTCTATAAAGTACTCTATACTCAATATCTTTACCAATATTAACAATACTTACTCCCCACGTCTTAATGTTCATTTCTCTTTCAATAATGTTAACTATGTTATTTAAGATCTCTCTTGGTGATGTTGATGTTATTAAGAAGTGCTTAGACATTATCAACATAGTTAAAAACACTCAATTAAAAACTACACGTACGATATGCTTGCAATTCACGGTCATGAACCTGTTAGAAGAAATCCACTAACGTACAGACCATTAATTACTGATGAGGATATTAATCACGTTATTGAAGTTTTGAGAAGTGGTCAATTATCTAGTTTAGGAGGTAGATGGGTGAGTGCTTTTGAGTATGAACTTGCTAAATATCTAAACATAAATCACGTTATCGCTGTATCTAATGGTACTGCTGCGCTTCATGTAGCACTTAAAGCTCTAGACATAGGTCCTGGAGATGAAGTTCTCGTACCAGCTTTCACTTTCGTAGCTACAGCTTCATCAGTTCTTCACTCAAATGCAATACCTATCTTTGTAGATATTGAATTAGAAACTCTAGGTATAGATCCTAACGATATTGAGAAGAAGATGACTGAGAGAACAAAAGCAATCATTCCAGTACATATTGGTGGTATTCCTGTGAATCTTGATGAAATCTTAAGAATAGCTAAAGAAGAGAATCTATACATCATTGAAGATGCGGCACAGGCATTAGGTTCTGAATATAATGGTAAGAAAGTCGGAACTTTTGGCCATGTGGGAATATTTAGTTTCTACCCAACTAAGACAATAACTACAGGTGAAGGTGGAGCATTATGTACAGAAAATGCTAAAATTGCGGAAAAAGCCTTAATGATACGTAATCACGGCGAATCAAGTAGATACTATTATGAAGAACTTGGTTATAATTACAGGATGAGCGAAATTCAGGGAGCACTAGGTCTCTCGCAATTAAGAAGAATTGAATATATGATCAAGATGAGAGAACGATTTATAAAAGCACTTCTTGACGAGATCAATCCATTAATAAATGATCTAGTACTTATACCTAAAATTAAACCAAACATTAGACCTGCATGGAATTTACTTCAAATAATACTATTGATTGAAAAACTTCGCACAGATCGTGATGAAATTTTAAAAGCGTTAAAGGCTGAAGGTATTCATTGCTTCACAATAGCATACCCTAAACCACTATATGAAACACCTCTTTTTAGAGAACTTAAAGGTCATGGAAAAGGTTGCCCATGGAAGTGTTGGTCAAGACGAATAGAGGAGTATAGATTACCAAATACTGAGTGGGTATGTAGAAGAGTAATCACACTACTAGTCAGTCCATGCTTCACTGAAGAAGACGCTATAGATGTGGGAAAAGCTTTAACTAAAGTACTTAATTACTACAGGAAATAGTCATGATAATTGAAAAACTTTACGAGTACAGATTAAGAAATTACTTAAAGTATAGAGAAAAAGAAAGAAATGGTTACATTCATGTAACAAGACTAGTACTATGTCCATTAAGAAAAGTTTATGAAGATAAGTATCCAGAAGTTACAAAACACTTAATACTTGACCCAATACTAAATATAGGATCAATACTGCATGAAGGTCTACAAAAACTACTTAAAGAATGGTATAGCAATGTACTAATTGAATATGAAGTTATTAAAGAATTTAAAGTTAATGAGGAAAAGTTTAAAATCATCGGCACACTAGACGCCTATCTTCCAGATCAAAAAATAGTTATTGAAATCAAAACTGCAAGATCAGACTTAGGTATACCTCACGAACATCACGTGAAGCAATTAAAAATATATATGAACCTAGTTGATGCAAGTAGAGGAGTACTAATATACTTAACACCAGAAAGAGTTACAGAGTACGAATACAGCGATAAAGCATCTGATGAAGAAGTAATACAGTTAATAAGAAATTATATTAATCTTGAGAAAACACCATTATGGGACTGGGAATGTAAGTACTGTAGTTTCAGAGTAATCTGTAATAAAGTGGTAAGTTCTAAATAAGTCTCTATGAATTGAAAGAAGAAACATCAACTAAAGTTATGATATGTCTAAAAGTAAAGCATGTATATTAAGTGTATTGGAAGATACGTTTAAAATTAATAGGAATGCTTAAGAAGAATAGAAGAAAGTTACTACATTTCATTCCTAGTATTTAGTTATCTTTTTAAGAGTAATTCTTCTTAGAATACTCATAACTTGACTAACATACTTATCAATTCTTTCTGAACTACATCCCCTCTCCTCAACTACTTTCTTAACATAATCCATAACTTTCTCATAGCTTTTCAACTCCTCATTCAATCTTCTCCAAGGTATATGGCTTAAACATTTAGCTAACTCGTAATCTATAGGTAATACTTTCCTCAACATCAATACTGCAATTATGGGATAACCAATGTAACCTTTAATTCTCGTTCCGTTATCTGTACTATCTACTTCTCTTTTACTCAAGTTAACGTAGACATTATATGTCCTTGAATGGTCTGATGACTTGACAATGTATTCGATATCGTTAATAACTTCTACACGATTATCTACAATGCATGAGAGGGCTTCAAGAATTTTAATTTTTGGTGGAGGCTTCAGTATAGTCATTGTCATCACTCGACAATTACTGCCGTACCGTATGCGTAGATCTCAGCTACACCCTGCATTATCATTGACGTTCCAAATCTTACACCAATAACCGCATTTGCACCTATCTTTCTAGCCTGCTCAATCATTCTTTGAAGAGCTAGTCTTCTAGTTTCATCTAGAAGTTCTGCATACTCTCTAATCTCACCACCTACAAGATGTTTAAGACTTGCAAGTATATCACGACCAATATGTCTCGCACGTACGGCATTACCACAAACAATACCTAAAACTTTAACTATCTTCTTGCCAGGAATGAAGTCTAAAGTAGTAACTGCAACATCACTTGCCTGATTCACGGTAAAATAGTTCTTGAAAAATTCTTTAAACTTACTTCAACAACTAGAGATTTAAGATTAAGTAATGACTAGCATATTATTGTGGTATTTAAATTTAGAAAAGCTGAAGCAGAATTTACAAGTATACTCATTAGGTCCGATAACGATAAGAACGACATACCCATCATGTATAATACATAAATCACTTAATGAAGACGTCTATGAACAGATCATCATAGTACCATACTTCGAATTTGAAAAAGTAGATAATAACATACTTACACTTATTTTAAAAGCTAAATCAAGCTATAATGATTGGAGGTTAATTATTAATAATAGTGATGTAACATTTAACGATAAGTTTCTTCAAAAGCTCACACAAACATCAATAATAAAGTTACCAATACATATGCCTGGACTTCATAGAAAACTTCATGTAGATATTGATAAAGATAGAAAGTTAGTTAAAATAGCATCTGATAGACAGGGCAAGTTATGTAAAGCTAACATTAATTTCATTACTAATGAACTCTACACATCATTGTTAAAAATTATTAACATTTACATGAAGCAAAACTCTACACTTAAAATCATTACTGATACTTCAGATATGGATAATGTCGTCTTAGCCATACTTATCAAGATTTTACAACTGATTAAGAAATTGTATAAAGATGTTGAGTTGAAGATATTCACAGATGTTAATTATGGTAAAATTATCAAAGTTGAAGATATATCATCAACACTAGAATTCATGAGCAAGATTGATGATCTAATCATAAGCATTGAGCAGAATAATTTCAAGAATGTACCAAAACCTGAAGAGTTAAATAAATACATAACTGAACATGTTTCAGAAAGTACTAGTGATGCCATTCAATTTACTAAAGATTTATATGCTAAGTGGTTTAAGCTTATACAATACATGCAACATTTAAACATTCCACAGTTAATTAATGAACTTGAAGAAATCGATGAAAAAGTAAAAGGTAAGTTACAAGAAGTTAAGATTCTCATAAAGAGATATGGTAAAAATGTCCAAGAATTTAAAGACACCTTATGGATATTGATTGTCGACATTATTACTAATCATATCAAAATCTTTAGAGATATTCTTAATGTGGAGTTGAATTATTTTGAAAAATATGTCAAAATTATCGAACTGCTAAGCAGTTTCAACCCCATAGGTATTATTAAATCTTTAAAGTACTTGCTTGCAATTAAATCCTTAATTGAATGTTGTTACCCATCATTCACAAGATATATAATACTGAATGATGAGATATTTAACATCTTGCAGAATATTGAAATTACTTCTAGACTTCTACATAAAATTGAAACTCTTGAAGATAAAGTACTTAGTGGTGGTTTTTCTAAAGAACTTTGTGGTAAGATTAAGATAAACATATCATCATTTACAGACGTTGGTAAAATTGAATGTAATGCTTCTATAAGTATTGATGAAGTCAAGAAAACTATTGACAACATAATTCATGATATTAAAAATCTTCAATTAACTGAAGATATTATGAATAAGTTTTGTAAGGAATTATGTAAGTAAGATTAAATTACTACTTAAGAATGAGATTGAAATTATGAGTATTTCTAAAATTCTTAAAAATATTGGTATGTACATAATTATAGTATCAATAATTATCGGTATAATACTTTTCGTATTAACACTTACCAAATATACATTATTTTCATTTGAAATATTTCAAATATTGATAGTAACATTTATTTCAGGTATAGTTATAGCGTTAATTGGTACCTTAATTGAAAGGTATGAAGAGTGGAAACAAGGTGAATAGGTCAGTGCTCTACGGTTTAATCATTAATCATTTGAAAACTCCATCATCACCTTACTTAACTACTTATCAATCCTTTATAAATACTTCAGCAAGTAATTGCTTGATTACTTTCATTATTCTTCTCTTAATATTGTCTCTATCTCTACAAATTTAGCTTCACCTCTTTCAAGTATCTCCTTTTTCATAGGTGTTAATAGATGAATTTCTAATGGACAATCGATCCAAGGGCAAATATCTTCAATTTTATCAAATATTTTTAATATGATTTCTACTCTATCATCAGCTTTTTCAGATACTTTATTTAAAGTAATAGCTACATCAACATCACTTAATGCTGTATAACTACCATTAACTACACTACCAAATACATACACAGGTACATCACCAAGAGTTTCATGTACGGCTTCAAGTACCTTCCTAACAATTTCTTTCCATTTCTGCAAATATTTCAACCTCTTAACTCAAAATCAATAATTACATCACTTAAATATTCTTGACTCACTCACTATCCTGAGTAATTCACGAGCTATTTTAAGTAATTTTTCAACCTTATCTTTTGAATATCTTTTAGCAAGATATCTTGCTCCAGCGTATGCTTCATCAAGTTTTTCTAATTCATCACGATATGTATTTGAAAATTCTTGAATAATATGAATAAATCCTGTCCTTTCTAACTTTTTAAGAATTTCAATTAATACCGATAATAGTTGTCTGATTTTGTGAATTCTAGGCATATAACCTGATGATCTTAGAATAAGTGCTTTCAAGTATAATTGTACTGCCTGTTCAGTATTAAAAATTGAAATATCGTAATCTTCATTTTCAAAAGCTTTTTCAGCATATTCAAGAATGTTAATGCTCTTCTCTTAATGAGATTAACCAATTCAACACTATTCATAGTAGATGTCATTCAACTCTTTTCAACTTCTTCAAGCACATGACTTAGCTCAATATTAATAGTTTTTCTATTAGTTATTGTTTTAAATATCCAGTAGTATATCGGTAATTGGAATGCATTGTTATTACCAATCCAAGATTCTTTAAAAAATTGACTAATTTTTTCAAATCTTGCATTACTTCCATTACGATATTGCATTGAAGTAAGTAATCCCAAAGTTTAATCCAAGATAATTTATCAGTACCTTCAATTCCTTCTAATAATTCTTTAATAACATCCTCTTTACTTACACCTTCATATTTTACGTATTTTTCAAGACATCTACGTATTTCAATTATTTTCTCTTCAATCCATAAGTTTAAGTTCCAGTTAAGCCTTTTCAATTCTACAAGTTCTCTCAGATTACCGTTTATTAATTTTCAAATTAATTTATAATTTAATGGTGATTTTACTTGAAGATAAAGTTCATAAAAAGCATTTTTAGACAAGTTCCACATAATGTACTAATTAACTTTTGTACCAACGGTATTACGTAGTTCTGTAATTGTTGCATCACTTGTTATATAAATAACTTTAATAGATCCTCCATAATTATTAAATTCACGATCTAAATCACATACATTATTTGCTTCAACTTCAAGAACTTGTCTAGCATTATTAAATATTCTTCTAAACTCATCAATTATTATAATGTTATGTATCTTCTTGACCTCTCTTAGTTTCGGTATTAAAAATAGAATCTCACCATACGTACTAAACTTTCGATCAGGATTTTAGGTAAAGGTGAAGTTTCTTCAAGAATTACTTTAGTACTTGATATTTCAGAAGTAATGAATTTAAGTATCTCTTTACTATTTGAGTATATTCTTGTTTGATTTGTCTCAAAACTATAAATACAATATTGTATTTTTCTTTATCTTCAACTTGTCTTAATGCATATGTTAATGCTTTAAATAATTCAGTTTTGCCACAACCTCTAGGTCCTGCAATTACGTGTAAACGACCATTTACTAACTTAGTTATCTTCTCTATTTCATATTCTCTATCTATGAAATTTACATAAAGTTCAGGAGCTGTATAATTATGAATTAACTTACACACTTCATTATGAATTACTATATTAATTACTTATTTTTCTTTTTCTTTAAGTTCCTTTACTTCTACTACTCCAAGACCCATACTTTTACCTGTACCCACATTTATGAGTTGTCCATATCTTAAAAGTGTCCATAATTGATGTAATCTTTTACTTCCAAATACTTGATAAATACCATAACCTATAAATCCACGTACAATTTCACCTTTAGGTAATTTCACGGTAATTACATTTGATTTATTTTTTCTAAACGTACCAAAATCTGCAAGAACAACGTAATTATAAGTCCATTCAATTATTTTTGAGGAAATGTGCTTATTAGTAAATGTGTACCAATGTTTATATATCGATTTGATAAGTCTTGCAGGTTCTGGACAAAAACTGAACTTTACTCTCTTTCTCTTCATTGTTGCTTTAAGTGCAAATCTTGTTGGTGTTAAGAATATTATTTTAAACGCTTTAGGTCCTGTGTTGATTAGTGCTTCAGCATCAATAATATTTACTTCAGCATCTTTTACAATAAATTTTGCACCAATACTGAATAGTTTTACTTCATTACCTAGAAGATCAGGAATTATTTGAAGAAATTTTAAACCTAAATCACCAATAAGAGTAACTCTAAACCATAAATCTAAACCTTCATTAATAATTACTGCTTGATCACCAATTAATGGTTTATTACCTATAAAGAATGGTGTTACAGAGAATGGTTTTAAACCTTTATAACTATGAAGTTTATCCGCAAGACCAGGTTCTAACTTATCTAACCAGTTAAGTATTAATGATTGTACTATGGTTCCCGAAAAACTAGTAATTACAATATTATGTATTGGTGTTAAATAGAATCTAATAATAGTTATATAGGTCATATTCTACATTTTCAATTTCTTTTCCATGAATTCCGTACTTAATAAGTTACTTAATATTTTACCAATACAGGTAAGTGCGTATCTTTTACCTTTACCAAAATCTTGACTAGACTTTATCAGTAATAATGTGTAAAGATCATTAAAATATCTATCAGTAGTTGTATAGTCAAGATTTAATTCATCAGATACTTGACTAATCGTAAAAGATTCATTAAATTTTCCTAAACATGCAAGTACATTACCAAGTTTTTTATCTCTTAATCTACTAATCATGTATTCAAAACCTCTAGCAATTACTGATAAATATTCCGTAAGATCTACAACAATATTCTTCTCAATACCATATTCAGGAAGAAGTTCAACTTTAATTTTCGTATTTGGTTTCAATGATTGAATAATAATTGTAGCTATGATGCAAGTTGATAATAAGTATCTGGGACCACCACTAACATTGATAATAACTTCATCACAAGTATTTACCTTATTGTAAAGAATTTTTGATAATTCTTCAATAGCTTTACATGAATCATAAGGATCAAGAAATACTTCATTAATCTTAACATTAAGTGATGAAAGCATTTGCTTAATAGTTAATACAGCAAAATCACTCTTTCTATCAATTTCTTTACCAGTTCTTACACGTATAAGGTAAACTTCATCATCTGAATCAACACTATACCTACCTAGTACACTAGCGGTAAAGAATTCAGGACTAAAACCAATAGTAAAAATAAAACACCTAACCATAATACCTCAAATAAAAACACCTATATAAAGAATACGTACACAACATCAATTAATAAAAAATTAACCAAAAAATACTAAACTCATAGTCTTAACACCACATATGCGAATCTACATTTCGATATCTTCATCACAACTCTTCTCAACGCGCTTATCACAATTAAGCTAGTAAACTTCATAATTAACTACGTAATAGTACTTTCAATCTACTTATTGTAATTCACATTACCTGAAGGTCACCGTGTAAGTCTTGAACTCTTCACTCTAGCTTTCAATCTACTTATTGTAATTCAACATGGAATGTTGTTACTGGCTGTACTCATAATTGTATGTACTGTCTTTCAATCTACTTATTGTAATTCGGAAGAATAATTCATAAGATTATACGTGACCCGTTACTTGACTACTTTCAATCTACTTATTGTAATTCAACAGCACTTGTAGCATTAGGTTCAGACCCCACAGAACCTACTAGCTTTCAATCTACTTATTGTAATTCATGGGCAGGAGAAAAATACTTATGCCCAATATGTGGAAGTGCTTTCAATCTACTTATTGTAATTCGAGATGATAAGGAAATAATTAGTGTCTATGTTGAGTATAGTGATACTTTCAATCTACTTATTGTAATTCGTAACGTTATCTCAGACACATTGAAGAACATTTTTGGAGGATTCTTTCAATCTACTTATTGTAATTCCCTACACTTTTTACTTCACATTTAAGACATGCCATGACTATTCTTTCAATCTACTTATTGTAATTCTGGGCATACATTCTTGAGATGAAGAAATACGCTGTTAAGAACTTTCAATCTACTTATTGTAATTCGAAATACTCACCATCACGCATTACAAACTATTTAGTAAAAGATGCTTTCAATCTACTTATTGTAATTCTCAATACTATACAGCACTTGCAATATCTCAAATAGCTAGTCAGCTCTTTCAATCTACTTATTGTAATTCGCCTCTAGAAGAAGCATCAAAATTGACTACATGGAGTTGCGTGCAGCTTTCAATCTACTTATTGTAATTCATAAGAAGAGCATGAGGAGAAAAAATTAAGTGATTTTAAAACTTTCAATCTACTTATTGTAATTCCTAGATGAGGAAAATTTTGAGAGATTCAGGGCAGGATTACCATTTACTTTCAATCTACTTATTGTAATTCTAAAGTAAGAGGTAAGGTATATTGTCCATTATGTCAGAAACTTTCAATCTACTTATTGTAATTCTATGCTAAAAAGTGTAGAAAACTACAATGCTATCAGACACATCTTTCAATCTACTTATTGTAATTCATGCTATGGATTCAGACAGTGCTGTACTTTTACTAGCACAAAGCTTTCAATCTACTTATTGTAATTCATAAGGTAATTATTCTTCCACACCATACTAAACTACTTACCCAGAGCTTTCAATCTACTTATTGTAATTCAAATTAATGCTAAACTTGTTGATTGTCTTAATCCAAATTACTTTCAATCTACTTATTGTAATTCGTCCTGAGGTTCAGAGGGATTGGATTTTTGATTATGCTTCTAGAAGCTTTCAATCTACTTATTGTAATTCTTATTCATGTCCCAGCCGTTCTACTGCTTGTAAATGCATCAAGCTTTCAATCTACTTATTGTAATTC
>CAYMHS010000016.1:0-13084 GCA_964390355.1 uncultured Thermoproteaceae archaeon | reverse complement strand
CTTTCAATCTACTTATTGTAATTCTGTTCTCTTTTTGTTTCTTTTAATTGTGCTTTATTTTTAAGTTTTTCTTTATGATTTTGATATCCTGAGAACACTATGATAACCATTATGGCTAATGATTGTAGTGTTCTCATGGTGTAATAGAAACTTTTATGAGGTGAAGGAGTAGATTATGATCTATTAATTATGTAGGGAAGAGAGTATGTGTTATAGAGATTTGCTTTAAGTTTGCATGTTTTCATGCATATTATTATTTTTAGTTTCATTTTTGTGAGTATTCTTATTCTGTAGTTTTTTGAAAGTTTTATGTTTGCGTTTCGTGATCTTGTTAAATATCTTAGAGTTCTTAGATTAAGAGCTTATCAAGATCCTGTTATTGATGATTATAGAGGTTGGTCTTGGTATAAAGAACCTGTAAAACCACCAGCTTATAAGAGTGTAAGTATTTCCGATTTTGCTTACCTATACTGTAATAGTCTTAGAAATGTTTATCTTAAATATGTTCTTAAAATTGAGGGTAAATTAACTAGGCCAATCATTGAGGGTTGGATTTTTCATAATATTCTTTATAATGTTCTTGAAGATGTTAAAAAACTTGTATACTCTGGATATAGAGGTAAAGAAATTATTGATGAGTTGTTAAGTGGTGCTTCTATTAGAAAAATTGAAGATAATGTTGAATATTTATTAAGTCTTCGTAATGTTAATTTTAATGAAATTTACGTTAAAGATATTATTAGTAAAGCGTTAAGTCTTTATGAATATGTTGTTCTTTATTACTCTGGTGAAGTTGAGAAGATAGTTACTGAACTTGTAGATACTCGTGCTGATGCTATTATTGGTCAAGTAATTCCACAAATATCTCAATTTCATATTGATGGCTATCTTATAGGTCTTTCTAGAAAACTTATTATCGATGCTATTATGCCTAACGTGATTATTGAATTTAAGTTTAGTAATGGCTTTAATACCAACATCGATAACTATTCTACTGCACTTGCAGGTTATGCGCTTGCTATAGAATCTGATCTAGAAATACCTATAGATTATGCTTTAATTGTTAAGATATGGTTTGATAAGATAGGTAGAAATGATAAGTTTATTCCAAGAATAAGTATTACACCAATATATTTAGGTAATGAAGTTAGACGTGAATTTCTTAATCTTAGAGATGAAGTCTATGATATAATCTATACAGGTAAAGATCCTGGAATTGCTAGAAATTGTTCAGAAACTTGTCCATACGTTCATGTATGTAAAGGTGTTAATTTATGAAGACTATAACTATTAGTGGTTATGGTTTAAAATTAAGTTTTAGAAAAGGATTATTTGTAATTTCAAAAAATGGTGAGAAAGTTCAAGAATTTTCACCATTAGAAATTGAGCAAATAATAATAACTACTAGTGGTATTGCTATTACTTCAAAAGCAGTTAGAGTAGCTTCAAGACTTGGTATTGATATTGTTTTTCTAGATCATAAAGGTGAAGTAATAGCTAGACTTCAACCATCATGGACATCAAGAACAATTGAAACAAAGAGAATGCAATACTTAACTTTCATGAATGAAAGGGGTTTCAAAATTGCTAAATGGGTAATATTATCAAAACTTTCTAATCAAAATGAAGTTATTAAGTATTTAGCTAAATCTAAAAGACAAAGTTTAATTCATGATAAACTTAAAATACTCACTGAAGAACATGAAAAGTACATTTACGAATTGAATAGCCTATCAGCATTTGAAATTAATGACAAGACTAGACAGGAAATTATGATTATTGAAGCAAATGCTGCAAGAAAATATTGGGAAGCTATTAAATTAATACTTCCATCTGAACTTAATTTTCAAGGTAGAAATCCTGAAAGTAATGATATTGTAAATTTAACATTAAATTACGGTTATGGTCTTTTAAAAAATACATGTTTTAAAGCATTAATGATTATGAATCTTGATCCTTATGCAGGTTATTTACATATTGATAGATCAGGAAGACCAAGTTTAGTACTTGATGTTATGGAAATCTTTAGACCAATAGTAATTGATAGATATTTCATAATGTATCTTTCAAGAAATTACGAATATGTATTAAAAATGATTGAAAATGGAAGATTAAAACCAGAATATAGAGCAGAACTTGTAAAACTATTCAATGAAACTTTACAAAAAAGAATAAAATATCAAGACGAATATATTACGTATGAAACCTTAATTTATAGGACAGTCAAACAATTAGTACATTACATCCGTGATAACGGTATTCTCGATATAGTTAAGGTGAAAATAACATGATAATACTTGTAATATACGACATATCAGAAGATGATATTAGGAACGATGTAGCAAATATATTAAAACAATACGGATTTAAAAGAATACAAAAAAGTGCCTTTATAGGTAAATTACCAAGTCATTTACTTAAAGATCTAGAAATAAAACTTAGAAAAACTATGAAGAATGCGCATGGAAACATACAAATTTTTAAATTATCACGGAGACAATATGTATCAAGAATAGAAATCGGACAACAAACTAATATAGAGCATGAGAACGTAATATCCATACTATAAAGTGAAAAATCTCTTCATATTACGCTATTATAATTCTGCTAAGACTCTTGCAGTAAGGAAAAGTTTAAATGACATGTTAGTTTAATGTTAACGTGGAGGCACTCACAACATTGCTTACATTTGCAAGTTTAGTAGTAGGTATACTACTCGGATCATTAATTCCATACATTGAGCACAGATTTAGAACTTTACATAGAGAAATTCAAGAAGTATATAAAGATATTAAGAATGTTAATTTAAAGTTAAAACTCGCTACCTTAACAATTAGCGAAATTTTAATTAGGAAAAAGATTCTAAATGCTTTAGACTTATTAAACACGTTAAAGATCTTAATTCTAGAACATACATCGGAGAGAATTATTGATTATCTACCTGAGAATTTAAGGAAAGAACTTATGAAAATATTTGAGAAAGATCCTAACGAAGTTGATTTTAATGATATTAAGATAATTAATGAGGTTGGTAATTACTTAATAGACCTTGGTGAGAAAAAGAGAAATGAGAAAATATGGGAAATAGGTAATAAGGTACAGATATATGCTTTAATTCTTGAAACAATAATACGTATGAAAAAGAATAGAATTTCTTAAATTTTCATTAATTGATTAGTCTAAGATGAATTCAGGAGAAATTATTGATAAACAATACTTGAAAAATTGTACTTAGAGATTTTAGATTATGTTGACAAGACACTTAAATATGCATCAAAAGATTTTGAAACTTTATCTGAAAGTGAGGAAATGACTATTCGATATTTCATTATTGTTATTGTTGAAGCTTTGGTAAATTTTGTACTACATATTTCTAGAAGAATTTGTGAAAGTGAAGGTATTAGATTAAAACCTGAAACATTAAAGGCAAGTCTTCAAGTTTTAAGAGATAGAAACTTAATTAAAAATGATGAGTTAAACGATATTATTAGTCTCGTTAAGTTGAGAAATCTATTAGTTCATAGATATTGGATTATTGATGATGAGGAAATATATAGAAATGTTAAAAGTAATTTTACAAAAATAATTAATTTCATCAAGAGGGTTTGTGAACATGTTGGATTACAAGTTTAAGTATTATGAACTTAGTCCTGAAGAGAAAGAGAAAGTAGTTAATGAAATTAAGAATGTATTGTCAAGATATGATAAGATCCTTTTAGCTATAATTTTTGGTAGTTTTATTGAATTATCAAGTTTTAGAGATATTGATATTGCAATATGTACTTTAGATGATGATTATGATTTGAATTATCTTACAAAACTCTGTTCAGAAATTGAAGATAAGATTAATATTCCTGTTGATATCGTTCCATTAAATGAATTAGATCCAAAATTCAAATTGAAAATACTAACTAAAGGATTAATTATCGTTGAGAAATTTTCAGGAATTTACGAATCATTACTAAGTCAAACATTTGACGAAATTAAGAGATTAGAAATTACTGAAGAAATTGAGAGAAAATTAAATTCAAGATAACTTGCAAGAGTATGGCAGTACTTGTAAAGTATTCAATTTTAATAAGCTTTTTCTTGAGTTTAACTTTACGTGCATAATAAATTACCTATCGTAATTATTAAACAATGGTTTTACTGTCCAAGAATTGTATATTACATGTTCTACATGAATATTAAAGAACCAAAATTTGAATATTTAATCGAAGGTAAGGAACTACATAACGAATTAGTTAAAATTGAAGAAATTAGGAAACTATTTCTTAGAAAATGGAGATTTAGAAACTGTAAGAAATTATTTAGAGTTAGGGTTGAAAGTACTAGATATGGCTTATCAGGTATTTTAGATCTTGTATTAATTTGTAATCAAGATGTTATTCCTGTTGAAATTAAGTTATGTAATTTTGAAAATAATTATGTACCTATTCATCATAAAGCACAACTTATGGCTTATGCATTATGTCTTGAAGAAATATTTGGTAAATATGTAAATAAGGGATTCCTATACTATGTTAAGAATGATAAATTGATTGAAGTTTATTTAAATGATGAGATTAGAAAACAAGTAATTAATTCAATAATTGAAATAGGGAATGTATTATCAGGAAAATACGTACCAAGAATAGTAAAGGAGGTTAGTAAATGTAGAAATTGCTGGTACTGTAGGTACTGCAAAGATTGACCTCTTATCTTTTATCCACCTGAAATGTGCGATTTTATAAAAACGTTCTTACATCCATTTTAAAATAATGATATTTGTTAATGAAGTACTGCTTGAACATAAGTAGTTACTTAAACCATTAACGGATTGAAAGAATAAGGTAGAAGTACTTAAAGACGAGTCTCAGATTAACGTTTAAACAACATTTCAATTACCAATACATTATGAAGTGATTAAGAGCTTTTATAAAGATCATTTAAAAACTACCAATGAAATTTTATGAAATTTTCGGACGAATTAGCTTAGAAATATAGTATAGAAATTACAAGTATATTATTGATAAGTTCCTAAATGATCTTAATTCTAAAATAAGGATTGAAGTTTATTTTAAGCTTCGTGAGAAATATGTTTTGTCCTTGAATGTCTGAGCAGACAGTACTCTCTAATTAAACCTTTTTCACGAATTTGTCCTTCTCTTGCAAGTTGTGAAATGTAGCTGTCAACTAAGTTCAATGGAGCAGTGATAAGCATATAAAGTTTATTAGCTCTTCGTAGAATTCTTGCCTTAATATCTAACTGAATTTTCTGAATGTTAAGACCTTTCTTGAAACTTTCAATACTTGACTTAAGCAAATTGAAATGATTCAATAAGTTAGTTCTACTTAACAAGTCCTTAGCGACTTGTAAGATTATGTCTATATGTGATTGCTCAGCTTCTAACAACTCATTTCTCTGAACATTTATACACTTTATTATCTCATTTATAAGATCTTCAAACTCAATATACATAATGTAACCAACATAGTCATCCAGTAATCCTCTCATAGCAACATGATGACCTAACACTCCACATGCTAATGTAGCCGCAATTTCTTCTACTAACTCATGCTCCTGTTGGGTTTCTCGTCTAAGGACTTCAGTAATGAATTCTAGTAAGGTATATGCACTAAAAATCTCATGTCCAATGAATGTCATTTTGTTGCGATTGCATAATCCAAGTTCAACAAGTCCATATTGAACCTGATAAACTTTAAGTATCTTTCCAATATCGTGCATTGAAATTATGAACTTAATTAAATGAGCAATTAAGTTTCTTAGATTTAACATTTTCTCAATTTCAAAATCGTATGTGATTAGCAACCTATTAGCAATTAATGTGGAGTACTTATCTCCATACACTCCCTCAAATTCATTAAATGTATTTAGTATATGTTCTCTTAATGTCTCAGGTTGTAGTTTTCTTGTTTTCATTTCTTGGTTATAAAATGCAAGTGGTTCTCTATGCAAATATTGGCTTACCATACCTTAAGTCCCCTTACCTCATCATACGTATTTTGTTTAGCTACTAAAGCTACCAAAGAATACCAATTATCACCAACACGTTCAACAAATGAAATTAAATTACAACTATACTCTTCCTTTGTTTGTATTCTCTTGATCATTTCATACAATCTCTCAGATTCATGGAGATAGAAATGATCTTCAATTTCAACGATGCATTTAACTTTACCATCTTCAACGTGTAGAATATCTTTTTCTAAACGCCATAACTCAACCGGTACGCATCTTTGAATTAAATCTCTATAGCTCTTTAATTCTTCAATCTCTCTGCTTAAATTGTCAGATTTTGGAATATACAGAGGTATTGTAATATCGTTCTTCATAATCATACAAATTCTTTCTAAAAACATTTCTGCATGTCTACTATCCAATAAAACCGCTTCATCAATAGCTCTTAATTGTAAGTTAAATCTATAATATTCTTTATCATGCACAAATTTTGAAATATCGTGTAAGGCATATACTTTTCTAGCTACGTCTAGATAACTAATGTAGGTCTTTCCATTAGATTTCCTGTTGTCATGGAATGGTAATTTCCAGTCAATCATATTACCCTTCAATAATTCACTTTCTAATTCAGTAATTGTTCTCATTACTACATCTGCGTTGTAGATGCCCGCATATGTATTATTCTTAAATTTATTACTTTCATACGTTATTACCATTAATCCTTCACGTTGTCTTTTTTCAAAATCTCTACATAACCTACCAGCTCTTTGAATTAAACATGTTATAGGTGCAATCTCTGTAATTAATATATCAGAATCATAATTTACACCAACCTCAATAGCTTGAGTTGAAACTACGACTTCCCTCTTATTCAGTTCATTAATGATTTTCTCTCTATGCTCAACTGTAAACTTTGAATGTAGAAGTGCCGTATCATAGTGTTGAGAAACTTCATCATATATCTTTACGGCATCTCTAATGTTATTACATACGATAAGTATTTTCCCTGAAGCTTTCCTATTGATAAGATGTTCTCTTACAGCAGATATGATAGGCTTCTTCTCTAAACGTGTATGTATACAAACGTTGTTAATAGCAGCATTAGTGTAATCTTCATCATTAACTATTACTTCATTCCCATATTCACTAATTCCTGATTTACTCTTCGCATCATATTTAATGAAGAGATTCTCCATTCGTGAAAGTCTATACATATTAACTAGGTCTTTAAGGTAGTTAATTACTGAATCAATAGCTGTAGCTGTTTCTAAAATGATTGGTGCGCCTGAACGTAGTAATTGTATTACGATTCTAGATAACGTAACCCAAGCTCTGTATTCTAACCTTTCATCATAATCTCCTGAATCTCCTGGAGTAAATAAGTGATACTCATCAAATATGTTTAATGCACTGTAGATAGCGTATCTAGGAATTTCATAATGTCCAATATAGCCAAATTTTGACTTTTGAATTATTCTGGAAATTTCAGGTAATGGTAATTTAAAGAAGTTAAAGACATAAGAATCATAAGTTGTAAATACAAGACTTGGTAAGAATGCTGGAGATTTTATTAAGGGATCTATGGTCATACATTGCCCATAAGCTTCAATACCAAATCTTTGTCTTGCATCAATAGTTAAATTCTCAACCAATAGTCTAGTCGGTATGCAATGAATTATTCGTTCAAACATTTCATTAAATCCAGATCTTTCAATTATTGAACCAAGAAGTAACGTTAATGTGGATTTCCCATAACCTGTAGGTAACGTGGAAATTATAACGAAAGGTTTAGTCTCATTTACACACTTCTCAATACGGCTAATGAGATATTCTATTCCGCATCTGAGCTTACCATGAGGGAAATAGTGCTTAACATAGTCAATCCATAACATAGACATCACGTCAATTCATAATCCTATCTTAGTTAAGATCTTCCTAGTATTTTGAAGAGCTTCCATTAATACTTGCTTATCATAAGTAGTTAAGAGACGAAAATTCCTCTTTTCATTATCTTTCCAATATTGCTCGATAATTCTATAAATGTCATACAGTCTCTGAACAAATTGTACTTCATCAGGAATTTGAAGTATTTCGATAAGTTTTGAACTCACATAAGCACCAACATTTTGACTCTTAACTATACTCAATAACTTATCAAGTGTATCTCTTGAACTTAATCTTAATAACTCCGCAAACAATACCAACGGCTTAACGTCTAAACTCATAACATTCAAAACCTCATTCCTATAACCGGTACCCTCCTGAATCGTGACGTATATTAAATCTTCAACTCCTGGAATGTTCAAACAGCAATATGTCAGTAATTGGTAAGTAGATAGTTCGCGTTCACGTACTAATGTACGGATCTCTTGTGTAGCTTTCTGATGATTTGAAATAATGATTCGAAGAGGTACATAATTTATCCTTTCAGGTGTGATGAATACGTAATGCGCTATTCCTGTCTGCCTATCTCTGTAAAACTTAGATAGCCATGCACCTAGCAGCGATAGACATATTGAATGTAAGCCAACTCTCATGTCTCGTATTTCATAACGATCAGTAGCGCCATGGGATCGTATATGTTCAAGAAACTCTAAAGTCATGAAACTTAATGGAGCTATTAAATCAAGATTTTTAGGGTCAGGTACATCATTTATGTAACCCCAAATCTCATCATAACTGGATTTGATATTAATTTGCCTCTTCTTTCTATCATAACTTACCTTATTCTGCTTAATTTTAATGATTTGTTTACTAAATACTCCCAAGCACTTACTGAGTTCTTCTGAATAACTACTTACACTGTACTTTACATAATCCACATACCTTTTTAAGCATTCAACTATCTTCTCAAATCTTAACTCCTCCATTAATGGTCTTAGAACAATAGCATTAGAGTATAGATATTGTCCTTTAGGTGATTTTATTGACAATTCACCTCTCAATAGTCTTTGTTTATCTCCTGCAACAAGTATGGGAGGTTCAATTCCGTAAGTTCTATCAATAACATCATATATAAGCATCTCTAACCCAACTTTAAGCACGTTATCATTAAGACAGGAAATCTTTATTATATCTCCACGTATCGTTATCTTGCTTTCGGAATACCATGCAAGATATGTTAGAGCTGTTGCCAGGTAGTATCTTAGTAGATAACCATCGGGTGGTAATTCAATTCTTACAGTAACTGTCATAAATTCACCTCATTTTCTCCATATTACGAATATCTCTTCACCTCTAAATGCACATTTATATGCTATTCCGCTATTTGATAACTTTGTAACATATACAGCGTCAGGTATGAATGGTCTTAATGATTTTGCTGGGATTATATATTCCTCAAGCAATTGCGTTATCGCTAATTCACCAAACGTATATGCTCTAACATCAAGCCTCGGCATCATTGTGATTATATAGCTTCCTGATATACCCTCTTCTAAAATAGCGACTTTGGGAAAATAGTGATATAATGGTTTAGTTATAGTCACTACCGGTTCGATACTACCAAGTTCAACATCTTTAACTGTTACAATACCTTCCTTACTACCAATCCATGTAATGTTCCATAGAGCTTTAAATAGATCCTTATCCTCTAGCTTGACTTTAAAAACTTTTTCAATTTCTCTTAGATCAATAACATATATTATCTCAATTAAACCTCGTGGATAATATACTTTACCAAAAGCTGAAATTCCAAACCATCTCGAGATATCATCTTTCCATCTTGTATATGGCCCTCTTTCCATTCTTAGAATATCACCATGATCAAGTGGTACTGTAGTTTCGGGTATGTATCTAGCAGTTGCCGCTTTGATTATTTTTCGTGCTTTTTCAGCACTACTGACTAATCTATGTCCTTCAAGATAGCTTTCACCAAGATTTGATACTCCTTTGTCAGTTAGATATTGAGCTAATGCTTTCATGAAAGCACCTACTAGTGTAGTTGGTGGTGGTATTGAGTATACTAATGATGCTGCTGATGTGCCGGCTACTCTAACTGAGAATCCCCATTGAAATTCAGCGAGTACTTTAATAGCTTTTAAGGTCATGAGTTCACCTAGAACTTCATAATACTCATCACTTCGATGAACAGTTTTTCAAAAAATTCATTAACTGAATTTGTCTTAATGACTTTAACTGAAACCTCATTACCTTCAATACTCTTGATATTAATGGTTCTAGACTCAGGTAATGATTTTCTAAGTTTTCTTAAAAGTTCTTCTTCATCTCTATCAGCATAGTACAGTAAAGTTACTGATGTACCTACAATTTTTGCATATCTCTCAACTTGTTCATAATTCTCAATTAGATACCTCACACTATGTCCTGAAATTACGTTCAATCTAGCTTCACTTATAGCTGCTACGATAGACTTTATTTGATAATCAGGTTCAAATCTAGCATTTTTAGCACCGAACTTACCAAGACCGATCGTTAAGTATAAAGCTTTAAGTGTTGCATTAACTCTTCTCTTAAGATCCTCATTAGAAACTACTTGCTTCACTTCAAACATCGATGTTTTACCTATTCCTGAAAGTTCAATACCAGATTGAATCACGTATATTGCAGAACCAACCTCATTGTAATAAATCATTTGACCCCTCTGAACGTCAGGATCTTGACGTGCATGAAATTGTGGCTCTAAAGTAGCTACAAGATCTTCAATAGCAGGAATTATGTAACCAAATGAAATTTTTGAAGTTCTCTTTACAGGAAATCTATCATCAGATTCTCCTGGGAACATAAAGCCTCCAATGTCCTCGACAATACATCTCTTAATTACTTCTTCCTCGAATCTTTGAGCAAGTTCCTTACTTGTTATGTTACCGAGACTTTTCTTTATTTCTCTTGCATGATCTGGAACTCCCCTCTTAATGAAGATACCTTGTTCACATAGCGGACACACTTCTTTAATACCCATTTTCTTAGCAATTTCTGCAAGATTTTTCTGAAATCCATGTGCAATTGATTCGCCGGATATGGCAGGTACATACCTTATGACATATTGCTTTGTTGTTCTATCCCATATAACGATTGGTGCTCTCCTATGTCTGATATAGTTACCTGCACTTTCAACCATATTTCTAGATTCTACATTCATTCTAACTCTAGTTGAAAGAGAAAGATAAACCATACTATCACTTCATGCGAGAGCAAGAGTTGCTAAAGTATTAGCAATAACGATACCTTTCTCTTCTATTTTGCTGATTAATTTTTCAACATCTTTTTCAAGAAATGTAAGTTTATCTATAGGATATATAAATTGAATTTTATTTTCCTCAATTTTTACAACTCTGTACTTACCACCACCATATAGTCTATTCTTAATATCTAAAGTAGTTGCATTTTCAATACTCTCATAAACAACTACATACTCCTTATCGTCTAAAGTTATTTTCTTGACATCTCTTCCACGTATAAGTGATTGAAATACCCTTAAAGCCTCTCTTAAAGACTGTTTAGCAGTTTCAATATCGACAGCATTACTTAATCTATCAACGTATGAGAAATTATCCATTGCAGCTAATAACCTAAGCATTATGATAATTGATTCATGTTCCTGAACATCTTTAACATAAGAATGTTCGAGAGCCATGTAGTAATTATAGGCATCTATTATTTAAGTATTGTCAACAATGCAACTGCGAAACGACTTACGTAGGGCACTATGCAACTCTCCAGTTAAGTACGTTCTAGAGTAAGAATAATATTTGGACAGTAAAGCAGAGATGATAGCTTTAATGCATGACATAAACTATAGGCTAGTTCAAAATATAATCTCTCACATATTGAAAAGTTATTAATATCATTAAAGTATGGTAAAATGTCATGGATCGTATTATCGTTGAACTTAGAATTACAATCCTACAGATAGGTCTAAGTTTTTAGACTTAAGGACATTAGTTAATACGGGATTTTTGGTGATGTAATCACTAAACCCTTAAAAGTTAAATATTGAGCTTAGATATAGAAGATCTAGATGGTTATCTGATGGTAGAGGAGTAAGGTTAGATACGGCATTTATGAGATTGAGTTATATGGTAGTGTAACTAGGGTGATTTAGAAGTTCTAAATGACTTAATTACCTGAAGGTGTTGATGTACTTCTCGGTATTTCGGTACTTGAAAAACTTGGTTATAAATAGATTCAAAAACTGGAAAGTTAGAGGAAAATAGAACTTTACCTACTTTAATAATCACTAGTGTTGAAGAGCTAATCTTTTAAGTAAGTAATCATTAAACTTAATGATAATGTTATGAGGATCGTCCCATCAAATGAAGTTATTTAGAAGATTGAAAGATCTAGAAATGAATTTAAAAACTGAAAGAAGAAAATTATGAAGTCACTAAGCGTTAACAAGTTACTAAAGAAATATCAGCACTACCAAGTAAAAAGAAATGAAATTGTAAGTAAAAATTCAGAAATCTCTAACGATAAGCGTAATGAACTAGCTTTGATAATCAATATCGTGAGTGTCATGCTCTCTGATAGTTGTCCTTACATCATGTATTTATTCACCCTGTCCATGGATCTTTCCTTTAGTAAATTCTACGCAAATGTGTTCAGCATCGGTTTGATTTTTAAAGTCTCTATACCTTCTTTAAGAATTCTTTAGAGCCTAGGAGACCCTCTAATGAGGGTCTATGACTAGGCTTGCTTTGGGCCCTTCCCCTAATAATCATGATGATGTCTCAGTTTTCAGATTCTTGTAATGAAGATAGGGTAGGTTGCTGATTTATGATTAAGTATTTTCTATTATATGCGAAATCTCAGTTTTCTTAATGTATATATTTTCTTCAATTTTTCAATAAGTTCAGTTTCATTTCTAGATTTTATTAATTCGAGCACGTTTATTTTTAATCCACCATATATGCATGTATAGAATAATCTGTCTGGACTTAGTCTTAATTGTTTACAATTTTTACAAAATAATGGATTACAATAACCTTTAACAAATTCTATCCTTATTCCATCAATTTCAATTAAGGTCTGTAATGTAGGTCTTGTCTAATACTGATATTGTTAACATTATATTTCGTTTTTATTTTCTTAAATATTTGATAAATATCTACATGAAAATTTTTGAATATACTTTCTGCCTTATTAACAAGTACAAGTTCA
>CAYMHS010000015.1:0-28977 GCA_964390355.1 uncultured Thermoproteaceae archaeon | reverse complement strand
AAGGAATTCTATAGAAAATGGAGGAAGATAAGAAATATTGTCTATCAGCTTAAGCATTATGTATCAACTTTCATAGTTAAATTAGCATTACTATATGATTGTGAAGTTGTTGTAGTTGGTAAATTAGATACTTATAAACCACCTGTTGGTTTTAGTAAATTATCTGCATTACTTAATATGGCTTTTCCAAGAAGTGTTAGAGAATATCTTGAATATAAATGTAGACGTGTAGGTATTGCATTTGTTAGAGTTAGTGAAAAAGGAACATCTAGAACATGTCCAAGATGTGGAAGTGAAGGTAAGTTAATCAAAAGTTACAATGTTTTTAAAGAATGTAAAAATGGTAGAGTATTCTATTGTCCAAGATGTGAATATAGGGCTGACCGTGATTATGTAGGTGCATTAAATATATTTAAGAAATTCATTCTCGAATATTTATCATTCCTTACTTCTAAGTTTCATCTACTTTACAACTCCGGGAGCATTGCTCCCGGAGTTTCCCCGGGCGTTTGCGTCTCCTCGGGGATTAGTCCTCTCATACTGAATCAATACCTAACCATACTAACAGTAACAATATATCCTCTAAATGTATTGTTACAAATAATGATAAAAACATCTAAAAATAATAAAAGCTATCCACAGTGAGACGCTTAAAAGGTAGTATTGAGGAAAGAGAAGTAAAGTACTTAATTTCTCAAGCACATAAAGTAATGTCTATGATTTCTCTAACCAACCCATTAAGTAGAGAAGATATTGAATTTCTTAAACAAGTCTTCTCAAAAGAACCTAAAGACATAACTATGGAGGAAGCTGAAAAAATTATCGAAATTGGTAAGAAATGGTGGAAAGAAGATGGTACAGAAGAAGCTTATAGAATATTCTTAACAGGCCTATACATAAAGGCCTACCTAATATCAAAAAGTGTAAAGAAGAAACAAAATAATTAATCTTCTTCACCCATAGTAATACTATCCAAATCACCACATTTAACAATAAATACTAATTCAACTTCTTGAGAATGCTCAATCTCATCAAGTCTTCAATTCATATCTTGCAATTCGCCATACGCTCAAGATGATATGACTCAATTAAGTAAAGCCTCAATACAAGAGTAAAAAGAGCCTGCAGTAACGTTGATTAAAGTTCTCTAAATAATTCTAACGTATTGATAATGTTTAAAAAGGTGAAGTAGATTAAGTAATTGCCGATGACGTATAGTGAGGCATATACATCAACACTCCAACACAGTACAGGACGAGAAAACCTAATCATTAAGTATGGGCTATGACTTTAGTCTCAATAATTGTACCAACATATAATGAGGCAGAAAACATACCAACACTACTCGAGAGAATACATAAAGCACTAAACCACATAAACTACGAAATCATCATAGTTGATGACAACAGCCCTGACGGAACAGCCGAAATAGCTAAAAAACTATCCAAGAAATACCCAATAAAAGTAATTGTCAGACCAGGCAAGCTAGGCCTTGCAAGTGCAGTAATTGAAGGATTCAAAAACGCTTCAGGAAAATACATCGTAGTAATGGATGCTGACCTACAACACCCACCAGAATTCATTCCTGAAATGGTTAAGAAGTTAGAATCAGGTTACGATATAGTCATTGCTAGTCGTTACGTAAAAGGTGGTAAAGACTTAGGATTAAGTACTTGGAGAAAAGTAGTGTCATGGGGTGCAAGAATACTTGCATGGTTAATGTTGCCCAAGGTGAGAAAGGTAAGAGATGTAATGAGTGGATTCTTCGCAGTAAGGAGAGAATACGTAACAATCAAGACAAAACTCTCTGGATACAAAATACTTCTAGAAGTATTAACAAGCCACGACAACTTAAAAATCATAGAAATACCTTACACGTTCAAGCCTAGAAGCTCAGGAACAAGCAAACTAGGAGTGAAAGAATACATAAACTACATCTTCGACATTTTGAAACTTTCAAAATACTTCACAATAAAGTACATAGCAATAGCCACAATAGCAGCCATAATAGCAAAACTAACAGCACCAATACTAGGAATAGCAGCACTAATTCCAAGCCTACTAATAAGATACGCATGTTTAAGGAGAGAATTAACACCACACGGATTAATAATTGCTGAAACATCATCAACAGGATTAAAACAGATATTCACCATAATTGGAACATGGCAAATACTAGGAACACTAGGAATAATAGGATGGGGAATAGCAGCACTGATTGAGCTAGCATTAATACACGTACTAAGGTAACTGTATTAACGATTTAATAGTGAGAAGAGAGAAACAATGGTTGAAACATTGAGAATATTGTGGTTTAATTGGAGATGCGTAAAGCATCCAGAAGCTGGTGGAGCAGAAGTTTATACCTTCGAAATAGCTAAGAGATTAGTAAAGATGGGGCATGAAGTGACAATAATTACAAGTAGACCAAATGGTCTATCACCACACGAAATTATAGATGGAATTGAAGTGATAAGAGATGGAGGAACATATACAGTATACATAAAAGCAAGAAAGATATATGAAGAGAAGTTTAGAGGGAAAGTAGACATAGTCATTGATGAAATAAATTCAGTACCATTCTTCACCATAAGATACGTCAAAGAACCAGTAGTAGCTCTAATACATCAATTAATGCGTGAATACTGGTTACTAGGAATAAAACCACCAATATCCTGGATTGGATATTTACTAGAACCAAAAGTGTTGAGAATGTACAGAAAAGTACCAACAATAACAGTCTCCGAGTCAACAAAGAAAGACTTAGAAAAATTAGGTTTCGAAAAAGTACATATTGTGCCGAACGGACTTAACATAAGTCCACTAGATAGAATTCCAGAGAAAGAGAAAATACCAACAATAATTTACTTAGGTAGATTAAAAAAGACAAAAAGACCTGACCATGCAGTAAGTGCGTTTAAACATGTTGTAGAAGAAGTTTCCGATGCACGGCTTTGGATTGTAGGGGATGGACCGTATAGAGAGAAACTACAAAACCTTGTTAAGAAGATGCACCTACTAGATAAGGTAGTTTTCTTCGGAAGAGTAACTGAAGAAGTTAAGTATGAATTGCTAAAGAAAGCTTGGATCTTAGTAGTGCCAAGTGTAAGAGAAGGTTTCGGATTAGTAGTACTAGAAGCAAACGCTATGGCAACACCAGTAATAGGCTACAACGTACCTGGCCTAAAAGACTCAGTGAAGCATATGGAAACAGGAATATTAGTAGAGTCAGGAAACATAGAAGCACTAGCAAAAACCACAACACAACTACTAACAGATATAAACCTAAGGAATAGACTAGCAAAAAACGCACTTAAACACGCACAACAATACAACTGGAACAGATCCACAGAATACTTTATAAAAGTGATTAAGGGCATCACACATGAATGAACTGTTAGTGTCAATAGTAATACCAACATACAATTCCGAAAAGACTCTAGCTCTATGCTTAGAATCCATAAAGAGACAAACCTACAAGAACATAGAGGTAATTATTGTGGATAACTTTAATACAGAGTGGACATGCTCCTAGACTCCTGATGAAGCTGAACTTGTTAAAGGTATCACAAGACTTCACCTTAAGAGTAGGTGTTGAGAAAGTCAGACTTCCACTTTAGCTTATGGAGAATGAGGGAGAGTTCAAGATTTGTTAAGTAGAGTTATTGAGAAGTGTAGACGTGATAGAGATTGGTGTGATAAGTATAAGAATTTTCTTGAGAGAAGATTAAGTAGAATTGAAGTTGTATTCTACAGCTGGTTTAGTATTCAAGCTATAGTTGTATTCGTGAAAATATTTAAAATTTGAGAAATTTATCTGCAATTGAAATTACTTCAACAATTATAGCTATTGCCTTAGTTTGGTTGTGGATTTAAGTATTAACAGTGCGTAATTCATCTAACTCAAACTCGATCTATGAGAGGTAGAGAACGAAAATGCAGTTTAAATACTCATTAAGTCAAGTAAGTTGAAAAAGCTAAACTTCTCGTTCATACCTTACGTTGAAACTACCATAGCATACCAATAAGCTGTTAAACTGAATGTAAGTAGTTTATCGTGAGAAAGATCTTGATACTATAGGTCTTAAGACTTCACTTAACTTAGAACAGCTTTTTTCCTCATTTTTCCTCAATACCTAACCTTAATACCTGCTTTGACTTACATACTTTATGGGGTTCAAGTATGAATGTAAATCAATAATGAGTGAGACAATTGGAGAATGTATGGGTAGTAAAGAATTACTAAAGTACTTCAAGAAGGAATTGAGTTAATGGAACATATAGGACATTATGCTTATCGCTTAGCATTGATAACATACTTAACGTGAAGGTTATCATGATATTTAGTGATTTGTTCACATACATTGGTATGGCAGTAGTGACAGTCTTACCATTGGTAGTACCCCTATTGCTCTAAAGGATAGATTTTTCTTCTTTAAAAATATCTCTTTCTATTCAACTTCTTCAACCATAATGTAATGCTCAAAAAGTTATTAGAAAAGTACGCAAATGCCGATGATAATTATTGAGGTCTCTAAGTACACGTGTAGCGTGAAATCACGAAAATCATTATGTTAGGTTTTAAAGAAGAGATTGAGGCTCGGTTAAAGCTTGCTGAGAAGTGTCTTAGGGAAGGTGAGGAGTTGATGAATAGAGACATTGTTCAAGCATGCGAAAAGCTATACAAGTCTATTGAGGAGATCATCAAGACTTTAGCTGTAGCTGAAGAACTTGATGAAGTTATGGAGGCTAAGAGGAGAGGTAAATGGACAGTAGCGTTACTCGGCATGGCGGCTAAGAAACTTAGTGAGAGAATTAATGAAAAGATATATGATGCTTGGACACACACATACTTCATACATGTTGAGGGATTTCATGAAGCAAGACTTAAACCTGAACAGATTAAGGCAAGACTAAGATACGTAAAGGAGCTAGTAGACATAGCGAAGAAGCATTTAAGGTTTACCGACACAGTTAAGAATTCAGCTTAAATCTTAAAGTTTGAGTATGGGGTACACTATTGCTAAGGTAAGACTCTACAAATCTCATGACTTATCCAAGTATCTAGATTTAGATTTGCTTGTTGATACAGGTTCTACATACACTTGGGTTAAGTGTGATAAATTGAGAGAGTTAGGTATTAAGCCTATGGATAAGAGAAAGTTTAGAACTATAGAGGGTAGAGTCATTGAGCGTGAGATAGGTGAAGTTATCATTGAGTGTCTTGGTGAGAAAGCTACGTGTCTTGTAGTATTTGCTGAAGAAAGTGATTTTGAGGTTCTTGGAGTTACAGCTCTTGAAAATCTAGCACTTGAAGTAGACCCAATCACAAAGCAACTAAAGAAAACTGAAGCAGTGTTAGCACTGCAAGGAGGTACGTAAAGGAGCTCCTAGACTTAACAAAGAAGCATTTAGCAATGTGAAATATATGGATGAACCACTTGTATCAATAATCATACCCACATACAACTCAGAGAAGACACTACCACTATGCTTAGAGTCGATAAGGAAACAGACATACAAGAACATTGAGATCATAGTCGTTGATAATTTTAGTACAGATAGAACAGTAGAGATTACGAAGAATTATGGAGCTAAAGTTATTCAGGTACGTGGTGAAAGAACTAAAGCTAAGAATGTTGGTCTTAAAGTTGCTAAAGGAAAGTATGTACTATTCATAGACTCAGACATGGAACTAACACCTAAAGTAGTGGAGGAATGCGTTAAGCTAGCAGAATCAAACCCAAAGATAGGCGGAATAGTAATTCCCGAAAGATCAATAGGTAACAGCTATTGGGCCAAAGTTAGAGACTTCGAGAGAAGCTTCTATGCAGGAACACCAATAGAATCACCAAGATTCTTCAAAAGAGACCTAGCACTAAAAGTAGGGGGATTTAATGAAGATATAGTATTCTACGAGGAAGCAACGCTATCGTATAAAATAGAAAGAATAGGACTTAATGTGAAGGAAAGAATAAGTTCATGTATTTTACATCACGAGGAAGGATTTTCCTTGCCAAGGTGGTTGAAGAAAAAGTACTACTACGCTATGACGGCTAGACCTTTTATGAATAGGTATAAAGCTTGGGCCATGTATATATTGAACCCTTACTATAGACTAAAATTGCTAGTCTTTAATAAACGCTTTTGGCTTAACTTAAACTTGGCTATAGGGGCCATATTATTAAAACTTCTTGAAGGCCTTGTAACATACCTAGCATTAATTTGCAGTAGGAATAAGCGATGCTAAAATAACGTAATGATGACGATTAAGAGAATTTTTGAAACAAGTAGACCTGAGAAGATTATACACTTTATAAGAAATTGTAAGAGAAGGTACTACAGGTATTACACATTAATGAGGTTCATTTCTAGAATTGCATGCCCCAAAAATGCCATTAGGCGTACTAATGTGTTGGAAGAGGAATGGGATTATCTAATAATTCTTGACTCGTGTCGATATGATGCATTTAGTGCAGTACTAAAGGAGTTGAATTTAAACATTCCTAGCACAAAGTTCACATATATCTACTCCGTTGGAAGTGATACGATTGAATTCCTTAGTAATACATTCAGAAACACATGTAGGAAAGACATCATATATGTAACTGCGAATCCCTTTGCTGATGTCTATGTGAGAGGAAAGGTGTTTAAGGTGGTATCGGTTTGGAAAGAGCACTGGGATTCGGAGCTTAATACTGTCCATCTTAAAGATGTGTATGAAACTGCTTTAAGATATGTCCACTTGTACCCTAACAAGAAAATGATTATCCACTTTATACAGCCTCATTACCCATTCTTATGTTATAAGGGGCTTGGAGATAGGGTCTACTATATCATAAGCTTGCATCCTTGGGCATCACTGGAAAATCTGATATTACGATCTGGGATCTCTACTTTGATGGTGTATTATCGCTGAAAGACATAATTAAGGGTTATATGTTTAACTTGAAGCTAGTTTTAGAGTATGTTCTAAAACTTATTGATAAGTTATCAGGAAGAATCGTAGTAGCGGCCGATCATGGAGAGGGGTTCGGCGAGCCATTAAATACATGGATCGGAATTAATATTGGTATCTATGGCCACATACCCGAGATCCCGCATGAGGTATTAATTAAAGTTCCCTGGTTGATCGTAGAAAAGCGCGCAAAACCTAGGGAGAAGGCGAAAGGTATTGATTATATAAGAACGATGATAAAGTCACGCAGATTCTCTTCTCCCTGAAAGATCCCTTGATCAAAAATAAGTTGGAGGCGCTCGATATGCTCAAGCAGAAAGCGAACTACTTCAAGATAGCAGCGATAATTTCGTTTTCTCCTTCCATGGAAGAGTCCGGCCCAAACATTAGAATCCTTAATTTAGCAAAAGCTCTACGCGGTATCTGTAGTAAAATTGTAGTATTTCATTTAGGAGATGAGAGCTTTGTCTACGATAACATTCATATCATTGGTATCAATTCACTAAAGTATGTCAAAAAGGTTTGGCCTACATTTTTACACTTGTTGTTCATACAGATACCATATAGCATCAATCTCATTAAGCTTCTCGATAAATTGGGCGTAGATATGGTAATAGTAAGTGAAAGTCATACGCTCGGTCTTTTCACATCGCTAATGTTATTATTGGCGCGCAAATTTAGGCTCCTAAAGTCATTAAAATTAACAATCCTCGATAAGCATAACATATATCATAGCCTCATATATGAAATGCTAAGAATTCGGAATAAAATGGCTATCGCTTGTAAGGTAGTATCATATGCTATTAGGTTTTTAGAATTGATTGAATGCAAATTGAATGATGCAATATTCGTAGTGTCAAAAAAAGATGCGGAACATGTACTTAAACATATAGGAGCTTCCAAATACCTATTTGTTGTACCTAATGTTGTTGAGATACCCATATCATCACTAGACGTAGGATCTATGAAAGAAAGATTGGGTATTGCTAGCGATCAACTTGTGTTACTCTTCATTGGAGGTCTCAACTATTCTCCTAATCTTGACGCAGTGTTACTATTTCTAAAGAAAGTTTTCCCTAAATTAGTTAGGCATGGAAATATAGTACTCCTTATTGTTGGGAAATGTGGCAAAAGTATGGTGTTTGAGCTCCCAAATATGTGTAAGGTTATATCTACTGACTACGTTAAAGATATAACACCCTACATATTAGCATCTGATCTATGCATAGTACCTCTACGCATCGGTAGCGGTACTCGCATAAAGATTCTTACATGCATGTCTTATGGGAAGGTCGTAATTTCAACACCTAAAGGAGCTGAAGGATTGGACTTAATGGATGGTGAAGACATTATAATCTCAGACATAGATAGATTTCATGAGCACATATTAACAATAATCAAAGACAAAACACTTAAAGAATACATAAGAAGAAATGCTAGAGATACAATTAAGAGGAAATACTCCTTGAACGTTTTAAGTAGACGATTATGTGCAATACTAAGTTTACTTAAGCATAATTTATCATGAGGCATCAAAGTGTTTTCGCTATTTTTGCGTTGTTAACGTTTTCAGTAATTATAACTCTTATCAAGGCATACCCATTATTGAGCAAAATTTATCTTGTACCTCAGCATAGAGACGTTTACTTCTACCCCTCCGTAAGCCTTGAGGTAAAACATCATTCTTATTTTTGGGAAGATCTGGGCTCCTATAGAAATGTACACCCGGTTCTTCTATTTTGGTTTTACGAATTCCTCGCTCTATTCACTAATGACATCTGCATATATTCAAGGTTAGTGTTAACGTTCATGTACATAATAGCATCTTTAGTGCCTTCAGTAGCTATATTTAAATTGATCAACCTAATAGAAGAAGTAGAAAGGAGAGATATACCATTCCACCTTAAGTTAACGATTTCCTTAGCTGTTTCCCTATTCTATTCAGCCAATCTATATGTTATAAAATTGTATACCCACCCATGCCATATATCGTCGCTTCATCATGTATACCTTTGTTACACTATGTTCTTATCTGTCTAATAGCACGACCAAAAGCCTACTCCCAAATTCGTAACATAATCCTTCTATCATTTACACTTACCGCTACGATAACTTTCGGTGTTATCAGATACTTTGTAATATCGTTGATCAGTATAGTCCCTCTACTTATCCTTGCGTTGCTGAGAGAGGACATAAATACTCGCGCTCAAGTTTTAGATAACAAAATTCATTATCGTGGAATACTTCTAACATTAGTGCTTTTAATGGTCTTTGCAGGTTTAAATTCTTACTGGTTGCTGCCTAGCGTTTACATGTCAAAATATGTTGTATTGACGCCTCCTTACATCGTAACTATAGAGACGTTAGAAATGTTTTCTCGTTCGTACACCCTTTTGCACATATTTACGCTTGATGCGATATGGTGGCCTTATTTAGACGTCAAACTGCCCAGTTTGTTCTATGCGCTTGAACTCGTTGTCTTTGGCGCTCTAATTGCCATTCCAATCCTTTTAATCAACGTTTTTAATTCACCGCTCAGTAGATTTATCTTACTTTCTTCAGTGATGAATCTACTTATGGGTATTGTTATGCGGCAAGGCATGAGTGGTTTTTCTACCGCTATATACCTGCTACTATTGGCTTTAATACCTCCGTCATATCATTGGATCTTTAGGGTCCCAGAACATTTTGCGTCTCTAGTGATTGCGGCATACTCTGAACTATTTGTATTTAGTATTCTATCCTTATACTTTGCCCCTACGATACCTTGTAAGAATATCGTGGTGAAATCTTCAAAGGCATGAAGAATTTGATGATGAAGTCTATATCCTTGGTTTTGATTATAGCATTCATTGCATTGTCCCTCACGCCCTTAATACTCATATTGTCAAGCAAAAAGTACACAACTACGTGGTTTGAAGGAGGCTTTAACCCAAAAGAGATTGAACAGCTAAAGGCTTACTGTGCTAGATCATCTGTCTTATTATACGATATCAACATAAAGTTCAAACCTAGATATACCAGCAGTTCTTACGTGTATATCAACATAGTACCTTCGAAATACTATGTAAAACAAAAGGTAAAAGAACATTATTATACATTAATTCCGAAAATCCTTAAGGTATATGGGGCTGATTGTCTTTATACAGACTTAGCACTAAACACATCTTTACTTGCAGAGCTCTTTAGAGAGCAAGAGTATGAATATGAATACTTCAAGCCTTTCGACATCTTCATGTTGCGTATACATAGTGATCAGGAAGCAGATGTCATTAGGATATGCAGCATACCCATTCTCACCTTAGGGCATGATTTTAAGTACTATTTAGACGCTATTGTCCTTACAGATAGAGGAATTGAGATGATATGTCCCACATCGAGTATCTTACCGAGCATGGAGTACATGTATGTTCTTTTGGCTCATATTAATAACACTGAAAGCTATATTGTGTCTTCTAGTAGAGAGACAATCATTAAACCATTAATCATAATAAGGCCAAGTCAATACACTTTGCATCACGCACCTTCAAAATACTGGTCGATCAGCTTCACTTCGGACCCCCCTTCATGGGGATGGCATCCCTACTTGAAGAGATTCGGTGTTGAAAATTGGCAGACAGATTATGATTATGGTTTAGTATTCACATGGGCCATGCTTAGTATTCCTTCTACCTTACATTTTTCTGATAATGACTTATTTTTAGCATGGTATTTCGATAAGCAAAGCGAATGTTCCTTGTGAAAGAGGTACACACCTCGTAGACAATTTGGTGCTGTACAGGAATTAACTTGCAATAATGGCATTCTCAAGGTTAAACTTCTTAATTCCACATGGGGCTGGAAGACCGTCAATTCGCCATTGATACCAATTAATCCTCAACATGTCTATCAATTTATTATTAGAATTCACGGTATTAGTACTCACAAGGTCCATATCAAGATAGCCGAGTTTGATCTCAGTAAGAAACTTATTAACGTTAAATATGTTAAGTACATTGGTGATGGTACTTTCGATTGGAAAGTTATTAAATTTGATTATGTTCCCAGCAGTCTTAGGGTTAGGTATATCCAGCTTCAGATTTGGCATGGTCATTTAACAAATAAGCCTTTACCTAACATAATCATGATTGACTATGTTAAGGTTTATGATGTTACTAGGTATGCTAAGCGTATTACTCTTGACATACCTTTCAATGTACCTAGGTTAAATGAATATAAACTATTTGTACGTTATTTTGAGAATCAGAAAGGTGGTGCTATAAGGATTTATCTTGATGGTAAACTTATTGCTGAAGTCAATACGGTTAGTCAATTGAATAGGTTCGTGTGGAGAGACTTAGGTACATATAGGCTTGAAGCTGGTAGACACGTCATTACAGTAGAGAATGTTAAAGGTTTTAATGCTATCAACATCTTTGTGTTAATTCCTGTTGAGGAATATAATAGACTTGTTAGAGAAGTTGAAAAGCTTTTAGAGAATAAGACCATTATCTACATATTTGAAGCTGAGTCAGATACGTTTAGGAGAAGTGCCAAAATTGTTAAGGATATTGATGCTAGTAATGGTGAGTTATTATACCTTAAGTCAAGTGGTTATACTTGGCAAGAATTTGAAGTGATTAATCCAAGTTATTATATGGTTGCTGTGAAGTTGAAAGGTAGCGCAAAAGTTAGAATTGATAATGTTACTTATATGGTAGTATCTGATAAGTTAACGTTCCATTACTTAGACCCCATATACCTCGGGAAAGGTAGGCATATCATTCGTGTAGAAGCTCTTAGAGAACGCGTTTATCTTGATGTCGTTTGGATTTACTCTGTTAAGTCGCCCAACTCCAAAGTAACTGTAGAAGAGTTATTCCAGGTTAAGGAGAAGCCAGTTAAAGTTCTTCACTATGAACGTATAGATCCAACATTATGGAAAGCTCGTGTAGTTGCTAAGAAACCATTTCTGCTAGTTTTTGCTGAGGCTTATGATTCTCTTTGGGAAGCTAGGGTTTATAAGGATGGTAAGCTCGTTGAGAGAGCTAGATCTATTCCTGTTTATGGTGTTATTAATGGTTTTTGGATTAACGAGACTGGTAATCTCACTATTGTCATTAGGTATGTTCCTCAAGATTGGTTTGAACTTGGGTTAAAAATCTCAACAACAACGTTTACCTTATGTATCTTCTACCTCATTTGGGATTGGAGAAGAGGTAAAGGTGATAAATGGGCTGTATGGTTAGAGAAGCACGTTAAATCGATACCTAGGTATTTAAAGGATGTAGCTATAAGTGTTCCTAAATCAAGTGCCTCTACCTGTAGATTTGGAATGCATAAACATTATCATCATGTAGAGAATTCAATTTAGAATCTACTGCATATGATTTAGATTTAACATTAATTAGGACTATATGTTGGACATGCTACGCAAATAAATGGATGTTTCTTCACATTTAAGTAATACACGATTTTATCCTCATAGGGATCCCAATGCGGTTTCATATCATACCCCTCAATTCTCTTAAGATAATACCACATTGTACAATAACCTTCATCATCTATGTATTTACATGGTTTACGTACAACTCTCCTATAAGCGCTAAGCTCTATCAAACTCATACCACGTTTCAATTTAGCAACATCTAGGGACAAGTTGGTAAATTTCTTACTAAGCTCATTCAGCTCTTTCTCAATCCTAGTCTTTTCCTTCTTAAATTCTTCAATACCATTAATTACAGCATCTATTTGTTCATACTTGAATAACTTAGCTTCAACTTCACTTACCTCTCTTGATAATTCATCAATTTTAGCTAATAATTCATCAAGTCTTTTACTTAATTCATCGACTTTACTAGCAAGTTCAGCTACCTGTTTCAATCTCGATCTAGGGTTTTCAATTGGTGATAATAATTCATAGACTTTATATACACTACAACCAAGTGCTTGAGCAATTTCACGGTAACTATAACCTTGTCTTCTAAGTTCTAGTGCTTTAGCTCGAAGAACTTCATCATCATACTTTTTTCTAGGCATGTAATTACCTAATAACGTTAGATAAAAACGTTATATAAAAACCTTATCTAAAACGTTAGCAAAGCATAGGTATCACCGGTAGGAGATAGATTTGAGTAGTTTCTGAGGGTGGGGTATGGAATTCTAAGATTAAAGGGGGCACATTGAAATTTTGACGAGAATTTAGAGAGAACTCTAACTGTATATTTACGGTTATAAATACATTCATTGATACATAGATTGATTTTTGGAGAAGCTACCAATATACGGCCTATGTGCAGCAGCATTTACTCTACACATACCTCATCTTGTATGGAATTGAAGAATAGTCAACATCATTATGTTAAACTACCTTAAGTCAATAGAAGACCTTAACAGAATTGAGGATGGTGAAGGGTTGATTATTTATTAAGGCATGAAGTATTTATATGATGTTCCTAGTAATAAAGATTTTGCATGTTCTTGGTGCTAATTTTGTCAGGAAATCTCCATCTATATACTGAATTCACTAATATTTCCTAGGGATTACGATGAGTTTATTGATAAGTTAACTACAGTACTCGATGCTCTTATTGGTGAAGGTAAGTTGAATCTACTCTTATCGTTGACTATGTTTGTACTACTTACATGTGGTTTCATCTCAGAGCTACTAATACTTCTGTAGTCTATCCTCTCAGAGAGGCTGCTCTACCAATAGTTAAGATTGTCTTGATTAGATTTATCAGAAAGTCATACTTATTGACTTCATCCTTAATTACAGGATAATGTGCATCGAAGATTAACTTACAATCAGGACATAAGTACTCTCTTAATGCTTCTATCTGTTCTAGAGTTTCTCTAAGCCTCATTAAGTAAACATCAACATCTCTACGAATTTTAGGTATGTTAATTCTTGGTATGTGTTGATTACGTATTAAATCATCGATAAGTTTATTAGTTATTGATGTGTATTTACTACTATCTTTACCTCTCACCCTACTCTCCCCCCCATCTCTACTATACCAACAGATTTCTAATTTGCAGGTAGCCAAAACTATATTTAACTCTATAGTTAAGTCTACGTTATGGTTAGAGTTACATGTCCTAGATGTGGATTTCCTGGATATTTGAAAATCGTTAATGTTAATGGTAGGAATTACGTATATGTTCAACATTGGCAACGTAAGACAAAGGCTTGCTGTTACCTAGGTCCTGAGTGGAAAATTAGGAAGTTGTTTAAGAGAGATTTTATAAATGAAGCAATAGAAAGAATAATGAGTAAAGAATTGATTGAATTACATGAGGAATTTATATTTGAGGAAATGATTGAGTTATTTAAGAAGAGATTTAAAAAGTAGTCTTTCAGTTGTCTTTCAATTTTCGAAAACGCTAACGTTTTCTCTCTATTACTATATTGCGCTTCAGATAAGAAGCAGAAAGCTGCACTCATCGCGCTCCTGCTGTCTCTCTAATGTAGTAGTAGTAGAGTGAAACACTATTATGATTGTAGACCTAATGATAACAATTATCATACGTCTAAGCAGTTTGAAGAATATGTAGAGTATCATCGCATAGAGTAATGTTTATGCATGTGGAAATGAACATTCATAAACCTATGTAAATTAGAGCACTCAATATTGTCGATAATGAGTAATTCATATCCTTATTATTGACTATTACTTGATTGCTAAGTTATCATCAATTAAGTACTACTCGCAAGGCTTCATTAGGAACCAAGAAGTAGACTATTGTGGTTAATAGTCTATTTATTCCACCTTCCAATTTCTCCTTCTACATAGTAAATGTGGTAATGCTTATCGGATGTATGTATGTTCACTACATATGGCTTGAATTACTGTATCTATTAAGGTAGGAGAAAGATACCGAGAAATTTCTAAGAAAGGTTCTTGGACGTTGTACCTAATATCTACATCAATATCGATAATTATCGATATTGTAATTGATATCGGATTATCAACATAAGTTTACATATAGCCTTAGCATGTTATTAGTGATACAACATGTAATATAACTATGCAATACAACGTAGAGGATAAATATTGAGAATAATTTCAGTCATAATCAACAAAGATTATTGAAGATGTTATGATATCAATAAGATTTAAAGACAAGATTAAAAGGAGAAGATTGAAAACCCAGGAGCGAGATCTAAATTCACCATTAGACATAACTCCACTGCATCATCGATGTTACACCTTGTTCTCTATTTCGACTATAGTCGCAATTTCTATTCACATTAAAAGAGGTTATCAGCAACTGCCAACACAGGTTAGAAGCACTAATTTGATCATCAATTACTTGAATAGCTAAGTAACACTTTGATATTTAAGTATCTTCATAACTTTATATACATTCATGCATTATTTAAGTAAGATACTATTCTGTAGAATTAATATTAATTATCTCAGCTAGAGGTTTTCCTAGTTGAATAGCTTCGAAGATAACAATCTGGATATTTTCCAGACCTAAGATAAAAGTATCCAAAACTAGGAAAAGAGTCAAGACCTTGAAGATACGAGATATTTTGGCTAAATTTTATGAAAAATAGATTTACAAAATACTAGACAGTTTAGTCATTGCTATGATCGGTAAGGTCATGCTATCTGAAAGCTCTTTACTTCATGTTAAGAATGTAAAGAGCAGCAAAATGTCATAATCTTAATCGTGTATGTATAATTTTATTAAGCAAGTACTGCTAAAAATTTTGTTGAAACATTATCTAATCAATTGAAATAAATACTTACATTTTCGAGATGATATTACCTATATAGCATGATACTACGAAAAACTCATGTATTAAGACGTATTGCTATATTTGATGTATCATAATGTACTCAGGAATGTGATAGTTTTCTTACGATTTCAATAGCCACAGTTAAACGCTTAGCTTCATTAAAACAATGCAGCCCTAAAGGAGAACATGAAAACTTTCACGAGAAGTTTCATCAGCGCCGTACTATATGTGTAGTCGCATCATGGTATATAACAAACCTAAAGCCCATGATTGAGCTCCTTGCAGCATTTAAGGTTGCTAGGAGATATTTAAATGAATATAAATTAGTGATAGCCGGAACCATTACTAAAGTAATTTCAATTAATACTATGCGGCCAGATAACGTAATACTCTTGGGCGTTCTCTTAGATAAAGACTTAAATAACATTCTCAAGCAATGTAAGCTATTCCTTTGTCCTAATTATGTACCTAGAACAGGTATGGAACTTAAGCTCATAGATTATATCGCACATTGTCATAATAATAATTGTAGAATAGCAGTTCACAAACACTGTATTGCTAAGTTAAGTCCAGAATTACTTGCATGGCACAACATGAGCTTTATCATATTTGGCTCTATTAAGTCATTTTTAAAAATACTTTTGTCAGAGCATTTTTCATGATATTGAAATCACCTCGTCTAAACTTATTACTGCAACATATTTCTATTTTGCTTATTTTCTCAGTATTAACAGTCTATTCGCTTAAGTATCTGTTAATTGATAATCCGAGACATATTGTCCGTTACGTAGACATACTTGGACCGCCCAATCTTTTGGCGTTGCGTATCTATTGGAACTCTATGTGGCCAGTATTTGATAATGTATTTCATTTTCTTACTCTTGAAAATGTGCTTCTGCACGTGATATCTGATACGTTGACATACCAGCACATCTTATTCTTTTTAAGGTATTACGCCCTTCTCTGTACACCCTACGTATTATCATACATTCTTTGCAAGAGATTCTTAACTATGGGTACAAGTGAGGCAATACTTGTATCATCCTTAATGGGTGTGTCGTTGTTTTTCAACCCCATAATCACGCGTGACTGCACACCACCTAACTGGGTATGCAATTATGTAGTACTTTTAATGATTAACTACGTACTTATATTGGTATTGTTTCATACAAATAGATTACTCATCATGGGAATCTTAACCGCCATCTTCATATCAATAACAATATCGTACAACATTCGACTTATTGAGCAAATATTGCTCGAATTCGTATCAGTAATCATAGGGTTCATTATATATAAGCCAAGATTAAGGTATCATACCAAAACCTTTATTGTTGCAATTACTATAATTCTTGCAGTATTTGGCTTAAGCTTACATTGGCTTCTTCCTCTACTATCGGTGCAGTTATTGAAGCTTAACGTGCAATTACACGAACTTAGACCTTATTGGAGCTTCGGAGTTGACTATGCAGAAAAGTTGTGCAATATAAGGCAACCTGTCTTTGTCATGCTAGGATTATTACCTTCAGCATGGTTAAGACTACATCCTCTACCCGCACTAGGATCCTTAGGATATACTATCATACTTGCTGCATATACTGTTCTGCCATTTGTATTACTTGCATTCTGTTTAAATATTCTGAACACACTTAGAGAAAGAGAAAAGGGAGAATTCATTGTCCATATGCTTATCTCGAGTATAACACTATACATATTTTCTCTCCTCTTCTCTACCCCTGGTTTAAATGCGTCCACATGCGAGGTCTTTAAGCACCTATTTCTCTGGCTTCCTCCAAACTTAATCTGGATAGTGAGGTATCCCGGCTTCTTTGATTTAACAGCATGCATTGGGCATTTGATGATATTGTTAACTTGTCTCTCAGCAATAGTATTGCATAGAGTACGTAGTACATATACTTCTAGACCGTATGTACTTAGTACTACGTTCATATTGGTCATATGCATAGTAGTTTTGTCATTAATAACTGGTTGGCAAAAACTTACGGGAGATCTCGACGGTAAACTTAGAATTGGTTATGATTTAAAGGCGGACGTCATAAATCTACAAGGAATTGTCAACGACAGCCTTGCTCTTGACATAAGGTTACCTGAATTTTATTACATTGCAGCACCGAGATCCATATTGGTAGGGACAGAGACCATGGACATCAGTTTTCGTAATTATATTGTGCATAAGTATTACAGGAAACATGATGAAAATGCTATACTAAATGTAATGAAAGCTACAGGTAGACAATTTCTTATAGTAAACCAAATTAGTGCATTTAAACCTCTTTACCGCATAGGATGTATATCCCAACAAAATGTGACTATATGCGTATATTCCTTAAAAAGTAAGCATAGAGTTAGTAAGCGAGTTATTCCAGCAATCAACGCAACTATATGCGATTTCTCCAGCAACTTGATAACGTTAGATGTATTATTTCATCTTAACATCACAAGCATGCCGATATATCCGCTGGTTGGGAATCTACACTCACTAAGATCTATATGCGATCTCTTCGTCTTAGAAGAGATCAAAGGAGCTCTAGGAAAACTTGTTACATCAGCATGTGATAGGATAGAGGACTGCATTAAAGTGGACTTAATAAGATACATTAATAAATCTGATCCAAGTAATGGATTTGCTAAGCTTACACCTTACGGTACAATCTGGTTACTATCATACCTCTGCTCAAGGTTCACGTGCTTCTACCCTTACTTCATAAGATATCCCATTATAACTTCGCTCAAAGGAGGAAAATTAGTAACATATTTCAACATCCCAGATGATGATGATTATATGATGATAGTAAGATACTTAACAGGGCCATGGGTTAATAAGAGTTGTACTTTACTTATAGAAAATGAGCAACGTAAATTACTTGATAAATTAGTCTTAATACTTTATACACATAATGTGATGTTATCATCGTCAGTTCTAGGGCCGCTACATTTAAAGGAAGGGAAATACAAACTTACGGTTCTGTGTCCTTCTAATGTGCCCGTAATGATAGAGACAATAATACTATTAAGGTCTAGCACTTATAGTAAGCTTTTGAACAGTCTGATTGATCTTGTTCGCGATAATTATATCTTAGTAATACCGTGGATGATGAATTTGAAAATGCACAAAGGTGAGAAAGTAATACTGAGGCTTACCGATATACCACTCATAGTAAGTAATGTAGATAATACATACTTTATCATAGCATATAAGGGAGAGCTCATTTTGCAACAAGACACAAGACCTCTATATCATTCAATATGCGAGAATACTTGCTATGTAAGGTTTCTGGTCAGTAATTATTCAGCAATAAGTATAATGACAAACTCCACTTTAGAACTAAGATACGCCTTAGTAGCGTCACGAAAAGCTCTTCTACTTGCTAAGAGGTTAGCATATTACAACATCACCTACAACTACATATGGAGTGATAGACATGAGCTTGTGCTTAGATGCTATGAGAATAACTGTAAGTTCTCCATAGTATTACCTATCAGGTATAGTGATTTTTGGAATATTATTGCCGAAGAATATCCATGTAATTGCAATATCGACGTAATAAGAGCTTTGAGTGCTGGATTCCTATCTATAGCGATAAAGATGCGATACTGTAACGAAAGTAAAATAGTGAGGTTATACATTACACATGCTCTTGTTCTCCCATATTTGATTGGTCGTGCATTAAGTCTCACTACTCTCATGATATTAGGATGTATCACATTAGTGATGGTGATTTTAAGTAAACGATACAAATATCATCATAATGCTTTGATGAAGAATTGTATATGATATCAACAACATTGCAAGTCTAAGTACATAATGGTAATATGTGTACTCACGGAAGAGTGTTCGCGAAATTATGTAAGACAAGCATAGAGGCACCATTAGATATATGAAAAATTTCGTAACTTCCTCAAACCATAGAGCTATTCCAACCGCGAACAAACTTGCACATATGGTAATCACAATTATGAATCGTTGCATTGTTGATGTTAAGGGTGTTCTGTGATATTTCACCAGAACAAACGATATATTGAAGGGGAGAGTAAAGAGAATCAGAATCTTAAGTAATAGATCAGCGGTAAGTTCCAAGTTCATTAACAAGCATAATAAGGCAGCCATGAGTATATGTTTTTGAATTCTTAGGAACAACAGCGTGATAAACCTTAAACTACTTCTAGAAATTGAGTGAATAAGCCCCATGATGTATATCATAGTTGCTAAATAAATCAAGATCGGAGAATCAAACAAGATGGAGAGTACACTCACAACTATAAAGCTAATGATTGCATGGGGTATAGTGATGTACCTGTTGTTGAAATATACTGTCGGAATGATTTTATACTTAATGTCACTTCTTGCCTTAATGTAATCACTTGAATAATCCATTATACAATTTATCGCATACACCGCAATGTATGTATAGTAGAAGATAAGTGCATACACAACTGGAAACATACTAAGCATCGCTTCTTTCTGCAATAGATTTATTACGATCATTGTGTTAATGAGTAGACACTCAAGCATTGTTAATAGCAAGGCGTCAATTCTTATTACGAGTAAATTTACATATGGTAGAATCCTTATAATGTCCGTTCTCATAGTACCCTTATATTCCTTGTGAATCTATTTATATTTTACATGTCAATGTCTATCTTCATCCAGGCTCGAGAAATGTTATGGCCAATATCGCTTTACGTGAACCGTTACCACATTAAATTTATCTCGAAGAATTTCTAGCCAACGTATGAGAATATTATCATCATCAATTACTAGTATAGGTTCTTGCGTATATCTTCTAAGAACGTTAAGTAGGGCGTGCAAGTATTCACGTTTATGTTTAAAAACGTCAATTATATAAGTTTTATTGCGTTTACTTATCATGTGTGTTGCAATTACGAGAACCACCCTATATTTTCTGAGACTGTTTTTACGATCTTTGAACATTGAATTTAATGCCATGCACACACCATTTGCTATGTATTTTGTCGTGCCCGTGACTACTATTACGTAGAGAGAGTTAGCGGTAGATGTTAATTCTGAAACTTTCTCAAGAATCTTTGTGATGCTATAACGTATAGTCTTGTATGTAATACTATGAAAATACTTTTCCACAATACTATGTATACTTGCTTCAATTTTTAAGAAGTTATATTTCAACGCGTCAACTCTCATCTTGATCAAAAATCCACGTATAATACTTGAGAGAGGGCCTAATCTTGTGAAGAAATTAGTGATTATTTTACTAGTTACTGGTAAATTAAGCGTAGGCAGTAGCTCGGTACATATAATCAGCACAGTATCTCCCCTTATTAGGCAGTGATCAAGATCTAGAATTATAAATATTGGCTTAGGATATGTCATATTGATGCTAGATAAGTACTATTCAATCAGTCTTAAAAGATATTCATATTCATCTTCAAGATCGTATAATTCAGATACTTTAGTGAACCTATAAAGTATCTCCTCCCTAAATCTGTGATATTCTACAGGTGTATATTTGACGTCAACTCTAAGCCTTTCATACAAAGTTAGGGGTTTGTTATATATGATGATATTCTCGCTGTTTAGTCTTGATGCTGCATAGTAATTTGCAAGTATCCACAATAGTATGAATGTTTCCTCCAATGTGAATTGCCACGCATTCTTTAAGAGATCGGGTCTCATGGTTGAGAGAACTTCGCATAATGGTTTATAAAATAGATTTAAGTCCAGCTTATTTATCACTGCGAATATCTCCTTAATGCGCTTCTTGCCGATACTTAGTAGTATTCTATAATGCGGTTTGTTAAGATGACCTAAAAAATATTTAGTACATTCACAGTAGACATCAGCTGGATTCCTTATTATGAATATTATGTACCAATTTTTAAACACGTAATCCCTATCGACATATAGTAAAAGTCTTGTCTCTTTCATGCTGAAATTCTTTAGTATTGTTAGGTACCTTATGAGGGCATATTCATCGTAAAGTAGTTTGTATCTATGGCCCCCTACATTGGGGTGAAATCGTTTAATCGCGTATAACAATGTGTTATCCTCAATATATGGTTGCAACATGTTTACTAATTCTTCTGGACGCATATAGGGATGCGGAAGGAATGATCTTAACTTATTGTAATCTTTTGCCTTAGCAAGATTTATCATGCCGATTATATTGGGATCAAGAGGTTCATAGAGTATACGTAATCCACATCTCAGCAATAGATTGTGTAAAAATGTAGTTCCGGATCTGGGAAAACCCAGTACTAGCATTTGCCTTTGCGTTATTTTCACAAGTTTAGATAAAGGAATGGACTCGTTTTTAAGCAGTGAGCTGTATCACTACATGCAATGGGGATCATATAATGAGAGATCTTAAAAATACTTGTGACTATGATTTAGGCTAATTACGTATTATTGCAAGGTAATCTACTTCTTCATACACGTGCCAACCGTCCAGTTCCACCTCCTCCTCCACCCTTACCTTGAAACCTACCTCTGTAACTTGTGCAATGTCTATATGGCAATTCTGAATACCAAGTTCAGTGACTATCTGGGCAATTAGTACGGGATCTTCTGGGAGAATTACGGGGTAGTATACCATTCTCCACGAGTGATTAGTTAACGTTTTGCCTGCAATAATTGTTAAATCACTGGCCTTATATAATGTCGGTTCCATAGCTATATATCCCACGTATTCATATGTATGTACTCCATCACATGAGGAGTCTTCTTCAATTCTTACATAAAATCCTGTCTCATTAACATCCTTAATATCGATATGGGCATTATCTGCTTCATTTTCACTCATAACTATTGCTATAAGTATGGGTTTTACATTGAATTTAACTGGGAATTCAACTTTACGCCATTCATGATTTACTAATTCATACTTAGCAACTAAAGTTCCATTTCCTAATCTGTATATACCTGGTAGTATTGCTAAATATGCTATGTTCTCATATACATGTATTCCATCGCATTGTAAGTCTTCCTCAATTCGTACCTCAAAACTCGTTCTATTCACATTCCTGACATCTATGTGACTATTATCTGATCCATATTCACTTATAATTTGGGCAACTAGTACAGGTTCTTCTGGAAATATTACCTTGAAATTAAACCTATGCCATTCATGATTTACACTAACTACTCCAAGATCCAGCAATGGCACATTACCTATAGCTATATACCCTATGTATTCATCGACATGTATGTTGTCAAGTTCTGGTTCTTCTTCTACTCTTACTTTGAATCCCTTATACGTTGGTTCTGCCAAATCGGCATAAGCGTTTTGTATTCCGTTCTCTGTCATTATCTCTGCTATAATCACGGGTTTATCAACAAATTTTGTCACAAAGTTTACAATCCCCCATTCCTGATTTGTCGTTATCTTCCCTGCCACTATTTCATAACCATTAACATAATATAGTCCTGGTTCTATAGCTATGTATGCCACGTCTTCATATACATGCCATCCATCCCTCTGTAAATCTTCTTCCACTCTTGCGTAGAATCCAGTCTCGTTAACTCCCTTAACGTCTATATGGCAATTGTCCAGTCCGTATTCGCTCATTATTTCTGCCACGACTATTGGTTTTTGCCTGAATTGTACTGGATATTTGTGCCATGTCCACTCGTGATTGGCTTTGAATGTTTCTGCTATTATTGTTAGTCCATGCCTCTTATATATTCCTGGTTCTATAGCTATCCATGCGATGTCTTCATAGGTGTGCCATCCATCGTATGTATCGTCTTCTTCTACTCTTACCCAGAATCCTGTCTCGTTAACTCCTTTTATGTCCACATGTGCTGGGTCTGGTCCGTATTCTGAAGCTATTTTTGCTATGACTACTGGTTTTTCTTTGAATGGTTTTGGAAACTCTACCCATGTCCATAAGTGATTAGCTTTTGCGTACCCTGCTTGTATTGGTGTGTATATCCATTCTAGTATTCTTCTTATTAGTTCTTTTCTGTCGCTTGTCTTGTTTATGGCTTCTATGCTGAATCCTAGAACTACTGCTCTATAGTTTGGTGTCCATATTCTTACACCTGCAATTTCTTTACTTGTATAGTTTAGTATTGGTTTTACATATGTTGTGTTTAGTATAGTGATTATGTCTGGATCATATATGTTGTCTGCACCTTCACCTTCAATTAGGCCGAGAATTAAATCATCACCTATTGGATCACCTGACACACCTATTACGTATTCTGGATACCACTCATTATCGTACCAATCAATGTATAGGTAGTTGTTCAGGAACTTTGGATACCAGTAGTGGAGACTTTCAATTATGTATTGACCTATGAGAACTAGGTTACCACTACGATTAGTTAAGTAATGCTTCAATACTTCAACTTCGTAACTCCCTAAGTCTCCATCTCTCCCTCCTATCCATATAACTATTGGGTAGTACTGTATCTCTTGTTTCCACTCTTCAACATTGTCGTAATAGATTTCACCTCTAACAGTTATGCTTATGTAGTTGTAGTCATATCCTAACTCTTCAATTATGTCTAGATAGTATCTTGAGTAATCATCATATATCCAGTATTCGTATTGTGGTTCATCATTAACTACTAATACGTCAGCACCATCTAGTGGTTCTAGACATAGTACATATACTCTTGCTTCTTTACCATCAGGAACGCTAGCTCTTACTAGGTACATAGTTTCTCTATCACATGTGAAGGTTATTGATCGTGTATTCTCTTTTTCAAGAATTACACTCTGTGTTAATACGTCAAGAACAGTTACTTTAATGTTGGTAGTGTTTGAAGTTGCTGTAAGGCTAATTTTTGCTGTACCGAAGTTGTAATCTCTAATGTAGTAGTATGGGTATGTTCCAAAAAATCCCCAAAAATCAAGTCTATAGTGAGTACCGTCAGTGTTTGAGAAGGTTATTGTAGGCTTCTCATAGTGAGATGTTACGTTCATGTATGGTGGTATCTTTAAAGCAGCACCTCCAAGAATAATAAATTCGTAGATAGTTACATTATCATATTCTGTACCTGCATAATTTACTTGTAAGTACTTCATTATGGCTTCACGTCCAAGTTCTGCAAGAACTGTTGTTCCATTTCTATAAGCTTCAAGTACATATGCCGTTAGTGCTGTCATGTCGTCAAGCATTGTCAACTCTACTTCACCGTTAGTTACTGTTCTTTCAGCCCAATGAAGAGCTACTCTTGAACTACCGATATAGGCGATACCTCCTGCTCTAGATAGTAGTAATGCTTCTGCAAAGGAGAGCTTGTTATAGTACATAACTATGTTGTCTGGCTCTAAGACATTGAGATCCCACGCACCACTCATACATGCTGGTGTGATGAGTATGGGTACTCTATAGTTAGTTTCTAGGTAGAAGAGTAGATCTTCAACAGTAATTGCTGGATAATCTTCACCTTGAGTATATACTATTTCGTGACCAATACCGTAACCACTACCGTGAGTTAGTATGTAAAGTATTCCGTAATCTCCTTGCAAAGTCTTCATTAAGTTAGCTTTACTGAATTTTCTCTCACTAGCATATAGTTTCTCAACTCTCATACCTGAAAGATAATTATTAACGACATGTGTAGCTACTAGCTCACCCTCATGCCATGTAGTGCTGAATGTTTGACCACCAGCAACAGCTACATTATAGAACCATGAGGAATCTTTATCAAGTTCTTGAACATACTTGACAATCTTATTGGCTATAAATTCTGCTTGTCTAGTATTGTTTATGGGGATTCTAGCTACAGCATAATTGGGCACTAAGTCATAGTCTGGAGATGCGTAGAAGTAGTCAGTAGGTATCCAGTTATCGTAAGTATAGCGCCAATAAATATACACGTAATAACTTGGTGGTACCTTGATGGCTGTGCCAAGTATTGTTATGTATTTTAGATTGGGATGAGCATCACTATCTCTTAAGAAAGCAATTATTCTCTTAGCTAAGGTGTAGTTGTAGTTCTTAATTTTTTCACAACCTTCAATTCCTGGACAATCCTTATAACCTGTTAAAGAAGGATCTTCAACTTCTACATAATTAGTAAATATCCATTCAGTAGTTACTACACTTGTAGGTATTCCCTTATAGTTATGTAGACTAGCAAGTGCTTCAGCATATGTTTTAAACTCTTCAGGAGTAATGATGATGTGTTTAGCATTAGTTAAGGATGTACTTGCAGAACTAAAACCAGCAAAACTCCAGACAGCTTTACTTTTACTCCTCTCTGCTTTAGTATAGTATACTGCAAGTTCAAGTTTAGTAACTAGTACTGCTTTTTTAAGCTTAGGAATGTACTGTATAGGATATAGTTTAATGAATATGTATGTATATTCATTATCACGACCAATAAAGTACTTAAAGAATTTTCCTGGAAAGTATGTTTTCATTTCGTAAATTTCCTTCTTAGGAATTCTCAATCTTCTATAATACTTCCCCACCTCCTCATTATTATGCCATGTTAATGGTTTTGGTGCTGGTATGATGTTTAGTTTATTAAGAATATCTACGTAAGTACCATCAGTGATAGCTATTCCTAAAACTTTAACGTTACGTGGAAGTTTTACAGTAATGGTTTTAACTGGAAGTTGAGGTTCACCAGGAACTTTATGATAAGCTGCACCTTCAATATATATAAGATCATAATTACCTATCTTGTAGTGTTTACATTCTTTAGGAGATGTAGTGATAACTACTTTCTTAATCTCATACTTAACTTCTGGAGGTATTTTAGGGACCTTAATCTCAATACCTAATTCTTTAATACTCTTCTCAGATCCCCATTTCAATTCTTCACTAGCTATTAGAGTATGAATATTAGTGATTATTAGTGAAATTAAGATTAAGAGACAGATTATTGGAACTACCATTCCCATAGTTTTTGTAGTGATCATGACTATTACATCTTAAAGGAATTTTTGAAAATTTCTCTTTCATTAATAAAATTAAATAATAAAGTATGAATTTACAGCATGACTAACTTTATGAAGATCATGTTGAGAATCTCTATAAGTCTTAACTTTAACTTAATGGGGAAGTTTAAGAAAGAGAGACTTAATTTTAAGTTATTATCATGAGCATCGTCAATGTGATTATAGTTATTAAATCATCAGTGAAGCTTCATCTCTCATACCTTTTATAACCTTCTTTTATTTAAATAGAAGTACATGTATATGCTTACAATACTTCCATATGCACACATAGCTGTGCTAGAGTTTAGTGATACGCTTAGAAGGAAGCTTAGAGAGTTAGGTCTTGCGGAATGGTGTATGTTGGTTTAACAACCTTAGATTACTACAACTTGTACCTGACACGGTAAAGCTAAGATTACGAGCGTAATTGAATAACTTATTTTTCATGCAAACGTATCTTCAACATTACTTCATTGATTAACTTCTCAACAATACTTCTCAGATTATAATGTACTAAAAAGCTAGCAAATTCAATCACGTAGTTGATCAATTCTTGAAATTAAAGATAGTTAACATAGAATGTAGAGATTAAAATTCACCTCTTTCTCTTTGAAGTATTCTCTTCAATAGATACGCAATGAACCATAACTTAGCTGCTTCATAACAACCATCTTCCCAGAGCCACTTATCAGCTATTTCCATTACTCGATCAAGTTTATTAAGATCAACTTCTTTCGGATCTTTCTCTCTAATTTCTCTAAAGACTTCAAGTACAAATTTAGCATCTTCAGGTCTAAGTGGATTAGTTTTAAAACTTGTTAAGTATATCTCCATAAGTCTCTCACCCTCTTTAAGTAAGTAATCTCTTTCCTGAACTGTAAATAATCCCTTCATGGTCATGAAATCCAGCAAACCTCCATGTAGGGCACGTATAAGTGAAGTTATGGATAGAGCGTCTCTCTTAACTTCACTCTTCAACTCCTCAATTCTTCTACAAATACTTTCAAATCTCTTATCAATTTCCTCAAACCTTTCATCTATTTGTCTGAACCTATCATCAATATGTTTGAACTTCTCATCTATCTGTCTAAACCTTAAATCTATTTCAGTAAACTTCTTACCAAGCCAATAAGCTAACATGCTTACAGATGTAACAACACTTACAATACTTCCAATTAATGTGATGAGCCACTCCACACACTACACCTTGATTAGTAGTTAATTAATTCATCGATCTCAGCTAACAGTGAGAAAGTAATTGTACTTACATAATATGCATGACAGTTAGTGAGTAGTATGGGTTGAGAAGTGTTTAAGTTTGTTTTGGTTTGGGGAATTTTCCTCTTCTAAGTAATTCTCCTTTGAGTAATCTATGAATACTCTTAACTTACCTGAATATGCACTTAAATCATCTCTACGAGATCTACAAGCCTCTTTAAACATCAGGTCTGCTATTCTTTCGAGTTCAAATACGTCATCCCATGTATATTCATCGAGAGCCTTTACCCTCACATATCCCACATTTAGAGAATCTCAATTAGTTTAGTATTAAATCACACTACCTAGTCAAGTCTCTACTATAATATCTTGCATTTATAAAGCTGATTATCTCGTCTCGGTAAGTATTAACAATACTATAAAACAGTGTTAAGTGAGGTTATATTCCTCATAGATTTAGTATTTCTCTTAAGTAATTTCTGATTTCTATCAGTACTTGCGGCCATAGTATTACAAGTTCTTTAGCTTTTTCGTACAATTCTTCATAATCTAGTCCTCTATACCTATGTACTAGTTTGTGGCGTAGTTCTACGTATTTGAGAAGTTTTTTGCCTGTTTCACATGATATTACGTTGTTTCTCATAGCTATGTCTATGTAGTCCTTATAGTACTCAGCAATACCTAGTCTTAGTCCTGATACTATGTGTCTAAGTAAGTCTATCATTCCTTCTATTGCTGTGTGAAGTGCTCTTTCAAATGCTCTTCTGAGAATATCATCATTCTGAATATCGTTAATATTTTTCTCATTTACAATCTTGTTTAGAAATTTTACATCAGAATCTACTTGATTAATAATTGACATTACTAAACTTTCATCTATAGGATCTTTACTTCTTAACCAATTGTAGAAATTTGTTCTTTCCAACTCTATCACCTCAATAATTTCTTCAAAGTTTAATTGTCTAATGAGTTCATTATTCACGTTTCCTGACACCACTATTCCATTCTTCAAAATCTTAATCTTCAATACTGGAGATGCTTTGTCTAGATTGATTATTGATACCTTATCTTCAGATATCTTCAACTTCTTAGCAATTGCATATTTAAAATTGACTAGAATATCATCATTGTCAGTGATGACTGCTAAATCAATATCACTAGCAGGCATAGCT
>CAYMHS010000014.1:0-31515 GCA_964390355.1 uncultured Thermoproteaceae archaeon | reverse complement strand
TGTAATAATTGCAAGAATTAGTGAACGCGGTAGAAGTACGATTATTGAAAATACTATAATAGCTATTGTCAATATTGCAATACCTATGTAAGCTTGCTTAATAGTTTTTGTTGATTCTGAAATCTCTACAACAGGTATTTCACTCAGATTTCAAATCCCCCACTTACTAAATCTCAAGTACTATTAAATATTGCTGATTCTTATAATTTTGGGAAGAGATCTTTTATGCTCTGTACTTCTCACTTTACTGAGTATCATCTCAAATATCTCGATGTCGATTCCTGTCTTTCTTGATGCTTCATTAATGCTCATTCCTAAATCAAAGATAGTGTAGAGTATTAGATCAATAACTTCATATTTTAATCCAAGTTCAACTTCTGCTAAATGACCAGTCCATAATCTTGGACTTGAAGGTTTATTGACTATTTTTTCAGGAATTTCAAGTACTTTACCTAAATACCTAACTTGAGTCTTATATAGGTCGCCGATTGGTAGGAAATCAACACCACCATCACCATATTTGGTGAAATATCCTAGTAAGAGTTCACTTTTATCGCCAGTACCTGCAACTAATAAATTGTATTTATTAGCGTAGTAGTAAAGTATTGTCATTCTAATTCTTGGTAGGAGATTTCCTGAACTGACTTTATCATTCTCATCGAAGTCAGGTAATGATTTTGCAAAAGCATCTCTAATATTTACAATGTCTATGTAGTAATACTTAATACCTAATCCTCTTGCAATTTCTAATGCATCCTCAATATCTTCTTTAGGTGTGGTTCTATATGGCATTATTAAACCGAGAACTTTATCTTTACCTAACGCTTTAACCATAAGGTAGGCTGTAACTGTGGAGTCGATACCACCACTTAAACCGACAACAACACCTTTAACTTTAGCATCACTAATTATTGATTTAGTTTCTTTGCAAATTATGTTAATAATCTTATCATAGTTAATTTTCAAGAGATCATTAATAGTTATAGACATCATAGATTCATTATCGTTATGATATTTAAATCTTAGCGGCAAGACATAGTGGGACTAGTACTTAAATGTGATAAATCATCATATGTTAATGGTGTAAATTTGTTAACTTGTAAATCCTAAACATGTGTGATAAGTAAGTTTAGCAGTATCTTTTAGGATCTTGAAGTATCTTCTTTTCACACTTGTAATGATGCGCATATTATTCAGATATTATCGGTATAGCAAAACTACCACTATAGCCTAGATATAGTCTAAAGTATTGCGTATCTTTATCTCTGTTAACAACTTTCTCAACTATTCCCTTGACTATAAATTTTCTACTCACTCTTGTAAGTTCACAGAATCTGCCTCTATGACTGTAAAGTTCTACTATGTTCTTCCTAATTCCGTCGAGAAATTCTAAAACTCTAACTTTATATCTACATGGAGTTAATATCGATTCATAATCGTCGAGAATTTCAACCTTAACTACAGACCAACCAAGCTTTCTACATATGGTTTTTCCATAATTATTCTCGATGGGATACCTTACTAACCTTATAAAGTATCTTCTATTATTAAAGATTCCGTCAAGTAATTTCTTACTTTCGATTAATTTAAAAGTTGAAAAGTCTATAGGTGTCTCTACATGTTTAAGCATGTAATTTTCTTTCAAGTGATACTTATCGATACTTCTAATAACGTTGTTATGTCTTAAAGATTCAAGCTCGTTATATATCCTCCATAATCTCTCCATGCTTGAATATATTACAAGATCTATGTCGGAACTCTCTCTATGAAGTTTGATGAGTATGGAGCCTGAAATGCCTATCTCATCACTATTAGCTATATGTAAAAGCTTCGATATGAATTCTCTACAATCTTTCTCAACATCATCTGTAGCGTCATGAAGAATCTCTCTGCTTCTCTCTATGGGGTTAAATATTTTCTTAATATCTTTAGTAGGTATTTCAGGAATTTTAGTATCGAGATAAAGATCATAAGTTAAGTATTGTGGTAGCTTCTCCTTAACGTAACTTAATTGTTCACTTATTGTAAGTAGTTTCTTATACTTAACATTCCATTTAGAGCTTCTATCACCATGGCTGTCTGGTACGTATTTTGGAAAGGCTATAACTTTACCTTCTGGATGATCATTACCTTTGACGTAAAGTATTACGTGGTTATTCAGCATTATGTAGTATCCCTCAATTAGATTATTCATGTTTAATCACCTTAATCTTCTTCTCAATAGCGTATAAGCTTATAGTTACGGCAATGATGTCAGCAATTGCTCCTGGATTGATACCTCTCTCTATCATGTATTGATCAAGCTTATAGATCATTTTCATGCCTTCGACAGTATCTACACCTCCTTTATTCAAGATCTTTAATACTTCATTTTTAATCTCATTATGTACATGTAGTCCATGTTTTCTAATGATGATTGAATCTTCAAGTTTAGCTAGCAGTTCTAGATAAGTCTGTACAATACTTCTATTCCAGTCAAGCCTCTGTACTTTTTCTCTAAATATATTCAAGGCATGAATTACATCTACGTATTTGTTAACTACTTGTCTCGAAATTATGTCCCATCTCGCTGAATATTCAAGTATTTTCCACAAAGTTAAAGCTCTGTTTCTAATTTCATATTCAAAAGTTTCTGAATAGACGTTTGGATACTCAATCTTATCCTTCAAACTTAGATAGCTTGGTGAAGCTTCTCTAATAGCCTTATAGAGATTTATTGTATCCTCAATTGTTGAATATTTTCTGACAAGTTCTGTAGCTAGTTCTGTAAGTCTTTCAACATTAATAATTTCTCCTCTTCTTAATAACTCGCCTAGACTTACTGATAATGGTGTGAGAAGTATAGCCACTCCTAGACAAGTATTTCCACCTCCATGAATTTTCTTGGAGTACTTGACCATGCCTAGTATGAGATCTCCAAAGATGTATCTACCCTTCAAACCTCTTCTAATCCCCTTTTTAATGAACATTTCAAGAACAAGACTGCTAGTTAAGAAATCTTCGAATTTGGTATCTTTGAAGTCATGCTCTCTATCGACATTTCCAGGCTTAGGCGTTGCTGAAACTTCAAGTAAAGGTCCTAAGGAAAGTAGTACTGCATAATACTCTTCAACTCTCATTAATTAAGAATTATTAAGGCATAATTTATACGTATGGTGATGAGTAACCACGTTAGAGAGGGTGACTATGTTGAACTATACCACTCACCGAATGTGAAATTCATCACTAAGGCTGTTAAGAGTTTAAGAATTGATACTATCAAAGGCTTCATAGACTTATCCAGCATTATTGGTTTAGAGTATGGTGATAAAGTTAAGTCTAGCCTAGGTTATGAGTTCATCATAACAAGACCAAGCCTTGAACAGATCTTGTTAAGTAAGTTTAAAAGAGTCACACAAGTCATTTACCCTAAAGATGCTGCTTTAATCATCATAAAGACTGGGGTAGGTCCAGGCTCTAAGATCGTAGAGGCAGGTGTTGGTAGTGGCTTTATGACTGCAATACTTGCCTACTATGTTAGGCCTAACGGTAAAGTTATTGGTTATGAAAAGAGAAGAGAGTTTTTACAAGTTGCTTATGAGAATTTAAGAATACTTGAACTTGATAAGTATGTAGAGTTAAGGTGCAGAGATGTCGTTAATGAAGGGTTCGATATTGATTATGAAGTTGATGCTGTTATTCTAGATCTTGGAGATCCTTGGAACGTTCTTGAACATGCATATAGGATCTTAAGACATGGGGGTCATCTTGCCGTATATGTGCCAAGCATTAATCAGGTATTTAAAACTTTACAAAATCTTGAGAGATCAAACTTTATAGATGTTGAGGTTTTTGATGTAAGTGTTAAGTATTGGAAACCTATCTCTAACGAGTTGAGACCTGAAACATGGATGCTCGCACATACTGGATACATAATTATATGTAAAAAGCCGTGAAGAGAAAGGATCTAGAATATTTTTACAACTTTCAGAAGTACTTACTTTCTTACAGGCTTCTTAGCTGTTGGTTTGACTGTTGGTGCTGTAGGTGCTATAGCACTAAGACCAGCCTTAACTCTGATATCATTTATCTGCTTAATTAGAGCTTCAAGTTCAGCTGCCGCTTGTCCTGGCTCAATAATGACAGCTGAGGCTGCCGATGTTTCAATTCCTGCAGCTTTTCCAAGTCTCTCCTTACTTGGTACATAGATGTAAGGTACACCTTTCTCTTCACATAGAAGTGGAAGATGTGCAACAATTTCTGGTGGATCAACATCTTCAGCAATGAGTACTAATCGAGCAAGACCTCTCTCAATAGCCTTAGTGGTCTCGTTAGTGCCTTTCTTAATCTTACCCGTCTGTCTAGCTATAGCAAGTAAATCATATGCTTTATTTGCTAGATCTACAGGAACTTCAAATCTAACGTAAAATGGTTTACCTGTTGGTGGATTTGTATAGAAACTTCTCGGATCTATAGTACTCATACTTTATCAAAGACTTTCTGTTAAATATGTACTTTTAAACCCTTGCTTAAGAAGTAGATGTGCTTAAAATCTTAGTAATGATGTTGAGAAAAATATTAATTAATAGAAAGTTAAGTATCTGGAAAATTAATAACTTCATCTTCATAATTCTTCCAAGAATTTTCAATCCTAAACATGCACTCTCTACAACAACTCTACTTAGATTTCTAAAGAAGACTTTCTCAAATATTAAGTACAGAGTCATTATCGATTATGGGACAGGTTGTGGAGTTTTGGCTATATTTTTGGCAAAATTCAATAACTACGTAATTGCAATAGATGTCAATTACTATGCATTACTTAATACTAAGATAAATGCTAAAATTAATAGAGTAGAACGTAATGTAGATTACGTAGTTGGTGATAGTTTAAGAATCATTAGAAGAAGTGCGGTTGACTACATAGTATCAAATCCGCCCTATCTACCATGCCCTATAGAGATGTGTAGTGAGCTCTGTGCAGGATCACGGTTAGAAATTATTCAATCATTAATTCAGGAAGCTAGAGAAGTCTTAAAATGTCATGGCAGAATTATCTTCACCATATCAAGCATATCGTATGAATTGTATAGAAGAATTATACGTGAAAGGAGCGGCATGGATATTGTACTTAGAAGAATAACACCTATAGACTTAATTTACATCATTTATGGAAAAGCTTGAAAATTTAACATCAGCTTCACAATGATAATCTTTCATGACATAATGTTACTAATCCTTCACTACTTGAAATTTATAACGTGACTACATTCTTAACTTTTGTTTGTAAATTTCCTTCACTTAGAGACTATGGTGCCTTTAGTATTTAAAGTATTAATTCATAGATAGTTCTATGAGTAACGATAAGTTTCACAATAAGCTATATGTAGTTACGGGTTGTTCTCGTGGTATTGGTAAGTATATTGTTTATGAACTTATTAGACGGGGTGCTCTCGTTCATGGTATTGCTAGGTCTAGAGATGCCTTAGAAGAGTTGAAAGTTAGATTTGGTGAAGATAAGTTTACGTATACGGTCTGTGATTTAGCTGAAAGTTCGTGTCTTAAGAGAATTGTAAGTAATGTTACGTCTAGATCCATACCTATATATGGACTTATAAATAATGCAGGTGTGGGAGCTATGGGTAATCCATTAGAGCTAGGTTATGATGTTTATGAATATTTGACAAGACTTCTCTATCTCGCACCTGTAAGGTTATGTATTGAGTTTGGTAAGATAATGGCTGCAAGAGATGAGGGAGTTATAGTTAATGTAATAACTCTCGCAATAGCTACACATATTAGAGGTCTTGAAGTATATATTGCTCCCAAACATGCTCTTCACAGATTTACAGAGGATCTGAGAAAGTACTTGAAACCTCATGGCGTGCTTGTCATTTCGGTTTATCCTTCACTGACAGAAACGAACTTCTTTAAAGTTAAGGAGTTGGAGAGACTTTATGGAGAGTTTAAGAGAAACGTCTTTACAAGGATTACCATATCTAAACCTGAAAAAGTTGCAAAAGCTATAGTTGATGCTATTGAGAAAGGTAAGGAGAGAGTTTTTATACCGTGGTTCGCATATCTTGCAAGATTTAGATTATGAGATAGCCTTCATTTAAGTAACTCATCCCGCATGTTCCATAGCTGCACTTAGATGCTTTCTATTACTGCAATGTCTCTCGCATTCATGAATGTTTTGCCTATGTGTATTGATTAATCTTACTAGATCATCTATTTCTCACCTTCATCACAATTATTGATGATCGTAAGATGATGCTGCATGAGTTAGAGGAATGACATGTCCAGAACTTGTAGACAAGTTTATAAAATCTAGATTAAGTGATTTGAAGGTAATGTCAATACTTAAGAGACATTACGTCAGAGTTAAGCCTTATCCTCTCAGAAAAGTTAAGACTATTGATGAAGTTTCTGAACTACTTAATAATTACGAGACCTTACTAGTCATTGATGGTCATGGAGTATCTACTAGAGTTCTTCAGGAGTATAGATTTAGATTCAGAAGGAGAGGTGCTGTTGTTAAAGTTGTTAAAAATACTTTAGCAAAACTTGCATTTAAGAAAGTTCTAGGACATGTACCTGAAGAAATTGAAAAATTGTTAACTGGCGAGAACATTTTAGTATTTACCAATGAGAATCCCTTCGAAGTAGTTAAATGGATTGAGAGAAGTGGTGTTAGAAGAGAGGCAAAGCCTGGCGATAAAGCTCCCTTCGAAATAGTCATACCTGCAGGAAATACAGGCATTAGTCCAGGACCAATACTTAGCAAGTTTGGTAAGTTAAAAGTACCTACTAGGGTACAGGATGGTAAGATATGGGTTGTTAAGGATGTAGTTGTTGCTAAGCCAGGAGATGAAATTAGTCCTGATCTTGCAGAAATACTTAGAAAGTTGAATATTAAGCCTATCTTTGAGACTTTAAGAGTTAAGGGTGCTATATTTAAGAAGTCTAGAGTCTTAAAAGTTGACGAGTTGAAACTTGACGTTAAGCAGTACAAAGTCATGTTTGAAGAGGCGTGTAGATATGCTCTTAACCTAGCCTTCAATACAGCTTATCCAGTACCTGAAATAGTTGTTCCACTAATTATGAGAGCACATAATGAGGCTGTAAATCTTGCTGTTAATGTTGGAATAATTAGTGGAGAAACTTTGCCGTTACTAATGCAGAAAGCTCAAATACAAGCGTTAACACTTGCGCAAATACTTTCAAGTAAGATTCCTGAACTAGGAATTGAAGTTAAGACTATAGAAGTTAAGAGAGAGGAGAAAATTGAGGAAAAACCGGCAGAAGAGAAAGTTGAGGAGAAGAAGGAAGGTCCTAGTGAGGAAGAGATTGCTGGAGGTTTAGCAAGCCTCTTTGGCTAATCATTACTTAACGTAATCGTTATAAGATTCTTAAATCATAAACTATACATGTCTAGTCTAACTAGAAGAGATTATCTTGGTCTTAAACTAAGTATTGAGAAAGTCTCCACAGAACCTTCAAGTAAGGAAATGCTTGAATATGTGGATAGGCAAGGATTATCAACTATTTGGCATAGATTTCTTGAACAACAACCACAATGTGGTTTTGGTCTTCTAGGTCTTTGTTGTAACAATTGTGGTGTAGGTCCTTGCAGAATAGATCCTACAGGCTACGGTGCTTGCAGAACTTCATGTGGTGCAAATGCAGATACTATTGTTGCTAGAAATTTTGCAAGACACGTAGCTGCAGGTACATCATCATATGCAGATCTCTTTAAGGAAGTGTTTAACTTCTACGTAAGTATTCTTGAGGGTAAGTCACCATTAAAACTTCAGGATACTGAAAAATTGCAAAAATTTGCAAAAGAATTAAGTATTTCATGTGAAGGTAAGAGTGTTGATGAAATTTCTAGAGATATTATGAAATTTTTAGAGTATGAGGTTTCTAAGATTATTGATGAAGACTCTAAGATAGTGAGCATTCTTGCTCCTAGTAAGAGAGTTGAATTACTTAGAAAACTCAAACTTATACCTAAAGGTCTCTATAGAGAAGTTATTGAACTTCTACACTGCACACATGAGGGTGTTAATGCTGATCCCAAGGACTTAATTTACTCATCTATGAGGTGCTCAATTGCTAGTCTAATTCTTGCATATCTCTCCTCTGAGCTTCAAGATATCATTTCAGGTACACCTAAACCTAGAAAAGGCCCTATGGGTCTTAGAACTCTAAGTGAAGATATGGTTAACATTGTTGTTAGAATTGCTAAAAGACCACTACTTAGAAGACTTGCTGAACTTGCTAAAAGTAAAGAGGTTGAACAGATGGCAATAAATGTCAACGCCATTGGAGTTCAAGTAATTGCACCTGCAAATTACGTAATGACTGAGCTAGCCTTAGCTACAGGTCTAGTTGATGTATATGTGACTGACTACTTATGCACTATGCCAGCTATTACTGAATTTGTAAAGAATTACCACACTAAGATTGTAACAACATCACCTACATGTAAAATTCCCGAAGCTATACATATGGAAGTTAATCCTGAAAATATTGATAATATCGTTATGGAGATTATTAAGTTAGGTATTGAAGCTTTTAAGAATAGGAATTATGATAAGGTTTACTTACCAAAAACACCACCAGAAGCTGCCACTGTCGGTTTTAGTATTGATGCTGTAATTGAGGCTTTTAAAGGTGTTAAACCAATAGTTGAAGCTTTAAGTGATGGAAAGATTAAAGGTATAGGTATAGTTTTTGGATGTACAAATCCCAAAATACCACAACATCTAGGTCACGTAACTATAACTAGAGAATTGATTAAGAATGACATTCTTGTACTAGGTACTGGATGTTGGAGCATAGCTGCCGGTCTTGCAGGTCTTTTAAAAGTTGAAGCTAAAGATAGAGCTGGTGAAGGATTGAGAAAACTATGTCAAGAACTCAACATACCTCCCTGTCTACTTGTAGGTGCTTGTGCAGAAAATGCTAAAATTGCCAAGTTCATAGGTATGATCGCTGAGGAAGCAAATAAGGACATTTCAGAGATACCAGTAATTGCATCAGCACCTGAATGGATGGCCGAGGAGATTTTAACAGCATCTTTAGGCTTCATAACTTTAGGCATAACTACACATCTAGGAACAGTACCACCAATACTTGGAAGTAGCCTTGTCACTAAATTATTGACTGAAGATTTAGAGGTAGAAATAGGTTCAAAATATATAATTGAGCCAGAACCCGAAAAGGCAGCTAAGATCTTAATAGAACATGTGAGTAAGAAGTGGAAGAAATGAACTTCTCAAGTGATGCCTTGTCATTAAGCTAGATAAGAGAAGGTTTTAAAGATTCAAAAAATTCTAAAACACTAGCCCCCACAGGCGTGGGTTAGGTGAGCGTGCCTTGAGCACGCAATGAGCCTAACTCCTCCAAATGGGGGTACATTACCATAACTTCTCCATAACTTGTCTAAGTTTTCTAGGTGGTTCTAAAGCTATTGCTAATGCACCATAAAGAACAACTTCATCACGAAGTCTTGTAACTTCAATCTCTGCTAACCTATTCATCACATAATCATTAACATACTGATTTATTGGCTTAATTACAAGTTCTTCATTATTAAGAACAACAGCACCTCCTAGGATGACTATTTCAGGATCATATACGTTAATAACCGAAGCTACGCCTATGGCGTTTAGCTTACCAACGTTCCACACAATTTCTAAGGCTAGCTCATCACCCATTTTAGCATAGTGATAAAGTTCTCTAGCACTTACCTTACCTGTTTTTAAGTATTGTTGATATAGTTGACTCTCACTACTTAGAGACTTCACTAGCTTATTGCTTATCAAATACTCTACATAATTTGGAATACCACTACCTGAGCAGTATGCTTCCCAATGACCTTTACCACCACAACCACATGTTAATACTGCATCCTTATCGATGACTATATGTCCAACTTCATGTGCATTACCATCTTTACCAAAGATTAAATTATCATCAATAATTACACCGCCACCAATGCCTGTACTTATAGTTATGTAGACGAGGTTCTCATAATTTCTACCAGTACCGAAGATTTTCTCACCATAAACAGCAGCTACACAATCATTAACCATGTATGTTGGCTTTTTGAAGTACTTTGCTAATGGCTTAACAATATTTATATCAACATCCTTTAGCTTTGACGGTAAGTTTGGTGCATGTTTAATGATTCCTAGTCTGAAATCTATAGGCCCAATACATCCAATACCAATAGCTTCTATACTTCTCAAATCATCACTATGTATCTCACTATTCTCTACTGCTTCTTTGAGAGTATTGATGATTAGTTTAGGTATAGCTTCACCAGCTGGTTCATAATTTACAGCTTCACTAGTCTTAACCCTTTTTAACCAAATACTTTTGCCATCGTTAGAGAAGAGTCCGATTCTAGTGTTAGTTGCACCTATGTCTATAGCTAGAATTGTCATTACGTGTTAGTTTTTTAGGGTATAGATATGTTTTACTTAATCTTATCTGGAGATACTATCTTATTAGCTATGAGGTAAGTCTTTAAGTGTGATAAGTCTCTAAAGTATCCACCTTTAGCCATTAGATATAGCTTTCTCCATGTTCTTGAGTCAATAATTTCCTTATCTTTAAGATATTTTAAGAATCTTCTCAAAGTTCTAATCTTATTAATCCATACTTTCTTATCGTCAGCTCTAGCACTTTTAGGTCCTTTTCTACTGCCATGACCTCTTCTTCTACCTCTCTTTCTCTTCTCATGTAGAACTCTCCATCTACCTCTACTGTTTCCTTTCTTAGGCTCTACAATAATTAATCCCTCTTTTATGAGAGTCCTAATGTCAGCTCTTGTAGATACTTCTTCAAGTCTATCTCTAGCTTCAGGTAGAACTTTAATTCTAGATTCACCAACATTTAAAATTCTGGCTGCAAGTTTCTTAACATTAACCATGTTAAGCACCTACTAGTGTCTTCTTAACGTCTCTAGTTATGTTTAGTATTTTAATGCCTTTCTCTAGTGCTTTTTTAACAATTTCAATTCTCTTTCTAAGACCAACAGTACTTGCAATCATTATTGCTTGTCTCGTAGGATCTATTTTATCAAGATCTTCAGGTCTATATACATGAACAATTTCAAAACCTGTAGGATGTAAATTTCTCACGATTCTTGGTTTTCCATAACCAATCTTAACACGTGGTGGATATCCCTTTCTCTCTTTTCTAATCTTGTTATCATTACCTTTAGGTCTTCTCCAAGAATCTTTATTAGCAATTCTTACGAATCTCCATTCATCCATTCTCATCCAGTCAGGCTCTTTACGTTCCATCTTTAGTCTAAGCTTTAATGCTCTTTTAATTTCTGGAGAGAGAGTTCTTCTAATCCTCTTCATCTCTTCAAGTTTCTTGCTGTAGTCAATACTAGCTTCACTCATTATTAAGAGGAAGAAATTAATGATAGGTATTTATAAACACTCCCACATTTGAATTTAAAATTTAATTACTTCTAGTTAGAAGTCTAAGAGGTAATGATTTCAAAAATTGATCTTAAATTTTTAAAGAAAATTCCATACATACTTGTCCTTCTAAGGTATGGAATTAATGATAAAGAATATAGAGTCCTTAATTTAACGAAAATGGCGTCAGAACTTGGTGTTACTCCTCAAAACTTATCAAAAATTGTAAATACCCTGGAGAAGAGTGGTCTTATTGAGAAGATTTCTAAGGGTCAATTACTTGTCAAACTTACCGCAAAAGCTTTAGAACTTATAAACTTCACAATCGATTCTATGAGGAACTACTTAGGAAACTTATCAAGTATTAAACTTGTTGGTGAGGTAATTTCGGGACTTGGTGAAGGAAGTTACTACATGAGTCTTGAGGGATATGTTAAGCAATTTATTGAAAAACTAGGTTTCAAACCATACCCAGGCACTTTGAATGTTAGACTAAGAAGAGAATACATAAAGTATAGGCTATATCTTGAACAGTTACCTGGCATTTACATTCATGGATTTACAGATAAAGGTAGAACTTATGGTGGTGTTAAGTGTTTTAAGGCAAGTGTTAAAAATATTGAGAGCGCTGTATTACTTATAGAGCGTACACATCACGGTCCCGATGTAGTAGAGGTGATTGCACCGGTAAGGCTTAGAGATGTTCTTGGACTTAAAGATGGAGATACTATAGAGATAATAGTTAACATATAGCTTACTTATACTCATTTCTTTCTACTAATTATTTCAAGTATTGATGAGTGTATGGTTATTTCTGCCAAATGTTCAAGTATTTCTGCTCTATTAAGTGCTTCAAGTAAGTTTGAACCAACAGCAACTACTCCATGATTCTTAAGTATAGCAACATTAACTTTACCTATCCTGAAAGTTCTAGCAACAGCTTCTGCAAGTTCTTGACTACCTGGTGGATGGTATGGTATTTCTGGTATGGTTTCACCAAGATAATACCTAGCTTCAACAATTGAAGTATCTACCTTATAGCCAGCCATTGATAAGGCTAGCACTGAGGATGAGTGTGTATGTACTATTGCTTTCACATCATCTCTAACCTTATATATCTCCACGTGCATTCTCCATTCACTTGAAGGTACACCACCACTAAGTACTGTACCATCAAGCTTCATCTTCACAATATTAGTGGGTTTAATTAAATGTTTAGGTATTGATGATGGTGTTATGAGTATAGTATCATCCGTGAGTCTTGCACTAACATTACCACCGATGGTTGTATTTAACTTTCTAAGATAAGTCCATCTAAATACTTCAGCAATAAGTCTTCTAAGTTCGCTTTCTCTCACAAAAGTTTCACCTACATTATTGTTGGTGTGAGTCCAAGCTTTAACCTATACTCATTATATTTAGAAGCCACTTGAATAAACCATTTATCAAAATCTTTAAAACTTCTTGGATAATTATCGTAGAGCTTACCAATAGTCTTCATGTATTTAAAAGCTAGTGAAAGTTTTCTTGCAAGTGATGGCATTTTTAAAAGCTTTAATGCGATCTTCAATTTCTTACTGAAGTCAATACTAGACATTCCTTTACTTGAGAGTTCAAGAATGTCATTTTCTGTTAGAACTCTTGCCTTTAACCCCTTATCCAATTCTTTATTTGTTAATGTTTGAAGCATTATTCTAAGTACATCAAGTTTTGCCTGTTTTACACCATATACCTTCATGTATTTGGTGTTGAATTGCCATAAGGTATCTATCGTGAAGTCCCCCTTCTCATAAGCTTCAAGAACTACTTCACTTGCAATTTTAGCTGAGAGAAGTGATGGCCCTAGACCACCACCATGAATGGGATTTACCGTTACACCAGCATCACCTATTGTTAAGATACCTGAAGCTACCATAGATTTTAGAGGTCTCCTAGTAGGTACAATACCGCCACCGGCATTTATTAACTTTCTACCTCTAGTCCATGAGGTATTCAGAATGTGCTTCTCATAGAATCTTTTAGGATTATAATTCTTCTCAACCACAAGTTTACCCCAAATTCCTAAGCCAATATTCATAACGTTCTTACCTTTCGGAAAGAGCCACCAATATCCTCCAGGAGCTACATTTAGATTCATGAATATCTTAATGTTCTCGGGACTCTCAATGTCATAATCAACTTCAATGATTTCTCTGTAAGCATATGATGCATCTTCAGGCTTTAAGGGTTCTGAAATGAGCCATTCACTTGGAAGTTTAGTTCTAATAACTCCCGTAGCTCCAGATGCATCAATAACTACTTTAGCCTTAATATCGCTTCTAGTGTTTGTATTTGTCTTTCTCACCTTTACACCGATAACTCTAGAATACTCAATAATGGGAGCATATGCATTATGTTCATCAAGGATTGTGACTCCAGCATTTAGCGCCTCACTTGTTAACCACCTAGCCCACTCTGTCATATTTAGTGAAATACCTTTGCCGGGGATGTAGTATTTTATTGTATAGTCTGGATTGTATACCTCAGCACCTTCGTATTTATGATCAACAACTTTACTTGGAATGTTTATTTCTAACTTTTCGAGATGGTGCGTACCTATAGCATCACCTGTGTACTTGTATATTTTATCTATACTTCTAATCTCTATTAAACATACATTCAATCCAGCCTTTGCTAATAAGTAAGCTGCGTAAGTACCTGCAGTACCTGCACCAACAATAGCTACATCAAACTGCATAGTTCAGGAATTAATGTTTAAGGTTTATAAGTATTTAACTTATTCAAGAATTAAGTCATTTAACCTTGATGTAGTGTTTTTTAAATTCTTGAAAAAATCTACTATCGTATACTCATGAGCAACAAGGATTTGCTAAGCATGCTGCCCAAATTGTCGGACTTACTAAAAAGAGAACCTATAAGGGTTGAAAAGGTCATTGCTGACGCCATTAGAGTTAAGGGTGTTAGAAAAATACTTGCAGATCTCGAAAGAGAATTGAAGGGTCTTGGAGATGTCGCATTAGATATACTCAGCAGTTTAGCCATTGGTAGACATGTCCTCATAATGGGACCTGTAGGTATTGGAAAGACAACACTTGCAGAAACTTTAGCAGAAATACTACACATTGCTGATCCACCATACATCGAAGTTGCTTGTCATAGTCACATGACTGCTACAGAACTTACAGGTGATATTGATATTGCAGTAGCTATGCAGGCTGGTCTAGATCATCCGCTAGCCTTCATTCCTGGCCCACTAGTTATGGCTCATGGAAGAATACTCATACTTGATGAAATTAACAGACTTAATCCATATAGTCAAGCAGCACTATTACAAGCACTTCAAGAGCATTGCGTATATATTAGGGGTTTTAGAATTAGAAGTGATTTTCTAGTAATCGCAACATCAAATCCAGTAGAGTATTCAGGCGTCTACGAACTTAGTGAAGCACTTGCTGATAGAATGAAGGTGGTAGAGATCACGTATCCTGACCGTGAAGTACTTAGGGGAATTCTCTCCTGGAAATCAAATACAACACTTGAACATCTAGGTCTTAAGGTTCCTGAATTTATGGTTGAAGTAATGGTTAATTTAGTAACTATACTTGCACAAGATAGTAATATAGAGGTAGGTCCAAGTATAAGATCAGCAATATTTGCACTATCAAATTCTATGACTAGAGCTTGGGTTGAAGGTAGAGAACCAAGCATTAATGAGCTTAAACATGAAGTAATAAGTAACATGATATCTGTAGTTAGAGGTAACTTCTCTAATGAAGCCGAGAAAAAAGAGTACCTTCTTAAGAAATTTGATGAAGCTTTATTAATTGCTAGACGTACAGCGAGAAGGTGATCCAAACTCAATTACTGGATAGTTAAATTATCATGCTTAAGTGCTAATTAAGCCCTTGACAGTAAGTTATAAAATTTATAGACTAAGAAGTTTTTCGAGAATTGTGGATTTTAAGAATGACTTAAATCATAGTTTGAGAATCGAAAACCTGATAGTTAAAGTTTTAGAGAAGGTCTACGAGTACTTATGTAAAGATAATAGAGTTGTGAGGCCTGGTTCTATCAGAAGTTTTGAAGCCGCGGCTCTCGACGCTGTCATGAGAATTTCACTTGAATCGGGAATTGATAATGAGAAGTTTAAAAAGATAGTGACTAGAACTGGAATTGAAAATTTAGTACTCTCCGTAGAGACTCTAAATCCAGATGAGAAGAAAGAGGTTTTGAGAGAAGCCTTTGAATATGCACTTAATGAAGCTCTACATGAGACGGTTCAAGAAGCTGAATCATTAATGAGAAGCTCATTAAATCAACAGACAAGTAGAGAATCTAAGTCAACTAAGGAATCAGAATCATCAAGTAAGAGCAGTTCTTCAGGACTAAGAAATAACTATCAGACTAGCAGAAAAGGCTTTGAGACTCAAGGTTCTGAAGATTCAGTATCTAGAGTGTATGATCATTTAGGTGTTAGAAGGAATATTCATACAATTAGAGACTACTCAAGCTTTGACGTTACTAATGTTGGCGAAAGTGATGATAAAGACATGAATAACATATTGACCACCATGTATGAGGTCCTTTATGGTGGTGTAGGTACAGCTAATTTTCTTAATCTAGCTCAGCTAATAAACATGTTTGCACATCCCTACGCAAACATTATTCAGAAAGTAATTATTTTAAGAAAGATGGAAAATTACTTAAGAAGCTATGGACTACTGCAGATGGATTATAAGACTAGAAGAAGTGAAAGAAGGGTCTTTGAAGAGCTTAGAAATGTTGTTAGAGGAACTTCAGGTGAAAGTGGTCAAGTAAAGGTAATCAAATTCACAGATCCAAACAAATATCCAACATATGTTGTCAGCATCAGAGAATTTAGATTTGGTGATAGCTATTCAAGTATTGATCTTGACAAGACAGCACTAAACATTAGCAGAAAATTACTTATGAATAAACCCGTGACCACAAGAGACATTATTGTCAAAGAGTATGCGGGAATTAAAACTATAGACCTAGTTCTCTGTCTAGATGTTTCAGGTAGTATGAGAGAGCTTAGTTGGGGTGTACCTAAGATAGAAATTGCTAAAGATGCCATATCTAAGTACATAAACTTTTTAACCACGACAAGTGATAGATTAGCCCTAGTATTATTTAATTTTAGAGCTGACGTATTGTGGAGTCTTCACATGGTTAAGAAGTTCTGGAAGTACATGATGTACATGCTTAAATACATATATGCAGGAGGGGGTACAAATCTTGCACACGCATTAGAGAGAGCAAAAGAAGTACTTGCAAGATCTAGAAATTCTTCAAAACATGTAGTATGTATAACTGATGGTAGAACTGTGAATGCTAACCTATGTGTTAAAGAGGCATGTAAATTAAGAAGAAGTGGAGCAACTATATCAACTATAGCTATCGGTGAGAACAGTGATGATGATCTACTTATGAGACTTTCAAAAATTGGTGGAGGACTCTTCATAAAAATAAGTAGTATCTATGAACTAAGTAGAGCCTTAATAGTAGATAAGCTACATACAGTATAGCATAGCTAAATAGGCTCTCCGAAGTTTAAAAGCCTTAAGAACCCTCCTTAATGAAATGTCATATTTTGAATACCCTACCTATTAACTCCACATCACTAGTACTTAATCTCCATCCAAGTGCACCTGCAATTTCCTCTAAATGATCAAATCTCGTCGTTTTAGGTATGGCAACAACATTATCTTTACATATTAACCAATTTAGAGCCACCTGTATACCTGTCTTTCCATACTTCTTACCAATTTCTTGAAGTATTTTAAATCTATGATCTCTAACTATCTGTCCTCTAGCAAGTGGTGAATATGCCATAAGTATGATGTTTTCTTTTTGACAATAAGGTAATAAATTTCTCTCTACTCCTCTATTTAGCAAGCTATATTCTACCTGATCAACAACAATGTCATATTTTGACAGGTATGTTCTTGCTTCTTCAAGAAGTTCAACATCAAAATTACTTACACCAATAAATCTACATAAACCCATATCTATAAGTCTCTCCATAGCTTTCATAGTTTCTTTAAGCGGTACTGCAGGATTGGGTGCGTGTATGAGGTAAATGTCAATGTATGTTCCAAGTCTCATCACGCTACCTTTAGCTGCTCTAATAACATCATCATATCTTAAGTGTGTTGGCCATACCTTAGTAACAATAATTACTTCATCTCTGTTAAAGTCCTTAACAGCTTCACCAACAAGTTCTTCGGCATGACCAGCACCATACATTTCAGCAGTATCTATAAGTTTAAGATTAAGCTCAATAGCTCTTTTAATGAGTTGTATCCAATATTCATCTCTAGAATAGTCAGGGTGCCAGTAACCACCACCAATACCCCAAGTACCCAAACCAAGAATGGGAATCTTTATGTTAGTCTTACCTAACAATCTATACCTTACAGTCATGCTCTACTAACCTCTAAAGTACATCTAGACCCAATTATCATTTATGTATTTTTCACAGAGTAATGTCTAGGACTTTATGATCATAGTGACGATTTCTCTCTACAATTGTTAAAAATTCTGGAATTCTACTTAAGAGTAATACTTAAATACTCAATTATTTGTGGCCTCTCTTGGGTGTTGGGTCTTTGCCACGATACTTGTCAAAGTAGGGGGTTCAGTAATTAGAAAAGGCATCGATAACTTGCTAGACGAAATGTCACAAATTTATGATAAGTTCAGTATAGTCTTAATACATGGTGGTGGCTGGTTCGTTACTGAAATTATGGAGAAAATGAATGTTAAACCTATCTTTGTTAAAAGCCCTAGTGGAGTTATAAGTAGATACACTGACTGGAATACTCTTCAATGCTACGTGATGGCTATGATGTGGATCAATAAGCAACTCGTCTCTAGACTTCAAAAACTTGGAGTTAAAGCTATAGGTCTTTCAGGTGCTGATGCTGGTCTACTTAAGGCTAAGAGGAAGGATAGAATCATAATTGTTGATGAGAGAGGTAGACAGAGAGTTATTGATGGTGGATTTACTGGAAAAATTACTGAAGTGAATGTTGAAATCATAAATAAACTTGTAAGTAATGGATACTTACCTGTCATTGCACCTATAGCTATCGATAGTGATGGAAACTTACTAAATGTTGATAGTGATCAAGTAGTCACTACTATTGCACAATCATTAAAACCGAGACATGTAATTATATTATCAGATGTTGATGGATTGATAATTAATAATGAGGTAGTTAAGAGACTTACATGCGAAGAAGCATATCAACTTTTCCATTCAGAACAAGTGCAAGGTGGTATGAAGAGAAAACTCTACATGTGTGCTGAAATGGCTAAATGTGGTTGTGAAGTAATTATTGCTAATGGAACTATCGAAAGACCAATAACTTCAGCTTTAAATGGCTTAGGAACACATATTGAACCCATAACAAAAAACTTAAATCCTCAACATTAGGGGGATTGGTATGAGTTCAAGAAAGTTTACATGTGACGTGTGTGGTTCAGAAATTGAAGTACCTGCAGATGTAATGGATGGAGAGTTAATATCGTGTCCTACCTGTGGACAAAAATATCAAGTTATTGTTCAAAGTGAAAATATTCGATTAAAAGCCATCACTGTCGAAGCTGAAGATTGGGGAGAGTAAGAGAGATTGAAAATATGAGTAAGAGCATATACTTCATATATGATGTAATTAGACTTGACGAGAAGTACCTAATCAATGAATTCAAGAGTAGAAGTATTGACTTAAAACTAGTAAATGCTGAAAATGAAGTTCTACAGATAAATGATCTAAGGCTTGATGGTATTGGCTTTATAAGAACTATTAGTCAAACAAGAGCTTTAATATCATCATATATTTACGAGACTTTAGGATGCATTAGTATCAACAACTTCAAATCCATGATTATTGGTGAAAATAAACTCTTTACCCTAATGTTGCTTAGAAAGTATGGAATACCAATACCAGAAACTTACATAACTTTCTCTAAAGAGAAGGCTTTAGAACTTGCACAAAAATTAGAGAAACCTCTAATTGTAAAGCCTATACAGGGTTCATGGGGTAGATTTGTAAGTTTAATTAATAGTGTTGAAGAACTTGAACTTCTCATTAAACACAGAGAAGTTATGGATAATCCCTTAATGAAGATCTTCATGATACAGGAATATGTGAAAAAACCTGATCGTGATTTAAGAATTATAGTAGTTAATGATCAAGTAGTTGCAGGTATTTATAGATACTCAACAAACGATTGGAGAACAAATACTGCACGCGGCGGTATTGCTAAGCCATTAAAGATTGATTTAGAAATTGAAGAAATTAGCGTCAAAGCATCAAAAATAGTAGGTACTGATTACGCAGGTGTTGATCTTATAGAGTCTAAGGATGGTTATAAAGTTCTTGAAGTAAATGTTGTACCTGAATTTAAGAACGTTATGAAAGCTACAGGTGTAAATGTTGCTAAGTACATCGTTGATATGGTTATTGACAAGCTTAAAAGATAACTATTTTCTCAAATACTTCTCAGGTTCTCTAATTAAGTCCTTAATAAATTTAGAAAATCCATAACTCTGAACTTCAGACATTACAAGTGACCAATCAATTCTATTGAGTAAATATGTTAACATTATGGTCAATATGATGACTATAACTATTCCATAAATACTTAACTTCTCACCTATAAGGTATAGAAATAACTTGCCCCATGATGTTGCTAGTAAGGTGATAACTATCTTACCTACAGTGCATGCCATGAAGAACTTTAAAATACTGTATCTGGCCATGCCTAGAGGAATGTAAAGTACATCGTCAGGTAATGGTAGTGCTGCAAATAGAAAAACTGTAATGAAAATTCCCTTACTTGCAATTTTAGAGAAGAGTTCAAGATTTTTACGTGACTCATGACTAAGGATTATTAAGCCTAAACCTCTGCCTACAAAGTACGTAACGATCTTACCAAGACCAGCACCTAGACCTCCAAGAACATTTATTAAAACATATTCTAAGATGTTTGGTTTTAGAAGATCTACATAAGCAATTATAGCAGCTAAGTACGGTATTGCTATGTAGGGTATAGCATTACCTATAAACGATATAATTAAGATACTTAAAGGATTCTTAAAAAATTCCAAAACATAACTTATAATATCTTCTAAATCAATCACTGAACTTGATTAAGTTAAGAATCATTAAATACATTACGGTCTTATTCATAATGAACTTGCCGTATGTACTGATGTTGAATTAATCTCTAATTGCTGACTTCACAGTCATAGCATTTCTCAGATTTGAACTTCTTAAACCTAAACTCGACACTCAACGCATATTAAAAAAGTCAAAATGTACCACTCACTAGAACTGAGAGTATTAGGAGTTGAATTCTAAAAATACTTTACACTATTTCACGTCACTGAATTTAAATTCTAAGACTCAAAGCATTGGATGAGCCTATAAGGTAGTTTTAAATTTTTGAAAAAATATTAACAATATTGAGTGATGTACGCACCCTTAAATGACTGATGATTAAACCGCCAGCGTCTGATTGAAAGTATAGTTAAACCTTTTCTTTAAAAGCTAGTACACAAATATTCATGAATGAGGATAAGAATATTTATCACTTTGATGTTAAGTACTGGCTTAATAATCATTTAAGTGAGGTTCCTGAAAATTATAAGTTATGGATTAGAAAGTTCGCAATGTACTGTAGATCTAGTGGTGTTAGTGAAATATCAATATATGCATATCTTGGAAGTTGAAAATTCTAAAATACCTACACAAGAATGGTATTAATGTTGAAGATATTGATAATGAAGTAGTTACTGAACTTATTACTCATTTATGAGATTTAGGTTATAGTGAAGACACTATTCACAATTATGTTAAGATTATTAAGACGCAGAAATTATCACCTATAATTAAGTTAAAAACCATCAAGTTAATTGAAGAATTTATTGAAAAATACCAGATCTTAAGTATAAGGTACTTTACTTAATTTTGTGCGAAACTGGTGCTCGTGTTGGTGAGGTTTTGAGAATTAAACTTCAAGATGTTAAGGAATTTGAGACTGAGAATGGTGTTAAAGGTTTCGAGATTGTTCTTAGAAAACCAAAGTCTAAACCAAGAACAATCTTCATCGTTCAAAACTATGAACTGTTGAAACTATGGTTACTTAGCCATCCTAGTCATAATAATCCAAACACATACTTAATATATGGTGATAATCCAACAAGACTATTAAGAAGATTGGTAAAGATGTTCAAGTACCTGTAATTATTCTTAAAAATATTGATTACGAGAAAGAGCCTGAAGTAGCTATCTGGCAAGCATACCTCATTAATCGTTATCGTGTTGGTGGTGAGGATAAGCAATTCATTAAGGAATTATTACTTGAAACACTTGAAAAGATTATTCTAAAGATAGCATTTGGAGATAGAGAGTTAGCGTTAAAGATATGTGATGAATTTATGAAAGAACAAATACCTGAAAGACTTGTAGTAAAGATAAGTCAAATAGTTGGTTTATCAAGAACCAGTATTAAGAATTATATAAGGTTAATCCTAATTGATAAGAGAATAAGAGATAGAATTATTGAATCAATAAGTCAGAGGCTAGGCATAACTGTACATAAAGAGTCACCCCCTAATCGTCAGCCGCCACATGCGGCTGACCATACAGTTCCTCAAACCGTAGAGAAAAACAAGAAGTCAAACCCGAAAAGAAGGTTGAGGAAAAAGTTGACTTAATAAAAGTCGATACAACAAAAGCAGAATATATTCATAGAATCGTTAGTAAGATACCTGACCTAGAACCCGAGATTCTTAATAGACTTTCAAGACGTGTATTGCAGGAAATTGCTAAGAAGCTTGAACGTGGCGAGTTAAGTCTAGGGCAAGTCAAGGAAATACTTAATAAATTAATGAAAGGCAAGGATGCTCAAGCAGTACAGGATCAAGAAGTTTCTCAAACTCAATTTGGCAAAGATCAGGTAAGTGAATCAAGAACTGAGAAAATAGTTTGTTTAAATGTTGATGATTTTGAGTTCTACCTAACCATCTTGAAGCTTGGTCTCAATAGTTTAAGATACATAAACAATAAGCTTAACTCTACCATTAACAAGGTCTTGAGCAAATACTCAAAGTCAGGTATTGTAAAGACTGCAATACTTGAACTAATTAGTGAAGTTGGAGATATAGTTGAAGAATCTAACAAGTACGTTCTTGAAAATATTCTTAAAGAGTACGAGTTAAGTAGTGAAGAAGTTGAAAAATTAAAGAAAGGATGGATACAATTCTTAACAAGTGAATTAGAATGTATAAAGAACACTACATAGCGAGTAAATTGAGTATTTAAAAACTTCTAGCAACTCTACTTCATGAGTACTTCAGGTCAACTTATTGATAAGCTTGTTGAGAAGTGTAGAAGAGGTGACGATAAGGCTTGTAGTGAGTTGAGAAGTTATAGAGAATTTCTTGAAGAGAGATTAAAGAGTAGTGAGTACTTGTTCATAAGTAGCTTAATCGTGATTTTCATAACGTTAATGAGTCAAAAATTCATAATCAACATACTGACAGTGACACTACTTACAGCGCTACTCATCATTATGGTCACATTAGCATATAGAATTCACGAGTTAGGAAGACTTATAACACGTTTATACGAAGTTTTAGGTGATCCTACTATGCCTTGGAGGATTGATCCACTAGTTATTGGTGGACTAGTTGCAGGAACATTATGCGCAATAGTTGGAATAATGACAGCACTCGGAATAATTTAAACACGTAAAAATCTAAATAATCAATCTCTTTCCTCACCATAAACTTCAATTTACTCATTACTCTTTCAAGAGTAATGACTTATCTTTTCCTCTTTTCACCAAGCTTAATGAATTTTTAATCATAAATGACTAGTCAAGTCTTTTAAAAAATAATTACTACACTACACTTATGAAGAAGATTATTGCAATAATTGCTGTACTTGCAGTTTTAGGAGTAGCGTTATGGTACTTCGGAATACTTCAAGACATACTGGTAAGGCTAGGAATAATGAAACCACCAGAAAAATAGTAATAACTAGATCTGCATCGTCACCCATAGTTCCTACACTTTACGAAGGTACGATGTATGTGGTAAATATTACAGAAAAACCTGCTCCATTTGGATTTGGTTACTGGATGGGTAGATGGGTTATTAAGCCTTATACGAAATACATGCTCATAATTAATGCAGGTGATGGTCACTCAATCTACTTTGCGGTGAATGGTAAAGCAACAATTGTAAAGCTTGACTCTGGAGCATACATCATTAACTATACACTCATAATGAAGCCTGAAGTTAAGCAGTACTTCGAGATTAAGCACTTAGATACTGGTTATGAGGCAAGATTCACAATATATCCAGAGAGATGTAGATTAAAATATGTTGAGCACGTTGAGGAAGTTGGTGGGAGGAGAATGGTTTGGAAAGAAGTAATACCATGTCTAGCACTTGGAGAGAAAGTCAACGAAATTGATGATTACTTATGTGAAATAACACACGAACCAAAACTTATGATAAAGAGAGAATGTGTATGTCATGAGTGTGTTAACGGTTCTTGGACCTCCTCTGGCTGTACAGGAACGTTAGTATGTTGTAAATATCGTGAGTATAGAGTAAGACCAGTAATTGTATTTATTGATAGCTATTACGATTCTGGCTACTTTATAGAGCCTGAAGGAGTTTGGAGAGGTGATTGGTTAATTATAAAGTTAGTGAAAGTTCAAGAATATGTAGTTCCATCATGATGCTGCTATTTTCATTGCATGAAAATAACTGTTATTTTCATTCTATGAAAATAATACCTTTTTCAACTGGTTGAAAATGATTTATTTTCATTGTATGAAAATAATTACGCTGTCTTTTAAACTCATAACTTAACTCTCATGTATAGATACTTCGGTAGGTGTAGTGATGGTAATTACTGGTTCATTAAGGGTAGAGTCATTTATTTCGTTAAGAATCGCAAGGCACATATATTTACAACAATTAATAAAGTCTTGAAGAGTGAAGAACTACTTGATAGTCTCCCTATCGAAGTTAAGAACTGGATCTTAGAGAAGTATAGGCACGATTTATTTTCATCACATGAAAATAACAATTATTTCCATAAAAATGAAAATAAATCATCTCTACCTGATGAGAAGGCATTCATACTTGACTTACTGAGACATCTAGATAATGCAATTACCTATCTTCAAAACCTCATAGATACTAAACTCAACGAGATTTTACATAAATATCACAATTCAGGTATTGTTAAGAAGATAGTGACTGAGATTAGTGATGTCATTAACATTAAGGTAATTATCTGCAATCACGTTATTGAGAATATTCAGAGAGAGTGGGAGCTAGGTCAAGATGAAGTTAATGAATTAAGAAAAGATTGTATAAACTATTTAATCAAGATTGTTGAAGCTTACTCATAATTCTGCTTTTAAAAATTCTAGTATTCTACTTCATGAGTACTTCAAAACTAGTCTTAATAACGACGCTACTAGTCATAGCGATTACTGTATCTGTAGTTGTTGCGTCAGATTCACCACCAAGCTATAAAGAAATTGAAATACCTCACGCACCAGGTCCATGCCATGATTGCAGGGACCTACACTACGCCATAACAATAACGCTTAAAAAGAGTGATGAGGGAGGTTATAAATCATTCATTTATAAAGCAAAAGTTGAGATAAACAATATACCATATGAGTGTGACAAAGATGTTTGTTTCTATAGTGGTGATTTGAGGGATGTTGCTGGTGGTACTGTTATTTACAAGTTCTATGCTAAGACTTGTAGTTTAGGTTGTGATTACTCTTACTCTGACGTTGATGTAAGTATTTATGAACTATTCGCTACAGCATTTGCGCCAGGTGAATGGTATGGTGGTTGTACCTGGGCTTATGGTGGTAGTAAAGAATTGACGTGCGAGCACTGTGCTAGAGAATGTTCATGTCATGAAAATTCTGAGTGCTGTTGGGAGAAATATTCAAGTAGTAGTGCTACAGACTACTCATTCTCAAAAACATTCGCATGTGAAGTAGCTGGTGTATATCCAGATGTATCTTGCGAAGATAATGGTTTAGAAACTTACGCTCAAGTAAAAGCATATCTCGTCTACTACTACACCTTCGTTGTTAAGGTTAGTGCTTACTTACTGTTTCCAGAGAGTGGTGAGCGTGTTGAGTTAAGTACTAGTGATTTCTTGATTTCTGCAAGTTATGAATCTTCTAGAAGTAAGCCTGATGTTAGAAGTGCTGAAGATTACTACGTGCTCTACTTCGTTAAGCCTCGTAGTGACGTTACTGTTAAAATTAGCCCATCATCAATAACTACTGAGCGTAACTCTCCTTTATTTTTTGTTGTTTCAAAAGTAGAAACAAAAAGTACTGCTAAACCAGCAACTTCAATTGTCTCTCCTTTATTTTTTGTTGTTTCTGTTTTCTTTTTGTTTCTTTTTTCTCTTTTCACTATTTCTCTTTGCTTAATTCTCTACTTTCCTTCTCTTTCCCCGCCCCAAGACATCTGTCATTGCTTTGTGGGCTTCATTGCTCGTCTTGGGGCGAGGGTGCCCGCGGGAGAGTTCGCGGGCTTTTCGGGTCTGGCATTTTTCTCCCCAGACCCGAGTGGGGCCTCGTTGCCGAGACCCCTCAATTTTTCTTGCCTAGATTTTTGCTTTTTTAAGGTTTATGTTCATATATATGGTTGTTTGTTTTTTAAGAAATGAATAGGGCTATAATTAACAGGATTATTGATCCTATGCCACATGTGATTGCTCCCCAAACTGTAGGATCCATATTTGAGTATGTTTGTGAGGGGAGTTACTTTTAACTATTTTTCTTTCATTACTTCTTAATTTGTATGATTGTTAGGAAGGTTTCTGGTGAGGTTTTTGAATGTTGTCCTGAAGATAATGAGGTTAGTAAGGTTGTTAAGTTATGTTTACATAACATTCATGACAATGATTTGAAAGTACTTAATGAAGTATTTAGACTTAATAGTGAAATTGTTCAAACAGCATACTACTACATGAAGAATCATGGATACATGATTGTTAAGAAATATAATGGTAAAGTACCAAGTACAGAATATGCTATTGGTTCAGGGGTTGAGAAAGATATTATTAGACGTGTAGGTAGGGATGGAAAAGTTACTCTAGGTAGTAGAGTAGCTACTCTTCTTGATTGGAAGGGATTACCAACACCTTACGATTTCACGATGCTTCAGATAAAGAAGGTTATTGATGTATTTAAAGCAACTTGGTTAAGTGCTTTAGAGAAAGGTGAAAAACCATCATTACCAAGTAAAGAAACTATAGATTCTTTAAGTAATGTTGTTTGGATTAGAGTTACTAAGAGTAATCAAAAACGTGACTTAACATTACAACTATATGTTTCAGGTAAGTCTAGTCTTGCAAAAATTACAAGTCCTTCACAAATACTTGATATAAATGGTGAAGCTTACCTACTTGCTGAATTCAGGATAAGTGGTTTTAGGAGTCTTAAATTTCCAATATTCTTAACGTCTATAAATGATGAAGTTAAGGAACTATTCAAGAACGCTGAAGAATTTGGAGATCCAAGTCAAATAGTTAAGAAAGAAAATAATTATTACTTGCATCTAGTAATTTCGAGAAAGTTTAGACCTAGAAGTGAAATTAAGCGTGTCTTGGCTATCGATGTTGGTTGGTCTAGATGGTTTGTATATGCTGTTGTGTATGATTTAGAGCAGAATAAAATACTGCATGTCTATAAAGTCAGGATTGGTCATTTACTTCAAATACTTGACAAGTTACTTGCAGTTGAGAAGAGAAGACTAGAGTGGAAACCTAAGTTACATAAATTGCAGAAACTACTTAGAAAATTCAAGATCCATTTAATAAATCGTGTAGAGAGGAATAAACCTGTTGCGAAGGTTTATTCAAGCTTTCTCGAGACATTCAATATTCCTAGAAAGCCTAGGTATGATGATTTACTTAAAGTTACTTGGACTATTGATGATACTGCTATACGTTGGATTAAGCCAAGACCTGAAACTAAAGATAGAGTCAGGGAAATCAATCATGACGCTATGCCAAAAACTGAAACTGGTGAAAGTCTTTATCAAGTAGTTAAGAGAAACTTCATGTATAAAGTAGTTAATGACTTAATCAGAATTTGTAGAGAACATAATGTAGACGTAATAGTTATTGAATATCTTGAAGGTCTTAGAACTAGAATAATTTCAAAAATTGAAAATAGGATTAAAGAGTTATGGAGTGAGTATCAGGTTAAGAAAGATTATGAATTATTAAGAAGAAAGGAGATTCTCGAGAAAATTAAGGAGAGACTTTCAAGATTTCCATATAGACAATTCATGCTTGACTTGATTAACGAGGCTTGGTGGAACGATGTCAAGGTCCTCATGGTTTCTCCCACAAAAACATCAATAACTTGTCCAAGATGTGGATATGTAAATAAGGCAAATAGACCAACAAGAAACCTATTCAAGTGTGTGAAATGCAAATACACAGATAGTCCAGACCGTGTAGCATGTATAAACATGGCGAAGAAAATTAGACAAACATTAACAATACCAATAGCAAAACCATAAAGATATGCCATGTGGAGGGATAAAGAAATTCCTAACCCTTATACTCATGAACTGAAGTCATCGCAATTACCGGTCTGCAAGAATGGTTAAGTAGGTATTGCAAAGAATAATCATAACCTTTCAGGGTTTTGTAAACATTACCCTGAAATTTACTTGCCTATTCTTAATGCTATGATTATTTACTTGGCGTCAATGTTTATTGCTTGTTTAGTTATTGCTAATGTTACTGCTTCTAAGATTGTTAATGTTTTTGGTCTCGAGTTTCCTGCAGGTTTTCTAGCTTACGCAATTACTTTCCTAGTAACTGATATTGTTAGTGAAGTTTATGGTAGAGAAGTTGCCAAGAAGATAGTAATTGCAGGATTACTTGCAAATATTCTCCTAATACTGTACATTTACTTTACAATAAGTTTACCAATAACTTCATGGCAAATAGATTACCAGGAAATTTATACTAAAGTCTTAGGTGCGTCACCGTGTATAGTGGTTGCATCTATAATTGCGTACTTGGTTTCACAATTTCATGATGTATATACGTTTCATAAAATTAAGGAGTTAACTAGAAGTAGATACTTGTGGTTACGTAATAATGTAAGTACAATTATTAGCCAATTCATAGATACTTGTATATTCATAACCTTAGCCTTCCATGTACTACCATTAATACTTTATGGCTACTTCATAATTCCAGGACATGCACTACTAAAAGTAATACTTAGCCAATACATAATGAAGGTAATTGTAGCACTATGTGACACACCATTCTGCTACCTACTCGTAAATACCTTACAGAAAATTAAGGCAATAAACATGAAGAATTAGACCTCCTTAACATTTTGTCAAAATCTTTCTATAAGTCTTTCTTTTTCTCTTCCCTTAATCTGCTTTTAAAAGCTGTATTAAATGTTTGGGATTTCCCTAAATGTCTAGACTAAACGTTAAGGGAACTATTAGTAGTACTGCAGTATTGTTAGTAATATTTGCTGTAGTGGCTAGTGTTGTTGCTGCATCACTCTTTGTCAGTACAATGAATACTCAGAAAGCATTCTCTACACAGGGAGGTATGGAGAGTGAGAAAGTTGCTGTAATGTCTGCACTAGGCAGAGTTGAAATAACACCTAACTGGCTTATCGTTCCTGACCCATTATGGTTTAAAGAAGTGACACTACCAGACGGTTCAAGACAAGTAATTAATGCTAAATTATCTATCTACGAGTTTAGTAGTCCTGGAATGTACATATTCAAGACACGTGAAGCATTAATACTAGCGTATACAGATCTTAACAGTACAGCATATGCAGTAATTATTAAGCCTTCAAGACCAATCACGAATTCTTCAATACTAAATGCTTCTCAAGAACTTCTTGAAAAAATGATTGATTACGGCTCAGCATACGTTACTTACTGGCAATCAAACGTGCAATTACGATTGCCAAGTGGTCAAGTAATTAATATTCAGTTAGTGCCGTTAGTACTTGCAAACGTTCCACCATGGGGTAAGACTAGGGTTAAATTGGTAGAGCCAAGTTATGGCTTTATTGCTGATTGCAAACCCTTCACAAACGTTACAGAGGTATTACAATACATTAATAGGAAAGAAGTAACTATTGATAAGATTGATTGTTTAGCAGTACCTAAAGATTCAAGAATTAAGCTTCAAGTAGTTGAAGGTGTAGAGAAGCATGTAGGCTACGGTATTAATGGTAAGGTAGTTAGTGGTAGAGAAGTAACGTTTAGAGTAGGCTCATCAACACTAGCAGACAGCTACTTCACTAAAGTTGGAAGGTTCAGAATAATTGTTAAGCACAGTAACGTTAAGAATAAGGTAAAATACACATGCTCATGGGATAGCCCTGCAGGAACATTCACGTGGAGTGGTAGGGTTGAGAATGGCAAGACATTAACACTACCTGTAGGTACGGTATGTAGTGTCTCTAGCGACAAGTATGCAAACTCATACTTCAAGAAAGGTAATGCATACCTCACAAGCGGTAATCCTGCAAGAAGTGACGACCTGCAGATCAAGGTTTACGATGATGATGAGTTAATAATCAACACGTACCCTGTAAGAAGTAATGTCAATATTGTGGTGAAAGTTGAGTACAGATCCTGGCCAGAACTTACTGTTAGACTAGTAAGTCCATTACTAAAATCTACCAACGACTACAACGTCATTACAACCCTAGCTGAGGGTAATTTCAGACAGAGACCAGGCACTTTAGAGTATAGCGGTGCAGTGTATAATAATGTCGTTGCGCTTGAATATGTAACGCCAATGTTCTGGAAATGTAATGTAGAGATTGTCAGTATTGATGGTGCTTACGTTCTAGGTAGATCAATCACTCACCGACGCTATGGCTCTTACATAGGTAAGGTCGTGTTTATACCATCAACAAGCGTGAGAATAGTTTTGAAAGCAAACTGCTGGTGGTGATAAATGGATGTAAGTATTTTATTAAGAGAATACGCGGTATATGTAGTTCTTACACTAGTCTTTGCAAGCATTGTAGGTTTCACAGTATGGCATGCAAACAACATAATGCACGTGACATATCTGGCATACATTAAGACAACCTTCGAGCCTTGGGGTTACGGCTACGTTAATGGTTCAGAAACAAGAATATACTTAACAAATCTTGGCGACTCACCATACATTGCAAAAATATTCCTTAAAGACAAGCTAGCCACAAGCATTAACGACCCTGTAGAGCAGGGAGATGTTAAGGAAGTACTCATTAATGAGAAGTACTTTGGACCAGTAACTATACTTGCATGCCACTACAAGCATAGAGATGCTTGTAAACTCTTCACTTTCGAAATAGCCAACCTAACCAAGTTATTAGAAATAGCTAAAAACTTAACATCAACTAATGTATTGAGTTCAAGCAATTTAAGCAATATACTTGTAGGATGGTACAATCCAGTAGAAGAAACAGTACCAGGCTATGTTAACCTACTTATTGGTATTTCCCCAAGTAGTTCTAGAGGTTTTGCTAAGATTACTGTAAGGTATCCTAATGGTAAGGTTGAGAAGTATCTACTATACACGCTTGGTTCTGAAGAACTTGAGCCAAAGTTTAAAGATGAGAAGCGATATAGGGCTGTAATTTCGAAGTACATAGTTACTACAGTTACTCCAAACGTCATTAATAATCTTATGAGAAAGTACTATGGTGAAGGGTGGCGTTATCATAGACTAGATTACCCATGTGGTCACTGTGATAGTGAGGATTGTCTTCACAATGACTTGACTAGATGTAAAGCATTTGCATACGTTAATGGTAGGGTTGAGTGTTTTAGCAATATTGTTCAAGGAGTTTTAGAACTTAACAATATTCCTGCAGGTACAAACATAACTATACAAGTCTCTGAACCATTGATTGCCTGTAGACCAAGAATAGTGACAGAAGGTTGTATTTTTGGACATTGCTTGATTGATCTTTCCTGTATAAAAGTTCCAAA
>CAYMHS010000013.1:0-32464 GCA_964390355.1 uncultured Thermoproteaceae archaeon | reverse complement strand
AAGGAATGTTGAAAATAAGATTGTTAGAAAATCTTGGCAAGATTAGAATAATGGGTGAGAAGTTAGATTCAACAAATAAGGATAATATCGTTAAAGTGCCCACATATATCGGAATATACTTAATCAATACTGGTCTAGGTGAGTTTATCAATGAGAAGTAGCACTCTAAAAGAACTTCTATCTCTAGCTAAAAGTGAAGTTGAAAGCATGGACATTCAGAAATTACCATACACATCGTATACGGAACTAGTTCAAAAAATAGTAAGTAAAATACTTAATGAAGTTGAAATTATAGATAATGACGTACTTAAAGGTCTTGAAAAGACCGTAAAAAATGCTATATGTACATTAATACAGACTAGAATTTCAAAAATACTGAGACACCTAGCTGAGAACAGAGATGTTGATGAAGATAAACTCCTATCTGAAGAGAAGAAAATACTTGATGCGGTTAAAAAGATAGAGTTTAGAAGAGTTGTTGAAAAGAAAATTGCATTAGTATTTTTTAAGAAATCCTTCCCCACAATCTATTCAACAACTTTAAAATATCTCGGTCCCTTCAGTAGGTTTGACCTTGCAATTCTGCCTATCGAAGATGTTAGAGAACTATCTGAGAAAGGAGTTGTCGAGAAGTTTGAAATTTAATCAATCTTGAGGAAGTCTTTATAAACTAGCTGATTCATGCCTTGATTATGAAGTTTCCTAAAGTTATAAGAACTTTCTGTCCAAGATGTAATACACATACTGAGCATTCAGTATCTATATATTCTCATGGTAAGAGAAGAACGTTAGCTGAAGGTCAAAGAAGATATTTAAGAAAATGTGAAGGTTATGGCTCTAGTAGAAAACCTAGGCAAAAATTCTTTGCAAAAACTACGAAGAAAATTGCAGTTAAACTTCAATGCAAGGTTTGTGGTTATATCTTAGTTAGAAGTATTGGAAGATTGAAAAAACTTGAACTCGTCAAGTGATTATCATGCCGCCAAAATGGCGTAAGATCTTAATTCCAAGACCAAGATCAAAGTTCCTAGTTGTTAGATGTAACAACTGTGGTAATGAGCAAATAATCTTCTCACACACATCAATAACTGTTAGATGCTTAGTATGTGGTAACGTGCTTGCAGTACCTACAGGTGGTAAAGCGCAAATCATGGCATCAATAGTTAAAGAATTAGAATAACTTCTACATTTGAACTTCAAATCTTTATAAACACCCAACATAATGATTACGTGTGAGTAAGGAGAAAGGTAAAGAGAAGGAAAAGAAATCTCAAATATTAACTGTAAGAGTTGCACGTAAAGAAGTACCAGACGTTGGTGAGCTAGTAGTAGGTACTGTTACTAAAATTTTCGATCATGGAGCATACGTAGCTCTCGACGAATATGGAGGATTAGAAGCATATGCACCAATAAACGAGATTGTACAATCATGGTTTCACAGCATTAAGGATTACTTAAAAATTAATCAAAAAGCAGTATTTAGAGTTATTAGAGTTGATTTTAAGAGAAAGCTCGTAGACATATCATTAAGAAGAGTCAGAGATGAAGAAAAGAAAGAAAAGTTAATGAGGTGGAAGAGAACTCTAAGAGCTGTTAAACTTCTTGAAATAATCTCACAAAAATTAAACATTCCACTTCAGGAGCTGATTATAAATGTAGGTTGGAAACTTGAAGATTATTATGGAGACATGCTGAGAGGTTTTGAAGAAATTGTAAAAGAGGGTATTAAAGTACTACTTAGATTAGGTATATCTGAGAACATTGCTAAAGCAATTGAAGAAGTAGCTAAACAACATATTGAAGTTAGTGAAGTTACTCTTTCAGGAATTGTAAGGCTCATAAATCTTAAACCAAACGGTATAGAACATATCAGAGAAGTATTGAGTAGAGCTCTACAAATAGCATCAAAGTTAGGTAATAACAATACCAGAATATACACTATTGGACCTCCAAGATATAGAATAGACATTACAGGTAAAGATCCTAAACACTTAGAGAATGTACTTAAGGAAGTCGTAAATTTTATCATTGAAGAAGCTAAGAAGAGAGGTGGAGAGGCAAGTTTTTCAAGAATTACTTGAAGATACTTTATGGTTAGATCCATAATGATGAGATGTAGAGAGTGTAAGAGATATACCTTAAGTAGAGATAAATGTCCATACTGCGGTGGAGTTGTAGAAACTCCACATCCACCTAAAGCATCACCTGACGATAGATTTCTCAAGTATAGATTCTTAATGAAGATACTTTCAGATAAAGTGCAGGTAAGCGATGATGTTAAGAGAAAGATACTTCAAGATTTTTCTAAGCAGATTAAGTCCTAGTAGCATTAATAGCTCTCAACAATTCGTCATAATCTACTCTATAGATTATAACCCAACCTTGAGGCTTAGATACATATAGTAACTCAAAACCTCTGGGTGGTGATAGAAGATAGAAGGTTGATATTGTTGGTCCTCTATAGAATGGAAATCTCTCAGTAATGATTTTAAGACCACCTTCACTAGGAAGTAGTCTTGGTCTAGCTTCAAAAATCCAGTATGGCATACATTTAAGACTTATAATGTATAGTGAGTTCTGTAATACTTCATGATTAAACATCAGTAAGTAGAGTGTTGTTATGTTTCTAGGAGCTATTATTCTTTGTATCTGCGCACCATACTCAAAACGTGATTCAGTTGATAAGAACTTTAAGTAAATTTCATCAGTACTATAACCTGCAATCCTACCCATCCAGTAACTCTTAATTAACTCTCCACCACTAGGTATCTCCGGAATTAATATACATAATCTTTCCTCATCCATCTTTCCTGTTATTGCTGTGTAGGGTAGAAAGATAAGTATATGTCTAGGCTTTCCTAACTTTTCCAACAAACTATATACCTCACTATAATTGTATGGATTTGATAGAAAGAACTTGGCAATAGTTGCAATTTGTGTAGAGTTTATGGTTGAGTTATCTGCAAGACTAGTCTTATTTGCAATGATGGATATCCAATAACCATAATCCCACCACGAGAGTACTGATGACTCTTGACCTGAAGATGGTATATGGTACTGTAACCAAAATAGTGCGTCAAGCCAATCATACGTGATTTGTCCAGGAGCTGTGATTGATAGTATTTGAGGTGGTGAGAGCGCTAATCCAACACCTAAATGAACACCTCTCTCACATGTGATAAGTATTAACGCTATAAGTATTATGGCTACAATGTAGCTCAACAATTTTCTACTCTTAATAACTTCATTAAAGATCCATATGAAACCTAAAGCAACAGTGGGTATCCAGAAAATTCCAAGAAGCATAAAGATCTGTACCTGAGAAGCCGCAAAATAGGTACACATTGCAGTGCAAAGTATGAGTAGTAAGAGTCCCAAATTTAGACTTGAAAACGTATATGCAACCGCCATAATCATGAAAGGTATTGAAAGTGAGAGATTCATGAATGAATCACTAATTCCGGGAAATTGATGCTCAGCTACACTCTCCATAATAGCTGATCTAGTTGTAGGTATGACTATACCTAAGTACTTACCACCAGGAAGTAGTGGTTTTCCTAAAACATATGTGGTTAAAGTAATAGATAATAAGATGATGAAGGGTATAGATAGAAGTACGTATTTAGACACTAACACTCTCCATCTAAATTCTCTCAATCTATTAATAGCTAGCAGTAATAGAGAGGCAAAAAATCCTAAATGAGGTATTAAACCATAACCTGAGAGTAGAGTATGTATTGAATATCTAGGCGTTATATATATCATGAAGGTGAAGCAGATGTAGACTATCATGTACAGTATTGAGACCTTGTAGAGGTTGAATGTTGGTTCCTTACCTCTAAACGTACGTACTAGATAGTAAAGTGCTATAAGTATCATAAAAAGTCCATAATAATTCCATAAGTAGTAGAATGAGCCCCAAACCCACACAGTCAATCCATTAACAAGGCCTGAAAGTACTCCAAAGATTATCCAGTATTTATCTCTCCTTAAAGCATCAATCATTAATGCTAATCCAAGCACACCTAGTAATTGAAATATTGCAACATCATCAAACCAGCCAGCAATACCTCTAGTGATGATGGTGGGTGAGAATATGCAGAGAAGTGCTGCTAAGAGACCAACATAGCGACCACCGATAGTTGAGCCTAAGTAATACATGGCTAAAATTACTAAGGCATTAATGAACGCTGGAAAAACTACAACGGCCTGTACAAGAGTTCCACCTAAAGGCTTAATTATAGATTCATAAAAAAGCGCGCCCATGAGTGAAACCCCTGGAGATAAAACTGTAGCCCAATTAACACCCCAAGGATACCAAAAGTTCATAAACTTAAAATAACCACCACTCAACCACCAAGAAAGTCCCTGCAAAATCCCATAATCAATTAAGAACTTGGTTAAGTAGTATCTAACATATGGATCGAATTCATTAATGTACCAACCCCATATGTATGCTGGACATAATCTTAGGTAAAGACCTGCAATGAAGAATGTTATTACACCAATAAATATTCCAGCCTTCTTAGTAATCTCAATATACGCATCATCACTAACATCCATACGTAGACGTAACATTTGACTTACCTAATCTAAGAGATTTATTAAAAATTTTTCATCATAATCTTCACATTAAGGCTTACTCGCTGCTGTTAGTGGTGACTTTGAACTTTCTAATCTTAGACTCAACAATACTTAAACAACAGGGACACCTATAACCATATAATTTTAAAACATCATCAACACTTTTAAGTTGATTACCTTTATAGAATATGTAACCGCAAGATTCACATTTAATAATTATTGGCATTATAGGTTAGACAGTATTATTCAATATTTATCTTACTTCAAATTCATTTTAACTAGAGTTTCACTAATATTCCGTAAATATTGCTTAGATATGTACATGCAAGCGCATCAATTTCGTCAATGGTTAGATTTGGATATTCTTTTTGAAGAGTATGTCTTAAATCACGTACATATTTTTCACTGACTAGTATAATCTCTACGTTATGACTTTTTAAAATGTGGATTAGGCTATTAATGACATTTCTACTTGCATTTGAATAGCCAATGACTAGCTTGATTTTAAATTTAAGACACAACTTACTTATCAATTTTAAAAGTTCATTAAGAGTCAGTACTGAATGTATTATTGGTGTATCGTTAATTAGAATTACTAATCCATTTCTAACTAAGCCTAAATCTAAACCTACAGTGATGTTAGAACTTTTCACCATTTTCATGAAGGCACTAGTTAGACTGTATATTATGCCTACCTTATCTACTTCTTCAACTACTAAGGCTTCTTTAAATTCATTAATTAAGAACTTATCGATAAGTAATTGTTCCTTAACTTCCTTAGTAGTTTCAAGATATTTCAAATCTACATTCTTAGTGAATACTAGTTCTTTCATTTTCTCAAAGATGCTCCATCTTCCAGCATATGTTAATTTAAGCCTACTCACTCGTGCTTTCTCATCTTAATTAACTATTTAATTCTTAACTTTTAATCCACGGTATTTCGACTTCATCAATCCTCCATCTTTGCCTTACTTGACTTTCACTAACACTAATTGTGATTCCATGAGTATAAGCTAAAGCACCAGTATACGCAATCATGGCACCATTATCTCCAGCATATTCATTAGTTATGAAGTATACCTTAACGTTATAGTCATTAGCTACTACATTCATAATTTCTCTTAATCTCTTGCTTCTTGCAACGCCACCAGTTACTAAGAGTTCTCTCTTACCTGTACATGCAAGTGCTCTCTCTACAACTTCAGTAAGCATATAGTAAGCAGTCTCGACAAGACTTAAACACACGTCTTCAATTCTTTCACCCTGCTTAATGTAGTGTAAGGCTTTAGTTAAAAGTCCTGAAAAGGATAAATCCTGACCTTTAACAGTATACGGCATTTCTAGATACTTTCTACCCATTTTTGCACATTTCTCTACAGCGGGTACTCCAGGAAAACCTAATCCTACTTTTCTCGCAAAAATATCTAAGCAATTACCTATCGATATGTCTAAAGTCTCACCAAAAACTCTATATCTTCCATGTGAAAAGGCAAGAATCATTGTATGACCACCAGAGATTAAAACTATCAGTGGATCCCTAGCGCCTGACATTAACTTGGCAATCTCAATATGTGCAACACCGTGATGTACAGGTACTAGTGGTTTGCCATACTTTAAAGATAATGTTCTAGCCACTGTAGCACCTACTCTTAAAGCAGGACCTAGACCTGGTCCTTGAGAGAAGGCTATAGCATCGACATCTCTAATGCCTAGTTTAGCTTTTCTCAAAGCATTAAGTAATACCTTATACGCTATCTTTACATGATGTTCAGCAGCTTCTCTTGGATGTATACCCATTCCTTGTGGTGGTGTATATGTTTCATTCTCATTTGCAAGTATCTCACCATCACTAGTAGCAATACCTACACCGAAAGTATGTGCTGTTGACTCAATACCTAAAACGATAACCATACTTGAAGTGTAGTTGAGAGTAAAAAATTCTTATCTAAATAATGTTTAAATGCTAAAATTTAGAAATTTAATAATCATGAGTGTGAAGGCTCTTATTCTTGCTGGTGGTTTTGGTAAGAGGCTTAGACCTTTAACTGAGGATAAGCCTAAACCTTTAATTCAAGTTGGTTCAAAAACCATAATAGAATGGCAAATAGAGTGGTTGAAAAGATATGGAGTAACAGATATAGTTCTTGCTGTCGGATATTTGAGAACTAAGATCTTTGAAACTATTGGCGATGGTTCTGATTACGGAGTAAAAATATACTACAGCGTCGAAAAACAACCACTAGGAACAGGAGGAGCTATAAAGAATGCTGAAAAATTCTTAAAAGACTCAAAATACATCATTGTACTTAATGGTGACATTATCACAAACATGGATCTTAAACCACTAATTGAGAACTTAACTTCAAACATTGTTGGAGTCATTGCTTTAGTACCCATGAGAAGTCCATACGGTATTGCTGTTGTTGATAGTGATGGATATATTGCGAACTTTGAAGAGAAGCCAGTACTTAACTACTTAATAAATGCTGGAGTATATGCTTTTACTTCAGAAATCTTCAACTATCTACCAAGTAGAGGAGATATTGAAACTACAGCTTTTCCTAAACTTGCAAGTGAGAAGAAGTTGAAAGCAGTAATTTATAGAGATATTTACTGGAAATCAATTGATACTATAAAAGATGTTGAGGAAGTTGAGAAAGTTGTTGAATCAATATTTAGTACTAAGTCTTGAAAGACCTGACTGTAGCAATTTCAATTTCTCGTACTCCTCCTCAAGCCCATACCTTAAAGCCTTAATCATAGCTTTCAAAGCTTTATCTCTCAACTTTCTAGCATAATCATTACCGACAATCTTGACACTACCTTTCCTAGCATTTTCAAGAAATTCGAAAATCTCATTAATAACTTCATCAATTTCAAACTTCACAGCAAGTCTTAATTCATCACGTTCTCTAAATCTTTCACTACCTGCTCTATTAATATTTATGTTTAAGTATACAGGAGGTGCTAATGTCTTAGGTTCAGGTTTTACAAGATTATACTTACCCATTAAGAAACCTGCAATTAAATATCTAATTAGTTCGGAAACACCACTAAGTCCTTCTTTTTCTGCAAGTTTCATTAACACTTCTTTAACACTTCTATGAACTCTCACGGAAACTACGGCGCCATCCTTTTCAGGCGCTCTGAATAAGTCCTCATATCTTAATGACACACCATCAACTATCACTACACTACTCATCAAGTTAATCTTGATAGTTTTCAGGTTAAATCTAAGATTGAGATATTTTGAAAATATATTACTCATCTATTATGTAGATATTCTTGCTAGTTGCTTAATAGCCATCCCTTTACCTCTAAACGTTTATATGTAGGATAATTAACCTATTAAAGAATCGTGAGCATGTACACAGTACATAATGGCAACTTTCAAGAAATTATAGAGAGAGTTAGACATGGAGAAGTGATTTACCTACTAGTCATTGGCACTACAGATACTAGTCTCATTCCAGGCATAACCATTGCTGGAGCATCACCAGAACTTACACACTACACACCTATAGCTGATGCAGAGTATCTACTGCTTGGTTCTTGTAAAAGTATATCTACAATTCCTGTAACTCCAGATGGTAAGCCAACACCAGCAGTAATTTCTAGAGCATGCTTAAACATACTAAAAATACCCACAATGATTGTTAACGCTGGATGTAGAATTAAACCAAAAATACCATACATAGATCTCAATGGAGAGCCAGGTAGAGACATAAGAACAGGTAAAGCACTAGATGTTGAAGTTGTTGAGGAAATCTTAACTGATGGTAAAATCTTAGGTAGAGAGCTTAGTAAAAAGTTCGATGTACTAATTATTGGTGAATCCATACCTGCAGGTACCACTACAGCTATGGCGTTTCTCGTAGGTCTTGGATATAATGCCTGGGGTAGAGTTTCAAGCGCCTCACCAATAAATCCTAAAGAGTTAAAGATAATGATTGTTAAGGAAGCTTTAAGAAATGTCGAATTAAATAGTAAAGATCCAGTAACTGTTGTTTCAAAAGTTGGTGATCCAGTAATTATCGGTATTTCAAGTATTGTATTAGGTTTTCTTGAAAATAATGGTAGTGTAGTACTTGCAGGAGGTACACAAATGATCGCAATACTTGCCTTTCTTAAACATTATGTAAATCTTAAAGACATACAGAGAAGATTAGCAATATGTACAACTAGGTGGATAGTTAATGATAAGTCAGCAGACATGATTGGACTTGCAAGAGAAGTATATGAAGACATAACCATAGTCTCTGCAAATCTAAACTTTAAAGACATGCCATACCCTGGACTTAAAGCTTACGAGGAAGGTTTTGTTAAGGAAGGCGTTGGTGCTGGCGGCTTAACGGTAATCACGTTAGTTAGAGGTTATGGACTTGACACAATATATAGAGAAGTTATTAAAGAGTATGAAGAGCTATTACGTAAGGGTAAACTAAAATGAAAATTATAGGTATTGACTTAGCAGTTCCTGGAAAATTCAAGACTGGAATAGCAGTTCTTAAACTTCACAATAAGTACATACTCGTAAAGGTTATTGACAGTGTCAACATTGTTGACGAAGTTATTAAGGAGAAACCTCAAATAGTCGCTATAGACGCACCCTTAACCATACCTAGTAGAGGAATTAATAGATTAATTGAAATTAAGGCAAGACGTTTTGGATTAAAACTACTACCACCACTAATGAGTGGTATGAGAAAATTGACAGAATATGCTGTAAAGATTAAGAATACTCTTGAAAATTATGGAGTTAAAGTTATAGAAGTTCATCCATCATCAACACTTAAAGTCATGAATATGAGTAGAGAAGAATTTCTAAAAATAATCAACAACTTCTTTACAATTAAGAGTTGTGGAAATTTATGTACTGATGAGATTGATGCCATTATATGTGCAATAACTGGGCTACTTTACTACAAGCAATGTTATGCCTCACTTAAAGACGAGTATAATCAAGAATTGATACTTCCATGTCCTGAGGAACCTTTAAGGTGTCTTACGTATGGTTAAGGAAAGATTAACCATTAGACTGATTCCCGTAAGTAATCTTAGACAACTAATTGCTAGAGTACTCTACAGTAAGAAGAACTTGATAGATTATGCCTTAGTAATTCTTGAAAAAGCAAAAAATGGAATACACGTTAATGATATTGAGTCTTTAAGTAGAGAATTAGGATTAAGTTCTAAGAACGTTAAGTACATAATTGATAAACTTCAAAGTATTGGTATGCTTGAAGTCAGAAATGACGTTGTAGTTCTATCTAGAAAGTTCATAGATACCTTAAACTCTATGATTAAGGTCTGGGAAGAATTTACAAGTACATAATAATGGTGAATTTTTCACATCACACTAAATGTTTAAAAATATTCTAAATGTAGAGTTATTTTCGATGAGTACTTCAATAATAAAGAGACCACCACCACATGGTGGTAGATTAGTTGATCGTGTTGAGAGAAATCCATATAGAGCACAAAGAATGGCTGCTGGCTGTCCAACATTTGAAATTAAACCAACAATTGATAAGAAGAGTGGACTACCTATAAGGAATGTCTATAGAGAAATAATGTGTATATGTTATGGCTTCTTCAGTCCACTTGAAGGCTTTATGACACGAAATGAAGTAGAGAGAGTACTTAAAGAGAGAAGACTACTTAACGAGTGGATCTTCCCCTACCCAATAATATTTGACATCACAGAAGATGATCTTAAAAAGCTCGGTGTTAAGGAAGGTGATAGAATATTACTAACACTTAAAGGAAAACCTTTCGCCATTCTGGACATTGATGAAATTTGGAAATTTGATCCAGTAGACATTGCTACTAGAACTTTCGGAACACCTGAAAAGAATCCTGAAGTTGTTAAGAAATCATTTGATACAAAACATCCAGGCTACAACATTTACGTGAACATGACAGGTCTTGCACTTGCAGGTAAAGTAACAATTATTAACGAACCAAAATTTAGAGAACCATACGATAGATTCTGGTACCCACCTGCAAAATGTAGAGAAGAACTTGATAGAAGAGGTTGGAGAACAGTAATTGCACATCAGACAAGAAATGTACCACACGTTGGTCATGAGATGTTAATGAAGTGTGCAGCCTTTCTAGGTGACATCGAGCCATGTCATGGAATTCTAGTAAATGCCATTATTGGAGCTAAGAGATTAGGAGACTATCCAGATGAGGCAATACTTGAAGGTCACGAAGCAGTTAACAAGTATGGCTACATTAGTCCAAAGAGACACATAGTAACTATGACCCTATGGGACATGAGGTACGGTAATCCAATAGAATCCTTACTACACGGCATAATTAGACAAAACATGGGATGTACACACCACATGTTTGGTAGAGATCACGCAGCTGTAGGTGACTACTACGATCCATATGCAACACAGATACTATGGACTAAGGGAATACCAAGTTTTGGATTTGAAGCACCACCACATGAAGTTGATTATGGATTAAAGATTAGACCAGTCAATATGGGAGAATTTTGGTACTGTCCAAAATGTGGAGAAATAGCCTATAGCGGATCATGTGCTCATGAGAAAGAGAGACAAAGATTTAGTGGTAGTTTCATTAGAGGTATCGTAGCTGAAGGTATTGAACCACCACCAGTAATCTTCAGACCAGAAGTTTATCAAGTAATTGTTAAGTGGTGGAAAGTATTTGGATATCCATTTGTCAATAAGAAATACTTATTATACAAAGAAGAAACTCTAGAAGTTGAAGTCCCACCAATGGAAATCCCAAGAGCGTGAGATCATGAGCACCACATACAAGATAGGCCTAGTCCTAGATAAAAAGAGATTAGAATCTATCAAAGGAACACCAATTGAAAGTATGGTTAAGGATATCTTCGGCGGCGCATTAAAGATGATAGAAATAGAAGTACCTGAAGACTTAGCAAAGAGAATACTTTCAGAATTTGCAAGAGCTAGAATCGACGCTAGAGGTTTCCTAGAAGACCTACCTGTAGCATTTAAGAGAGAGCTCTTCAATTTAATAGTTGAGACAAAGAAAGCAGATGCTGAAGTTGTAAAGAAACTTCTAGATGAGAGGCTCTCAGCTGTTAAAGAAGCAGCAGCAAAGGAAGAGGAATATCTACCACCACCAGCATAACTTAAAAGATTCTTCACTTTCTTCAAACATATCTAGAAAATTTTTTCACACCCTTCTCCCATCTAGATCAAGTATTAACTATGCTCAACTTTGCTGTAGTCACAATCGATCCATTAATGCTTAATGATTTAATAGTAATTATTAGAGTCTTAACTTATCATAATCTTGAAGACTTGATTAGAAGATCTAGAGCATGGAAACTCATACTTGAAGTATCAGGTAAAGACTTACCTATACTAACATGTAGAGTTTCTCTCTTAAAGATGTTGAAAAAATTGAACATATCGTTAATAGTGAAATCTCTTGAAGAACATTATGAATTAGATTTTCTCAAAGATCTAAACATAAATTTAATACCATATGTTGAACATGTTGTGCATATGCATGATTATGTTGATAAGTATAGAGAAGCTGCATTACCGCTGATGCATAACGTACTTGAGAATTTAGCTGTCTTAGAGAAGTTTGAGAGAGTATACATGTACCTACCTTTAACGTTTCACGTTCTTAATAAGAATGTACTTGACATCATGTCATCGATACCTTTCATAAAAGATCTCTTAAACATACTTAACAAGTTAAGTATAGATCAAGTACTAGTACTGGACTTCTATGCTTAGCTCTCTATATAAATTATTGATGAGTTCACGCCAATTAAAATGATATACACCATTCCTATACTCGATGTAATTTCTAAAGATGTTCTGTTTAGATATTTTCGAGAAAATATTACATCTAGAACATCCTAACCATACATTACTTGAATCTTCAATAAGGTGTAGATGTGAGCCACATTTAGGGCAAGACATGTTTATAACTATCTTTACCCTCCTACTCATTACTTGATATTTCATTTTCACGCAGTTTTTTAAGAAACGTGTAAAATAGAATTCATAAATATCATTGAAATTCAGTTTAACTTATTGAGAAGTTGAGTTATTTTAAGTATTGTACTTATTTGTTTCTCAATCCAGAACTTTCTCATGAGATCTCTCAAGAAGTTAGCTTTAGAGTTGATTGAGAATCCATGGACATACATTCTAAGAATGTATCCTACAAGTGAAGAAAGACGCAAAATACTCAATCATCTACTAGAAGAGGAGACCGTCATAGTATGAGCAGCATTATTACAGGTATAATCCCGAGCATTATAGGCACTGAAAGTGCAGGTGCATAACCTTTTCTTGGAAGAATATACTTAACCGTTAAGACGTAACCACCCAAAACCCCAAGACCTGTCAATAATGTTGAGCATATAATCATCGCGACATTTAAGCCTTTTAAGATTGCAGTCTCTAAACATAAAACTTCAAGTACTGAATACATAATTAAGTCTCCAACACCTAGGATGAGTCCATCAAGTTCAAGAACTAGTCCTCTAAGAATTGAATACCCCACTTTAGACTCAGTACCTACTTCTTTAATGATTCTTCCCAAAAGTCCGCGATAAACCATCACGACATCATAGATTATCAAAACTATGAGTAAGGTTAGAATTACCATATAGTGAAGTACAAGTATTAGAAAGATACCTACAAGAGAACTATACAGACATGTAGAGAGTGTTCTTATAAGAACGTTTTTAACACTTAACGATAAGTACATAACTATAAACGTAAACAATGCAGAAATTACGTGAAGTAGTGGATATGGTATTTTAACACAACTTGTAAGATTCAGATAGAGAAATATTGCCGTATAGATTGCAATACCTAGAAGTATAATCTTTAAAAAATTTAACGTGCTTGTTCTTCTCTTTCTTATCATTAAGTATATACTTAAAGTACCTATGATCATTATCAACACAAAAAGACTCGTAGTAGCCATGCCTGAAGCTACGGTTGTCGTGTTAATTTCAGGTAGTGATGTACTCACACTTAAAGTTCTTAAAATTGTTAATGATAGTAATACACTCATTATTAATGTTATGATTATGGGTAAAGTCACTCTAAATAAACTAATCTTCATAACATATAGTAAGGAGTACTGATTTAAAAACACTCAATATAACTTTAATCATGATATTAACATTGAGAAGATGTGTATATCCTTGGTGTATCTTTTCGGGTACTTGGATTTTTAAAGATAGAGGGGTTAAGATCTTGAAATCAATAATTGATGGTGTACCTATTACTTGTAATGAACCATTAATACTCTTCGAACTTCCAAACATGAATATTGCTCGAACATTACTAAATGAACTTCAACTATCAATTTCAATATCCACCATAATCTCTATAGTCAAATACTTTCTAGGTAAGAAAGTACTTGTTGATTCATTAGCTATTCCTGAACCATTAAGTTACTATGTAAAGTCTATAGCATGTGGAGCTGATGGTGTGTTAATGACTGTCAATATTGAACTTCCAGAAGATGTGAATAAGATAGTATTAAATGATAAGTATGTAGCTATAGATTTCACAGAACTCTCAAAACTTAATACTCTAAGTAAGGAGAGAACTTATGGAGTTATAGTTAAGAACTTACCAAATATCACTTACGAGTTGGTAAGTTATTTAAGATCAAGAATTTTCAAGATCTTACCAGACGTTGAAGTACTTATTGAGCTTTCCCACCTTGATATTAGTATTGAAAATTTAATTAAAATTAAAGATTTCATTGATGGTACAGTTATTTCAAGTTTTGGAAATATTGTTAAGCTTGAACTATTACAAGAAGATAAAATGCCAAACATATATAGATGTAAAAAATGCTATGTAGATGTTATTAGTTTTGAAAATTTAAGAAAATGTAACACATGTTTCAGTAAACTTACACCACTATTTAGATCTGATGAAATTCCTGAATACAGCTTTAGAGAGTTGAAGTTTATAAATCAAGAATTTCTCAAGTACATGAAGAAATCAAGTCCTGAACTAGTTTTTAAATAAAGTAACTTCAATAATTACATGTAGTGAATGTTGAAGATATAGATTTTATAAAGCTTATAAGTAGAGATCTTGGAAGAAAAGTCATACATATACATGTTGAGCATGGTTCAACGATAGAACCTGAAATTGAAGTTAATAGACTACCCATACCATCAGTACTTGTAAATTCATTAGCAAGGAGAGGAATTTCTAAACTATATCGCTATCAATATGAAGCCTTCAAGAGAATTAAGGAAGGTGATGATGTAGTTATTATTTCAGGAACAGGTACAGGCAAGACTGAAGCCTTCCTACTACCAATACTCTCCGAACTATTGAATAATGAAGATAAGTTATGCATAATACTTTATCCAACAAAAGCACTTGCACGTGATCAGTATGAAAGAATTAAGATGTATGTGAACGATTTAGGAATCGATGTGGAGGTATATGATGGAGATACCCCCGAACATGTTCGAAGAAGAATCTATGAAAAACCACCAAACATATTAATAACAAATCCCGACATGCTACATTTTGCATTAATGTATGTCTCTAAGCTTAAAGAGATTGTAAGTAAAGTAAGACATGTTGTTCTAGACGACTTTCACATGTATAGTGGAGTGTTGGGTGTACATGTGCACTACATTCTACGTAGATTAAGAAGGTTCTGTAAAAATACTCAATACATAAGTACAAGTGCAAGTATTGGTAATCCTAAAGAATTTGCAAAACAGATACTTGATAGAAATGTCACTATTATTCAGGGAGTTACTGAAAGGAGAGGAAAAGTTATACATCTAATGATTAAACCTCAGAGAAGAAGTAAAATTATTGAGGCTTCAGAGCTTACAAGAATTTTCCTTGAACATGATAAGAAGTGTTTAGTATTTGCTGATAGTCATAGAGTTGTTGAACTCATTAAGAAAGTTCTCGATAACTATGGCTTTGAAAGTATAGTCATGGTTCACAGAGCCGGTCTTAGACCTGAAGATAGAAGAAGAATTGAGCATGAGTTCAAGATTGGGAAATTAAAAGCACTGATAACAACACCTACATTAGAGATTGGTATTGATATTGGTGATGTTGATATTGCAATAATGGCAACAGTACCTCCAAGTTATATAAAGTACATGCAAAGAAGCGGTAGAGTTGGTAGGAAAGGTCAAACATCATATGTGATTCAAATTATTGGTAATGATCCCATAAGTAGCTATTATGAGAAATATCCTGAAGAATTCTATAATAGAAAGCCAGAGCCTCTCTACGTTGAGCCTATAAATAGAGATATTGCTTCAGCACACATACTAGCCATGACTAGAGATAGACCTATACGTATTGATGAACTTAACAATTTTGAATATAGTATCGTTAAGGAGTTAGAACATGCACAATTAATCTATAAAAAAGGAAGATACTACATGTTAACAGATCTTGGTAAGAGATACGTCAATTCTATTAAAAGTATTAGAGGTATTGGTGATATGGTTAAGATAGTTTCAGGTAGGGATAGAGTTATTGGTAGTAGAGAATTACCAATAGCTATTAAGGAATTACATAAAGGAGCTATATATCTACACGGCGGTGAAGTGTATGAAGTAGTTAATCTAGACATGAATAGAAGGATAGCATATGTTAAGAAACTGCCTAAACATTACAAACACATAACTACAGCACTTTATGAAGTTAAACCAATAATTAATCAAGTACTAAGTACCGACTCGCATAGAGCTTACGTAGAGTTGAAAATTAGAGAAACTGTTTACGGTTATGTAGTTAGAGATTACTTAAGTAATGAAACTATACAAGAAGTCGAACTTGAAGAACCCGTAAGTTACGAGTTCGTGACTAAAGGAATAATCCTAAAGTTTCCCGAAATAACTTTCAGCTCAATTGATATTGTTGATTTTCTTGAAAGAGCCAAAGCATACCATGCCGTAGAGCATGCACTAATTATCGCGTCAAATATAATTATTGGCTCAGGAATGACAGATCTTGGTGGTGTATCCTATCCTACAGGTCATATAGTGATTTATGATACCTATCCTGGAGGTTCAGGACTCTCTAAACTCTTACTTTCAAGAATTAATAAGGCCTTAGAGATAGCGTACAAATTAGTTAAAGACTGTACATGCATAGATGGTTGTCCTAAATGTATATACTCACCATACTGTGGTAATAATAATAAGTTTTTATCAAGAAGAAATGCCGCTAAAGTCTTTGAATATACTTTGAGGAATATTGATAAGTACTTTCCTGAAGACTTGCTAGAACTGCCTAACATCCAGTCATACACCTAGTAAATATCAGTTGCGAGAAGACCTGCATCATTACTCATTACAGTCCTGGGCTCATCATTCCAATACTTACTTCCCAATTTAAAATTAAAATTTAACCAACACATACCTATTTAAGAAACCTCACTAGAACTTTTCACATGTTTTGGACAGCATATAGAGTATTACGTATACTTTATGCTAAGTTTTTAAGAAAACCATTAGCTCTCTGTGATGTTGGTGATGCTGATGGTATGGTGAGTGCTGCATTATTTTTAAGAAAATATCCTAACGGTGTTGTAATCTTTGCCGCACCAAGAGAAGTACATACTTCTTGGTGGATAAAAAGAACATTCTGGACTTTTGTAGCTGATCTTCCCTGTCCCGGCAAAGTACTTGTTAGAGTTGATCATCATAAGACAAACAAACCATGTGCTAAGTATGAATTCTATGATCCGGATGCTCCATGCGCAGCATTACTTGCACAAAAAGCTCTAGATCTAGAGGATGATGAAGTTACTAATAGACTTGTAAAGTTAGCTGTTGAAACCGATACAGCAAACATTAAGACCAAGGAGGCTAGAGAACTTGACTTAATAGTTAGATATAGCTCACCAAGACATCGCGAGAAGATCGCTAAGAAACTAGCACTTGAAGGCATTGATGCTTTGCAAGATAGAAAGTTTAGAGAATGGTTGAGTATTGGTGAGAGAGCTCTCTCCATAATTAATGAGTTAGTAACGAAGTTACCTAAAAGTGAATTCTTAACAATATACGTACCTAAGAAACTTAACATATCATATAGACAATTAAGTATTGAACTTCAAAAGAAGGGGGTCAAAATGGTGAACATTCTCGTAAAGCTTGGACTCAGAACATATAGACTTTACTGTGGTGCCGATAGGGAAAGTATCTATGACTGTACAAGAATAACTTCGGAGTTAGGAGGTGGTGGTCATAAGTACGCTGCTGGTGCACAATTTAAAGTACATGTACTTAAACGTGATGAAGGTTTAAAGAGACTTATAAATGTATTGAAGAACATACTTAACGTTAATAGTATTGAAGTAGTCATTATTAAGAACGTTAATGATATTGAACATTTAAAACTTTAAACTACTTACTCTCAATCTTAACTCCATTAACAGTACCATCCTGTCCTGGTCTTGACGTTATTAGTACCTTACCAATCTCGGTATCAACAATAACACCTTTAGTGATTATTCCTTTTCTTGCAAACTCTCTATTTGGTGGTGACTCAATTACTCTAAGGATCTTAACTTTAACGCACTTCTTCTCATTAGGTACGTACACATTTACGTACTGTGCTTCAAGTAATCTAATCTTGATATTTCCACCATAAGCTCTAGATAATCTTCTTAATTCTTTAGAACTTAACTTAGTATTTGTTGGTGGTCCACCACCTAAACATTTTCTTTTAACTTTGTATGGTCTACTTCTATAACCACCACTTGGTTTTTTCAAATCATTGCCCTGATAATAGCTTAAGAGTTTAGTCATAACTTCAAACCCTACTTAAATAGTTACTCTTTAAATACTTCTCTCTATGTGGTTCTGTTGAATAAGTGAGTGTTGAATTTGGGATGTTGATCTTGAATTTTAATTGTTATTCTATTTCTTCTATTATTAATATTCTAACTTTCTTACCTATTAATGGTTTTAACCTATCCCAATATTTTTTGTGAATATACATTCTTATTTCTTTACCACCATGAAGGTATATTGTACCTTCAACATAAATCACTAACGACTCACTTAAAAAGGGATTAACGAAAAACTTATAAAAAACTAACGCTGAATCAAGTATAGATCCCAATGAGGGTTTTAGCCACCGTAAAATTTGCGGTGGCTCCTGAGGGAGATTCTTCTATTCTACTTGAAACTATTAATCGCTATATGAATGCTTTAAGGGTAGTTGTATGGTATGTAATTCATTCAAGAGAAACTTCATTGAATAGAGTAAGTAAGGTATTGTATGAGAAGTTGAAGAGGTATGGTTTACCTAGTTACTTATCAATAACAGCTATTAAAGAAGGTATAGAGATAGCTAAATCATGGCTCAATAATCCTAAGAGAGGTAGATACCCAGTATTGAGGAAGAAACACTTAACACTACATCAAAGATATAGTTATACTATAGATCTAAATAACTTCATTGCAAACATCTTAACAATTAATGGTAGAGTTAAGGTGAAACTACTACACAATAAGAACTATGTAAGTAAATTTAAGAATTGGATTCCTAAAGGTGCTAAACTATTGTTAAGAAATGGTAAATTGTTTCTACACATAACACTTGAAAAAGAAGCTCATGAGAAGACACCAAAAGATTATTATGCACTTGACATTAATTATAGAGAAATTGTTCTTAGTAATGGTAAGGAGGAACTAAGATTTAGAACTATATTCAATAAAGCACTTCATTACTATTACTTAGCTAATAAATTGCAGAAAAAGTATGGTGAAGGTATGAAGTGGAGATTCAATAAAAAGATACTCAATAGAATTAGATATTTCTTCAGGAAATCAAGAAACATAATTGAATACTATACATCACTAATATCAACTAAAATAGTTAATGAGATTACTAGAAAGAATGCTACGATAGTAATGGAAGATTTGAAAAATCTTAAATTCAATGTCTTAAACAATGTTAAGAAGGATTGGAGAGTTAAATTGAATCTCTTAGCTTATAAGAAGCTTCAAAAGAAAATTGAGTATAAGTTATCATGGTATGGCTATAAGGTTCATTATGTAGATCCAAGAAATACATCAACTATTTGTCCAAATTGTGGTAGTAAATTAATTAGTAATGGCTATAGAAGATTGAAGTGTATTAAATGCGGTTTTGAAAATGATAGAGATACAATAGCATGCCTAAACATTCTCAAAAAGTTTAACAATAAATGGGAGGGGTTTGGTTCCCCCTCGACTGCCCCTGAGGGAAATGAAGCCCAAATCCCAATGAGGGGGAAGTTGACTAGGGGTTTAACATTCCAATTCAACATCCCAAAAACAACATACCCCTAGTCAACAGAACCCTCTATGTATACATGTTCTTCAGCTATATTTTAAGTCATATTTTCGTATTACGTGGAGATTCTTAAGTTATATTAAATGCGTTACTTTTAATACAGTTTACAGATATATCTTGCAATGCTTAAGAGTATTGGTAAAGTCCTTCACTTATCCCGAGATAAAAAACTTGTCATTAAATTATCAACAATACCTTCACTCTACATACCTGTATATGATTATAGTTTAAAAAGAGTAGGAATTCTCTACGATGTTATAGGTCCAGTAGATGCACCTTACGCACTTGTAAAACCTGAAAAGGACATTCTTAATAATCCAGAAACTATTCTTGGTAAAAACATCTATGTGAAGATTAAGGACCTCGAGAAAGGTGGTCGCCATGTTAAGACTCGTAGATAAGTCAAGTAATGAGGATGTTGAGGAACTAGTATGTCCATACTGTGGAAGTAAGAGCTTAATATACAGTGAAGAACGTGGTGAACTTACTTGTCAAAGATGTGGTTCAGTAATTAGTGAAAGAATTGTTGATTATGGACCTGAATGGAGAGCCTACACTCCTGAAGATAAAGAACGTAGAGAACGCGTAAAACCGATAAATATTGCTGCTCCAGGAATGAGTATAGGGACAGAGATTTCTGAAGTTAAGGGTTCAGGAATTGCTGTATTAAAATTTAAGATACTTAAAGAACTACATAGATCTACGAAAGTCTCTTCAAGTATTGAGAAGAATGTGATGATTATTCAAGATATCTTAAGACCTTTAAAGCTTAGACTAAATCTTCCAGATACTGTAATTGAAGATTCAATCCTACTATACAGATCACTTATAAGGAAAGGATTTAAAGCAAGCAGATTAAAAGAACTCGCCATAGCATTACTCTACCTAGCATGTAGAAGAAATAAGGTTTCATGCAGATTGAAAGAGCTAATTAAGGAAAGTAATGTTAATAGAAGAAGATTTACAAAAATACTAAATAAAATAAAAACCATCATTACTCTATCATCAACAACCATAAGTGATGAAGAGATTGCTAAGTATGTACTAAAAGTGCTTAACAGATTATCGATAGATGATTCTAGTAAAATCGTGATAACTAAGATTGTTCTCGACATTATTAGGAGTAGTAAGTATGTTCATTTAACAAATGGTAGAAGTATTCACTCACTTGCAGCTTCAGCAATATATATAGCCACTACCTTACTAAACGTCAAAAAGAAGCAAAAAGAAGTGGCAGATGCTGCTGGCGTAACTGATGTAACTATAAGAAGCAGATATAGAGAAATTTTAGATAAAATTAATATTGAAGTAGAAGTTTAAAGAATTATGAATACTTCAGAATTAAGTGAAGTAGAGATTAAGATTCTCGAAGGTCTATATAAACTTGGTAATCAATACTTACAGAGAGATCTCTGGAAAGCCATAGGCGTAAATAGCAAGATAGGCATTCCATACCTCACCAAACTGGAGAAGAAAGGATTAATCACTAGAGAGAAGACCATAATTAACAAGAAGACTCAGTACATAATTAAACTTACAGAAAAAGGTGTCGAGCTTGTTAAACAAATTGTTGAAAAGGAGAAGTATGAAAAAGAAGATATCTACGGAATAGTCATGTCAATACCATGCTTTTACTGTCCCTACATCGATATTTGTGGTAAAACTAGAGATTTGAATCCAGAAACTTGTGAATTCTTATCGAGATGGATCTATGAGAAAACATCATCAGTACAGTATCAATAGAAAATTCTTAAATAGAATTTGCGAAATTCTGAAATATGCTTTATAGAGTCTTCGTAGCTGTAGATATTACTGACAGCAATATTAAAAATGTAATTCTAAATATTCAACAAGAACTTTCAAAACTTGGTATCGACGCCAAACCTGTAGAACCTGAAAATCTTCACATAACCTTAAGATTCATAGGCGAAGTACATGAGACCATAGTTAATGAGATTATTAATAGATTAAAGACTGTAAAGTATGGAAAGTTTAAAATGAGACTTAAAGGTTTAGGAGCTTTTCCAAGTATTGGTAATCCTAGAGTTGTATGGATTGGTGTTGAGGAAGGCTCGAAAGAGTTGAAAGAACTTCACGAAATCGTTGAGAAGTTAGTAGGAAAGTTCGGTATTAAAGATGAGAAAGAATTTACACCTCACCTAACTTTTGCAAGAATTAAAAGTAATAGAAATATAAACTTGCTTAAAAAGTACTTAACTGAACATCAAGATCTTGACTTAGGTTATCAGGAAGTAGATTCTATAAAGTTAAAGAGAAGCATATTGACACCTAAAGGACCAATATATAGTGATCTTCTTGAAGTTAAACTTGAGTAATACATTAGATATCTTTATCAAGCTAAATCTTTAAAGGAGGTTAAGTAATGATTGAAGATATCATTAACGAGGCTAAGAAGATAGTTGAACCGTCAGTTGAAGAGAGAAATAGAGTCTATAAGGTAGCTAACTACTTCGTTAATGTAATTTCAAACTACTTTAAAGATAAGTATAGTGATATTGAAGTTTCTATTCAAGGTAGTGTCGCTAAAGATACTTGGCTTCCAGGAAACAGAGATATAGACATCTTCATAATTTTACCAAAAAATTACAACTATTCAATAATTGATAAAATCATTAATGAACTTATAGACCTGGCCATTAGTAAGAATTTTAACTGGATCATAAAGTATGCTGAACATCCATACATTCAATTCAGATATGAGGATTTTGATATAGATGTTGTTCCATGTTTTAAAATAAGTATAGGTGAGAAACCTATAACTCCAGCAGATAGAACACCACTACATACGCAATACATCATTAGTAAGTTAAGTAGTGATTTAAAGATTGAAGTTAGATTATTAAAGAAGTTCTTGAAAGTCATTAATGTTTATGGTGCTGAAATTAAGGTTGAAGGTTTTTCAGGCTACTTAACAGAACTATTAATTCTACATTATGGCAATTTCTTAAAGACCATTCAAGAGATTGCCAACAATTGGCGTCCAGGAAGAGTTATTATAGATGTTGAGAAGTATTATAGTGATAGGAATGTTATTAAAAAGATGTTTAGAGAAAGTTCATTAATAGTCATCGATCCTATCGACTCTAAGAGAAATGTAGCTGCAGCGGTCTCTAGAGAATCTATGGCTAAACTCATTGCTGCATGTAAGTGGTTTCTCCATAGACCATCAATTCAATTCTTCAAAGGAGAATACACGTTAAATATTGATTTAAGTGGCAAATTACTACCACCCGTACTAGTAATGACTATGAATTATCCTGAAAAGACATCGCCAGACATCGTTTGGGGCGAACTTAAAAAATTAAGTAGATGTTTAGTTAGGAATTTAAGAAAAATGAACTTCAACATCTATACTATTGACCTGTGGAGTGATGAGAAGAAGGATCTTGTAATAATGATAACTCTTGAAAAACATGATTTAACACCTTACGAACTTCATGAAGGTCCACCTACATATTCCAACGCTTCATTAAAATTCATTGAGAAATATCTTAACGATTCGGAAGTTTTAGGTCCCTTCATTATTGGTTCTAGATGGTACGTCATTAGAAGAAGAAAAGTAGTACATGTTGAGGATGCCGTTAAAAGTATTATTCGCATATTATCTCTTAAACATTTACCATTAAGCACATTAAAGTTTTATAGGATTGAACGTATTGAAGATCTCGATAAAATACCTGAGAATATTAGAGACATAGTTTATGAACATATAGTTAAGAAACCAAAATGGCTCTGTTGCTAGTACTTCTGTACTTCCACGTTTACTATATAAATCCAGTATTCTCTCTTTAAATCATGCAAAGTGATATTGAGGTAGTAATATTTGACAATATTGAATCCTTATCATCATACATAGACGAGCAGATTAACAACATTGAGAAGAGACTTAATGATTTAAGAGCATACATGGAGAAATTAAGAGAAAGAGTGTCTAAGTATGAAGTTTTAAAAAGAATGCTTGAAGAACTTGTCGGTAAAGAGCATGTACCTCTCTCTACATCTGTTGAAATTACTGGCCTTAACTTAGTTCTAGATCCTATACCACTAGATGAGTATAACGTCATATCTGAAGCACATAAAGCTATGAGTGATAAGTTAAATGTGCTGAAGAAAGTTAAGGAAGTTATCGATATTTTAAGTAAACACTTAAGTGGAAGAACCGTTCAACTTGTAGTTGCTTTCAGATCAAACATTCCTATAAAAATTATGATAAAGACAAGCTAGTGGTAGTATCATACTTTTTAAAAAGTCTTAACGTTATGTAAATTTTAAGTGAAGAAGAATGTATGGATATGCTGGTAAGATAGTTAGGATAGATTTAAGTAGTAGAAAGATATGTATTGAAGAGCTGAATGAGGATGATCTCTACAATTTCATCGGTGGTAGAGGTTTAGGTGCATGGTATCTACACAGAGAACTCGATCCTAAAGTTGATCCATTATCAAGTGAGAACAAACTCATCATTATGACAGGACCCCTAACAGGTACGGGTTTTCCTGGCAGTGGTAGAGTATGTTTCATATCTAAATCACCACTCACAGGAACTATATGCTATTCCCTAATGGGTGGTACTTTTGGTGCTAAGTTAAAGTTTGCGGGTCTTGATGGAATCATCATTGAAGGTTCTGCAAGTAAACCAACATGTATACTTATAGATAATGGTAAGATTGAGCTTATAGATGCTTCCAATCTATGGGGTCTAACGACAAGAGAAACTGAACAATATTTAAAAAGTAAATTTCAAAACTCATCAATTGCATGTATAGGACCTGCAGGTGAAAATCTGGTCTACTTTGCAAATATTGTTTCTGAAAATAGAGCTGCGGGACGTGGAGGTTTAGGTGCAGTTCTTGGTTCAAAAAGAGTTAAAGCTATAATTGTTAGAGGTAAAAGTAGAGTTGAAATTGCACATAGGGAAGTCTTCAATACATTACTTAAAAAGATTAGATACTTCATAGAAACACACTCCTTAACCGGCATTAATGGAGCATTAGCACTACACGGCACGGCAACACTTGTACATATAGTCAATGCAGCGAAAGTATTACCTATAAACAACTTCTCAAGAGATGCATCGTTAACTTATAGAGATGTTGATAATTTTTCAGGACAAACCATTAGAGAGAAATATCTAATTAAAAGACAAGCATGTTATGCATGTACTACAGGGTGTGGTAGAATTATTAAAGTTAAAGATGAAATCAGTAAAGGTCCAGAATACGAATCAATAGCAATGCTTGGTCCTAACGCTGGTTTTCTAGATTTTGAAAATGAAATTTATCCACTATGCAAGTTATGCGATGATTATGGTCTTGACACGATATCTATGGGTAACATTATAGGCTATGCTAGAAGTATTGGTTTAGTTAAAAATATTGAAGATGCTAAAAGACTAATCATAGAGGTCTCTTATGGCAAGTCCATCTTCTCTAAAGGTTTAAGATATGCTTCTAAGATTCTCGGTAAGGAAGATAAAGCGATACACGTTAAAGGAATGGAATTGCCTGCATACCATCCTGAAAAACTTAAGGGCTTAGCACTTGCATATGCAACAGCAAATAGAGGAGGTTGCCATACTACAGCCTATACAGTACTCTTTGAGATTCTAGGTATTCCACAACTTGTAAATCCCAATGAAGAGAAGAACAAACCCGAACTTGTGAAGAGACTTCAAGATGTTTATGCAGTTATTGATAGCCTAATTATATGTAAATTCCACACCTTCGCCATGTTTAGAACCTTAAATTTTGAATTAGATGATATTGCCAAAATTCTAAGCGCTGTCACAGGTTACTATTACGATTCTGAAATACTGTACAGTATAGGTGAGAACATTTACGATCTTGAAAGATTATTCAATATTAGAGCAGGGATAACACCAGAACAAGATGTCCTACCATCAATCCTAGGTGTAGATATCTTACACATGCTTCAAGAATACTACAAGTTGAGAGGCTGGATTAATGGATATCCAAATCCTGAAGTTATTAAGAAGAGATGGAGAAGCGTTAAGAAGATTGAACATATAGAGCTAGCTTTAACACCTATACAGAAACTTACATATCCTCAATTACAGGTAGCTCTTGACTTAGACTCAAGTATAGAAGATATTTGTAGAGTAGCTATTGAAGCTTACGCTGGTGGTGCTAGAATTATCGAGATTGGTACTCCCGTACTTAAAAGATACGGCGTTGACAACATCATTCCAAGAATTAAAGAAGCTCTAATGAATTACTGTAAAGAACATGAAATACCTTATGAAGCTATCGTTCTTGCAGATACCAAGACTATGGATATTGGTGATCTTGAGGCAAGAATAGCATATAGAGCAGGTGCAGATATTGTTACGGTCTTAGCTATCGGCAGTGATAATAAGATAATGGAAGCTGTAAGTGAAGCTGTGAGACAAGATAAGGCAGTAATGATTGATTTAATGCAAGTCGATGATCCATTATCTAGAATTGAAGAACTTGTAAAGAAATTGAGAGGCTTGGAGTCATGGATTATCTTCTGTATACATAAAGGTGTGAGTGAGCAATTGAGAAGTAGAGGCATACATGATGAAATTGAAATGATAAGAAAAGTTAAAGAGAAAGTTAAAAACTTTAAACTTGCTGTTGCTGGTGGTCTTAAAGAAGGAACTGTAGGACCAATAGCTTCCTGCGGTGTTGATGTGTTTATTGTTGGTTCAGCAATATATAGATCTGTAAGACCTAGAGAGACAACTATGAAGATTCTTGAAGAAATTAGAAAGAACTATAGGTCTAGTTAATCTCTCAAAATTTCAAAACCACAATTACTACAGTAATATCTCGTTAATACCTTACCGTTATGGAAAGCTTTATCTATAATCTTCATTTTATGAAAACATCTTGGACAGACATCATTATCAACACTATACACACCTTCCTCAATAAGTATTCTGAGTATTACACTTCTTGAAACACCATATTTTCTAGAAAGTGCATATATGGTCATGCCTTTAAGATAATTTTCAACAATTTCACTTCTAGGTAACTTATCGTAAATTCTCGGTATCTTATCTCTCACACGCTCCATAGCTGCTCTAGTTCTCTGTCTAATCATTTCTCGCTCCATTTCAGCAACATAGCCAATAACTACACGTAAAAAATTTCTTAAAGTTGAATCTATACTCCATAAAAAAGACTCTTTCTCACTAGTACTCACAATAAGTAATCCATACTTATTTTCAAGAAGATCCCAAATTTTGACAAGTTCACGAATACTTCTCGCAAGTCTTGAAAGTTCAAAAACTAGAAGTACTTGAGGTCTCATGTTAAAGATATTTTTCTCTAAGTCTTCAATTAACTCCTTAAAGCCTGGTCTTCTCATTACATCAACTGTGCCGCTGATACCATAATCGATGTAGAATTTAAGTATGTGAAAATTTCTAGATCTTGCCCAAGAACTTATATACTCAACTTGATATTTAGGATCTTGTTCATCAGTAGATACTCTAGCATATGCTATTGATGGGATCATAATTGAGTTGAGACTTGATATGTTTTAAGAATTTTTAATTTAAAATTCAACAATACTCTTACCCTTACCCTTATATTCATTAATTACTTTCTCTGCAAGATCTGGAGGAAGCTTTATAGTGTAGAGATATTTTCTCAATCTTGCTTTCAACTTTACATAATCGTCATATCTCTTAACTCTAATCTCTTCAGCTTTCTCTGCATACTTCTTCCAAAGCTCTAAAAGAAAGATTTCTTTAGGCATTGAAGTGTTTTTTATCTTTCCTAAATTTAAATTTACTTCTCTACATTACGTTCCTTAATCACATATACATTTCCATAACCAACATAGACTATCTTATCAGGTCTTAGGTATTCGATTAATTCTCTTCTATCTGACCTTCTCCCCGCCCTAAAGGGCGAGGGTTCTTGGTGTTGCTAGGGCGGGGAGTTTTAGGCTACATCCCCATTTGGGTTCAGCCCTACGGTGGGTCTTCACCGTGTTACCCCTACCCTTTTCAGGGCTCGGGGTTATGATTTTTTGAAGTCCACGAATAAGGATATTGTATGCACCTACAATATCAGCATTCATAACTTTGTTATGAATTGGGCATTTGAATAATCCCCTCACTATCCTACCTTCATAATGTGCTTGACCACATAGTGGACAAGTAATAGAAGTATAATCTTCTTCAATGGGAATAACTTTTATTCCATATTCTTCAGCAACATCAGTGAACCAACGAATAATCTTTCTATAACCCCAAATATTAACAATCAAGAAATTAATCCTAGCAACATAATCACTAGAAACTTTAGGTCTATTTCTGGCAATGTCTTTCGGATAACCAATAAAGATATAATCAATACCAAGCTTCCAGAGAAGCTCAACAACTCTTCTAATCCAAGTACGTACATAATGTTCAATACGCTTCACTAATCTTCTACACATTCTTCTAAGTCTTCTAGAAACTTTAAGACCATATCCGTTAAGCATAGATTGATACTCAGCAATCCTTTCTCTCCAGTAATATGCTTCTGCCTTTAATGGACGACCATTAACTAAAAAACTAACACCAGTAGATACATAAATAGCAAACAAGTTATTTATCCCTAAATCAATACCTGCCTTATTACTACCTAAAGGTCTTCTTGGAACATCAATTAATTCATCACGAACATACTTCTTCCTAACTTCAAAACTAACATGCATGTACCATCTCTTCAAACACCAGTCATAAATAATTTCGGCACGACCCTTCTCACCAACCAGATGAATATGTCCTTTGTACGGAACCTCTAACCTACCATACTTACCAAGCATTGAAATAATTACTTTACCATCTCTGAACCTATACTGGTCTTTCCTAAGAACAATAATTAATGTTCTCCTATTAAGCTCGTAATCTTTCCAGTAACCAGGTGGTTGAGGTTTAATATAACTTGGTAACTTACCCTCTTTCTTTAGCTTGAGTTGTTCAAAGAAGCTTTTCCATGCTTCAGTATTTTTATTAATTATTTGTTGTATTGTTACTGTACCAATATCATGCTTGTACTTTTCATAAATTAATTCGTAAGTCTTCTTGAAGTCGACGCCTTGCTTGTTAAAGAATTGTTGTCTTCTCAAATAGTTAAGTTCATTCCATGCTTTAGCACAGGTATCTGCAAGTTCAAAAAGTATTTCCTCAGCAACCTTGTCTGGTAGTAGTCTAATTATGCATGCTCTTCTCATACTTCTACACCTTCAAGTTTACTTTGCTCTTCTACATACTTCTTGATAATGTCTATACTTACCTTGCCAACAGTAGCTACGAAGTAACTTCTCGACCATAATTTACCATGTTTACTTTTGTAGCTCTTAAGTTCTGGATATTTTTGTAAAAGTTTTCTAGCAGACTTTCCTTTTAAATAATTTGCTATAAAGGATGGGCTGAGCCGAGGAGGGCATATTAAAACGATATGAACATGATCAACATTTACTGCAACTGCAACTGCTTCACATTTAATTTCACTAACTAATTGTTTAAGTAATTCCTCAACGTATCTCTTAATTTCTGGGTTTGTGAAAAGTTTTCTCCTATACTTTGGTATCCAGACAAGATGATAACAACACCAGTACTTTACATGTCTAGTACTTCTCAAAGCCTTATAATTAGGTTCACCCTCCTCGACCCAGCCCATCTGAATACTCTAAAGTATACACATGTTTAAAACCCTTTCTCCAGCATCCCCGCCTTTAAAAGGCGAGGCTTTTCAAAAATTTACGGAATACTCTAAAGTATACACATGTAACCAGGTGGTTGAGGTTTAATATAACTTGGTAAGTGATTGCTTTAAGGCTAGGCTTAACGATAGGCATTTCAGGTTAAGAAGTTGCAGGAATAATTTAAAAATCAATCCCTAAAAAGTTGAAAGGAAAGGGTTTTAAGGATTACAGGAAGAGGTGAGTGTATTATCAATACAACAACCGTTCGTTAGGATTATCATTAGTAACATTAACGACAAAGGATATGTTTGTAGAGAAAAACCTTTATGCTTTTAATAAGGTTTGAATTTAGGGATATGCATATCAAGCATGAATTAAAACTTATCATTTACGAGCCTAAGCTTGTTTGGTTTGTTTACATAATTCATCAACAATCTCTCCAAGTTTCTCTTCGACTTTTTCACGGATTTTCTGTAAATCATGAATTCTATCACTTCTCAATGCGACTATCAACTGAGTCCATGTTAGCCAGTAAAGATCCTTGATACATTGTGTTATATGGACTATATGTTCTTGTAAATCTTGTGGCAACAAAATCTTTAAAACTTCTTCATACTCCTTAGGTTCAAAAATAAATGAATGAACATCGAAGTCACGAGGTTTTACTGGGACATAAGTATCAAGCATCTTATCAACACTTAATGAAACAGTTGTTTCCGGGAACTTCCTGGGACTTCTCACAACTATTAGAAGATCATAATTGCCTAAGCCTAGTCTATCAGCAATATTATGCTCAATGGTATGTAGTACTTTTGACTTAATGAAACCTCTAATCTTAATAATGTCTAACAGGCAGTTAATCTTCTCTTTTTCTATGCCATACCTATCTACTAGTCTAAACAGGGAAGTTCTCAATACAGGTTGGTAGTATGGTTGCTTTCTAGATAGCATTTCAATAGCTATTTTACAATATCGTGCACCTACGGCGTTGTAGTAATTCTTTAGTAAAAGAGCTACATCTGAATCTGTGCTAAACCACATTTCAAATATTTTTTCCTGATCAAACTTCTCTCTAAAGTAATCACAAGCTTCAAGCCATGCACGTTTAAGAACTTCCTCCACAGCCAGTACATGAGGTTCGTTGTATACTGTTGAATACATTATTGATCTTATAAAGATCAGTAATGATCTTATCTCAGATTTTTCTATAGCGAGTAACCATCTACCGTTAGATTGGATTGGTATTATAAAATGTACAAACATTGTTGGTTTAACATAAGGCATTCCTACATATGATGCATCTCTGTTTAGGTAATCTAACTTGTCGAAGTCAAATTCTGAATTCATTAGAAGTCTTAGCAGTTGTAAATCATCATCACTTAAAGATTGTATGTTACTAGATACCTGTTCGGCAAGCTTTCTGTAATTATCAAATTTTCTTGAAGCTGGTGCTATGATTAGTGCAGCTAGTGCTCTAACATCTCGCGCCTCTCGCTCATCACGGTAAAATCCATCTATTACTTTTGAGATCTTTTCACCGGAAAGCATGTGGACTCGTGACTGCTCTATCAGATTCAGATATGACTTATTCGTTAATCCATAGCTCCTTAAATATTGATCAAGTTCATCTAATAACATCAGAGATGATATATCGTCATGTGAAAGTTCTAGTTCAACTTCCTGCACTACTAGTTCACCAAGATGACTAAACGCACTATGACCTATGTCGTGAGATATGGCTGCTAGTTCGAGTGCATCTAAGACTTTGAATTCCTTAAATATACTTGGCACAAATTGTGGAGCCTCACGAATTTCCTCAAGTGCTCTCATGTAGCTAAGTACTTCATCAACCCAAGTCTTACAAAGATAATATGTTCCTAACATATGTTCAAGTCGTGTATGAATAGCCCGTGAATATTCAGGTATAACATATGCACACACTAACTGCCTTATATGCTCATGTCGTCTAAACTCGACGCTTCTCTGTACTACTTCACCTAAAAATCCACTTATAGTTATCCTAGTTCCGTAAAGTGGATCAAAGTAATTTACAACCATGCACTTACTCACGTACACGCATTCTTCTTAATTGATTAATCTCTTTTAATAATCTTGTAAATGAAGTAATGTCTTCAATAACTTTGCTTGGTGCTACTTTTCTCTCAATAAAGAATTTACCGATTTCATCTCTTAGAACTTCATAATCCCTTCTTAGATGTTCTAGAATGAAGGTTTCGAGTTCATTAAAAGTCTGAAATCTCTTACCAGTAATCAAGGAGCGTATTCCTTTAACCCAGTCAACACTTAGAAACTTATCGAGTACTGCTTTATCGATGAATTGTTCAAGCGTTGCACTAAATACAATATCTATAGGTAGTTCTCGTATGAGAGCTATTTTTAATGTAAATGCCATTTTTCTGAAAGGATCAATATCCTTTATGTACCCTAGATAGTAAGCTGTTAAATGCATCATTAATTCTGGAATCTTATACTCATCATACTTTAATTCAAGATTTGCACGAACCATAGACCCATAGAGACTTAATACATAGATTATTTGTGAAGAAGTCATGCATAAATAGTTAGTTCCATTATTTACCTGCCTTCTGTTGTTTAACTCTTGATCTAATTTTCTATTAAACTCTCTACTCATATTCAAATAAATATTTTTCAAAATTAAATTTAATCCCCAAACGTTTCTAAATACATACACTACTCTTCCCAATCCTCGCTAGTAAATCTCAAGTATTTGCAGTAGAAATTGCATGGCTTGTAGTTATGACCATCATGTACTAGCCTTAAAAGTTTGAGGAAAAGTTTCTTCAAAATCATGA
>CAYMHS010000012.1:0-41688 GCA_964390355.1 uncultured Thermoproteaceae archaeon | reverse complement strand
ATCCACATATAGGTACTGCAGGTGTAGTCTCTATCATAATCATACTCTTAACATCCATAACAGCATTAACGTACTTAAATACTTACCTACTAGTAAAGACACTCTACATCTCTGAAGTTCTTTCCAAAACTACTTACTGTCTATGTGCAAGATGGGGAAAATATCCATCCTATACTGGTCTAGGATATCATGTAGTTTACTATGCAAGAAATACGAAATTTTTTACCCTCCGAGCTTTGGCACTGTCGATTCCTCAAACATGGATTGTACTGGGCATTTATGGTCTTCTAGTCTACACCATAACGTCTATCTCATCAATTGCTATATTTCTAAAAATTCAGAAGTATTTCAATGGTGCTGTTGGTGATGTTTTTGGATTTATTCTTGAATTTTCGAGAACTTTATGTATTGTTTTAATTCTCATATGTCTAGGTTAGTGTTATTTTTGGATAATTACCTGTAAAACATCCCATACATACCTCACTCTCCTTAACTCCAAATTTTTTGAATACTTTAAGTAAAGTTTCAATATTTAGAAAGTGTAGACTATCTGCATTTAATATACTTGCAATCTCCTCATCTGTTAGATTTGCAGCTATCAATTCATCTCTAGGTGGTACTTCCATACCGTATGGACATGAATGTGTTACTTTTGGACTACCAACTAGTACGTGAACTTCTTTAGCTCCAATTCTATTCTTAAGCATAGTCACTACATTCTTAGTAGTGGTTCCTCTAATCATACTATCATCAATAATTACAACTTTCCTACCTCTAAAGACAGTCTTTATAGGATTAAGTTTTAATTGTACGCCTACAACTCTCTCAAAGATTGATGGTTTAATGGCTGTTCTATACTTTCTACCTGTAGATATGAAGCCTAAATGTAGAGGTTTACCTATTGCTTGAGAGTAAGCTATAGCGAAAGGTATGGCGGTTTCTGGAATACCTATAACTACATCAGCATCTACGGGAAATTCATTGGCAAGTTCAACACCTACACTATATCTAAACTCGTAAATTGAAATATCATCAATGATGGAGTCGGGTCTTGCAAAGTATATGTACTCAAAGGCACATATCTTTCTCTCACAATTATATAATCTACATCTTTCAATGCTGTATGGCCTGAAAATGAAGAGTTCTCCTGGCCTAATATTTCTCTTAGGATCAGCACCAATACATTCAAGTGCTGCTGATTCTGAAGCAATAGCACCAAAATCAAAACCATAGGAGCCAATACATAGTGGTTTAATTCCAAGTGGATCTCTAAAAGCTATTAATTCACCATTAGCATTTATGGCTGTGAAAGTTACTGGTTGATTATATGTCTTTAAAACTTCATCAATAACTTTAGAAACTTCCTCATTATTTGCAAGTTTTTGAGCAATTATTGATGCAACTTCTCTAGTAACTTCACTCTTCTCTAAATTACACATACATACTACAGCTTTTCTAGGCTTATCAATACTTACCATACAGGTACCTAAACTTCTAGAAGATACGTAACCAAGCGATACCCATCCTGGAAGTTTCTCAATATCTTCTTCACCAATAGCAGTATCTACAAAGCCTTCCTTTTCAATAATTTTAACATCATGCTTATCGTATGATGCTATACCAACACTTTCTTGACCTCTATGTTGTAGTGCTAGTAAGCCGTAGTATGTAAATTTTGACATTCTCCAAATCTCGTCAAAGGCATATATACCTATTATGCCTGTCATATTCTTACCTAGAGCCAAAAATTTTCTCTAACTCTTCCTCTGCGTATTTAAATTTCAAGGGGTACTTACCTGTTAAACATGCTAAACAAAGCTCATTCTCACTATAGCCAATACTTTCACATAAGTTCTTGATAGTATTGTAGATTAGTGAATCTGCATTTATAATTTCTCTAACCTTCTCTACACTTCGATCTGAAGCAATAAGTTCTCTACTTGTTGGAAAATCAATACCCATAAAGCATGGCTTGATAATGGGTGGACAACCAATTCTTACATGAACTTTCCTTGCACCTTTACTCTTCATTTTAGGTACAAGTTTTCTTAATGTTGAACCTCTAACGATAGAGTCATCAATGAGGATGATGTCCTTATCTCTAACTAATTTTTCAACAATGTTAAACTTCAAATTTATAGTTTCAATTCTAGTCTTCTCATCAGGCATAATGAAGCTTCTACCAACATATCTATTCTTCATAATAGCTTCCTCAAAAGATATACCACTCTCTTCAGCATAGCCAAGAGCAATACTCTTACCAGAATCAGGTACAGGCACTACAAGATCAGCTCTTGTAGGTGCTAACCTATATAGTCTTCTACCAAGTTCTTTCCTAACATTATGTACAAGTCTACCCTCAATGATAGAGTCAGGTCTTGCAAAATACACAAACTCAAACATACAGAAAGCTCTTCTACCAATACCATTAATACAAGTCCTCTCTACAATCTCACCCCTATGAACTACTAAAACTTCTCCAGGCTTAACATCCTGAAGCTCGTAACCTTCAAGAATATCAAGTGCTGCTGATTCTGAAGCAAAAGCAATACCATTATCAATATATGCATAGCATAGTGGTTTAAAGCCTAAAACATCTCTAATAACGTACATAGTTCCTTCACTTGTAAGTAATAGTATGGAGAATGCACCATCAAGAATATCTATACACTCTTTCAAAACTTCAACCATGTCTTTATATTCACGATAAAGCTTAACAATAAGTGCACCAATAGTTTCAGTATCAGTATTTGTTCTAAACTTATAATCTTTAAGAAACTCTCTTCTAACTATGTAATGATTAACAACATTACCATTAAAAGCAAGTGAAAAGTTTAAACCATTAACTTTAAAAGTCATGGGTTGAATCTCGTCAAAATTTTTCTTTGAACCACTTGTTGAATATCTTACATGACCAATGCCTGAACTATAAGACTTAACCTCAACAGCTCTAAGTGCATCAACTACCATACCAAAATTCTTAAACGTACATAACTCACCATTGCTTAAGCAAGAAATACCTGCAGATTCTTGACCTCTATGCTGTAATGATATGAGCATGCGAATGAGATTAGGAATTAAATCACTACTACATCCATCTAAACTAATTCCAGCAATACCACACATTTCTATGATGCAATATTCCTGAAACCTTTTAAAACTTCTTCCTAAACTACTCCAAATACTCATGTATAGAAGGCTTAATAATTACTGAATAAGATAAAGAGCTTTCACTATATCAGAAATTTAAGAATAAAGTATAAGTTAATCAAGAGTATAGATAATAGATAAAGGTAAATGATGACTAAGTCCCGAACAGAAAGATGAAGAAGACTACCGACGCTGAAGATAAGCCTCCAAATATCATCTCTATTCTGGATGACATGATGAGCTTAAAGAATTATTAAAAGATTGAAAAAAGATTCAGTCCTAAAAATTAAGCTAAAAGCCTGTGGATATTTCTGAGAATGATAATGCATAAAATCGTAAAACTACTACAAGACTTACATTATCAATTCTAATTCTTTCCTCTCTCAATTTTTAATAGGTATGGAAGTTATGGAGTATCGTAATCATGATGTCATGGAAGTAATTACGCGATCATTAACTCTCGGGACAGATTAAATGTGTTTACTGTTTCTTAAATGTTGTAATGTATTAATAGTGCCAAATGTCCTACATATTTTAATTTTCCTGTTATTGGATCTACTTCTAATCCAAGTGTTTCAAGCGTTGTTACTCCAAGTACTTCTGCATCACTTTCTTCTGCAAATACAACTTCAACATCGCCTTCATAATCTTCATACTTGATCGATACTATACCCGTAAATCTTTCAATAACCCTACCATCGATTGTTTTGAATTTTCTAATTCTTCTTGGCTTTACATCAAGTTCTTCAAGAATCTTTCTACTAACCCAAGTAAATATTGAACCAGTATCTACAATTAACTCAACTTCTCTCTCCTTACCACTTTCAAGATTTTTAATGAAAACCTTAACTCGCGTTAAACCGCTCCCCCGAGTAGGTCATTCTTGGTGGTTTAAGTTTGTTTAGGTCACCTACTCGGGTTCATTGCGGTTTCTCTCCGCCAGAGGCAATAATGCCCCCAGCGGAGGTCACTAAGTGTAAGATGTAGGAAGTATTTATAAAGCTTTTTGGATATATATCCTAGTGATGGAAATTCCAAACTATATAACGGTTTCACTACCTTTTCATTGTGATGGAGATGTTGCTAAACTTATTCTTTCAACTGCTTGGTTAAGTAAAATATGTGCACATAGGATAATAAAGTTAGTTAAAGAAAATCTAGCACTAATTGATTTAAGTGAATACTCATTTCTTAAGAAGTTTAGACAATATTGTTATGATATTTTACCAAATAGAAGGTATGTAGATGGTATATTAAAACTTATTTGGAGTACTTTACAATCAGCCAAACAGTTAGGTGTAAACATTAGAGACTTAGAGTTAAGCTCATGGCTTTTATTTCAAAGTGATGGAGAAAAAGGATATGCAAAAGGTAACATAAACATTAGATTAACAACACTTAATAAAGTTCGTATACTAACTTTCAACTATAACCATGAGAAGCAATACATTGAACTAAATGTAACTACACCTAAAGGTTACCGTAGATTACTTGAGAAGTTAATACATGAAGCAAATATTGGTAATATTGGTTATCCTGCTAGAGTATATATTACTGATTACGGTATTGGTAAATGTGGTTTTCATGTAGTTGGTAAAGTTCAAGTAATGATACCATTTAACCTATATGTTGATGTTATGAGAAGATATGAAAAACCACTTAGTGATTTAGTAGCAGGTATAGATGTTAATGTCGATAGAATAGATATAGCTGTGTTGTCCCCTCTAGGTACACTTAAACTTGTTAGAACATTTTCATTAAAAGAAGCTACATTCATGGGAGTTAGAAGAGAACGAGCCAGATCAATAATTGGTGAAATAATCCATAAAATGTTAAAGTGGTTATACCATTGTGGTATATCAACAATTGTTTTAGAGAATCCTAAAGTAATTGGTTATCTCCGTTACTACTGGATTAAAAATGGAGAAAGAAGAGGAAGTAAATGGAATTGGAAAGTCTCCATGTTTAGAAATAGATTAATTCAATATATCTCGTGGAAAGCAATACTCTACGGTATAGATATTAGATACGTTTCTCCAAAAGGAACTACTCATTCAAAATTACATGACGAAATTATGAGGAAATATAAAGTTGATAAACATACGGCAAGTGCAATAGTAATTGCCCTAAAAGGACTTAAACAAACTTAAACCACCATAGAAACCGGTACAGCCATTGAAAAGACACCAATTAAAGGTTAAACCAAGACTTTAATAAAGCGTACGTAACTTTTCAGCAATAGTATCTAGCTTCATAATCAGGAATAAGAACTATCTTATCGAGATTTAACACTTCAGCTATTGAGTCATGAAATCAACACCACAGAGTACAATAACTAGCATCACTCTCCGCAGCCTTAATTGAAAGTTCAAGCGAATCACCTGTAAAGTCAGCAATTTCTTGAATTTCAGATGGTTGATAATTATGTGCAAGTGTAACAGCATTTTCTCCTTCTTAATTTTTGAGATAAGCTTGATCAGCTTCTCTACATCGAACAAGTGTTCGATGACCTATAAACCTACTGATTATACATTTATATATCATTCCATATCTTCAAAAACGTAGAGATTAACTTCCCATGTTAAATGCCTAGTCATGATTTATGAAGATATAGTTTAGATAGTAGTGATTAAGTTATGATTAACTTAGAGGGATTCTGTTGAGTAGGGGGATACAACATTCAAAAATCAACATACACTCATTCAACATAACCCTTAGAGGTAAAACTTATTAATAAATACTTCAAAAGTTTAGGAGACTGGTTATGGTGACTGGTTTTCTTGTACGATAACTCACAGGAAAAGTTAAAGACCTTTGTGGTGGAATTATCAGTAATTAATGGTTTAGATGCTCTTGCTAGACTAATCATAACTTTAAGAAAAGGTAGAATGGAAGTTAAAGAAGTTAATGTTAGGTCAAGTAATGGAATTCTTCTTGTAAGAGTGATTCTTCAAGGACTCGAAGATGATGTTCAACAGATAGTTAAAAAGATTGAAAATATGTACGAAGTTTCAAGTGTAGAGTGTACACCTTACACTTAGTAAGATCTTCAAAATCTAGGTCTTCTTAAGAGACATAAAAGTTTCAACTTCCTTACAAATTCATCTCTCCTTCTTGACTTTATTGTATCTATTACGTTAATTGGTGTAGCATCGTATATACACGCATATAACACTCCATTAGATGTTAATCTTACTTGTCTACAATTCATACAAAATTTCGGATTACAATAACCTTTAACAAACTCTATAGTGATGTTGTTAATCTTAATTAAAGGTCTATAATGTAAGTCTCTTCTAAACTTAACATTCTTAACATTATACCTTCTTTTCAATTTTTCAAGAACTTGATAAATATCTACATGATACTTATTGAAGATGTACTTAGCCTTACCTATAGGCATTAATTCTATAAATTGAAGATCAATACCTAACTTCTCGGCAAGATTTACGAAATTAAAAATCTCGTGAACATTTATAGTTAAGACCAGTACATCAAGTTTAACTTGACTAAAACCTACACGTGAAGTCTCTTCAACATTACTTAAAACCTTATTTAAAGCGTCAATACCTGTAATATATTTATACACCTTTCTATTAAGTGAATGTACTGAAATATTTATCCTCTTTAAACCAGCTTTTTTAAGTTCATAAACATACCTATCCAGATAATAGCCATTAGTTGATAATGAGAGATCTCTAGGATCGTACTTACTTATAGTTTTAACAATATCAATAATGTCAGATCTAAGTAATGGTTCACCACCAGTGATTTTAAATCTATCAATTCCAGCATCCATGCATGTACTTACAATAAAGTCAATATCATCAACAGTTAATAAATCGTTACTTTCTTGAAAACCCTCATTATGACAGAAAAAACACATATAATTACATTTATGAGTAATCTTAATTCTCAATCTATTAATCTCCCTACCAAAGTTATCTACAAGTCTATACTGCATATCTATTCATAATGACTAAATCTTCAAGACTCTTCACATTTTTAAAAATATTACTAAACTTTCAACTAAAACTTTGCATTAGAATATGTACATAAACTTAATTATAGCTTAGCATTGCAAAGGTTGTAATGAACTTTCTATTCAAGAATTATGCTAGTTTCTCTTTCCTTAAGTTTATTTATTTCTACTACTTCAAAACTCATACTTTTACCTAATTTATAGGTTGATTGTATCTTAAAAATACCATAATCGATGCAATCTTTCAATTTTAAGTACTTGATGAGTCTTACAGACTTAAGTCTAGACAAAACAAACCTTATTCTCTTTCTTCTCATTGTTTCTCTAAGTGTAGACTGTTCACTTTATAATCAGGTAGCTTGTCAGGTTCTATAACACCTTCAAAAAGACCATTAATGAAGACAGTATCAAAATCATAATTAATTATTGATAATAATTTAGAAGTTAATAATTTGTGACTAGACCATTTCATAAAAGTACATAGAGTAAGAACTTATAATAATTTCTTAAACCGAGATGCAACTTAACACTATTACTAATATTAGTTAGTAAGTACTTCTCAAATAATAATTTAAGAATGACTTCTTCATAAGTTCATGTAATGCTGAAATGCTATGAAAGTAAGTATAGATTTGAGGGTATAGATGGTTGTGCTAATTAAATAATAATCATGCTGTATCTGCGATTGATTATTTCTCATTTTGATATAGTTATTTAGAGAGTAAGAATTGATCATAGCGTGGGCTCTCTCATCAGTTCTCAGTTCCGTCCCCATTTAATCATTACAGTACTTAGTTTCCTTATCCTGCTTTTTAAAGGTATTTCTAAAGATTATCTTGATCTTCTTAAGGGATAATCAACAATGTAGTCTCCAGCTACTATTTGATCAACTCCTCTAATAGCTGCACCCATATCTTCAAGTACTTTTTCAAGTTCTTGAAAATCTATGTCTTCACCTTCAACAATGACTACAAGTCCTAAAACATCAACATCCGTCTCCTCTACGGTAATGTTTACTGCTTTTACTCCTCTCACCTTCATAATTTCTTTAGCTAATTGTACAAGTGTGAGTCCTTTAGATGGAGTATCAACATCAAGAACAACTCTTCTAATTTTACTCATAAAACTGGCCTAGGGTAATTTTTACACAATAATCATTAATAAATATTTCTGAAAAGACTGCTCACATATAGTTGAATTGAAAAATTCTTAATGCAGTTGAAAATGCATTAATAATTAAGACTTAAAGAACTACGTCTGGAACTTACTTAAGTGTACTTAACGAAGGAAGAGGAAAAGATACTGAATGGTTATTACGGTTATGAGCTTCAAAAAGTCATGAGTATCATTGTAAAGGTTGGTGAGATTATGAAGGCAGATAGATTAGTAGATATAGATACTACACACATCTCAGGTATATCTTATAGAAATATTGGAGATGCTGGTCTAGAATTTCTTGAAGACTTATCAAAAATGAATATTAAATTTCAAAGCTTCACCACATTAAATCCTGCAGGTGCTTGTAATGATTGTCCACTAAGCTACTTATTTAGTAGGGAATTTCTAGATAAACAATCGAGAATAATTAGCATCTTCAAGAAGTTAAATGCTAACCTATGGCTTACATGTACACCATACGAGTATTTAAGAATTAGACCAAATACATATCATGCATGGTGTGAATCTAATGCCATAGCTTACCTTAACAGTGTATTTGATGCTAGAAGTGAGAAACTTCCAGGAATTTTTGCAATATACTGTTCAATTATTAAAAAAGTTCCAAGATTTGGCTTGTATAGAGATGAGAAGAGAAGACCAAATGTAATAGTTAAGGTTAAAGATTGTGATAAATTTAAACAAATACACTATGATATTCTTGGAAAAGTAATTGCTGAAAAGATTGGTTATAATATTCCATACCTAGTTGGTCTTAAAGTAAGATCAACAACTCATTTAAAACATCTACTTGCAAGTTATGCAACGTACTCACCCATACCATTCATGATAATTCACCAATTGACTAGAAATTATGAGAAGTACGGTAAGGAATTGAAGGGTGTAGAAAAAATTGAGATTGATTTTGAAGAACTAGATAGAGATAGAAAGGATATGGAGTGTGGAGAAAAACCCGAACTAATACTTATAGGTTGTCCACATGCTAATTTAGAAGAACTTGATCCTATTATTAATAGAAAGTTTAATGTGAAGATCATTGTAAGTACTTCAAGATTTGTCTTTAGAGGACTCTCAAATGTGCAAAACATCGATTACTTACTAGATACTTGCCCCGTAGTTTCACCAATTCTTGAAAATCTAGACGTCCAGATTATCATCACTAACTCACTAAAACTTGCATATTACGTGAGTAGACTATTTAAAGTCAGAGTTTATATTTCTAGTCTTGAAGATATCATACAGCAGTATAGTATTTCCGCTTAACGAAGTTGAGAAGAAGATAAAAATACAGAATACATAATTAATAGTTGCAGTAATGTCTCGAGCAAGAGTTTTAGATAAATTGATAAAGTACGAGAATGATAAGATCAGGACTAGTCTTGAGAAGGATGGTACTAAGTACTATCTTGATGAGGTAGAGCTTAGTAAGGCAGATCTTGACTACTTAATATCTAAAGGTGCCATCTTTAGTGAAGGATTTATAAGCATAATTACTTGTCCTAAATGTAATGAACATGCATTAGTAGTATTGCCAGTATGTCCAAAATGTGGCTCCAACAATATCGATCTTGTAGAACTTATAGCACATATAAAGTGTGGCTATATAGCTCCATCTACAGAGTTCAAATATGAAGATAGACTATACTGTCCTAACTGCAATTCTCAAGTTGGTAGTGACGAACTAATGAACTATGGACTTGTCTTTACCTGTAATAACTGTAACGCTAAGTTTGACTTGCCATTAATAATGCTTAAGTGCACATCTTGTGGTATGGAATTTAAAATTCATGATGCAAACGTTAGGAGGGTTCCATCATATAGCGTGAATAGAGCTAAGATTCAAAATCTTGAAAGAGAATTTGTAACATCGATAGTAATTGATGCATTACAATCACTTGGCAAGATTGAGACGAACTTAACCATCTCAGGAATTTCAGGATTTCCACATAAAGTACCAATAATGCTTGAAGTTAAAGATCAAAAATTCGGTATATACACCATCATTAATGAGAATGATTTAGCAGAAATTTCAAGTGCAATACTTGATATACCAAAGAACATAAACATAATTGTATTATGTAAGGAAGCTCCTGAGAGCTATAGTACAGGATTTAATTGTGATAATTTAAGAAATAGTGAGAAGGTAGCTGTCATTAAGTATAGAAACATCACTGAGCTCTGGGAAAAAGTGAGAGAACTTGCTAAAAAGATAGAATCACTATCAATAATAACAGCAATTCAGTAATATTAAATTGTTGTACTTCCTGGAAACATTAACTTAATAACTTCAGGCATTATCAAGTAATTCATGATGGTCAATATGCTTATGAGAAACACACTATGTATGAGTCCAGACTTTGGTTTATCATAAACACTTCTACCAATAATTAACCCACTAACTACAGATTGAACAATACCAATGTATTGAATACATGCTTGTGCAAGTTCTGAAGGTAATGTAGATACCACAATAGGTGTTTCTACTCCAGGAATGGTCATTTTTGGAATTTCAACCTTACCAAGTATTGGTAATAATCCATAAATAACTATTGAAGAGATTAAGATATAGGTTATCAAGATAGCATAAACCAGTGATACGTATGGTGATGTTCTTGCCTTTCTTTCCCTTCTATACTCATCAATAATTTCACCAATTCTACTAGTCATGTACAGTATCTCATCAACTCTAGAACCAGACTTCACAGCACTATCAAGAATTACTGCAAATTTTATAAGTTCCATAGATTCTAAACTATGAGCTATACGTATTAATGATGCAGTTACTGGTTCGTTATTAATTCTTGAGAGCGTTAATGCTCTATTCATAACTAAACTAATAGGACCAACATTACTCATCGATACCATCTCAAAAGCTTTACTAATAGTTAATCCTGCATTTAAAGCATCAGCAAGAATTCTAGAAACTGTAGGTATTTGAGCCTCAATAGCACTAACAAGTCTATACCTTCTATACTCAGTCACAGCTATAGGTAAGATAAAGAGTAGTAATGTTAAGGTTATTACAAGAACCCAGAAAGTACTAGTAATGACTGGGAAAAGTACAACTCTATCACCAACCATAAGTACAACACTCTCCTTCTTAGCTATGAAGAGTAATGTAAATACTGTAGGTATGGCTAGAAGAAGTACTAAATGTTCAAGTTTTAACTTCTTAAACTTTTCAAACATCATCACAGTTTTAAATAGGAAATTCTAGAAGGATTTATTAAACATTTTTACAATCAATTTTGCAGAAGCACATGAGTAACACTATTAGCATTAGTGGAAAAAATAGTAGCAACAGTAGAAGAGTACTCAAAGACTATTACGAAGTTGTTAAAGGACAAGTATACGTAGCTATTCATAAAGATGAAGACGGACTACTACTATATGAGGTTGTAGAACCACCATTAACTAGAGATGACGAGAAGATCATAAACACTATAGTTAAGTATCTTCAGGAAAGAATTTACAAAGAACCTTTAAGCATATACCTTAACGGTAGAATTAGTGAGAAGGAATTTGAAGAAGATATTAAAGATGCTATCAAGAAGTTGAAGTTAAAGATTGAAGAACCAGTTTTAGAAAAGTACATATACTACATTAAGAGAGATGTTCTTGGATTTGGAAAAATAGATCCATTGATGAAAGATCCATACATTGAGGATATAAACATTAATGGTCCAGGAAGACCTGTCTATGTATGGCATTCACTTTACGAACATTTAAAGACAAACATTATCTTCGAAACTTCTGAAGAACTCTACAACTTTATCATTAAACTTTCACAAAAAGTTGGTAAGCAAATATCATCATCAAATCCCATTCTTGAAGGACTACTTCCAGAAAAGGCACGTGTAGAGGTTGTTCTTAGTGATGTAGCTGCACAGGGACATATGGTTAACATTAGAAAATTCAAGTCTGAACCCTTCACCATTATTGACCTAGTATTAAGTGGAACTCTTAGTCCTGAAGCAATAGCTTACTTATGGTTAATGCTTGATTATAGAAGAAACGTAATCATTATCGGACCTACAGGTAGTGGAAAAACAACACTACTAAATGCTCTACTATACCTCATAAGACCTGAAGTTAGAATTGTAACCATTGAAGATACGAGAGAAATATACATACCCCACGATCAGTGGGTACCACTAGTTTCTAGACCATCAATGTCGCCACAGATTAGAGATGTAACGCTCTTCGACCTCGTTAAGGTATCTATGAGAATTAGACCAGACTATGTAGTTATTGGTGAGATTCGTGGTGAAGAAGCCTTTGCTCTCTTTCAAGCTTTTGCTAGTGGTCATGCAGGATTAACAACACTACACGCAGATAGTATTAATAATGCTATCAAGAGACTCTTATCTAAACCTATGAACGTACCACTACCGCTACTCACACTTGCAAGCATTTTCGTAAACATACAGAGAGTTAAAGTTAATGATGCAGTAGCTAGAAGAGTTGTTGAAATACATGAGTTGATAGGCTTTAATAAGAGAAGACCAATACTCAACACAGTCTTTAAATACAACATCGTTAATGACGAGATTGAACGTGCAAGTGAAAGTAAGCTTTTCGAAGATATAGCCAAGATAAAGTTTACCTCAGTTAAAGAACTTAAACTTGAACTTTTCAAAAGAAAAGAACTCATTAAAGCTATGGTTAAATACAGATTCAGAGAGCCAGGAACAGTATTCAGAATTATTAGAAACTACTATCTCAATCCTGAAGGAACATTACTTAAAGTATCTACAGGAGCCTTACCATGAATTACTTAAAAAATGCTATAAAACATGTAGTAAATCTTTACCATACAGTCGATAGAAGAATTACTAACTTAAACAATACCTACTATAGACTTAGTGGATATTCATACAATAAAGATCTCATCTCCAGAATACTAACTACGAGTGTAAAAAGCGTTACAATACTTTCAATCACTACTGCAATACTCGCAGCACTCAATCTCCACTCACTCATAATCTTTCCATTAATCGCACTCATAGCAAATGGTCTTCTCCTCTCATCAACTATAATCTACATTCTTCATCTAGTTAATGTGAGAAGAAAAGTTTTTGATGAAAAGTTCATGTATACCTTATCCTACATAATACCTATGATATCTGCTAACATACCACTAATTGAAATTCTCAGAACGGTTTATGGAACTGAAAGAGATAAGGTTATCAAGAGAGAGTTTGGACTAATCATTAGAGATATTGTTGAAGGTGGTTATGATGTACTTTCAAGTATTAGAAATAGTATCGATAGAGTACCATCAACCACTTACAGAGATGTTATGAATCTCATACTTGAAGGTTATAAACTCACAAGTGAACTTGGTTCAGTACTACTTACCAAACTTGAAGCATTAATTAGAAGTAAAACCATCAGATTAAGACAACTAATCACATCGATAACCTTACTCTTCCAGATGTATGTAGTTCTAGCCTTCTTACTACCTGTACTTGTAGTCATTATTGCAATCTCATTATCACCACTTGGACCACTCTCCCTAGGCTTTATACAGCTTGATGCTGCAGCTTTAATAATATTATTAACCATTGTTTATTCACCTATAATTGCATACATCTTCTACATAATTTTCGATACTGTACTAGCCTACGTTTAGATAAGTACTACAGCAATTCTTCTAATAATGTCTGCAGCATCTTCACATTTATCAGTAATACTCTCTAAACATTCAATAGCATCTTTAATCATTAAAAGTAGAGGTATATCAATTCTCTCACTCTCAGCTAAAAGTTCTTGAAGTGCTTTCACTCTTAAATTATCAACTTCCTCTTCAAGTTGTTCAACCTTATCAGCATATTCTAAAGCTCTTCTTGGATTTGAGATTAAGCTTTCAAGTGCATCTTTAACGAAGGCTGCAGCTTCAATACTGTGTCTACATATTCTTAAACAGTAACCTGAAAGTGATCTAGGTATGGTATATTTAAGGACGAGTAAGAACCTATTAGCTGCACCTTTAGCAGTGTTGGCGATATCATCAAGTGCTAATACAAGTCTTAAAGATTCTTCTCTATCGATAGCGTGAAAAATGCCTTTAGAAACTTCGGCAATAATTTTTCTCTTCAAATCATCAGCCATCTTCTCAGCATCAATAGTCTGCTCGTAGGCACGTAATGCATCTTCAGAATTACCTTCACAGTACATGGTGACCATGACATCTAGATGTTCAACAACTTCAATAATCTTGTTCATATATGTGGTGCATAATGAGATGATTTCTTTCTGTCTCTCTTTGCCTATCCAAACCCATGCACGAGCCATGACTAGTATATATGCTTGAAACTCTCTAATAAACTATTTGTAAATATTAATATAAATGAGTTGTAGAAGAAAAGCTACTTAATGTATTCTGAAGGTAAGAACTTATAAGTCAAGACATGAATTCCCGTACTTAAACCACAAGCTACAGGTAGAGTTAAAGTCCATCCGAGAAAAATCATGAGAAAGAGCTTCCAACTAATACCTCTAAATCCATAAGCAGCAATACCTGCACCAACAATTGAAGATACAGCAACATATGTTGTGGATATGGGCATACCATAACCAATCAAGAATTTAGGTATGGTTGTGAATAGCCAGACAACAGCAGCATATGAAAGTATTGCTGAAGCTGCTGTTACATAGTCAAGTCTTGTTATTCTAAAACCAACAACACCAATTACTCTATGACCCCACCAGAAACCGCCAAGAGCAATAGCTCCACCACCAATAGCTGCAAGTACTGTCATGGCTGTCTGACTTGGAAGACCTAATACCTTGGAAGCTACAGTAATGTATACACCTGTGGCATTTGCAATATCGTTAGCACCAAAAGAGTAAGCACCCCATAAATGACTGGCAATAACTATTGCTGAAAAAATTTTACTAGTACTCCATCCTCGATCTATCATGTAGATTGCTAATCTTTTAAAGAATTGATAAAGTAAGTATGCTAAAGCAATACTTGCGGCTGGTGAACATATCCAGCTAAGTATTATCTTCTCAATAAGACTCCATCTAATAATCAACTCACTTGAAGTATCAATAATCATTTTAGCAATACCAATACCTAAAACAGCAGATACTATGGTGTGAGATGTAGATATAGGTAATTTTAACCAAGTTGCAAGTGTTATCCAAAAAACAGCAGCAATACTTGCAAGTAAAGCATCAAGAGCACCTATAGGTTCAACTACACCCTTACCAACAGTTATCATTACCATTCTGCCTTGGACAAGAGCACCAATAGTTGCAGCGATTCCAAAAGTAGTTAAAGCTGATTTAAGACTCATAATTCCTGAACCTACAGGTTGCGAAGATGAATTAGCAGCATCATTAGCACCCATAATGATGGCGTAATAGATTGCTAATGCAATGCCAAGACCAAGATATATAGCTTCAAGCATACATCTCTAGTAAACATAAAGATTTCTCTATAAGTATGTTGGTTGTAAAATACTAACAATACCTTAAAATAAATAGATCTATATATTTTGATGTAGAAAGAGTCAAAAACTTAAAAATCACTTACTAGACATGCTAAGCGATTACTTCAGAGGTAAGATAGTAATCAATGTTGATGAAAATAAAGCAAAATATATAAGTAAGATTAAAAGCATAATTGAAAGAGATCTAAACGTAAAGATAACGGTAACTAATGATAACTCTGTCATAATCGAGCCTAAAGAGGACACAAGAATTGACGAATTAATGAAGTCCAAATCTATAATTGAAGCAATAAATTATGGATTTCAAATCGATGATGCGTTACTACTCAAAAACGATGACTATATACTAGATGTAATAGATCTTAGAGACTACATCGATAAAAACAAGACTACACATTTAACAAGAATTAAAGGTAGAATAATTGGTGAGAATGGTAAGGCTAGAAAAACTATTGAAGAACTCACAGATACCAAGATAGTAATCTCAAATAAGTGTATAGCTATGATTGGTAATTTTGAAAATGTTAGAGCAGCTAGAGAAGCAATTGAAATGCTTATAAGAGGTAGACAACATGTAACAGTATATAGATGGTTACAAGGTTGGAGAAGAGAATTAAAGAGAAGAAGAATTGAACATATGCTTAGAAGTGAAGAATTCGAATTACCCTAACCTTCACCCGTACTTGCAGTCTCTACAATCTTTTCCTCAACAGATCTCATCTCTTCAAGTCTAACTTCAGGATATTTAAGAACTTTAATCTTAGCAATTTCAACTTTTCTTAATGGATAAATCTTCTTAGCCATTAAGAATATGTCATTAGATATCTTACCAAAGACAGAATCAACAATAATTTTTGAAAAATCGCTATTTACAGCACATTCCTCAAGTACTTTTCTAGTTATAGCTCTAATAACTCTCTTCTGACTAGTTTTACATCTAAAAGCAGTAACTGCGAGTACTGTAACTCTTAATTTAGCACCATCTCTAGTAGTTACATCATGTATAGTTGTGATCTTTGAAGAACCTCTTCTAACAAGACTCTTAATGTAGTCTCTAGTTAATTCAAGCATTTTAAATCTAGTATATGCATGCTCACCTTCAACACGATCTATCTGAAACTTCAACTTTACATGAATATGAGATAAATCTCTAGTCAAGTCGAAAAGAGTAATTTCTAAAGTTCTATTTATGAGTTTTTCAGCCTCATCAGCAGGTACCTCACCTACCTCGACACTGTTAAACATAGGTGGAGCATGAACAGTAAACCACTTCTTATAAGCCCATCTACCAAGTACAGCTTTAGATGTTGAAGACATCTCTTGACAAATTACCTATAGGGTATAAATATCTAACTATTCAAGCTTCAAGACATTAATAATGACTTTTAAATTTCTTAAAAAATCATCAATAGTATTAGTAAGACTAAGTATCTTCTCACAATTTTTAACATTAAAATGAACTTCATAAATTAAAGTATCATCAAGACAGTAAATGCCGCTTGATAAATCTTCAGGTAGATCAATCTCATCAACACTTAAGGATTTATATAAAACTTCACAATCTGTATGAGGTATCTGTAGTCTTACTCTTCCTTGAATATTCATCATCAATGATAACGTCTAAATTTCTTAAAAACTTCTCTACATTATCTTCAATTCTAACAACATGATAATTCTTAAAGAATTTACATGCATAATTACCATCAACTTCACTTAACGTTCTTAAAACAACTTCACGCTTAGTTACTATACCTAGAACATCATAATTATCATCTTCATAATGAATAACATAGCAATACTTTCTAGAACTTGTTAATTTTGAAAGTAGGTAACATAACCTTACCAGTAATGTCTGACTCAATTTCTTATCAAACTTGACAATTCTTAAATACTTAAAATCATCCTCAACCTTATAAGTAAGAACCTTACTAAAAGCTCTAGCTAAATCTTCAATATATTGATGACAAAGCTTCACAACACTACTACTTCTAATCAATTCTTTACCTTTAACTAAGATACTTAACGGATGATAAGCACTATCTTGAATCCCCATTATAGCTTCAAGAGTAAGTAGATACTCTAGAACATCAACATCATCAAGAAGATAGTTATTTGAGAGTAGTAAATCTATGTACTGACTTGTAAATCCCTTATCAAGCATGTGAAGAACGATTCTTCTAAATAAATTATTAAGTAACTCATCATTAAGATCTAGATACTTAACATCATCACTAATCTTTAATTCTTTCAAGAAATTTAAAACATTATCAAAATTACCTGTAACTTCATGAATGTATGGCCATAAAGATAAGGTTAAAGCTTCACATAATTTTCTCCAAGTAATACCAGGCAGTGGAGGTGCATCTAACATTTTAACGTAATTCTTCTCAACAAATTCCTTAACTAAATTTTCATCAATACTACTCTTCTCTTCAAAATATTTCCAGAAAATACCAATCATTAATACCTTACTAATAAGCCTATTAACACCTCTTCTACTCAAAACATCATATACTAAATGTGAAAGTGAAGAATCTCCTATAGTTAAGACTTCAATTAAAGTGTCTTTAGTAAAATTTGAGTACTTGCTAATGACTATAGTATTTCTTGAACTTAATTCATGAGCAAGATCTTTATACTTAACGTGATCTTCAAGACCAAGAATTAAAATATCATCATACTTCTCAACTAGATCTAAAATATCATCACTAAGTAGAGTATCTATAAATGCTGTATGTGTAATTTTCTCATTAAGATATCTATAGAGAGTTAAGGCGATACTTGAAATTACAGAATCAACATTATACGTTCCAGTTAAGATAAGTAAGTAATCCTTATCTAAAATACTTTCAAACAACTTTAAACTCATTACGTAAATGTTAAGAAGAAACTTTTAGTAATTTTTCTCAAACTTACCAAGCCATCATTACAAACTTCTCAGGCTTATACTCAAAATCTTGAGGAAGAATACCCTCCCTCTTATAATACTTCACAAGTCTATGTATCTTAGATTCAGTAAGAATAAGACCTCTCTTAGCAGACATATCTTTAGGATGCTCTTCAAGATGTTTCCTAATCTTAATAGCCTTTCTAATAAGTGCTGCCAAATCTTCAGGAATGGGTGGTGCAAGACCATGACTACGCAAAACATCAGTAATACTCTTACCAAGAATAGGCTTAACAAGAGGAATACCATATTGATCTCTCAAAATAATACCAATCATAGAAGGAGTAAAACCACGACGAGCAAGCTCAATAATTAACTGCTCAATCTCTTCAGGACTATACTTAACCCAACTAGGAGGAACCTTAGCAACAGGCCTAGTAGAGCAACTCCTACCCTTCTTATGCCTAGACCTATGAGGCATCCAGACAATAAAGAAACAAAACACCCTTAAAAAACTAACCGCTCGCCTCAAATAACAACAAGAAAAAGAAAGATGATAAGTAGGGGTGTGCTGAGTTTAGTTAATTGAAAGTAGACACCTGTCCTCTTGTATAGAGGTTAAACTGCATGAAGTAATGATTAAATTTTGTAGAGGTCTTGATTTAATTGTTTAAGGATTTCTCTTACTGCGTTATCTTTAGGTTTTTATGGATTTGGGCTTGTTTTATGTGGAGGTGTTCCTGTTCGTTCTTTAGGGATGTTGTTAGTTGGTGTTGATGGTTAGTTGCGGCATTTACATGTTGTTGGGCATTTGCCTTGTTTGTGGAAGTGCTTGATGTTTTTAGAAATTGTGATTGCCTCTTGGGCATGACTTTAATAGTTCTAGAAATCTAGTGTTTCTTCATGTACTTCATGCTCTATATGGCATGCATCTTGTTCAGTAATTTCTTCAGGTAGGTTTAGTGCAAGTATTAAGAATTCTTTTAAAGCTGTATGTCTCTTGTAAATTTTTCTCAGCTATTTCTAATCCATCTCTAGTAAGTTTAATTACTTCATGCTTAATATAGTGGGCAAGGCATTTTCTAGACAACTTGTTGAGAAATTCAACAACACTTGAAGGTTTGATATTGAGCATAGCCGTAATATTCTTAACGCGAACAGTACTTTTCTTTTTCGATAATATGTAAATCACTTCTAAGTACTCTTGCTCTCTTCTACTTAACTCGTCAATATCATTACTAATTATAGTAAGTGTTTTTAATTTCTTGTGCTATAGCACATAATTAACTTTAAAAACTAGGTCTGCCTACTAAAATTCGGCTGACCTACATGTTTAAGAGTAGATCGGACAGAGTGAGATTATCTGACGTTAAAGATGGTACTCGAGTTAGAATGCTTGAGTACAAACTTCCTAATGAAGTTGAGAAGATGCTGAAAGAGCTTGGACTACTACCCAACTCGACAATTAGGGTTGTTAAGAATTTTGGAGGTGCTACAGTAGTTGAGATTCACTTCAGCAATGGATCATTAAGTAGTAATGCTCAATCGTCTTGGAAAACAATTCTAAGTTCACTACTTGCAAAGAGAATTTATGTAGTTGAAACCACTAAAAGTCATACATAATCATCAACACCACCATACCTGAAGTATCAATTACAAACTTTTAACCCAAATAAATTAGACATGAATTAACACGTGAAAAATTATGAAATATTAGAAGAGATTTTAATAAGAATGATAAGATAGTACTTACATTTTGAGAAAAATATAGATGAAGGTATTAGAGTTAAAAATCTGAAAGAGCTAGAAAAATACATTACTTAAGTTATCCAAACATTTCATCTCATAAGTTTTGAAAGTATTAAGATGAACAACATCCATATTGTGATCGTGTAACACCTAATACATGGTCACGTAGATACATAATATTCCAAATACTACACCTATAGCAAATAATATCCAAGGTAATACTGAATACTTTTCAACTATTGTCTTAATACGTGATGTTTTAGCTAATTTTGTAGCTATTAATCCAATAGCTGAAATTAGAAAAATATATTCAATAACTAACAAAATTACTTCAAGCGTTTGATTAAAAAATATTCTATACTAAGATTAATACCTTACTACAACTCAACATACATATGGGATAAATTTTTAATAAGGTAATGTTAAGTTTTATGTACATTCACTTTCTTTTTAATTCTTGTAACAACTTTAGTATACACTACTGAATCAATTGTAATAGATTTACTTTCAATAATTATTAATGAAAAACTAATTCAGTATTCATTAAAGCTTCATAATAAATACCAAAATGGTCAAGACCACATCAATTACTGCAATAACGTTTAATAAGATAAGAAGTTAGTATATAAATTCATACTCATTACATGTAGGACTAATAATTGAGCTATAAGCTTTATAGAGTTCTTAGTCCTAGTTTAGACTTCTACATCGAGTAAGTTCTATTTAGGTTAAGAGTAGTAACTTAGAAGGACTTGAAGTAAAAGAGGGCAATGTTTTAAAAGTAGGTTTCTTATCCTAGATTATGCCTAAGATAGTTCTTTACTACATTACTGAGAAATGCGAAGTTGGTTATAGAGTTAGAGCTTGTGAATTGAAAGGTAGTTGGTTTGAAGAAGATACACTATGTCCATACGTTCAATAACGAAAATATTTAACATAACATATTATGAGCGTAGTAAATTACTATACGTTAGATTTCATGGATGTAATTTTAATTGTATATTCTGCATTAATAAGAAGAGTATTTACGATACACACTTACCTAATTACATAATTAAAATTCTTGAAAATCAAGAAATTAAGTTTCTAAATTTAAAAGATTTTGAAAAATTAATTCAAGAAGTTTTGAATGTATTTGATGTAGATGTTGTTTCTCTTGGAGGTGGTGAGCCAACAATTGATAAGAATTTAATTAATGTAGTTAATATCTTGAAAAAACATAACTTAAAAATTAGACTACTAACTAATGCTTACTTACTTAATGAAGAGTATATCAAGAAATTAGTTCACCATGGATTTGATGAGAATGATATTATCATAGTCAGCATTAAAGCCATTGATTCTATTAAGCATAAATTGATAACAGGGATTGAAAATTCTACTGTTTTAAGTAATGTTAAGAAAATTTACGGCATGGGTTTGAATTTGATTATTGAAACAGTTTACGTTCCTGAATTATTAACAGTTGAAGACATTGTAAATCTAGCAAAATGGATTTCAGAGAACTTAAATTCTGAAATTTCATTAATAATTGATCCTTACGTTCCAATACCTAAACAGTCGTTTAGAACTCCAACACTTAAAGAATTAGACTTCTTAATTAAGCATGTTAGGGAGTATCTAGGTAGTGCTGTTTGTAGACAATTAAGTACTGAATTCTCTCATGGAGGATATGTGTTATGTAGAGGTATTAAGGTAGGTTTCAATAGTAAGCTTATTGGGAATATTCATCTAGTACATCCTGAATTAACCATTTCAAAGGTATGAGATCTAACGCAATAATATTCTGGTTTTTAGATTTAGAAAAGATTAAAATTATAAGTTTTCAAGAATTGAAATATACAATTTAAATATATATCGAATTGAGTACGGTCTCTTAACTTAAAAATTGATGAATTTCTTAAATGATTATGATTAAGTATTTAAATTCATTGTAATGCTCATAATGTATGACTCGTAAGGTGTTTAATGAATATTTAAGTACCTATGTTGATGTTCCTGATAGAGTAAGTAGAATTGTTAGTCTTTGTCCATCAATTACTGAAGTTTTAGCATTATTAGGTCTTGATGATGAAATTGTTGGCGTATCTGCATGGTGTAAATATCTTGTACCAAAGTTTTCAAACAAGCTTGTTATATGTTCGTACTCAAACATTACAGATGCATGTTTAAGAAGAATTAAACAAGTAAATCCTGATGTCATATTCACAACAACAGGAGCTCAAGAAAAGTTAGTAAAAACTTTACTAGCTCATGGATTTAACGTATTTCCAATACCATTACCTAGAAACTTATTTGACATATTCAAATTAATCGAAACTGTTGGTATGGTAGTTAGTAAAGGTCAAGAAGTTCAGGAATTGAATAATAAGTTACTTGACGAATTGTTAAATTTTAGAAATTATTTATCAAAATTGAAAACTCTTGTAATTCTTGAATTTCATAATGAATATAGGACAACTGGTTATTTTACACACATTAGCTCGGCATTACGATTTATTGGTCTTAAAAATATTTTTGATAACTATTTAGGAACTTTCATGGACATTGATGTAAATTATGTTAATAATGTTAAACCTGAAGTTATAATTTATGATCGTGAACCATTTTCTAAAATTGATAGAAGTGAAATAATTACTAAACTTAAAAACCTTGGAATCAATCTTGACATACTTAGTAATGCAAAACTAATAATCGATATTGATTTACTTAAAAGATATGGACCATCATTTATAACACATAGTTTACCACAAATAATTTCACAATTAAAATGATCTAATTTAGTCAAGAGTTAAGAGTATTGGAAATACAATATTTAAATCCTATAATTAAGACCTTCCTACTTTATGAAGTGTTTAGCTTTTTATTCAGATGGTAAAGTTTGTCATTACCTTATTTATAATATCGTATTTTTGATCTTTTCAATAATTAAGTCAGATAATTCTTAACGTGATTTGCATGATCTAAAATTGAATTTAAGGTTCTATAAGGAGTTGTTAGAGCTAAATTATTTCAATTATTAAATTACTTAATAATTTTTGGTAAATACCTCTTGTACATAATTATCAATATTAGCGTGCTTGGAATGCCAATTACAATTTCTGGCTTTAAACAGATTAAATGAATATTACAGATAACGTATTCTTGAAGTAAATTAAGTTCAAATTCACCATTAATTAAGATATTTAGTGGTTGAACTAGAAGTGTCAATATCACTATTGCGAACATAATTGATGAAATTAGTGAAGCAACAAAAATGCAGGAAAATAATTTTGTAAAATCTCTCCTAGCGTAATAAATTGATGATAAGTACGTAATTGATATTGTGTATAAGAGTATTAAGTAACCGATGTGGAAGATTCTCTCTTCAATAACTTCAGGTGTTGTAATGACTTGAGTAATCCAATTAATTGACTCAAAAATCGATAATATGGATCCTAAAGTGCCAATTAAGATTCCTAGAGAAGTAATGACTCTACTAGCCACATTATCACCCTACTCCAAGCAATTGACCAACTTGTACAATTAGTAACGCTAGTACGTATGCGAGTAAAATTTCGTAAGCTAAAGCAATTCCTGCATATTTGAACCCATACTCACCTCTAAGTACTGCAATTGTTGCTAGGCATGGCACGTACGTTAAGACAAAGACCATATACGCAATTGCTGAAACTGGAGTTAAAGTACTTGCAACCATTTCGGAAATTGCAAGTGGTTCTTCACCAACACCGTATAGAATTCCAAGTGTTGAAACTACAATTTCTTTAGCAATAAATCCAAAGAAGAGAGCTGAACATAGTCTCCAATCCCAACCCATTGGTTTAAATACTTGTTCAAGAAAGTGACCAAGATGTCCTATGAAGCTTTGTTCAAGAAGTTCAGAGTTCTCAAATACTTCAGGTCCAATCCAGCCGCTTGGTCCTGTAACTGAAAGTAGCCATACAAGTACTGAACCCATTAGAATTACTGTTCCTGCTTTTGTGAGAAATCTTCTAGTTCTCTCCCACGTCTTAACTAGCACATTCTTCCAGTACGGTATCATGTATGGTGGTAATTCCATTGTAAATCCAATTGAAATACCTTTATAGATAAGTGACTTTATTAGAAATCCAACTACTAACGCTAACAATATGCTAATAATGTACATGATTATCACTACAGTACCTAAGTATTGACCAAACAAGATTAAACCAATTACTATGTATACGGGAAGTCTTGCTGAACAAGTTGAGAGTGGTGCTATTAGTGCAACTGTTCTCCTATCACGATCATCTTCAAAAGTTCTAGTTGCTATAATTCCAGGTATATTACAGCCAAAACCCATTATGAGTGGTATAATTGTTCTACCAGGTAGTTTAAATTTGGCAAAGATTTTATCAACAAGAAATGCAATACGTACAATATATCCACTATCTTCAAGAATTGAAAATGCTAAAAAGAATAGTGCAATTACGGGTAGAAATACAAGTATAGCACCAACACCAGGTACTATACCATCAGCTAATAATGACTCTAGAACCTCATTAATAATACCTAGACTAGCTACGTAATGAATAGAATCAGCTAACCAGGAAAATGACAAGTCTATAAGGTCTGAAAATGGTGAAGAGACACTAAATGAGAACGTGAATAGTAGATAAATTACGCTGAGTGCAATAGGTATGCCAAGTACTTTATGTGTAGACACATAATCTAAAATGTCAGATATGGTAATTGAGACTTTCCTAACAGGTTTAATAACTTCTCTACAAATTTCTAACACTCTTCTCCATCTACACTCAATAATGTGTGTCTCAAGATCTCTAAATTTCAATTTGAGATTGTTGACCAACATTTCAATTTCACTGAAGATATTACTCGATAATTTCGATTTAACAATCTCAACTATTTGTCCATCATTTTCAAGAATCTTAATTGCTAAAAATCTTAAATTAAAAGTTCTACTCAATTCTTCACTAGTTTTGAGTAGTTGAATTATCTTATCTATAACATCTTCAACATCATCACCATAATTGACAATTCTTGAATATTCATATTTTCTCTCCACTACTTTAACTATCTCACTTCTCAACTCTTGAATTCCAATACCTTTAATTGCTATTGCTGGCACTATTGGGGTTGAAAGTAGTTTACTAAGTTTCTCATGATCAATTTCTAAACCCCTACTTCTAGCAACATCAATCATATTGAGTACTACTATTAACTTAACACCCATCTCAATTAATGAAATAGTTAAGTATAGACTACGTTCAAGATTTGAAGCATTTACAACATCTACTATAACATCAGGTTTCTCGAAAATTATGAAATTCCTCGCAATTAACTGATCAATCGAGTATGGAGTTAAACTATGCACACCAGGTAAATCAAAAACTTCAACTTCATAACCATTCAGCACTAACTTACCAACTTTCTTCTCAACAGTTACACCAGGCCAATTACCTACCCAAGCCTTACCACCCGTTAACTGATTAAATATTACCGACTTACCAACATTTGGAGTACCAATAATACCAATCCTCACCCTCCTCACTATTCGGCACCCCTAACTCAGTTAGGCTACCCTACTTTTTAAAAATTACCACAAACTCCAAACCATAAATCACTCCACACACCATAAACATCAACCTTCAACTCAATTACTTAACAAGCAAGGTAAGATACAATACTTCAATTCTGGATATGTTTGTTTCTTTACTTATTTCTTTAAGAGGACAGGTGTCTACTTTCAATCAGCCTTAGGTGAGAGAGGGTATTTGCTTTTAACTTTCTATTACTCTTTGTTTCATGTTTGTATTTGTTCTGTTATTCTGTACGCTATGTATATGTTTGATTGTCCTCCTATGGTTGTTGCTAGTTTATGTATTGTTATTGCTTTTTTGTAATCGCTTGTCATTACTACTGATTTTGTTGATGTTACTTTGCTTAAATTTGCTCCAAGTATTGACTTTATCTTTTTGTAAAATGTTTTTCTCTTCTCTACAGGTATGTCGTAATCGACTATGTATATCTTTTCTGAACTTGTCTGCATGTTTTGTAGTTTTCTCTACCTCTTTTTAAGTTTTTTCCTTTCTTTCGATTGCTTTTGAATACTTTTGTTCTAGTCTGTACTTATGCGTGTTTTACTGATTGTCTATATTATGGGTTTAGGTTTATTATCTCTATCTCAGTTACTTTACGTTAATGATGAGGATTCTCTTTCATGGTGCTGAATCTATTCTCTATTTAGAGTATTGGCTTGGTAAGCTTGTACTTGTTAAGGAGAGGTATAGAAAGAGGTATAGGTTAGAAGAGATTGATCAATATATTAGAAGGTATAGAACTATTAATGAGGCTAAGAACATGATTAGAGCTAGACTTTTAGGCGTTAAAGTACCTATAGTCTATGATGTTGATGTTGTCAATTGTAAAATACGTATGCAGTATATTGAAGGAATAACCTTGAAAAACCTTACAGATAAGGAAGGATTGAGCGATAAGGTGTTGAATTTTTATGAAATTTTTGGTCAATACTTAGGTAAACTTCACCTTAACGGTATTATTCATGGAGATCCAACAGTAACTAACATATTGATTAAGGATAATACTGCATACATGATTGATTTTGGACTTAGTGAGTATGTTCTTGAATATTCAGTTAAAAATCCTAGAATTCTTGAAAAAATTGCTATTGATGTAAATATTGTTCTTAGGGTAATTGAAAGTGCATATAGTCAATATAAAGAACAACTCTTTCAAGCTTTTCTAAATGGTTATTTAAGTATTATTGATGAGAAAGATGTTAAGATTATTCTTAATAGAGTTGATAAGATTAGAAAAATGGCTAGATATCAAGTACGTTAATATTTTCACTTATAACTAAGTACTTGATCTTGATGAAATTCTTTCTTCTAGATAATTCACTAATGAAATCTTAACATACATTTCCTGACGTATCTATCTCTGCTTTAATATTCTAATTTTTGAAATAGTATAAGCATTAACATGTCTTGTCAAATTCATACTAATCCTAGCTGTAAGTTCTTATTTTAACATGTAAGTAATGAGTCTATTGTTGAATAGCTTAATCAATGAAATTAGTAAGAATATGCAATTGTAATGTTAGTTTGAGCTTTTAAGTACATTATTTAAAGAATTTAAAGGCTAAAAATGTAGGGGAAGGTCATGTTAGGAAGAGCGTTGATTTAGTAATCTATACATTATACTAAAAAGCCTGTAAATTTAAGTTTATTTAGGAAATACGTAGAGAGTATGAAAGACTATTAAAAATATTATGAGTTCTAGCAATGCATGTATATTTGGCGAAGTTGATCTACTATGTCTAATTTACCTGCAAGTTGTTTACCATATTTAATAATTTCCTGTACTACTTTTCTTTTCTCTCTAGCCATTCTAATCATCTCGTCTAGAGTGTAAACTCTTGGTTCTATATCAATTGGAGCATTTTGATCAATATATTCAATTACTCTATCGTGAGGTTTTTTATGAGAATTCTCATTAACTATGATGACAATATCAGCATCTGAAAAAGCTGTATAATCACCTCGAGCAAGTGAACCAATTAAAATAACTGCTAAAACTTCTTTCTTTTCACTAACAATCTTTTTAGCATAACTTTGCAGATAGTTAAGTACTTTTTCTAGATCTAATTTGAATAATTTTACTCCTGCAGAATTCCAGAATTTCCTCTGCATACTTAATTACTCTCTCAGCGTCGTTTTTAGTGTAATAATCAAGTGGTGCACCTTCTGGATGAAGATTTGGATACCTAGTCGGTATGTAGTGTCTATCTAATTCCTTAGCTTTATCTATAAGATCTTGTGTAGGCCTATATTCATCAGGTAAGTGCTGTAACATTCTGGAAATTGAATGTCCAAATACCTCAATACCAAGTGCTTGGTAAAGTGCTTTAACAGCTTTTTCTGCAGCTTGTTGAGCAGCAAAGCAAGCCCACTCGTAATCTCCCCACTGCATAGATCTTTCAGCATGTTCAAGATCACGAATAGCTTGTCTTAACCAATCATCAACTCTTGAAACCATGTGATAAGTACTGTATAACTTACTTAAATGATTTTTACACATCAATCTATAAACTTAGCGAGGTTTTTCATCCTTCACACCTCTTCAACACATTTACTAGAATTTCATTAAATCATCTATTAATTGAATACTTCTTTAAGTGATAAATCTTTAAGTAAGAAGTATACTTTCAATCCGCAGATTTAAGAATAGTACTTGAAATTATAGCTGAATTAATAGAACTAAATGATTATTCAGGTATTGTTGGTGAGAGATTTTAAAGCTATTCTTAATAGCGTAAATACTTAATAACACGTAAGCTGCAGGTATTGAGATGTTGAGAATTTTTGAAATTCTACATTCTTAACAATTAATGAGAAATCTTCATAACTTCTAGTCGTGGAGAACTATTTCAGAATTTTTACCTCTCAACTTCAATTACATGTTTTACTCTATTTTTAAATCTTCAATATCTATTCTTCCTGGTATTTTTGCTTTTTCAAATTTCTTAATATCTTTACTTAACGGTTTTGTTGCATCTATACCTATCTTAACCGTAAGTCCTGTATTTTGATCTATAGCTGATGGGTCAAGTGTTGATCCACGTACATACTTAATTATTACTAGATCCTCATCACCTCTAAATCTCGTTGCTATTGCCCACTCAACTTCTTCAAGATTATCAGGATCTACATCATCATCTACAATAACTACGTGTTTAAGTGATGGGTGTGCTGTGAAGGCTGCAAGTATGGCATTCTTAGCATCACCGTCGGTGTACTTTCTTATAGCTATAACTGCATGTAGCCAGGATCCAGAGCCTGAAGTAAGTCTTACAGCTTTAACTTTAGGTACAACATTACTTACAAACTTCCATATTTTAGCTTCTTTCTCAATACTCATAAGTACTTTATGTTCAGAAAGTGCAGGTACTAAGTAATGTGCATGTATTGGTTTTTCAGTATTTAGGTAGATCTTCGTAACCTTAACTACTGGTTGTCTTCTAACCTCATCATACATTCCTAAAATATCAACAAAAGGTCCTTCTTCAAATTCTAAATCTTTTGAAATATAGCCTTCCATGACAATTTCTGCCTCTGCAGGTACGTAAATTCCATTACTTAACTCGTAAAATTTTAATGAATAATTCATCAAGATATTAGCCATATTGAGTTCTGAATAACCGTAAGGTGGTGATGATGAAGCAGCAATAAGTATTGCTGGATGAAGACCCCAAACTATAGCTATAGGTGTATCTTTATCAAGTTTCTTATTCTTCATGTAGATATTGTAGAGATGTCTAGGTACAAGTCTGATAACAAACTTATCCTTATCGATAATTGATAATCTATGTATAGACATGTTTAGAAAATTTTCTTCTAAATCTAGACCAATCACAACAGCACTGGTTAAGTAATTTCTAGGCTCGTACTCGTAATACTTAGCTATAGGTAATCTTGTTAAATCAACGTCATTTAAAGCTTTAAAAGAAACATTACTAGTAAGTTCAACTTTACATTTCGGTATCTCTTCTTCAGCTTTTAAAAGCCTAACATAAAGCTCCTCATCACTTTTAACATTTAAAGCAAGGTAAAGTTTCTCTCTAGTATTTACAACATTTGCAAAACCTACATAATCATCATAACTTCTCAACTTCTTAAAAATTAAAGTGTATTTAGACTTATCTAAAAGCTCAACAACCTTAGCAATCTCATAATTTATAGACAACTCATTAAGAACTCTCCTAACCAATCCGTACTTCTCTAGGACATTTATAAAAGATCTAACACTCATTCCCTAACCTGACGAACAAAAATAGTATAGCCACACTTACCACAATGCCATCTAGAAATAGGTTCTCTATGAAAAGCCATAACAGAACCACATCTAGGGCAGAACCTTCTAAGAAACTCTATGGTACCCTTCTCATAATCAACTCTATACCAAGTATGAGCACGAGCCTTAACCTTACCCATAACAAGAAATCGTGAGAAGTAAAGCTATTTAAAAATTTCTCCAAAACCCAATTGAAAGACATACCCCACAACTCAATACCACACACCAGTCATCCTGACACACCAATCAACAATGTGAAACCGTATGCAAGAGGGTGCTGTTGACTGAGGGCATGTTGATTTTTGGATGTTTATTTTGAATGCCCCCAGCCAACTTCCCCTTCATCCCCTCTTGGGTATGCATCTGGGTCAGGGGCAGTCGGGGTGGCACCCAGCACCCCCCACGTGTAGTTATCTTATTTGTCTTAGTATAAGAATTAAATCTAAATTTTTAAGTTTTTATCGTTAGTTTTGTACTAGAGTGAAACGTTAATTATTCACATAGAGAACGTTAATGAGTAATATTACCATTCAAAATCAACATACATTTATTCAACAGAACCTGCAAGAGAAAAATTCAAAAAACATACAGTACAAGAAGCAACTTCAGTAATGACATACTTTCCAAGCCAGAAAACCTATAAAGAAAACTTAACTTAAAAATCCTACATCCTTCCTAACATACAATTACGTGAATAATAGGTGTTGTAGTTGTTTTGAGCTTCTCTTAGGGACACCTGTCCACTTTCAATAGAAAATGAAGACTCTACCTTCTTCCTGCAAGTACAAAGATTGTACTGTAGAGTCCTCCTTGTTCTATTGTTCTTTTATGTAGTATTTCTAGACCTATTCTTTGGCATGTTTTTTCTATTATTCTTCTTCTTATAGTGATTATTACTATTTTCTTACTGTTTATGGTTTTTTTAAATTCTTGAAGTATTTTTTCGTAGAAGATTTTTAATTGTTCTATGGGTTCTATTCTTATACCGAAAGGTGGATTGGTTATTATGTTCATTTCTTTCTTAATGATATTGCTTAGTTTTAGTGAGTCTGCATTTATGAAGTTTATTCTATCAATTACTTTAGCTTTCTCTGCATTTACTCTTGCACCTTTTATGTGATTTTTATCGATATCTATGCAGGTGTAGATTGATTTTTTATATGCATAACATCCTTCGATAGGTATTGTTCCTGAACCGCAGAGTGGATCGCATATGTCTTCACCATCATTGCAGTTTAGTATTTTGTTCATAGCGTAGGCTATTATGGGGTTAATAGATGCTTCATGAATGTATGTTCTGTATGGTCTATTTCTTAGTGATTGTCTTGTTAATTCTATTCCTAGAAAGTACTCTCTACCAATAATGTCAAGTATTATTGTTAAGTCTGGATTATCGAGATTGATTATTGGTCTGTATTTTAATTTAGTTTTGAAGTAGTTTAAGATTCTTCTACCCATTATCGATGCTACATCGAGACTTGTATATTTGTGATTACCAATTCTTGTACATTTTACAGCTATCGTTGTGTTTGGTGTTATGTATTTGGTTAGAAATTCTAAATCAATCCTTTCAATTACTCTCTCCAGACTATCCTTATCCTCATCTACATAACCTTCCTCAAAGATTTGATAAATCTTTTCAACACTTCTCAAACTTACTAAGAGTTCTCTATTTACTTTTCTTGATAATTCAATAAGTACTCTTCCTGAATGTTCTTTAAGTCCAATAACTCTATAATTGAATTCTCCATCTATTTTCTCACTAACTTCATTAACTACAATATCTTCAAGTCCTGGTACTGTGGTTAAGAGTAATTTCACATATCTTTACTTTCTACTTAGTTTTTCTTTAACTTTTCTTAAGAAGTTTGGTAGTTCTTCAAGATCTACTTTGTACTTTGCTTCAAGTTTTGAATTTCTATTATACTTGTGGAGGACTGCTACGGAGATGGTCACTTCTTTAAATGCTGGATTATCATTTTCTGAGTCTCCAAGATACATTACTGGTTCTTCAATTTTTAAGAAATCTCTCAAAAGTTTTACTGCAAATCCTTTATCAATTTCTGTGCTGAAGATATCGATAAAAGGATGTCCTGAGTATTCAATTACGTGTAGTTCTTTCTTCTTAGCTTCATTAATTATTATCTTTAACTTTTCCTGATCTATTTTTCCTGTGAGTCTCCAATCAATACAGAATCCTGCAAGCGTAGATCCAACCCACTTCTCTTCAATATATACATCTGTCAGTAATTGTCTTGCCAAGTTTAATATTTCTTTTATGTTTCTCTCCTTATCATATACTTCACATGGTACAAATCTTCTACCTTCTCTTGTAATTATTTCAACACCATTACTACATGCCCATGCGTGTGCAAAGCTTTCTGTTCTAGGCTTAATGAAGGAGTAGGTCTTTGTAGTAATTACACATACTGGTATGATTTTAGATATTTCTATTAATTCCTTCTCTACCTTGGGATATGGTTTTGATTCTTCTCTAGAAACATCTACAGGTGCTATAGTTCCATCATAGTCTGTAAATATGGCGTTTACTTTCTCAAAATCTATACTCATTAAGCTTTTAATTATGTTAAGTTATTTAAAGATGACTATTTTAGAAAGAGTTCTTCAAATTGTTTAACATATTCAACACTTTCCTTAACGCTTATGAAGAGTTTCTTAACGTACTCTACATCTTCTTTAGCAACTTTTTCTCTACCATTTTCTTTAGCTCTTAAACTTGCAGGTGCTAGTAGTTGTATTGCATGTCTTAAACTATGCTTAACACCTATTTCTGTTAAGTATTTTAAAGCGTCTTCTGCAAGTTCTATCTTTTCTTCTTTAGCTCTAATCTTTATGATTTCTCTAATCTCATCTTCATTATATGGTCTAGTCTTAATGATTACTAATCTATCAAGCATATCTAGAGGTACACCGTGTGGTGATTCTATGTCTGTACCTCTAATCTTAGTTATACCTCTATTTGTAGCTAGTATAATTATGGGACTTAACTCGCTCTCCATAGCTCTAGACATGAAGGCCCAAGCCTCAATATCTAGCATATGTGCATCGTCTATGAAGAGTACTCCAGGAACTAGTTCACCTTTATCTTCATTAATGACTTTACTTACAAATTCATCAACATTTCTTCTAACTTCGTTAGGTATTTCTCTTTCTTCTACTGCAAAGCCGAAAATCATAGCGCTGATGAGTCCTTGTTGTCTAGCATAGTATAGATCTAGATCGTGTAATGTGAAGAATCTTGTAATTTCTTTCTCTTTATATACAGGTCCTTTAGGTATTTCTAATCTCTTTTTAACATATATGTCGTAAGTTTCACCTTCTTCACTCTTACCTTGAACGATGACTCTACCTGTCTCTTCATCAATCATTATTACATCACCTTCTTCAACACCGAGTTCTATTAATTGTACAGCAATTTCTGCAGGTACTCTAAGTGTTTTTTCATCATCTTTAGTTTTTAACTTTATAGTAGCTCCTGTAGGTATCTGTGCATATGGATTGTATGGATGTCTACCATATCTAAAATCTATACTCTTAACTACACCCTCATATACTCTTCTCCATTCTCTAATTCTTACACCTATAGCTCTTCTCAAAGCTCTCATTAAGAATTCTGTCTTTTTAATCTCTACACTGTATATCTCTGCAGCACTAAGTTGTACGAAAGGTGTGTCTTTACCTAATTCTCTAGCGATACCTATAGCTAGTGCTGTCTTTCCTGTACCTGAAGGACCTACTAGAAGTACTCCTTTACCTCCAAATTTTCCTGTCTTTATTAACTTGACTACATAATATGCCGCTTCTCTAGCTTCTACTTGACCTACAAAGCCATCGGCAATGTATTCTACTTTTCCATCTCTAATACCTAGACCTTTAATGTGACTGTGAAGACCTACTCTTTCAATTCTTGGTCTAATCTCTTCAATCTTTATGGCACACATATTAAGAATATTTCAGTAATGGGAAGGTTTAAAACTCAATCTCAATTACACCTGTAATCTCTACTTAAATACAAGTATGTAAATCATAAAATCCTCAATATGAAAATTCTAATCCTTGATTCTAAAACTATTAATCAATTAATCAATGTTGAGGAGCTTGTAAACTTTATGAAGAAGATCTTTAAACTTCATGCTCAAGGATTAAGCATTATTCCTCAAAGATTAACTGTAAGTATTGATGGTAATTGGTGGGGCTTGATGTATGGTTATTTAAAGAACTTAAATGTATGTGTTAAGATTGTTAATGTTTATCCTGAAAATAGAGTTAGAAACTTACCATCAACACAAGCCTTAACGTTACTTTTCAAGAATGTTGATGGTTCACTCTTAGCCATCATGAACGGTACAGTACTTACAGGTTGGAGAACAGCTATAGTTTCAGCTATTTCTGTAGAGATAGTTGAGGGTTGTACTGATGAATTATCGATTATAGGTACAGGAACACAGGCGCATTATCATTTAGAAGTCTTTACAAGACTCTTCAAGATTAGTAAGATCTATGTAACATCTAGAACTCGTGAAAATGCTGAAAAGTTTGTTAAGAAATGTTTAGATAAGGGTATTGATGCTTATGTAGTCGATCTAGATACTTGTCTAAATAGAGGTAAAACTATCCTAGCCTTAACAACAAGTAAAGTACCTGTTATTCATGGTAGAAAAGTTAGAGAAGGTGTACATATCATCTCTATAGGCGCTCACGAGCTAAACGCTAGAGAAGTTGATGATGATGTTTTTCTTAAAGTTAGGAAAGTACTTGTAGATTATAGAGAAGGAGCTTTAAGAGAGACTGGAGATCTTGTTCAACCTTTAAGTAAAGGCTTGATAAAGTATGAAGATATTTTAGAACTTAGTGAAGTACTTCTTAAAAACTTGAAAGTAAGAGAAAGCGATGATGAGGTAACGTTGTATAAAAGTGTTGGTTTTGCTCTTGAGGATTTAGCTATAAGTCAATACTTGTACAGTAAAGTTATTAGCTTTAAAGAGTTGAATGTTAATTACGTAGAACTCTAACCATGTGTTTAAAAACCGCTAATGCTCTATTTGGACCCTCTTTTCGAATTTTGTAACTGAGAAAACTTTTATATAATTTAAAGAAGTTGAAAAAGAATAGAGGATTCACGTGGTATCTCTTAACATAATAAGAGAAAAACATCCAGAAGAGGTTGTTAGGAACATAAATCTTAGCCAAATTATGAGATGTATTCTTGGTCTCTCACCCAGCGAGATTGAGATCTACAATTTCCTGAAGAGAATTGGTAGTGATGATGCCTTAACTGTTAATGAGATATCTAAGATTATGGGTAAGTCTAGAAGCACTGTAGAGAGAGCTCTTATTAAGCTTGTACAGTTAGGACTTGTTGGTAGAAGGGCTGTACTTGCTAGAAATGGTGGATACACATACATATACTATGCTAAACCTATGGATCACATTAGACAGAGACTTCTAGATTTACTCAATGCGTACTACGAGAAAGCTAGAGACGTAATACTTAAACAATAGCTTCTCTACCTTCCCCTCCCCCCTTTTTCTACATATAGTTATCATACATGTTGGTTAAACTTAAATACTCTCCAGATTTAATCTTTCTAATGCATAAAGATAAAGTTGTGGGTATAGCATTACTAATTGCAAGTATTGCCATAATTCTAATCTATGGCTGGCTAGTCTTCTTCACACCTTGGTCAGCCTTTGTGATTCAGATAACAGCTTTCATACTAATCGCCGTACTTTTCGGTATTTTAGCTTGGGTTGGATATACATTAGCCACTACACCACCACCTAAACCTATTGAAGAAATTGAGAAAGAGATTGAAGAAGAGTTGAAAAAGTTGGAAAGTGAAATTAAGAGTGAAGCTAAATCTCAATAATCACATTCCCATCAATTAAAGCCACAACGTCACTTACCTCAGCATAGACTGTGAGGTACTTATAGACATCATCAACATCTACCTCACTCATAGTCTTAATAACTATTCCATGAATCTCAACTTCCTGCTTAATAATTCCATAATCAATCTTCCAGAATCTTGATGGATTTACAGTACATAATTTTAAAAGTTCAACACAATTTATAGGTATTTTCATTAATTTTGATACATGATAAAGATAGTGTATTTCCTCAATAATATTCCAACTTGTAACACCTACATTATCTGTGCCTAACATGATGTAAATATTCTCATTTCTTAAAAGTTCATGAAGAGGTGGTAACTTGTTTATAAAGATAGAATTTGCTCTAGGTGTAATTACTACTCCAAGACCTTTAGGTAATCTATCAAGATCTTTACCTCTCAATTGAGTTAAATGTATGGCTAGGTCTGGCTTCAAGTACGTTAAAGCTCTTGATAGATCATCATCAAGGTATGTATCTTCAGTTTCAGAGATGTGAGTACCTATCTTGACTTTGAAGTCATGTGCTAACTTAGAAATATGTTCAAGTTCTTTAATTGTATAGTTTAATGGTGATATTAAGGCTACGTTAAATCCTCTCTTTACAATATTTTCTACTTCCTTAATCAACTCATCATGAACTTCATCTTCATTACTAACGTGAAGTCGATAATAACTTGGTTCAAGAAATGGAATTAAGTTTAGTCTATACTTTTCAGCTAATTCAATTACGAAATCCACATACCTCAATCCATACTCTATAAAAGGTACTATACATCCAGTTCCTGAAGATTTAATTTTCTTAAAGAGCTCTTCAAGATATGTTAGTTCTTTTCTTCCAACTTTCTTTAAGTACCAATACTTTATGCCATATGGTGTACCTACAACATCATCAATCCAGTACTTATCGTAGTATCTACTTAAATTATAGTCAAGTATGTGTATGTGTGAGTTTATGAATTGAGGTGTTAGTATGGTGTTTTTTCCAAAATTTATACTTATACAGGAAGTCTGTGTACCTATACCTACAATTTTACCCTCATCATCAACTTCAATTACAGCATTTTTAAGAACATTCAACTCTTCACCTATAAGTGCGTATCCAAATCTATAAGTATTCATTACCTACTCCACGAGTACTGTCTTATCTATGTACTTTGCTTCTTTAAGCATCTTCACTCTTCTTGCAAGTTTAACTGCGGCCTCCACAGCTCTTCTTGAGTATTCTTCAGCTCTTTCAAGTGCTTGAATCCTAGTTGCTCCCGGACCAATTATACCTAGACTTACAGGTTTACCACTCTGTACGGCTAGGTCTAGTATTTTTCTTGCTGCTTGATGAGCAACAACCTCATCATGTTTAGTCTCTCCCTGAATAACTGCACCAAGAACTACTACTGCATCAACATCATTCTTTAAGACAAGTTCCTGTACTGCAAGTGGTGTATCGAAAGTTCCTGGAACTTTAACCACGTACCTAACCTCAACGTTTAGAAATTTTGCATGTTCTAGAGCCTTTTGAAGCATTATGAAAGTTACATCATAATTAAACTCTGAGACAACAATTCCTAATCTAACTTTTTCACTCATTATCTTAGCCTTAACGATAACTAAATATAAATGTTTGTACTTAATAACTTTCTCTTCTCTTCTTTGCTCGCTTAAATAGTGTTACTATGAAGAAGATTAGAAAGACTAGAAAGAGAATGTAACCTAAAATGGCTAGTAGCGTTACTAATTCACTATCTGTACCAAAAGTGAAAATTACAGGTATGGGAAAGATAACTATAGCTCCACCAATCTCTGTCTTGCTTATAGTTTGAGGTGTTGTACTTATCGTACTTAAGAGTATTAATGGTATAGTAATTACTGGAACAATTACTGCAAGTAGTATAAGTATAAAACCTATAGTACTGAGTCTCATAGCCATCTTAAACTACTCATAATCATGAAGGTGAAGATTAGGAAAACTACAACTACAATTACTGTCAATACTATTGCCCACTTAATAATGTCTTTATCTGTACCGAAAATTATTGGTAAAGGACCTATAAGAACAACACCACCAGCTTTAACTTTTCTTTTCCTCTTCTCTTCTTCATCCTTAACTTCTTCAATTTCAGTTTCGTAACTTCTTAAACGTACTGAATCTATGAGTATCAAGGCTACACCTACTACTGCAAGTATCATTGTTATAATCATTATTAAGATTATGTACTCAATCACGCACTTAATCACTACTTAATTATTTATATCGTTAACTATCATGGAGAAGAGCTTAATTTCTCAACTACATTAATTATTTTAAGTTATGGATGTTATAGTTAAGACTCCTAAAAGAGTTGAAGATATTGTAGCTTCATTAATTAAGGAGTATCTAGAAGAGAGGGGAATTAAAGCTAACATCATGGTTAGACCATGGGGTTATCTAGGTATTGTTATAATCGATGGTTTAGGTAGTTATAAAGATGAAGTTGTAGATTATGTTAAGAAAAATATTCCAGAAGCGTCAAAAGTACTTACTGTTCATAAACTTGTTAAAGCTGAACTTGAAGAGATTAAGAAAGCCATTTCAGAAATTGCTAGAAACTATATCTCAAGTAATGAAACTTTCGCCATAAGAACAACTAGGAGAGGCGAACACAACTTCACATCTATTGATGTTAATGTTGAGGCTGGTAGAATTGTTCAAGAAGTTACAGGTGCTGAAGTTGATTTAGAAAATCCAGATAAAGCCATCTATATTGAGATTTTTCAAGATAGAGCAGCTATATGTGTTGTTTCAGGAATTGAAGAGTATAGAAAGATGTTTCCTGGAAAACCTATAATACTACCTATACTTAGAAAGTTAAGTATTGTTCAGATGCCATATACAGGACCTTTAGAAGCTGTTAAAAAGATGGGTGTTAGAATTGGTCGTGCAGCACAAACTTTCGAAATTGGTGAACTCTATATCGCGCACTATAAGCCAGTTACTGGTGATGAATTATTAACATTTCTACAAGGCGTTAAGGAAGGTATTGAATCGAGATATGAAATTCAGAAGAGAAGTTATGGTAGACCTGTACATAAAGTTCCCACATACGTTTATGATATGTATCAATATGTTCGTGAACATAGAGATGAACCAATAATTGTTACTGATCCTAAAGGTGCGTACATAATGCATGTTAAGGATAAACTTGCAGAGATCTTCACAAAACATGATAAAGTTCATGTACTCATTGGTGCACGTGAAGGAATACCTGTAGGAATTTTTAGAATTGCTACACTAGTTATAGACCTTATACCACAAGTAACAATAGCTACAGATTATGCATTAACATCAACAGTAATAGCTATACTAGCAGCTCTTGAAGAAATGAACGTACTTGAAAAATATGAAGTTAAAAGAAAAAGAAAAAAGAAACAAAACACAACACAAAATTGATACCTTCACTAAATTGAAAGTGATTTCAATATGAATCATATCAGTAAGATAGATATTATCAAGTACATATCAGGAAACTTTTACAAAACCATTGATGAAGTATTAAGTACATGTAGTGTAGAAATTACTATTAATGATGAAGTAAAAGCAAAGTATTGCACAATCGAGAAAGACCTAGACTTACTAGCTTTAGGATACTCACACTGTAATAACTTAACAATACAAGAATTACTTATCAAAAAATTAGATGCTAGTATTGTTAAAATCATCATGAAGTGTAATTATAGAGAGGATAAGTATTATGGAGAAGAGAAAAATAAATTATTCTCAATTACATGTAGTGAAATTCTTCACTTAATTGACTTATTAAATAATTTTGAATTTTTTAAAAGAACAGATGCAACACATACAGCACTCACTTATAATCTTGAAGAAAAGAGAGTAATCTCAACATATGAAGATTATAGTAGATTATGTACTATCTATAAAATCGTCGGATTAAGTCTAAGGAAGAGCATTAATTTGAAGAAATGTTTCTTAATTATCAGTTGTAGAATTGATAGTTACATTATGAGAATGATTATAAATGCTGGTTTTTCTGGTATTGCCACAATATCAGCCATAACGTTGAATGCTCTTAAACTTGCAAAGAAATTTAACATCACACTTGTAGGTTTTGCAAGACCTTCAGAGAAGAGATTAAATATCTACCATATTGGTAATGTAGTTATTACATAAATATGGAAGAACTTATAAGATATAAATTACTTTAGTTATGAATCTAGAGGTTGATACATTTGATGATTAAGAAAAACATAACCGCTCTAGTACTTGCTGGTGGTCATTCTAGAAGACTAGGTATTTACAAACCTTTAACAAAATATTCTAATAAGTACATGATTGAGCACATACTTAACATTCTGTTAAAAATCTTTAATAGAATATACATATCTGTAAAATTTGATAAACAAAAAGAATTGATAAATAATGTAATTCCTATCTGTTTAAAATCAAGAGTTGACTATATAATTGATGAGTACGTAACTCAACATCCCATTATCGGTATATACTCAGGTTTAAAATACTTAAAAGATAAGTATGACTATACCTTCATAACAGCTTGTGATATGTTAAACATTAACGATAATGCCATTACGTATATGATGAGTCATATTGATGATGAGCTTATAGATGCAGTAATACCATTATGGAATAATGGATTTATTGAACCACTATTCGCAATATATAACACTGAAAGGACATTCAAGACTATTAATGAAATTATTGTACATAATCTTCACAAGCTAAACCAAGTTTCTCTACGACATGTGGTAAAGAAATTATCAAAAATAATTTATGTTTCTGCTGAGTATATGATTGAAAGATTTGGTAATGTTTTTAAAAATGTAAATAGTGTAAACGATACACTTAATTGTTGATACTATGCTTATTGATAATTTTAGTAGAATTATTGATAGATTAAGAATAGTAATTACAAGTAGATGCAATTATCAATGCTTTTTCTGTCATAATGAGGGAATTCGAGAAAATGTTAACGATATGTTAAATACCGATGATATATCACTTATTGTTAAGGTCTGTAAACGTCTTGGAATTAATCGATTTAAAATTACTGGTGGTGAACCATTAATAAGAAGTGACATTATAAATATTATCAAGACAATTAATAGTTATGAACCTAGTGATTTTATCATTATCAACAAATGGTTACTACTTAAATACCCATCTTCATGATTTAAAAGGAGAGCTTCATAGATTAAACATATCATTACATTCGCTAGACAAGAAATTGTATAAATATATTACAGGTATTGATGCTTTAGACAAAGTATTAAGTAACATTGAGAAAGCTGCACATGTGTGATTTAAACAAGTAAAAATTGATTCTCTAGTAATGAGTATTAACGTTCATGAAATTACAAGATTAATTAATTTTGCAAGAAAATTACAAGTAGATCTTCAATTAATTGAACTTGTACCTGTTAATAAGGCAGAAAGTAGATTCAAAAGTTTTTCATGTAGATATTTATCAAATATTTAAGAAAATAAAAACGAAATATAATGT
>CAYMHS010000011.1:24202-49525 GCA_964390355.1 uncultured Thermoproteaceae archaeon | reverse complement strand
ATTTCTTATAGTCTTCAAGCATTGAAAGTTCTTCTTCAGGACTTGTCGGTATTGGTGGTGGAGGTGGGGGTGGTGGAGGCATAAGTATAGGCATCAATATGAAGTAAGGGTATGATGGAGGTGGTTGAGATACTTGATATTGTTGAGTAGTTGTTTGTTGAGGTTGTTGATAATATGGCATGTATGGTATGGTTGATGGCATGTACTTACTCATAAATTTGAAGAATCTAAACCACCAAGCCATATTTTCACCAGGATTTTTAATAATTTTTATCTATTTAAGTCTTTGTTGTGAGAGTTTCTAGCATTTTTCTCCAAGTCTCCATCATCATCTTATACATCTCAAACATCATCCAGTAATAAAGAGGCACAGCCATCCAGTACATGAACATTATGTTCATAGTTATGGGATCAGGTATGTATGGTGGGTATGGCCAGAACATCTTCACCACCATGGCATGTATGGCATGTACCAGTAGTATGGCATGTACATCCATGGTGTTAAGAAGCTTCTGAACCACCATCCATACCAAGGCCAGAACATCCATGGGAATAACCATCTACAAGCACCTCTACCAAAAATCCATCCAGGCCTCTGCCATGGTGGTAAATGACTGAAAGGTCCTCTTCCAGGCCATGGATTCATCCAACCCCATCCTTTTCCTCTACCCCAACCAAATCCTCCCCAAGCCATATCTCTACCACCAGTTCTGTGTAATAGCACAAAACTTATAAAACTTTCTCATGTAGACAACTTGACCAGTTAAGATGCTTTACGTAGGTAAGGTTCTTAAAGTCTGTGCTATTACACATTTTGGAAAGGGTATGTATGGTTGGTTCTTCGGCAGAGGTCAAGGTAGAGGATGTGGTAGAGGCGGCGGAGGATTTGGTTGGGGTAGAGGAAAAGGATGGGGTAGAGATTGGGCTCAATATACACAATCTTTACCAAATTTAGAACCTGTACCTAATGGTTGTGAAAGAATTGCTGCAGGTGTAGATACTGGTCACGGTTTAAATAGTCCAGTCTCCCCAAGATTTGGTAGGGCACCCTACATACTAGTCGTTGACGTATGTAATGGCGAGATAAAGAACGTAAAGACTATACAGAATACACTTCTAGACATGCCGAGAGGTGTTGGTGTTGCTATTGCTCAATGGCTAATTAATAATGGTGTTAAGATAATAATAACATCAAATATTGGTCCACATGTTGAAGAAGTGATTTCTCAAGCAGGCCTTAAAGTAATATATGTAGAGCCAGGAATACCTGTTATGCAAGTACTTAGAAGTTACGGTCTGGTGAGAAGTTGAAATGGAGATAGTAATTGCTAGTGGTAAAGGTGGTACAGGTAAGACCTTCATAACTTCAAATCTGCTATACTACATAAATAACATACTTAACATATCAGCAATAGGCGTTGATGCCGATGTTGAGGCACCAGATCTTGTTCTTGCCTTAGGTGGAGTCTTGGAAGTAATTAATGAGGAAGAGATTTACGAGTCTAGAAAAGCATACATAGATTACGATAGGTGCAATTACTGTCTAAACTGTACTAATGTGTGTAATTTCGAGGCTATAGATCTTGTAGATGGAAAACCAGTAATTATTCAAGAATTCTGTGAAGGTTGTGGTGCATGTAGTATTGCTTGTCCTCTAGAAGCCATTAATTACAAGACAGTACTTACAGGGAAATTAATTACATGTAAAACAAGGTATAACTGTACTGTAGTTACTGGCGATTTAGAACTTGGTGGTAGAAATAGTGGTGAGATAGTCTATAGAGCCAAAAGCTTAGCTCATAGACTATGTAAAGAACTAAACAACGATTTGGTGATTGTAGATGCTGCACCAGGTATTGCATGTCCAGTCATTTCTAGTCTTGCAGGTGCAGATTACCTCATAATAATCACCGAACCGACGAGACAAGCCATTAAAGGAATGGAAAGACTTCATCAATTAGCTAAACATTTCAGATTAAAGATGGGATTAATAATTAATAGATGTGATCTTGATTTAAAGCTAAGTAGTGAAGTTAAGTCTAAGGTTAGAGATTTAGAGATTGAATTCTTAGGTGAAATACCGATAAGTTATGAAGTTGTTAAAAGTTACGTAGATATGACACCAATACTTGCACTTCAAACAGATTCTGAAATTAAAAAACTGGTAAGATCCGTAATTGAAAATATTATCAACTTCGTGAGGTTGAGATAATGAAAACTATAACAGTAGCTGGTGGTAAGGGTGGTGTTGGTAAGAGCTTAATAGCATCATCAATAGCATACGAACTATCTAGAAGAGCCTATAAAGTACTTCTCATAGATGCTGATGTTGATAATCCATGTGCAGAGTCTCTTCTAGGAATTGAAGGTGAGTATGTCCAGACTATTGAGACTTTTCAACCAAAATTCAATGAAGATAAATGTAACTACTGTAACGAATGTGTTAATGCTTGTCCTGAACATGCAATAACTATAATTCCGAATTTGAGAAAGATTGTATGGATTAGCTCTTTATGTTCAGGATGTGGCATATGTAAACTAATATGTCCCGTAGATGAAGCTATTGAAAGAAGTTCAAGAAAGCTAGCCTACATCAAGGAAAGTAAGTTTAAAGAACTTGACATAACTACTTGCGAATTAATTCCCGGAGTTAAAGCTAGTTGCCTAGTAGTTACTAAGTTTGTTAAGAGCATTGTTGATAAGTTCAAACATTATGAGTATGTAGTTATAGATTCACCACCAGGTACAGGCTCTATAGTGTATACACTTGTAAAAATTGCAAATACAGTAATTGCAGTCACAGAACCAACAAGATTAGGAATCAACGATTATTTAAAGTTCATGAATATGATGGGAAGAATTGAAGAAAAGAAACACATAATCACTGTCATAAATAAATTTAACCTTTCTAGTAAGTTAACAAGTGAAATTGAAGAAAGAGCAAACACATTCAACACTATCGTTATAAAGATACCATATATTCAAGAAATTCCAAGCAAAGTTATGACTCATGAAGATTTTAAGAAAGCTATTAATAGTATTGTAGATATCTTACTTAAATAGAGATTGAGAAATCCCATTATCAGGATTTATAAACAAGTTAATCACTTTCTAACTATGAGTGATAAATTCTTTATAAGTTCAGGATTTTTAAGTGATGTCGAAAGAGCATTAATCAACCTACCTCTAATTGAAAAACCTCTAGAAAACATTACTAGAATAGCTATTCCTATAGAGAGTAATGAAGGTCTTAATTCTAGAATTTCAAGCCTTTTTGGCAAGGCTCCTTACATAATGATTCTAGATTTAAATGAAGGTAAAATTGTTAATATGAGAGTAGTAAGTACATTACCTATACAGTTTAGAAGAGGTACAGGATATGTATTAGCTAAGTGGATTAGAGATATTGATACACATTACTTAATAGTTAATAACATTGGTTTCAATGCAGAACTTGTACTTAAAGATAAGGTAAAAATTATTAAGATAAACAAGATAGATAAGATAGTGAATATCTTGAGAGAACTTAATTTTCTAAAAGATTAATACTTATCCTCTCCAATAGATTCACTAACCTCTTCTTCACATCTAGCTCTCTCGTAAGTAATAACTATTGGTCTTAACTCAATAATAGCTTTAACAAGTTTTCTACGTGCATCATCAAGAATTCTCCATAACGTACCTCTGGATATACCCATTCTTAAAGCAGCTTCCTCCTGAGTTAAATCTTCAAGATACACTAGCTTTAAAGCTTCAATTTCATCAGGAGCTAGACATATAGGTTCATTACTTACGAACTTACCATCTCTCGTCCTTGGTATGAAAGTTACTTCATTAGGTATTGAACTTATAAATCTGGGCTTTGGTCTTCTTCCAGGACCTTTCCTACCATATCTCCAACACCAACCTTTAGGTCCTGGCATAAAGTCTTACCTCACATTACTTTAAGGTAAGTTCTATCCTATAAATTCTCTCCTTAATTAAATTGTGTTGATATTTTAAAAAGCTAACATCTCTAAACAGCACGTGAAGTTTGGTATTGATACTAGAATTTATAATCATCTAGATGTGATCAATGCTTTAAATAGACTATACTTAAGAAACGTTAAGGTAATTGAATTATCGACAAGACATGTTAGAGAAATCATTAATAAAGACTTGACTTGTAAAGTTTCTAAGTTAGTTAAAGATCTAAATTTAAACATTATTCAAATACACGCACCACAGGAAGAGTATGAGAATGAATTAGCTGCTCTAGATAGTAATGTTAGAGATAAATGTATTGAGAAGTTTAAGAGATGGTTAGAACTTTGCTATAAAGTTGAGTGTGAAGTACTAGTTACACACTTACCATACAGTAAAGCTCTTCCCAATGAAGATACTCTAAACTACACCTTACGACTAGAGAAGTGTAGTCTAGATGCTGTAGAGAAAATTGCAAGAATGGCAATGAACTTTAATGTTGAAATAGCTATTGAGAATAGATTGGAAAGTGTTTTCGGCTCAAAACCTCAAGATCTAGTTAAAATTCTTAAAAAATGCAGTACTGACAATGTCGGTATATGTGTAGATACAGGTCATGCAAGAGTTAACGGTTATGAACCAGCAGAATTTATAGAAGTAGTGAGTAATTACATAATAGCCACACACATACATGATAATGATGGTGAGGAAGACAAGCATTACCCACCCTTCATGGGCTGCATTAATTGGGATAAAGTATTGAAGGTTTTAGCAGAAATTAACTACTCGAGAGGCTTTATTCTTGAAGTATCTTCAATAAGTGAGAATACTAGCGACAACATAGTCACATACTGTAATCTTGTTCTTGAGTATTTCAGAAATGTTTTAGCTAAATTTAAATGAGTACGCAACATCAATATATAGAATGAAGTTTGATACAGCAAGCATTCACGGACATGAACACGAGGATCACAATTATGGAGCAATCATTCCACCGCTTTATCTCTCAGCTATCTATAGACAAGTCGGTGAGGCTAGAAAGTCTGATAGAAATGTTGATCTGAAATATTCACGTGAAGAAAATCCTACAGTAAGAATGCTTGAACATGTAATTGCAAGACTTGAAGAAGCTGAAGATGCTTTATGCTTTTCTAGCGGTATGGCAGCTATAAGTACGTTATTATTAGCTTATTTAAGAAAAGGTGACAAAGTACTTATACCTTACGAAATATATGGTGCTACATTAGAATTTATTCAAGACTTACAAAAATTCGATATTAAAATCTCCTACACTTGGCCAGAAACTAACAACATACTAGAAAGCATTGAGAAAGGTGTAAAACTCATCATAATTGAAACTATGACAAATCCAACACTTAAAGTTATTGATGTAAGAGAAGTAATTAAGAGAAGCTTAGAAAACAATTCCATAATAGTTATAGATAATACCTTCGTAACACCTGTACTATATCAACCAATACTTGATGGAGCAACATTCGTACTTCACAGTATGACAAAATATATATCAGGGCATAACGATACGGTAGCTGGAGTAATTGCAGGTTCTTCAAGAGATATTAGAAATCTTTGGGATTGGAGAAGAAAAATAGGCACAATATTAGCACCCTTCGAAGCTTATCTAGTAATGAGAGGTATCAAAACTTTAAGTTTAAGAGTGAAGAAACACTGCGAAAACGCCAAAATTATAGCTGAATACTTGAAAGAACATTCAAAAATAGAAGAAGTACTATACCCTGGATTACCAGAAAATAAATATCACAACATAGCTAAGAAACTTTTCAAAAATGGTTTTGGAGGTGTTGTAAGTTTCAAAATAAGAGGTAACTACAATGAAGTAATTAAACTGTTAAAGAACTTGAAAATTATTAAACCATCACCAAGTCTTGGAGGACCAGAAACCTTACTAACCTACCCTATAGTTAGCGCTTCAAAAGTAATTCCTGAAGAAATTAGGAAAAAATTAGGAATAACTGAAAACCTACTAAGAATGTCTGTAGGTCTTGAAGACATCAATGACATTATTGAAGATCTCGACAATGCTCTAAAGCAAATACCATAAGCTTTAAAAACAATCAATACCAAAACACTAGATAAGGGCCCGTAGTCTAGCCTGGTAAGGATGCCCGCCTTACACGGCAGGGCACCCATACAGTTGCCGGAGAATGAGCGGGTGGTCCCGGGTTCAAGTCCCGGCGGGCCCACCATGTAGCTATTCCTCACAATTCATTAAATTTAATTCATCAATAATCACTACACCATTACTTAAAGCTTCAATTACTATTGGATTCTTCTTAACTACTCCTCTTCTAAATTCTTCCAAGCATAGTATAGTAGGTTCAATACTCGCGTACTCTCTAGATCTTAACAGTATTGGTATTACCTTACTATATCTTTCCTTAACACCTACGTTACAATCTTCTATAACTATTAGTACATCAATGTCACTCCATACATTAAAATCTCCACGAGCATAAGAACCCACAAGAAAAACGGTAACCTTATTAAAAGCATCTTTCAATTCTTTTGAGAAATTCTTAACAATTTCTATTACTTTATCTCTTTCTCTTTTTCTTTCCTTAATAATTCTTGCCAAGTACGTTCAACCCATTCTAGTATTTTTCTAGCTTTTCTTAAAGCTTCTTCAGCTTCCTGTCTTGTAAAATAATCTTCAGGAATACCACTTTCCCAAGTATTTGGATATCTAGTAATCATGTAGTACTTACTTAACCATGCACAATCATCAAAAATATCATGAGGAACTCTAATATCAAGATTTTCAATTTCTCTGATTAAAGAAACAAGTGAGTGTCCCGTCTTGGACCTACCTAAACCCCAAAGTATTGCTTTTAACGCCTTTTCAATCGCTTGATGACATTTAAAGCAAACCCAATTGTAATTACCTGCTTCAAAATCAGGATGAGCAGCATTTAAAGTATTTTTAGCACTTCTAAACCATCTATTAAATTCATCAATATCGATCATAAATTCATCACAATACTTAAACCTCACTTTCAACCTCTAACAGCTTTCTAATCCATTCTTTTGCTTGTACCATACCTTCCCACACATTTACTATACCATAATCTTCAAGATCCTTAACACTAACTCCGTAAACTTGTTCAATAACATCTTTTCTCATAGGTTCTTTAATATCTCTTAACAATTTCTTAACATTATCTCTAATACTTAAGGGAAGTATTGGTAATTCAATAACTTCACGTGTAGCTTCATGTATATAGAAGATAGAATCAACATTGAGTAGTAATGAAATTATGGTTAAGTATGTTGTTTCTACTTTAAAACCTGCAGTAACATTAACATAAACTTTATATCCTTGGTTTCTCTTACTTACAATTACTCTAGCAATCTTATCAATCATATCAAGAAGAGCTTCAGAAAACCATTCATAACCCCAACCAAACTTTCTAAGCCTTACAGGTTCATTAACTAAAATCTTAACATTCAACCTTGCAAAATTACTTAATTCTTCTCTAAGCCATTTCTCAACAATTTTTACACAGAAAAATCCAGTACCAGTATCTGTAGAATATACATTAAACTCCACAACTTCAGCTCTATTCAATAATGAGTACTTTTTATCTATAAAGCCTAAAAAAGCATTTAATTCAGGACTATATTTTCTTGGATCTTTACGTACAAGATCATAAATTAATTTAAAGAAATCATCATAAGGATAAGCTCTTTTTTCAAATTCTTTCTGTTTCTCATCATCAACTCTTAACCTGGAAGAATCTTTAACAAGTTCTCTATACTTTTCAGAAAGATTATCAATATCATAACGTTCAATATTACCTAAAATACCAGTACCTATAGTTGAAATAAAGAAAACCTTCACACTCATAACTTAATTACTTATTAAGAACTGTACTTAAATTTGATTATAATGTAACATACTTTGTTTAAGAAGTATAAGTTAGATACAAAATCATTATCGAATTTTGCGATACTAACGTCAATTAAGCATATGAAAGAGTATACAGGACTCATTACGTTTAAGAAGTTAACAATCATTCAACCCTATCATTAAAAGTATTATAGAACTATGCCGCCGGCTTCACGGAATTCTAAAGTTTCATGAACGTAGCGGTTTATACAGCTACCTAAAATTGAATGTATTACGGGATGAAGGTTTTCAATTATCAATTAATAATGTTAAAATATCTTTAGTGAGGTGATTGACTTTCTCAAAAATAAATTTATTTCTTGAAAAATTAATTGTAAGTGGTGTTGAAAATTTGAAGAACATTCAGTTACTTGATAAACCATTACCTAAACCTTGGGAAAATCCTGAAATGTATGCTCAAATTCGTGTACTCGAAGCTATCTTGGAGAGTAGATTAGCAATTGAATTTTTAGAGAAAGGTTATACTCGAAATGCTGCAGGTAAAGTCTTTCAGGCATGGAAAGCACTTTTAGCATCTTTACTAGTATTGGAAAGAGATAAGATTTTACAAAAATTAACAAAAATTGAGGATAGGAAATGGTTTGAAAAAATTATCTTGAGGATACCATCTAGTAAATTAAAGATTATTAGTCAATTACTTGAAGATATTGATTATTCAGGAATTACTCATAAAACAGCAACTGCATTAGATTTACATGATTATCAATATCATGGTCCTGACCCTACAGGAGAAGTTAGTAAGTATCCAAATAGGGAAAGTGCTGCTAAAGATATAATGTTAATGATTTATGAAATACTTGAATTTTTAAGAAAATATGTAAAGAATAAGTTAGGTAAGTTATGGATTGATGAATTTGATAAAGAAATTGAAAATCTGTACAAATCACTTCATAAAAGTGTATAGAGGATTTGAGAGTGAAGTAAATTTTTGAAAAGTATTGTTTAAAAATTTTGAATAAAGTAACTACCGTGGTACAAATTCCATTATATGAAGCTGGTAAATTAATTTTTCTTAAAGCAATAACACCAATACATGTAGGTACAGGTAGAACATATGGTGAAGCAGTTGATTTACCAATACAACGTGATGAATTTGGAATACCAGTAATATGGGGAAGCAGCCTAAAAGGAGCAATAAGAGCACAAAGGGAAAGCATTGCCAATCAGAATCTGAAAAGGTTGATAAAGGCAGTATTTGGACCTGATGAATCTAGGGAATCTGAAGGTATAGAGGGTGCATCTTCAATTTCGATATTAGATGCAAAGTTAGTAATGATACCTGTAAAAGCCTTAAAAGGACTTTATACATACGTGACATCGAATCATTTATTACAACAATTTATGAATTACCTAGAAATCACTAAAGGTTGTGCGAAAAAACATAATGTGAGTAATGATATTTGCACATGCCTAAGAGAGCTTATAAATATTGCAAAAAATGTAGATGAAGGTCATGCAATTACCTCTTCAGATAAATACACATTTACAATTGATAATACTAGAAAAGTTATTCTAAATGATCAATTTTACGAAATTGAGATTGATAAGAATTTGAGAGAACTTGTAAGTAAATGTTTTGGAACTATACTTAGCCCGGAAGAGATTGAAAGATTCATCATTGTTAGTGATTATGACATTCATGATTTAATTAAGACAAGTCTTCAAGTCATTACACGTGTAAGACTTAAGTATGAAACAAAAACTGTAGATACAGGTCCATGGACCGAAGAATATCTTCCTTCAAATACTGTATTAGTAGCAGTAATACTATATTCAAGGCCAAGAATGTTAAGAGTATGTGAAGAAAAAGAAAAACTAAGTCAACCAGTTCCTGAGATTTGTAAGGAGTTGAAAGAATACGATGTTACTAGGATTTGGAATGAAATACTTAATCTTAATGAGAAGTACCTAATACTTGGTGGTCATGAAACTATTGGTAAAGGAATCTTATGGGTGAAGAGTTATGAATTTTAAATTAGAGAAAGAAAAACTCATTAGAATTGCTTCACACTGTATAAATTGCATTAGCCATTTACAGCCTAGTTTAAGAAGAGGTGTTAGAACACGTGCAAGACAACTTTTTGAAGTTCTTGAATATCAGGGATTAGCATATCTATTTGCATACGTTGGCGGTAAAGCTACTGAACGTGCATTACGAGAAATGTATATTTCAATGTGTAAAGATGGTGAGCCAAGTGAAATAGCGAAAGAACTTGATAGTATAAGACGAAGATACGGTCTTTCTGATGAAGATGCATCGTATGGTCTATATGGTGCATCTCTTATGTGTGTAATAGCAAAAATTATGAATGAAGATTTCTCTAAACGTAGTTTAGAAGAACTTATATATAATTACGGTTTTAATAAAATTGTGCGAAAAATTACATATGAAGTAGCTAGATGGTTGAAATTTCTTGCAGAGGCTAAATTAACATAAACGTGATATCATGTCAACACTTATAGAACTTGAACTTACAAATGAAGTACCGGTATTTTTAGGTAGTTACGATACCGAGTTTCATACCTGGGATGCTTTTAGAACACAATCACTTAAAGGTCTTTGGAGATGGTGGTTTAGAGCCTACGTAATGGGTATACTATATGAGAATAATCTTCTTAAAACAAGACCAGGAAGACGTACATTAGTTGAATTAGACAAAACGTGTATAGACAATATTACTAAACTTGTTGGTAATCTCTTAGGCAATACTGATCAAGCATCTAGATTCAGAATTTCAATTTCAATAAATAGAGTAGGTAGAGAACGTTCATGTCCTGGATATGATCCGTACTGTATGACCCATAGGATTAAACTATTGACCTTAGGTGGTCGTAAAATCACATATACGGATTTATTAAGCGTTAAACTCATGATTGAGGAAAGATTATCTTTTAAGAAACTTAGTAATGACGAATTACTACTTGGTATAGGTTCTCTACTTACAGCATTGATACTTAATGGTATTGGTAAGATGGGACGTAGAGGAATTGGAACGTTTAACATAAGGTTAATTCGTGATCATACAGGTTTATTTAGAAAATACTTTAGAAGAGATGGATCTTTAGATTTAGATAGAGCACCTGAACTTATACGTGAAGTTCGTAAGGCATGTAATGAGTATGTTAGTAAATTCTTAACTTTAAAACATTCAGTAAGTAGCCTAAATATTCCACCATATGATTTAATATCAGAACATAAAGTCAATGTTGAAAATGTAACGTTTGACTTTGATCAATTTGAAAAACCTGAATTTCTTAAAGATTCTACAATTCCTGTATTCATGATTTATGAAGTCAAGTGGAGCGGAAAGAGAATGAACGATGTAGCTACTGAACTAGTAGATTTCTTCTATAGACCTGGTAGGATAAGACGTTATTTTGGTGGACCTAATACTCCGTATGGTAGTTGGCATGACTTTCTAACTATTAAGAAACATTGCTGGTTTTTTGGATTACCTAGAGAGCAGAGAGGTACGGGATACATAGTGCGTGATGAAGTTAATAGAAGAGCATCACCAATACATTTATCAATTCATAAAGATAGAGCATACTTTACAGTATTCTTATCACTTGATTGGCCACAAAGTATTGATTGGATAGGTGCTGGAAGTGCTCAAATAATCATCGACGAATCCAGAATTATTAAAGCTTATGTTGAATCATTAACATATTTACAGTCTTATCTAAAGAAGTTGAATTATAGTTTTAAGGTGATATTCCCATGAGTGGAAAAATTGATAGGTCACGGATGTATAGTATAATTGAAAAAATTATCGATGAATTAATTTCAACAACTGATTTAACAAATACTAATATTGAGTCATGGCTTAGATTTAATGCACTAAGATATCTACTACATAGAGGAGAGGGTAGAAAGAGAATACGTTACAAAGGAAAAACTATTGATCTTGAGAAGGATTTTAAAAGAAATATTCTTTCAGAAATTTGTCTTGAAGCTTATAAATGCAGTAATTCCGAATTGAATAAATTATTTGAAAAAGCTAATAAGTTACTTGATAACGTTAAAAAAGCTCTTGAAGATAATAAGTATTCAGTTCTAGATTTTCAAGTTGAAACAAAATCAAAATTAATTGTTGGTGTAAGTGAAGAAATGTTTGGTAAACCTATTTTTGAAGTTGGTTTAATGTGGAATCCCTATCTTAATCTTCCATACATACCAGGAAGCTCACTTAAAGGAGCATTTAGATCCTATTTGAGTTTGAAAGGTATTAAAATTGAAGATTTTGAAGTATCTGATCTATTAGGTTCAGAAAGTCATATATCATATATTGTATTCACAGATTCTTATCCTGTTGGATGTAGAGATAAAAATAAGACACTACTTACACCGGAGGTTACAACACCTATATACCATGAATTAGAAGGTAGAATTTTAGAAACACAAGCACAACCTGTACCGATAGTATATCCTGTTATCGGTGAAGGTATTAGGTTTAGAATTATTATTGGTGTAAGAAAACTAGTACAGGATGAAAAGTTGAATAAAATAAAAAGTGAACTTATGAAGTTTATAAGTGATATTCTTAAACAAGGTATTGGAGCAAAAACAATGTTAGGATACGGAACCTTAACAGTACTGTAAAAGCTTAAATTACATTTTAATTTCCTATTAATATGAACTTGATTCATTCTCTTAAAATTGAAGGTTTTAGAAGAATTAGTAATCTCAAGGTATGTAATGGATATGAGACTATAGATTTTGATAAAAAAATTCACAACTCTGTATGGACCTAATTCATGTGGTAAATCTAGTATAATTTATGCAGTATTAGTAATACTTAGATATGTATATGGTATTCCGACGATAATTATTGGAGCACCAGAACTTGAAGAAGTAATTGAACATATAGGCAAGTTCATGAATTATAATGTAAATAGAACAGTTATTGGTGCTAAAGTGGCCATTCCAGACTATGAAGACTACATATATGTTGAAATTGGAGTTGAGTCACGTGATAAACCACCAAGAAACATCCCAACACGTAGGTGGTTCAAACTAGATAAGTTAATGATTGACAGTACTTCAGAAGGAACGAGGATTCTCATAGACTCTAAACTAATAGAAAGTAAGTATAAATATGCACCACTTCCTGAACAACCTAATCCACTTCTCACACCTTCAATTATAAGTGATGATGGTTTACTTAGTAAGGGTATCGTTGAAGAAATTGGAGATGTCTATGTAAAGATTCGTGATGCTATAGTAAGCGTTATCAATAAAAGTATACTGTATCATGAGCATTATGGAGTAGATCTTGTATCTAAAATATCTGAGAGCGTCATGCGATATATTCGTGTACTTAATCGTGAAGAACTAATTAATACCGTTAGAAATCTACTCTATAAACTCTTAGAGTATGGCGTACGAAAAGAGTTCTTAGGAAGAATTATTGATGATCTAAACTATATTTGTGGACCTGACTTTAGAATTGATGATTTAAGCATAAGTAGAGATGAAGTTAAGTTTATATCTAATGGTAATACCTTCAAGATTAGTCAATTAAGTGATGGACTCTTAAACACTATGAGAATACTGCTACACGCATACGAAATTAATCTCTTCATAGAAGAAGTAAGAAATATCGGAATAAGCATACCAGGAGGATTATTAATCCTTGACACACCCGAATTTAACATACATATAGATTGGCTTGTTAAACTAATGGAAGTTTTGAAAGATATTGAAAATGTTCAGGTAATAATTGAAACTCATAGCGGCATATTAATTAGTTGGATGCTTAAATATGATCAAAACGTTTATTACTTACTGCCTAAAGATCTTGAGATTGAGATACATAAGTTAAGTAAGGAATTGATCATGAAGAAAACAATTGAATTATTTGAACGAGAGTTAAGAGCTTACCAAGAAGCTAAGGTGATTTAAAATATGACATTGGCAGGATTGAAAATAAGAGAGAAATGCGAGACAATAATTCTACAAGACATATTTGATAACGAATGTGAACTAGATAGCTATGATAAATTAAGAAGTATTTTTGAAATAAGTTATCAAAGAGTTGAAATATGTCGTGATAATGCTCCGAGCAATATCAGTACCACTACAACTCCGCCATGTGAAGATCACTTTAAACAATCTACATTTGATATATTCATTAGAATAATTATCAGATCAAGAAAACGTGAATGTTACTGTGTCGAGTGTAAGTTAGGTAAAAAGATTGAAAAGATAGTTAGTGACTTGTATGATAAGTACGTGAAATATTATAGAAATAGATGTAACAGGTTAGGTAATATCTGTTGTGGAACGTCAGCAAAGTTTTTACTTCTAGTTAACAAGAATTTGGTGGATGGAATTAAAAGAATGTTAAGAAAATATCAGCTTAGTGAAATTGAAGTAAGAGGTGTGAAGTAATGATCTACATATGTTTTCATGATGAGAAATCATTAAGTAAATTCAAGAAGTTTTTAAAAGAAAATATCTTATCGTGTAATAACAATCTTAAGAACATGTGTAAAGAAGCATGTGAAGAAGAGGAGAGTATATACAAGATTGACGACTTTACTATGATTTTAAAGGAATGGAATAATTATTGTATTAGCTTAATACCTTGCAATGCTTATAAAGGTCTTGGAGCATTTGAAATAACAATACTCGAGGAAATTGTGGAAAAATTGAATCATAAAGATTTAGTAGAATTAATTCGTGATATTGTCAATAAGTATGATGTTGAGTTTTTAGCTATTGGAAGTGAAGTTCTTGAACCTATAGAAGACATTATACCTAGACCTGTCATCAGGTTAGGCGTTAATATTCACGCAATTTACTTTAAAGATACTAACAGAGTCTACGAGTTATGTAAGAAATCGTTATACGTAAATGGATTATTAGGAAATTTAGATTTCGATAAGATTTATCATAACTTACCAATACCAGCAAGTATTGATCTGATATTAAATGAAATTTTGGGTAAATTATGTAAAGTATTCAAAAGAAAAATCTTTAATGAAAATGATTTACTCTGTATAGTATGAGACCTTATGACTATTGCATTTTTCTAATTGGTGCACCATCATATCTATTTGAAGCTTCTGTATCGGCTATATTGAGAACTATTGAAGTATTTGAACCTAAGGAAGTACTAATTTACTACAGTACATTTGCTAAGAAAGATGTGGAAGAAAAAGTTATACCCTATATAGAGAAATTCGTGTACGAATGTAATATACAAAGTTCTTCCATACCGAGAGAAGACATATATAATTTCCTTGAAGACAAATTTAGAGAATTAACAAGAAGAGGAAGGGGGTTGCTTGTTCCTACGGCTGGTTCAATAATGAGTATAATTTATGCCACATATATAGCAACGAAGCATGGCATGGATATCGCGCATGTATTATTTCCATTTAAGTATTGGACTGGTTTCTATTATCCTTTCATACCAAGATATTTACAACCGATAACCATTTTAAGTAAATTAAGTAAGAATGGACAAATAGAAGAGAAAGAAATATTTAACTGGAATGGACCCAAGATAAATCTTAATCTAAGTAATGGCGATATCGAAAATTTGTTAAAGTCTTTTCCTGAACTTCACAGAGAAATAGCATACTTATCATTCGTGATAAATAAGAAGTGGACTGTTAAACCTATAGTTAATGAATATAGAACACCAGAACTATGTATTGACATAACATTTCAAGATAAGTATGTTAGATTTAGATTAACCATTGATGATGTTGTTATTGATGTTGTTCCAGAAAAAGAACAACGATTTGCTCTAGAACGTATAAAGATCAATGGTAAACCGAAGGAGTTCGAAAAATTGCATGGTGTCTTACCTGAAGTATTATCATTCATGAAAGGTGGTAAATTGTGTACATCTTGTAAAGAAGATAAATGTATAGAAGATGTTATATCTTTATGTAAATGTTTCGTAATTTCATTAGGCTCATATACTAATACAAATATAGAGAAAAGAAAACTTGAAGAGCTTCATCAACTTAAATACTTATCAGGACTTATTGAAATATCTTTAGATGAGTTTGAAAGCGGTAATTTAATAATTGATACGAATCTTGTATTTAGAGGAGTACATAACTATGCCGCTAAATTAAGAAATAGACTCTTCATTCCATACTGTGTCGACGCTGAGATCACAAGAGGTATTGTAAGTGCTAAAGAACTTTCAGTGAAGATTCTAAATATCTGTACATGGCATGCCTATAAAGTTTTAAAGCATTACTGCAATTTCTTACCAACGTCATCTGAAAAATGTGATTTTGCAATATCTAAAGCAGATCCAGATTTTATAATGAACTTTTACGTCTTAACTTGTGATAAAGTTGCATATGAAACTTGGCAAAGGTTAGCGATTAATAAGTATGCAAAGGTAAGATTACTTAATGATAATTATTTCAAGCCATTGAGTATACATGAACAAAGTCAAAGACATTTTGCATTAATTCAATTATTTGCATTTTTTAAATTAATTTCAAAAGAAGCACAAGAGTTATTTGTCACTCCAAAACAATAATTCAGAGATTAGCGTGAATAATTAAACTTCTAATTTTATAACTGATCTTCAGGAAATTAGAAATTTAGACTTAATTTACATTTTCATACTAATTAACATCACTAGCAATGCTAGCTATTACAGTCAAGTCAGAATGTAAGTTATAGCAGACTCTAAAAAATCTCAATTTTAATTTCTCAATACAGGTGTTTGTGAGAATTGAAGAACTGTTAGGCATGACACAGTGTTAGTATAACTTTTAAATCCCTTTAACCTCTATGAACTAATCAGGAACCCTTCATGAATGATTATCTACACTAAATTATTTTTAGAAAGTATAAAAACTACTTTGAGTAAGTATCTAAATATGTTTTACAAAGTTATGACGCTTGCATACTATGTACTTACCCCATTACATGTCGGTTCAGGTCGTGGTGGTAAAGTAGATATCGTTATTCAGAGAGATTCTTTTGGAATACCAATAGTTTATGCATCTTCAATTAAAGGTACTATCAAGTCTACACCATATAGGTCAGATAAACCTTTATGGGAAGTGTTTGGTAGTGAAGTATCATTTAGATATCATGAAGATGAAAGTTATGTAGTTTTTACAGACGCCTATCCATTAGCTTTTCCTATAAGTCATGAAAAATATTTAATACACTACGTAACATCACCATACCTACTTAAGAAGGCATGTGATATCTTAGAAGTTAGTCAACATCCAGCATTAGGAAAAGTTGAAGAGATATTTAATAAAGTGCGTGATTTAAAAGATTATGCAATTCCTTTAAAAGAATCTAAAATTACTAAAGGAATTGAATGCATTTATACACGCGAGAAAAAACTTGATTTAAAGATTAATGAAGCTTTAAATGTAGATTTTCCTATAGAATTTAAAGGTGCTTCATACCCTATAATAAGACTTTCTGATTCATTAATTATTATACCTGATAAATTCATGATTAAACTATTAGATGAGAAAATACTTACATCAACTAGAATAGCAATTGATTATAACTTAAAAACCACTCGCAGAGGTGCTTTATGGACTGAAGAATATGTACCTGCAGGTACAATCTTTATAGGTACTGTGCTTTTTAAGAAAGAAATTAATGGAAAAGAAGTACCGAAAGAAAAAATTGAAGATTTAGAAAAACTATTTAGAAATGGTATTATCGTAATTCTTGGTGGTAAAGAAACTGTAGGTAAAGGTTTTGTGAAGATAATAGCTATAGATTAAATAATGTTTATTGAACCTAAATTTGTTAATCGTGTTGAAGAGTTGAATATACTTAATAAACTGGCTACTGAGGGTTGTATACTACCGATTTACATCTATGGTCCTGAAGGTTGTGGAAAAACTAGATTATTGAAAGAATTTGTAAGAAATTTTCATGATATAGCTATCTACATAGATGCTCTTGAACGTGAAGATATACATAAAGTCTTAATGTACAGTTCATGCTTAAAGGATGTTGTTGATGTATTGCTAGCTTTTTTACAAACCATATCAGGTCATTTAGGTCGTGTACTTATTGATAAAATATTTACGATAGTTAGTAAAATCTCTACGAAATTCAAATTAGAAGATAGACATCTCGTTATAGCATTAGATGACGTTTCTAGAGCTATCGGGCTTGATGAAATTGAATGGTATGTTAAATGGTTATACAATTCAATTTCTAAAATTAGTGAAGAGTATGAACCAAAAAGTATACTTATAATTGTAACAACTTCAGAAGGTATAAGTAAAAGATTAGTTGCTAGACATAGACATGCATTAATATACATGATTTGGAGTCTTGAATATGAAGCATTTCAAGAACTTACAAAACAATTAAATCCACCAAGTAAAGATATAGTTGATAAAGTTTGGGAATTAACAGGAGGTAATCCAAGTAAATTACTAGAAATAGCACTTATACATAAATGGAATGTAAATTTATGGTTCGAACATCTAGAGGAACGAATTGAAGAAATCTTCGATAGGATAAGGAGAGAAAATTTGATAAAAGAATTAATATTACTTTTAGAAGATCCAGATATTATTCATAAGCAAACTACACAAGAATTATACAAGTTATACGAAATTCTTGAATATGAAAGTTTAATGATGTATGTAGGATATTCATTAATTACAGGAAAGAGAATACAAAAACAACCCGAATTAGGGATTGGACAGTATTATGCATGGCAAATACCCGCATATAGGGTAGTTTTCTTAAAGATAATGAATTTATAAGATGCGTAATATTTTAAGCTCTAGAAGTACAGAATTTCTATGAGCATTGCTTACTTCAGTGAATACTTACTCACAAAACTATGGGCACTATTCCATGATCCACCACATAAAGCTATTCTAATAACGAAAAGAAAAAATCATGAAGAGGAAGCTGAAAAAATATTTAAGTCCTTAGGATGGGGTGTTGAAAAGTTTGTTAAAAGAAATGTCAGACTTTGTGATTATATAGCATCAACAATAGATAGATGGTGTCTCATTGCTAAGTTAGAAGTTGGTGAAAATGAAATAATTAAAAGTTCTTTTCTCGATATTTTAAATATATTCAATCCTGAAATTGAAGCTTATAAAATTCATGAGATGCAGTTAAACATCAATGAAATCATAGAGAATACTAATAAATACGTTGATGAATTGAGAATGTTTAAATCAGAAATCCTAGATCAAGTAGATGATGTTTTGAAATATCATGTACTTTTCTCATGTTTAGAATATCTTTGGGCAAAATGTTCAAGATACGTGAGTCCTGCCGATACGAGATTTCCTACACATACCGTTTTTGATCATAACTATGCTGTAGCTACAGCGGTTAATTGGTATATAAAAACTGATTTAAAATTGAAAAGTTTGAGTGAGTTTAAGAGTGAGCATGATCTTCATGAATTATACAAACCGTATGGATATTTCGTTGTAGTTGATTTTCCAGCTATTCAAGAATTTGTCAATAAAGCTAGAAAAGCAACAGACTATTGGGCTGGTAGCTTTTTAGTTTCATATCTTATGTTTGAAACTGTAGAGAGATTTCTTTACATACTTGGACCTGATATAATGCTTCTACCAACTGCTAGACATAATTTAATGTACAAATTCTGGCTACTAAACAAGATAGCCGAACAATGTGAAGAGCAATACGCATTACGAATTTTAGAGAAGTTTATTGAGATATGGTCTGTACAGCCTGGTTACTTTCATCCAACAATAGAACCTGTTATTCCAGGCACGATAAGTCTAGTTTTACCAAAAGCTAAACTTAGATATGATTTAAAAATAGAAACAGAGCTTTATAAGGAATTTAATAAAGTTAATGAAGCTCTTGAAAATACTAATAAACTTAAAGCTTCCATTCTGGAGAACTTCTGTCAAGCATGGAATAACATATCAACTCTATATGAGAAGTTAAATGGAAGTGATGTAGTTAGTAGGTTCATAATAAAATTAATGAAACGTGAAGAATTACGTAACATTATAACTGAAACCCATCCTCCTGCACCAAGAATTATTATAATTGAAGTTGATAAGGAATATGACAGGTTGAAAGAAGATTCTAAATTGAAAAGTATCTTAATGAAACATCTTGAGAAATTAAATGCTTTAGGTTTTAATTTAACAATTGAGGAACTTTATGGAAAGATTTTCTACCATATCTTATTCACGAAATTATTAAGTTTTAGAATTGTAAAAACTAGATATAGAGAATCACTTATAACACGTCCAATAAGCAAATTACTACAAGAGGTTAATACAATTTATGAACGTAGATTAAGGAATGAAGCTCAAGAAGTATCGACATGGCATTACTGTACAACCTGTGGAGATAATCCAGCAATTATAAGATTTTCAAGAGATGAGGATAGGAATGGGTATAGAAAATCTATTCAAGAAATAATGAAAGAATCTGTAAGTGATGCTGAATTAGAAGAATTGAAAAGGCATTTCAAGCCCGGTGAAAATTTATGTCCATATTGTCTAATTAAGAGAATACTACGCTTCATAATTTCATATGCAAGAATTTTCACTAAATTATCAGGATTCTTAAAATCTATACCTCATTTAGAACTTATACCTCGAATACCTACAGTTGATCATGTAGCAAATAGTATTGTTATACAATTCTTCAAAGAAATTTATGATAAAGAGAAAGATAGTTTAGAAAAGATCATTAAGGAAAGACTTCCTGAAGAATTAGCTCGTAAATTTATAAATGTTATTAAAAGAGATAAAGAAGAAAGAGAATTCTCATTTGAAGATTATGGTAAAACTATCACTGAAGTAAAACGTATTCTTGATCCATTATTTAAAGAAATTTTCATGATGAGTGTTAAATTATGTAGAGATGGTAGGAAAGAGATATGTGAAATCTTACAAAAATACTCACCCTACATATCTTATGATGAATGTAAAGTAAGAACTTATTATGTAATTATTAAAGGAGATGGAGATTCTATAGGAAAATTACTTATGGGAAAATTATTCGATAAACCTGCAGAATATGTAGAGAAAATAAAAGGAAAAATTACTAACTACATTAATGTAGGTAAGGAGCTTTATGAAAAATTGCTTGATGAATTTTCATCTTTAGTTAATGATCTTAATGATTATGTAGGTAAAGAAACCACAATCATATTAACACCTACTTATCATATGACAATGTCTGCAGCTTTAATGATCACTGCTATTAATGATATCAAGTTAGCTAGAGAAGCAGGAGGATTAGTAATATATGCTGGTGGAGATGATGTTGTACTTCTTACGCCTATAGAAAGTGCATTTGATGCATTGATAAAAACACGTGCTAACTATTGGGCTATTTACACAAAACTTTTCCATGGAGAACATGGTATTAAAGTAGCAGCTCCAATAGTTTATGGTAGAAGTTATGGTATTAGAATTGCTCATGTTATGGATCCTATGCAAACTGAAATTGATATAGTTACTAAATTACTTGAAGATTATGCTAAAGATACTAAATGGAATGTTGTGACTAAAGATACTGTAGCTATTTCATATGGTAGAACATCACTTGGTGAATTAATAAATATCGTTAAGTTACCACTTAGCTCAGATAGTAAGAATGATGTTAGTATATTTATCGAATTTTTAAAGAAACTTTGGATTATGATTCTTAATGATAAGCTTAGTCATGGATTACCTATAGATTTCGAAAATATGTATAAAGATGCTATTAGAAGTATGATAAGTAATAAACAAGTAATTGATAAAAATACAAGCGATACAATCAAAACATTGATTGAAAGATTAGTTAGACGTAATGTACGTAGTAGAATTGAAGAAGAGAAAATTATTGAAGAGATTAGAAAGTTACTTGATAAGATTGTAAATGTTATTGAAATTAGTGAGAAAGAGTCTATATCATTAATTGAACACTTAATGAATGGTTTAAAGATTTTAAGAGGTTTTCCAAGATAGAAAGGTATAATTAAGTTAAAATGATTTTTACTTAATATTGTTAAGTTTGAGTATTACTTATTAATTTTGTACAAACTTTAATATTTATGGTTACTCTACTATTCAAACCTATTGAAGCACTTCATTTTGGTGGTTTTGGTGAATTTAATCCAACTGTTCGTGGTCCTGCTGCTCTTGGTAAAGTACTTACCATGCCATTACCAACAACAATACTTGGATTACTTGCATATTTAAATAAAGATAAGGTACAGAGTATAGAGAAACCACTTGGTACATTAGGTGCAGATTATGAAATATTAGAGAAAGTATTTAAAATTTCTGAATTCTACATTAGAGGTCCATACTTAATAATTGATAATGATGTTTATTTTGTTATTGATAATTTAGTAATTAATCTTTCAAATCCAGATATGGAAAATGGTATTTATAGATATATTGCTTATACATTTGCTAAAGTTTTAGGTAAAGAAGATGAAGTTAAGGAGTATACTGAGAGACTTTTTGAAAATCAATTAAGTATTATTAAATTTCTTGGTATTGGTTTGAAAAGAGGTTTGAAAATTCCTGATGAAGATAGAGGACTTTTATACCTTTCTGAATATATCGATTATGTAATTACAGGACATTTAGAAAAGAAATATCACGATACTTACATAGCTATTGACATTAATAAAATTGATTTATCAAAACTGAAAGAAGAGTTAAAAGATCATATTGGTAAACCTGTTAGACTAGGTGGTGAATCTAGAATAGCATTAATGCTTATAAAAGAAGACGTTAAAACCTTTGAAAAAATTTGCAAAGCCTTTCTAGATAAGGAAAGTAAAAACTATCTCCTAATACATATAACACCTGTAATTATCAATGTTAGGGTGGATAAAAAGGATAAAATGTACATCAACATTGAAGAATTGAAGAAGCATTTATTTAGAAATTATTCAGAAAATCTTGAACTAATTGGTATTATTGGTAAGTTTGGTAAGGATCCTCTTGGAATTGTTGGACTTGGTTTTAATGAGATTAAGAAAGTTAAAAGACCATTAAAAATAGCTGTAATGTCAGGTTCAATATCTATAGTAAAAGATGTAGATACTAAAATACTAGAAAACTTATGTGAAGAAGGTGTCGGTGATGATTATTGTGATGGTATTGAATGTTATAAGATTGGTTTTGGAACAATATTACCAATATCTCTTGAAAAATTACCTACAAATGTTAAGGGGATTGTTGATGAATTAATAAAGATCTTAGAATGTACTTATGAGAATTGAATCTGATTTAGTGATTTTTACAAATCTTTACATTATTTCATATCTAACGTTAGAAGTTTAGTTTCTCAGATTGTTTTGTAAGAATATTTAATGAATCATGTGGTTTTACGTTTTGTAAATGTTACTTTTACATGTCCAAATCCTATACTTGTCGATCTGCCTATACCTACAATTTCTGCAAACTTGAGTAGTTTTAAATAATTTTCATATCTCTTTCTACTTCTCGTATCTATACCATACTTAATCCATCCTATAAATCCTCTTTCTTTAATTTTCCTTAAATGTATAGTTATTGGTTTAATATTATGACCTACCTCAATTATTTCATATGGTGCAAATATGGCATGTGCTAAAGTTATTGGTTCTTTAGCATCAATATTATTCCATTTATAAATTAATGAAAGTAGTACTAAGAATGGTTGTGGATATAGTGAATGTCTACTAGGTGTATTTCTTAACTTGGGATGTCTTGGATATTGTAAAAGTGTTGGTGTTTTAAAATCAATAATAACGGTGTCAGGTTCGTTAATATTTACAGAATTACTCAAGTCATTACTATTAAATACATCAACATTATTACATACAATTTTGACTCTTGCATAATTGTAAACTTCATGAGTATTCTCCATACAGGAAAGTAATTCAAAAACAAAACTAGGTTCAATACTTACACTAAACCTCTTATTAAGATGTTCAGACTCAAAAATAATAATATCGAAAAAATATTCATTATCTTTATTAAGAATAATTTTACTGTCATGTTCTGACCATAAAGGTTTAATAGAATTACTACTTGTCTTGTATAGGAAAGTTATTCTTATAGGCTTAACAGGACTTTTATAAAATACATCACCAGGTTTCAAAAACTTAACAAAACTTCTATACTTATCGTAAATTTTCTCCTCAATACATTTGGTAAGAATGTTCTTAACAATTTTTGAAGATAATGAAGAAATAACAATGTCATTAAGTGGAATTAAGGAAAACCTTAACCTATATGTTGTAAATACCATAAAAATCACTAAACCTAGAACCTAACAATTACAATCAAGACAAGTTAATAAAAATTCCCACAAAAATAAGTATTACCAACACCATCTCGCAGTTAATAATGAACCCCAAGAACCCCAGACAGACTTTCTGAAGATTCTGCATAAAACCCTACCATAGGGTAATGTTTAAAAGTATGAAACCTCTTATAAAGCTAATATAAAAGCTTTCAGAAGAATAATCTAATAAAGAGTAGATTAGCGAGTTCTTCAAGATACTTATTGTTCTTTAATGCTGCTTCTGAAGAATAATCTAATAAAGAGTAGTTTTATATCTAGAGCCATGCATTATGAGAATGTATGACTATGAAGAATAATCTAATAAAGAGTAGTTGGATATGTGTAGGTGCTATATTGCTGGTACATGCGTGGGAAGAATAATCTAATAAAGAGTAGTTTCTATTTCTTTTTCCACACAGAAATGTAGAAAAGTTTAAGAAGAATAATCTAATAAAGAGTAGAAAGACATTGCCTTACAGCCTTGCCTTCACGTTCACCAACAATTGAATAATTTAATAAAGAGTAGAAAGTTTTCAATAACTTCGACTGGATTAGTGAATACTAGCCTATCACTTTACTGAATAATCCAATAGAGAGAGGAAAGTCAACACAATGCTCAATATACGTCATAGCTAAGAAAGAGAATAATTTGAATAGTTAGAAAGAGTGTGTGCGAGTCTGTGTTTTTAATTTGAAAGATTATTGAGTAATTCGTTTAAAAGTAATAAGGATAGTTCATACTTTCTTTATTGTTCTTGCTTTTCACGATAAGTAGTTCATTGTAATGAAAAATTAAATGGAGTGAAATAGTCAAGGAAATAGATTTTATTGTTAAGGGTAAACGCTTCATGTTTAGATAATGTAAAAGAGTGTAGAGATTGTCAATTCTGTGATGTATAGTTATTTGCGAGGTAAGAAATAGCTTTTACCTAGAACTGTCATACGGAATCTTGTTGGGTTACCTCCACTTGTAGTGTTCATTTACCTACTTGTACTTGGTTTATTTCATTCAGGTTTTATTCATCCTGGTTTTTGGATCTTGCTAGGTATCTGTATTTTTTGTTCTTTTTCCTTACTATTTGAAGGGCTACTTCTTTATGGATTGTTAAAATTTGATTATGCATTACGTATAGATGGAGAACTTAATGAT
>CAYMHS010000011.1:0-24192 GCA_964390355.1 uncultured Thermoproteaceae archaeon | reverse complement strand
AAGAGATTTAACAAGGATACTAGATGAAATGAAGATTAATTATAAAGTTGAGAAGTATAGTTAAAGCTAGATTAATCAAGACAAGTTTTGGAAGTACATTTCTGGTAAGTCTATACTATAAGGCTGGACCAAGTATTGTAGGCACATATTCCGTAATATTCTATCCTAGATATTTTTGGAAATAGTGAATAATTTACCATATTTTACAGGTGTGTAGTGTATGTTTGTGAAGAATTGAAGAGTTTTTGGAAAAGGATAGTTCTATTTTCTTTTTTGTATAATTTTCTCAATGTCTTCAATGTATTTTTTAACTTTTTCTAATTCTTCTTCTATTCTTAATGGTGGACATTCATTCTCGTAGAAACATAATTCGTGTAAGTGTCTCTCTCTAGCTGAATACCTGTCTCTAAATCCTAATTTTCTAATTTCAAGATACCTTCTTTCAATTTCGTCGAGCGCTTCTCTACGCTTTCTATGTGATTTAATATACTCTTCACTATACCTAAAGTATAGTATCAATGCGTTTGTTGCTTGTACAATAGCATTCCAAGCTTTTTCAGCACAATTTCTAAGATAATAAGCATCACCTGTTTGTTTAAATCTATTCAATTCGTTATGCGCATGTTTTAAATTTTCGTAAGCATCTTTGATAAAATCTTCATAACCTGAATCATTATTACTCAATTCTAGTTTAAGTATTTTAGCATCTTTACATAAAATTTCATTACACAACATGTTCTTTAATTCTTTAAATTGAAATTCTTGAAAAGTACTAATATCATGATGACCACTCTCTATCTTACTAACAACATCATCAATATTGTATTTTCTATATATTTCTTCAATCTTAGACTTAACATTCATTCTATTTCTCTCAGTGATGAATGCTACATATATTGGTTTGCTTATACTTTTTGCTTTTAGGGCAGTAATTACTGATATTACTTTTCTACCACCTGAAATATCAAAGATCATCTCTTTATCTTCATGATCTTTAACTACCTTATCTATAATGTTTTTGAATTCTTTCAAGTCCTCAATATCTTCTATATCCTGCTTGTGAAATGTGTAATCTGTAACTTCGATATTTTCATCAATACAAAGCCATATTGTTAGTTTAATTATTTTTAAAGATTTTTCACTTTCTTCATGCTTAGTACGTATAATGATTACTTTTCCAACGTCTATGTTCTTCGATCTTAAGTAATGTAGTATTTCTAGTACTCCTCCAGGACTTGTACCTAAGGTTGAAATTAGTACTGTATTCACTATGAATTTTTTAGAAGGTTTCATGTTTTAAATTATTAATGGAACTTTACCTGCTAGTTATTTACGATATTTCTGATGATGAACTTAGATTAAAGGTTGCAGATTTTTTAAAAGCTCAAGGTTTGAAAAGAATCCAAAAATCTGCATTTATTGGTTATGTAACTCCATCGACTATTAGAAATATTGAAGCAGGACTCAGAAGATTAATTAAAGGCTATAGTAGGGTCAATATTCAACTTTTCACCTTAACACAGACATGCTATAATTCAAGAATTATTATTGGAGATTTGAAATATGAAGAAGAAAGTGAAGACATAGTACTAACATAGATTTATTAAAAACTTTATCTAATTCAATATATGGTAAAGTTGCTAGTTTGGTGCGCAGGTGATGTTGCTGGTTATAGGCTAATTAAGTATAGGGTTGAAAGTCAAGTTGTTGAAACTTTTCTAAGTCCTGCAGCACTTCATGAAGTTTTTAATTTTGATAAATTTCTTGTGTTAATACCTGAAATTCTCTTCACACAAAATCATGAACATTCCTACATTACTTTACTTAAAGCAAAAGCGGGATATATTGAAAATAATACTAAATATGAGCTTTATGACTTTAAAGAAGATAAGAAATTAACCATAGAGTTTAAAGATCAAGAAAAGTATTTAAAAATTGAAAATTTTATAAACAAGTTATGTAATAGTAATGAATCTATTCTTGTAAAGATCCCTCATCCAGGAAAAGCAAAAGCATTAAAACTTGTAAATAAAAGTCCTGGCATATTCAGCATTGAGAAAGATGAGGTATATGGTTCTGGCAATTTCAGTACTCTAGTTAATATAATGTATTACTATCTTGAAGATTCCATTAGGAAGTGGAATGTAAGTGAATTACATGTTGACTTAACGCATGGAACTAATATTATGATTCAAGCACTTCAATTAGCTACTCTCTTGATAAAACATGTATATAGTAATGTTAATGTGAAGATGTGGTCTGCACCAATGATTAGTGATGAGACTGTTGTACAAGATATTAGTGACGTTGTTGATGTTGTATCAAATGTAATTACGAGTACAAAACTTATACATTTCTTTGATGAGCGGTTAATACCTAAAGAACTTATTGAAAGATATGGGGAGGTACTTGGTGAAGAACTTGGAAGAGTTTATGGAGATGTTAGGAGTCTCGTATCTAAAGAATTTCCGAAACTATTATGGCTCTTAAGATCAGGACAAATAGTGTTGTTACCTACTTACTTACTTGATTTTAAGAGAAGATTAAATAATGTTAAGGAAAGTGTTAATAGGCTTGTTAGAGATTATATTGAGTACTACGTTGATAGGAATATTAGCAAAGAGTACTGGGGAAAAATTAAGGATACGGCATGGCTGCCCTTAACTTCCTCAATAGTAGAACTTATGGATAATATGTTGAAAGAATTTGAAGGTAAAGATCCTTTAGAAACAGTTTTGAAAGCATTTGATAGGTTATTTGAAAATGGATATTATCTTGAGTGTTTACTTATAGCGCGTGAATTAATAGTATTCTTACTTTTAGTTGCTTTAGGTTCTAAGATAATAACCATTAAAAGTGAGGATTGGATAAAAATTGAAAGTATTCTATTACAGAAAAAGGATAGTAAAGAAAAAGTAGAGGATTTGATTAATAAATACCCAAGATTTAAACAGTTGAATAGAAACATCTTGGAAAAGGTGACAAAAGGGTTTGATACTCTTGTAAATCGTCGTAATCAACTTGCACATGGAATGTTAAGTGAAGGGACAAAATTTGATTTAAGATCAATAGGCAAGTGGACAAGTCAGAAATTATTAGGTAGAGATGAATATCTTAAAAAGGATGTTGAACAATTTAAGGAAATACTTTGGGATCTCCATAATGAAATTGTAAGAATACGTAAAAAGGCATTTGATGAACTAAGGAAACTGTTAACTGAAGAAGATTTAAGAAGAATTGAAGAGAGTTATAGAGAGTTTCGTGAAAGATTTAAATTTAGATCATTTGAATATTCTTAAATACTTTTCCTTTTAATGTTGAAATGAGACTGCTCCTAAGGGGGTGCTATGGTTATTTACGATACATCAGTAATTATAGATATGCTTAGGAGAGGTAACTTTGAAAGTGGTTCTATAAGTATTATAACGTTACTCGAAGTATTAAGGGGAATTTCAAGAGATAAAAGGAGGGAAGTTAAAGAACTTTTAACACATATATTTAATGTATTAGAGATCGATAATGATGTTGTAGAAAAATACTGTGAATTGTATACAGAATTGAAATCAAGGGGTCGATTATTATCGGATCCTGACTTGATAATAGCTGCAACAGCTATCGTGAATAAAGAAGTTCTTAAAACACGTAATAAGGATTTCCAAATTTTAAGAGATTATGGTCTTGAAGTTGAAATATTATAAACTTCGTAAGTACTAAGGTTTTTTAGAAATTAGGTTTTCCCATATTCCTTTAAGCATATTGGATAAGTGTCATTATCTTAGTTTGTCAACTCTATTAATGGTTGTATATTAATAATCTTGGTTGTCTGAATAATGAAGCATACTAGTATTTGGAGTGATTTAGTAACTTAGTTTATATGGCGTATATTCTTCTATTCCCATTATTGTTTCTGCAAGTTTTCTTGCTTGTTTTTGAATTTCAGATCTAATTCCTGTTAATTTTTCAGTCACTACTTTAACAACTTCAATTACTCCTTCACTTTCTTTTTCCTTATCTTTAAGTAGTAATATTTTTGATGGATTTCTTCTAGCTTTAGCAATTAATACTCTATCAATTACTGGTCTGAACTCTTCCATAAGATCAAATACAAGACTCATCTTCTTTAAGCGAGGTTTATGTAAAAAACCTATGTATGGATTAAGGCCTATCATGAATATCGCTCTCCAAACTTCTTTCATGAGTAGACCATAACCAATATTTAATGCTTTATTAAATGGATCTAATTCATAGCCAGAGGGTAGACTATACCTTTTCAATCTCTTTTTGAAGTTTAAACTCCTAGGTAATAGTTCTTTAACGCATTTCCAATACCATCTTGCTCCTGAAGCTTCAACTTCTCTAACATTATCTATACTCTTAGCTTGATCTATTGAGTTTAAATGTTTAAGAAGATTATCAATACCTTCTTGTAACGTGTAGTATAGTTTCTTTAATGTTTGTTGCTTAGCAATCTTTTGAAAATACTTTAAATTACTTAATTGATTACTTAACTTACCATAGGCGAAAGTTTTAGCCAGTTTAAGTTTTTCAACCTTATTTGTGTAAGTTTTTAATTGTTTTAACCATAACTTCATTACCGTACTTGAACCGTACTTTGCAGGTAATATTCTAGCAATAGGTCTATAGTTATCCATAATTACAACGTCAATACCATACTTAACAGCTTCAATAAGTGCTGCTATCGATATTGATGATGCTTTAGTAATGAAAATTATGGAGTCAAGTTCTATAGGTGATACATCAATCTTTTTAACAAACTTTACTTTACCTTCCTCAACATTTCTTATAAGAAGTGTAAATCTACCTTTCCTTAATCTTAATCTTGAACCATACTCGTCTATCAGTAGTATCTTTTTCTTTTCCAAATTTCTCACCCATACAGTAATTGTAGTAAGGACAGTATGTATAACATTTACTAGCTTTTCCAGGATCTAACTGTTTATCAACAATTTCAACTCTTCTATCTCTCTCATGTATAAATTCAATTCTTAACTGATCACTTATAGGTATTATCTTATGTACATAACTTACATCACCATCACTAGATATTGAGGAATGTATGAGTATTCCAAAATTTACAGGTATTTCGAACTGACTTTCAATAGCTAAAGCATAACCTGCAAGTGCAATTTCGCAATTTCTACTTAAGAAACCTACCTTTATCTCTATAGGAATATTTGGAAAGAGAAGAGCATCAAGCCTAATACTTGACGATAAACCAATAAGTGAACCATCAATAATATACTCAGCGTAAAGTGGAATCACCTGATTAACAATACTTTCATAGGAATAACTTTTCAATCTACTTTTAACACGATCGAAAGCACCTGAGTATATAGTTGCAGCTTTAAGCCATAAGTTCCAGAAGATACTCTCTATAAATTCTCTGTTAAGAGACCAATTTGTAGTTTCTAGTAATTTTGAAAATTCAACTCTACCTTCACTTTTCATAGCTTCTATAAGTTCAATACCATTATCTACCTTCTCATTATATAAAAGTTTCTTTACACACTTAACTGCACGCTCATAAATTTTATGTATAAGCATTCCTTTTTGTAAATGTTCATTAAATTCTTCAGGAATCTTCAAAATTCTTCTTAAATAGATATCCCTACCAGTTTCGCAAAGACTAACAATATCACTTATGGTAAGTAATGTTGTGCTCGTGTGTAGTATAGGTGGTTGATTCCAATTCCAACCTCTCAACTCATCACTAATAAACTCTTTAGGACGTCTACTTAGCTGCTTATTAATACTTAAAACATCATCAATTGTGAAAAACACGTGTATACTTCTCTAGAAATTTTTAAGTCTATACTTTACTTAGTGGACAAAAACTACTATAGTTACAATTTACACATTTTTCATACCTTCTCTTAACCTTAGGTAATTTACCTTTAACAATGTTTTTCAAATCATTAATTATAGAGAGAATTCTTCTTCTCAATTCTTCACTAAACATTATGGTAAAGATTTTACCACCAATGCTAGTTATGTAGTAAATACCGCAAACTTTGACTCTACATTTAAGACATTCCTCAAGAAGTAAGGCATATCCTGCAATCTGCACTACATGATCTGTTCTTGGTTTATCAATAACTTCGCACCACTTAATGTCTACAGGGACATAATCATTAAACTTAGTAATAATTACATAATCAACCCTACCAGAAAGACCTAACCTTCTACTATACAAGTTAATACTTCTCAAAACCTTAACACCTCTGAAATACTTAACAAGAGCTACCAACGCCTTCTCTAACTCAATCTCCTTACCATAAAGCATATACTCTGTCATAGGCTCTTCAAAACCAAGAACATACTTAACATAAATAATGACAGGACAATAAGCATAATGTTTCAAATCAGTAACAGTAAACATAAACATTCAGCTAAAACATATTTAAAAAACATACACCATCGAAACAGACAAAGACCAGAACAAACCCCAGACACACTTCCTGAAGAAATCTTCAAACCCCAACCATAGTAAAACTTAAAAACTCAAGAACCCCTTTATAAAACAGGTATAAAAAGCTTCAGAATAATCTAATAAAGAGTAGAAAGTTAAGAAGTGTAGAATTATCCTTAAAGGTTTAGGCAACATACTGCCTGCTCCGAGAATAATCTAATAAAGAGTAGAAAGTTGAGTACAACCCCTACGCAAACATTCTACTACTCCCAATAGGAATAATCTAATAAAGAGTAGAAAGTTTTTATTTTCTCATATTTTTCTTTATCCATACTTGAAGTCATGAATAATCTAATAAAGAGTAGAAAGGTTTCAGTTGTTGATGTTACTGGACTTTCAGCTGTAGCTCCACGAATAATCTAATAAAGAGTAGAAAGTCAAATCATGAACTACCTCTTTTTCAACATTGGTTAGTGGTTTGAATAATCTAATAAAGAGTAGAAAGGTATATACTATTTAGCTTTCAATTTTTGTGGAGTAAAGCTTGAATAATCTAATAAAGAGTAGAAAGCTACCTCCTCTACCTCATCGATTATTAGTAATTTTAGAATCTTCTGAATAATCTAATAAAGAGTAGAAAGTCAGGAAGTGCTGGCGAGGTCGTAATGAGACTATTCAATAAGAATAATCTAATAAAGAGTAGAAAGGGTATTGATTTAATACTTCATAAGCATGTTTAATTTGTGAAATGAATAATCTAATAAAGAGTAGAAAGATCCTTGAGGGGCTGAACATGTTCGAGAGCCATTGCCACACCCTGGAATAATCTAATAAAGAGTAGAAAGTCAATATTTATTACAGATAATTCCTTAGTTTCTGATGCACCTAGCTTAATGAATAATCTAATAAAGAGTAGAAAGAAAAGCAACGCTAGGCTTAACTTCTCTGCAATATGCTTTAAGAATAATCTAATAAAGAGTAGAAAGTACTATCGAAAGTAATAACTACAGGAGGCTTTACACTAATGAATAATCTAATAAAGAGTAGAAAGTTAATTCTTGAACATGATAATTACCAATTAATGTGAACGATACGAATAATCTAATAAAGAGTAGAAAGATACTTAACTCATACTTCAATGTATATTTAACTTCTTTAGTTAATGGAATAATCTAATAAAGAGTAGAAAGCTATCGCCAACATTCTTTTCTACACGCATCACATAAATCAATTCTAGGAATAATCTAATAAAGAGTAGAAAGAGAACTAGATAATCATCAACATCTTTAAAGTTCATAAAGTCAATAAATTCTAGGAATAATCTAATAAAGAGTAGAAAGTTGCATACTGACTTAGATTTTGCATGTTTGAGAGATGAATAATCTAATAAAGAGTAGAAAGTTAATGGTAACATTTAACTTCTTAGATAATTGTTGTAACTTTAGAATAATCTAATAAAGAGTAGAAAGAAAAACAAGTTAATAGTTACTTTGGTTTTAAATGTATGAATTGAATAATCTAATAAAGAGTAGAAAGTTACAGTCAAGTAGGTCCTTCAAGATCTTGACCAAGTATCTATGAATAATCTAATAAAGAGTAGAAAGCAATTTCACTACCATACTTATCAATAATTTCATTTATCAAGAATAATCTAATAAAGAGTAGAAAGATACTTTATAACCTGGCCTTAACTTGTAAGGTTCCTTAAACGAATAATCTAATAAAGAGTAGAAAGTTGGGAAGTGTAGCCCAGTCTCGCATAATAATTTATCCTCTGAATAATCTAATAAAGAGTAGAAAGGTTTTAACCCCTTGTAAGTACATTAATGCTAAAGCATATTCAGAATAATCTAATAAAGAGTAGAAAGCAATTACTTCCTCTGGCTCGTAGCCGTAGGTTAGCTCGAAGAGTTTCCTCGTAACTGGGTGAATAATCTAATAAAGAGTAGAAAGCCACGTTAGGAATCTTCCTAGCCTACATATTGGGCATAAGAATAATCTAATAAATAGTAGAAAGATTGATCTTTCACGCTAAGCCTCATTATCAACTACCCTACTCGAATAATTCAATAAAGGGTAGAAGGTTTTTATTAGGGTGGATTATTATGATTAATTATTTTGTTTAAGTGAAGTAGTTATAGTCAATGTTAATTATGATTTTTCAAACCTTTAAGTAAGTCATGTGTGAATTTTAGAGATAGTATGTTTAGGATTATGACTGCTATTGTCATGATTAATAGAATAATTATGAGCGTCGTACGTGACTAAGTCCTTAACCATTTAGGAAAAATCTGCGTATCTATCTGGAATATCTTTGTATCACATGTATTGCTTGATTAACAATTATTTAAAGACTTATCTGGCAAGGAGTAGTTGGAACTATCATTTTTATTACCAAATTATTAACTTAGCATTGCTGTTTGCATTATGGAGAAACGATTCAATAAGGAGTAGAAATAGATAATTTTTATGACTTAAGAAATTGATTGTAGTGGGGGTGAAGGTGCAGGTTATGTGTTTGTTACTTCTTTATTTTGGTGCTTAGTTTTGAAGTCTGATTGTTCTTTTGGTTTGAGTATAAGTCTTTAAATATGTGTCGATGTATTTTGTGTTAGTGATTTCTGGTTCTGATGTGTATATTGGTACTACGTGTGGTGTATCTATTATGCTAAATATACTTAATGATGATGAGGTTAGGAAAGAGATCTCTATCTTCAAGGATTATGATGTTAAGAGTTGTAAAGGCTTTATTCGTGATGTTAGGTTGAACTCTATTTTAAATCGTGAAGCTCTTACTAAAGGTGAGGTGTTTCTGAAAGTTTACAACATTGTCTCGAGTTTTCCTGAAAAGTATTCTGCAGAACTTAATGTTCTTAAGAAGTTTTTAAGTAAGAGGAAGTTCAATAATGTAGTTATTGACCTATTCTCTACAGATACTGGTATTGGTTGGTTTTGCACCATGATTATAGCTAGATGTATCGAAAATGGTGTTCTTGGTAATAATGTTAAGCTTGATAGTATTTTTAGAATTTCAGGTTTCGGTAGAGGATTAAAGCATGTAAATGAGGCCTTACTGAGTCTTGCAGATAAATTTGTGAGGAAATTGCTATATTGGAGAGGTAGAGGTTATGAGGTTTATGCAAATATTGTAGGAGGTTTAAAGATTGAAACTATATACACTACCTTGATGGCATTTTTAGCAGGGGCGAAAGTACTTTACATACCAGATCTTGAGGGTGATATTATCGAGATAACACCAATACCAATAACATTGAAGAGAGAGTTAATAGATATTGTTAAGAACTATAAAGAAAAGAACTTTGAGGAGTTGAATGGAGTTGAAAAAGAACTTCTCAATTTAGGTATCTTGTACATTGATGATAATAATATCGTGAAGGTTAGAGAATGGATAAGAAAACTTGCAGAAACATTGTAAGTGATTAGAAAGATTTACAAATCCTCGTTGATGAGGTTAATAACACCATCTATAACTAATACTAGTGTCTAATTCAGTCATAGCTTTAATGTAATAGTAATATATTGGTAATTGAAAAGTGATAATTGAAAAGCAATCCTCTCACTAATAAACCCACGCCTAGCAACTTAACTTAAGTATTTATAATTCATAGCTAGTGGTTGATTATGTTATTTTTTAGAGACATATCGCAAATTCTGAGTTTTAATATTTCATCAACATTATTGATCATTAATTTCAGTTCGTTTAAAACTTCATTAATACTCTTAACCTCTCTAACGTAGCTTGAAATTACTGATATTACCTTATCTATCATATCCATCGACCATAAATGAACGTTATTATTAGATATTTTAGCTATGCAAAAGCAATTCTTTGGATAACCATTACTTAACTTAAATATTAGGTCTTGAATTCTAAGGTATGTCTAGACTCTTTAATAATTGATTATGGTATTCTTTAAGTAAATGCTACATTAGTAATGTTATTATTGATTTCCCTCCGCACCTTGTAAAATATTAATGAGTCTTTGTTCACTAGTTATAAAACATGATGTTCAGAGATTCTATTTTTCAATTCTCTTTTACATTCATGAATTGTTAATTCTGCATTAGTTATTAAATATCCAACATTTTCATCGCAAGTATCTAATACTTTCTTAACTTCATCGATAAAGATTACGACTCTACCACCCTTAATTTCAATTTTCTTACTTAGATTTTTAATGGGTTTGTGAGAATTTAAAACAATATCTACAAATCCTCCAAATAGTGATTTAGTTAAATTCAGTATTTTATATTTTTGAACTTAGGCTTTGAGTAAAGTATTGCTTCAGATTTTTCTTTAACTAAGTCGATATATGGTGTGAATATTTTCGTAACTTTCTATTATCTAGGTGAAAGCTCTAGCAAATTCACTTTCACCACAATCCCGAGGGCCATAGATGATGAAGTTTCGGGGATATCAATTTTAAGTAATCGGTTAAGTAATCCTTCAGATTCATGAATTCTATTTAATGAATCTTATACCGTACTCGGAAATAATGATATAGTCACTAATTTTTCTATTACTCATGATTAACCTATATGTATTGTCTTAGGTTTATGTATTTTGACAAGTATTGGTATTTTGTATGTGAATGATCTTATAAGTGCGAGTCCTGAAGGTGCTGATACTAGGATTCTTCTTTCACCTGCAGGTATTCCAAGTTTTTCAAGAATTTTCTCATCACTTCTAAGGATGATTTTTGTATTTGCTAGTTGAAGAACTAGATCATTAAGGTCGTCAGGACTATGAGTAGCAAATACTAAACCAATACCTCTAGCTCTACCAAGTCTTGCAAGTCTTGTTAAGTAATGTTCAATAATTTCTTTCTCAGATTCTTCACGAGTTTGTGGAAAGAAAGTGTGTGCTTCGTCAATAGCTATAATGACATTTTGAACCTTACCTTTACTATACATTATGTTCACATATTTGTATAGTTTATCTAATACTCTATACACTATGAGTCTTTGTTGTTGAGGAATTATGTCTCTAAGATCAACTATGACGTAGTTATGCTTGAAGACTTCACCATAATTAGATTCAACTATCGATAAACAATACTCGCCTATCTTGATGTTAACATCGAAGAGATCTGTCTCTACAAGTGATAGTAAGCCTCTTACGATATTTTCAACTGTACCTTTATGTACGCCTATTTCGTCAGCAATAATCTCATACATTAGCTTGACTTTTCCGGGACTTAAAGTTTTAGAGGAGAGTAAATGTTCATAAATATCGTTTAGAGATATGTTTATGTATCTGATCTTATCACCTATGTCTAGATCCTCAATATTTTTCTTCAATTCTTTAGATATCTCGTGAAATTCCTCTTTAACTTTACCTGAAATTGTTGAATCTCTAAGTAATGCTGAATATTCCTTACCATACTTCATTTCAATTCTTCTCTTAATTTCCTCTTCAATTTTCTTATTAATTAACTCATTAACTACTCTATCAATTATTCTCTTATAGAAAATTCTCGCTTGTGATGTAAATACCATAGATAGCGTTGGAAGTGAATAGATAACATTTCCTATCTCTAAAGCCCACGGGTATATGTAGATCTTGACATCATAGTTAAGTATCTTTACGTAAATTTCAATGCTTTTAATAATGATGATCTTTCTAACCTTGCTATAGATAGCATCTACGTGAACACCTTTCAATTCATAATTAATTCCAAATTTTGAGAAAGTACTTTCAAGATAATCTTTAACAATTTTACCTGCAAGGTGTCTAACAATAATCTTAATATCATCCTTATTACTTCTTAATTTCAACTTCTTACGGAGATTTCTAATTAACTTCTTTACCTTACGTGTAGTTAATGGGTACAGTATGGCTATTTCGCTAACTTCACTTGATACTAAGTGGTGATAGTGACCTACAACATCAAGTACAAGTATTTTTCCTAAATTATTCTTTAAAATCTCATATATGAGATTTTTCGTAAATACTGTCTTTCCACTACCTGTAGTACCTACTATAAGCACATGGTGTCTTAACGTGCTTAATGGTAGGTAAACATTCTCATCATTAAGTATTAATCCGTTAGGTAATGCTAAGTTACCAATAATTACACCATCTCTAGGTAATTGTAGTAGTTCAGATACTTCACCTGATTTTGGTTTTCTCACAAGAGAATGAATTGGAACAGGAGTAATAGCTACAGTGCAATCATTACCTATACATTCAGCTATAAGTTCTAGAGAGACAAGTTTAGGTAAAGTCTTAACGTTAATCATTAATTCTTGTTCAAGTGAAAGTACTGGAGTTCTTGCAATGGCATAGATATCTTGAATACTTGACTCGACTACTTTAGCTAAATATCTTCTATTACCAGACTCTATGATTAGGTAAGAACCTACAGGAACATCTTCATCACACTCAGTTATGGCATGAACTTTAGCTTCACTGAGAGTGATTATGCTTGGTAATTGTCTACTAACGACTCCAATATACTCATTACAGTCAATCTTGAATTTCTCTAGCGGCTTCATATAACCCCTCAAGACCTTCGTATGTAGGGTCTACAGGTGATAAACCCCAAACTAGTATATAAGCACTACTTGCTAACTTCTTACATATCTTATCAGCAAGAATTATAGGCTTGGGAATACCATTATGATCGATTAACGTGTTGATGTATGGAGAAATTTCAAAAAGTACATCCTTCTCTAAAGCCTCAATTCTCAAGACATGTCTAGTATTTCCAATTCTTTTAACAATATATCCAATCCACTTACTGTAACTTATAGTATCTAGCCTTAATGATATTCTTAGTGGACCTATGAAGATTGAATCATGAGCTCTATCATGAGCTAGTCTAATTGCAACTAGTTCATCAGTAACATTAACGTCAAGACATGAAGCTAAGTACTTACTTTTAGATAATCTCTTAACGACACTTACAATGCTTCCCCTATTTTTATTTCTAATAATCTCAATTCTCTCTTTAATAAGGCCTAAATATATGTCGGAATATCTAGTTCCAATCTTAGTGACAATTATTGGTAATGGAAAGATAGGTCCATCAACTAGTAGAAATTCATTATCATCGCCATTCCAATATCTTATCAGTTCATTCTCAATACTTAGTCTTATCTCATCCCTAGCAACATCTTCACTAAAACTTCCATCAAAGAATGAGTTTGTGAATCTAGATTTAATGTAAAACTTTTCAGAAATCTTCTCTAAAAATTCTTTCATTTTCTCACTCACAGAATATCTCAACCTTATTCCTAACCACCTCGCGTCAATAATGCCTGGTATGGTTAGTATTTCTTCACCAATTAGTGCTCCAGAACATATGTAAATGTCGATCCCTGTAAATTTTGCTTGTTTAATACTAGCATCAACACCCCAAAAATTATAGTCAAGTTTACTTATCGAATCTATGCTGTTAATTTCAATATCACAAGAAATTTCTATAACATCGCTTGAAGATTCTTCAATATTGACGATATCCTCATTAGTAATTTCACTAAACTCTCTTAATAATTCTTTGAGAATTCTTGAAAGTTCAAAAACTTCGCGCACTCTAGAGTTGAATTCTTTAAATTAAGATACTTAATTCTTACTCGCCTAATCTCTTAACTCTACATTTCTCATGCTAAATCTACTTTCTGATTCCTGCATGATGAAGAGATTGCGTATTGTTTCAAAATTACTCACAACTGCATCTATGGTTTATGAATTCTTTGAAGAAGAATTTACTTTCTAATTCTCTTCTCACTTTCTCATCATTAAGCATTATGTAGCCATGCATGTACAATGTATTCAATTCTACACCATGCATGAGCAGATAAAGTTGAACATGAATAGTGTTCAAGACACAGTAATACTAAATTCTTCAAGTAGAGTATGTAGGTGACTCTATGTTTGTAAGAAGTGTAATTTAAGAATTAATGCTGATGTTAATAGTACATTAAATATTCTTAAGGCATGTACAGGAAAATACCAAAGAAGCTAAAAAGATAAAACGTTTAAGATAATACATAATGGTGTAAAATCCGTAATTTCTCACCAGAGAGTCCCTACAGACCCCAGGAATAGAGATCTCTCTTAAGAACAGGAAGAGTCATCTGAATAACTTAAGGATGAGGATTTAGTAATTAATATAAATCTTGTATATAGGGATATTCATAACTACACAACCGAGTTAATGAAGTAGAGTTTCACATCCCATTACATTGATGTTGAATTGATAGGGGATTTGACATATTCAACATCATATGCATGCTATGTTGGTTACGAGGAATGATTTATTAATACATTAGCAGTTAATCCTTATCCAATACTTAGATGCCTCCTTAATAATATTCAAACTCTGTAATTTCATTTTCAATTCTTCTCTAGTATATGCAAGTATTTCAAATGCATATTTAAAAGCTGCTAATAATCTAAGTTTACCTAACCTTTCAACCCAGTCAATATTCTTAAAATGATTACTAACAACAATAAGATCAATATCACTATCTTCTAGCCAGTCTCCACGTGCATAGCTACCAAAGAGATAAACTTCTGCATCCGGGTATTTTTCAACTACTTTAATCACAAATTCTTCAATTACTTTAACCACTTCTTCAGGTACTCTCTTTCTATGTTCCATCCATTCAGGGCAGAAATTAACAATCATACTGCTTCAATATTTTATTGATGAGTTCAAATACTTTTAATGCTAATTCGTAAGCTCTTTTTGCTTGTCTTTCTGTAAAGCTTCTAGATGGTATTTCAATTCCAGCATTCGGGTATCGTGTAGTTACGTAATATTGAGAAATATCACTTAAAATTGCAACTTCTTCATCACTAAGTTTGATAACATCGGAGATTTCATCATATAATCTTGTCAAATCATGTGTGCGCATGTATTTATGTTTAGCTTGTAGTATTAATGCTTTAATAGCTTTTTCAATACATTGTTGTGCAAAGAAGCACGCTATAGCGTAATCTTTAAGTTGGATATTTACTTCGCATCTTTTAAGATCTACTTTAGCTTCTTCAAACCAATTAACTACTTCTTCACGAATAGTCATCTATATTATGATTTTGAAAGGATATAAAAAGTACTACCACTAGTTTAACATCTATGGTTTATGAATTCTTTGAAGAAGAATTTACTTTCTAATTCTCTTCTCACTTTCTCATCATTAAGCATTATGTAGAGTTCCCATGATCTGAGTGCAGGGCATATGTAACAGCCAATTCTGTAAAAACCATGATAGTATAGTGGATTTAGTTTTACATTATGTGCTAGTAGATAAAGTTGAACATGGAGGGTACACCAAAATTTTATAGGTGTTGCCACTGTAGCTTCAATTTCATTATCCTTTCTAATTAATGGTCTTTTTGCACGTTTTTCAGATTCAACATCTCTATCGCCAGTTAAGATTAGGACTTTACCTGATGAGTACTTTCTAATACCTCTTCTTAAAGCTTCAAGTTTAAGGCCGGTACACCATCTATAGTCATGCGTAGGTAAAGGTTTACCGTTGAGTAATTCCTTATCAATACCTGCATATTCTCTAATAACTTCAATTTTAAATCTCTTAGCTAACTCATTAATGTACTTACTGGTCTGTGAAAATTCAAGACCAGTATCTGAGTATATTATTCTTAATTTATCTTTAGGAAAAACTTTCAGAGCCATTAACAGTACTGCAGTACTATCTTTACCACCACTCCAAGGAATAACTATCGTATCGTAATCTTTAAATTGTTTTAGAAAATTGATTGATATTTTCTCAAAAATCTGCAGATAAGTGATGTTATTCCTTATCAACTTGTCTAGATCAATATTGTAATGATCTAAATCTTCATTAACTATTCTACCTTTAAAGCTACATCCTATATCTGGAATTTTTAGGAGAACTGCTCTTCTAAAACCTACATACACTTCATGTATACCTTCAAATTTTCTAACGATTAATGGATAATCATTGACATCAATATTTAATGCTCTTTTCAAAACTTCTCTAAATCCAAAACCTAAAAAGATATCGTATGCAGGATGGTATTCATAATTCTCTAACTCAATACCATCCTTACCTAGAGTGTATATGTTTTCCTTATCTTTCCATTTAACTCTAAGTCTAATCTTACTTTTACAAAGTTCTAAATGATGAGCTATTTCTTCAATTCTAGCATTTCTAACCTTAGCTTTAGGAACTACATGTACTGCAGCATTTATTGGTAATATATTCTCTAACTCTCTAACTATCTTCTCATCTTCACGACCTAAGAGAATAGTTATGAACTTATCATCACTTAAATATGGTTCTAATTCTTTAATCATAGCATCAAGACTCCTAGCTCCATGCATAGTAAATACATCAACATTCCATTCAGGATAGAGAATGTTAAGCATGGCCTTAACAGCATCAGCATCACGTTTACTTCTAACAACAATTCTCAACATTACTACACGTTAAAAATAGAAATCTCAGTTATAAAAACCCTAATAATAACTTTTCAGGACAATTTTAGTGAAAATTATGATGCCCCGGCCGGGATTTGAACCCGGGACCTACCGGTCTTCAGCCGGTCTAGAGGCGGGTGGGGCCTACTTTGTACTTGCTTTATCTGTTTTTATATTTTTCTTTTGTCTCTGCTTATAAGGATTTCAGGGAAATGTTCTATTAACCATTTTGTTGATCCTCCTTTTACATGTTGTGGCCATTTTGGTTTAATAAATTTTTCAAATTCATCTCTTTTAATACATGTTTTTCCTATTTTCTTAATGATTTCTAATCTTTCTCTCTTTAATGGATATTGGAGATTTAGTTTGGTTATTAAGTCTACATCATACGTTATGAAGGTTGGACATTTGCCTTTCTTATCCTCAAATATATGTGCAGTATGATTTAGACTCGTTACGATCTTTAATAGTCTTTCTAAAATTTCCAAACTTCTTGACGTTATTCTTAGGGTTATACAGTAACGTCTTGTGTTGACGTTGTAGTAATAATGTATGTCTCCATCAGCATCCACATAACCTGACAGAAATTCATACAAAACATATTCATAACCTTTTAATGTTAAATCACATATTAATTCTATGATCTTATCCTTAGGTAGTAATGAGTATAGATATGGTTTCGTTTTTGGAACGTAAACACGTAAACATACGTATAAATCTTTTGCAAATTGGTATTCTCTAGGCATTCTAACGCTTATACGGACTTTTCCTAAGTTTGAAAACACACTATATGCCCATTACAATCCGTAATAATTTGATGAGCCAAATGTGATCCTTATACCTCTTGTTCGCTCTTCAATTGAACAACCACCAACGCGCATACCCAATAAATACCATATCGATATGTTCCCTATAGTATTGATCTTCTCTTTAGCTCCACTTCGGGTTTTTCCTTTATTGATTCTTCTTCAATTTTCATAATCATAGACATCTACCTAACATTTCTTGTTTCAATTTCTCCACATCATCCTTAAACCGTTTTGTGAATTTGATAGTCAGAGGTTCAATTTTACCTGCGATTCCATGGTAGGAGTTCTCAATTTCTTTTATCCTCTTATTAAATTCATTAATTAATTGACTTTCTAACAGAATTTTTTCGTGAATTACATGTTCCATCATTTGAAGTCTCAACGTTTTATAAAAGTATTTTCTCAAAACTTCTAAAGTTGCTTCTTGGAAATAGAGGGGCACGCTTGGAAGATCTAAGTTTGTTAAGTAAAAATTCAATATGTGAAAAACCATGTAGTTAAATAACGAGAACATACTTAAATACATTATCAACACAAAATCATTCAGTAAAGGGAAATAGAAAAATTAGGACATAAATAGAAAGAATTGAAATTTATATGATCTTAATACTTCTCACGTCTTTTAGTCATTCTTAAAACCTAATTAACGAGACATTGACATGAGAGATTCACGGATTTAACTAAGTGGGAGAGGCGAGAGAACATCATTAATCAGAGGGCCCCACCCGCTCGCTCTCCCAGGCTGAGCTACCGGGGCTTTAAGCTTAAGGTATAATGATTTGACTAATTTATAAAGACTACGCTATGGATTATTTTCTTCACGATTCTTAATGTTCAACTTCATCTATCTGTTGATAATTTAGTCTTAACTCTCTTCAAAGAATGTATGTCGATACTGTTCATTAAATGATTCTGTGAGATGTTGCTTAAAGTTTATCAACTTCTTTAAGTATTACTTCTTCTCTAGATACATCAACATCTCTTATGATAACGTTCTTTACAGTGTATGTTTTTCCTGTAATGTCGTACATGACTAGTGTATTGTCATCTTTAAGTGTTAATTTAATTATATCTTTTGCAACTATCTTTCCATTACTTAACATCACCTTAAATTCACACATATCATGTATTAAGTAACTTCTTATCATTAATTTTTTCTTCAAGATTAATTATAATTTTAAGTTAAAGTTCATGAGCTTCACTTTCAGGTAACTTACTTGTTAAGACGTTTCTATTACTAAACCTTGAAATTAAGTATTTCTCTCCATAACTTGAAATAGACTTACCTAATAGTATTTTTGTAAATTCGTCAATAAGTCCTGGTCCAATCTCTACACCATAACCATTAAAACCACCAATGATGTATAAGTTATGTATTACTCTACCCATTAATGGTTTAGAGTCTGGTGTCGTTTCGCAAAATCCTGCTCTACCATATATGTAGTGTATCTTTCTAAATCTCTTACTAATCTTTTCTTTAATTTCCTTAATGAACCAATCTTCAATTTTTAAATCATTCTCATCAGGATCTAGTGGTGGTGTATTTCCATTACCAGCAATTACGATGTATGGTAATCTATACCATAAAGGTCTTGTATAGAATTTTAAGGAATAGTCATAGATTATGTGATCTGTAATTAATCTCTTTCCGTAAAGTATGCAGGATTGACATTTATATGTTATTAACGGTAATTCAAGACCTAACTGTTTAAGTAACTTTCTATTACCCGCACCTGCACATAGAACTACATAATCCGTATTTAGCGTGTCGTTATTAACTTTAACACATACCTTACCATTATGGAAAGTTAATGATGCTTTCTTCTTAATTATTTTAAAATGCTTCCAAACATAGTTTACTATTTTATCAATTCTTACAAGTGCATCACTATTTCTTGAATATACTAGATGCTCATGATCTCTAATAATTAGTGATGTAGGATTTTCATTAAGTAACTTAACATCTATACCATAGTTTGACCATGTCTTCATCAAGTTCTTAATGATGTTTAATTTAGTGTTTGGCACTATTGTTATTGATGAGTAATTACGTAGTAATTCTTGATTTAATTCTCTTGATAACTTCTCATAAAGTCTTCTAGACCTATAAGCCATCTCTATATCTTCAGGAAACTTCATGAGTAAGGATTGGATTAGCCCTATCCATGGAGTTCTAGATTTTAAACTAACACCAATAGTTTCAATACCTTCCTCTTCAAGTTTGAGCATTAATAGTGAACCAATAATGCCTACACCAATAATGGCAATTTTCATACATTATCTTTCAAGTTTTGTAAGTTTTATTGATAAAGATTTCTTCAAGAGTTTTCCAAATACCTAGTCTTGTACTTACGGATCTTACCCAAGACCAATCAATATATCTTTTTCTTGCTTTAACAATTTTTTTAACTAGATTTACATACCAGGAATTATCTAAATTGTAGGCTGTAGTTATTATGGCATCTTCAATAGATATGCATGGATAACCCATAATCCATACAGCTCTACTTTCAAGGTTTCTAAGACCTGTACCTATTATGACTACTTCATCATTATTAATGACTTGTCTAGCCTTCTCAACATCATTAATGTAGGTTATAAAGTCTATAAATCCTACTTCATTATTAAGTATGTTTAGATTTCTAGATAAGATTGAAACTCCACATACAGCATCAATACTACTATCTCTTAACTTCCAATAATTCTCTTCGATAATGTGTAAGATGTTATTCATATTCTTCAGATTTTGAAATTTGAAGAATTTCTACTTCATCACCAGGCTTAATACCATACCTATCTCTCACATCTTTAGGTATAGTAAATTGTCTAGAATCTGTATGCTTTGTTCTTAACAACTTAACTCTTCTAAGTGTAATGATGTTTCCTCTATAGTTAAGTACAACATCAGCATACTTAAGATTAGTAATACCGAGACTTCTAGTTAACTTGGCAGGTATAAGTACCTGATTATTGACATAGACCTTAATCCTATACGGTAACCTATCAATATCGTAACCTCTAGTAGATATCTTCTCAGCACTTCTCATTCTCTTTCTCAATTATTAGTAATGAGTTAATAAATCCTTCTCTAAAAATTAACAAAAAATAGAATATAGAAATTAAGAGTAAGTACTAAAAAGTGAATAATGACCAAAACTATGACCAAAACTTGAACTCTTGCACCTCAAAATTTTTTATCATACTGAACGTGTAGGTAGCATTGTAGTATTATAGTTTTAGAGAAACCTTACTGATGCCCCCGCCGGGATTTGAACCCGGGTCACGGGCTCGAAAGGCCCGCTTAAGCGGGGGAGAGGACCCCTATACTTGACCGGGCTATACTACGGGGGCTATGATTTATGTGTATGAAGTTCTTTTTAAGTTCTTCTGATTATGTGCTTAACCCTAGTTATTCAGTAATACTTAAATTTTTATGTAAGCTTTCTTGACTTAGTTTTTAGTAATGAGTTTACTTTATAATTCTGTCAATGCTTAACTTTTGAAAAGTTATGTTACGTAGTGTTAAGTTTATTCTTACTTTAGAAGCTTTCTTTAGTGGTTTTTACGTAACAATTACTAGAAACTTCTTCATACTCATGCTTGCCTATACAGGTTATGATCTTAGGTTAATATCTTACGTTATGGTCTTTTCAGCACTACTTAGTCTACTCATATCTTACACCATATATGGTAAGGTTCATGTACTTACAAGGAGAGCCCACATTAAGTTAATAATTACTCACGGTTTGGAGAGAATTCTTTGGTTAGTACTTCCATATCTTGTAGGTACTACATATCTGTTAATGACTGTGTATGCTCTTGCAATATCCATAACTATACCTGTAGGTATCTTAATTAACATGGTTCTCTATACTCAATTTAAAGAACAAGAACTTGTAGATGTTGTATCTAAGAGATTTGCTTTTGGTTCTGTATCCTCTATTATTGGTGGTATTTTTGGTGTCTTCATGATAAATATCTTGACAGGAATCTCAGGATACATAACATTATACTTAATTGCAGGACTTGTAGGTTTAACATCAACAGTTATATTACTTTTCTCAAAAGTACCTAGAGATGTTGAAGATGTAAAAATCGAAGAGAAAGATGTTGAGATAGAGTTTCGAAGAGTTAATGTCTTCACCTTTCTATTCCTCCTAAGTGCTGGAGTTAACATTTTAGCTATTGCCTGGATACCCTACTTAAAAAGCATTGGTGCTAAAAGTGATGTAGCATCTTTTATAGGTTTAGCCTTTGCTATAGGTGGTGTTTTAGGTTCCTACTTATGGAAGACTGTACATATGTGTAGATTAGCCTTAATGATGGGTACCATGCTCGTAATGACAATACCTTTCATCACGATCATACATGCACATCCAGTGCTAGCAGTACTCTTATCTTCAGTAAATATTGGTGGTTACATTCTTGCAAATATAATATACTCAAAATACGTTACAAGAATTGGTATTGTGAAAACTTCAACACTTTTAACTTCAGGATATGCTGCAGGTCTACTCCTAAGTTCAATATTAGGAATAACTATTAATAATTACTTAATTCTCTTCACTATAGCAGCTTTACTCTTCTTAACAGCCACCTCAGTAACTTCTATAGCTATACCTGAGTCTGCCATGATCCCTACAGAAAAATCGCTACAATATGCAAGAGTTGTATATTCTGCAAGTATTATTGGATATTCGGTGATGATTTTAGTTTCTAAAGAAAGTATAATGCTCATACTTAAAGTACTTGCACTAACCTTGATAATAATAATACTATACGTGATATATAGGATATTGATACTACTCTTAACAATTTAGTTTAAAAAATTTAAGTAGAAGGATATGAAGAATCCTAACTAGTGAAGAGCCGTGTACTGCTGATGAGTTGATGATATGAAACCCGTCTGATCAGCTTATGGCGGACGATCATCAATCACCATAGTCTAGCCTCATCCTCCAAATAATCACTACATCAAGACTTAATATGTTTTGCTTAATAAGTATTTGATCTTGAAAAAGATTATGTTTTTAAGAAGTTTATCTAGTGAAAGTATAGGTACCATCCAAAACCAACAATTAAGCTAATGATAGATAAGGTGAAGAGTCCTTTCCATGATAATCTGAGTGTCTGGTCAAGCCTAATTACTGGATAGAATGCTCTTAAAGTCACCATGAAGAGCATGATTATTAGGGTCTTAATAAATACCCATATAGGTGCAATTACGTAATTACCAATAAAGTCGTTTGGTGCTGGGTATATAGGTGCCCAACCACCAAAGAATAGTAAAGTTGCTAATAATGATAATGAGTATAGTTTAACGTATGAACTACCCATAGATAGAGCAAATAATATACCACTATATTCTGTATATGGACCTAAAATAACATCTTGTTCATACTCAGCTATCTCGAAGGGGAATCTACTTGTAGCCATGGCCATACCTATGATGAAGGTTATGAAGGCTATAGGATTCATTAAGGCTCCAGGTATGAATTGCTTGTTAACAATCTCGAAAGGATTAGCTGTACCGTAGGTGATGATCATGGCTAAGACTGAGATGATTATAGGTATCTCATACGCTGTACACATTAAGGCTTCTCTAACCGAACCAATATATGTGAACTTATTATTGACTGCCCAACCAATAATGATGGCAAAGATTGATGAGTAGAGAATTAAGGCTAAGGCTATGAGGACTGCAACATTTATAACCCCACTTTCTAGACCAACAGCAATTACTTGAGGAGAGACAGGAATAAAACAGACTGGTAATAGGGCTATAGTGAAGAGTAGAATAGGACCCATAATGTATAGATAACGTTCAGCATCTCTAGTAATGATAACTTCCTGAAAAACAATTCTTATACCATCAGCAATAAGTTGTAAGTAACCACCAATAGGTCTAGAAACATATAGTGGACCATACCTCATCTGTACACGTGCAGCAATTTTTCTTTCAGCCCAAATAATGGTTAACAGTACTATCGTAGCAGCTATAAGTCCTGGAATAAATATGGCTGCGTAGACCTTATAGTTTAGAAGTACTTTAATGATTCCAGTAATGATGTCTGAAGCACTCATTAAGCTCAGTAATTAGTGATCTTGAAATTTTTAAAATATTACCTTCAAAGTAATTGATTGTGAATCTTTTAAGATGCTTTAAGTGTATAATTTCTTTCTTCACTATACTACCAGTACGAACTTACTGTAAAGTTGAAGATATCTTTAAACATCAATACATCACACCTCTAGTAGTACCATTAATTACTGGTCTAATACCTGCAGGACTTGCCTACACATTAATCGTTTATGTCAAGTTACCAAAACTACTCGTCATAGTTTTAACATACACCTCACTACTACTACTTACAGGTTTCAATCATATTGATGGATTTGCAGATACTGTAGATGCATTAATGTTTAGAGGTAGTGTTGAGGAGAGATTGAAAATTCTTAAAGATCCACATATAGGTACTGCAGGTGTAGTCTCTATCATAATCATACTCTTAACATC
>CAYMHS010000010.1:0-52349 GCA_964390355.1 uncultured Thermoproteaceae archaeon | reverse complement strand
CGTGCGCCACGCTCGGGCGGGCCCCCGAGCGTACGACTCGCATGGCTTAGCCCCACCCCGATAGCAGTCGGGTCCGGCAGGATCAACCGGTTTCAGGGAGCGGCCGCAAGGCCTACTCCCTGCCCGAGGCGGGTATGGTCCGAGCCCAGCTCGGTATGAGGACCCGGTAGTCGGGTCTCAATCAGCCCCCAACATTCACGGGGGATAACCCCCCGTGAGGTGTTGGGAGCCTCATCTAATTTTTGAAGGCTCGATTTACCTTTAGAGTTTAGCATTTATAAACTTTACTCCATATGGAGATTAGGCTAAATATTGTGTCGTTAAGAATATTTATCTTAGAGAAGTCTAAAAGTACTTAGTAATGCTTGCCAAAGCTATATTAAGTGAGATTTTGAGAAGACTTAAAAAGATAGAGCTTGAAAAGCTGATATACTTGACCCTACTTGTCGATAAGATCGGCATGTTTAACGTCTTTGACTGGTATGTAGATTCAGGCCTAATTGCAAGTACTCAATTTATCGATACTCTCGAAGAGATGATTAGAGAAGAGAGTGTGAAGATTATAAATGGCATAGTAGTATTGATGAGAAGTGTAGATGTTGAGTGTGGCTGGTTGTGTAGTAGAGTTAATGGTACCGTAAGTTATGTACTTAACACTTACGGTAATTATGATGTTAAGATCTTGAGAGAACTAGCATATACATATCTCACACAACATCTTTGATCTGTTCTAGAATAGAAATTACTTGCCAAAAAATAACTCTACTAAAGAGTGGCATGTTAGGATCCATAAGCACTTCATCAAGAATACCAATAACTGTTGATGCTTTGAGTCCTGGACTCATACTTTTATCCATAAGTACTCTAATAGCTTCACTTGCAGCTCTTCTAATATTTCTAGGAACACCCATATCTTGAACAACACGTGTAAGATAGTACAATGCCTGTTTTAACTTCTCCTCAACTTCTTCACGTGTTAATGATGAATCACTAGTCCTAGTACTCATACATAAATCCCTCCTACGCTATAGACCTTAAATGTAAAGTCTGTTTTAAATTTAACGCAGAAACTATCTCACAGTAATGATGATAGAGGAAGAGATTTAATAGTCAAGTTTAATAGTTAAGATGTGTTAAAATTTTGGTTACTAGACATAACGTACAGCGTTATAGGTAATGTTCCAGAAATTAGAATGTTTGGTATTGATGAACATGGAAGAAGAGTCCTAGTTCTTGACCGATCATTTAGACCATACTTCTACGCCATAATTAAAGATAATATTGATGAAGGTAAAGTTAAGAAGAAACTTGAAGGTAAAGCGTTAAGTATTGAGTCATGTGTAAGAAAGTTATTCGGTAGAGAGAGAAAAGTTCTCAAAATTGTAACGACAATACCTGCTAAAGTTAAAGAACTTAGAGAATATGTTAGATCATTGAGTGAAGTTGAGGAGGTTGTAGAAGCCGACATTAGATTCTACATGAGATACATGATTGATATGGGTATCAAACCAAGTAGTTGGATCATAATTCAGAATTATGAAGAGATCAAGAATCCGTACAGATACATAGATGGTGTATATTTAGCGAAAAGTAAACCAGAAGTTGTTGAAGATCATAAAGTACCTAGACTTAAGATGCTTGCTTTCGATATTGAAGTCTATAACCCTAAAGGCATGCCAAATCCTGAAAGAGACCCAATAATAATAATAACGACCATGAATAGTGATGGCGAGTTAAAAACATTTATAGCTAGTGATGAGAGAAATGATAGAGTTATAATTAAGGAGTTTGTAAATTATGTGAAAGAGTATAATCCAGATGTAATCTTAGGTTATAATAGTAATAATTTCGATATACCATACCTAGTTGAACGATGCGAGAAGTTAGGTATTAAATTTGACATATCTAGAGTAGAAAGTAAGCCAGAGCAGAGCGTTTATGGTCACTGGTCTATCATTGGTAGAGCAAATATCGACTTGTACAACTTCATTGAGGATATTCCTGAATTGAAAGTTAAGTCCCTAGACTACGCTGCTGAATATTTTGGAATCATGAAGAGAAGTGAGAGAGTGCTAATTCCAGGTCATAGAGTTTACGAGTATTGGAATGACAAGAGGAAAAGAGAACTACTTATCAAGTACGCTATTGATGATGTTGTAAGTACTTATAAGCTTGGTGAGAAGTTCCTACCATACGCCATACAGTTATCTTCAATTTCAGGTTTACCACTTGATCAGGTAGGTATTGCATCTGTAGGTGCTCGTGTTGAGTGGATGATCATGCATGTAGCTTATAAGAGAGGAGAGCTAGTACCTAATAAGGAGGAAAGACCGTATGAGACTTATAGAGGAGCTATTGTTCTAGAACCTAAACCAGGCATCCATGAGAATATAGCTGTACTTGATTTCACAAGTATGTATCCAAACATCATGATGAAGTACAACATATCTCCAGACACATACATTGAGCCTTGGGAGGAAGTTAACGATTACTATGAAGCACCAGAAGTTCATCATAGATTCAGAAAACAACCTAAAGGGCTATATCCTGAAATTCTTGAAGAACTTGTATGTGCTAGAAGAAGAGTCAGAGAACTTATGAGTAAGTACTCTGAAGACTCGTCAGAATGGGTACTTCTAAACGAGAGACAGAGAGCTTTAAAAATCATGGCAAACGCCATGTACGGTTACTGTGGTTGGCTTGGAGCTAGGTGGTATAGAAGAGAAGTTGCTGAAGCTGTGACTGCATGGGCAAGAACTTTACTTAAAAATGTGATTAATTATGCAAAAAAGATAGGATTACAGGTAATCTACGGAGATACTGATAGCTTATTCGTGAAATATAGAGAGGAATTGATTGATAAGTTGATAGGTTATGTAGAGAAGGAGTTAGGTTTTGAAATTAAAATTGACAGAATATATAGAAGAGTACTCTTTACCGAAGCTAAAAAGAGATATGCAGGACTAACTATCGACAACAAAATAGATGTTGTTGGTTTTGAAACTGTAAGAGGCGACTGGGCAGATATTGCTAAAGATCTTCAGGAAAAAGTTGTGGAAATAATACTAAGAGAAGGAAATATCGAGAAAGCATTAAAGTTAGTACATGAGACTATTGAAAGATTAAAGAAGTTAAAGTTCAGCATTGATGAAGTTATTATATGGAAAACCCTAGATAAGAACTTGAATGAGTACAAAGTACTTACACCTCATGTAGCTGCTGCTAAGAAACTTATAGAGCATGGATATAAGGTTGGTAAGGGGGATACTATAGGATTTGTCATTACTAAACAAGGAGGTTCAAAACTAACATATAGAGCTAAACCCTACATACTCATTAAAGATCTCAACGAGATAGACATTAATTACTACATTGAGAAACAGATACTACCTGCAGTTATGAGGATTTTGAAAGTATTAGGCGTTAGGGAGGATGAAGTTCTTAGTGGTAGAAGATCTACATCAATTCTAGATTACTTCAATTAACTACTCTTTAAGTAATCCTCAATAGTTGATAAGATCATATCTCCTGGAAGCTTAGTTACACTACCAATTCTTGAAGCAATAATTAACTTCACTCCTTTACTTGAAGCTACTTCTACAAGTCTTTGAGTTATCACACCATCGAAGATTACTGCATATGCAGAATCTAACTGTTGGAGAGTTTCTACTAAGTTTCTAACAGGAACTTTCTTAACAATATTCCATGAATTATCATAAATAACAGCTTCTAAAGTTCCTGAAAGTTTTTTCAATTCCTCAATCACGTTGTCTGGAAGCTTAACTTGTGGTGTAGGTATTTGAATTTCAATTTGTGGTTGTGATGGCTGCGCCTCACTTATCTGTAGAGGCTTAGCCTCAATAGGCTTAACTTCTTCACGTTTCTCTTTTAAACTAGCCAAATACTCCTCTACGGGTATTTTATTCTTTAATGCTTTTGCAATCTCTTTAGCTGTTAATTGCTCAACCTCTTTGCCTGGTGGTGCTTTAGCTATGTAATCGATGTCTGCGACTTTAAGTAGTTCTCTAAGAAGCATCTCACCACCTCTATCACCATCAACGAAAGCTATGGTGGTCTTCTTCTTACTAAGCTCAACAATAGTTTTAGGAATACCACCACTAGCACCCTCGACTGAAATTACATTCCTATAACCATACTTCAATAAGTTCAAGACGTCAGCTCTACCTTCAACAATAATTACTGTATCTGCTTTATCAACATCAGGACCTGCAGGTAGTCCTTCAGGTCCATATCTTATAAGTTCAGCTTCTCTTGTTGTTTCTATGAGTTTACTTATTAACTCTTTAGCATCTGGTAATACTTCACGTTCAATCCTACTAATTAACTCTCTAGCTCTCTCAATAATTTTTCTTCTCTTCTCTTCACGTAGATCTTTAATTTCTAGTATACTTACCTTAGCATTGTAAGGACCAACCTTGTCTACAGTTTCGATCATAGCAGCTATAAGTGCTGTCTCGTACCTATCTAGATTTGACGGTATGTATATCTTACCTATAGTCTTGTCTCCCTTATGTTCAACCTCAACTTCAATTCTGCCAATTCTACCATTTAACTGAAGATCTCTAAGATCTAGATCTTGACCTAGCAAACCTTCTGTCTGACTAAATATGGCACCAATGATGTCTGGCTTATCTACTAGTCCTTGAACTTCTATGTTAGCTACAATTAGATACTTTGCAACTATGGTTAATGCACCCATCGTATCCTTCAAGTACGTTTAGAATCTTATTCTTAAACATTTCTATATAGTTTCTGTATTTTAAGAGGACGTACAATTATGATAATTTAAAGATCTTAGTAGTTTTAAGTGCTTCAACTTTAGTGATGATTCTCAATGATGCTAGTACCTCTTTTGCAAATCTGTCAGGATTAAAGTACCAAGCCTTTCTACGTGCAAATTTTCTCATCTTTTGAAGTTCTTCTTTTGATGCTTCTAGAAGCCTTAATAAATATCTTATAAACTCCTCATCATTAGATGCTATAAAGCCATCTCTACCATGAGAAACTAGCTCAGCTATACCTGACTTTTCAGGTACTATTGGTATTGCTCCTTGGCTTGCTGCTTCAACAGGAACGAGACCAAAATGTTCACCTATTCTTAAATGTATATACACATTTGCTTCTCTATAATACTTAATGATTTCTTCATTAGTGAGAACTCTGTCAATAAACTCAACGTCTTTAGTTTCTTCAGCAAGCATTTTCAACCTCTCATAGTACTTCATGTGCCTCTTATCAGGTATGCCGATAAGTATAAGTCTTGATTGAGGAAATTTAGGCTTAATGATTCTTCTAAACCAATCTATAAGCACATCTTGTCTTTTCTGTGGAACAAAACGACCAATACATAATATATTTCCCTTTCTCTCCTCTTCACTCGTTTCTTCACTAGTCTCAAAGAAATCCCACTCCACTGCTGGATACACGACATTACTTTCAATGCCAAACATGGAGTATAAGGCGTGTGCTGTATAGTTAGAGTTTGTCATATGCAAATCAGGAATTTTATAGAACTGTTCATAAAGTGATGGAAATCTATATGAACTTACAAAGAAGTAAAAGTTTTCTGAAGTTAATTCTTCCTCAATTGGATAGTGAATATATATGGCACTCTTAAGTTCGGGTTTAACTATCTTTACAAGAACAGCGTATATAGGTTCTTGTATCATAGATAATACTACATCAGGCTCATACTTGAAGATAACTTCATTAAAAGAGTACATGAGATCCATAACTTTCTCAAGATGAAGAGGTATGAGAGCTGATGGTTTTTCATACTCAAAGATACATTTGATTCTTTCAAACCTTACGAGTCTTGTCTCTGGAAACCATACTTCATTTCTACTTTCAGTTATCACAATTACTTCCTGATCCGCTCTCTCAAGTTCATAGATTAAAATTCTTGTAAGTCTTTCACTACCACCAAAAAATCCTAGATGTGGATGTATGATTAAGATTCTCACGGTAATTAAATCATAAGTACACAATTTATATGTTTTCACGTAGAGGTGAGACTGTAGTGAATATATTTTAAAGAGAGTCAAATATAGAAGAAACCTCTAACGTATTAATACTATGATCAAGAGAGTTATAATTAATGGTGTAGGTAGCATTAAGTATGTTAAGCATGTAGTTAAAGCTAGACTCAAATCACCATTAAGAAATTTCGAGATTGACGAACAAGTAATTGAATATAGAAGAGATCCCTTAATAGGTAGGTGGTGTAGGATCAACATTTTAAGAACTTTGAGAGAAAAGCATAAAATAGACGTTGAAGATTATTTAAAGAAACTTGTAGTTGAAAGTTTTAGGAATTGCATATTCTGCGATTTTGCAGTATATGAAAAAACTCCAAAATTTGAATTTACTGAGAGACTCCACCTTAATGAGACTCTAGGCTTCCCTAATCTTTATCCATTTTCACAAAATCACATGGTTGTAATTCCAAGTACTAAGAGGCATTACATAGATCTTGCCAACTATGATGTGGAAACTATGTATAATACATTGAGGATATGTATCGACTTTTTTAAACATGTAGTATCTAGAGATCCACTAGCTAAATACACATCAATAAATATGAATTACCTGTTTCCTGCAGGTGCATCAATTCTTCATCCTCATCTTCAAGTCTTTCAAGATCATAAACCAACGTGGTTCCTAACAATGTTATTAAAAGCTTCTAGGAGATACTATGAAAAATATGGTAGAAATTTCTGGAAAGACTATATTGAGAGTGAAGAAAAGCTTGAAGAGAGAGTCTTCTTTAAAGGGAAACTTGCTACATGGTTTAGTGCATACGCACCTATAGCAAATTATGAAGTTTTAGGCATCATTAATCACGATATTGATAGCATTATAAAGTTAAATGATGATGATATTGAAGCTTTAAGTCATGATATTGTCAGAGTACTCAGTCTGTTTAGTTCAAAATTGAAACTTTATAGTATAAACATGAGTATTCTTGAGGTGGGTTTCTCAAAAGATAAGGCTAAGTATTTTAGACTACATGTAAGAATTGTTGGTAGAAAAAATCCTATACCCAACTATGTAAATGATGTAGGCTTTATGGAAATAATTCACTTAGAACCCGTAATTACTGCTTTACCTGAAGAAATAGCTAAGAAGCTCAGAAATTAAGTGAAGATTATGAGTTTAACTGAAGAAGAGATTAAGTTATATAGAAGAGCTGGTGAAGTTGTTAGGAAGGTATTGAATCATGCTCTCAACATCATCGAGCCAGAAATGAAAGTTCTTGAACTTTGTGAAAAACTTGAGAACTTAATAGTATCACTTGGTGCTAAACCTGCCTTTCCAGTAAATGTAAGTATTAATGATGTAGCAGCACATTATACCGCTAAAATCAATGATGATCTAGTAATACCTAGAGATGGAGTTATTAAGATAGATGTAGGTGCACACATAGATGGATATATTGCAGATGCAGCAATAACGATAAACTTTAATCCAGTATATGATAGATTAATCAAAGCATCACTCAAAGCTCTTGAAGAAGTTTCTAAAACGTTAAAACCAGGAAAAACCCTCGGAGAAATTGGTCAAGTTATTGAAAAGACCATTAAGAGTTATGGATTTAAACCTATAGAGAACCTTACAGGTCACTTAATTAAACGGTATGAATTGCATGCAGGCAAATCGATACCAAATATTGATAATGGTGATAGAAAGAGAATAACTGAAGGTGAAGTATATGCCATTGAGCCCTTTGCTACTAATGGTAGAGGCTACGTAGTTGATAGTAGTGAAATAACGATATACAAGGTATTGAGTACTAAGGTAAGAGATAAAGAACTAATTATGATAATGAACCACATCGTTAATGAGTTTAAGACCTTACCCTTCACACCAAGATGGTTAATACCTAAGTTTGGTAATCAAGTACTTATTAAAATACAGAAGTTGTATGTTGATAATAAGATATATGGTTATCCAGTACTTGTTGAGGCCGCTCGAGGATTTGTATCTCAATTTGAGGATACCTTCGTAATTACTGAGAAAGATGCTGAACAGCTTGTAAGTACTTTAGAACTTGTCAAGTAGTCTTTTCTTCTCTACTTTCAAGTTTAGAAAGTAGTTTTTCCCTCAACCTCTTAATTACTTTCTTCTGTTTCTGGATTAATCTTCTCCTTCTCCACTTACTCTCCTTACCTACAAGCCATTCAAAATCTTTATCACTCTTAATAGCTGGATGATTAGGATCTACAAGAATAACTTCAAAATATTTATACATTCCATCCTCACCAACCCAGTATGAACCTAAAACTTCCATGTTTGGGTATTTACGTGCAGCTCTTTCCTCAGCAATAAGTTGAAGACTCTTCTTCACTGCATGACCATAGACGCCCATTCTTTTAGGTCTGCGACCACTTCTAGGTCTAGGCTTATTCATAGGTCCTCTACGGACTTTAACTCTAACAACAATAATGCCTTGCTTTGCCTTATACCCATATTTTCTAGCCTTGTCAATTCTTGTAGGTTTTTCAATTCTAACAACACTAGGTTCTCTTCTCCATACTATCATTCTTTTCTTAATGATACTCCAGATGAAGCTTTTTCTAGTCTTCTTCCATAACTGACCAATATAGTGATACATCGATTTAGCCATATCTTGAGGAAGAAGTAGTTAGTTGTTTATAAATTTCTCTCCATAACCTCTCAACCTCTATTTTCAGTCATTAAGTTAAGAATTATATTTTCAAGCAATCCTCTATGTACATTTAGAAACTCATAACCCTGATCAAGAATTAGAAAGTTGGGATTAACCATTATTAATGCAAGTATTAGAGAAATCCAATTAATACATGATATACCCCTAATCAATAATTGAACGCCGAGTAACCTATCTTTATAGTATGTAGATTTGACTGTTATGAATTGATCATCTGCTCTGTAAGTGATTTTTGAAGTTGAAATTTCAGGAAAAATTCTTAAAGCTTCAGACTTAGTAATACCTAGCACTGTAAATATATAATTTCTAGACCAACCCATTTCAAAACGTACTAATCTATAATCTATACTTCTTCCTAAAAATTCTAGAAGCTTCAATTTAGCTAACGTCAATACATGATAATCTCTCATAACTATTTGAGAACTTCCACTAAGATAATCTTTAAACTTAAATGATTTACCAATAATTACTTCATTACCGTATACTTCAGGTGTGGTATGAGGTAGATCTGTACTTATTGTTACAGTGTCTTTAGCATCTTCGCATCTCTCACTTACCTTAATATTCATTAAGTTAATAAGATCATTATCTAGAGGTAATACGCTCTTGTCAACACATACATCAAGACCCTGCTCGCTGAATAGTAATGCAAGTTCAAGAATTTTAAAACTATCATTACCAGATAATTTAATCTTAGCACAAGTACTTACTACGTCCTTAAGATCTGTAGTTACATAGTTATTACTGCAACTCCTGAGTTCAATTTCAGAACCTACAAAAATCTTATCAAAATAGTAACTCTTATTTTGATAAAGTACTTCTCTATCATTAATGACCTTCACACTACTTAGATTATTAACTTGAATAATCTCGATACCGAGAATATCCATTAAATAATCGATGTTAAAGAGTTCATTATTTGAAATAAGGTTCAACTTGACGTGAGGTTCTTCATCAATCAGTTTAACACCATATGTTAAATCTTCTAGTGCCGTAAATAATGTAACTTTATAGCCTTTTTTTGCAAGTACTTGAGCTATAAAAGCAGTACCCACATTTAGACCAATAATACCTACATGCATAGTATTACATTAAGTAAGTCTTCGAGATTAGGAATTATACATAGTTTAATATTCAATTCACTATTTCTCCTAATAAGACATGCCTTAATGCCTAAGCTCCTAGGTATTGCATAATCATAAATCTCATGATCACCTACATGAAGAATCTCTTCAGGCTTTACACTCAGATCTTGAAGAAGTTTCAAGTAAAAATCTCTATCTTTTCTTACCAGTCCATAATGAGACACGCACGAGTATACCTTAAATATGTACTTATTTATTTCAGAATATTTCTCTAAAAACACTTCAATAAATTCTAATGTTGTGTTTGTCGTTATTATAATTCTATACTTTGAACTTAATTCTCTAATTACTCTAAAGACTTCAGGATATGGATGTACTCTAGATATGGCAATATCTAGTAGCTCCCTTACGTCAAGATTTAAATTGAATTTTTCTAACCAATACTTAGGTAAATACCACTCTATCTTATCCTCACCTACTCTCTCATATTCTTGATAAATTAACTTCTTAGCTTCACTAACATTCAGACCATACTTTTCAGCATACTTTTCAGGTATGAGCTCAAGCCAAAAATAATCTATGTACTCCTTATCTATTAAAGTTCCTGCAAAATCTAAAGACACTACCTTAATCATGATTATCTCAACTGTGCCTCAATATCTTGCCAGGTATGATATGTGTTGCAATAATCACATTTTAAAATTAGAGGTTCTCTGGAGATTAGGACGAATCTTGACTTAACAGGTTCTCTAGTCTTATTAGTTATACATCTTGAATTTCTACATTTAAGAATACCCTCAATAACTTCTGGTACTTGAACTTTAAACTTCTGCACCACTTCATAATTTCTGATAATGTTTATAGTTGCTGTAGGTGCTACAAGAGCAATCACGTTCAACTCTTCTTTGGATAATTCTTTACCTTCAATCTTAACTATATCCTTAACACCAAGCTTCTTACTTTCAACATTCATTACAAGAGCAACTCTATAGCCCTCCCTACCCGTAATACCTAAGACTTTAAGTACAGTTAATGCTTGACCTGCAGGGATATGATCAATAACAATACCATCCTTAATCTTCCTAATAATCAATTCCCTCTTCTCCTCCTTACACATATCGAGTAATGTGAAATCATCAAAACTATTTAAACACTACACAGCAGTATTCTCAATTGAGTGATGAAGGTTGTCGGGACATCTGAAGTTGATGAACACCTGGAGAACTGATTTTCTTCTTTCAACCTTCTCAATTCATTCATAGATGACATTACTTCTTACATAAAGTACCTGTAACTCATATAGTTCAATAATTTTGACTAGTACTTCAAAGCATTGCAATACTAACCTTCACCCCATTATCACCTAGTTACTAGTTATACATAATCATTATGAAGATTTCGTATTGCATATTATAGAGATTTACGTAATTATTTAAGAATTAAGTTTTAATCTCGTATCATTTCAATACTTAGTTTGAAGTAGATCATATAGTATCTACTAACTATGGCGTTCCTTAATAATTCTGGATTTAATTACTCACAAACTCACATTTAACATTGATAACTTGACATACATTTACTCCTATACTCGCATGAGTGACACCCTAAGTACATTTTAGTGCATCCAGCAAAGATGTTTCTCAACACTTTATAGTTAGGCATGTCAATTTGATTACAAATTACTTGTTTGCTAATACATCGAATCTCAAGTTCATTAGGTGGAGTAGATTGTTCAAAGTATTGACAAGAAGTAGGGCTTATTCTTAATATTACTGGACCTTGAATCCTCCTATCCTTCAAGCATTTTTGAAGATACTCAACGCTTCTTTGAGTATACTCAAGTACATCATGTAGATAGTTATCCCAGTAGAACATTACTGCTACAGCTATAACTATTCTCTTAGCCTTCTCATAATAATTACTTATCTTACTAATGATTCCAGCACCAACTACACAACGTACAAGTTCGGCAATACTAGCTGGACTCTCAGTACAGGTTAATTTAAGTTCTTCAAGTATTTTCCAAGCACCAAGTGCTGCAAGGGGCTCATCTAGATGGTATTGAATAAATAAGCTAATTCTACTATGAGGCTGATTATGTCTTTTAAGTAATTTCTGTACCCTATGTATGAGTAAGGTCTTAGTCTCAACTATGATTAAAGTGTCATCCCTATATGCGACGAAATCGACATCGCCCTTTCCTTTTATACGATATGTACAATTGATGATCTCTATCTCATCACATCCTCCTTGAGATAGTATCTCACCAACATTTAAGTGACCATACATTGTACACTTCTTGCTAGACAAGCATGCATTTATTCTTGATGTTTGAGGAATAAGAACTCTATATCCTAGACAGTTAAAGTAGTGACGTAGTATCAGATTTCTTACAGCAAGATCTCCACACCACTTTCTACGTCTCTGTGTAGACACAATCATTTAGATACGTGGATCTCTAAAAGTCTTCTCTACAAAGATAGCCTAACTTATGCAGTTTGTATACTATCACTTCTAGTAATTCGCCTTCATTATCAGGAAGTCCTTCATAAATTTTTTCATTATCAATCCATAATTCAGGAATTTCATTATCATTATGTACATGTTTTAAGATAATGTCAGTACAGGTTAGTTGTTTAATCATATCTTTAATGTAACTTAACCATGAGATTAATGTGTATGTATAGTAGTTTTTACCTTTAACAACTATGTAGACCATATATTTTTGAAAGTGCGTTTCACTAGAAATTAAAATTTTTAATCAAATAGTACTGGTTTTGTTTACGTAATGAGTATTGAGATTATTTCTCAAAATTCTTAAAGGAGAAGTTATCTATCATCCTGAATGTGATGGTGATAATAATGAAGAGTTGTCTAGAAGACTCAATATAGAGCTTGAGAGGATTATAAAGTGTATGATTATTAAGAACTTGTAAAATGAAAAATACTACATCTTTATCATACGTGGAGTTGATAGGTTTGATATGAGAAAAATTAGCAAGGTTTTAAATGTTCATAAAAGTCATATTAGATTAGCAAAAGTGGAAGAACTTAGTGAACTTGAATTGCAACCAGGCAGTATATCACCGATGGCAATCTCAAAACTTTCTGATGGATATGTTGATGTTAGAGTATTAAGTTATGATTACGTACTTGCTAGTGCTGGAGTGCCATATTATGGTATTAAATTTGATCCTAAAGTACTTCAGTACTTCTAGATTTGGGTTATAAGGTTGTGGATATTTCGAAGTGAATTGAAAAAGAAAGTTATAATTTTAAGGATTGAGTTTTCAATAATCATGAGATACGTTCAATCCTGCTTTTAAGATTTTCAAAGAATGTCTTGACAAACTTCTCAATTTCTTCCATAGCCTTCTCTTTGCCTAAAAGTTTTGTAAATCCTCCAAGCTCTACATCACCTACATATGTGACTACTACTTTGTCAGTATCTTTAGGTTTTAATGATGCAGTTATGTTTACTGCAAATTTTGCTCCAGCACCACTTCCGTGAATTTCAATTTCAGCCTTCTTCTCCTCAGGATCGATATTCTTAACCTTAACGTCGAGTGTTAAAGATAAGGTTATAGGTCCAATCTTTTTCGATCTAATCTTTACCTTATACTCACTTGGACTTATTGTTTCAATATTTTCAACCTCTGGAAAGCAGTTAACAACATTATTAGTATTTGATAAGAAGTTCCAAGCACGATCAATACTTACACTTAATTCACTACTGTACTCTACATGCATGTGAAGAATTTGTTTCCTCTTGAAAAAATACTTTTCTTCAAAATTTAATTTAGGTTGGCGGCCCCGCCGGGATTTGAACCCGGGACCAACGGCTTTCTTCAATTTCCGAAGGCCGCCGCTCTAACCTGACTGAGCTACGGGGCCTTTCAGCTTGAACGCAAATTCTTCATTAAGTTCTGAATTGGGAAACCCGCTCATCATTCTAAAAACTTCAGGAAAGTACATACTAATAGATTTATGTATTTGTTAGATTCTTAAGCTTTCCTCTTAACTTTACTAATTAGGAATGTTTCTAGGTTTTTCAAGTTCTTCTTGCCTAGTTTAAACTTAACTCTAACTACATCGTCAGTGGTGTCATTTAGCATTACCTTATCTTTAATAAGCATTTGCTTATCAATTCTCAAGTACAGATTTCCTGAAGAATCTATCCTCATACTTAATGTCTTTGAAAGTTCATCAATGTTTTCAACATCATTAATAATCTTTTCAAAAAATTTTCGAGTAAGTTCTTCATTTCTAATGAAGATATTTATTCTAATGATGGGATTACCGTAATGTCCATGTAAGATTTCAATAAGTATTGGAACTTCATCTCTACATTCTGCAGGTAGTAGATTTAATATCTTATCGATAATTAAATCTAAATTTTCTGTTGCATGTATGTATGTTTCAATTTCAGCAAACTTGAAATTCATAATCTTAATAGCTTGAAGATTTTATTAATAACTTCTTCATCTCTATGCCTCTTATAGATTGATAATACTCTCTTCAACTCTTCAATATCATGATCTGTAATTTTTAAGCTACTTCTTATGAATTGTTGAATTCTTCCCTTGCCTACGACTAGTGCATGCATCACTAAGTTTAAACTTGTCTTTGAAGTTCTTAAACTTACAGTCTCAAAATCGAGAATCTTTACTTTATAGTCTCTAGTAATCATTAAATGTTCTTGAGCTCTAGACAATTCTAGATGAGTAATTCCTAACTTATCTAATGTATATGCCTGAGTTAATACATCTTTAACAATTCTTCTAATAGATTCACTCTCAGGATTTCGATTAATCCATTCACTTAATGAAGTACCATCGATGTACTCCATGATCTCTATATATCTTGAGAAGTTGATAATTTTTGGTCCAATCCCAAAATCATTGATGAATCTTAATATTGAGGCTTCTCTTAATAGGTCACTTCTAGGTGAATCATACCTCTTAATCTTACATGCATATACATCATCACTATCAATTAACTTACATTTAACAACAATACTATTTTGACCTTTACCAAGTATTTTAACGTTGTTTATTATAAGATTTCCTTCAAGAATTATAAATTCAACACCTAAACTCCATAACTGATGATTAATTTCGAGTATGTAATCTATTGTGCAATTACCAATACATAGTATTTTAGCAAGTATTGGATGGACTTTGTTCTTTCTTATCTCTATCTTGTGTACCATTTTAGCTAATTTAATAAATTTCCAGCTAAGTTTAGAAAAGTGACGATGAAGAGTAAGAACAGGCCTCTGAGAAGTGACGAGGACTCGGGTTCTGATCTTAAATTCATCTTTAAAATAATTCAGGATCTTGAAAATCCATACTCCATGTACTATTCTAAAGGTTATTTGAATAGTGAAGGAATGACATTGATAAACATACTTTCAAGATATTTGATAAATCGATATCCATGGATTAAGAGTGCTATAGTTAAAGTTAGAAAGAGAAAAGACTATGAAACTGTCTCTAAATTTTTATATCTTCTTCAAAATTTTCTTAAAAATTCTAAACATTAATTCATTACTTTCAATCCTTCTAGAGATCAGGTATAGAATTATTAACATTACGCATAGACTTATCAGAAATCTTAACAATCTTAAAATCATAAGTCTTAATTATAAAGGTCTAGTTAAGTAGTTAACTGTATGAGAAGATTATGTATTGAAATTGCTAGAGAATGTTCAAAAATTCACGACTTCATAGCAGGTCATACTTTTGAGAAGAAATTCATTCAATACATACTTTCCCAAATTGATTATCCAGAACTAACTTATCACTTAATGCCTCTAGAAGTACTTCATTGGAAAGATAAGTACACAATAATCAATACTAGAGATGAATCGTTCAAAGCATTAAGTTTACCATTAACTTGTGGAGGGTTAGTTAAAGCTAAGTTAACAGATGATTTAAATAATTGTTCAGGTAAGATCCTGATAACACCTTTTCCTGAAGATCTGGATGATGCAAAGTTCATATATATTAAAGCTTTTAAAAATGGCGCTATAGGGTTAATCTTTATTGATCCTTATCCAGAGACTTTTAGAAGAATTGTAATTACCTCAAGGGAAGACTATACATGGTCAAGTTCAACACCATTAAGCATACCTGTAGTCTCAGTACCTAAAAATTATGGTGAAAAATTGAAAAAATATTACCTAAACGACGAGATAGAAATTCATAGCGATGTAGAGATGAAACTAAGTACTAGTTACAACATTATTGTGAATTTTGAAAATAGAAGTGAAAAAACTGTCGTAATCTCGGCACATTATGATCATTGGTTATGTGGATTTTCAGATAATTGTTTGGGTGTTGGACTTTCCATAGAGCTTTTTAGAGAAGTCATTAAGTGGTATAGGAGTGATAAATGTAGAAAGAACATAAAGTTAATACTTTTCACGGCTGAAGAGTTAGGTAGTCCTAAATATTCAACATTATATTGGGCTTATGGTTCTCAAATGTACGTTAAGTGGTTAGGTAATGAAGTAGAGCATATTGAATATGTTCTTAATCTTGATGTAATTGGTAGGAGACCCATAGTGTACACGACAAGTGATGTTAAGATGCAACTTCCAGACATGTTAGATGTAAATATTAGAGAGCCCATACCCTACTTTGATTCTCTAAATTTTGAGATCATGGGAGTACCCACCATCACGATTTCAAGTATTGATCATTATTGGGATGTTTATCATTCAAGTAATGATAATGAAAATAATGTAGAACCTCAACATGTTGAGAAGACTTTAAAGTTAAGTATGAACATTTTAAGACACATCATAACATCAACTTTCAATACTGAAATATACTTAAAATATGCTAGAAATGAACTTGAAAAGATAGGCATAGGTCTGAGCCTAGAGGGAACTTTAAGCAATTATATGAGAATGAGAAGATTGTTAAGTATGTACTTGGTTGAGTATTTCATGAGTGAAGTTTCATTAACTTATGTTGATTCAATATTTAATTATCTACAGCAGATGAAGTATAAGAGTGAAGTGCCGTTAAGAGTCGAAAAGTTCGGCACTGGTGAAGTTATTCTTGAAGTTTCGACATGTAAAGATAGACAAAACTATATCAATAATATTATAGCAGCTTTGAGTGACTGTATTAGATGTTCTTTGAAGATCTAGATGACTCTTTACTTGCTATAAGACTTTTGATGAGTGAAACTGATATTTTTTCACCATAACCATTTCTTATCATAGGAATGACTATTAGATGAAGAGGTTTTAATTTTCTTTGAGATCTAATTTCATTTATCTCAAAAGCTCTCAATAATGTTTCAATGCTTACTACAATAGCATTCATAGAGTTATCGTTAACGGCTGAACCGTAAGGATCGTCAAGAATTTCTATACTATATCTAGCCTCGCTGTCTATTTGATGAATTATAGATTTAAGATTAAGGACACGTACTCTTAATGGCTTTACCTTGTAGTTCTTATACTTAGAAGCAAAGTCATCACTTGTAATTCCAAAGATAACTTCATTACCAAGGCTTAATGCCGTACTTATTAACTTAATGTGACCTGAATGTATTATCTCAAAAGTGCCTCCAACACCTATTTTTCTAAATTTTCTATTACCCATAGCTTTACCCTATGCTTTGAACTGTAGTTTCTAGACTTAACTTTAAAAATATTAACTTGAGTTTTACTGTAGATGATGTAGGGTTGATATAATGATTGATGATTGGGGAAGAGACGAGCTGACTACCTTGTGAAGTATATTGTGAGTTTACCTCTCTCAAATTCTGCTCTTACTGGTGTTGCTGTTCTAAGCATGACAGGAAGTGGTAGTATCTTCTCAATAAGACCAATACTTGATCTTAACGTGATTATTAACTCATCACCCTGCTTAATGATATCTAGACAGTCTGTAATATCGCTTGGAAGTGAAAATTCAACAACGTACTCAGTGCCTAAGCGTTTAATACTCATAACTTTACCTGTGTAGAATATTTTGGCAGGATCTTCATCACCATAGATGATGTTACCTGCAAGTCTTAACTTCTCAATTCCTTTAAGCTCTTCATTGAAGAGAGGTAGTACCTTTATGGGTATGGGGTGTATACTACTTTCAAGTTGTTTGAAATATGTTTCTTGATTTTTAATCCAAGTGTCCAGTAATTCTGTACTTTTCTCTTTAGGTATGTACTTGTTGAGAATTGCTAAGTCAACGTTCAATCCGAAAATTTGTGCGTAACCTACGCTTCTAATAGCAACATCTACACTTGAAGCATCTGGATTTGCAATAACTCTAATACTCGTTATTTCTGGTTTTTCAATTATTTGAGATAATTTTTCTAGTGCATTAAAGAAACCTTCTTCTTCACTAACCATTTTACTAAAATATTCGCCACAACCTACTAGTAGTGATAGGAATTTACTTGCAGTTTTAGCAAAGGTGAAACTTGCCTTCATTAATCTCTTATGAATTGAACTGACAATTCTTGGTAGGTATAGTAATCTTAATGCTTCACCTGAAGGTACGGTATCGAGAATTACTATGTCGTAGTTTGGGTTTTCATAGAGTTCTAAAGCTTTTAAGAGACCCATGGATTCTGTAACTGAAGGAAGCATAGCTAATTCATATGCTAAAGCTTCATCAATACCTCTACTTTTGAACCAGTTAAGCATGTATTCTGAAAGTGCTTTGAACTTTCTCATAACTTCAAGAACAGGATCTATACAGATTAGATCAAAATTCTTACATACGTTTAATACTTCATTATTTTTTGATTTAACTTCAATATAGTTCAGAACTGTATGTGCAGGATCACTACTAACAAGTACTACTTTATAATCATGTTCTAGAAGTTTTAAAGCTGTAGCTAATGATATGACGCTCTTACCAACTCCACCTTTACCTGTCATTATTATGATTCTTCTACTCACCTATAATTATGAAGAAATTCTTCTTTTAAAAATTTTTAAACTACTCTTGGTGCTAACATGAATAGTACTTTACCTATAGAGAATTCGTAAGTTAATCTTAACGGTTTATTACTTGAAAATTCAATAGTTACTGTTTCACTAATCTGTTTCATAGGTCTTGTGAAATCTAGTATCATCTCGCTTGCGTATGTTGCTTCACATGCCTCATTAACATCAAATTCGTAAAAAACCTCATCATCTCTAGAATACTCTGCTTCAAGCATTTTTCCACCTTCACCTACTGCACGAATTATTAGAGAGTCTGGCTTTGCTATGAGTGATATTGAGTCTGAGATCTCGTCAGCAGCGGCTACTAAGTCTGTAAATGTGTCTATATTCATTTTAATTCTTACAGGATATGTTAAGCTTGGTTCTGGAATTTCCTCTTCAGCAATACTAATTATGGGAAAACCGAACTTCCTATATATACCGCCTTCTCTACCTTTCTTGCTATATATGGTTATGTAGAATCTATTTTTTATCCTGTCAATTATGAATTCTACTTTCTCTCTAGCCTTCATTCTCTTAGCCACATTCTTTATCAAGTCGAAGATTAAGCCAACTTTAACTTCGTGTGGTACTTGAAATTCTTCAAGATTGGCACTTGGTATTTCTAGAACTATGAGAGAGACTTTTGAGGGATCTATTGACTTTAATTTTAAACCTTCAGGTGAAATTACTAAGTTGGCTTCGTGGAGTAGTGATGCTAATGCTGTAAATACATATCTAACATCTTTGCCTTTTGGAAACATTAATTTGAAGATCTTCTCTTCAACTTCTTCAGTAATTGTTTCAGGGATTTCTTTAACAATTTCTTCTTGTCTTTCTATGCTTTCAGTTTCTTCGAGCTTCTCCTCAATTTCATCCCCAGTTTCTTCTCTAAATTCAGACATGATTTACTAGATACTTCCAACAATATTTAAATCGTACTTTAAAACAATACTCAATATTTATGGAGATAATTGTTTAAATATTCTACAGACATATCGTGAACTCGTGAAGATTATACATGTAACAGATATTCATAGCTATACAGATAAGTTAGAGCTACTTAAAAGAATCGATGCCGATTTAATAGTTGTTTCAGGAGATTTAATTGAGTGTGGTGAAGATTTAAATGAGTATTTAAGAGTGCTTGAAGAGTTTAGGAAGTTAAATGTGAAGGTACTATACGTTCCTGGAAACTGTGATCCAAGAGAAGCATTAGATATTCCTAGTGAGGAAAATATTGTAAATCTTCATGGAAATTACTTCAAGTATGGTAAATACATATTTGTTGGTCTTGGAGGTTCAGGATATACACCATTCAATACACCTTTAGAATTTTCTGAGGACGAGTTAGAGAGTATATTGGAGAAGACTTTAAGCAAGGTTTTGAATAGTGAGAAGATAAGTATCGATAAGTTAAGTAGTAGATTAATCTTAGTCTCACATACCCCACCATTAAATACAAGAATAGATATGCTGTATAGTGGTGCTCATGTAGGTAGTTTAAGTGTTAGAGAATTTATAGAGAAGTATAGACCAATTCTTGGTCTTCATGGGCATATACATGAAGCTGTTGGTATTGATAGAGTTGAAGATACAGTAATTGTTAATCCAGGACCTTTACGTTATGGAAATTGTGCAATTATTGATGTTAGTGAAAGTGATGTGAAGATTGAGATAAGAAGACTTTAGCGATAAATCTCTGAAAGTATATGTTTAAGTGTAGGTCCTATTATTCTTTCAACGCCAATCTTAACGGCATTTAAACTTCCAGGCAATGTGAAGATTATAGCTTTTCTATAAACTACTGCACATGCTCTTGAAAGTATTGTATGAGGACCAAGTTCTTCCTCACTATATCTTCTAAAAAGTTCTCCAAATCCTTCAACAATCTTCTCACTAAGTTCTAAAACAGCATCTACTGTCTTATCTTTCTTAGAAATTCCTGTACCACCTATCGTGATTACGGTATTCACATTCAACCTCCTTATTAGGTACTTAATTGTTGATTTGATGACACTCTTAGAGTTTGGTATAATTATGGGGTAGTAGATTTTGAAGTTCTTCTCCTTGAAGTACTTATACACATACTCGCCACTTTCACCAATATCGTAAACACTCTCTTTCAAAATTTTGATGAATCTAGAATCACTGACAATAATGACCTCAATTATAGGTTCAATTTCTAGAATTTCATGTTGAGCTCTCATTACGAGTTTTAGTGTGAGTTTGCTTTTTAAACTCTGAAAAGGACTTAATAATCATGAGTAGTGATGTTGAGGAGTTAAAGATGGAGTTAGAGAAGGTATTGACTAAAGTCTTTATGCTCAGTTTTGAAAAGCCAGAGAAATTTGTTCAGACTATTCTTGAATTTCTCAGTAGAGTTTTACCTATACCTCCAATACCTACCTCAGCCTTATCTATGATTAAAATCAAATCTAGTGAAGAATTAGCTAAAATTTTTGCAAACCTCATCATAATATCTATAAGACCGGAAGAGTTGGTTAAGATCATTGAAGATTTAAGAGGTAGTGCTGAGAAGATCATGAGCATTACTTCAAGAATGAGAAAGTAAGCTTTTTGAATAGGTTCTTTACCTGCATTTTTAATGAGTGAAGATAGTGAAGTTAAGGTGGAGGAGAAAGTAGAGATTAAGCCAGAAATTAAGCCAGTACAGACAACTTTTCTTGGTAAAAAGTTAAGATGGGGCGTAGCTTATATCTACTCAAGCTACAACAACACCATAATAATCATTACAGATCTAACAGGCTCAGAAACTGTAGCAAGAGTAAGCGGAGGACAAGTAGTTAAGGCAGACCGAGACAAACCAAGCCCCTACGCAGCCATGATGGCAGCATACAAAGCAGCGCAGCTAGCCATGGCAAGAGGAATAAACGCCATACACATCAAAGTAAGAGCTCCAGGAGGATACGGACCAAAAACACCAGGACCAGGAGCAGCAGCAGCCATAAGAGCACTAGCAAGAGCAGGACTAATAATAGGAAGAATCGAAGACACAACACCCATACCCCACAACACCATTAGGCCCCCGGGCGGAAGGAGGGGTCGCAGAGTGTAATACGTAATACATATGAAAATATTACCATCTTTGTGACATTCGTCACTATACCATACTGCCTTAACATGAGGTCTTTATATTATGTATACATTTGCTCAAATACCACTCAACTTAGCTTCACTATACTTTGTGAATCTTCAATAATTTTCATAACTTCATTCGTGATCTTACTTCAATTCTGCCGAGTAAATGTGATGTTTCAATTTTTTCTTGAGATTCTTTGACTAGATTCAGTCCAAATGTGAAATAAGAGGATAAGGTTACTTTCTTGATGTCTTTTCTTATCTAATACTTTCTGTAATTCCTCCTTTTATACTAGCTCTTTAATCTTCTTAATGGACTTGTAGCAAAACTTTACTACTTAATAGTCATGTATGTTCTCGAGTCAAATTAGGAATAATGCTTCAAGTATGATGATACAACAACACTGATCTATTGATTTGATGAGTGGTAACTGCTGCTTTTTAGTACTAAGATTCTTCTTCAAGACTCTATGTAGTAAGACTGGGATGATAATGAAGACTAAAAATTCTCTGAAAGAAGGATTTGATATCAATCATGCTTGTTTAAAATTTAATAATACTTAGTTAATCCATACCTTTTTAGCTGTTCTTCAATTTCTTGATCCATAATTTTTAATTCTTCTAATCTTGCTAAGAGAATCTTAGGTATATGACCTTTAATTTGACTTACTTTACTTGCTATTGTACCTTCTAACAGATTTAGTTTTGATAGTATGTATGCTAATTCAATTTTCCCTTTACTTATTTCTATGATTGCTGATTTCGAATGTCTTCTAGCACTTAATCCATGCCTCTTAAGTACTTCAACTACTTTATCAGCCACATCTATTAGTCTAACATCGATGTCACCTTTTCTTCTTATCAAGCTTAAGCAAAGTTTCAAAGTTCTCGAACCTCTATCATGCCAGATCTTCAATTCTCCTCTAATGTCAATCCCATAACGATTTAGAAGATTAAGCATATCCTTAACGGCCGTTATGACATTAGAAATGTCTACTATTGATTGCAAGATCATGTTTATTGTTGACTTTTTACTTAGGAGTTCCATCCTATTTAACCTCTCAGGATGGTTCATAAAATTAATTAAATCTTGTCTAGTATTGGGTAATAACCTTACTTTCATACTCTATCCAGCTTCACTAAAGTCATTGATCATAAGTAATTTCCTAGCTTCAAGATACTTCAGTAGGAGTAATGTTGCAAATCCTTTTACCGTGTATGGTGCAAATGATATTCCTACTCCATAATCATTCTCTCCTCTTTTTTCTACAAATCCATCTCCATCTATTTCTCCTGCAAGAGCTCTTATAGGTTCCTTAACGTATTGTGCTATCGTTCCTTTATACATTTCTGCTAACTCTTTTACTTCTTCAAATGTTATTCTATTGCTTGTGTATAGTTCTTTCAAAATCTTATTGACTTCACTTATTTTAGTGTTCTCTTCTAATTCTATTTTAAGTGCCTTTAAGTAATGTACTAGTACACTTTTCGCTGTATTTAGTATATCTCTTACCTTTCTCAATATATTATCTATTTCTGGTATTTCTTGATTAAAGAGTTCTTTAGCTATATAATTGCTACACGTTACTACCACGTGTAGTTTTTCTGATTTATTGTCTTTTCCTGTTATCGATAACTTGATAAAACCTAAAGTTTTAGTTACTATTGTTGGTAATTCATGAGTTGTAGATCCGTATACTAGTAAGTCCACATTATCATCAACAATCATACTTATAACAGCATCACAGATTGTTAGCCAGGTTATGTAGTCTTCATTTTCTTGTATTCTTTTTCTTATTTCATTTATTGTTAATGGTAGTTTTATGTATGTGTTTTGAAATTCTTTCTTAACTTCTTTAAGTGCTTTTTCTTCATTTTTATATTCTTGTGCTAGTTTTTGAAATCTATCATTTATATACTCTACTAATTGATTGTAAAATTCATACAATTCTTCTTCATGTACTTCGCATATTGTTACTCCTTGTTCAAATTTCTTCAATTCTTTCTCTATGTTTTGTTTTACTTTTTCTGGAGCATTTTTAGGTATTAGTTCTTTCAATATTCCAAGTTTATGAAGTATTATTGCTAGTTCTTCTTTACCTTTTCTTACAGTTACAAAAGTATCTTTTGGTCTTCTACATGCCCCATAACCTAGTCTTCTCAATTTCTCAACAGTTTCATTAGCTATTTGTGTAGAAGTTGCTTTAGGTGATGTGAAGTATATTCTAAGTTCATAAGCAACAGTAGTTCCATTTCTCATTTTCTGTACATGCCATTCAGCTCTAATATCAGCTTTGTACCTTATTTTCAATTCTTTAATCATGTCTTCAAGAGTTGAAAACCTATTCAAAACCTCATTCTCTAACTTACTTGTGCAGTACTTTCTGGGTAATTCTATTTTGTTTGTTGTTTTGTTCATGTAGACCTCTACATACTATTTTGTTAGAAAGTTTTATAAGGTACTTTTGGTCTAGTCTCTTTACTAAGTTGTTAATTATTTGAAGTTAGGTTTATAGTTGAGTATTTTTGAAGAGTTGTTGTATGGGTAGATTGGTTACTGTATCTACTAAAGTTCCTGAAGAGCTGAAGAGAGAAGCTGAAGAGCTTGGTATTAATATTTTTGAATTTCTTAGGAAGGCTCTTGAAGAGGAGGTTAAGAGGAGAAGGCTTGAGAAATTGAAAAAAGATGTTAAAATGTTGAGTCAAGTACTTGATAAGTTGAGTATTGAAGAAATTGTGCATAAGGTTAGAAAGGATAGAGAAGAAGTGATCAAGTTATGAATTATCTTTTCGAAACCTCTTCAATATTATTAACGTTAAAGTTGGGTAAAGTTGAACTGCTATATGGTCAATACATTAATGTGTTATCACTGTATGAGTTGGGAAATATCATTTGGGGTGAAGTTTATGTAGATAAGAAGCTAGGTGAAGATGATGGTAAGTTAATGCTCGATGTACTTAGACGTATTACTAATTATGTAAATGTACTTGATATTCGTGGTTTAGAAAGTCAAATACTTGATGTTTCATTAAGATTAGGATTAACATTTTATGATGCTTCATATATAGTTTTGTCTAAGAATCACAATCTAACGCTTGTGACTGAAGATTCTAAACTTCAAGAGAAGGCTTCAAGATTGGTTAATGTATGTAATGTTCATGAGTTAATCGGTAGGTAATAAATGTATTGCGGGGGACAAGTCACTCTTATCATAGAGACCCATTTCGGGTCTCTCAAAGGTGGTTAGGAAAATTACTGTTAAGGATTTAAAAATAATTTTTCTCCAATTAATCTCTATAACTATGTCTTCTAGTTTTTTCAATTATTAATATCTTATCATCTTCACGTATCTTTAGACTTGCTTGTGGATTTACAATCACCTTACCGTTCCTCACAAGACCTATCATTATAGCGTCGTACTTTTCCTTAACTATACTTAATGCTTCACTTACAGTTTTTCCTATTACTTCTCGTATTTGAGTTTCCACTATGTCATTACCGTAAGTACTTGTAGTTACGTCTTCTATGAAATCTACAACACTTGGTTCAAAAACAGCACTTGCAATTAATCTACCACACAATCCTTTAGAAAGTATTACTTTATCAGCACCTGCTGACTTTATGAAATCTACATTCTTAAAACTTAAAACTTCGGCTATTATCTTTACATTCCTGTTTAATTTTCTGATTAGTAATGTTAAGAGAACGGTCTTTGAGTCATCATCAAGTGTTATAATCACGTGACTTGCATGATCAACACCTGCTCTTCTTAAAGTTTCTTCAGACAACACATCACCAACAATTACATGTAAATCACTAAGTAGAGGTTCTCTAACATCGTGAGGTACTATAACGACGATTTTACTCTCTGGCTTACCAATTTTCAATTCTCTAATTGTTTCTTTCGAAGTCTCATTCCAACCAACTAGAATTATGTGATTCTTAAGATTCACTGGGAGTAATCCTAGAAATTTCTTAATATTTATACTTGCAACTCTCTCAGCAAGTAATGAGATAAAGAGTGTGTAGATAGCTATACCCGTAAAAGCTACTATCATTGCTAATATCTTACCAATATATGTATTTGGCACAACATCTCCATAACCGATTGTAGCCATAGTGATTATAGTCCAGTACAGGGATGTGAAGTAATTTATATGCTCTATTGTGCTGAACAAATACGTGAAGAAGAGTACTGTTAAGAGGAAAATTGTAGATGCTATGAATCCTCTCTTTCTTAAGAGTGGCTTTAAGGTTTTGAGAAACTTCAGAATTATAAATATCATTTTCAATCTTCAAACTTTAGTTTAAAGTTATTAAGTATAACTCCTTGTAGCAAAACTATCCCTGTCCTTATAGTCCATAGTTAATAGATGAGTGCATGAACTTACCCAAACCACCATTCATCAAGTTCCTCAAGTTTTACATATTCAACTTTTCTAAGCACTGGATTACTGGTTGTCAGTAGATCACGTATTGAGAGAACACCAATAAGCTCATCTCTATCATTGACGACGACTAAGTGACGAATGTTGTGTTTAAGCATTAGTGATGATGCTTTAACTGCACTTTCGTTTTCTCTAATCTTAATGATGCGAGTCTTCATGATCTTGCTAATCCTGGCTTTAGCAATATCTATATTGTTAGCTAGTGCATTAATTATATCACGTTCAGAGAGAATTCCAAGAACTTTATTGTTACTATCAGTAATGACGAGAAAACCAACACCATTAATGGACATCAAGTTTACGGCTTCTCTTAATGTATTATTAGGGGATGTAGTGATAGGTTGCTTCTTGATTAAGTTTTTAACTAGAGTCATCACTTAATCATTTCTGTGTAGCTCTCTTTATAGTTATTCTATGCATATTTTAAAAGAATAGTGTTTCTTAATTTTAAAGAAAGTACAATCTCTATTCATAACTATTCTTGATTTCTAAATTTCTGAAAGATAGTTATTATTTGCGAAGTAATTATAAATAACTACGTCAAGTAGATGCTTCATGAGTATTAATTTTGAGATAGGCAATATAACAGACATCATATATAGAGCTGTTAGGGAGATAGGTATTGAGATTGCACAAACAGCACCTAAATTCGCGGTATGTATCTTAATAGTGCTTGTTGGTATACTGGCAGTAAAGGGTGTAAATATGCTCATTAAATTTGTCTTAGAGAAGGGTAGGATTGAAGAGTTCATAAAAAGAATGACAGGAACTTACATACCTTTAACTAGGATAACTATCATTCTTGCAGATCTAGGTATTGCTCTTGCAATAATTGCAGGAATTTTACACTTAATAGCTCCAGAACTTGTAACCGCTTATAATGAAGGTCTTAACTATGTTGCAAGATTTGTAAGCGTTATTATCTTATCATTAATTGCCATTTTAGGGCTAACTTCACTTGTAAGTCTTGTTAGAATTGAGGAAAAACTGAAAAGTTTCGTAATGTTAATGGCATTTCTACTAATTCTTTCACTACTCATAGACTTAACAGCACTTAGTTCAGAAATTAAAAGTGCTCTCGTTAATGGAATATCTATCGGCATTGGACTTTCAATTGGAGTATTTGCATTATGGTTCTTCTTTGGTGAATATATTGAAGAGAGACTTAAAAGACGTGAGGAGGGACAAGAATCACAACATGAATGTTGACGCATAGTGTAGTGTATGTATGTTCTTTATTTGATCTTTAATAACAATGCCTATGCCTGGCTTAATTTCTATTTCATAAATTATTGGTTGAACATTTTGCCAACGCATCTTTCTAATAAACATGTATCTCTTAAAGTCACCATTAACTGTCTTGGCGATACCCATGATAAAGACTCCTGCAGCTAGGAACTCTTCAACGCCATATCTAGAGATGGCTACTGAACCTGTAGGTATTTCTGTAGTTATTATTGTTGTTGTTCCGACCATACGTTCAATACCTAAAACTAGAGCTCTAATGTACTCTCTAAGAACTTGAACATCTTTCTCAAGAGTGACAAGTGGTGCTATGGGATCAATAACTAGTCTCTGAGCACCAAGAGCCTTAACGTACTCACTGATAGTTAGTACTAAGGACTTAGCAATAGTGGTTGGATCTTTTTCTCTAATTTTTTCAACAAGGTCCATCTCTGGAATTAGTATTTCTAGATAGCCATTCTCTCTAAGTTCTTCAAGATCCCAGCCAAATCTTCTTGCACCATTGACGAGTTGGTCATAAGTTTCATCAACTGAGACATATATTCCTGGCTCATTATATTTTAAAACACCATTTATGAGAAATGAAAGTGAGAAAAGGGTTTTTCCTGTACCTGTTTCTCCAGTTACTAAGTATGTCCTACCTCTAAGTAGACCACCATTTAATACTTGATCAAGCCCTTCAATACCTGTAGGTATTAGATCGTAATATAGTGAAGACATTCTTTCACAATATATAGTGGCCCTTTAGATAATAAATACTTAACTGTAACTTTCAGAGTATAGCCCCAACATCACACTTCAGAGGCCTATCTATTCATCACTAAGTATTTAGATTTTTAAGAGGGAAATTAATTAATAAACCAAAGCGGCCGTAGTCTAGCCTGGTCTAGGATGGCGGCCTCCCAAGCCGCAGAACCCGGGTTCAAATCCCGGCGGCCGCACCAGATATTACCAACTTCATACCCTCTTATCTCCATAGACTATATTATGTAACTTCTTGAAAATGAATTATCTTGATTGGCAAAGATTAAGTACATAAGGTGAGTTGAAAGATTTAAGAAGACATTTCTGAAAATATTTCCTATATAGCTTTCCACAATCTTCATCGATATCTCCTTAGAGAATAAAGTCATGTTAGAAAGGTCATAAGATATGAAAGATTGATTTTTTAAAATTTGTATCAACTATGTTGTTTGTGGAGAATATTGAGATCATTAGAAGTAAGTTAAGTAATTTACTTAATGGTAAATTCATTCTTCTCGGTCTTACAGGTTCGGTAGCAATATACAGAGTACCTGACCTTGCTAGATTGTTAATTAAACATGGAGCTGAAGTTAAGACATTAATGACCAGTACTGCTAGGAGCTTCCTAAATCCTGAAATTATGAGATGGGCTACAGGTAATGATGTCATTACTGAAGTTTCAGGCTATGTAGAATATGTTAATTTATGTTCAAAGGCTGATGCTTTAGTTATTGTTCCTGCAACAGCAAATACCATAAGCAAGATTGCTCAAGGAATTAGTGATAATGTCGTTACACTCTCAGCTTCAGTCATTATGGGTTTTAGGAAAAAGTTAATCATTATACCAGTAATGAATTTGTCCATGTACATGAACCCAGTATTCAGAGATAATCTCAATAAGTTAACAAGGTATGAAAATGTACATATCATTGAACCCATAATTGAAGAGGGTAAGGCTAAGATACTACCTAATGATGAGATTGTTGAATGTGTAATCGACACTTTATGTGCAAAGGATATGAAGGGATTAAATGTGCTGATAACTACAGGACCTACAAGGGAATACATAGATGATGTTAAGTACATAACGACACCAAGTAGTGGTCTTACAGGTCTCTACTTTGCTAGAGAGGCAAAAGCTAGAGGCGCAAACGTTACGGTAATTACAGGACCTGTGAGTATTAATTTTCCAAAAGATGTAGAGCTAGTTAGGGTAGAGAGTGTCCTTGAAATGTACGAGACAACTATGAAGATTATTGAAAGTAGAAAATTCGATATCATTATATTCTCAGCAGCACCTCTAGATTATACTGTGAAGAATAGAGTAAGAGGTAAGCTTCGCAGTGATTGTGATGAATTATGTATAGAGCTTACTAAGGCTCCAAAAATTGCATGTAGTGTGAGAAGTAGACAGAAAGATGCTATCATTATTGGTTTTAAAGCCGAGGTAAATGTTAGTGATGAAGAACTTATAAATGCAGCTTTGAAGAAGATAAGCGAGTGTTCATGGGATGTAGCTATTGCACATGACGTTAGTAAGGGACTAGGTTTCTCAACATTACACGATGATGTTTACATAATTACTAAGCATGGAGAAATTGAGAGGACAGGAAGAGTACATAAGAGAGAATTAGCAAGAATTGTTCTAAGTAAGGCATTGACTTTATTGAAGAGAGAGTAGATCAGCCAATCAAACCATCATCAAAGTTCAGACGTTCCCATGATCATCACTTAACCTATCACTAATATCTTCAAGTATTCTCAACAATTCCCTAATAAATAAGTCTAAGTCATTAATAATTACATACTCAACATTATTACTTGAAAGTTTAGGTGTTATTAATGGCTCTATGCTTGCTAAGTTTTGAATGTTCTCTACAGGTATTCTAAGTCCCTCACTTTCTATACACTTCAAGAACTCACTAATTGAAATTACGTATCTACCCGACATATCTACACTAGCATCTAGTAAGCACTTTCTGAAGATCTCTTCATAATTTGAAGCTACATTGCACAGTACTTCCTTGCCCCTTCTTTCAACAACTTTAAGATCAAGTGCTAATCCGAGTAAGGTCTTATATGCAACATTGTTTATCCAAGATGATGGTGAGATCTTACTTAACTCCTCATTAACCATTAGGTACAGTTCATGTTCACTCATACTTCCATACTTACACACTAGATCAATCATTAATCTATAAGGTATGATCTTATTGTAGAGTATTTTATGAAACATATTGTATCCAAGTAATGTATTTGTACTTAAGTATCTACATAATGTTTTTCCACTTCTCGTAAGTCTTACCTTATCCTCATGAATTTCTACGAGCTGTATCATCTTGTAAAATCTAGTAATGTCACCTCTACCTCTACCAAAGTCTAGGTTAGAATCTTTCAGCTCTTTAACACTTACCTCACCTCTCTCACTAAGATATATCAAGTACTTAATTAATCTATCAATTTTAACTCTAGGTATTGGAATACTTCTCTGTGTTGTGATTGTCATTACTTTAGGATTTATTCTAAAAGTATTAATTCAACGTCTTATTAAATTAAATCGTGATATTCTAATCCTTAGAAGATAATCAATAGAGATATCTTGAACGTAAAGTTCAGAACCTCGATTCTTCATCAACATTCAGTCATGACAGCCCTCATCAATTCACACAGTCATTCTCACAGTTACTCCTACTTTCGCAATACTTATATTTAAAGTTAAAGCATTTACAAGCCAGTGAGTAATGTAGATTCATTCATTCAGTACGTCCTAGACCTAGAACGAAATTATGGAACTAAGTTAGGCATTCATGATGTCTATGCATATAGAGTCAAAGGTAACTACGTTAAGGCTGTAGCTTCAATCTTTTTTACAAAGTACTCAATACTCACTAATGGTAAACCTCGAACCATAACCATGTACTATATGAGTAATGGTGAGGTGTTAGTGTTAATGGAATATTTAGGTTCAAAAATTAAGGAGGGAAGCTGCGTGAAGAAGGAATTAATAATAGACCTCTATCTACCTGAGCTTAAGGTAAAGTATGGAGAGGTCACTGATGAAGTAGTGATGAACAATCTAGATACTGTACATAACTTTTTAAAATTAAAATTTAACATATGGATTCTTAATGATGGGTTGGTGTTAATAGTATTTAAAGGTTCAGTAAGTAGCTTGAAAGAATTATTAAGAATTATAATTTCACTTCTCGTACTATCACGTACAGATTTAACTAAAAGAGAACATACCTTAGAAGCAATAGTTAGGATAAGAAATTTATTAACTAAGATTACTTAACTCTATTAGTGATGACCCATTGCAGCACTGATTCTTGATGATAAGGACTTGCTGAATCCTCAAAATATTTATTTAAATGGTATTAATTTTAGATATTTAGGTACATTCTGCTCTGGTAATTCCACTCCAATAATTTCAATGTGTACCGTATCTTGAAACCATGGTGTACTTCTACCAAATGCTCTAGGCATGTAATTTCTGATCTTTATACCTTTATGTGTAGCTACATGTATAAGTACAACCCTATTAATATCAAGTCCTTTGTATATAGCATTATTTTCAAGATTTTCAAGAACTTCAAGAAAAGCTTTAGAGACTTTGACAGGCCACTTAGCAATAGGCCAACCTCTCCATGGTGTAGTATGATGAGCTTGTTTTCTAGTGAATCTTCTAATAGGTATGGGTGCTTTAAGTTCGATAACCTTCTTTAGATAGTCCTCTGCCTGCTTTAACGTAAAGTATTTTATAAAACTAGCAACTTCAATCGCCTTTTTCCAACTAATTCTATACTCATGACCTCTAGCCTTAACAATCTGGTCAGATGTAACTTTGATACCATAACGTCTAAATACTCTATCTATAATCTCATCATCAGTGACAGACCAATGCCAACGCATGAGACTTAGAGTTAGTTTTGAAAAATATATACCTTTCTCTGTCTAAGCTCTAGATTAAAGACATCAATGATGAAAGAAGTTCAAGAATTGAGAAGACTATAAGCTTCACTTAATGATTATCATTATAGAAATGGAAAATTGTAGACTTTATGTATAGTAATGTATTTAATAGTTTTAACCTTTAAATGCTTGTGAATATTGTTGAATTACTACGTGATAGCTGTATACTAGGTATTGATGTCTATAGTAGAGATCTATATGCATATGCAGTATATAGTTCAGGAAACATTATTGATAAAGGGATTGTAAATTCATATGAGCTTTATAGACTTATTAAAAAGTATAAACCATCAATCATAGCCATAGATAATGTAAGAGAGATCTTAGAGATTGGTAAAGACTTTATCAAGAAACTTGCCAAGCTACCCTTCACCATAAACATTATTCAGGTAACTATGGTAGAGCCAGGAAAAGAAATTTCTTTAGAAAACTTAGTGAAAGATAGATTAAACATTGATGTAGGAAAGTTAGATCCAGAGAGTACAGCCATATACTTAACATTACTTGCAAGTCAAGGAGTTGGCTCTATTGTAAAGCTATACGAACCTGAAACTAAAATCATCGTTAAAGCATCAATCTCGACAAATCAAGGGGGGATGAGTAGAAATAGATTTGAAAGAAATATTGCACATAGAGTTAAACAAATTGTTGATGATATCAAGAGAGTACTCGATAATCATAAGATAGATTACGACCTTTTCTATCAATCAGATTCTGAAGCCTTAAGATCAGCAACTTTCATAGTATATGCAAGTAAAGCAATAGTTAGATCGTTAATCAAGCCTATCAGAAGTATCGATATTAAGGTAAGTATAGAATCCATACCAACACAGACAATAAGATATGCAGCGATTAGTTATGATGAAAAGATAGTTGAAACTTCAATTAAGGATAGATACGTAATTGTCGGTGTAGATCCTGGAATAGTTACTGGTCTCGCCATCCTTGATCTTAATGGTAACGTTTTACATCTATATAGTGGTAAGAACTTAAGTAGAAGAAAAGCTATACAGATAATAACACAGTACGGCATACCTCTAATTATTGCTGTAGATTCTTCAAGAATACCAGAGTATGCTAAAAAATTATCATCAATGCTTAATTCAATCTTATACTCGCCAGACAGAGACTTAAGTGTGAGTGAAAAAAGCGAGATTGTTGCCAAATTAGCAAGTGAATTTAAAATTACAGTTAAGGATCCTCATCAGAGAGATGCCTTAGCAGCAGCCTATAAAGCCTACCTTAGCGTTAAATCGAAAATTGACAAAGTTGATGATTATGTAAGAGTTCTAAGCGTTAACGTACCTATTAATGAAGTTAAGGCTCTTGTAATCAGAGGATACAGCATAAAACAGGCAATTGATCAAGTATTGTCTAAGTATAGTGAAGATAAAGTCAGAATTGTCGTTATTAGAGAAGATAAGAGAAGAGATATCAAGGAGCTAAGAAAAATTGAAGAGGAGTATGAACAGAGAGTGAAGATGCTAGTAAGCGAAATTGAAAAACTTAAATCACACTGTGAAGAATTGAAGTATAGAATCCAGGAACTAGAAAATGAAAGATATCTCGAAGTTAAGAAAGATACCACTATCAGAGCTTTAGAAGCAAGAATTTCAAATCTTGAATATGAGTTAGAAAGTTCAAAAATGAAAATAAATAAGTTAGAAAAGATGATTAACGATACTAATCAATTATTGATTAAGTATCTCAAAGGCGACGTGATCATGGGTATTAAGGTAGAGGATCTTAATGAACTAAATTATTATCCAAATATGGGTGGTAATGTAGTACCTGTAATCAGTAGTAACATATTGAGTAGTATTGATATCAATTACTTAATACATAAGGGACTTACTAAAATCATTATTGATAATTATGAAGAGGAAATTATCAAGTACTTCACCAAACAAGGCATCGCTATAGCACTAAAGAGAGAAGTTGAAATTCTAGATATAGGTTCCATAGTCTTTATCGATAAAGATAAACTTGAAGAGAAGTATAAGGAAATTACTAGTAAATTTAGTAGAGAAATAGATGAAGATACTTTAGTAAAATTGATAAGCAGTTATAGAAGGAGTAGAAATGTTAAGAGAGTGTAAGTGTCTTAACATAACCTTCAGGTGTTGTGATGATTATTTGAATAATCTTGTCAGGTAATGATGTTAAAGTTGCATTTATAGTTAACGTCTCACCGGCATCCCATAGACCAGATTTTAAAAGTTGATTTATAGGATTAATGATATCATCATAAATAGCGATTACTCTCCAAGTTCCTAGACCACCATCTTCACAATACTTTAACCATTCTATAATAGTATCATTTTCAGAGATGTAGATAATTACTAAGTCTACATACATGAACTTACTGTACTCTATTGAGCATGAGAGGTTTGTAATATTCATAATTATTGAATAGTTTACAATATCATAGTCCAATAATTTAAAGTCAGGAATACAGCCTCTTAATTTCTTAAGTTCAATCTGAGTGATTTCTAGATAAGTTGTTAGGTAATTCTTATATAGAATTATTAAGAAACCTATCATCAACAGAATACATATTGTAACTATTAAAGCAACTATGGGTAAGCCAAGGGTTGCCATACTACTTAGACATCACAATTCTATCACTAGAGCCTGCATATGTTGTAAAGATTAGAACGTAGTCTCCGGTCTCTAAAGTGGTATCCCATTGAATAATTAATTCAATAGTTTCTTCAGGATCCCAAGTATTGGGATTTACATAATCATTAACAATAGTGTAGTTCCAATATGGTGATGTATCTGTATATTTCTGATAAGGTATATACTTAAGCTCTCCCTTCTTACCAAACATCACATCACATCTAATGATTAATTCTTCAAGAATACTATCTCTACCCACATTTTTAATCCACACTTTCACATAATCTGTAGCTACATATCCTGTGATTATCTTTACATCAACATCAATCTTTTCTTTGATGTTTGAAAGTATAAGTGAACTTGTATCACTTATTTGGAAAATACTTGAAAATATCGTTACAGCAACAAAAGTTGCTGCTACTATAGCAGCTATGCTAATTATAGCTTCAGCCACTGTAGAAACCATCTAAATCACCTCTACCTCATAAGATTTGTAGAGGCTTAGTATAAGCATTAACAGTTTTGCCATTACCTCATTTCCATTAACCTTCATGATTGATGATAGTAATTTGATGAATTCTTCAATTCCGGAATTCCTAACATCTATGATTTCTGAGAGAAGTTCGAGAGCAGCCATGTAGATTCTAAATGTTCTTCTACTGATTAAACCGTAATTATGTAGAATATTTAATGTAGTCTCTACTCTATCTTCACTAATTCCATAATACTTAATCATTATGTAAATGTTCAGTAAAGCATTGATGAAACTTAAATCGGAAGACTTTTCATACTCTTCATGTTTAGTGAAGGTTAAGGTGTTCTTAACTAGTTTTTCAAGTAGCTCATCTTCATCAATATCTCTAATGCTATGTGCTTTCAAGGTTTTCTTGCTACGAGGTTTTTCTATTTTCCTACTAATCTCACTCACATCCTTGCCACTTGAAGCTTTGGAAGATGACTCAATACTGCTTGCCTTCTCTTTATCAATCTCTATTCCTTTAGGCTTTGCGTCTTTAGTCACGAGTGCTATGTAGTTGAAAGGATTTTCTAAGTTATTCATGAATTCTCTAATGTCTAGTAGTGTCCTCTCTATAGCTTCCTTCAGCTTTATGAGTTCATCAATAATCTCCTGTCTTGACCTTACACTTTCACTACTCACTAACTAACTATTAAACATCTCTTAAATATACCTCTTCAAGAATTTTCGAATTCTCGAAAATTCGAAACCCTTACCTAAAACTTGTAGAAATTAAATTCAAGGTGAGAGAATTGAAGAGAAATTTTAAGAAAGGTCTGACAGGCATTGAAACAGCAATAATCTTGATAGCAATAGTACTGGTAGCAGCAGCTTTCGCCTTTGTGGTCATGAATATGGGTTTTGGAGCAGTGCAAAAGACTGGAGAAGCCATAACAAAGGGTACAGAAGAAGCAAGTTCAAGCTTAGAAGTCGTGGGAGCAGTTATTGCTGAAAATAGAACAAAAGTACCAACTGGTCAATACGTAATAATCTACGTTAAGCCGGGCGTGGGAGGAATGCCAGTAGATGCCAATAAGACCATAGTTACATATGTTGTTGAGGAGCCAAGCAGACTTGCAAAGCATTATTCAAAAAAGGCTGTAGTGTTTAGTGATAACCTTACGTGTACTGCAGACCCTATAGAGACCACACTCAACACCACCGACTTATCGAAAGCAAAAGTCGTTCATTCATATACAGTGCTTGCATGTGAAGTTTATGGAGATGGAGATCACTTAATAGAGATTGGTGAGAAATGGGCTTTTGTCATTAATGTGTCTGCAATATACGGTAAAAAGACTTTAAATGATATTTGGATACCCTACTTAGTATTTAGAGTTGAAATTAAGCCACCTACAGGTGCTGTACTTGTGGTTGAGAGAAGATTACCAGCTGCCATTACTCCCGTAATGGAGACTTGGTGATTAGGTGAGTAAAATGAAGACTCTTTTAAAACAAGACTCTTCTTTTTTACACACAACTCCTACACTTTCTTCTAGTCAAAAACTCATCCTGAAGACTCTAAATCCTGAACTTGACCGTAAACTTGGTGATGGTCTTGTACTTCCAACATTAGCACTTATTGAAGGCCCTAATGATAGTGGTAAGTCTGTACTATGTTATCAATTATGTCATGGAGCGTTAAATATAGGCTTTAAAGTATGTTTTGTAACCACCGAGCAAAGCATTAAAGGTCTCATAAACGCTATGGAGGGGTTGAACTTCAATGTTAAATATCACTTTCTAGCAGGTAATTTAAAGGTTATCGAACTTCATGTCGAAGGTCTTAAATGGAGTAAAGAAGTATCAAAACAATACTTGAACATACTTTATAAGTATATGGATATTGCCTCAAAGAAATATCAAATATTCTTCGTAGATAGCTTAACCTACATTATAACTAACGCTGAAAGAGAAGACATATTAAACTTTTTCACTTCAATTTTAAATTTAACCGAGAAAGGCTCATCAATATTCATTACTCTTCATGACTATGCACTTGATCAAGACTTAATGATTAGGATTAGATCCATATGTGATACACATATAGTGTTGAGTATTAAAGAGGTTAGTGGCAAGATTATGAGATTATTAAAGATTCTCAAAGCTAAAGGTGTTGAAAAAACGGCAGATTCAGTTATTGGTTTTGAAATAGATCCAGCTTTTGGCTTAAAGGTCTTGCCATTCTCACAAGCTAGAATTTAGGTGATGGCTAATGTCAAGTCTTGAGGAGTATGCATCTAGGTTTTATCATCTAAGAGCTTACCTTGAAGAATTGCCTTCAAGGAATATTTCAGAACCCGAATTTTACGAGAAGTTACCTACAGAGTTAAAGTATAGGAAGAAAATTAATGTAATCTACATTATAGATGGCAATGATGGTATATTTGCACATGTCTATAGAACTGCTCCTCACGAATTGACGAATTACATAGTAATACAACCTACCGTTCCCGGAGAAACTGCAGATGAACTAATAGATGTTGTTGATGAACTTGTGGCCAAGACTCTAGATCCTGAGAAAACTCAATACTCAAGTGTGGATGAGATGATTAAAATTTTAGACGATATTCTAAATAAAGTTGTCAAGATTGATCAGTCATTAAAACCTAATGAGTATAAAATTATTAAAAAGAGAGGTGAGATCTCACATGTAATTGTCAGTAGCGAAATCTTTAATGCTATTAGACATAAGATAATACTCGAAAAAGTTTATCTAGGCGTCTTAGAACCATTACTTAGAGATCCATATATTGAGGATATCTCATGCGATGGTGTTGGACCAATATATATTTGCCATAAGATCTTTGGTACATGTAAGACGAGTCTCGAATTTAAAGATATAGATGAACTTACAAGATTCATAATTAAGCTTTCAGAGAGGACAGGTAGACCTGTCAATCTTAGAAGACCCATTGTAGACGCTACATTACCTGACGGTTCAAGAATAAATATTGTATTTAGTCCTGATGTTAGCTTGAGAGGACCAAGCTTCACTATTAGAAAGTTCTCAAAGATACCGTTAAGTATTACGCAGATCGTTAAGTATAATGGTCTTTCAGCACTTGAAGCTGCATATATCTGGTTATTACTTGAACATAACATGAGCGTTTGGGTCTGTGGAGAAACAGCTTCAGGAAAAACAACACTGCTGAATGCTATCATTCCATTTATAAGATTTGATTATAAGATTGTCACCATTGAAGATACACCAGAGCTCTATGTTCCACATGAAAATTGGCTTAGAGAAGTTACTAGAGAAGGTGAAGGTGGTGAAAAAGTTACATTATTTGACTTATTAAAAGCAGCACTTAGACAAAGACCAAACTACATCATTGTAGGTGAGATTAGAGGAGCAGAGGCTTATGTAGCATTTCAGGCCATACAGACAGGACACCCTGTCTTGGCTACATTTCATGCTGGTAGTGTTGAGAAGCTTATTCAGAGATTAACAAGTGATCCCATAAATGTTCCTAAAACCTTCATCGACAATTTAAATGCAACCATAATTACAAGTGCAGTCAGAGTTCCCAAGCTTGGAACGATTGAGAGAAGAGTATTGAGTATTAATGAAATTGTTGGATACGATCCCATTGAAGAGAGATTAAATTACATAGCAGTTTTTGAATGGGATTCATCAAGAGATGAACATGTATTTAGAGGTATAGGTAGTAGCTACCTTCTTGAACAAAAGATAGCCATAATGAGAGGATTTAGTGGTAGAATGTTGAAGAGAATCTATGAGGAACTAGAGATGAGAAGCTACTATCTCCAATTATTAATAGAGAACGGTGTTCTTAACTACTTCGATGTATGGAATAGCATTAAATATGCTCAAATTGAGGGAATTGATCGTGCAATAGAAGCATTAGAAAGTGGTGTAGAGGTATGGAGAAAAGTGTGACCTCTTTATCAAGAATCTTAGAGTTCTTAAATCCTACACGATCTTTAAGGATCTACATCAAGAAGTTGAAGTATAGAAACGTAGAGCTCTACTACAACTATCTACTTCTCTTTATGAACATTCTAGCACTATCAGGCTTCTCATTGAGAACTATCTTTAAGATTGTTAGTGAGTCAAAGATTTCTCAAGACATACAGAGAATCTTTAAGAAACTTGTATATCTAATTGAAAAATGGAATTACGAACTGAAAGAAGCTTGCAATGTTATGAGTAGAGAGACCATTGGAAATATAAGCTCATTATTTAGCAAGATCGTTAACGCTATCAGTTTAGGAATTGAACCTAGAGACTACTTCCCAATAGAGTATGAGACACATATGAGTAGATACATCGATGATCATGAAAGAAGGATAGAGAGGGCAAGAAGATTAGCTGATGCCTACTCAGCAATACTCTCATCTCTCTCCTTCCTCTCAGTAACTATTGTACTACTAATGATGATGTATGTTAAGGAAGGTATTGAAATAGTGCTAATGATTACAATATTAGCCTTCCTCTTACCTCTCTCATCATTAGTACTTATTGCATATAGAACCATTCCTAGATTTCCAATCATAATAACTATAGATAGGCCATATACTGTTCACCTGATAGAGAAGTCAATCATACTCATACCTCCACTCCTAACTGTTAGCACAATATCTTCACAGTACTTACATGCTTCCTTACATCCAATAACTATCTCAACATTTTTGCCAGGAATCGTTATGCTCATTTTTGGCCTTCTTGGCTCTAGAATTCTGAGAAGAATTAGGAAGTTTGAAGAGATTATACATACCTTCATTAAATCCTTCTGTGATGCTTATGTAATAACGACATCACTGCCAAAAACTATAAGCCTACTTAAGCTTCATGAGTATGGTATCTTAAATCCGTTAATTAGAAGAATGCATGCAAGAGCACTAATGCGTGTTAGTATCGATACGGTATTTAAGCAGTTTGCTGTAGAAACGTGCAGTGAGAGAGTTAGAATTTATATGGAGATCTTGAAGAATGGTATTGTTAGTGGTGCTTCGCTTAAAGAGTTAAGTCGATTATTAACTAGTCATATAGTTACTGAACTGAATTTAATGAAGAGAAGAGAACAAATTTCAGGTTACTTAACAGGTCTCATAATTCCACTACAAGCATCACAAGCTGTTGTATCAGCATTAACTCTTGTTCTTGTAAACATATTCAACAAGGTATTAAGTATCACTTCACAGATAACGATACCTATAGAGATTGGCGTTATTTCAATTCTAGCACCAGTCTCTGAACATGCTGTAATTGCGTTCTTTCTAACACTTCTCTTAGTGACTTCAGTAATGAGTGCTTTAATGATATATGTAACTAAGGGTGAAGCTAACGTGAATTTAACGTATTACCTAGGTTTAATTTTAGTTATTGTCGCCTTATCCTTTCAAGCTACATATTATCTAATGAATTATGCACTACAAGCCATGTTAAAACCATTGACAATGTTAGGAATATGATTCGCAACTTGGTTGACAAGAATTTATTGAAAGGAAAAGTTCTGCATGTAACTATCATAGCCTTGATAATGTTAAGTATAGTATTGACATTTATTGATCCTAAATTAAGTATAATTACTCAATCAGTGTCAATAATATTCATAATATACATAATCTTTAGCGAAATTAAGAGTTTGAGAAGAGTATGTCATGAAGATGTAGAGAAGATCTTGAACTACTACTTATATCACTATTACGGCTATATACAAAGTATTGCTAATGATGTTGAGTATTTGAAAGCTATGATCACGAGCTTAAGTATGACATATCCGCAATGCTCACAAATGCATGATGAGAAAGTGAATGAGAAAAGTAAGGAAGAGGGAAAAGAAGATAGAGAAGAGAAGATAGAGAAAGTGAAGGAGGGTAGAAAGGAAAAAGAAGATACCTTAATTCCAAAAGCTGAAAGTGAATCTGAGAGTATAGGAGGAGAGATTAGAAGAAATTCTCAAATCGAGGTTATGAAAACTCTCCTTGAAATTAGTAATCTTCTTGATCAAGTATTTAAAGAACTTAGAAAATTAAAAGAAGAGAAAGTTAATGTCAAGAAAAGCTTAAAAACATAATGATGAAGAATAACTTGCAAGGCCCCGTAGCTCAGCCAGGATAGAGCGACCCGAACAGCTTTGGCTGTCGGGCTCGAAGCGGCCTTCTAAGCCGTAGGTCCCGGGTTCGAATCCCGGCGGGGCCGCCATATTTTGTTCTCAACTAAGTACTTTTACATACTCATTTATGAAGTTCTTAACTCTATCTAAGCTAAAACCTAGATGTCTACTTGTCTTTTCATAATCTTTATCAAATACCTCCCATACCTTAAACGTTATGTCCATCATGTACGTCATCAATTCTTCACTAAAATCTTCATCACGACCGCCGCTTCTAAATCTATTAATTATGTAAGCTAAGTGAAGTATTGATATAGGTTTTTCATTAAAGTCTTCGTCAAGAAATTTGATAATAATTACATTTCCTGGAATATCTAGATTACTCTCAATCAATTTCTTAACAATGATGTATCTCTTAACTCCATCAATGATTACGTAGTTTCTATCAGTTATTACTGGTTGAAGAAGACCGAAAGACTTAATACTTTCAATTAGGTCTTTATCAAGAGATTCAAAGTTGTAATGTTCTTTAGGTCGAGTAGGTATTCTAGGTAACTTAACCTTTTTGACAAATTCTCTAGGAGGTATAATCTCAATCTCGATTTTCATTATGTAAAATAGTACTAGGTTATTATTAAAGATTTAAATAATTCTCAAGAACATTAATTAATTTCAATTCATAGCAGCTTAATATCATTCTAATCTAAAGCTAAATCTTGATGGGGCCGCCGGGATTTGAACCCGGGTTCACGGGCGCCCCAGAGCCAAAACATATTCACGGAAATGGTTGAGAAAGTATTCACGAAACTCGGCACAGATACTCAAATAAGTATTCAGAAAAACCATTACTAACGCAGAACCTGAATACAGAGAAAAGTGAAGCTTAAAAAACCGCTAGCCCAATCCTTAAATTCATGACACTTACAGAATCTGAAATCAGCCATCTTGCCCAACCCATCAGGAAAAGAATTCTTGAATACGTTCTTAATGAGAAGAAAGTAACGCCTAAAGATCTTGGATTTTCAAGATTCCACATTTATAAAGCGAGGCATGGCTTGATCCCTATAAGTGATGACTTAGTTAAGGCTTGCATCAGGTTCTTAACTGTTGATGAGTACGTTAGAATCGTTGGTGAGAAGCCTAAAGTAACTGAAGCAAGTCCTGAAGAAGCTTTGAAAGTTATCAAGACATGCATAGTTGATGTAAAGTTTAGAGAGTGGTTTCTTAAACTACTACATCAATATCTCGGCAACACTCTTTACCAATACTCCAAGAGTTACATAGTTAATGAGGAAGACTTGAAAATGTTTGAAAAACTCCTAACAAACAAAGCAAAAGACACTAGGGAGAGACATTTAAGATACTTGCTCAAGGCATTGAAGGATTTAGATTTTGAACTTGAACCAAGCAAACTGCAGGAGTATGTTCAAGAATGCTTAGAAAAGTATGGAATATCAGTCACTACACACATGGCCAAAGCATTGAAAAAATTCATTAAACTCGTCATTAAAACTAAAAGACCTGAACTCTACAACACACTCTACAACAGTTTCACAATTCCCAAACCTAGAAGTGCTAATCCACTTAAAGAAGTTAAAGTATTTAACATTGATGAACTTAGAAAAGTATTTCGTGAACTTCCAAGTCTAGAAGTTAAGATATACTTTCTACTACTTGCTGAATGCGGTCTTAGACCGGGTGAACCATTTTTAATTAAGATTCAGGACATTGATTTTAATAATAGAGTAATTTGTTTTGAAGTTGAGGGTAAATCTAAGAGAAGATACTTAACATTCATGCATGAAGATACTGCAAGGTTTATCAAAGAAGCCTACCTACCTTACCGCAACCAATTCATTAAAACATACATTTCAAGTCTTAGAAACTTAGGCTATGATAATGATGTTGTTAAAGAATGGGAAAGCAAGCTCATACCATTCGATAGAGCTAGACTTAGAAATGAAATTAAGGAAACTTTCAGGAAAGTTCTGGGTAAAGAAATTGAACTTTATGATTTGAGAAAGTTCTGGTCAACATACATGACACTTCAAGGGACACCGGGTCAAATCATAGATATTCTTCAAGGACGTACACCGCCCAAGGAATTTGAAGTATTGATGAGACATTACGTCACTATTGGTAATCAACACTTCATTTTAGAATTGAGGAAATGGTTTGATGAGAAGGCTCCGAAAGTGATTGGGTGATTGAATGGTTGGTAAGGAGAAGGTTCTTGAGAAAAGGCTTGATGATGTTAGGACTTTTGTTAATGCTTTGAAAATTGCATTGATTATTCAGATCCCGATAGCTTTCCTAACAATACTAACTACCGTCTTTAAGGTAGAGTATTTAATTACATTCATAATAGTTGTGGCAAGTCTTCTTTCACTATTGATCCGTGAAGTTAAAATTCGTGAAAAACTATACACTGAATGGGGGAGAGACCCAATGAGCGGTAAAGACGACATAATTGATGCAACGATCTTAGCAGTAATAGCTATAGCAGTACTAATTATTGGGTGGATATTATGAAAATCAAAAGTTCTCAACCTGTCCGACAAGGAGAACAGAAAGGCTAAAATAGTGAAAATCATGGCTGAAAGAGACACCTATTAAAATAGCAGCAAAAGATTCGTAAAAACCATTGGAACCAATGACCAATTGCTGCAACGACACATTAGTACAAATGACTATTTTTTAAAAATAATCATTCAAACAGAATGAACATGCAAAATGATCATTCCGACAAAATGATTATTAAATATTTATAAATCAAATAATTATTTCGACTAAATCATGAGGATCAAGGTTCTTGACTTGAGTGATAAAGAGGAGAAGAGAAATAAGGTAAAGATCATGACTGAAAGAGGCATTGTTGAGGGGGAATTGATTGAGGCGAATGAGAAGTACATAATTGTCAAGTTGAAGAGTGGTGAAAACGTTGTAATACCGCTTGCAAAAATTAGCGACAAATTGAAACATAGGAAGAAACTACTGATGGCTTAGTAAGTTTTAACTAACTTCAGTAAACAATTCAAAACCATGATTCAGAAACTAATTCCACAAAATATTTACATTGGGAAAAGACAAGTCACTAAGCAGGGCAGCCGCTTCCTAATTTATCTTCCACAAGATAATGAGAAGTTGTGGCAAGTGCTGCATGAGAAAAAGGTCAAGTTTGAGGTCTTAATCATTATCCCTGAAAGCGAGTATGAGAAGTTGAAATAACAGTCCGTTCAATCACTCTTCAAGCACTTTTTAAACCCCTGTTTTAAAAGGCTTACACTTAAAATAGACTCAACGTATCAGGTAATATAGTTAATGAACGCAGCCCGACATAGGTGACTGTTTAAATACTCCCTCACAGAAAACTTTTGTATGAATACGGTTAAGATCTCTCCCGTATTAATTGCCAAGGAGGGTGATAGATATAAAATAAACTTGCCGGCGAAAATGAACTTTCTATGGAAGGAATTGAATGAGAAGAAAGTGCTACTAAACATAATCATCGAGATACCTGACTTTGAAGCTCAAAAATTGAGACTAAAAAGCAGGGCAGAAGTGATGGTCATTGAAAAAACATGAGGTGATTAAAAATGGAAAAAGGGAATGAAGGGGGAGGGGGAACATGTCAGTCAGATTAAGAACTAGAAAGAACTCGGGATTTATAAGCATTACTTTATGGGGTGATCAGCATGGTCAATAATGATGTATGTATAGAACTGTTGCAGCCTGATCCTGAGAAGCCCTTGCAGAGAGTTGTGAAACTGAATGATAAATGGAGACTTTTCCTGAAAATCAAGCCCAAGGATAAATTGATCGAGGCTGCATTGTTAGAGATTGTAGATGCTAAACCAATTGTTGCGAGAAGAGATTATGTGCAAGTTAAGGGCAAGTTTATTGAGAGATTGAAAGAAAAGAAAAAAGTCATCAAAGAAGCTGTTAAAGTTATTGGTAAGGAAAATGAAGCTAAGCTCCTGCAAGTACTTGAGGAAGCTATTTATCAATTGAGAGATGAATATTTCAAGTATCGTGAAGAATTTAAGAAGAAACGTGAAGAGAAAGCTAGACAAGTATTTGAGAAGTATAGAGACAAGATTCTTGAAGATCCTTTAGAATTTGCAAAATCAATACTTGACTATTTTCATGTTGGTGATGATAATCCAAAACGAATTTTAATATTGATCGTGGTGTCAGGAAGAAACAGAGAAAAGAACTTGCGCGCAAGCCCAATGCTCCTCGGGCCGCCAAGCAGTGGCAAGTCGAATCTTGAAGAAGCTGTTATGAAGATGTTGCCTTCAGGTTGGTATTTCGTTCTCACAAGAATCACACCCCACGCGTTTGAGCGTTTCTCAGAACTTATCGGGACTACAAACGTTGATGGAAAGATATTTTTTATAACTGAATATGAAGGTATTGATAAGTCTTACACAATTAGAATATCGATGACGGAGGGTAATGTTACGACCCTAACAGTTGAACACAATGAGAAAGGAAGGATAAAGCCGAAAATAATCAAGTTGCGTGGCGTGCCGATCTTTATAACAACATCAACAAGAATTAAATTTGATGAACAGTGGTTATCTAGAGTATTACCACTATCTGTTGATGAGTCTGAAGAACAGACTAGAAGAGTTGTTAACTTCATAATTGACAAGTACACCGAGGGCCTTGCAGATAATGAAGAATTAAGAAGAGAAGTTAAGGAGAGAATCACTGCATTTAAGTACTTTTTGAAAAGTCTTAATCGATACTACACAGTCTTAAGTAAAGAAGCTAGTAATTATTTGAAAACAGTAATTTCAAAAATGCCTGATACAACATACAAGAGAAGAATTACTGAGAAAGTAATCATTGCTTTAGCCGCAGCTCATGCATTACTTAATCAGCATAGGCGAAGAAAGAAAGACAAGTATCTCTATGTTGAGGTTGAAGATGCTGAGAAAGTAATTGAGCTTATTAAAGATACTATAGGAATTCAACTATACGGCTACACTCCTAGACAGTTTAAACTTTTCAGCGATATCCTGTCATGCATTGACGAAGGAAATCACACATATGGCGACATTTGTAATTGCTTGAAAAGGAAGGGCTATTCGTATTCTGTAGATAGTGTGAGAAAGTTTGTGCAGGAACTTGAACGATTAGGTTATGTTGAAATTGACAAGTCAGGAAATAGACATAAGATATGGCGTGGTGAGGTTGAATGGTTCGCGGAATGAACATTCCGGAGTTAAGACCTCACATTCCGCAGAATGATCATGTCATTCCGCAAAATTTTCAATCCCTCTTAAGGAATGATCATTGGGGAAGGCAATGAGAATTGAAAAGAAAGTTGCGAACTGTACTACTACACTACACCTGAACCGTAACGTCAATATGTCAGTCCAGAATTGCTGTGCTGCTAGTTATTTACTACTCCAGTCGCCGGATTCTTTTCAATCTCCAATATCATTCCTCATATTCATTCTGCATGAAGAATTGAAGGGTGTCGCGGAATGACCCCTCATTTCCGCGGAATGTCGAGTCATTTCTGCGGAATGAACATTCCGCAGAAAATGATTTATAAACTCTATCAATTCGTCTTGGGAAAATTTGCCAATGAATTGATTCAGGAAATGAGTAGAAGAATCTTTATTGGTAGAGAATTCTTCATATCTTCAGGGCTTAGAAGTAAAATTCCTAGTAACTGTATTGCAAGATTTTTCACGTGGCTTGATGGTTATGAATTAAAGTTTCCTGAAGGTTTCATGTTAAGCAATAATCAGGAAACTATTAGTGTGAGTTTTCTACAGTTGAGGGAAAAGTTCAACATTAATGATAAGTTTCAAATTCTTTACAAGCTTTGTAGTGATCTTACTCTTAACTTATACATGACTGTTAATTACGTTGTTAGTCATGCAGCATTTACAACTTCGGGCAAGCCATTCAGTATTGAGAAGATTTACATTGACTTTGATACCGATAATCCTGATAGGCTTGATGATGTTGAGAAAGTTGTTAAAGAATTTACTCAACACTTAGAGACCTATAATATTGAACCCTACATTCACTTTAGTGGTAAGAAAGGTTTTGCAGTAATGATTTGGTTACCATTTCCTGACTATGAAGTTAAGAAGTATAGATTATACTGCAAGGCATTGCTAGGTCAAAGGTTTTGGAATTGTAAATATATTGACAAGTCAGTACTTGAACCGCACAGGGTGACTAGACTACCATACACTAAACATGCAGATACAGGTAATGTGGTCATGCCGCTTGATCCTAGAGACTTAAAACCAATAGAAAATTTTGATATTGAAAATATTTGGAATAAAGCTGTTATACCTAGCAGGATTGTCGAAATCGTTAATGAGTGGCATTTGCAGGAAAAGATTGAAGAAGCATTAAGATTTAGAGAATTGATTGAAAGGTTTAGAAAAGAAATTGTTAAACCAAGTGAAAGCAAGTACTTACCAAAAATAGTTCAATGGTTACTTGATAATGGTGTTCATGAGGGTTGTAGAAATAATGCAGGCTTCATAATTGCATGTTACCTGAAGGCCAAAGGCTATGATTATCAAGATGTACTTGACATACTGTTGGCTTGGAATTTAAAGAATAAACCACCACTGCCTGATAAGGAAATACACTACATTGTTAAAAGCGTGTTTAGTCATGATTACAGGCCACTGAAGAAAGAAACAATACTGCATAAATTATCAGAATGTAGAGACATGTTGAGAAATTGAGAAAATTTTGAACGTGGTATTCGTATAGTTTAATGACAGGTGATTCTTGCATTTGTCTAACACCTTAAGTACTTAACTATACATTTAAGCGTTTTTTCAATTTTTTAAACTTTTGAACATGAGGAATTGAGAGAGACAGCAAGATGGAGACTGAAACATTTTCAAAACATAGCATGTGCGCATGCTGTGAACTCTTCAACCTTCTACAGTTTAAAAAATTGTGAGGGGGTTATAAAGCTGTGTGTTGCGTTTTTCGTATTGTAAAAATGTTTTTATTTTTCTGAAAGTTAAGAAATGTATGAATTTTTTGAGGGGGAGAATTGAATCGTTGAAGAAGTACATTATAAAGAAGATAGTTATAAAGATGTTGATGAAGTATGAAGTTGTCTCGCTTGCCGACCTGACATTCATGGCTGCAGGTTATCGTAAGCATTTTGTCAATATTTTACGTGATTTTGAATTGAAGGGAATAATTAAGTGTCAGAGCTTGAGAAACAAGCTGATATGCTTTGTTACTGATCGTGACTCTTTAACAAAGCTTGATGAGGAGTTGAAGCGCCCAAGCATTGACGAAGTTATTGATGATTATGTGAACCTGATCTCAGCACTGCCAAATTTTCGAGTTAAGGAAATTAAAGATAGAGGTAAACAGAAAGTTACTCAAAGCAGTGCTGCACGATATTCTTCCTCAACTTGTTGATCAAGAATTCGTTGTTAATTGTCCTGAAGGGGAATTGAAACTTAGGCCAAGAATGGCATGGGTAATTGGTTTAAGTCGTGGCGCAAGGGGTGTTCAGGTAATTGCCGTTTTTGACTGCCCGTATTCTCGGCGTGTTGTTAAGAAGCGCATAGCCATGCTGCCATCACGCATCATTGTTAAGAGAATTGTAAAGATGAAGAATGAAGTACAGAATAGAAAAATTATTAAGAAAATACTTAAAGACCTACACGCACACACATCTTGACATTAATAAAATACACCGCATATTTTATCTTCACAGTTACCACAAAGTTGTGGTAACTTTTTTAAAAATAAATGGCCTTGCCTATTTTTCAATTCCCCCTGTTTTCTTAAAAGTTTCCAAAATTTTTCCGAAACAGTTAAATTAAAAATTGCGCAGTGCCTGTGTCCTGCATGATCATGCCTGTATGAAACATTGCGCAATCCTGTATTTTCAAAGTTTCTCAAAATTCCGAGGAACTTTTAATTTAACTGTAACAATTGCGCCTAGAAGTTACAGTTACATCTTTTTAATGATGAGTGTGGTTGAAAGTTTTTGACTGTAACAGTTACATTTAAATCACTTATCAGTGGTTTCAGTTGTTATATGACTAACGTTGTTTCTCCCTTTGCATGGGATTTAGGATTGAATTTTAATGAAGTAAGGACTAAGTTGCTGAAAGAAATTGAAATGTGTAAAAGGTAATTTGAATGATAAATTGTACAGGAAAAGACTGCTATATCTAGTAGTTCTATATGCACAGCTTTGTAATGGAGCTCGCATTTCAGAGGCAGTTGAAAGTGTATTGAAATGGTTAACTACGGGAGTTAGAGAGATTAAAGTTTTAGCAAGAAAGATAAAAATTGAAAGACTAATTATTATTCCTAGAGAATTAGTGGATCTACGTACAACATTACAAGAAATTACGAAGAAATTGGTTGCCAAGTCCTGAAAAATTGACTAACTGTGTCAAGGTTTATGCATCACGCACGTTGGGCATTAATACTCATGCACTTAGGTATGCTTGGATCACGTACATGGGACGTGATGTTAAGCTACCTGCACAGTTGATTGCTAAAATTTCAAGTCACAAGAGGCTTGACAGAATCCTGTACTATGTGTAAAAGAAAGAGGCTGAAGATATCTTACGTGAAATGTTATACTAACATCTTTCTACTCTACATTGGTGCCAATAACCATTAGTACTAATAATCACCATCTTATAAGAAGATACTTTTTACAAAATGAGCATTTCCATAGGGTAGTTAAGAAAAAGCATATCACTCAGCTAAGTAGTGGTTCTTAATATTAGCTTTAGAGCACCATATCAAGTTGCTAGTAGGCACTGTAGAGATCTGTCAAAACTACACAAAGACAATTTATTTAAGTGACTATTTTTCTCCTCTTTTCACATCGGATCTACATGACATTACCATAACATTCTTGACATTGTTTAGGAAGTGGAACACGTAACCAGATGACTTGTTAAAGCTTTGAAAAGCTTTAACTCTACATGCATAGGTTGTACAATCATGAGAACAGTAATTGTTGTCTCAATAATATCGATAATAATTGTTGGAATACTTATCGGTATAGTTATTGGTCTGTATAGTGATTGGCAGTACTGTAAGAAGGTTAATAGTGCCTTAAAGAGTGCTCTCAAGGAACTCAACACTAAGTACGAGGCTTTGCTTAGTAATTACTCTTCCCTTAATGAGACGTATATTGACTTGCTTTCAAGACACATTAGCCTAATAAATAACTACACCAAATTGATGGAGAACTATTCGGAATGCTTGTTTAGGCTTGCAGGGGTGCTTAAGCGTTTTGAGAAGATTGGGGAAATTAGGGAGAGACTAGTAACTTATGCTCAATACGTCTCTACAGACTTTACACCACCTAGCGTTGTTTTGAATTTTAGATTTAAAGTGTGGGTTTGGGAGCATGGTGAAGTCTCTACTTTAGAGCCAAACTACATGCTTTATATTCCAGTATTTACACGTAGTGACGAATTAGTAATTTATACGGACATTGATGGTAGGGACTTTCAAATCTTCCTAACAGACCTTGAAGGTTTTGCAAAATTCTACATGGGGGAGGACTATCAAGTATATTGTCTAGCAAGAAGTGACGGGTATTTGAACTGCAAGGTAGAGCCTGTCAAGACATATGTGGCAGTTATTTATAATGAGGGTTCTAGGCAAGTAATTGTTAAGGATTGGAAAATCTTTGAGGTTAGGGAATTGCCAAGCTATGACCCGTACCTTGCTGGGCTTGTTAAGGCTACATACATTCTAGCCAATACTCCATATATAGTTGATTATCGTGTAAAGTATCCATGGGAAACACTTGAACAGGGTGGCGACTATATGGATAGGGCTATACTTGCATGTAGCTTACTGTTAAAGTATGGCTTCCCCAAATCCAGACTAGCACTAGCAAGCATAGACACAGATGGTGATGGCAGGCCAGAGCACTTGGCTTGTCTTGCAGGTATTGAATTATCAAGCATATACGACTTGACATATAGTTTAGAGAATTACGTTGCTTCCCTGCTAGGTATTGACCCGTATGAGGCATATTTTGGCAAGCCAAACATTATGCTCATACCTTCAAGCCTAGTCAATAATAGCGACTATGCCTTGACATGGATACCGATAGACCCACCAGACTGCACTACTAACAAATGTACAGCAATGAGTTACGTGCCCGGTAATGTAGAATACAACATATACAACATAATCTATGCCGAAACACTCGCAAATCTACAGCAGCAACAGTAGTAATTTTTAATAAAGCTAACAAACTAAAACCAAGTAAGGTTAGTACGCTCAATCGCTAACAGTATTAGAGATACCTAACTTTTGTGCCTAAAATCTACCCTTCTCTTATGTCATATACACCCCCTACTCAATAATACATAACTCCTCAACTCTACGCGTATTTCATTATCAGTCATACAATCGCAGGTTTTCTTTATCACAATGTTATGCTTATATTGAGAAGTCCCTGTGATGGAGAGAAGTCAACTAAGTTATGAGAAAGTCATATCCAATAGCTTGGCCACTCTAGAAATGAGCGTTTTGAAACCGTAAATTGGCAGCTATTGCATTAGCACTAGTTCTTGCTTACGTAGTGATTAAGGAACCATTGATAAGGCTAACAATACTTGCTATTCTTGCCCACGCAATCCTAACACTTCTGAATTGTGAATTTGAATTGTTACTTGGATTGTCATGGATAATGCTTGCTGCATGTTTTGCCAAGCTATATGACTACGCTATTCAATTCAAGAAAGACAGTATTCATGGAATGGCCAAGCAGTATTCAAGGCAATGACTCGCCATTACTCTTTTTGCAGAAAAGAGGAGGATTGATGGGGCCGCCGGGATTTGAACCCGCGTTCACGGG
>CAYMHS010000009.1:0-53900 GCA_964390355.1 uncultured Thermoproteaceae archaeon | reverse complement strand
GAATATACACATCTAAGTAAGATAGCGGGGGTGCCCGAGTCAGGTCAAAGGGGGCGGGTACGGGTCAAGAACCCGCCGCATTTAGGTCGGGAACTTCCCGTAAGATTCCCGCTGGCGTAGGCCTGCGTGGGTTCAAATCCCACCCCCCGCACCACTAACATCACTTAACTCACATAACTCTTTGCTAACCACGTGCTTCTCAACGGTATTTTCTGATCTATCATGACTAACCTTATATCCTCAATTAAGTGGTTTCTAGATATTTTACCATTCGTTAAGTATTACTTTTAAATTCCCTTCAATTTTAGGATGTTCATGTTTTGAGAAATTATGAGATGTGAAAGAGTATTTGAAGTTTTACCTTGTAATTTCTATTTCTTTAATATTTCTTAAGCTATTAATTTCCTCCTCAAGATACCATTCAAGTATGTAATCTAGCTTATCTGCTACTTTTCTTGCATATTCATAAGCATCTCTCCACTTCTCAAATTCTTTAATTACTTTCCAACCCTTACTTATTAACTCTAAGTCACTTTCTTTTCCTGTAACTAGCACTCTTCCTATTCTTTTATTAATCATGATTCTATACATGTTTACACCTAGAAGTATACGTATTTTCTAGTTTTAATAAGGTGTGTGTTTCTGTGTAAGGAATCAGTAGGGTGAAAGTTTCACTGTACTCCCATCAATGTACTTCTCAATAATGTCAATGTATTTATATATGTTGTCAGGAAAGATGAGTAGGTATGTCTTCTCACCATACTTATCTCTCACTTTTTTGAAGGCATTAAAGACAGCACCACTACTTAAACCTACTAGTAATCCTTCATTTCTTGCAAGTTCTAGAACACTCTCTATGGCTTCTCTAGTACTTATTTCAATTACCTCATCAATAACATTGTTAATCCATTTAACCCCAGATTCTATTCTCTTGATTCCAGGGATGTTACTTCCTCTGCTAGGTACTACACCTATAATGATAATTTTCCCAAAACTCTCGATGAGTCTTCTAGCAATACCGGCAATATGTCCACTTGTACCAATACCCGCAATTAGTACTTGAGGTCTCTTACCAATAATCTTAAACTGTTGAACAAGCTCATTACCAGTTAAATCGTAGTGTGCTTGTGGATTATCTTCATTCTCAAATTGATTGATATTTAGAGCTCCTATCTCTTCTGCATGTCTCTTAACCCAAGTCCAGAGATTCTTATTAATAACTTCAAAATCTGTCTTAACAATATCTACACCAATAATTTTAAGTAAAGCTTCAGTCACTTTAGGAGTATTTTTGGGAAGATATGCTCTATACTTAATGCCTAAGATATTAGATATTAAGCCAAGCGCGATGGCAACGTTTCCTGACGATGCTTCTTCAATCATGTTAAACTTGGCATGATTTTTAACCCACTTGTTAATTATATACCACACAACTCTATCTTTAATACTTGAACTTAAGGCATTAAAACACTCCAACTTAACCCAAACATCACCATAACGTCTAAGTTTAACTAGAGGTGTAGGCCAAATACCTGAGATTAAGTCATAGGTATTGTCAAACACTTTCCACTCTTTATTCGACACAATATGGATCGCCAGTGTACTACTTTATTCTAGGTCTTTTAAAGCATTATCTTATTATAAATTGAGAGAACCCCGCGGTTCGTCTCACGGCCTCATCGCTGGCTTCTAAGCCTTCTCAGCCGTGCATAACTAATTACTCTAAACTAGTTTATAACTTCTTCCTTAATGACGTAACATTATTAAGTTAGTTATTGAGAAAAACTATATGGTATCTGTAGTCATTAAGAGGGATGGTAGGGAGGAACCATTCATTTTTGAGAAGCTTGTTGTTAGTTTACTAAAAGCTGGTGTTCCTATAGAGGAAGCTAGAAAGATTGCTAGAAAGATTGAGTGTAAATTCATGGATGTAGAAAAAGTTAGTGCTAAAGATTTAACTAGAGAGTTACTGCTTGAACTTAAAAGGGCAAATGAGGAATGGTATAGAAATTGGCTATTCTTCGACAAAGTAATTAAGAAGAGAGCTACAGATAAGGAGTTAGGACTTTAAGCTATCTCTTTCTCTTTCTAACCTTAATCTCCTTTTTCTCTCTTTTAATAACTTCTCTAGTGATGTTTAATGATATGAAGACTACTGTAAGTACTACAATGTACATTAAAACACCTTTAACGATTGGCATGTCTAGATAAGGAGTTGTTACTAAAAAGTAGTAATGATTAACTATCAAGTATATAAACCATGCAGATACTACGATACCTGAAGTAATGTATATAGAGTTTATGATCTTCACTAACACCGTTAATATCTCTTCAAAACTCTTCATTAAGACTTTTCTAAATCAAAACTTCCTATTAAAATTTCTTATAATAACTTTAAATATCTCAAAATTACCACTCTCAAGCATACAGCTTATGGGTAAGATTGTAGTACTTAGAGGACATTTAATGCTAAGTTCAAGATATATTGGTAAGATTTTAAGTAGTGATGTTGCTAGGACCATCAGGTTAGGAATTGTAAAACCATTAACGAGAAAAATCTTTATACATAGTCAAGGTAAGATAGTTGCTGAAGCTGAAATTCTTAACATTACTTATAAGAAAGTTAAAGAACTTGATGATAATGATGCAAGACTTGACGGATTTAAATCTAGAACTGAATTAATTAGAGAGTTAAAGAGACTTTACGGTAATGTTAATGATGATGACTGGGTATCTATCCTTGAATTTAAGATAGTAAGAAGACTAGACCTTTCAGATGAAGCTATAAACGCATACATGAAACCTAAAGAGATTGCTGAATTAGCACTTAAGCATAAGTTACCATTAAGTCATGAAGAGAGAAAGATACTTGAACTTATAATTAAGTATGGTAGTTTAAGAAAAGTTGCTGTAAAGCTTTATGGAACTATTGATAAGAGATGGATTGTTAGAAAAGTTGTTAGGAAAGCATTACAATTACTTAAGGAGAGAGGTATTATTAGGACAGAGAACTCTGTTGAATTCCAAGTCTAACTTTCTTACCTTCAATTTCCCAATCCATCGCAAAGGATCCCTCAGGTATGGTAGCTACATGTATTTCAAGAGCTCTAGTCTCAGTCATAATGTATTCTTTAAATTCACGAACCGCATCTATTAACTCTCTATCTTGAGTATCAATATATACTCTTATCTTCTCATCAACTCTCAAATTCATTTTAGCTCTCATAAACTGTATTCTTCTAACAATTTCTCTAGCAAGTGCTTCGTAGAGAAGTCTTTCATCAATAACCTTGTATAGATATATCTTGAAGTCGCTGGTCTCTACAACTTCATAATCTTTTAACTCTATTTCAGGTCTTTCAAGAGTTATCTCAACTTCCTTAACATTAGTTAAATATTCAATTATGTATTTAAGTTTAGTTAAATATTCTTTGAGCTCCTTATTACTTATCAGCTCAACATATAGTTTTCTTAATGGCCATCTCAGCTTGATGCTTGCCTTACTTCTTGCATTTGCTGTCTCTGAGAAAATTTTGAAAATAATATTGAAAGTTCTCTCTAAGTTTTCATCAATAAATTCCTCAATAACTTCAGGCATTCTAGTAAGGTGGACACTAGAAACTTCATTAGCTTCATAATTTCTAATAAAGGCTTGCCATAAGTATTCAGTAATGTGCGGTACGAACATGGAACCCACAATTATAGTCTTCTTAAGAACGTCGTAGAGGACTGCATAGGCTGCATATTTATCTTCTTTCTCTTCTTCAGTCCAGACTCTACGTCTAATTAGTCTAATATAGCTATGGCTTAAATCTTCAACAACAAGATTAATCCATTCTCTTGTTGCTAAGTGTAATTCATATCTAAACATGTGATTTATGATCTCTCTTAATCTTAAATTAAATCTTGATAATAACCATAGATCTTCAGGTAAGGCTTTTACTATTAAATCCTGAAGTTTATGCTTCTTTGGATCAAATTTATCAAGCTTCATGTATGTATCTGCAAATTTCACAACGTTCCATAAGATAGAAAGTACTCTCCTAATTTCACCAATCTCATCAGGATCAAAGTGCATGAGATCCCATGGTGATGATTTGTAGAGTATGTAAAGTCTTGTAGCATCTGCACCCCATTTTGCATATAGATCTTTAGCCCACACAACATTACCTTTAGATTTACTCATCTTCTGACCATATTTATCAACTACGTGTCCTTGAATGAGAATTGACTCGTATGGTGCTTTATTAAACCATAAAACACTTGTTGTTAGTAGTGTGTAGAACCATCCTCTAGTCTGATCAATACCTTCAGTAACCCATGTGAAGGGATATAGTTTGATCCATAAATCCTTCTCTTTCATACCATTAATACTTGCAATCCATGCAAGACCACTATCGAGCCATACATCAACAACGTAAGGCTCTCTAATCCACTCCTTACAGTCACTGGTCTCTATTTCAATCATATCGATCCATGGTCTATGTATTAGCAGTTCATCGGTAACATTTGGTAACTTCTTAGCAACTTTCTTTAATTCCTCTAATGAGCCTATGATTAGGATTTTTTCGGGATCTTCACGACATCTCCATATTGGTAAGGGTGTACCCCAAACTCTACTTCTAGAGATGGTCCAGTCTTTAGCATTTTGAACCCAATTTTCAAATCTATCTCTAAGATTCTCAGGATATATCTTGACTTTTCTCAACTCTTCAACCATTCTATCCCTAATAGTGCTCACCTTCAGAAACCACTGTCTATTGGCTAAGTAAAGTAGTGGTGTTCCACACCTCCAACAATGTGGATAACTATGAATAATAGTCTCTTCATGAATAAGCAAATTCTTCTCCTTCAACTTTTCAAGAACCATCTTGGAAACTTCAATCCAAGACTTATTACCGAAAATTCCTGCCTTCTCATCGAAAACACCATTGATGTGTACTAGATTGGTTATAGGTATACCGTACTGCCTAGCTATGTCAAAGTCTTCAGGACCATGTGCTGGTGCTATATGTACGAGTCCTGTACCCATTTCTAGTGTTACAAAGTCTGCTGTAACTACATAATGTGCCTTATCATCATGCTCTTTATGAATGTTAACTTCATCTATGAAGGGATGTCTATATCTTCTTCCTTTTAAGTCCTCACCATACATTACTTGAACTATCTTGAAGTTCTTAATACCAAACTTGCCCATTAGTATGTTTACTAAATCTTCAGCAAGAATCCAGTATTCAATTTTTCCATCAAGCTCTACCTCAACTTTAGCATATCTAAATCTTGCATTAACAGCAACAGCCTCATTATCGATTAAAGTCCAAGGTGTTGTTGTCCATATGACTAGATAAGTATTCTCCTCATCGATTAGTGGAAACTTAACGAAGATGGAAGGATCTTCTCTATCTTCATAACCTTGATCAACTTCTGCATCACTAAGCGCCGTCTCACATCTTGGACAGAAGGGCAATACTCTATAATCTTCGAAAAGTAATCCTCTTTCCCACATCTCTTTAAGGAAAGCCCAAACATGCTCTACATAGTATGGTCTTCTAGTCTCATAGGCATTATCTAAGTCAAGCCATAGTGCAAGTTTTTCAGTTCCATCTTCCTGCCAAATTTTTAAGTAGTAATTTACAAGTTCATTACATTCCATAGAGAATTTATCAAAACCTATCTTCTCAATATCTTTCTTAGATCTTAAGCCAAGCTTCTTCTCAACTTCAAGCTCTACAGGTAATCCATGCTCATCCCAACCTCCTTGAGCCCAGACGTTATAACCCATTAACCTATAGAAGCGTAGAACAACATCTTTATACGTTCTACCTCTAATATGTCCAGCGTGTGGCAAGCCATTAACTGTAGGTGGCCCTTCTAAGAACTTAAACCACTTGTCGCTATGCTGTTCTCTCCACTTCTTAGGTATCTGATTATCTTTCCAGAACTTCTTAACAATATCTTCAATCTTAATCAGATCGAACTTAACATCTAGTGTGAACAAATCAATAATACTCACCTAAATGACCATATTATGCCTTATTTATAAGCTTAACCTATGATAAGAAAAGAGAATTACTATCAGTTGAGATAGCATAATCACTTATCATACTGGTCTAGGCTCATCATACAATTTTAATCATTTTTGGAATTTTATCTAACTTACTGGATAGCTCAACTTTGACTCTAGATGACAATTTTAAAATCTTAGTAATCTCGGGTCTACATAAGCTTTTATGAATATTGACTTGTCTTAATGTTATTTTTAACATCAAATAACCTTCATAGAGTAGTGATTGATTGTTAACTTCAACTAATTGGAATATGCCTTTTAAGAGCTTTACATTAAGTTTCAACTTTGTATTGATAGATTTAATCACATTGCGGATCTTAGTGTAAATTATTTCTCTAACCTTGTAAGTGATGCTAGTATCGTTACTACTTATACTCACCTCAATATGTTCAAGATGTCTGCTTAGAAGATTAACAATTCTCATCCTTACCCTTAATAATTCGCAAATGTCTATATTCGAACTTCCTATTAGGACTGAATCGATACTATGATTACCTAATCTCGATGTTAAGTATATTTTGAGAATTGTCTTATTATCTGCCCAGGAGATTTTGAAAGTCTTTATGACATAGTTAATTGTGTAGTTATACTTAGCTACATGTCTAGATACCTTAAGTAGTTCGTTATTGATCATCATGGCTATATTTTTGGCAATGACTTCGCAATCACTATACCCACTTTCTATTGCTCTACATATTTCATAATCTAAAACTTTATCAAGAGTTGAGTTAATTTTTGAGTATAAGTTAACAGTCAGTAGGTAGTAATTTCTTAATTCATGAACTTGATGAAGTTTTAACCATAATGTACTATTCAAACCATTGATCACTACTATCAGAATTAATAAGATCGTCACCAATGGTATGACTATTTTCACAAACATGGTCTATCCTGTCTTAACTTCAATACTTACTACACCATCATTAACTTTTACAATAGGACATAAGATAGTTACATCATCGATTGCATTAGTAACAATTGGCTCGGTATTATTTACACATTTCATATAATTCATAGTTGAGATCTCTAAAGAGTATGATGTATAGGAGTATTTATTGATTGCTATTTGAAATTGAATGTATAGAGCAGCAAGTATGAGTAGCAGTATAGATGTGATGATCATGTCAGGATAATTAATGGAGTCAAACGACATATTGTATATACATTTTTAACAATTCATTAATTAAGTCTAGACTTTGACATGTTTTGAAGATCACTAAGAACATTATCGATAACGCCATGATGAAGTTTATAATTACAAGTATGTACCTCATCATAACTACAGTCCCAATATCTTGCTTAGATTATTAATCTCATTATCTAGACTTTGAAGGACTTTTTCACTAATTTCTAGTAATGTTGAAAACTTCATAATCATTATACCCATAGTTGAGAATACTAGAATTAAGGTAACGTAGATAAGTGCTTGAAGTAATCCTATATTCAAGATTTCGTTAAGAATTTTCATCAATTCTATCTAGTTTTAAAAACTTATTTAAACTCATAATTCTACTCTTCAACTTACTTAAGAGAAAATCTAACTCATTCTCAAATACTATCCTACATTCTATCTCTTCAATTTCATGTTTAGGATGTCTTAAATTACTTAAGGCTTCCTCTATAGTGTTTCTTGCGATAATCTCATAAATTCTAGCTTCTCTCTTATTTTCACTCGCCCTGACAACTCTACCAATTCTCTGTATCATCTGTCTAGGTGATCCTGTTCCTGAGACTATAATGGCAACATCTGCATCAGGAACATCAATACCTTCATCAAGAACTGTTGTTGTTACTATGACTCTAACATTACCTTTGGCAAAAGCTCTAAATATTGACTCTCTATCCCTAGTTTCTGAAGTTAATAGTGCAATACCTCCTAAACTCTTTAATTCTCTATATATGTCTTCAGCTTGTTGAATGTATTGAGTAAAAATTATAACCTTACTTCCAAGTTCATACTCCATCTCAACAATCTTCTTAACAATATTTATCTTGTTGCGTGCCTTAAAAGCAATAGCCTTTAAATGCATAATATTATTACCTGCCTTTTCATACATCTTTCTCTCTTCGGAATTCAATTTTGTATATATTCTGTAATGTCTTATCGGTACAACTAAGCCGTAACGTATAAGGTCTGTATAACTAACCTTATATACGGGTTCTCCGCATGCAATGAATATCAACTTTTCATTATGATCAGCTCTTGTTGGTGTTGCTGAGAGAGCAAGTCTGTATGGCGCTTGGACCTTAAAAAGTACTTCTTTGAAGGTCTCGGCAGGTACGTGATGCGATTCATCAGCAATTACAAGATCAAATTTATCCTTAATTACGTCTATATTGTTTACTGCTGAGTGATAAATTGATATTGTTACATCTCTTATTTCTGAAAAGCCTGCACCTAATCGTCCAGCCTTAACACCTAAATACTTGAGTAGTCTATCATACCATTGATTGAGAAGTTCTTCAGTAGTTACTAATATCAATGTTGGTACTTTCAACTCTGAAATTGCTCTTAAGCCTATAAAAGTTTTACCACCACCTGTAGGTATTATGATAGTACCTCTACAATTAGCTCTTAACCATTTATGAAGAGCTTCCTCTTGAAAAGAATATAGCTTAACTTGGTCTTTAGGTATCACTATCCTCCTAACACTATATTCATTCTCTTTGACAATATATCCATACTTTCTGAGAATGTCGATAATGGTGTCTCTAAAAAATACTGGAAATTCAATAAGCCATTTAATACCTTCACTTCTTTCTACTTTTCTAAACGTAACGACTTTAATGTAGTCATGATAAATTCTACCTTCGGCATCGATTTTATTGTACTCAATTTTTAATTCTGAAAGTTCTCTTCTCAATCCTCTACTTAGGAAATTCAACTCTGCATAATTGAGATTTACGTGTACAGTCCACCATTTGACTCTTCTCTCAAAGAGATGTTGAAGTTTTTGACTTGAAATTACATATTCAATACTTCTACTTAATGCTAATTCTAAATCGCCAATGATTCTGCAGTTACGTATCATCTTTTTAAACTCACTTACAGCATATTCGATATATTCTCTGAAAGTACTCACTTGATTTATATACTTCCTATCACTTTTCACAAAATTCCTAATGTAGCACGGTATTGACACTATGTGAACATCATCTATAGTGTCAAGTACACAGCTCTTTAACTCTTCAGAAAACTCGTAAAAACTAGGTAATTCAATTCCAATAACGCCACCTTCACTATTAACAACTATTGAACTTATGATACTTTCAACTTCCTTATTATCAAGTTCTAGAAGATCTTTAATTCTCTTAATACTTGATAATGAGTATACCTTACCAATCCAGTACTCACCTGTCCACTTAAATCCTAACTTTTTAAGAACATTCTTAACCTCGTAGATCTTATCCCAGCTCCAATCTCTCGTAATCTCAATATCATTAATTACTACTTTAAATATCATCCCCAACACATCACCTTACAACTATGTATAAAGGATTATCTAATTAAAAACTCAACATTTATATTTACACTACTCACTATTAGAGATTATAATGAGTAAGTACCTAGACTATCATATTTGGCATGAATTGTCGAGAAGAGCTATAGAATTAGCAATTAAAACTGATGTTAAGAATTTCGTAGTTAATTATGAAAATAGAATCATAAGTTATGATAGAGACTTTGATGGTTATGTAATCTCGGGTATGGGTGGTAGTGGTATTGTTGGTGATATCATTAGAGATTTAGCTTATGATAGAATTGACAAGAACATCATAGTAATTAAAGACTTTACATTACCAAGACACATCACTAAAGGTAACTACTTAATATTTTCAATCAGTTATTCAGGAAACACTAGAGAAACTATTGATTTTACCTTGAAAGCTCTTAAACATGGATTACCCATCATAGCTATAACTACTGATGGAGTTCTTGAGAAGTTATGTAGAAAGTACAACATACCATTAATAAATGTACCTAAAGCTACTGCACCAAGATATGGATTACCTTCATTACTATACTCAACATTAACTATAATTTCAAGTTACGAAAAGGAAATCATAAGTAATGAAGAAATTAATGAAAGTATTGAAGTTCAGAAACAAGTCATCAATGAAGTGGAGTTAGTACGAAGCGCTGCACATAGTATTAATGGTAAGATTCCCCTCATATATGTACCGTCACCTATAGCTAGTGTTGGTTTAAGATTTAAGAATGATTTAAATGAAAATGCTAAAGTCGCAGCAATTGTTGCAGTTTTTCCTGAATCAGAACATAACGACATCACTATACACATGTTAAAACATGATAATGTAATACCTATAGTGGTCACATCATCAATATTAAATACTGAATATCAGATACATACTGAGTGTATTATAAATGTCATTAGAAGTTACAACTATGATCCATTAGTAGTTGAGTTAAAGGGTAAGTATAAATTGTCAGTAATTATGTATGGAATAACCCTACTAGGACTTATCAGTCTTGAATTAGCTTATATTAGAGGTATTAATCCTATAGTAATTGAACCTATCGATAGGATTAAGAATGAGCTTAGTAAAAAGTTAGAGCAGTTCCATATATGTTGATACTATACTTGAATATTTAAGTACATTACCGTTAAGATACTTGATAGTCAAGTCTTCAATCTCATGAACAGAACCTGTAAGTCTCTCAACATCGACTCCTGGAACACCTGCAGATACTATTAAAATGTTTCTTGTATCTTCAGTAACTTTCGTCAATTCTGAATCTCTATAAGGATATACGTGAATAACTCTATCATCACTTGTCGCTAGAATTATCTGATTACTCTTAAGTACTTTCTTACCTGAGCCTATAGGGTAGAACTCCTCACCTTCTCTAGCATATCTTAATATTAAATCTACGTTTCCAATCTTATCAATGTCGTAGATACCTATAGGTACCATATACTTGATACTGACAATATTACCAATATCGACTATAGGGTTAATTTTAGGTAATTCCTCACCTCTTAACACTCTTCTGATTAGTGCTTCTTGTGAAGGTCTTTGTTTAGTAGGGTCGATACCTAGTACTCTCCAATAGAAATCTCTATATGCTCTAATTACTGGATCATCTTTGAGAGCATCTAGTGAGTAGCTTTTTCGAATGTTTTTAATCACTTCATTAAAGTATTGAATAAGTTCTTGAGGATAGTTTCTATTATCTACATTTAAGACTACACCAATACCGACACGAACACCCACATCTCTGACCTTATCATCAATAATAAGCTTCACACTTTGATTTCTTATAGAAGAATTTAAACACTACACCTACATTGTTAGTGTATGAATTTTCAAAACCTAATTCTAAACATCATACTAGTAGGTCTCGGTGTTATTCATATAGTCGCGTCTATACAGGATATTAAGACTAGAGAAATTAGTGACTATTTATGGTTATGCTCAATACCCTTCATAATCTTAAACATGTACTACATATACACGTATAAATTACTATTATGCTACATTACTAGTTTACTCTTTGGTCTTCTCTTAGGTATAGGTATACTACTCTCAAGATGCATGGGAGGTGCAGATGCAAAGTCAATAATTATACTGTCACTTGCTATACCACCTTTAGGTCTTGAAATTTCTATAATGAACATTCCTTCACTATCAATCATATGTAACGCCTTAACGATTACGTTCATCTATGTGATGTATAACATCATCTACAATCTCATTAATTTCAATAAATGTAGGTTATGTGTTAACTTATTAAGAAAAGTTGTGTACATAGTGATACTAACATGCACTCCAGTATACAAGATCTTTAAGAAACCACATGCATATACATTAGCTCAAGACTTTAAGAATGGTAATATCATAGTTAAAGTGTCGTTAAGAGTGGTAGATGAAGATCCTAGAGATATCTTGCTTAAATGGATTAGTGAAGGGTATATAACTATTAGAGACTATGTCTTAACTAGTTATCAATTACCATTTATCGTAAGTATAACTCTAGGCTATTTACTGTATGTATTTACAGGTACGAACGTGCTATTCCTAATTGTTGAATATATTTTCAAGTTCATTATCTAAAACTTCAAGATTAAGGCTCTTAGAAATTCTACTCAGCATCTTATCATCAATATTGTAAGTTTTGACTAGATAGTTTAGAAAGGCCTTATTAACTATGTGAATTACTTTATCATTACTTTTAACTTTTCTTGCATACTTTTGAATCTCGTAAATGACTCTTAAGTACTTGTCACGTCGTGACTGTACTGTCAGTATTGCTTTCTCTAAGTTATTTAGGACATATTTTGCAAGTAAGATTATCTCTATAATTCTATTTATCCTATCAGGTACGCCAATTACGCTTCCTTTAAGTGAAATTTTACTTCTAGGTATATTTAGCTCATATAGTTTTAAAGTATTGTAAAGTCTATACGTACCATACTTATCAACTCTTTCCTTATCAACAATACCGCCAAGAATGTAGATGTTATATAGATTTAGATCTTGAATTGTAAGATCTTGAATCGCTTCAGGATCAAGAACTACTGGTACGATTTTTTCCTTAATCATTAATTTCTTTAAGTAAGTTGATACATTATCTTTGGTAATGATCATCTTGTGAATTAAGTTTCTTGCAAACTTGCTTAACAAGTATTCAAATTCAGAGTTTGATGATGTGATGACTAGACATTCATCCCATAAGAAAGATCTTACAATTTTTAAACTCATCAATATCTGTTCAACAAGCTCTTTCTTCTCTCCTTCAGTATGTTCATGCCAGAAAGATAGATCTATAATAAACATTGGATATTTTGGAACTTCTCTTAGTAATTCATAAATATTCATGACATTACTACACTTACTAAACTTCTCAACACATAGTTCAGCTAATCTTTCAGATTCTCCTTCCGTAATTATTTCTAGATTTTGAAAAAATGTAAGTAACTTACCTGACTTCTTAGCTTTACATAAGACGTACTTATTTAGGAGTAGATATACACATACCCATTGAAGAATTTGAAGTGCTTCACTACTTTCAATCTTTCTAAGAATTCTTTTAGGAATATGTATTGACTTAAATCCAGCACTTATCAATCCTTCATGAAATAACTTACCTAAAATCATCAATTACCATCTCTTATATATCTTATACTTTAATTGATAATTTTTCAGAATTTCCTTATACTGAAATCTCCAGTACATCTTTCTAAACCAGATAAGCCACTTCCATCTAGCTTTAAAGAACCTCTTGCCTCTTCTTGGTCTTACAAGTCTAGGCATACTTCAGAGATTACTATATCTTAAATGAGGTGGTTTATAATTCTGAAGATATGACGTTATCTTAAGTATTAATCCACCATTTTTTAACCATTCTCTCATGAAGTTTAGCTGCAAGTCTTATTGCATTTTCAGAATCAATAATTACTGATAAACTAACATCGTAAGGACCTCTAAGTATTCCGTATGTAGGTATGTCAACAATATCCTCAAGTAGATAACCTACTACTGATGGATCTCTAAGTCCATAGCCTATGACAGAGACTATTGATATGTTAGTTATGTAATTATAATCATCAATTACTTCAAGTCTTTTCAGTTCATTAATTAGTGCTAATACTTCACTTAACTTGTCATTCTTAACAATTATTGATGTAGCTGTTTGTGTTGGTTGTTGAATAAACGATACTGTATTTACATCTCTTGAAGATAGTGTCGCTAATATGTGAACTATATTACTCAATTTCGTTAAGGCTGCACCTTTAAGTATGATTAATGATAAGTCCTTCATTAGAGTAACAATCTTTACAGGTGGTGGACTTAATCTACTTGATACGACTGTTCTATCTCTACAATCCATACATGTAATGACGGTGTTTATGTTAGTATCAATGACGGGCTCGAAGGTTCTTGGATGAAACTTTTTTGCACCTAATTGTGCACATGCAATAGCTTCTTCATAACTAAGCTCATTTACAAGTTTAACATTACTCATAAATTTTGGATCACCGGTAAGTACTCCAGGCACATCTGTATATAGTACAACTTCTCTAGCGTTAATTATAGATGCTATGAGTGTTGCTGTGTAGTCACTGCCACCTCTACCTAGTGTTGTGATTCTACCATCAATAGTGCCTGCTATAAAGCCTGTAACTACAGGTACTACATCAGCATTTAAGTACTTAGTTAAAGTTTCGGAAACATTTCTTCTTGTTAATTCCATTATTGGCTTAGCCTCACCATAATTTTCATCGGTAATTATACCTGCATCTCTACCTGTCAAGTATATTGACTCAATACCAATACTGGTAAGTGCTGACCACATTAAGATGGCTGATAATCTTTCACCGAAAGATAGTACATAATCTCTCAATCTGGGTGTAACTTCATGAGTAATACTTATTGCATGTGCAAGTTTGATAAGTTCATCGAAGAGTGTTGAAATCTCTCTGAAGACTGTTGTTGATAACTCATCATTAAGATTCATGGTCTTTAAAGTTTCTACATGTTTTTCCTGAAGTTTAGTTACTCTCTCATACCAGTTAGTTGGCTTTTCCATAATTCTTAAAAGATCATCAGTAACACCTTTCATAGCTGAAACTACAACAATGATTTTACTACCTTCATCAAGATATTTTTTAACTTCGTAAGCTGCTCTTAAATAATCTCTTCCTGAACTTAATACTGAACCACCAAATTTTAATACTCTAATAGTCATGTTTTAGACTCTTGAAAATATTTTCAGATAGTTTAAAATATTTACTATTCTAGAACTCTTACGTTCAAATTCACATCTCTACCATAACACTTATAAGTATTAAGTATATTTTTCTTGAGAAGTGTATGGATAAGTTAAGAGTTGCTGTACTAGGTGCAACAGGACTTGTTGGTCAAAGATTTCTACAAATACTACATAATCATCCATTCTTTCAATTAGATGTAATTACAGCATCTGAGAAAAGTGCATATAGAAAGTATGGTGAGGTCGTTAAGTGGCTTATTGAGTATGAGTTGCCAAGAGATCTTGCAGAGATGGAAGTGTTACCTATGGATATTGATAAAATACCTAAAGTTGACTTAGTGTTCTCAGCCTTACCTAGTGATGTAGCTTCAAAAATAGAGCCAGAACTGGCTAAGAGAGGATTTATAATTATCTCAAATTCAAGTAATCTAAGACTTGAACCTGACATACCATTAGTAGTACCTGAAGTAAATCTTGAACATCTTGAACTAGTTAAAATACAGAGAAGACGTAGGGATTGGCGAGGACTCATCATAAAGAACCCCAACTGTACAACAATAATACTAACACTCTCTTTAAAGCCATTACTTGATAATTTTGGTATTAAGAGAATCTTCGTAACAACCATGCAAGCAATCTCAGGTGCAGGTATTGGTAGTGATGCTGTTCTTGGAATGCAAATAGTAGACAACATCATACCATACATTAAAGGTGAAGAAGAGAAGGTAGAGAATGAGAGTAGAAAAATTCTTGGAACGTTAAGTAATGGTGAGGTTAAGTGGAGAGATTTTGAAATCATAGCAACAACTAATAGAGTACCTGTACTTGATGGACATTTAGAATCAGTGTATGTTGAGCTTGAGAGAGAAGTAACTCTTAATGATGTTATTGATGTATTTAGAAACTACGAATCATCGATAAGTAGACTCAATCTACCTACAGCACCTGAAAGACCTATAATCTACAGAGGTGAAATTGATAGACCGCAACCAAGACTTGACAGAATGTGCAGTAAAGGCATGAGTGTTGTTGTAGGTAGAGTAAAGTTGCCAAGTGAGAAGTCGAGAATTGTAAGATATCTAGTTCTTGGACATAACACTATTAGAGGTGCAGCAGGAAATACTGTACTCATTGGTGAAGTAATGTATAGAATGTTTCCTGAAATCTTAACACTATAAGGTAGATATTAAGATTATAAAAATGCCAAGAACCTTAAATACGACATTAACCTTTGTGAAAAATTTCTTAAAAATCTTTACCAGATCTTGAGCTTCAGGAATGTACTTGATGGATTTTCTAACTATAGCATACTCCTTAATATTTCTTGGAGTAATTACTAGAGCCTCTAAAGGAACTATAAACGTAGTAAATACGTGAAGTATTATCTTACCAAGTAGGTTACTAGGTAACCAAAAATCTAAAACACCAAAAACACCATTACTTTTTAAGACATATTTAACATTTGGTATTAATTTTTCAAGAACTATCTGCCTAAGAGCAAAGGTTGTATATACAGCATTTATTGAAGATCTTCTAAATGGTAAGTACTCCGCAGAAGCTACTACAAAATCACTTAACGTACTTGGCAATTTCTTAAGAGCTTTCTTTAAGCCAGTAATGGAAATATCTAGAAGTACATATTGTGCTCTATATCTTCTAATTAACTCTAGAGTCATAGAGCCATTACCTGCACCGATATCTAAAATCCTCTTACAGTTGTGAAATTCTCTCATAAAGTTCCTGATAAATAAGATTCTAAGTTTTTCAAGCTGCATTAATGTCATGGCTTTAGCCATGATGTCATAACTATCATCACTATACACCTTGTCGTTAGCTTTCCTGATAGATATTAAGACTTCCTTAATACTCATTTATATCTTAGGGTATTTTTGCACTTAGGAATTTACCACTGCCATAGTAGAGGAGTACTTCTACATTTCTCCAAGTGTCTTTAAAAACTCCTTCTCTTACAAGTACTTCAACTACTTCACCAACTACTATTCTATGATCGCCACCGTCATAATCATTCCATACCTTACATCCAAGTATGGCTAGTGCACCATCAATTCCAGGAACTTCAACTTTACTTAATGATCTTAACTTTACATTCTTCTCCTTTACCTTATCTACCTTCCTTCCCGTAACTGTGCCACAATACCATGCGAGTTCTTTCATCTCGGGACCAGCAATAGATACTGTAAACTCTTTATGATATTTTAAGCACTCATAAGTATATCTTGTTGGTGCAATAGCAACAGCTATAAGTGGTGGCTTTCTTGATATCGGTATTACCCAACTAGCAGTCATGACGTTAAAACCACGATTAGGTCTTTTACTCGTAATTAAAGTTACAAGATTAGGCATAACGATATAGCACGAGTTGATAATATCAACATTCACGTAACTCATTACGATAGAGAAAAGTGAACTGGAAAATAAACATTACTATGACTTCATAATAAAGACTTTGTGAAAAAGTTAATTAGGTAATTAAATAATTATGTAATTATGAGGTATACAACAATATCTGTAAGTCAGGAGATAAAGAGTGAACTAGAGAAGTTAAAAGGAAGTAAGGATTGGAATGAATTTTTCAAGGAAGTAATTGAAATTCTGAAAGGAAGAAAGTTAATGAAGTTGAAAGAACTTGAAAATAAGATTAAAATGTTAAGTGAGGAGGAGGTGAAAGCAATTGAAGAAGCAATTAAGTACGTGAAGTCATGGCAATACTAATCGATACTAATATATTAATTGAAATTCATAAAGGAAGGGAGGAATTGAAACCGGATTATGTGATTTCAGTAATATCACTACTTGAATTTCTTTTAGGTGTTAAGAATGAAGAAAATTGGAAGAGAAGTATTGAAGAGACTCTACTTATCATACCATTAGATAATAAGGTAGTATTAATGGTATCAAAACTTTATAAAAAACTTAAACGTAGAGGAGAATTGATTGATATTAGAAATTTAATAATAGGTGCAACAGCTATTGTATACAATATTCCTTTAAAGAGTAAAGATAAAGATTTTGAGAAATTGACAGAATTTGGCTTAGTATTGATTTAATAGGTTTTTAGAAAGTTGAAAGTCAGTCCACTGGCGGTTTAATCACTTGTCATTAAGGGTGTGTATTCATCATTTATTAAAGATCTATTAATGTTTAATAAGTACTTTTCTTCTTGTAAGTTCTTTAATCCAGTGATAAGCAATCTTGTCATTACCTTTCTTCAATCTTAATGTAATTTCATGATGATTTCTAAATTCTACATCAGCATCAATATCTAATCTTTTTAAAAGCTCTTTCAACTCTTTAATGTTGATATCAGGTAGGTTTTCAAGATTTCCACAAGGACCATAATGACAGGCTATGCAGCCTAGATTATTTGCTTCCATATTTGCACCACAAGCCGCTTCATATACTTTCAATCCTGCCTTAATAGCCAGATTTTTAATATTCTCTTTCAAGTCTCTAGCCTTGATGGGTATTTGCTCTTTTCCTTTCAACCTTTCAACTCTACTTGATAAGTCTATACCTACTGCTTTTAACTTTTTAAATATATTTTCAGTTATTCTTAACGTACCTAAAACTATACAGTTAACGTTATATTCAAGACATAACTTGATAAGTTCTCTAGCATCTTTATCTGAATATCCTGGAATTATTGGTCTTAAAAATAGTGTTACATGAATGTTTCTACTTCTTAATCTTCTAATTGTCTCAAATCTTTCAATTGGGCTTGGAGCGTTAGGTTCAAGTTTCTTATAATCACTTATACATATGATAGTCATTAGGAAACTTATATTGGGTATGTAATTTCTAATTAAGTCTATATCATTATCATTAAGTATCATTTTTGTACTTACTTGTGTTGGATTTCCAAGCTCACCAAAAGTTTTCAAGTATTCAAAAGTTCTATACTTAGTATCTTGTAGAAAAGGTTCAGTTACAGCTCCAAGTGCAAGCATTGTTCCTCCTTTACCAAGAACTACATATGGATTTATCGTTAAGGCATAGAGCATTTCATAAGCATTTAATGGATATGGTGTTACTCTTCCTGGAAATCCCATATCATAGATGTAGCAATATCTACATGCAAGTGAGCAACCAATACCTGTATGAATCGTCATACCGCAAGGTCTTGGTAATCTCTTTGAGTGATGATCTTTAATGGCCTTAACTATGGATTCTTTAGGTAACTTTTCTTCTAATTTTCTTTTCAACTCTTCTTTGAAATCTACATATTTTATGAGATCCATAATCTCGAAAATTCAGTATTGAGAAATATTACATTGTTGAAATACTTTTTGAAACTTCTATGTATTTTGCCTTTAAGGCATCTCTTTCCATTCTGTATATGTGATCTGATACTTTCAAAGCTAGCTCTAAAGCCCTCTCAATTTCATCAATACTCCACGATCCATCAGCCTGCATGAGTGTTATTAATTTTTTACTACCCATTATAGCTAAAGGCATATCACCATCACAGTAGTAATCTTCAATACCATTAAGATCGATTATTATTGCATTTTCAATCTTACCTACAGAGATACCTACAACTAAATCTTTCATAGGTATACCTGCATCTGCAAGTGCAAGTGCTGCTGCTGTTATAGCCGTTACTCTAGTACTGCCGTCTGCTTGAATAACTTCGAGAAAAATGTCAATAGTTGTTCTTGGAAATTGTTCAAGGAGAATTACTGGTTCAAGTGCCTCTCTAATGATCTTAGAAATCTCAATTTCTCTTCTGCTTGGTGCTGGATTTTTACGCTCATCAGCTGTACTGAAGGGAGCCATATGATAACGTACTCTAAGTATTGCTCTATCTGGAAGTGCTATATGTTTTGGATGTACTTCACGTGGTCCATAGACTGCAGCTATGACTGTGGTATTTCCATAAGATACTAAGGCAGAACCATCAGCATTACTTAAAATACCTACCTCCATACGTATAGGTCTATGTTCTTCAAGACCTCTACCATCAATTCTCTTACCTTCTTTAATTAGAGCTTTAATAACTTCTGCACTAATCTCTTTCATCACGTATTTGAACATGATTAGCTTAATATATTTACTGCTTTAATGTGTGAATTTATAGTAAGGTTCTTAATGAAGTTCAACTATGCACTCTCTAATCAATTGCCTAGCCTTATCATGCTTTAAGAACATATAACTCATCGGCGGTGTTATTCCTAGTTGTTTAAGTTTTTCAAGACTTACAGGTCTGCATGGTTTGGGATTAATTACCTCTATAGCCATTGCTTTCGGATAATTCTCAACATAACTCCAATCCTCTTCATCAATACCTGTATTCTCAACTTTACTCATAATTAATTTGAGAACTTCAGGATGTTCAATGTATACTCTACCTGCGATGAAGTATCCAGACACAGCCTTTATAGGACTTGTAAAGTACATGATAATTAAATCACCTGATCTTATAGGTTTGCCTACGCATTTTCTTAACTCGAACTTCTTTATCTGATTGAGAATTGCTTTTCCGTACTTAGGCTTAATTGAAAGTAGTACAACATTCATAATTTACTCATAACCTCTCTGTAGTGTTTGATTAAATTTTTAATTAATTGTAACTCCTCAATTTCACTTATTAGAAACTTCTCCACATTGTTAATAATATAATTCATAAAATCTAAACAATAATCTTCACTTAACTCAACACTTTCCAGCTCTTCAATGATGTAATTAATTACTACTTTGGATGAGTATCCTTGAACTTTCTGTTTAAGTTCACTTATCTTATCTTTAAAGTCACGTACAAGCTCTACACACTTCATAATTAATCAATCCCTAACTCTTTAAGTAATCTATCTGAACTTAAATTCCTGATCTTGTGTTTATTAAAACCAATAACTATCTTAACAACATCATCACCTTCATCTAGTTGAGGCTTACTTAAGTATAGACTTTGCTTATTTATTCTTAAGTAGAGTTTTGACTTTTCAAATCTAGATTCAAAACTAGTCTTAATGATTTGCTTATCGAGATTATCTAGCATCGATACTACATGACTGATTATATTATTTGCGAGCTGACTATTTTGAACTTTAATTTTCACAATCTTAATTTCATTGCCAAAATAACCGTAACTACATGATTTTTCAATTTTAATGAGCGAACGGTAATTACTTGGTACTAACTTCTCAAGAGCCTTCATTACCTTATCTTCATCCTCAGTTGCATGTATGTATGTCATGATCTCTATTGAACTTACTATACTTTCCTTCATTACTATCAATTACTTTAAGTTTATTCGACATTTAACACTTTTTCTTACTTCATCTAAATTTACGTTAGTGGTATCTCCATACCAATACTCTGTTACAAGTTTCATAGACTCATTCTTAACACCTCTAATTAATGTGCATAAATGTACTGCACATACCTTACAGTAGATAAATCTTGCATTTAACTTTCTGAATAGGTAATGTGTAAGTTCTTGAGTAAATCTTTCCTGTAAGATTAATCTTGAAGAGTACCACTCAACTAATCTTGCAATTTTACTAAGACCAGGAACTTCAAGACCTTCGGGAATGTAGGCTATGGATACTGAGCCAATGATTGGTAGTAGATGATGTTCGCAGAGACTATGGAATCGAATATCTTCAACAATAATTAAAGAATTTTCAACTTTGTAAGTTATGGGGAAGAATTTAACTTGCGGTTCCTCTTCTCTTAAGCCTCTAGTTAATTCAAGTAAGGTTTGTGCAACTCTTCTTGGAGTTTCTCTGATTCCTGGTCTCTCAATATCTTCACCTAGAAGTTTTAGAATTTCCTTAACGTAATATTCAATTTTACTAACTAGATACTCATTCATATGATAAAGAGATGACTGATTTTAAAAATTTAAGGATTTTCTAGATCTCCCTAGTTCTTCTTAATTTTCTGTAAATTCTTTTAGATACAAAAACACCAGCTTCATAAAGAATTACAAAACTAAAGAACCATAGCAGGGTAGTAACGACTGTAGGGTCTGGATTAAAGATGGCAATTAATACTAACGCTACAAAGTAAATTATACGTCTATACTCAGTAAATGCTTTTGGTGATGTTACTTCAAGATGAGTCAAAACTGCCATAACTACAGGTGTCTCAAATATGATTCCTGAAAATATTAATGTACCTATGAAGGTATCCATGAGACCTTTAATTGTTAAGAAAGATTCTAAATTCATCAAGTTACACCAAAACTCGTATAGTCTAATAATGGCAGGATATATAACGTAATACCCAAAGACTAAACCACCACCAAAAAGTAATGCAGCACTTAGAAAGTATAGTTTAAATATTCTCAATTCATGACTATATAGGCCAGGCTTTACATACTGATAAATTTCGTAGAGAAGTACTGGCATTGCAACAACAATACCAATAAGTGCACTTAACTCGAAAGCTAAAACTAATGGTGAAAGTGGATGTGTAGGTATTACACGTACATGTTCAGGTAATTGAGACATAACAGTAGCATTAAATATCCACGCAGCTATGGGTCTATATTCAAGAGTAAAGAATCCATGAATAAACTCTCTAAAGTAGTCGACAATTGAGTAGTAAGGATTTGGCATTGGTAACCATGCACCTAGAAATCCAATCATGAACGCTATTGCGACAACTTTCAATCTCTTACCTAACTCTGTCAAATGTTCCAGAATAGTCATCTCTTTAAATCCTCTCTTACTACTTGATGACATATCAGACACTACCCTGTAACTACTTGCTTAAGGAAGTAGTTAAGTAATACTCCAGCAATATGTGGACCTCCTCTAACATTATTAGTAACAACTACTGGAAAGTCATACTCTAGAAGTCTAACTTTAAGTTTAAGATCATTTTCAGATAGTGTTGGCGCCGTTACAATGATGATTCCTGGTTTTAAACCTGTATTAATCATATTTATAAGCTTTGATAATAATCTTGTATGTGAAGTAATGATCACTAAACTATTCTCAGTATACTCAACATTCTCACACTCACACACAATTTTCACCCCAGGCTTAAAGTACTTAGTATCTATGAATGATAAGACCTTAACATCATCGGTGAAGATGAACTTAACATTTCTTACAGCATTAATTATGCTCTCCATGTTGGTATTCATCTCAATACTTATAGGTATGTAGTAATCACCATATAGAAGTATTAGAGTTCTTGATAAATCATTAGAGATGCTGTCAAGACTATACTCTTTAATTAATGTTGATGCAACATATCTTACAAATTCTTCATTTTCAATTAGTGGATCTAAAATCTTAATATTAATCCCATACTTATTAGAAACTTCATGGCATAACTTCCTAACATCTTCATAATGAGTACCAGGAACTACAAGTAATGGATAAATAAGTACTTCCCTAACCTTCTCTTCATTAATTGCCTTCATGATCTTTAACTTTAAATCATCTAGATTGTGAGTAAGTAATGCGTACTCAATGTTCATGTCTGTGAATATTTTCTCTAAACACTTACTTAATCTACCTATGAAATTCTTAATGGTATCCTCAGTACTGTAAACTTTAGAACCGTGAAGTATAATGAGAACTTTTTTCACAAGCACAATCACTACATAGGTCTAAATAATTTTTACGGAATAGTTAAGAATATGAAAGCACTAGTTCTACATGGACCTGAAGATTTAAGATTAGAAGATGTTCAAGAACCTCTCATACCTAAAGATCACGTCTTAATAAGAGTCAAATATGTTGGTATTTGCGGTACTGATATAGCAATTTATAAAGGTAAATTAAGACCGAGAAAGTTACCAATAATCCTTGGTCATGAAATTTCAGGAGTAATTGAGGATGTAGGTGCCAATGTTAGTAAGGACTTAATTGGAAGAAACGTCGTAACTGAGATAAATATTACATGTAAGAGATGTCCAATGTGTATTAGAGGTTACTATACACATTGTATCAATAGAAAAACTTTAGGTATAAGCATCGATGGTGGTATGACGCAGTACGTGGTTGTTCCTATCGAGAATATCCATGAAGTATCTATAGATCTTAAAGAAGCTGTCTTTACAGAACCATTAGCTGCATGTTTAAGACTTATAGATCTGCTACCTCTAAATATAGGTTATAATGTTGTCATTCTCGGTCAAGGACCATTAGCATACTTAATGAATCAAGTAATGAAGTTTAGGGGATTCACAACCATCATTATTGGTACTAGATGGGAGAGATTGAAATATTTCAAAAACCGTGCAGACTATGTTTTGAATTTAAACGAGATTAACATCATCGATGAAGTCTTTAAAATTACCAAAACTGGAGCTGATCTCGTCATTGAGGTTACAGGAAATCCAGAAGCTCTAAATTTAGCTCTAAAGCTAGTAAGACCGACTGGTGTAATTGCAGCAAAATCGACACATGGAGAGATGGTAAAATTTGACTACACAGATATGGTAGTTAAGGAAGTACAGATAGTATCTTCAAGATGTGGATTAAGACATAATTGGGAGAAGGCTATAGAATTGATTCAGAAAAACATAGTTAAAGTTAATGAAATAATTACTCACGAGTATCCTTTGCATCAAGGTGTTGAAGCCTTTAAAGTAGCTTCAAGTAAGTCAGGTATGAAGGTTATAGTTAAGGTATAGAAAATTTTAATTTTAGAAAGTTCAAAAACACTTCAAGTAATGTTAAGTTAGGTATTTAAGTTAGGTAAAAACATCACTCTAGGTCACCTAAAACTATGCTTCTTAGCACAGGTATGGAGCTAAATAGTGCATTAACTTCAATACTTATAGGCGTCATAATTGTATGTGTAGGAATACTTCTAGATAAAGCAATCAATAAGTGGTTAATTAGTCCATTAAAAAGCCTTAAGAGAGGAGATATTGTACAGTTAAAGTTAATCAGTAGAGTTGGTATAACATTCATACTACTTGTCATCTTAATGTACATATATGGTCAACATCTAGCATCCCTAACACTACTTGTATTAACTGTAATCATCTCACTCATAGGTCTCAGGCCAATAATTGAGGAATACTTTACGGGTCAAGTTATGAAGTTCATTGATGAATATAGAATTGGCCTTGGAGATTACGTTGAGATTAATGGTATTAAAGGTTACGTTGTAAAGACAACCTGTCTAGGAATTGTTGTTAGAAATTCGAGAAATGAGCTAGCACACATACCATATACTAAACTTGTTAAGAGAGTTATTAAGAGAATACCTGCAAAGGAAGGTATAGAATTGCAGGTTAAGTTTAAGGTACCTAAAGAGACGAACATAGACTTACTTAAAGTAAAACTAACAGACTATATGACGCAGTTAGGCGTTGAAGATGCCAAAGTTGAAGTCTTATCTCTAGATACAGACTCTACAGAACTTATAGCTAGAGGTGTCTTCAGAGATTTAAGACTAATAGATGATATTAAGTATAGGGTTCTCGATAAGGTTTGGGAAATTGTAAGTAAGGGTAAGTAGCTCCTTAAAAATACTACTGTAAACTATTATAAAATGATGAGAATAGTGCTTGAATATAATTGTAATAATGAAGATTTTGAAAGATTTTTAATAGAAGTTCTTGAGAGATTAAAAGCATTAAGATATTCAAGAAAAGTCATTGTTGAAATTATTAGTGAGTAGTGGAAGGGTTAAATAATTACTAATGACATCTTTAAAGTGTGGTAATGTATGAGTAAGAGAAGAAAGAAAAAAGAAGAGTCAAAACCTGCAGGAACCATAACGACTTTTCTAATAAGTGAAGAAGAGAAAGAGGAGAAGAGAAGCATTGAAGAGAAAAAGACAATAACTTCTCCTGAAGATCTTGAAAGTATAGTAAATACCATATTCTCTCTAATTAAGGCTAAGGGTAGGATAAGTAAAACTGAATTAATGATGTATTGTAAGTCAAAGAATATTAAACCTCAACACATGTATAAAGCTGTTGAAACTCTAATTAATAGAAAGTTAGTTAATAGAAGAATCATTAATGATGAATTACATTACGAAGTAATTGATTCTTCACATAGATAGTATTGCGTTTACGTATACTTCACATATACATTACTCCTATATGACTACTCTATTTTAGTAATCCTTCAGCTAGCTCTTTAATCTTGCCATACCAGTCTTTAGCTTTGACTATAGCACTTGCAACAAGCACTCCTTCAGTTCCCAATTCAATAGCTTTAACTACATCTTCTCTAGCTTCAATACCTGCACCACATATTACATGCACTTCAGGTATATTCTTTCTGATGAGTTCAACGGTCTTTACAATAACATCTGGTTTCTCCTTACTAACAGCTCTACCTGTACCGATCAGCTCTGGAGGTTCTACAGCAACGGCATCTGGATTTAATGACGCTACACTAAGTGATGTTTCAGGTGTTGGCGCACATGTAAGTATATACATGTTTAAATTTTTAGCCTTCTCTATCATCCACGCAATATCGTTAATTCTTAAAGGCTTCTCACTATGATTAAGAATAACACCTACAGCTCCACTTTCCTTAATAGCTTCAAGAGTTACATGTCCCGTATGTGCACCTGGATTTACAGGATCAGCACTTTGAGCAAGTACTGGGATTTCAACGTTTTCACTAATTAATCTTAAATCAGTAATTATTGGTGCGACAGCTATACATACATTCAATTCTTTAGAGACCTTCTCGGCAATTTTAGCAAGTTCAAGACCTCTCTTACCAGTAGCTTCAATGTATGTCTTAAAGTTAATAATTAAGATGGGATACGTAATCTTACTCATAAACTTACCTGAACATGATAGATTTATAAAACTTAACTTAGAATAGTCACTTAAAGTGATGAGACGACGGTTACCAGAAAAGTGAAGAGAGGTAGAGATGCTGAGTAAAGAATGAACATAACACGTTATAATTGATTACACAAGAATCTACTTACATCCTTCTACATCAATTTAAACATGTGGATAAGTACTTCAACGTTGAAAAAGAAAGTGTATTAATTGACTTAAAGCACATGCAATAACTTGTCTTATCATGAACATAATCATGATGTAATAAACATCGACTATACTCCATGGGAGCTATGTTTTATCTATTCCTTACTAGGTTGAATGTTGTTTTTCTACTTCATTATTTTAATAAGTATTGAGAATTGTATAGAAAGAAATTTAGTGAGAAGTAATTTCCTAAGCAATAACTTGTATTCTTTTAACTTCCTCCCATAATCCATGAAGATTACAGTAACTTACAATAATTATTGAACCACCTTTCTCAAACTTCATAGACAATTCTATTTCAGGTTCCGCATATGGTGCTTCAAGATTTATTGAAGCTATCTGTACTGGAAGGTTTTTACCATCCTCAATAAAGTATATCATTACTCTTCTAATTGAATGGTCATGTCTCAAAGGATGATTAATTCTTATCCTAACTTTAAATACTTCATTTACCTTGACTTGCTCTGGCATTTCAACTATTGGTACGTGAGTTTTAACTTTTTCTGAAAGTTCGTCAGGTACATATTTTGAAGAATAGAGAAGATCGCGTAGAGTCGTCATGATTTTTACGTTAGTTAATACTTTAAAAATACCTGATCGAGATGCTGGATAAATTAATTAAATCATTTATACTTTCTAACTATTTCTACATCCTCAGGTGCTTCTATATAGCAGAACCACCAATCAAAGCATTTATACATTCTACTTCTCTCATGAGCCTCCTTAATGGTTTTAGGTGGTGGAATTATTACATTGCTTTCAATTAATTCATTTCTTGGCCAATTTGCAGGTATGGCAACACCGTACTTACTAGCTACTTGTAATCCAATTATCATTCTTAATATTTCATCAACATTTCTACCAAGTTCCATTGGGTAGAGAAGTACAGCTCTAACTATTCCATAATCATCAACAATATACACACCTCTAACTGTATTCATTCTTGATTGTGTATGAATAAGTCCAAGTTTTTGAGCAACCTCACCTCTAGGATCTGCAATTATGGGAAAGGATATCTCAATATTTAACTTCTCTTTTATCCATTCAATCCACTTCATGTGACTATAAATATGATCAAGACTTAAACCAATAAGTTCAGTATTTAACTTCTTAAAATCTTCATACTTCATAGCAAAAGCAACAAATTCGCTAGTACATACAGGTGTGAAATCGGCTGGATGACTAAACAGAACAAACCATTTACCTCTAAAGTGGTAAGGTAGCTTTAACACTCCATGAGTGGTTACGACTTCTATTTCAGGGAATTTATCACCAATACTTAACATATCAATATCATAGAGAAGACAATTTATAAGCTTGGTTGTTTCGACTAATCAATTAAATAATACAACAACTAGGTTAAGACTTATCAGCTTAAGACTTCTTAACATATACGGTTTAATACTTCTAACTTTTTCTTATCATTATGACTCTACTAATAGCAATACCCATCTTCAATATATTTCTCAGTGATGAACTATGGAGTATTATCCATAAAATAGTTCGAGAACATAAATCATTCTTTCAACCATTTGCTTATCATAAAGTTTGTATAAAGAAAGATCACGTCTTTAAGTGTTGTATTGCCGATATTGAGAATAGATTGAGAAGATATGTTGAAGGAAATCAGTGTAGTGTCAGAACGATATTGAAAATCCTTAACAAAACAGGCTTAACTAAACGTGAAGCCATCTCCATAGTAATACATACAGAATATCAATGTATGATTTGGAATTGGAATGAATTAATAGATGTTTACGTAGAGCAAATAGTTAATTATATACAAAGATTAAGAAGATATGGTGTTGGAATTCAAACTCTTGAAATTGAATTCCATCCAGGTTTTATAAAATGTGGCAAGTTTTTTGAGACAATTAAGCTTTCGGAACTTGAAAGAGGAGTTCATACTTGGCCTTCAATAATTGACGGTATGATTAGATTTATTAAAGATTTACTAAACAAGATCTCACGTATCGATCCTGAAGTAGAAATTCGCGTAACTGTCGAGAATAGAGGTCAAGTATCTTCAAAAACTTACCACAAGCAATTACTACCTTAGAAGAGCTAGCACATTTCTGGCATATTCTTAAAAGTACTATTGAAAATAAGTTGGAAAGTAAGATTCCTGTAGGCATAACTATTGATCCATGGCAAGAAGCTAGCCGTACAAAGTCTGTGCAGTCTGTCTTTAATAAAGTATTGAGCATTCTTAGAGATGCTATGATACATGATGTACATGTACACTGGAATGTACATAAAGTACCTAATGAAGATGTTCAGAGATGTTTCTATAAAGTATTAAGGGAAATTAAACAAAAATTTAAAGAAAATGTAGTATTCATAACACCTGAAGTGCTTGCTGATAAAATTTCTCGTTTAAAACATCTACTTGAAGTATTGTATGGTGAAGCGAAAACTTAAGCTCATAAGTTACTACTCAATCAACATTAATGAGGTTAATATATGGTTCTTACTTATGTAGAATCTTTTAAGAGATTATAATATTCAGCGCTGACTGCATTCTTCATTCTTTCTGAGCGTAGAGTCCTCATCGCATTAATATACTAATTACCTCTTTTCCAAAGAAATATAAGCTTGCCGTTATGATTATGGATAAGATACCTCCAGATATAAGTGATATTAATATTTGTCTAGCTCTCAATTTTAGTAGATACGCTACTAACGCTCCAGTCCATACACCAGTGCCTGGAACTGGTATTGCTATAAACAGTACAAGTATGAAGATTCCGTACTTATGAATCCTCGCATTAATTCTATTTCTCACATGATTAACATGTTCAAGATAATATTTAACAAATTTACTGATTGATGAATTACTTAAGACTAGATGATTCAACATCTTATCTAAAGTACTTACAAGCAGTGTTAATACTACACTGAGAATTACAGTACACGCCATTGATACTGTAGTCACTAGGAGAGGATCTAAACCTTTAAGTAAGCCATAAACTACTGCATATCTTCCTTCAAATCCTGGAAGTAGTGATATGACAATTACAGAGACTAAATCTATCATATACGCTTCAATTCCTCAACTATCTGAAGTAGAAAATTAATCTCTCTTAATAGTGTAGTTTCTTCTCCATGGCCTGGAAAAATTCTTGTATTCTCTTTCAAAGTGGTAAGTATTCTTTCAATACTTTTGGCCATATCCTTAACATTTGAGTGTGGAGTATCTACTCTTCCAATACCATTTCTAAAAATGACATCACCTGTGAATGCTATGTTAAGATCTTCACAGTAGATAATACAGCTACCTCTAGTATGTCCTGGAGTATGAATTACTCTAAACTCATACTTTCCAAAATTAATGATGTAATTATCGCTTAACATTACGTTAGGTTCTACTGGCTTGAAGCTTGTACATATACTTAAGTATCCAGGAACTACTCTACCTATCTCCTCATGAACGTTATGGCCTACTAACATTTCATAATCATCCTTATGAATCATCACTTCAGCATTAAACTTCTCTTTAAGTACATGTACTGAACATACATGATCAAGATGTCCGTGAGTTAGTACTACTTTAATTTTCTTGAAGTTGAAAGTCTTCAAGATCTCTAAGGTTTCCTCAACTTCACCGCCTGGATCTATAATCATTAATTCCTCATCACTAGTAAGTATGTACATGTTAGTCATAATCTTACCAACTATAAACTTGAAGATACGTAAGTCATCATGAAGAATTAGACTCATTTAACATAAACTTAGAAAGTTAAACCCTTTAATAGTTTATTCTTCATATTCAATATTCCTACTGCACACATGTTATGATGATGTCAAGATAGTATTTATCCCATGTATTTAGCTTGGTGGGCCCGCCGGGATTTGAACCCGGGATCACCCGCGCGTGAGGCGGGCATCCTAACCGCTAGACTACGGGCCCTCTTATTTGTGATTTTTAGTGTTTGATTATCTTTTACTTCAAGTATTTGTTTATTAAAAATTTTCTAAACTTAATGATGATTTCAGTTATGTGTATTTGATTAGGACACTGATCTATACAGTTATGACAAGTTATACATGTAAAGATGCTCTCAAATACTTTCTCATTGATCAATTCTGGATTATTAAGTACTTGTTTAATTATGAAAATTCTACCTCTGGGACCGTAATGTCTCATTTTCATAATTCTATAGGTTGGACATCTATATTCACAAAAACCGCAAAAACTACATTTACTCAATTCTGCACTTAGTTCCTTTAAATCACTAGTACTCATACATCATAAGTTCAAGCTTAAATGTTTTTAAATATTGAGAAGTCAGGTATTGTGTAGTGATGAGCTACGGATCTTATGATTCATGATTAGTACTCTAGGCTGATCTTCACTTATTCACAATACTTTGAGTATATTCTTGAAGTTACTCCACCTATAAGTGCTGCTACGGCATCATCTAGAAATGGTCCTAACCTAGAAATTACTCCTGGCTTCTTCTTATCGTACCTATAATATTCGAGAAGACCATTCCAGCCATTTATGTATGTTGCTAATGCTATTCCTAAAACTTCATCAGCTACAAGTCCTGCAATATCTCTTCTATAATCGTTAGAGTCAAGTCCAGGTATTAACCCTCTCATACCATCTTCTTCAAGTCTAATAAAGGCTAAGAGTAGTGATGCGATGTTGAAGTTATTTAAGATCTTGCTGAGCATGTTCTTTAATTCAACTCTTGCTTTCTCTTCATTGATGTCATTCCAAGTTATGAAGAGTTTTAAGGCAGTATCTACAAGATTATCAATACTTAGTCCAAGTTCTTCAAGTCTCTTAATCATGCTTCTAGACTTTGAATAACCTAAATTGCTCAAAGCTCTACTTAAAGCTTCATAAACAGCTCTAATCACTACTCTTCCAATTATTGTAATAGGTCCTGCATACTTTATCTTACAACCATCCCTACAGATAATCGTTATGGAGTCTGTTGATGTACCAATAGCTCTAACTAGGCCAAACCTAACATCATGATCGTAGAGAGTAGCTACTTTAGCTTCAGTTACTGTCTTTACAAGTTCTACAAGTCCGTAGTCACAAACCTCATCATTAATGATTATGATGAGATTTATAGTGCCTAAACTATCCTCTATTCTAGAGTGAACATTACCATCAATAATGCCAATCATGTTTGTCAAGCCTAAAGTAACAATTACTGTCAAGTCTACAGGTTCGTGAACGCTATGTATAGTGGCTTCTTTAGGATTAACAGCAGTAAGTAGAACTAAACATTCATTAACATCTATGTTATGAGCTTCACAGACTCTACATATTTCAATTTCAGCATCCTCATTAAAGTCTGGAGGAACTTTATGAATTATCACATACTTTACGTTTCTTCTTAAACCTCCATTAATAGTTGTAGAGATTAACTTAACATCACTATCAAGTTTAACTACTAAATCATCATCGATATAGTCTAGACTAAACATAACTTCTCAAATTGACTTAGTTAACTTGTCATTTAAAGTATTGCTTTACAAATACGTCTACATAAGTATCTATATGAAAGATACATCACTAGTAGTGTAATGATTGCGAAGAATATTATTGATGATAATTTACCAACAAGTATCGCCTTTATGGTAAAGTATGCAGGTATAGTTGGGGTTAAGAATATGCATAAGTACTTAACTATCTTTAACTTCAAAAAACTTAACATTACAACTCTTGGCTTTACAAGATTAAGAAGTTCTGGTAATAATTCATGATTAGGTATTACTGCAGGTTTTAAGTATCCATTACTTACAAGCCTCTTAACTATTGCCTTATCTTCATCATTAAGCTTCTCTAAATCTATGTAGCCATGCTCAATAGCGAGTCTTAATAATCGTTTAACTTTACTAGAACTTAAATGATTCCCCATAACCTAAACACCTCATATACAGTATCTCTAGGATTTAGCTGTCTAAAGGATATATTCTTAACGTTTAATAATGATGTAACTATGTTGTAGTTTGTCAATACTTCATCAATATCGTTACTGACTATTAAGATTAAGATTTCACTTTTAGATATTACAATTCTACAATTGAGATGTATTAATTGACTAGTTACTTCTTGATCTAACTCGCTCACCTGAATAGCAAGTATCCAATAGTTACCAAGTTTAGCAATAACATCACCAATACTATAATTAATCAGTATTTTCTTACTCTCAAGAAGTTCAAAATCAAGCACTTTAGTTACAACTTTTGTAATTTTCTTCTCAGAACGATCTTTCCACTTCGTTGAAGGTTTGAATTTACTAATCAACACATATGCAATGACTATGATCAACAATACTACGACTAGTTGTGGACTTATGATCATCATGAGTGTTAACACTATGAGGAAAATGATGAGTAGGTACTTATTCTTCAAAATCTGCCTAATCATCGATATTAATTGTGGATTTTTTGAGAAGATTATATAGCTAGTACTGAATTATTTCGTCATTTCAGGGTATGATCCACTCAATCCACTCATGACCACCAACTTTAGTCCCTTTCTTAACTATTGTTCTTAAAATATTTCCACTACCTACAATTATACTTTCACCACCAAGGTCGTAGTTAGTTATTTTGAAATTTTCAGGAAATATCCATAAAATCTCATAATCATATTCTGTAACTTCTTCCTCATACCAATTATCGTATCTATTTAATCCCTTTCTTAATAAACCCCCTGTCAATGATATGTAAAATTCTAGGTATGGTCTTTCAATACTTCCCCTAAATCCTAAAGTTACGTCATGTACTTTTGGTTGTACCTTTACGTCATTAATCTTGATAATCTCTTCATCAAGAAATTTCTGCATATTCTCCATAACTATTCTCAATTCATTAATAAGTTCAGATCCACCTTTCTTTACAAGCTTAGCATAGTATTTCTCTTTGTCAAGATATTCAAAAATTATTATCAGACTTACATTACCATCGAGGTTCATTACGTGAATTCCTTCTGCATATATAGGTATGGGTTCAACCATCTATAGTAAAGAATTTTACTCCACTTTTATCTTCTTACACTCAGTGATTTTTAAATGGTGATGACAATTCGGGAACTGATTAGTGAAGAAAGGCATCCATACTGAAAAAAATTCTGAAACATCTATCCTCAATTTTTAAATTGAAAGGTCTTTAAAGAGCTTAGTGCTTAATTGTTATTCCGATATATGGTCCTAACAGAGCTATTAACATTACTATAAGTACAACTATTGTTATTCCTATCATTACGTCCTTTCTTACGCTATATGCAATACAGCATGAAACTACACCTACAATAACTCCTATAGGTAGTACTACTACTCCAAGTACTGAAACTATATCTGCAAAACTTAAATTCTTAAATATCCAGTCGTAGTTTGAAGGTTCAAAACCTTTAACTATTTTCCAGAATTTTGGTGCTTCTTCATCCCAATACTCTGCTAACTTATCAAGACTAACATATACGGGCATGGCGCCGCTTAAATATAACGCTAATCCTACAATCATGAGTGCTAGTCCTGCAAGTGTAAGTACTTCAATTACTCTAGCATAGACCTTATTTGCCTTATCAACCTCTACGCTCATGTTCTCACCTATACGATTCCAAGTCCATGTAGACCTTTATATATGTCCATAACAGCGGCGAATAACATTATAGCAAGAAAGATGTACCTAATCACTTTTGGTCTTGCTTTAACTGCCGTTACTGCACCTACTCTCGAACCAATATACATACCTGTCACAGCTGGCACTACTAGTAATGGTAGTACTGCACCTTTTGAGAGGTATACCCACGAAGCTGTTGCGTCAGTCATGGTAATTATGAGTATGCTAGTTGATGTTGATACTTTAATTGGAAGACTCATAACTAAGTTAAGTACAGGTACATTAGCCCATCCAGCACCTAGCCCAAACATTCCCGCTAAAAATCCAACACCTGCAAAGGCAATTAATGCAAGAGGTACTCTTGTTGCTTTATACTCAATTAACTTGTTTAATGTAGGTTCAAAGTAGGCACCATTCATACTTAGAAGTCTGGAAATACCATCAATACGTCCAGCTTCTGGAAATTCAACTCTCTTAGCTGTTAACATGACGGCAAATATGAAGAATAGTATTGCGCCGAGTGCTATGAGCACGTAGTATTTACCTTGTGGATATGCGGCTGTAATGTATAGTCCAATAATGGCTCCTAGAATTGAAGTTGAAGCAGCAACAGCAACTACAGGTAGAGCTATTCTAAGTGATGCGAGTCCAGTTCTTAAGAACTTAGGTGCAGCTGCTAATGCACTGGTAAACGCCATAATTAGACCGGTACCTCTAACAAAATCTACATTAAATGTGTAGAGTGCTGATACTAAAGGTACAAAAATCACACCACCACCTACACCAGCCATTGGTGCGAGAATACCGATTGCTAAGGTTAAGAAGAAAAGACTTAAAGGCCAGTAATAGTTTGGTAATTCTATTACTTTAGCCACATTGGCTGCAGCAGCTGTTCCAAGCATTATAAACAGCAGAATCAATGCAAACATTATAACGCCATATACTCCAAGCTCAGATCTTCGAGACATGGTATTGCTAAGTTACTAGACAAATTAAAAACCACCGATGAGTGTATTATTTTCACAGATAAACTGAATAAATAACTTCACACTAAATCTCAACTATGAGATATACTGATCTTAAATATGCTGTAGTTGGTGCCGGCAAGCTTGGTCTTGGAATTATTAAAGCATTATTAAGAGCTGAAATACCTAGACATAACATAATAGCAACAGTGAAAAGTCTTGAAAGTCTTGAGAGATTAAGAAAAACATTACGTGACATCAAGATTACTAAAAATAATGTTGAAGCTGTAGGAGAAAGTGATGTAATCTTCTTATGTGTCAAACCTTTACAGGCCATAAGTGTTCTTAAAGAGTTAAAATCAGTATTAAACCATAATAAGCTACTTATAAGTACCGTTGCTGGTCTCTCATTACAAATTATTAATAGAGTTGTAAGTGCAAGAATAGCACGATTAATGACAAATATAGGTCTTTATGAAGGCATAGCAGTGACAGTCTTTACTCCAGGAAGTGGGGTAACTGATAGTGATGTAGAGACGGTTAGAGAGATCTTTTCAAGAAATGGAAAGTTCTATATAGTTAATGAAGATCTTATGAACCAGTTAACTGTAAGTATAGGCTCACTACCTGCACATATAGCTTTAATGATTGAATCATTAATCGAGAGCAACATACTCATAGGTATTCCTCAAGACTTATCTAAAAGTATAACTTTAGATATAATTCAGGAAACAGTAGAACTCTATAGAAGAGGTTATAATTATGAAAAACTTAGAGAACTCATTGCAACTCCTGGAGGTGTCACTATTACTGGACTATATCTAGCTAGAAAGTATAGACTACCTTATAGCATTATGAAGATGATTAAATCGTCATACATCAAGGTTTTAGAAATTTATAAAAAGTTATCAAGTATAGAGCTTTAAGAGTGGAAATGAATTTCGTTAAAGACCCTATACTTTACAAGTTTGTCAGATCTTGCCTAAACAGAGCTTACCTAGAGATTGATGAATCTCAACTTTCAGCTGATGAGAGATTTAGTTTAGACACAATACTGTCAGTCATCAGGTATGCAGAGGATGAGTGGAAAGATGTAGATGATTTTATAAAGTTTCTACAGGACAACTATGTTAGACTTTATAAGGATGCCATTAAGAGATTACCTAAAGAACTTGTATATCGATTATTCACAAAAACTTTAGAGAAATGTCTTGAATTAGAAGAGGTTAAAAACAACTCATCAATTTATTCAACAATAATTTCAGTTTTAAAAACCATTAAGGAACTGTAGTTCCTTATATTTCAAATTACGTAATCTTCTTAATGTGTTGGAACTTTTACTAAACTCTAAATCAAGATATGTACTTCTCAACGCATATCCAGGCTTTGGAAAGACGAGATTAGCGATTCAACTCTGTAAGAAAATTCTCAAGAAGAATCACTTAAACACCACTATACTGATACTAACCAAGTCTAAAGTTGAGACTTACCAAATATATGATTTCATTCTTACGGAGAATCTTCATGACAAAACAATACTCTTACTCGGTAGAGATGAGTTATGTCCATTTAAGGCAAGATCATACATGGACTGCATGTTACTTAGATCAAACAATTACTGTAATGCAAGATCTAAAAAACTACACATGAATATCTACAATTATAGAGATCTCTATTTTAAATATCAAGTATGTCCTTACGAGTACGTTACATCAAAACTTAGTGATAAGTCCATAATAGTGACAGTTCATGCATACCTATCAAATCCTGAACTCTACTCAATACTACTCAAAGTATTACGTGATAAGAAGTACTACGTAATTATTGATGAATATCACAACATCGCATTCGGTATAGATCATGTTGAGGAAATTCCGTTAAGCAAAATTACTTATTGGGCAAGATTAGGTAGTAAGTTAGCTAGAGAAATTCTAAACAAAATAGTGAAAGTTCGCGATGATAAGGAGAGCATAATCTTACCGTCAGTATCGATGCTGGATATGAGAGCATATGCTAAAAATGTCGTGAATAATGAATTACTCAACGAATTATCTAGTGATTTATGTACAGTTACTTACTGTAGAAATGATGATACTGTAAAATTTAGATGTCTCTCAATAACACCAATAATTCAATTACTAAGTAAATGTGAAAAGGCATTTCTCTTAACGGCATCAGTTTCAAGAAAATTTCTCAACTTAATCTTCCTTAAGGATAACTTAACATACATAGACATTCATGACATATCCAATACTCAATTGAGAAATTTGAAAATTGTAGTAATTAAGAGATTAAGATTGACATTTAGAGATAGATTTCTTACTGAAAATCTCTCAACAATATTCAATATCATTAAGAATTATATAGAATCTTCACCACTAATTGGTGGGCACTTAATACTTTTCTCAAGTCGTGAATACTTGAAGTACTTTACAGATAAGTATTTCAATGAATTGAGCAAGCTAAATACAAAGATTTACGTAATGATGAGTAGTGAGGAATCTAAGAAGCAATTACAGAACTTTAAGAGCATGAGTAAGAAAGAGAGGTGTCTTGGATTAAGCTACATAAATAATCCTATAAGTGAAGGTCTAAACTTTAAAGGTGAAGAACTTCTTGGAGTAATTCTTGTAGGCTTTCCAATACCTCAAATTAATGATTGGAATAACCTTAAAGTTAAGATCTACAACAAGCTCGGCATTAATGGTTTAAAAGTAACATACTTATTTCCAGCCATATCGTTGACAATTCAAGCTATTGGTAGATTACTGAGAGATTTAGATGTTCATAAAAAAATAGCTATACTGATTGATGAGAGATTTTGGAAGTTTAGATCGTACTATCCAAAATGGTTAATTAAGATTTTAAAATTATTAAGTCTAGAGACCCTATATAAAGAATTGAAATATTACTGGATTAGAGGCTTATAACTATTTTTAACATAATTCCTAATTGAGAAGTAATGATAGAATTACTGTTAGCTGCTTCATTAATGTCAATCTTAGCAATATCATCACTTAAAGATAAGGGTGATTCTGTAACTATTGGTAAGAAATTTCTAATACCTTACAGACTTGAACTTAATAAACACTTATGTATTGTAGGTCCCACGAGAAGTGGTAAATCATCACTTGTAAGAGCATTAATTCCTAAGTTAAGTAAGAAGTACATTGTTACTATCTTTGACTGGCATGGAGAGTATCTAAATTACTTACCAACAATTCCGTACAAAAGTCTATACATACCAATTAATCAGATACCTACAAAAGTCTTGACAGAAGTTCTAGGCTACGGCTTAGGATTGAATGAGCCTAGCATATATATGCTTTACAGAATTTTAAGAGAAAGTAAATATGAAAGTACCGAAGACCTGATAAGAGCAGTTGATGAATATCTAGTCACCACAAGAACCGAAGCCGAAATGAAAGCAGCAATACTCAGGAGATTAGAGTATGTACTTTCAAACCTATCTAGAGGCGTCATCGATGCTGATAAATTATTAACGAATAATTACGTAATTGATCTAAGTGATCTATCTATTATTGAAGAGAAGAAGCTTGCCATATCATTAATATTATCCCTAATTTACAGTAAGTACTTACGGATAGGAATACCCACATCGGGAGTCAAACATGTAATTGTTGTTGAAGAGGCTCAGAACTTATTTAATCAAAATTCCATACTTGACCACATCATTATGGAACTTGGAAAATATGGTATCAGATTAATAATGATAAGTAATAAATTTCCAAAAACCTATCTGCTAAAGCATTGCTCATTAGTAATTTTCAAAATGAGAATAGAATTTGAAGATGAAGTTAGTATTAGTAGTGAGTTAAGAAGAATTATAGAGAAAGCTAGAGATGATGAGGTAATAGTAATTACAGATAGAGGAATATCAACCATAACACCCTCACTAAAACCAATACCTAAACTATACATCAATTATAGAGATGTGTATGAGAAAGAAGTATTAGATAGATTAGAGTCCAAGGCAAGGTTTGAAAATGATGAGCATATGGGAAAAGTACTTGATAATAAAGAACATGAGGACAGATATAAGATCAAGAGGGTTGAGAATGACTCTAACGATGACGTCGACATAGGTAAGAATGTGGAAAAGGAATTCAAAGATATTGAAGATAGAATAAAATTACTTAAAGAAAAGATTGAACAACTAGAGAATGTACTTCGTGCTGATGAGGAAATAATTAGAGAATTAATTAGGCAAGTTAAGAAGAAATAGAACGCTACCCATGCTGGATTAGCGTGATACCTATGGACAGACTGTACTTAGTGTTTCTTATACTCAAATTATTTAATCAATATTAACAGTGTAATATATAGCGGTTAGAATGGCAAGTAATAATTACTTAATAACTGATACAAGAAAAGTCAAATTACTAGTAATTCAGTTCCTCAAAGATCTCGTTCAAAATGCTAGAGGTCAAGTAGTTACCTTTCGACCAGCAAAAGTTGCTCAAGAAATAGCCTTCAAAACACGTAGAAGTCCAAGAGCTGAATCAGTAATAATTAGAAATTTCTTCGAAGAACTTGTTGAACACAGATTAATACACGTTATTAAGAAGAGTGCCAGAGGTAAAGTGTATGGCCTTTATAGAGATTCTTTCCTTTGGAGAGTTCTTGAAACTTATGAACCACATTACGTGTTATCTATAATCGAGGAGAGCATTAGAGGTCAGAGAGAGTTCGGTAATGAGATATTTAATTTAAACAATATCTCAAAAATTAACTTAACAATATCGCAGTTAAATGATAAATTCTAACATAATATCAAAATTAATTAAAGATAAGTCAAAATTTATTGAATATTTAAGAAAAAACATTACACAACTTAAAGACATAATATACATAGCTGAACACTATAGAAGCTCAGAACGTACATTAAGATACGAAAGTAATGATGAGGGTATTGAATTGAAAATTAATGATAATTTAATATTAAATTCCTGGGGCTCAAATGGCTTAATAAAAAAATTAACATACGCATCCATACTCAAGTATGTTGGAACTGAAGGAGTCAGAAAGATAATAGTATTACTTATAAGAAAGGAAGGTAAAGTATATAGATGTACTGACCTACCTAAACTTAAAGATACAAAAATTCAAATACCTATAATGGTAGTTAATTTTTTCTCAATAATCCTTCTATCAATAGTTATATTCTTGCCTATATGTGGTATTAACATCTTCCCAATACTTCTAGCTATCATAACATTGCCAATAATTATACCTCTAATTTACCTATCAATAATTGCTCGTAAGTTCTTCAAATTTGATCTCTCAAATGCAGTAATTGAGAAAGTAATAATTAACTTGAAAGATGATGTTAATATCATTATCATTAATAGGTTAGTGAGACTTTTAAGGAGTGCGAAATTGAAAGTGCTATTTAGAATAGTTAATAATCTGTCTAGATCTAGAAGGTATGTAGAGAATGTTCAGATTGAGCGAATTAACATTAGGAATTTACTTAGCAAGTTATCTTCAAAGAATTTAAGCAAGATTAAAGTATATCTTGTAGATTCTAATAAGTGTAATGCAGCTTCTATAAAATTACTTACTAAAAACATCATACTACTCACTACAAAGTTAGTAGCTCAATTAGGAAATGATGAACTATTAGCTGTTCTTGCACATGAATATTCGCATCTTAAAAATAATGATAGCTTAAAATTACTGACTTTAATATCCCTTGATCAATTCCTAAAAATACTAATCCTGATATTGTGCATATTTTATCTACACATGAACGTAATTACCATAATGGTTATATTCATTCTCTACTCCATCTCCTACTACGCCCTGCTGGCTAAAGTGATGAGAAGATACGAATATGTAGCTGATAAGTATGCATTAAAGATTACTAACTTCATTAGTATTACAAAAGCTCTATTGAAGATAGGCTGGAGAATTGCAATTAAGGAATTACTTTTAAGAAATTGGTTAAGTACTTTTCAAAAAGTCTTCTCAACTCATCCTGACATACTTAGTAGAGTATACTCACTATATCGTGAGTGTAGAAAATATTAGGAATATTCTAGGTAAGATTTTGAGAAAGTAATGTCTCTCAAATACAAGATTAATGAATTATTAAACTTTATTCAAAATAATATCGATACAAGTCTTGGAAACGAATTAATTGCCAAAATTTTAGACTTAGAAAAAGATTATTACACAATTCTTGCAAATTTAGTAGAAGTAAAGTTTAGAATCGATGAATTACTAAACCGCTACTTAGGCAAAAAATTAACATATGCACTAACTAGTGATGATGAGAAAATACTAAACATCATTAGTCATGGCAAATATCTTGATGAATTACTTCACGAAGTTCAAGATAAGACGTCATGTATATACATTATTAAAAAGTTGAAAAGTTATGGTATTATTGATCTTGACATTGAGCTTGCTAATGATGAAGTCAGAGTTAAGATATTTAAGAAAAGTTTTTGAAACATGGTATTCAATTACTCTTGAGTAAAAGATATAAACTTTAAAACAACGTAATATAGTAAGATTATGCCTTATGATGTACCATTTGTGCCAAGTCCTGAAGTAGTTGTTAGAAGAATGCTTCAACTAGCAAATGTTAGAAAAGGAGAGATCGTTTATGACTTAGGTTGTGGTGATGGTAGAGTACTAATCATTGCTGCAAGAGAATTTGGAGCACGTGCTGTAGGTATAGAAATTAGGAAAGACCTATATGAGCAATGTCTAAGAAGAATTAGAGATTTAGGTTTGGAAGATAAAGTTGAAGTTCTTCATGGAAGCTTCTTTGACTATGACATATCTGACGCAGATGTGGTTACACTATACCTACTAACAAGCGTTAATGAGAGGCTTAAACCAAAACTTGAACGTGAACTTAAGCCAGGAACTAGAGTTGTTAGTCATGACTTTGAAGTACCTGGATGGAAACCAATAATTATTGAGGACTTATATGAAGAGTGGCGAAGTCACAAGATATATCTATACAGAATTAATGGTGCTGAAATACCTGTACCTAGTAAGTTAGCTAGTGAAGTAGGAGATCACTTAGATCCTCTAAGCAAAGTAATTCTAAATCTAATTGATGGTATCGCATCCATAGAAGACATAGCATTAAGGACGGGATTAACAATAAGATCTGTCAGAGAGATTGTGTCAAGACTTTTAAAGCTAGGTCTAATTAGAGAGATAAAAACTATTAAAGATAATGCATAATCTATCAAAAGTTCAGGACATAGACTTTGAAATCTCACACATTGAAGATCTCGTAGAAGCTTACGGAAGAATTGGAGGGTTTATGGCAAAACACTTACATGATGCTGCTAAGCTACTTCTAGAAATGTGTAGTAGAGATGACGTAACCATGATGATGTCATTCACTGGAAACTTAATCGCTACAGGTATCAGGGGTCTAATTACACAATTCTTAAAGAGAGGTTTTATTGATGTAATCATAACTACCACAGGAACTATAGATCATGATCTAGCAAAAGCACTGGGCGGTGAATACTATACATACACCTTCGACGCTAATGATGAGGAGTTGATCATGAAGGGTCTTCACAGAATTGGTAATATTATTGTTAAAAAAGAACATTATGGATTACTTATAGAGAAATTTACACATAAAGTACTTAGTGAGATTGCTGATGAGAAATTGAGAATTGGCGTGAGAGAGCTCCTATGGTACTTAGGTATGAAGTTAAGTGATGATAATTCAATCATAAGAACAGCCTATGTTGAGAAGATACCAATATACGTCCCTGGATTTGTTGATGGTGCTTTTGGTACAGCTATACTCACGTTTAATGAAATTCGGAGAAGTAAAGGTAAAGAATCATTAATAGTTGATGTAATGATCGACGAGAAAGAACTTATGGATATCATTTACAGTAGTGACAAACTTGGAGGACTAATCATAGGAGGTGGTATTAGTAAACATCACCTAATATGGTGGTGTCAATTTAGAGATGGTCTTGACTATGCCATATACATAACAACTGCTGTAGAATGGGATGGCTCATTAAGTGGTGCTAGACCTAAAGAAGCCATATCTTGGGGTAAAATTAAGATTCAAGCAAAAACAATTCATGTCTTCTGTGATGCATCAATAACATTACCTGTAATTCTAACGTATGTTATGAAAAAGCTTAAATTTAGAAAAAGAAGACAACTTCTTCACAAATGATTACTAGCCATGCCGCTCTCCTTATAGGCACATTCATCACCTCATACTTAACTGCCAAACTTATCTCAAAAATTAAACATCCAAAACTTCTAGTTCCTGATATTCATAAACCAGAGAGACCCTTAATTCCTAAGATAGGCGGTGTTGCTGTTATTACTTCAAGCATATATGCCCTCGCATGTTCGTACATTCTTAACATCATCGACACTAAATTAATGCTTCTTCTCTTTTTCTCGATCTTTTCAGGATGCTTAGGTCTCATTGATGATCTTATTGAAATTGAACCTTTAATTAGAGTATCCTTAACGATAATGCCTGGCATAGTGATCACATGCTTAGGTGTGGTTTCTCAATTAACAATACCACCAATAGGTATCTTGCAGAATATGTTATTAATTAACACTATCACATTACTTGCCTTACCCATATACTCAAATGCTGTTAACATGCTTGAAGTAGTTAATGGTGTAATTCCAGCGTCAGTATGCATAATTATGCTTACCATGACATTAATTTCTACAATTGTAGGTAAGTATGTAAATATCATACCATCACTGCTAGTACTATCTATAAGTTTTGGAGTATATCTACTTAATAAGTATCCAGCAAGAGTATTTAATGGAAGTTCAGGTACTTACGCTTTAGGTGCACTCCTTGGAGCTTACATGATTCTTTACGATATGTGTGTTCCATTACTAATAGCATCACTACCATACATAATTAACGGCCTACTAATAATTACTTCAAGTAAAGGTTTCAAGACAAGACACAAACTGCGTAGACCAACAGTGATGAATTATAGTGATGGTAGGGTGGTTGTTAATCCTGACCCTAAAGCACCTTTAACTTTAATGAGACTCATAGTTCTTTCAGGACCCAAAACTGAAAAGGAGATAGTAAACTCGATAATCATACTTTTCATAATGTCAAGTATATTGTCGCTATTGACGTATCTACTTCTTCTACCTTTTCATTAATTCTTAAAAACCGCTAAAGATTCGTAAGAATGATGAAGTATACAGTCATTATAGTACTCACATCTTGGGCTATACTTGTATTACTACTTTACTTAGCTTTAATTATTAGAAATTTCATTGCTATGTACAATCCTCCTCAATTTATTGATGTAATTGTGTTAGTGCTACTTATTGCTTTATGGTCATTAATTACGTACTCCATCTCAAGAGTAATTGAACGTAGAGGTTTAAAAAAGTTTTTGCAATACATATATATTGATAAGCATGAGAAAAAGAAGTAAAGGTAGCTTATTCATTGAGGAAATTCTCCTAATTGCTGTATCTATCGCCGTACTTATAGCACTAGTAACTCTAGTTAGCGGTCTTGTTGGTAACGTCACAAATTCAGTACTTGGTATGCAGGAAAGCGTATCAAGTGCAATAAATAGTTTCATAAAAGACATAAATCAAGTGATATCTAATGCATTCAATATTAACGCAACTTGAGAGGAAGTTTTTGACTGAAAAATTGGAAGAGTTTAAAAGAACAATATATTTCTTGGAAAGAAAGCTAAGCATAATTGAGCATAAAGTCTATGAGAGAAGAAAATTGATAGAGATTATTAAGGAGTTGTTACAAGAGAAGTATCAGCTCTCTCAAAGAGTAAGTAAAAAATAATCCAGAAATTACACTATATGTGCCTAGAACAAAATACCTGTTTGTGACGGGTGGTGTGCTGTCTGGAGTTGGTAAAGGTATTGTAGCCGCATCTATTGGAAAAATACTTCAAGCAATGGGCTATAAAGTATCAGCTATAAAGATCGACCCATACTTCAATGTAGATGCAGGCACAATGAATCCTTACCAGCATGGTGAGGTGTACGTGACTGCTGATGGTGGTGAGACAGACTTAGATCTAGGTCATTATGAAAGATTTCTCGATATTGAATTAACAAGACATCACAACATAACTTCAGGTAAAGTATATTTAGCAGTCATTTCACGTGAAAGGGAAGGCGAATATCTTGGACAATGTGTACAGTTGATACCTCACGTTACTGATGAGATTAAGAGTAGAATCAGAAGTATTGCTAAGATGGATAATGTTGACATACTTATTGTTGAAATCGGTGGTACAGTTGGTGATTACGAGGGCTTACCTTTCTATGAAGCTGTTAGACAGATGAGGCTTGAGGAAGGTTATGAAAACACTGTGTTTATTCATGTAGCTCTAGTACCTACATTAAGAGCTACAGGTGAGTTGAAAACAAAACCACTACAACATAGTGTTAATGAGCTTAGAAGAATTGGAATTCAGCCAGACATAATTATTGCAAGATGTGAAAGACCACTAGATATTGAGGCTAAGAAGAAAATTGCTCTCTTCACAAATGTTCCCTTAGATGCCATTTTTACATCGCATGATGTTGATACTATATACAAAGTACCGCTAATACTTGAAGAGCAAGGTTTAGGTAAGTACTTAACTAAACGTCTCCTCCTAGAACATAGAGAACCTAATCTTAATGAATGGAGAGAGTTTGTAGATAGGTTATGTAACTTTAAAGATAAGGTAAAAATAGCCATGTGCGGCAAGTACGTGAAGTTGAAAGACTCATATATAAGCATCATTGAAGCCTTAAAACATGCAGCTGCTTACTTAAAAATTAAACCTGAGCTTGTATGGATAGATACTGAACTCATTGAGAAAGAGCCTAAGAGAGTATATGATCTAAATAGTATCCATGCAGTAATTGTACTTCCAGGCTTTGGCGCGAGAGGTGTTGAAGGTAAAATTGAAGTTGTAAGATATGCACGTGAGAATAACATTCCATTCTTAGGAATATGTTATGGAATGCAGCTTGCAATTGTTGAGTTTGCAAGAAATGTACTTAACTTAAAGAAAGCACACTCTACAGAAATAGACCCAGACACACCTCATCCCATCATTGACTTGGCACCAGAGCAGAAGGAAATCAAAGAGAAAGGTGGAACTATGATATTAGGTAATAGACGTATAAGAATTGTGAAAAATACTTTAGCATATAGAATTTACCATAGTGAGGAAGTAGTAGAGAGGCATAGACATAGATATACCATTAATCCTAAATACTTCTCAACACTTGCAAAGGCCGGCCTAGTGTTTTCAGGTTGGAGAAAAGATGCACCTAGAGTAGAGATTGTAGAGTTAAAGAATCACATATTCTTCATAGGTACGCAATTTCATCCAGAATTCAGAAGCAGACCATTAAGACCTCATCCCATTTTTGTAGGTCTTTTAAAACATGCCTTAAAAGTTAAGGATTCAGTTATCGAAGGCTCAATCACTAATCATTATCGAGCTGCTACATCATCTATAGATCAATCTAGTTAAGAATTTATAAATCAGTCTAATAATAATAATTTCATCACCATCTTCACCACCTTTATGTAAAGTCATAGATATGAAGAACATTAATGCACATATAGCTATGAATAGTATGAGTATAATTACGTACATATCGATTCTAGGTATTACTAACTTTGCATCACCTTCACTAACGTTGATATAGTAGACATCACCTCCATATAGAACTCTAACTATGTCCGTATTTTCAGGTATACACAATTTATCTGCATCAACATATCTCAACTTGCCTACAACGTAAGTTACAGGATTAACAGGTCTATCAAACATATCAACAACTAAGACCTTAACTATCTTAGGTTTAATACTTACATCTATAACTTCTCCATTAACTACATATCTCTTACTCCAAAGTATTGTATTATTACCAATCAGATCAACTTTAAGTGTACTATTCATTAATACATTACTTAAACAGATTCTCGTATATTCACCTCTAATTAAAACATTCTTGACTAGATTATTTGAAGAGACTCTTAAAGAAAGATTAAGTTGAGGACATGCGTTAAGTATATGTATGTTTAAGCATGGTGAAAGTATTGGTAATTTAAGCACTGTATCTGCATGAATGCTCTGTATATCAAGATCAACAACTTCATCATTAACAATAACCTTCACTCCATACATTCCAGGAACAATACATTCATCACTATCTAGATAGTGGACTTCGCCATCTCTATAGAGTATGATCTTAACATTTTTAACATCACGATCATTAAAGTCTCTTAATGTAATGTCTTTGATAGTAATAAGTTCTGTATCAATTTCGACGTATCGAGATACTATTGAATTAATGATGTACATGCTCGTTAAGTAATCATTTACATAAAGCTTAAGTGTTATAGGTCTTTTTAACGGATTGACTTTCATCACTCCACCATCTGCAATAGCTTGCTCATTATTAAGTTCAACTCTAACATTACTACAATTCTTAACGTTCACATAAACTGCAACATTGGTTATATTAAAATCGTAATCGTAAGTGTCGTTGATAAATATAGTTTCTGATGAGAATTTAGGTAAGAATGTGTAAAGATTATGGAGATCTTTTTCATCAATTTCAAACCATGAAGTTTGAATGATCGTTAAGACACCTCTACTACCATTAATATCTTCATTATAATAATAACTCTCTACTGTGATGTGAAATCGATTTGAAGATTTGACCTCAATATTGCTACTATAAGTGATGAATGTGTACTTATTAATAATTAGATAAAGTCCATCAATGCTAGAATTACATGATGTTGTATTAAGAAGTCCTGAGAAGGTTGAATTGAAGGTAATATCTCCATCAATTACTGAGATCTCAACTACACTGAACAGATATTTGTACTTTATGTTATCTTTAATAACAATTTCAGGAATCTCTATCTCAGTCTCATTCAGACCAGTGAAGCTATAAGTATAACCTTTCACAAGTCTGAACGTTAAAGGTAATCTCTTATAGCTATCTATCTCAATTAGTATTCCATAAATGAAATTGCACGGTACTTCAAGCTCAACATACTTCGGACTGTAGTTTATGTATGTTATGTTTGCCAAACTTCCATTAAGCATAATTAGGTAAGTATTTTTAATACCAAGATTTGATAAAGGATCAATAGATAACCCTATCCTCACTCTACCTCCATAACACACGTGATATAGTGGTATTACCGTTGTATTTTTCTTAATGTATTTAATCCACGTTACGTTATGATTCAAAGTTATGCCTAATTGATTTATTGAGTACATCTTAACTGCATGTAATGTAACTGATGTGGTTAGAAGTAGTAGTGCAACTACTAGTAGTCCCATATTAGTAAATCTCATAGAATATTCTCACAATACTTACCTCAAGATATACGTAATAAGCTAATTTTTAAAATACGTATTAGTAATATAAAGCTTCAATGAAGCATTGGATTGATACTATTGTTGATGATATTGTTAAGAGGTGCGAGTTGACAGGTAAGGACACATGTGTACTTAATGGTGGCTTAAGCGTGTCTGGACTTCAACATATAGGCAGATTGAGAGGTGAAGTTATTATCAACAATGTCATTGCCGAAAAGTTGAGAAGTGAGTATGGGTTTAAGGTAAGACAGATACTTACTCTTTACACTATGGATCCATGGAAAGGTAAGGAAATGCAGCTTAGACAATTTAGGAACATTAATGAGGCCAAGAAATTTGTAGGTCATCCTTTAGAGAAAGTTCCAGACCCTGAAGGTTGTCATAAATCATGGGTTGAACACTATTGGAGAGATTTTGGAGATTATCTGAATAATTTTACTAAGATTAATGTCGAGATCATAACTACGAGTAAGCTATATAGAAGCGATAAGATGAGAGAATTCATTAAATTGACTTTAACTAGACGTGACGAAATTATTAAAGTATTGAATAAATATAGAAGTAGAAATCCATATCCAAGTAACTACATACCTTTCGAGCCTATCTGTCAAAAATGTGGCAGAATTGACAGCACCGAAACAATAAGAGTAGATATTGATGAAGAAATTGTTGAATATAGATGTCACAGTTGTGGCTATGTAGGTACATGTAGTTTAAGTAACGGTAAGCTTCCCTGGAGAATTGAATGGGTTGGTGTGTGGTATTGCCTGGAAGTTGACTTTGAACCTTACGGTAAAGATCATGCCATGCCTGGTGGTTCAAGAGATTCCGCAAACGACTTAGCAATGAATATATATGGAATAAGTCCACCATTAGGTATATGGTACGAATGGGTTGGATATGTAAGAAATGGTAGAGATGTAGGTGATATGGGTAGTAGCGACTTCATAGGTTTTACTCCTAAAGAATGGTTAGAAATCGCAGAACCTGAAGTACTTAGATACCATTACATCTTTCATGAACCTTCAAAGAGGTTATGTCTAGGTCTTGAAAATATTTATCAATATGTAGATGCTTATGATAAGGCTGAGAGACTATACTACGGTATTGATAGACCAAGTAGTGCCGAACAGGAATATCTAGAATTAATCATTAAAAGCTACATATATGCACAATTAAAACCTTTACCTAAAGAACCACCATTACAAATACCATATCTACATCTAGTTGCACTAGTTCAAACATTACCTGAAGTTGAAGATGAGCATCAATTTCTAGATCTATGCATTAAGAGACTAATTAACACTAAAGTTCTGAAAGATAAAGCTCTTGATGATTATTCTCTTGAAAGATTAAGAAATAGATTAATAAGGGCTAAAAATTGGGTTCAAAAATATGCACCAGAGCATTATAGAATTAAAGTCATTAGTGAAGTTCCTGAAAATATTATTAGAAAATTATCAGAAGTGCAGATTGAAAAACTGAAACTACTTCACGATACGTTTAGTAAAGTTGATAATTGGTGTGAGGATGAGATTAAAGAAGCTATGAAAAAAGTCCCTAGGGAGAGTAAAGAAGTTGAAAGGAAGTTTTTTGAAGCTGTATACCTAATTTTCTTCGGTAGAACTTACGGTCCAAGAATTGCCCCATATCTTGCAATGCTTGGTAAGGAATTTACATTGAATAGAATTAGAGAGGTGATTGTCAAGTATGGCTAAGTTCATATACGCTTCAGCAGTTATATCCTGTATAACCTACATTCTATTACTAAGTAGTGTATTGAACATAATGTTAGTATTTAGTAGTGATAAGCTCATGAATACATTACTTATGAGTATACTTGTCGTTCTATCTTTCATGATATCACTAATAGGTATTAGAGAAAGTTGGTATGAATTGGCTACAGCCTATACGCCTCATGAGGAATTTTTATGTAGAGTTAAGAGAGTTTTTGCCTTCTCAGTGTTTGGACTAAGCATTCTCAATATGATATTATTACTGATGTATTTGCTGACATTATTATCATATGGATATTATTAACCTCCACTCAACATGTTCTTCAATTTTTCAATCTCCTTATCCTTCATCTCTATAGTTCTTAACAACTCCTCCCTTTCCTTCATCAACTCTTCAACTCTTCTCTTAAGTTCTAAATATTCAGACTCGATTGTCTGTATATGTTTCTTCTTGATTTCAAGATCTTCTTTTTCTCTAAGTAACTTTTCTCTTAACTCTAAGAGAGCATTTTCTCTAATAACTAAAGCTCTTTGATAACTTACAAGTTCTCTCTCCTTATCAATAAGTTTTCTTTCCCACTCGATAAGTCTTCTCTCTTCTTCTATTAAACGCATTAAGAGTGGCTCAATCTTACCTACAAGTTCTTTCTTTCTACTATCAACTTCTATACTAATGTTTCTAAGTTCTTCCTCCTTTCTCTTAACTTCCTCTTCAATTCTTTTAAGTTCTTCTTTCTTTTTCTCAATTTCTCTTTCAGTAATCTTCATATCTTCTTCTCTTCTCTTTAGCTCAGCTTCTCTCCTAGAAAGTTCAATCTCTCTTTTGGTTAACTCTTCAACTTTGGATTTAATCTCTTCCTCTTTCTTCAAGAGTTCTCTAATTCTTGCACTTTCAGTATCGATTCTTGCAGCTTCCATTTCTAACTTTCTCTCGAGAGTCTTGAGGTTAACTTCCATTTCTCTTAATCTTTGCTCCTTCTCACTCAGTTCTCTCTCCTTCTCTATCACGAATTTCAATTTCTCATTGATCTGGTTAATCTGCTCTGCCAAGGTATTTGAGATCTTACTTAACTCACTCATAACACTCCACGCATTACTTAACTTCTTCTCATAATCTCCTAACCTTCTTTTTAATTCTTCAATTTGTTCTCTCTCTCTACTAATTACATCTTCCTGCATTTTAATTACGGCTTCTTTTCTAGAAAGTTCAATTAATTTTGATTCAATATCTCTCTGTCTCTCGACAAGTTCAGTATACAATTTACTTATTTCTAGGGATACTTGTGAAATTCTGTCTGAAGTTTCTGTAATACTTCTTAACTTATCTACACCATCTCTCAACAACTCATTAAATTTTACAAACTCATTTGAAGTATTTTCAAGACTCTTCTTTAAATCATCGATATTTCTCTGTAAACTATTTGAGAGGTCTGAAAGCTGATCAAATATTGCATTCATTCTAGTCACAGTGTTTAATAACGATTCACTCAATCTATTACTAACATCACTTAAACTTGTAATTGTTGATGCCATTTGTGATGATTTGGAACTTAAGTCTCTAGTAGATTCATTAACTACTCTGACAAGTTCTTGTAAATTCTTATCATTTCTCTCAGCTAATGTTAGTAATGTCTGTATCTGTTCTTGAATTTGAGGTATAGTGGTAGCTATGTTGTGAAGTGTATGTATGACTGATTGTAAATTTTCTTGAAGAGTTGTTAGTCTAGCAGTTAATTCTGTTAAGGTTTCAAATCCCCTCTCTCTTCTAAACATTGAGTGTAGTGTCTTTATAGGCGTATATATGGTTTTTGTTTACTATTTCTTTCCCACAACAATGTTCTGTATGATGTATTTTAATTCTTGGATGCTGTCATGTAGTTTTCTAAATTCGCTACCAGCACTTAAAGCTACTTCATTAATAAGTGTGGTTAACTCGCTAACCTTACTTACAAGTGTGGATATTTGATTATTTAGAGAGTCTGTAAGATCTTTCATAAGTATCTTTAAGTCTTTGATTTCATTAATAAGTACTGAGAGATTCATTAGTGTGTTGTTTAACTGTGATTGCACACTTGTTAAGTATTCCTTGTGCGCTAGAATTGAAGTTTCTACTCTTGATAAGTTCATAATGCTACTTCTAATATCAATCATTAAGGTATGAATTCCTCTAATACTTGAAAGACTATCTTTCAAAGCGTTTTCAAAACTTGAAAATTTCTTATCAAAATCTGTAATAGTCTTTTTCAACTCGTTAACTGTATCATTTAACGCTTTAATTAGGTCTAACATGAAAGTAAAGCTAGATTCTTCAGCCATGATTCTTCTATACAAGATGAGTATTTAAAAACTATTACTTACAGTTAAGTCATGAATTACGTATCGAGTAAAGCTATAATTAGAGGTTATGTATCACCCTTTACGCTAATTCTTGGACCTTCAATTATTGATGAGTATAGCATCGTAGATTCAAATGTCATTATTGGTTATCCTGAGAGAAGAAAGATTATGAACTTGTTAAGTCATGTATCTGAAATTAAGAATCTAATTTCAATTCTTGATAATTTAAGTTCAGGTTCACGAATAGGTTCTAGAGTAATTATTAGAGCGGGAGTTACCATTTATGAAAATACCGAAATCTCCAATAACGTTGAGTTTGGCCATAATGTTCTTGTTAGAGAATTTTCAAAAATTAATGAAAATTCACGTATTGGTTCAAGCACCGTAATTGATGGCTATGTAAGTATTGGTAGAAATGTTAATATTCAATCAAATGTTTACATATCTAAAGGCACCATTATTGAGGATGAAGTCTTTATAGGACCTGGTGTAGTCATTATGAATGATAAGTATCCACCTAGCAATAAATTAAGACCTGTAACTATTAAGAAAGGTGCTGTTATTGGTGCTGGAGCATTAATCATGGCTGGAGTGACGGTAGGTGAATATTCAATTATTGGTGCTGGAGCATTAATTACAAGAGATGTTGAGGCTGAAAGTGTTGTTTATGGACTACCTGCTAAGAGAGTTTACAATTTAAAAGACTATTTAAGAAAGAGAGAAAGCTATCTTAAAGACCTTTAACGCTTCTCTTTAAACTCGACGCTAACTTTTCAAATCTTCTAATATCTTCAGATGTTAATGATGGTGGAACTCTCTTCAATGCTTCTTCAAAATGTTCAATACCTACAGGTTTAACTTCAGACATGCCAGACTTTACAGTCTCTCTAAGTGCTAACATTGCTGCCTCACGTACAAGCGCTGCTAAGTCTGCTCCAGTATATCCTTCAGTTCTTCTTGCAAGTTCTTTAAGATATTCATAATCGTCTTTCTTAATTTCATCGTCAAGCTTAATTTTCCTTGTGTGTACTCTAAGAATTTCATATCTAGCCTTTTCATCTGGTGGTGGTACGTATACTATTCTGTCGAATCTTCCTGGTCTTAATAAGGCT
>CAYMHS010000008.1:0-56982 GCA_964390355.1 uncultured Thermoproteaceae archaeon | reverse complement strand
AAGTATCAGTAACTTGATTTCAGGAAAGTCCTTAACAACATCTCTCAAGGTATCAACAAGATTCTCAACAAGCACTATTCCTCTCAACAATAAACACTACCTCACCTTAATAAACAATTAATCGCTTCTAAACTGTTTAAAGCAAGACACCAATTTATGTGACTACAGTAAACACTCCTTACTATAGAGAAGAACTTGAAAACTTAATTTTTCTCAATCTCACTTTAGTACGATAAAGCAAAATATAGTAAATTAATGAAATTCCTACACCTAGACCAGTAAGCAGTAGAGCAGTAATTGAGTGTAGTAAACTGTAAATCATAGATATAGTGAGTACTTTGAGAACAAGGATAAATGATTGATTGCAGCAGTAGTAATTGATGTTGCAAAGAATGAGTATGCAGTTATTAGGAGTAGTTCACATTATCAAGAAGAACATGCTCTCTTCTCTGAACTAAGTATTCTTCAATTACGATAAGTATTGAAAGTAAAGTATAGTAATTGAGTATAAGTCTAGCTGTGCTACTTGAATTACTGATAATAAATCACTAACACTTACAGTCATAATTGAAGAGGCCCCTTTTCCCAATGATAATACACCTACAACTTTAACCTCCTTCTTTCAATCTCGAATGTAAACTCAACTATATTGTTCTTCAAATTCTCAACATCTTTCTCATTTAACGGTAGTTCCTACCTCACTCGAATTTCGTGAAGTTTACTATTTTTCTTACTTGTCAAGAAGTAGTATCATAGTTGTCGTTAATTTCTCATTAAATTCTCGTTTCAAGGTTATCTCACATACTTCCTCGTGAGTGATTTTAAATTTCGAGTCTCCTTAATTAAATAATTAAGAAGAGACTTAGAAAATTATTGATATTGAAGTTGTATATTGAAAATTTCAAACTTGAGAAATTGATTAGTATCTTGACTCTAATGATATGTACTGAATATTTCTCGAATCGTTCAAGACAGGTAAGTAAGGAAGAATTGAAGACTTGACATTCACAATCACTATCTAATGTACATACGTAAAGAGTATGACATGGACTCTAACAGTTGAATTCATTAATCTACATCATTTAATGGTGCAGTAAGTATTGAGCGTGAATAAGTTGTGAGGAAAATACTAAATACTTAAGTAGGTATTGAATATTGAAGTGTAATGTCCGTTACAATAACGATAACGATTCCGGAAGAGATTGTTGAGAAAGTGAGAAAACTTGGTATGGATTTAGAATCGTTTATATTTGAAGTATTGTTGAGAGAACTTAAGCTAGATCCTGAAGAAGAAGTACAAATGCGTTTACAATTAGTTAATAAGTTCTTTAATGAAGGTCTTGAACTCGTTGATAAAAATCCAGTACAAGCAAGTGAGAAATTGTACAAAGTAGTTGAAGAATGTGTTAAGATATTAGCTATCAAGTTCAACATTACTGAAGTATTAGAAAGTGTTAGATCTAGAGGTAGATGGACTGTTACCGATCTTGAAAAAACTGTTCGTATTATTAGTAAAATGATTGGTAAATGGTTTCTCAACGCATGGGATAGCGCATGGACATTACACGTATGGGGTTTTCATGAAGCTAAGTTAAGTAGTGAAGCTGTGAAAGATAGAGTAGAATTTGTTAAAAAGATTATGGAAGAAGCAGTAAAGCTAGTACATAAAAAGTAATTACAACATCAGGTAAGGGATCTGAAATTGTAAATCTTCTCATTAAGTATATTGATAATTCTCACTCTACACTTAATAACACTTAATAATGTTCTTAAACTGTGAGTGGTGAATTTGTTAACAAGTTGAAAATTAGAGCAAGAGTTTTTCTCTCTGAAGCTGAACACGTATCTAATAATGACTTAGCTATGTTCTTCATTGAACAAGCAATTCAACTCTACATTAAGGCTATTTATTATGAATTGTTTGGTGATCTCTTAAGAACACATAAATTAAGAGAAATGCTTGGTTTATTAGCTAAATCTCTCGAAATTCATGAATTTAATCAATTAGCTGAGAAACTTTTCAATTTCGTTGATGAGAATAGAAGATTATTAGCTAGAATTGAGGAAGCATACACTATGGGTAGGTATGGTGATGTTGAGTACACTCGTGACGATGTTGAGAAAGCATTATCTCTAGCTAAAGAATTAATAAAACTTCTTGAAGAAATTAGTAGATGTGTCAAGCTGGGTTAAATACCATTTCGAACATCTAAGAAGATGGCGAGAATATGTTGAGAAAATTAGTAAAGCTGTTAGAGATATTATTCCTGATGCTGAAATTTACGTTATTGGTGGTGTTGCTGAAGATAGAATCACTATTTACAGCGATATCGATATTCTAATCATTATCAAGAACATAGATCCGAGTAGTAAAGTAGAACTAGTAGCAGACATTCTTGATAAAGCCATCGATACTTACGATTTACCTTGGGATGCACCAGTCGAATTACACATAGTTAATGAAGAAGAAGCCAAAAGATACTTTAAACATTGTAAGAAAGTTATTAAGATAGAGTAATCGAAATCAAACAACCATCATTAACTATGGAGTAACTGATAATTATTAATGAGAAACACACTTCAACTAAACACAACTAAACTTCTTAAAGTAATCAAAGCAAGAGATTGAATAGGGGAAAGATAATTAAGAGACGAGACTACACGTATATTAGGATGGAAGTCTTAATACTGATAGGATTTATAGGAACAATAGTTACAGTAATTGCGTCTGCATCAACGTTAGCTTACTGGTTAGGTAGAAAATTTGTGAGCATAGATGCTAAATTTAGAGAAATAGATTCTAGATTTGAAGGAGTAAATTCTAGATTTGAAGAGTTGAATAGAAAGATAAGTAATGTTGCACAATTTACAAAATCAACATTTACATTACTTATAGATTTCATGAGCATGAAAGGACTTTTCACAAAAGAAGAGAAAGACTTCATAATACGAGATTTAGAGAGACTCAGCACTACTCTATCTACAAACCCATTAACACCTGAAGAGGCAAAATTTATACTTGAAGTGGTTAGAGAAATTAGAGAGAAAGATCCTAAGGAGATTGACTTATCGAAACTTGATAAGATTATGGAGATAGCTGATAAATTACTTCAAAGAGAATCAACTTACGAAGCAGCAAGATTATGGATGTTAGCTTACATACTTAAAGCAATACTACGTAAAGAGAGGGGAGAATACTAAAACTACCTCACATAGTTGATAATCATTTACATTATTGATTCTTCTTTTCCCTTCTTTCTTTTTGTAATCTCAGTGAAGCACCTATCCAAAACACGGCATACCAGTAAATTTTCCATAATTCAGGAAATTGACTAGCATATTCATCGACAAGTTTTTAGCAAGTTCTTTAAACTCAACAGCTTCTTCATATGTAAGTTCTTCTTTCTCATAATTACTTAACTTTACAATAAAGTATTAAGGTTGTTTTGATCTTATGAAACTAGTTAACTAGTTATTAATTCTTCAAAATTCCAATTCACTCCATATAGTTGTGCTAAAAGTGCTCCTTGGGGAAGTTCTTGGTTTCTGAATCTCACTCGATTCATCGCACTTTTCCTTCCCAACCTCACCGCAGTACTCACCCATAGTTACCTACGGGTTCATCATACTGCAGACTAGATACTGCTTCTAAGCTTATTACCAAAGTAAAGTCTTCATTACGTAGCTTTACATGATCGTAATTGTAATCAGGGCTTAGCTTTAGAATCTTTAACTTGTTCATGTTCTTTCTGCTCTTCTTAACTCATTAAGTATAATTTCTCTAATTAATGGATCAAGGTCATAGTATGTGAGGCTGTTTATGATAGCTATTGCGGTATGTATTGAGTTGAAGAATGTTAGCTCTGAATATTTAGTTCTCAGCTTTGTAGCGTAGATCAACTCTCTTAGTCCTAGATGCGGATATTGTGGTTTAGTGTATCTATTGATTATAGTTTCTATTGCGTTTAGTGCACGAACTATGTCTTCATCTCTAAGGTTTCTACTTTTCATGATTAAGGATAGCTCTATAGGTGCTACAGGTGAGATGTAGAGCACAACATTTCCTCTCTTTGCTTCCTCAAGCACCTTCATAGCCCATTTATGATGTTTATCTCTAGGATTTAGAGCTAGCATAAATCCAGTTTCAACAAGTACTCTTAGAACCATCTCTACTAACCTCATTCTTTTCTAATAAGTCTCAAAGCATCCTCCTCGACAATTTTTCTTAAGCTACGATCAAATGATAGATCTCCTAGCAGCTCTTCCAATACTTTAAACGGATCTTCGCACTTCTCAATAACGATCTTATCACCATGTATTGATAGCAGTAATTCATCGCCTTCACCAATGCCTAGAGCTTCTCTAAACTCCTTAGGCAACACTATCCTACCTTTAGCATCAACACGTACTCTAGCATACATAGTCCCACTAAGTACAAATAGTGGGATCCATAGTTATAAATGCTTCCCACTATTTAACAATGAAGGTGATAGATGTAGCTAAGTAATTAGAATTCTCATGGTGTAGTAGAAAAGAAGTACCTAAGTACATATCTCATTAAGTGAAGTTTAAGAAACGTTAAGAATTATCATTCAAACTAGATCGACCGCACTTACTCAAAAAACTTCACTACGTAAGCTTGAGGTATCTTCACACTTAAGATCAATTTCATTAATTAATAGTGAGTCCTACCCCTCATCTCACTCTCACATTTCTAACAATTATTACCTGTTTAGGAATGGAGAATTAAGAAATGGATTTAGAAAAGAGATTGAAAAAGCTAAGTTTAAAGATGTAGTGAGTCTCTTTGTGATATTTAAGAGTATGTAGTGATTACATGGTAAGCTGTTTCAAAGCTTAGCATGTACGTTAGTTCAGGTAAATTCTTAATGTGAACGAGTTGTGTCTCAATAATGTTTTGGGAATTGATATAGAGTACTTAACCGAATGCATAATTGAAATGACAAAAATTGACAGTAATGTACATTACTTAATCAAACCTTACTATTTACTATTGAAGTCTACTTAACAAGTTCATCGAAAATTCAGCGAAAGCGTTGATTCTCTCCATTGAGGTTATGGTACGTATTGATATGGTTATGCATGATAATTCTTAGACGTAGATTTTATAGTTAGGTATGTGCATTTGAGATTGAGCGGCAGAGAAGGGAGTAATAACTTCCAGTACAGCTAGAGCTATGGCTTCTCTAGTCTCGTTAAGAAACATGATTGTTCATAGGTATTGGAGTGTAGATGATGCTAGAGTATATAAGGAGGGTCTCAGTTTGGTTTGTTTTTGATGTTTTATCATCTTTTTCATGTCTTGGGTCTAGCATCATTGGCCTATTCTCTCGGCACCTACTACCGACAGTTCATTCCCGTAGGGATTAGACCCATCATGCCCTACGGGATTACTATCGGTTTCGGCACCGAGAATCGACATGTAATGAATTAGAAGAAGACTTATAAACTCTTCCTAATAGCTAAACGTGAACTACAACAACACATGAAAAAACTATCTAAAAACAACAATTAATAACTACGAATCAATAGGCTAAGAGTAGTGGAGTAAGTGTTATTGAGAAATTTATTGAGGAGGTTGTAGACCATGTATCTAAGGATCCTTGAGGATAGGAGAAAGTTTAGGTTTTACAGAATGTTGCCTGAAGAGAAGAGCAGAGTAGTTAAGCTTTTAGTGGAGGTTCTTAGTCAAAGAGAGGAAATTCTTGTAGCTGTACTGTTTGGTGGATTCGTGAATTGTGAAATATTTCGTGATGTGGATATAGCAGTATTTACAGGTTTCGCAGTACCCTACAATCAAGTCGAGGTTTATGAGGAAGAATTGTCTAGAAGTCTTGAAAAGCTGATTAGCTTGCCTGTAGATGTGAGAGTTATCGACTATGCACCACCATGGTTTAAAATTAGGGCATTAAGAGGCATCGTGCTAATCGAGAAAGAGCCTGCATTAGCTGTAAGGTTAGCATTCAAGGCATATCAAGAAATTGAGAATATAAAGGCAAAAATTCGTAAATTAGAACTTCTAGCAAAGTTAGAAGAGTAGATCGAGATAGAGTAGTGAAACTTATTACACCCAATACTAATAGTGCCTCGACCCTAACACCATACTTATCAAGTAATTCCTTTAACTTACGAGGAATTTTAGTAGAAATCCAACATACTTCACAAACTACCACTTAGCAAGTAATACCAATAGGTAAACCTATGTAGGTTTACCTAATAGTGCCATGTCTTAAAAATTAACATTAACTCTTCACGAATTTTAGAAAGTATTTGAGAAAGTTTATCCTAATTGAGAAACTTAGGAATGAATTCACAACATAATTATTAAATCCTCTTTCCACTTCAAAACCATCCTTATCAAGTAGTAACAACTTTAGAGATAAGTCATCACGACTACTCTTAAAAATTCTAAAACATTAAACATTATAAGTAGGAGAAGTATAAGTGGGAGTAGATAGGTAGTGTGGGAGTATGTTCTAGGTGGAGCTACTATCTTCGGATTAATAGTCACGCTAGGTGCGTGGCTAAATGGTAAAATGATTAGAAAAGTTATGATGCAGTATTTTAAAAGATTTGAAGAATATTTTGAAAAATCAGACAAGAGATTTGAAGAATTACTTAGAGAAATTAGAAGAATTAATGAAGAGTCTAATAGAAGATTTGAAGAGTTGGTTAGGGGGATGGATAGGAGGTTTGAGGAGTTGCTTAGTAGGATGGATGAGAGATTTAATGAACTTATTAAACAGCATAATAAATTGATAGAACAACACAACAAAATATTAAAAACATTAAGTACACAAAGATAAAAGTAAAGAAAGCTGAAAAATGTCGACTACGCGATTTTCCTAGCCAAGATGGAAAGAACATGCCATGTATAGACTTCAAGTTCAAGATTCAATTAGAGAACTTTAGAATTAAAACAAACGTGAAGATTATTTTCTCTCTAGTTAGGGTGTAGGATTCCTTTTTTGAGGAGTAGTTCTGGCCTCTTAATCAAGAAAGGTGTAGTTAAACCATTTGTTAGTAATGTTAAAACTTAAAACTAAAAGATATTAAGCATTGAGTAAGGTTTTAGCATGAATTTAGAAGGTATTGATAGAGTTAAGAATTTTATTGAGAAGTACAGAGTTAAGGCTGAAATTTTAGAATTTAAAGAAACAGTTGAAACAGTTCATGACGCATCGAGAGTTTCAGGTTACTCGGCTGACAAAATCTTAAAGACTATGGTTGTTATTGTTGAGGAAAAACCATACATAATCATACTTTCTGGTGATAAGAAATTAGATTTTAAGAAGTTGAGTAAGGAGTTAAATGTTAGAAATGTTAGATTAGCAAAACCAAGCGAAGTTGAGAAAATTCTCAATGTTAAACCTGGTGAAGTTAGTCCATTTCTAGATGAAGTATTGAGGTGCAATGTCATTATCGATAAGTCAGTAGTAGATAAGGGTGAGGTGTTAGTTGGTGGTGGCTCTCTACATCACCTCGTGAAAACTCACGTAGATGAAATTATTAAAGTATTAAAGCCAAGTATTAAGAATATTTCTAAGGTAGGTTAGTGTGAAACTACTAGAAGAGACTGTTATACTTTAACTATCTATGAATAGTTTTTATTATCTGTTTCTTGTTCTAAGGCCATAGTGTTGCTACGTAGTATGCTTCCATCATGTGTCCATCTAGACCAAATTGTTTACATGTTTCTTTAGCTAATTCATCAATACCTGCTGGATTGTGTAAAATGGGTATTGGATAATATTCACGTATTGCAATTATTCCAGCTTTTTCAATGATTGAACTTCTGAAAGTGAATTTTCTCCAATTACCTTCACTTGACTTGAGTTTGTTACCTCTAAGTTGATTGATAAATCTCCACATACCCATAAGTTTCATAATCTTCCCAAATACTTAGAAAACATTTGTTCTATTTTAACCATCTAAACAGTTCATGAAACTCTTTTTCAATTATCCACCAAGTGTAATTACTATCTACACCTTTTTAGTTAGCTTCATCAAACCAAAAAGTCCTCATATTAACAATTCGCAAAGTTTTACGATTAACAATAACAGAATTTACTCTATCAACATTAACATCTTGACCAGACATAAGTGAATAAGTAACATTAGGATAAATTACCTTACCAAAATCATACTGTAAATATGTTTCGAACGGTACTGAGATTTGAACTTCACAAACTAATGTTTCATCATAAAATCTCTCATTCATTTTAACAATTCTAGCATAGTATTGAAGTAAATCATTGTCTATCAAGTCATTGTAAATCTGTTTGAATATTCTTCCAAATCTACTGTTGAGTTTTACCTTACCAGTAAGATAGGAGCCAAATGGATTGTTAATTCTCAAATCACCTTCAGAATCAAGTTTAATATTTCTATTACCTTTTCTACATTCCTCTTCTACACCTATACAACTAATATAATTCCAATTACTAAACTCAATCTCTAAATCGCTTGATAATTCAAACAATTTTTACTGATAACCCACTTCATAAAATTCAATTTGCAAATTTCTCCCCATGTAGAGTTGAAAATACCTGAAGATATCTCCAATATTGAAGATTAAAATTTTGAAGAAAGGAATAGTTCTACACTTATCAATTAGTTCTCAATACTCACAGCTAATCGTAAGTTAAATTACTTTTAAAGAAAATCAACATTTCCTTTCAAATCTTGAAAAATGAAGTATTATGTGACATCACTTAATCTAGATGATATTCAATACTTGTTAAAATTCTCCTCTCTCTTTTTCTAGTATTCTCTTAAGTGCATACACGTAATACATCATCCTTAAAGCGTCTGGATTATTATCTTCAAGAAACCATCTCTTCGCTATTTCAATAATTTTATCAAGTTTTGATAAGTCTATTTCCTTAGGATCTTTCTCCCTAATCTCTTTCATAACTTCTTGAATAAACTTTGCTTCTTCAGGTCTCAATGGATTAGACTTCATCATGTATATTCCACATATCCTATCAACCTCCTTAACTAGAAAGTCACGCTCCTTATCAGTGAAAAGACCTTTAAAAGTCATAAAATCTATGACAAATGATTGAACAGATTGAACAAGAGAGGTAGTAGATAATCTTAATGACTCAACTCTCTTCTTCAACGTTTCAATCCCCTCCTCTAATATTTTAAATTTTGAATCGTGATTTCCCATCTTTTCCTCAATCTTATCAAGCCTTTCACTTATTTTCTCGAACTTCTTATCTACTTGTTCAAAATTTTCATTTATTTTTTAAACTTTTCATCAATTCCTATAAATCTATGATCAATTTCTGCAAATTTTCTGCCAAGCCAATAAGCAAGACTAGAGATGGAGATAATTAGAGAGACAATATAAGTCAAGGTTGAAATTATAAATTCAAACTCCACAATATGCATATCCTGAAACGACCTAAAAAATCTATACTCTCAATCTCAATTACTTAATAACCAAGTAAATGCAGTATTTAAGTTCACTACATAATTATGTGGAAGGATTGTAATATCTTACTCAAGATCTCTTTATATACTGGTATTTGTCATACACAGTATTCACTAATGTCTAGATCTTTAGGAATCTCTATTCTTGCTAATATCTTCACGTACTTGTAAATTATTAAGCTATTCTCTATCGATACATTACGTAGATTTTCCCTGCTACTTATTGATTTATAGTATATGTTGCCTGGATCTTCAATTGCTACTTTAATTCACTTCTAAAATTCACTTCTAAGATTTAATCTTTCAATAATGTGATGTATCTCTAATAATCTTCTCTTCAAGTCATCCATTTAATCACTAATTCCCCATACGTTACTGCTAATTCAATTAGTTGACTCAGATTACCACCAGGAACGTTGAATATGGACTAACGGTTCAATAATATTCTAAATCTCTATTGGTATAGATACTTGAATTTTAGCAAATACTCTACTACCTCTAAAACCATTAATGTAAAGTGATTGTTCATGCTTTATCTTTTGGTAATTATGGGTATTTTGGAACTTAAAGAAGAATTTTTAAAATTACTTGAAGTTGATAAGTAATTTCGTTATGCCATTGCTGGTTCTCTAGGTTATAGTGAAGTTTTGAAAAGACTTGAAGAACACGATAAGAAATTTAACGAAATATTGAGTGAAATTAAATTAACTTGGCAAGAACTTGATGAACTTCGAAAATACTTGAAGGGTTGAGTAGGAGAATTGAGGAATTGACTAGAAGTCTTCAAGCACTCGGTACTAGATGGGAATCACTTGCTGATCTACATTTAGAGGAGCTATGATTGACATTATTGAGAAGTATTTTGGTGGTAAAGTAACTAAATGGGAATATTATGATAGTGAAGGTTTAGTTTATGATTATCCAAGTGTAGTTGAAGTAGATCTTTTAATAATTGATAAAGAACATATACTTGATTGAAATTAAATCAAGTGTTCATAAGGCTGATGTAGCTGAATTATACAAAATAGCAAGTCTTTGCAGTAAAGTTACGGGAATTAAATCAAGATTAATCATAATATCGCCATATGTAGATGAGAAAGCAAAAGAATTAGCTAAGAAACTAAACATTGAGATCTATACATCACTATCGACGTAATATCCACATGATGTAATAAGTGAACTCTTAGGATTTTTCAAATCTCTGCTAGGCTGTTGACTCATAACTATTAATTAATAGTTTTTGTTGTTTATTCCATTATTTCTAGTAGTATGAATCTTGCTTTTTTGTTTATGTATTTTTCAAGTTTTTCTCTAAATTCAGCATATACATAGATTCTTATTTCATTTTTACCAGTTTTAATTATTTTGCCCTCGAAATAAATCATGGTAGACTCTTAGTGAGAAATTGGTAGAAAGCTTTATAAGCGTTAGGTAGTTATTCAAAACAAGTGACTAAAGAAGTAAAGGTGTTAAACGAATTGTTGTTTTGGAGACTTATCCAATTAGAATACCAGAGCAATACCAAGAATTAGCGTTTAATGAACTTCTTTTAGTAAATGCTGTAGTTAATGCTATCTTAAGCATTAAATGGAGTGAGTTTAAACAAAAACAAGAATTTAAGATGAGAAATGAAAGTAAAGTATACATTGAGCTTGGTGGATATGTAGTAGATGATAATTTATTCCAACCATTTTATTTGCGTAATAGATTTGTTAGATGTGTCTATGAGCATGTTGGTAGGATACTAAGGAGTATTGATGAAAGATTTGAAATTTACAAGTACATGGTTGATAATGGCTTTATTGAAGCTATTGCAGATGATGAACCATACGAAGTTTATGACCTTTTAAAAGAGTTGTATGAAAAGTTTAATGAAACTCTTGTTGATCAAGAATTTAAACATTTGAGAAGTGTAGTTAGAAGAAGATTCACGAGATTCAAAGATAAGGATATTAGAAACTTTTTTGAAATTACTAAACCTGAACTTAGAAGTTATGTTCTTGATTTTTCTGCTGATAGTGATGATCAACTTTGTAAAATCACATGGAATGGAACTTACCTTCACATTAAATTATGTGTACCTAAATCACCTTATCCAACAAAATCAAGCGATTGGGAATGGATAGAATTTAAAGTAAGACCAGTTAAAAAATTACTTGAACGTTTAAGACAAGGTTATAAACTTAGAAAACCAAGGTTAATAGCTAAAAGAGTTACTAATGGTAGAAGAGTTGTATTTCTGGAAATTGTTATTGAAATACCAGTACCGAATATTCCAAGAGAAGTAATTGAAGTATTGAAGAAAAATGTTAAAAGATTGAAAAGATCTTTAAGAATCTTAAGTGTTGATCTTGGTTTTAGAAAATTTGCAACATGTGTACCAATTGAAACTAGACCTAACGGAGAACTTATTCAACTTTCTAGACCAATTTTCATACGAGTTAATAATAAAAACAATATTATTAAGAAGATTGAACGTTTATTAAATGAAATTTCTAGAATACAAAGTAAGTTAGATAGATTAAAACCAAAGTCTAGAAAGTGGAGAATATTATACAGGGAATTTTGTCGAAAGTGGAGGAAGGTTAGAAACATTATCTACCAAGTGAAGCACTATGTTTCAACCTTTATTGTTAGATTAGCATTAATGTATAGGTGTGATTTTGTAATTGTTGGTAATTTTAAGAGATATAGACCAATTGCTAGATTTAGTGTACTCAGTTTTAATTTGTCATGTATTTTACGTGGTGGTTTAAGAGAATACATTGAATATAAATGTAAAAGAGTTGGAATAACTTTCGTTATGGTTAGTGAAAAAGGAACATCTAAAACATGTCCGAAATGTGGAAATGAAGGTAAATTATTCAATAATTACAGACTTGAGAAAGAAGATAATAAATTTGGTCGTGTTTTCTACTGTCCAAAATGTGGTTATAGAGCTGATCGTGATTATGTAGGTGCTTTAAATCTTGTTTACAACTTCCTCAAGACATTCCTTCCCACTTTCAAGTTTTCCTTTATCAAGTATCTTCGTTCCATCCCTGGAAGCAATGCTTCCGGGGAATCCCCGAGCATATGCGTCTCCCCGGGGAGTTTCTTATGTTACAATGTTATTTAACTACTTTAGCCGTAATAATACACCCCCTAAACATACTACCACAAATAATGAAAAAACTATCTAAAGATAACAAAAACTATCTACAGTGAGACGTTAGTATCGATAAGAAGAAATTAATGAAGAATTAATTTTAAGCTAGTAGTTTCTATCAGTCAAGCATTTCAATTATGATTCTTCTATTTTCAATAACTATCTTGACTTTCTTGCTTTCAAGACTTGCTAATAGGTTGATTAGACTTGATCTTTTTTCTTCAAATAATGTTTCTTTAAAAATATTGATAATTCATTAATTGATTTTAAATTAATTTTCTCAGGGTGTGTGAAGAGTATGATCTCTAACGTAAGGATACACATACAAAATCCTGTTAAATATATTGTCATAATATCAATTCAATTTCTGTAAGGGAAGTGACATATTCTTTCTAGGTATTATTCATAGAAACATCATAATAGTTGCTAGGAATTTCTTTACTACAATTACCATGCAGTAATTTTTAATAACTACATCTGTAATTACTACATGTGACTTGGATTACCGTATCTACAAAGGTTAGAAAAGAGATTATTGATAAAGCTAAGAAATACGGTATTAATATTTCTGAATTTCTTAGAAAAGCTCTTGAAGAAGAAGTTAGAAGAAGAGAGGAAGAAGAATTAAGAAGAGGATTAAAAGAGCTTAGTGAGTTTCTTCGTAAAATTAGTCATGAAGAAATAGTTCGTTCAATTAGAGAAGATCGTGATTCAAGATAAAAATGACCATTTACTTATTTGATGCTAGTTCAATTATTGCATGTATTGAATTAATAGGAGAAAATGCAATTAATATGCTGAAAAATCAATATACAATCAATTTATCTTATTATGAAATTGGTAATTTTCTATGGAAACAGTATTTAAAATCAAGATGTACTCTCGAGAAATTGAAGTTCTATTTAAATCTTTTCAAAAACTTACTAAACAAAATGTATGTACTTAACATTGAGCTTATGAATGAAGTTCTCGAATTAGCTGCTAAACTTAAATTAACTTACTATGATGCAGCTTACGTGTATGCAGCGTGGAAATTAAATGCAATGTTGATAACGGAAGATTTAGAATTGTATGAAAAAGCTAAGTCTATAGTTAAAGTTCATAGAATTGATGAAATCGCAAAATAGTTAATTCTTTACGTATGGGAGATCATATTACTTTGATAAAAACGGTATTGTCGATAATTATCAAGTTATGTAGAGGTAATAAATCTACATAAACGTTCTAGAAACGTAGTTACTGATTGGTGTCGTAAATTTGCTAAATACATAGACTGAAAGCTAGTAGGACTAGAAGCGTTTGTTCTTGAAGGCTCGGGAGTGCTGGGTCCCCTGTTACCTCATCATAACACATTCCTGAGTGGAAGCAAGTTCACTCATAATTCTCAAATTTAAAATTATTGTTAGCAGCTTTCAAAATCTCTCAAAGCTTGCAGAAACCATCTCCTAGCTTCTTCTACACGTTCCAAAAGGAATCCTAGAGTGTAGATTCAGTGAAATCCTATAAGAATGCATCTTCAATTATCTAATCATAATCTGAAAGAGTTTGATAAAGTTCTTGAAGTTAATGAAAAGTGTGGAAGGAAGATTAAATGAAAGGGTACAATAAAATTCTTCAAAAATCTATGTTAGACACTGTGGTAAGAATTCAAAATGTAAGAATCGAAATTTTAAAAAGATAAAATATCTAGAAGATAAGAGTGTAATAGATTCTCACTAAATTGAAGTTAAATATAGAGGATATAGTAAAGTATGGAGAAGTACTGAACTTCAAGTAGCATGGTTAAGAGAGTTGATAGTGAGAGATTTGAAGAAGATTTATAGAGTAGTTGAAGATTATTCATCTCTATCAATATCCTTACAGGCATTAAAATAGTTCATGTTAAGTAATCAATAAATTACTATAATAACTACGTAATCATAACTGAATGCTATGTCAATTTTAAACAAAACTTGGAAATTAATAGAGTTTAAGAAGTCTATTCTCTGTATTGGTCTTGATCCTGCTTTGCCGAAGCAGAGAAGTAAATGGGTTATTTCTGAAGAGTATATTAGAAAGTATCCTGATGAGAATGATGTTCGCCTTCAATTTTGTTTAGATATTATTGATCAAACTTATGAATATGCAGTGGCGTACAAGGTAAATGCTCAGTATGTTTTTGGTTTTACCAAGAATCATCATAAGAAGCTTGTAGAGTATATTCATAAACGTGATGCTATTGCTATTCTTGATTTAAAACTTAACGATATTGGTGATACGGCAGAGTCAGCAATTCTCCACATAGCCGAATGTGGCTACGATATGATTACATTCAATCCCTTACTGGGAAACTTGTGTCAGATGGTGAAGATGGCTAAGGAGATTGGAAGAAGAATTAAAGGTGAAGAAATTGGTGTTCTCAGTCTTGTCTTAACTTCAAACCCTGAGGCACCTAAGTATCAAAAATATGCTAAACTGAATGATAAACCATTATTTATTGCATTAGCTGAAGAGGTTAAGGAATGTGATGCAATTGGTTGTGTAGTTGGTGCTACAGGGCATGTAACTGAGGAAGATATAAGAATGATTAGGCAAGTAATTGGCGAAGATAAATTAATTCTTTTTCCAGGAATTGGTGTACAGAGAGGAGAAATTAAGAAAGTATTGAAGGCTGGAGGAAAAATGATACTCATAAACGTAGGAAGAGACATAATATATGCAGAAAAGCCGAAAGAAAAGGTAAGAGAGTACCATGATAAGTTAAGTTTAGAGAAGAGTTAGGTTCTAAAGGTTTTAAATTCTCCTAAATCTTGAGGAAGTATGTACTTATTTGTAACTATGCGTTCAGAGATTTTCTTTAATCTCATCTAATATCTCGTCTTTATGTTAGTTAATGTTGAGTCTATGAAAAGTAGAGGATTATAGTTTCTATTTTATTAAGGTTTTAGTTAAGTTTTCAATGATCATGTTAACTAGCACTTCAACTTCTCTTACCGTATCTTCAATATCTTCTCTTGTGGGTTTCAGTTTTTATATGTTTGTATATGTTTTCATATATTCAACATTTCGGACCTTTCATCATTAACCTTTTACCCATCCCCCTACTCCCGATAGCTCACCTCCCGTAGAGACTAGACCCATTCTGCCCTACGGGATCACTATCGGTTTCGGAGGGTGGGTTTTTCTTCTTTACTGAATTCTGACAAAGATTTATAAACTTTTCTGACAAATCCTTATGGGGATTTGTTAGTGGGGTTGTAGTGTTTGAAGGTCATGTATATGAAGCAGGAAAAGGAGAAATTAGAATTTACGTTAAGGCTAAGTATCGTGAATTATTAAAACCTTTTCTCGGTAAGACGATTTACTTCATAGCAATATCACAAGAGGTAAGAGAATGACTTATAGAACATTAACGTTACCTTTCAAGATAAGTAGAGAAGATTTATCAAAGAAAATACTTTACACAGCATCTCTTTGGAAAGCTGGTGTTTATAAGCTACTAAACGAAATTAAACAACATAAGCATCCAGAAGCTGAATTTAAGAAATCATTGAGGAAATTTAGAGGTGATTGGTATAAAGTACCTTATTCAACAATTCCTGATAAATACTATTCTGAATCGTGTTGCGAAATTGTTTATGAAATTGGTAAATCTCTTCTAGAAATTTCAAGAATTTACATAGAAGAATCATGTACAAAGGAAGATTGGTTCTATACTAAACTAAGTGAAATCGAATTAAAAGACTGGATAATGTTTGAGTGTAGAGGTGATTCATGGAATGTGCATGGAAATAAAAATATCAAATTAATTAAAGTTGAGAAAAACATTGCTACATTTCAAATAAAACTTTTCAGCAGTGATGGAAGTGAAAGTTTTGAATTAACTCAATGTAAAGTCAAGGGTAAGAGGTGGAAACACATTCTTGAAAGTGTATTAGAATTAGTAAATACTGTTATAGAGGCTAAAGGTAGGAACAAGAAGTATGGTGTTGAATATAATGCTCGTATTTACGTTCATCACATTGACCCATTTACATTTAAGCTTATTGGTGTAGTTCAAATTGCTGTACCAGAATGGTTATACTATTCACATTATGAGAAACTATTTCAGGAAGACTATATTGCTAAATATTCATTAGGCATTGATGTTAACTATGATAGAATAAATTTTGTATTAGTTAATAACTATTGTAACATCATTGACATGAAAACACTTGACATCACTAAATTTGTGACACAAGGCAGAGATTCTAAAGGTGTAAAAACATATCTTACAAAGTACCTACACTACTATTTCTATGAATTGTCTAGAAAATACAAGTTTATTGTTAGTGTTGAAGATCCTGATAAACTTGGTTTTTACAAACTTGAATGGATGATTAGAGGATTAAGATTACACGAATTATGGAATTATAAAGTTTCTAGATTTACATGCTCACTAACTGAAGTAATAATTGATATTTGTAGTAGATTGGGAATACGTGTCGAAAAAGTTGATCCAAGAGGAACTACTCATAGTAAAGAACATTATGAAGTTATGAGAAGGTATGGGTTAGATAAACACATGGCAAGTGCATACTTAATAGCAAAGAAAGGACTAGAAAAACTGAAACAAATTATATAAAATGATCTACGGCTAAATTTTCATAAAAGTTTCTATGTACTGAATCTGCAAGTTTAAATACTATTCTTACCCAATCTCCAAGTTCTTTAGCTACCTCATTCTTATATATCCATAAGTCTCTACAACTTTCTATTCTTTCCTTTTTCTTAACAAGTGCATGAGCTTTAATGGCAAGTGCACATGCACCCCAAACTTTCTCACTTGCTTTTCTTAAATTATTTCTTTCAAGTTCTTCTCTAGCTTGATTAACTAGCCCCCTAGCACTTTCAACATATTTTAAAGCAGTTTCATTAGGATCATTATCCCTAGTTAAGATATTGAGTAAGTACTCCTCAACAGTACAATTGAAAGTACTTGCTCTTTTCTCAAGTTCTTCAACAATAATTTTAGGTAAAATAATACTTGCGGACATAGAGTTTTAACTCTGCAGCTAGATTAATAAGTACACTTTCTGAAATCTTAAAACGTCAACTACGGCAATAGAAAGTAGTCAACACATTACTACCATTCTAGAAGAATTTCTTCAAGGTGCTTTAAATACCCGCCTCCACATTTCTTTAAATTTTAATGCTCAGCAATAATGATTTAATGTTAAGATTTATGAAGTGAAGGCTATCTTTCTCTTAACCATTTAGCAAGATCTAGTGCATGATATGTTATTACTATATCTGCACCTGCTCTCTTAATTGCAGTTATTATCTCTATAGTAATGTTCTTCTCATCTACCCATCCCATCTTTGCTGCTGCCTTAACCAGTGCATACTCTCCAGACACATTATATGCAGCTAACGGTACATATGGAAAGTGCGTCTTGACGAGTCTAATAATATCTAGATATGCAAGTGCTGGTTTAACCATAACTATATCTGCACCTTCTTTAAGATCAGTTATTACTTCCTTTAAAGCTTCATGAGCATTTCTATAATCCATCTGATGCGTCTTTCTATCACCAAATCTTGGTGCACTATGTGCAGCATCTCTAAAAGGTGCGTAGAAATTGCTAGCATATTTTACACTATAACTCATTATTGCTACATCTTGATAACCATGTTCATCAAGAATTTTTCTAATTTCTCTAACTTGCCCATCCATCATACCTGAAGGTGCAACAATATCTGAACCAGCTTCTGCATGACTTAACGCTACTTTTCCGTAAAGTCTTATAGTCTCATCATTATCGATAATGTAATTACCATTAGGTAGTTGTTTAATTATTCCGCAATGTCCATGATCAGTATATTGACATAAACATACATCAGTGATTATAAGTATCTTATTGCCGAAAGTTTCCCTAAGCATTTTTACACATTTCTGAACAATGCCTTCTCTGGAATATGCTTCACTACCTATAGAGTCTTTAGTTTTAGGTATTCCAAAAATCATGATGTTTTTAACATCATAACTTACAAGTTCTTCAACAAAATTTACTAATTTATCATTAATAGGCCATCTGTATTGTCCAGGCATAGAGGGTATTTCTTCAGGTTCATTAATGTTCTCCTTAACAAATATTGGCATTACTAGTTGTTCAACACTTAGTCTAGTTTCAGCAACTAGATTTCTCAACAATACATTTCTTCTAAGTCTTCTAAGTCTATGAATTGGGTACTCAATAACGTCTAAACCACTCATTAAATTATTTATGCAAGATGTGGAGTATTAAAGTGTACCTAGCATTCAATTACTCTTCTCAGAAGTCCTATACACTTCTTAACAAGCATTACGTATTCTTCAGCTTCAATTCTCTCAGAAATTCTACTTCCATACCTTGATTCTATGTATGCTCTATCAAGATCAATTAGTTGTTTTCTAAAAGTTCTTACAAATTCTCTAACTTCTTCATTACCTGTAATTGAGTATATCTGTGATAGTAGTTCTTTTAAATCGTGAATTTCAGGATAAGTACCTGTAATTTTAAGTAATGTAGCCTTTAGGTAAAGTTGAAGCGCTTGTTGTGCATGAAATACTGCTAAATTGTACTCTTCACTTTTAGGTTTTCTTCAACATTTTTTAGAAAAGCTAATGCTCTTTTTAAAAGTAATTCAACTCTCTCAATATGACTCATCACATTTAATCTCTATAGCTTTAATTTTAAGATTATTGAAGTGCCATGTAGCTTCTTCAAAAGTTACTAAATGTACTTCTAATGGATCAGGATCAAGATTAAGTTCGTCTCTAATCTTTAACTCAATCTCAATTCTATCTCTCCATTTTTTAGGAATTTGATTAGAGATTATGATTATTAATACGTCTAAATCACTTGCAGCTGTGAATTTTCCTTCAGGAACGCTGCCAAATACGTAAATCTCAGCATCCGGAATGTACTTCTTAACAATGCATGCGAGCTTCTTAACAATAACTTTTCAATTCTTCAAGATGAGGTATCTCTCATAATTACGTTTCAAGATTATGTATAGTTTTTCTCTCTTATTCATTTCCTCCTAACAGTATCTTCAATACACTTTAATAGGTTTTCCATTTAAGGTACTTCCTTCTTAACATCATCAATACCTGCTTTAACTTCATAAAAACTTCATACCTGTAGATCATTAAGTAATTCTTCAAATCTTTGATGTAACTCTATTACTCAATATTCTTGATAATCTATATGTTGCCATACATCCTCTTTCAAAGTTCTGAAAGTGCTTCAATACATTCTTTAACAGATCTATAAATCTCCTCACTGAAATGTATAACATTGCTCGTTTCTATGTACTTCTTAGCTTCATTTAAGTACTTCTTTGTAGTCTAATTCTATCTTTGATATTTACATTAAGTTTTAACTTCATTAATTACTAATGTTAATTATGTGTGTTTCTATATCTTCAGTTGTGTGTTTCTTATTTTCTCTAAGACTTTAATTAAGTATGTATAGTGTTAGTATTGACATTCACTTGAACTATCTATACATTGGTCTTTTACTTAAATACTTCGGTATTGTTAATTTCTTCATGGGATAGTCCTCGATTTCTTTCCTAATTGTCTGTACTAGTTCTTCAAGTTTCATTTTCTTAACGCCTACACCTCTAATTCTTACACTAAGCATTTCTGTCTCTATTTCTTTTTCACCAATAACAACTATGTATGGTATCCATGATGTTTCTGCATCTCTAACTTTCTTACTTACAGTCTCATCTCTATCATCAATATCAACTCTGATGTAGTGTTCTTCAAGAATTTTAGCTACTTCTTCAACCTTACCTAAATACTCTTTACTTATTGGTATTAGTCTTACCTGTACTGGACATAGCCATGTTGGAAGTTTAGGTATTTTTCCACTCTTTTCATCAATGGCTGCTTTATCTAGAAGTGCGTATATATATCTTTCAATACTACCAATAATGGCTGTATGAATAATTACTGGATATCTTATATTTCCAGCTTCATCTCTATACTTTATTCCAAATCTTTCAGCATTACCTACATCTATCTGTAGTGTAGCTATTTCTCTAGGTCTTTCAAGTTCATCAATAATGTTGTATTCAGCATTAAGTACCCAGTAGTATTTTTGACCAGAAAGTACTCTTACAAGTATGGGTTTACTTTCACGTTTTGCAAGTTCTATAAGGTAGTCTCTATGCCTGGTATAGAATTCCTCGGTAACATTGTATAAAGTTACGTAGTCTCGACCAATTTTTCTAATCTCTTCAAAAATTTTCTCATGAACTTTTAAACCCATAATCATAGCTTCATTCAAATCTTTATTAATTACGTGAAGATCTGGCATATAGAATTTTCTAAGTCTAAAACAGAGTACTGTTTCTCCTGGTTGTTCAAATCTATAACTATCAGCTACTTCAAAAATACCGAAAGGTAAATCTTTATAACTTATTACCCAATCTTTAAGCATAGAGAATTGTTGGAAGCATGCAGCATATCTTAAGATAAGTTCATCATTCTCAACTCTAATAGTGTAGAGTCTCTCACCAAAAAGTTTTGCATGTTCGGATATTGCTTTAGAGCTAAGTCTAAACATGTTTGTACCCTTAACCTTAAAGACAGGTATTCCTAAATCATTAACAACCTTCCATGAATACTCTTCAACAAGTTCAAGCATGAGTGTGGCTTCAGGACCGTAACGCATATGTCCAATATCTGATAAGTCTTCCCATTCAAAACCAAATTTTCTACAATAATCTAGATATCTTGGTTTTCCACCTTTTAATTCTTTTTTGAAGACTTCCTTATCTACAAGAATTTTCAACTCTCTATCTCTTGATGTAAATTCGTACTTCTCAGGTTCATATTCTTTACCTTCAGGTGTAAGTATTAAGTAATAATCTCTTATCTTCTCTTCTTTCTTTTCCTCCTCCATTTTAGGGGTAATAGTTCTGCTAAGTTCTGAGAGTGGATGTCCAAAACACTTGATAGTAAATGCTTTGTAGTAACCAAAAGGTGCTTTAATAACTTCAACATCACTTCTTCTTCTCAATTCCTCGTACAGAACATTAAGTATTTCTAATGCCTTATCAGGTCTTGCAAGTTCTTGACTTAAATGTGCATATGGATAGACTACTATACTTGAAGCATCAACCTTACTTTTAATGCTTAATATCTCATCAACTACTTGATTAATAAATTCTTTACTCTTAATATCATGCTTCTCGATAGATATGAAAACTACAAGTGCATTTTTAGCTTCATCTCTAGTCTTGCTTATAGGTTCTGGATTTTCTATTGCTTTATCCTTAACTTCATAATTAAATTCTTCAGCATGAATCAATAATAAACGCACGAGGAATAATCATGTCTGTATTTTTAAGAATTCTTTTTAAGTGAGACCTTTAACAATAACTTAACGTAAGACTAAATTGAGAATATGTACTTAGTTATTGTAGATTCAAAAGAAGCTGTCACAGGAGTTGAAGTAGTTAAATGGTTAAAAAGATTTGGATGTACAGTAATGGAGAAGAAGTTAGAAATTGGAGACTACCTAGTATCTCATGATGTCGTAATTGAGCGAAAGAAAGTTATGGATTTCATAAACTCCATCATTGATGGTAGACTCTTCAATCAAGCTATAAACTTGAAGAAGAATTTTAAGAAACCTATCATAATTATTGAGGGAAACTTGTGGAAAGCTGTAAGTAGAAGAAATATTCATCATCACGCCATTATTGGTGCATTAACTAGTTTAATAGATATTGATGTTAATGTAGTATTTACAGATAATGAAGAGAGTACAGCCTACACCATATACTCACTTGCCAGGTTAGAGAAAGAGAAAGGTAAGAATAACGTTAAGTTAAGTATGATTAGAAAGTCCTTATCAATTAAAGAACTACAGATAAGATTCTTATCATCACTTCCTGGAATTGGTTCTAAAAGAGCTGAGAAAATTCTTACAGTCTTTGAAACACCTCTTCAAGCACTTAATAATGTCAATTTATGGAGTAGAAAGATAGATAATATTTCAGAAAGTACTATAGCACTTGTTAAGAAAATATTATTTACAAAATTTACTGAAAAAGAAAGTGAAGAACAGCAATCATCAATTGATGAATTACTTAAAAATATTGATGAACAAGAAATTGACAATAAGTCTAGAGAAGTTAAGCGTGGCGGTATTTATGATTATCTATAGTATAGATATATCTTATGCTTTCTTAACGGTCCTTCAATTTCGACAATTTTTTCAGGTTTCCATCCAGGTACTTCAAAGTCATGACTAACAACTCTAGTTCCTGGCTTAAGTTCACGTTCAAGTTTTGGTTTAAGTTTCTCATTCATTTCTGTACCGAGATATAAAGTTACCACATCTGCTATTGAGTAGTTAAATTCAAGTAAATCTCCATAAACAATGTATGCTCTACCTTTTAATCTATACTTTTCAAATAGTTTTAAGCATTCTTTAACAAGTACTGGATTCTTCTCAATACCAATACCAATAGCTTCAAAGTGTAATGCTGCAATAACTACTATTCTACAATCACCAGCACCAGCATCTATAACAACTTCATTAGTCTTAACTTCAGCAAGTTCAAGCATTTTAAATACAACATCTTTAGGTGTAGGTACATAAGGTATAGCAGAGTAGAGAGACATAGACTATATAGATAATGGAGTAACTTTTATAAACACAAACATTAAGCCACTTCATTCAGGGATCCAATCATTGAGAAGACGTTAATTAAATATCTGAATGAGGATAAGGGAGTCTACGGTAAACACGTACTAGGTAATCTATACGGTGTTAATGAAGAACTTTTAAGTAATGAAGAGTATCTTAAGAATTTAATCATTAATGCTTCAAAAATTGCAAATATGCATCTTGTAGAAATTAGGTCCTGGAGATTTGTAGGTAATGATAGTGAAGGTATAAGCATTATTGCACTAGTTCTTGAAAGTCACATATCACTACACACATGGCCAAAATATAGATTTGCAACACTTGACATATACACTTGCGGCAAGTATAGTGATCCAGAGAGAGCTTTTGATTACATAGTTTCAAATCTTAAACCTGAAAAATATACGAAGAACTTCATAGATAGATCTTGCCTACCCTTCAATCTTTAGAATAATTCTTCAAGAAAAGATTACTAAAAAATGAGTAATTTTTCATTAAACTATATGGATACTGATATGCATCTCATAATCCTTATAGCCATTTTAACATCATCAGCCGTTACGGTCTTTCTACCTGCATGTTTTGCAAGTTCAATACTTTTACTAGCAATATCGTAAGCTATATATTCTAAAATATCTCTTAAAACCGTAATAGCATCTTCAGAAACTCTCTCAGCGCCTGCTTTATGAAAAATCCTATCTATAGGTGCAAGAGGAAGTTCAGGCATATCCAAGAAAATTTCCACGACTAGGTTATTTTTAAATTTTTATCACAAAGGTTCTGTTGAATAAGTGAGTGTTGAATTTGGGATGTTGATTTTGAATTTTAATTGTTATTCTATTTCTTCTATTATTAGTATTCTTACTTTCTTTTCAATTAGTGGTTTTAATTTTTCTCAATACTTCTTATGTATGTATATTCTTATTTCTTTACCTCCATGTAGATATATTGAACCTTCAACATAAATCACCAACGACATCTACTGAAAAACTAACGAAAACCTTATAAAAAACTAACACTAGATACATCATAGAACCCAATGAGGGTAATGGCAACCCAAACCTTAGGGTTGTTCCCGAGAGAAACCTTTCTACTCTATTAAATACCATTGATAAATATATGAATGCTTTAAGAATAGTGGTATGGTATGTTATTCATTCAAAAGAAACTTCATTGAGTAGAGTAAGTAAGGTACTCTACGAAAAATTAAAACGATAGGTTTACCTCCTTATCTAAGCATTACAGCTATTAAGGAAGGTATAGAGATTGCTAAATCATGGCTAAACAATTCAAAGAAAGGTAGATACCCCATTTTAAGGAAGATTGATTATAGCATATATCTTAACGATAAATGATAGAGTTAAGATAAAGTTATTACATGATAGAAAGTATGTTAATAGGTTTAAGAATTGGATTCCTAAAGGTGCTAAACTATTGTTAAGAAATGGTAAGTTATTTCTACATGTAACTTTTGAAAAAGAAGTTCAAGAAAAATTACCAAAAGATTACTATGCACTTGATGTTAATTACAAGGAAATAGTATTATCAAATGGTAAGGAAGAATTAAGATTTAAAACCATGTTTAACAAGGCATTTCACTACTATCGTTTAGCTAATAGGTTACAGGAGAAGTATGGTAAGGGTATGAAGTGGAAATTTAATCTAAAATCTTGAATAGAATAAGACACTTCTGTAGAAAAGCTAGAAACATTATTGAATACTATACATCACTAATATCAGCAAAGATAGTTAATGAAATTGTTAAGAGAAATGCTACAATAGTAATGGAGGATTTAAGGAATCTAAAATTCAATGTTTTAAGTAATGTTAAGAAAGATTGGAGAATTAAATTAAACCTATTAGCTTATAGAAAATTACAACGTAAGGTTGAATATAAAATGTTGTGGCATGGTTATAAAGTACATTATGTAAATCCTAGACACACATCATCAATATGCCAAGATGTGGTAATAAATTAGTCAATAACGGTTATAGGAAAATGAAATGTATTAAATGTGGATTTGAAGCTGATAGAGACATAATTGCTTGTCTAGACATTTTGAAAAGATTCGACCATAAATGGGAGGGGTCTGGCCCCCTCGACAGTCCCAGACCCAAATGAAACCCCGATGGGGATGAAGGGAAAGTTGACTAGGGGATACCATTCCAATTCAACATCCCAAAAACAACACACCCCCAGTCAACAGAACCATCACAAATCAAACTCGAAAGAATAAAGTTACAAGCATTATAATAGTCAAGCAAGTACATAATCATAAGTACTTACTAATACAATATTCTTGCAAAATCACATGCTTGAAGACTAATCATTGTTAGGGATCTGTTGAGCTTAACGAGCATTATATCAAGATCATACTCACGTATATGGGTTTTCTCCACCACTAAGTAGTATGATGGATTCTTAATTGCCTCATATATTAATGTTAAATGTCACATTCCATATATATGCTAGTATGAATGTTGCATGTTATTCTCAACCATGTAGTCCATTGAGGTGAACTTATCAATAACGTCATTATTATTGACTACACTATGAATGTACGCATCTCTCTTCAACAGTCTTGTAAGTTCTAGTACTTAGTTACTATGAATGGATTTATACTCATTTACGTACAGCTTTTAGTGGATACTTGGATAGTGCGTATCAATATCTATGGTTGATGCATATATAGTACCATTATAGTAATGTTGATCATCACTAACATCTTCACACATAACATCTCATATAAATATTTCTCTATCTAGTCGTGGTGATATTGTTAAACTTACTTTATAAGTTGTTGTGTTAGTTTGTATAGTAGTGTTCAACGACTTGTCTGAGATATACGTATCATGGATGTGTAAGATACTTATTGTTCAGAATTATTATTAAAGTGAATATTCTACGTAATGTTTGTGATCTCACAGTTCTTTTTTAGCTTAGAATGTTGATGAATCTTATGTGGTGTTGTAATAACTATTACTTCATTTCTACTACATCTTCAAGTTTTAGAGTGTATGTACTTAATTTAGTCTTAAAGAGGTAGAATATTTTATTACAGTTTGTACATTTACAAAGTATTATCCAATCATAATCTTCTCTTCTTATTCGTTGTTTTTCATTTACTTTTTCTGATGGTAATCTCTTTCTAATTACTTGAACACTTTCCCAACTAGGTAATCCACAATATGGGCAGGTGATCATAGTTTCAGTAATACCATGTCTTGTAGTAGTAGTGTTCTCTTAAATTTTTACGTAACTTGTCTCTTACACTTTCACATACGTTTTTAAAAATACATTTTTCACAAGATGTTTCACGTAGTTTACATATTTTCTTACCAAAGTTCCAGAAGAAATCATCAAGAATTGTAGGTTCAATTTCACTACAATTAGATACGATTTTATATGCTTGTCTTACAGTTAATCTAATGATTATATCTTCAAAATATTCAGCTTCTTTCTCCCATTTAAGTAGTGGTAGTAACTCTTGATTTGGTTCTACAAGACCTAATCTAATGGCTACTCTTGTTAAGTGATTATCAACACATACGTGGAGATTTTCTTCATCAAGAATTTTCAGAAGTTTTCTTCTTTTTAAAAACTTTATAAGTAAAAAACTCTTCTTTTCTACAGGATCTTCATAGGCTTTAAAAATTCTCAATTTTTCAAGAATTCCAGAAGTTTGATGGTCACTACATATCTTCTCGATTTTATCTAAAAGATTGAGTGTTGAGCTGTTGTAATATCTCATAATCTTTTTACCTAAATCTCTAAGTAAGGCTGTTCTCACTTCAACATCTTTCACATCTAGCCATCTTCTTACTTCAACCTCTCTCAATTCTGCAAGATTTTTAGGAGTGAAAAATTTTGGATTTTCTTGAAATTTAAGTAATGATAATCGCCATAATAAGTCTGAGCCTTTAAACTTCTCTCCAGAAATTTCTTTACAATATTCTTCAACAACTTCATACTTATTGTCAACTTTTCCTGTTCTTTCTGTTCTATGATCGATAGCTACAACAGCTAGAAAGTAGTTTAGAGTATCTTCATAATCAGTATCTATTGATGGATAGAGTTTAGGGTCTATAAAGTAGTCAATACTTATAGTTATGTTCTTTAAGATCTTAGCCACCTCAATACATTTATTAAAGTTTACCTTAATCATTTTAAGGACAGATTAGTAGTTTTGCTATACTTTTTAAAAATTCAAGATTTATCTCTACGCCTAACTTACCATCCATTTCACCAATAATGTTCATTAATGTAGCGTTATATTGTAGATTATAATTTCTTAACATATCCTTAACGATACCTCTAACATTATCTATATCGTTTTTAAGAATTGAATACATTAGTGAACTTACATAACCAATATGTGTATAGCTTTCTCTAGATTGTATTTTTCTTAAACTATCCATTATATAGTCGAGTTTTAATGGTGGTTCTACACTAACTATACCTAACCTATACATTGACCAGTGATATGCTTGTGTTAAGATGTTGATCCAAGGTACTTGTACGTAATTGTAGAGATCATTCTTAACCTTACCCTTAATACATGATGTGATTATGTAATTCTTGACAATACCTGATAATTGACTACTTGATAGTTCTCTACACATCTTAATAGCTCTTAATACTACTTTCTCAATCTCATCATGAACATCTTCATCAAGAATAAACTTAATAGTTAATAGTTTTGACTTTAATATAAGTTCATGAACTTCATCCTTAATGGATTTGAGAGTTATGTTGTTAATCAAATCTATAGCTTTAAGATATAGTTCTGTAGCTCTTTCTAAATTACCTTCTCTTAAACTTAGATATGCATCAATTTCATTAATCTTAGCTAGTTCACGTTGATATGAGTCTCTATCAATTACATTTCTCATAAACAGATCATTAAGACTTTTCTTAGCTTCTTCAAGATAAAACTTGACTATATCTGTATTTAGAGAATATCTTGATAAGACTTCAGATAAGTTAAGATATAGCATGTACGTTAATTCAAGTCTATAATTATCATTAGCAATATCTGCTAAGTATTTGCTAATCTTCTCGCTAATTCTACTTACAATTCCTAACTTGTAGTTAGAATCTACATGTGGTAGTAAGTATCCAATTAATGGTATTAACTGTATGTAAGTTCTTACAGACCAATACTTAACTTCATCAATGTTACTTCTAGATATTACTTTCTCGAGATAATTCATCTCCATGCCTATAGCATTAACATCAAGTATAGTTCCTAATGATAAGAGTGTTGTATGTAGGGATTCTGTATATTTTGCAAAACTTAAAACATCGATGGGTGATAATAGTTCTATAAAGGTATCTAAGCCTCCCACTACATTCATAAATCTATTAAGTATTATTTTTGATGCTAAGATCTCATCAATACTTAAATCACAATTTACCAACATATTCATAACTTGTGAAATACTTTTAACAAGAGTGTTTCTATCAAGATACATTACGTATGTTTGTAGAAGATCTAGATAATTCTTAACCATAAGCTTCAATACCTTACTAACAACTCTAGCATGAGCTATATCGTGGATTAGTTTCTTAAAATTATCGATAACTTCTTCATCATTCAAAACTGTTGCTAAATGTGGTAGATCGTGAATGACTAGATAGTTGGTTTTTAATTTCGCAAAATCATTCTCAACAAGACATGCATGATTAATGATTTCAACATTACTTATCCACGACTTAGGTAGTGTCTGTAAAGCAGATAGTAATTGAAAGTCTCTACCTAAATTATCTAAAAATACTGATAATAATGTATAAGTTGAGGTGTAAATGTTTAAGACTCTATAAGTATCAACTCCTAAGATTTTAGATAAATCGTTAATTAATGAGTTGTTTACATTCTTATTAATGAGTTTTTCAACTCTCTCATCCACTTTTCTTAAAAGTTCATTAATGTTTTCTAACCTTGAAGATATTTCAATTACAGCATTTACAATAGATGGGGAGTATTGAACATATTTGTACGTTTGAGATTTCTCTATAGGTAAGTTACATTCTTCACATATTTTACTAAACTTCTCAAAATCCACTTCTGGAACTACTACAACTTTTGGATATTCAAGTTTTTGCACACCATATATGTCCATTCTTGACGTTAATTTTGATGTTAATATGATTTTACAAGTATTTCTGACTAAACTTTCTATTAAACTCTTAATAGCGAGTATTAGTTCTTTTAAATCTATGAGTATTGGTTTCAATCTTGTAAAGTTATCTAAAATTATTAAGATCTTCTTATCAATTCTTCTTAAAGGTACTTCAGTACCATAAGTTTCAATTAGAGTTCTAATCAACTCATTAATTGTACTTAACTTTAACTTATACTTACTTACTTCTTGGAAAATACTTTCAATACCTGTCTTATCACTTACTTCAATCTTGTTAAGATCGTTAAGTATATGTTTAACTATTAGGTTAAGTTCTCCTGTACATGATGTGAAGTTATCTATTAATGAGACCTTAACTATGTAGTACTGTTTCTCAATTTCCACTAGTAACTCGTCAATACTGTTGAAAGGTGGTGAAAGTATTATTAATATGTCATGCTCGTCTAGACTATTTTTTATCTTGTTAGTAAGTTCATTTAGATTTTTAATCAAGATTATCAACCTCTCTAAACTATTCTTAAATTTAGTTAAAAATCTTGTCTTGAAGGTATTGAATAGTTAGAGAGAAAAAGAAAAGAGGAAAGATAGGTTTTAAATAAGTATTAACTGTTGAAGCCAATTAAGTAACTGTATGGGTATTACTATTCCTAAAATGACTACAAGTAGCATAGAGATGAGTGTAACTACTTCTCCAATACATCTCTTTCTAATCATAGCTAAATATGCCTTTATGAGTCTAGCATAATATATTGCTGAGATAGCACTATTTACAGCTAATGATATGGCTATTACAAGTCCAACAAGCCAGTACGGTGTTACCATTAATCTCACGCATACGAGGAATAGAAATAGTTTTGGCCAAAAACCAATAAGCGGTGGTACGCCTAGTAGTGAAAGCATAAGTACAACAGCACTATAAGCACCTGTCTTCGAGATGTATGCTCTAGGTACATCAATTCTAATTTCAGAATTTTCAAGATTTGAGAATGGTGAAAATGATCCTAACTTTGCAAGTCCTGTTGCGAAGAGTTCATAAATGGCAATAGCTAATGCTGGATATACAACCTCACTCCATAGATTAAGTACCATTCCAAGTATTGCCACAGCTACAGCTGCATACGCATATGCTACGTGAGATATGGTGGAGTATGCAAGTACTCTACCAATAGTTCTTGCTGTAAGTCCTGCAATGTTACCAAAGTACATACCAATAATGCTGATAGTAGCTATACATAGTCCAAGAGCAATCATGTTTTCAATATTGTATATTGCTGGCTTAGCAATGATTAGTAATATTTTGGTAAGCACAATTATAGATATTACCTTAGAGTAAAGACCTAGAAGTGCTATACCGAAAGGTGAACCACGCGCAAAAGTATCGGGAACCCATCCGTGGAATGGAAAGAGTCCGAGCTCCATAGCGAAACCTGCAAGTATTAAGGCTATACCTATAGTTACGTGTATACTTAGAGAAACCGCAATACCTATAATCATTAATGCCTTACCAATACCACTAAAGATTAAATATCTAACACCTGCACCAATATGACCACTTAATCCTCTAGCAGCTACAAGTACTGTTAAAGTTAAAGTAGCTACTGCAAGGAAGGTTATGAGTAATATTAGTTCTTCAATTCCTGTACCTATATGTAGAATTAAACCTAGACTTATAGGTAATGCCGTACATGCCATATACTCATAACCTCTAAGAGGAGTTTCTATTCGAATAATCTCAAGAGTTAAAATTATGGTTAACACTGTAACTAAAGCTATGATGAAGTTAATTACAAAGTTCATAAACGTTAAGCTGTAGAGTGAATAGCCAAGTACGTAAAACATCACACCTAGCGAGAAGTACTTCACAGCTCTTACTCTACCTCTAATTAATGCTGAGATTGATACTAATAATCCTAAAAGAATGATGTAGTGAAGTATGGGCTCCATCATGTGAACCACCATACAAGTATAAGTATGAGTAGAAGTCCAATAAGTGCGTAAAGCACATAGGCATTTACAGGACCATATTGTAGTCTTCTAAATAGTATTGATGATTTACCGAAAAGCCATGGGAAGAATCTATGATAAATATTGTCGAAGAAACCTTGATCAATACCCTTAAAGACTCCATGACTAATATACCAGTATAGTTTTGTAAGTCCTAAATCATAAGCTACAGGTAAGTAGAATCTATGGTATGATATTTTCCACAAGATTCCTGTTGGTATTAAGAATCTTCTAAAGATGTAGAAGTAGAGTCCAATAATTAATCCTGCAACAAGTGCTGTTAATGATATTGCCATAGTCCAAGGTTCAGGATGAAATGGATGAGCTACATGTAGTGGAAGGTACTCTATAGCTGCATGCATCACTGTATGCTCAAGACCTAAATACCAATATATACCAAGTACAATACCTGCAATGGCTAATATAGTGTAAGGTACTAGCATTACTGGATGTGCTTCTTCTACATGTCTCTCTTTAGCAGGTTCATGTAGAAATGTTAATCCTATTAATCTAAAGCCATAAATAGGTGTTAAGAAGATGGTTAGTATTAACATGCCTGTTAATGCGAAACAACCTATCAAGTATGCTGGTGATATGACTGCCTCTTTAGTGAAGAAGCCAACAAAAGGTGGTATACCTACTAAACTTAACATTGCTAGAAGCATAGCTATGTACGTTATTCTCATGAACTTCCCTAAACCACCAGCATCTCTAATAAATCTACTATGTATTTCGTGAATAACGGCACCATAACCTAGGAATAAACTAGCTTTTGCACATGCATGAGCCATAATGTGTGCAAGTCCTGCAAAGAGTGCAAAAGTAAATACTGCCATAGCAAGTTCATGCTGATGAAGAACAGCATAGAAGTAGTGATAAAGTACACCACCTACACCTACAATCATAGTTAGTAAACCTAGATTGGCTGCTGTTGAACCTGCAAGTACAAGTTTAAATTCTTGAGCTGAGGTTGATATCATGGTGGTCATTAAGGCTGTTAAAGCACCAATAATGGCAAATACCCAGAAGACAGTTAGTACTCCAGGTTCACCAAACATGTACATGTCCAACATTATTGGTGCAAAGATGAGTAGCAGATAAACTCCAGCTTTAACCATAGTGGCTGCGTGAATTAGAGCAGAAACACTTGTAGGACCTGTCATAGCTGTAAGTAACCATTCATAGAATGGAAATTGTGCAGACTTTGTGAAAGGTCCCATAGCAAACATTATGAGTATTAATGGTAATAACTTAACATACTCAAAGTTAATCCATGCAGTCTTAATTTCACTAAGCTCTACAAGACTTAAAGTTCCAATAGGTCCTCCAAGAATTGGTGCTGTACCTACAAGTATGTAGGCTAAGGCTACCATGAATGGTGCATCACCAAGTCTTACAGTAAGTATAGCTCTAAGACCTGCAAGTGATGGTGGCCACCAATATGGTGTCTTTGCAACATACTCCTTCTCACCAACCCAGTACTCTTCCTCATCTCTATACCAATGACCAATTAAGCCCCAACTTGCAAGTCCAACACCTTCCCAACCGAAAAGTAGAAAGAGTAAGTTTTCAGCAAAAACTATTATGAGCATCGATGTAGCGAAAAATCCCATAAACCACCAGTACCATCCAGGTCTGTAATCACCTTCCATATACTTAATGCTGTATAGAAAGATTAGAAAGATAATCCACGAAACTACTAGACCCATAATCATACTGTAAGGTATGAATCTCACAGATACGTATAGTCCAAGATCTGGTATCCAATCCCAACTATACTTCTCAAAGAAAGTACCATTAATTGCTAGCCAAGAAATTATCAATGCAGCAATGAAGGCTCCTAAAGTCGTTAATATACCTTTAACTCTCTCTTTAAATGGTATTCCAATACTTGCAAGTATTAATGGTGCGAATATGGCGAAGAGTAGAAGTTCAGGACCGTTCATACTACCACCTTATGAAAGTGTTTATAGCTGTAAACATGTTCTCCCAAACAATCGATGAGAAAGGCGGTACTAGTAGCAGTATTGATAAGAAGGCTGTCAACGCTATTGGCACTAACGTTAAGTAATACTTACCATCTCTAACAGGCATCTCGCGTACTTTAGGTGGACCAAAGAATATAACTTTTATCGTATAGAAGGCATATACGGCAGTTGCTACAAGCATAGCTACTAATCCAAGAACATAACCGAAATTCCATAAAGGTACAGATTTGGCAAAAGCGACAATGATAGTTATCTCAGCTATCATACCTATAGTTAAGATTCCTACAAGATTTAGAAATCCAATAATTGAAGATATTGCAAGAGGTGCATGATATGCATAGAGACCACCAAGCTTAGTTATATCTCTAGTATGTAGAAATAGTATCAAGTATCCTGCAGACATGAAGAGTATAGCTTTACCTAAACCATGAGCTATATAGTGAAGACCAGCACCAACAAGACCCCAAGCATTTGCTGTTGATATTGCAAGTAACATGTAACCCATCTGTGATATGGTCGAGTAGGCAAGTAATCTCTTAATATCTTTTTGAACAAGTGCTGTAAAGGCGCCATAAAGTGCCGTAGCTATTGCATAAGCCATTAATATGTTCTTCCACTTAGCAATAAATCCATATGGTAAGATTATTGCAATAATTACGTAACCACCAAGACCAACAAATACTGGACTTAAAAGTGCGGATAATGGTGTTGGTGCTTCAGCATGAACATATGGAAGCCACATGTGTACACCGAGTGCAGCCATTTTAATGAGAAGACCGATAAGTATCAATACCATTGCTAAGGTAGTATTGTTAAATGTTGGTGCATAACCTGTATAGAGTGGTGCATCAATTACATGACCATAAAGTATCATCATGACAAAACCAATAAGCATTAAGACAGTACCTATATGTGTCCATACCAAGTACATGAAGGCAATTCTAACCCTATCACCATAACCATAATAGAGTATTTGGAAGAACGATGATATTAAGCTAAGCTCGAAGAATAGGTAAATCATTAATAAGTTCGTAGCTGTGACAACACCTGCCATAGTGATTATGTAGATGGGGTATGTTAAGTAGAAGATACTTAAGCTGAAGTTAAGTTCTTCAGCTCTATGTATCATGTATGGTATGGAGAAGATAACTACAAGAATACCCACTAGACATATTGTGAAAGCGAAAAGTGCGTTGAAAGGCATTAACAAGATTTTTCCTGGAAATTCATACTCATAGCCATATATGCTTATAGTGAAGGTTAATGCCTTATCAATAAGTACTGTATTAGTTGCTAATGAGTAAAGTGAGAAGTACAGCATGGGTAGTAGTGATAACACAATAACTGCTACACAAGCCTTAACGTTTCTAATGGCTAAGTAGTATACAGGTAGAGCAATCGCTATAGGTAGTAGTATTGAAAACCATAGAAGACCTGAGACATCAATCATAGCCACATCTACTCACCTCCAGGTAGTTCTTTTGTATCTGTTGTTCTCGCAATCCTGTAATTCCTATATATTAACGCAACGAAGAGGACAGTTTCTGCACAACATATAGCTATCATTAAGATTACTAGAAATGTTAAGAATACTGGATTCAGTGTTAATATTCCCGCAATACCTAGAAAGACACCTACAGTTATTAACTCCATACAGATTAATAGTCTAATTAAATCTCTAGAACCAGCTAAACCCCAAAAACCTAAGGCAATTACTAGAATTGAAGCTACAAGAAGAGCTAGATTCATGATCTCTCACCTCTACGTGCAAGTTGTATAGCAAAGATTAGTGACATCACTATGATTATGAAAAGTCCAACAAGTGAATATATGTAGTTTACACTACTCAATATGCCTTTATTTATCTCTATAAATGATGGAGTGATAGTTGGTGGTGGTAGTATGGGTGTCTGAGTCATTAAGACTATAGTGAAGAAACCTGAAACTATTAACGCAATGGCAAGTGCTCCAAGTCTATACTCGAGTGAAGGTACTATAGGTGTTTCTCTAAAGGTTGAAGCAACAATAAGTACCAACAGAATTACTGCACCAATATACACCACAAGTATTAGAAAGACTATGTGATAAATCTCCATTAAAGCATATACAACTGCTACAAGTGCTGCTGCTAAACTTAAGAAGACTGCCGAATATACATTATCTTTAACAAGTACTGTCAATATACTAAAAAACACTACACCAAGTATTACTGATAGTGTTAGTGTATCCACGAGATTCTCTACATAATGTTTATAGTTTTAAGGATTACCATTTACTCATAGATACTACTCAATACGTATCTTTATAATTCTACCATTACTCGAATCGTAAGATACCTTCACAGCTCTCGGTCTTGGAGTTTCAATAGTTGGTTCTTCAACTTCAGTTTCTGGTCTATACTTCATCTCGGTGAGACTATACCATGCGAGACATTTAATGGTTGTTCTTGTTAAAGCATCTGCTGGACATGCATCAACACAGAAGTAACACATTATGCATCTACCGTAATCAATTCCTGGACTTTTCTTCTTATCAGGTCTAGTATACATCTTAATAGCATTTGTTGGACAAATTCTAGCACACATAGCACATCCAGTACATTTCTTAACATCAAGCTTAATCCAACCTCTAGTTAAAGGACCATAATCTGGCTCTTCATCTGGATACATAATGGTCATTCTATCAGGCTTAAATAAGTTCTTAAAACCAACCTTAAATACTTGTAAATGCTCTTTAACAATACTAAATACGCCCATAGATCTCAAATAGAGAAGAAATTAAAACTTAATTAACTTTACCCTAATGCGAAAATTTTAGTGAGTCCATAAAAATTCACTAAAAAGTATTCTGAAGAGCTGTTCAGGATTTTTGAATGTCTCTCGTTATTAGGAGTGAAGAGGTGTATGAGATCAGCATCGAGTCTTACTTAAATATCATTAAAACTGCTATGAATCCTCTATATGTCAGGTCATTACTAAATTGTACAGGTATCATTGGGAATAAGATGAATCTTTAATAATTATTCTTAAAGATAATTCATACATTTTACATTTCTAACTCTATGTTCTATAATTATCTTGGCAATCAAGTATCTCTCTTCCATGCGCGTCTACCTTATTTTCTATTAAGAAAAATTCCCTAAACTATGTTGGTCCTATGAGTAAAGGTTTAGAAAATATTTGGAGAAAAGATTAGGATATTGTTGAGTAGGGTTTTTAATATGAGTTTTCTACGTTTTTGCTATGGTTAATTGGATTCAGTCAGCTAAACCTAAGAAGCAGAGAAAGGCATACTTTAATGCTCCTCTTCATATCAGGCATAAATTCTTAACAGCACCTTTATCTAAAGAATTACAGAGAAGATTTGGTATTAAGAGACTACCTGTACGTAAAGGAGATACAGTACTTATCGTTCGTGGTAGTTTCAAGGGTGTTAAAGGTAAAGTCGTCGAGGTTGATATGAAGAGAATTAGAATTTTTGTTGAAGATGCAACACTGAAGAAACCTAGAGGTGAGACAGTTTACTATCCAGTACATCCATCAAAAGTAGTAATTACCGATCTAGACTTAAGTGATAAGAGAAGACTACAAGTAATTGAGAGAATAAGAAAAGCACGTGAAGAATTTTTAAAGAAAATTCAGGAAGCTAAAGAAAAAAGAAAGGAAGTCATTGTTATTTCAAGTGAAGGTAAAGAAGCCGAGAAGAAGTAATTATCTGACTTTTGAACCTTCAGGCACCTCAACTTCCTTATCAACAGTTAACAAGTATGGCTTGCCATTAACGTCAGCTGCAAGTATCATGCCTTGAGATTCTACACCAAAAATTTTCTTAGGCTTAAGATTGACAAGAATAACAACCTTTCTATTAACTAGATCTTCAGGTCTATAGTGTTCAGCAATACCAGCAACAACTTGTCTAACCCCACTACCAATATCAATTTCAAGTCTAAGAAGTTTTTTAGAACCAGGAATCTGTTCAGCTTTAATAATCTTGCCAATCCTAATATCAAGTTTTTCAAAATCAGAAAAATCGATAAAACTCATAAGAAAAATTAAGATCAAAACTCTAAATAAACATTACTTACATGATCTAAACGTAGAGAAGTATTAATAAGTGTATTGAGAACACTCACCTAACAGTGATGAACTCTGGCCTTCGATGAATGGTGATTAACCATTCATGAGCTGAAATCTAGATGCGAGATGCGAGTTTAAGAAGGGTAAAGATGGTGCTTGTAAAAACTTGTTAGAAGCTATCACAGATTAGAATTGTTTGAGAAAGATTGTGAAAAATCGAATCACTCTACAAGTCATCAATCTAGATTCCTAATCCGATAGTAGAGATGTCTCGACTATTTTGAGTGTACTTATGTTTTATGCACATTCTTGGAGAAGATTGGCCTAGAAAGCACTACTAGTTCTTAACAACTTTCCTAGCTACATAAACTACGTATCTACTTTCTGATGTTAGTTCTTCAAAGTTTCCATAAGTTTCTTCTACAATTTTTGCGATTCTCTTACTAAATTTTGAAGGTACTACAAGTTGAAAGTAACCACCTGGTTCAAGATAATTTATGGACTCTCTAATTAACTTCTCGTTAAGACTCATACCTGCGGACCATGGAGGATTAGTAATTATGGTATTAAATTTCATATTTTTTACAGGTTCGTAAAGATTTCCATACCTTATCTTAACGTTCTTAACATTATTTAATCTTACATTTATTTTTGCAAGTTTAAGTGCAAGTTTATTAATATCCGTCATTATTACGTGACCATTTGGTGCAAGTTTTGCTGCTACTATACCTATAACGCCATAACCACAACCAAGATCTAAGATATTCCAATAATCTTGTACAATCATATTTTCAATTAGAAGTCTAGTTCCTAAATCAATTCCTATGCTTGAAAATACTCCAGGAAGTGTAATTAATGTAATGTTGAAGCCTCTAAGATTGGTAATGATTTTCCTAATTCTCAACTTTTTAAAGAATGGTTCTCTATTGAAGTAGTGACTCATTACTTAATCTCCAACACTTCTAATAACTTCTTGTAGGTCTCTAATAGTTCTTGTGGTGATGCACCTTTTCTATAAATTTCCTTATCAAGATGCCTACCTTCACTATCGATTACTCTGAAAGTATCACCGGTAATTTCATCGCCAATCAAGATCTCACTACCATATCTACCAAATTCTAACTTAAAGTCTAGAAGTTTCAATCCTTTCCTCTCAAATAAGTTGCTCAATAGTTCATTAACTTTCAATGAAGTATCTATGATATGTCTTAACTCATTCTCATTTACAAGTTCAGCTTCTATAATATCTTCAGGAAGTATTAATGGATCGTGAAGTTCATCACTTTTATAGTGAAATTCTATTAAAGGTTTTTTCAACTTCTTTAATTTAGAAAGTACTGGTAATCTCTTAATCATAGAACCATAAGCATAATTTCTAACAATAACTTCAATAGGTATCATTTTCAACTTTTTAACTCTTAACTTATTATCACCTTCATAACTTATGAAGTGTGTCTTTACTCCATTATCTTCAAGATATTTAAAGAAGAAAGCTGAAAGTTTAGCATTAATTACTCCCTTACCTGCAAGGTAATCTCTCTTTACACCATCAAGTGCTGTTACTTCATCTTTAAATTCAATTATTAGTTCATTTTCACTAACCTCATATACTCTCTTAGCTTTTCCTTCGTAGAGTAGTCTCATCATAATGTAGAACTTTAGGGAAGGTTTTATAAGTATCCTAAAGATCTTAGTCTTTCTTTTATCTTTTCTTCATCCTCTTTAGAATATACGTACTCACTTTCACCTTCACTAAGAACTTCACTGATTACAAACTCTATAAATTCTTCAACACTATTAAAACCTCCATGAGTTCTTATATAGTTAAGTATCCTATCGTACAACTCCTTAGATATGTTTATAGATACCTTCTCTTCACCGGCTGGCATGATGAAATACTGAAGTTAGATACTTTTAAACTATATCTTTACAATCTCTTAAATTATTCACATAAGGAGAGTTCAAGCTTTATCTTAAAAGTTAAGGAAATCTTATTAAATTTCTTGACTAGTAAGTATTGTGAGGATGAGTCTTCAGCCGTCTGAGAGTTGGATTTGTGATGAGGTGAGGAAAGACTTTACTGATTATTCTTTACCTCTCTAGATGTATTACATAGTCACCAACATTTACCTTTAAGTAGTTAGCTATTGGTCTACATTTCGCCTTAACTAAATACATTACTGGCTTATCTATTACACGTTGTATCTCCGTAATGTATTCTAGATGAGCCATACCTTTAGCGATAATTAAGTCACAGTTCATTAAATATTTCTTCAATTCTTCAGATATCTCATCTATGAATATACTTGCAGCATCAGTACCTGTACTAACTATCTCATCAAAACTCTCATGAAGTCTTAACATATCTACTTCTCTAATAGTTACATCATTTTGAAAAGCACCTCCTTTAACAACACCTATAACTTTAGCTCTTCTCCTTCTCAACACTTCAGCTAATATCTTGTCAAGTGCAGCTTCACCTGAATTATCCATTAGGTACAGTATTAACTTATTTTCAACATTATTAAGTAGTTGAAGATTATTAATACCGTGAAGTCTCATGTAATTTAAGGCATTACATAATTCCTCAATCTTTGGAACATCATACTGAGCTACACCAAAATCAATACTATTACCTATAAGTGCAATTTTAACTGCAAGAATTAGCTCATCGTCAGAATTCTCAAGTAATTCTCTAAACTTCTCATAGAGTCTTAACCCTTCAAGATTTGCTTTAATCTTTTCATTCCAGTAAGGATCCTCATTCTTGAGTGCTGACTTTATGTATCTGTAAAGTTTTGTAGCTATTAGGGGTGCACTACGATTACCTTTATCTAGTTCTTTAATGAGAAGCTTTGCAATGTTCTTTAAAAACTCAATTCTATCCTCTTCACTACTTACAAGTTTTGCAAGATCTCTATACCTAACCTGTACTTGACATGGAATACATTCAGACTGTATAATCAATGTTGATCGTGAATTTACACACTACGTTGCTTCTTTAAAAACCTTCTCTATCAATAATTCTCAAGTTTAGCACCTACATTACTTGGTTTTGTAATTATGATATCAACTTTTTCTACACCACTCTTCATAAATTCTTCTCTCATAACTTCACCTACATGTTTAGCTTTATCTTCACTACATATTGCAAATATTGAAGGCCCTGCACCACTTATACTACAACCATATGCACCAGCTTCTATTACTGCCTTCTTCACACTGTAAAATCCAGGTATCATTACTGATCTTGCAGGTTCAATAATGTAGTCACTAGATATTCCTTTACCGAGAAGTTCATAATTTTTAATGATAAAACCAAGAATTACTTGAAGTAAAGAGCCACACTGCCTAACATGATCTTTTAATGATATACTTTTTGGTAGAAGTTCTCTAGCTCTCTTTGTCTTTTCTTCTCTAGATAGTGATGTTGATGGTCTTGCAATTACTATACTCAATTCTTCAAAAACTTCAATTTTAACTATTTTTAAAGGTTCATAACTCAATATTGCGCATAAACCACCAAGAAGTGATGGTGCTACATTATCTGCATGGGCAGCTCCTGTAACCGCTTCCTCACCCTTTGCAGCACATTCAATCATAAATTCAGGCTCTAACTTGAGATTTAATGCATGTGCCATACCGTATATGGCTGCAACTGCAGATGCACCAGAACTACCAAGACCAGCACCTATAGGAATACCTTTCCATATCTTAACCTTAACAAACTTCTTAATGCCTAACCTATCAAGTAGATACTTAATGGCAACGGTTGTAGTATTTCTATCAACATCTCTAGTTACTAGCTCAGCATCAACACCTTCAATACTTTCAATCTCAATACCATAACCATCATCGATAATTAACTCAACAAGATCTCTAGGTTCTTTAATTGCAAGACCAAGAATATCAAAACCAGGACCAAGATTAGCAATAGTTGCAGGTGCAGATACCTTAACTCTAATCATAACTTAACCTAGTTAAGAATACTCTTAAAAATTCAATGTTAAAGATTAGATAAATTTTTACCAATAATCTTTAACAAGTAACCTCTCAGTTTTTCAACAGCATCTCTATTGTTAGCAATAAGCTTTTTCAATACTCTTTCATTTCTCGTATGCATGTTAACGTTACTTAACTTACCTCCAAATTTTACAAATAAACCTTCAAGATCAAGTTTCACTAGGACTATAAGTACATTATCATCTTTTAACTTATATATTTTCAAGTTGTCATCTTCATAAACTTTAATACATCTATCACTTAATTGTCGAGGAATGTCTTCAGTTGGTTTTTAACATCGTAATCTAGTATGTAGATTCTATTTCCCTTTATATGCTTCAATGCCTTCATTTTTCCATGCATCATGTATTATCTTTCGTTTAAATATCTCGTTAAACAATATCTTATCAAAATAGCATTCAACAACAATCATCATATTCTTCAGCTGCTATAAAGATATCAGTTTCAATTGCCTTTTCTACAAAATCTTTCAACTTCTCATTACTTATAGCTTTAATTTTTGTCCTTTCTTTAAGTCTACCCAAAATATTGATAATGTATGTATTTCTGAGTGCTCTAAAATACCTTCAATAAGGTAAGGATTGTGAGTTGATATGAAGTACTGATTATTACTTTTAACAATTCTTAAAGCTAGATCTCTGATGTAGAATGGAAATATATTACTTTCTGGTTCTTCTAGAATTACTATAGCATTTCTTTCTATTAGTCTCTATAGCTAATAAATTGAATATGTATTTTAAGATTCCATCTGATGTTTTTGAGAGAGGTAAAAGGACTAGAGTTTCACCTTTAGGAACAAAGAATAAATCAGCATATCCTCTAGCTTCTTCTAATTCTAAAACCCATATCTTCAAATAAATTCTCATTTAAAAACTTGATAATATCCTTTCTCTTTCTTAATAATGAAATTAAGTTCTCACCGTAAGGTGTTATTAAGTAATCTTCCAAATAGTCCTCTCTTCTTATCTTATTGTGTCTAAATCTATAAAATCTTACACAACCTATTTGTTCCATTACTTTCTTCTTAACAATATCGTCATGCACATTTAGATCAAAAATTCATACACATTATTGTCTATCGTAATGAGCATTCTTAGAGGATAACGTATATTTATCTGAATGTCTTGAGCGTCTCTGTCGTAACTTTCAGTGCTATGTCTCTTGAAATATCGTACATGTAGAATAATTCTTCATCTTTTTCTATTCTCAATAATTCCTTACTAAGATTTAATGATAATATTCCTATAGCTTCCAATATATTTGATTTTCCTGATCCTGAAGGTCCTATGAAGATGTTTATCTTCTTACAATGCAATTCTACCTTTTCAATAGATTTAAAATTATTCTCTATTACGATCTTCTCTATCATAAGTAATATACATCAACGTTCTTTCTTAAATTCTTCTTTACTCTCAAGTAGGACAAAGTTTAAATCTTGAAAATTCTTGAATAGTTAAATGATTGAGAAAGTTCTTAACATTATTGATAAGAATAGAGATTACGTTCTAAATCTGTTATGTAAACTTATCGAGATACCTACAGTTGTTCCTCCTGGTCAAAATTATGAAGATATGTGTAATTTCTTAAAAGATGTACTGAAAGATATGGGATTAAGAGTCAACATTATTAAAGTTCCTAAAGAAGTTGTTGAGAAGTATTTTCCTGAACATGCTGATTATCCTAGACTTATTGTTCATGCCGAATATGGTAGTGGAAAACCTACACTTCACTTTAATGGTCATTACGATGTTGTTCCTCCAGGTACTGGTTGGACTGTTACTGAACCTTTTAAGCCAAAATACATTGATGGTAAAGTTTATGGTAGAGGTACATCGGACATGAAGAGTGGTATAGCTAGTACATTACTTACAATTAAAGCCTTGGTTGAGAGTGATTTCAAGATTAATGGTAAGATAGAAGTTTCTTTTGTACCTGATGAAGAGGTTGGTGGACAGACAGGTACAGCCTACCTTTTAGAGAACATACCTAAACCTGACTATGCTATTATTGCTGAACCTACAGGTCTTAACGATATCTGGATTGGTAATAAGGGATTACTATGGTTAAGTATTGAAGTTCTTGGTAAGCAAGTACATGCATCTAAACCTTGGCTTGGAATTAATGCTTTTGAAAAAGGTGTAGAACTTGCTTATCTAATTATTAAGGAGTTAAAACCTAGAGTAGAGTCTAGATTAAGTAGTTATGAGTATGAGGAAATTGAAGGTAAAAGAGCCACTATGGTTCTTGGTGGTGAAGTTAAGGGGGGTGATAAGGTAAATATTGTTCCAGGATACTTCAACTTCAGTATAGATAGAAGAATACTACCTGAAGAAGATGTTGAACTTGTTGAGAAAGAGATGATTCAATTTATTCACGATAAGGCTAAAGAACTTAACATAAATATTAACATTAAAATCTTACAGAAAAGTAAAGCTTCAATTATAGATTCAAATGCAAAGATCGTAATGTTACTTAAAGAGTGTATTATGGAGGAGTTGAACATAGAACCTAGAACTACTGTATGTATAGGTGGATTAGATACCAGATACTTTCAGGAAAGAGGTATTGAAGCCTTAACTTATGGACCTGGTAATCCAGACACGCCACATATAGCTGATGAGTATGTAGATTTTGAAAACATTATTAAAGTATCGAGAGTGTACGCCAGATTAGTTAATAAACTTCTAGGTTAGTAAATCTTTATGAGTAAGGTTATTCAAGAACTTGAAAATACCATCAAGAGTGAGGAGTTAGAGATCATTATCGATAAGTTTAGAAAAGTCTTAATGAAGCTTTATCAAGAATTATTTAAAAATTGTAAGAAAGCTCTACACTTAGATATTAATCTTCAAGATGTTAAGAGTCTTGAAGATATGTACATAAATACAGTTAAACTGTATGAAACAGCTAAACCAGTGTTGAAGAAGATTTTCGAAGAGAATGCTAAACTTCATAATCTTGTTAATAAGATATTGAGTGAGTATGATAATGGTTTAGAACTTTTAGGAAAGTCAATAAGCATTCTCGAAAGAAAGATTGAAGAATTGAAAAGCGGCGAAGTTGAAGGTATTGAAGATGTCTTAAGCACATGGTATAGTGCTGTAAATTATTATCGTAGAGGTGAAGTTTTAAGTATTGAAATTGATGAATGTGTAGAGATGAGGAAGTGGAGAGGAAAATACTTAGAAATTAGAAAACTATACTACATGATTGCCGCTATAATTTACTACTTAATCTTAATGTTAAAGTTAAGTCTTATTGAGACTAAGTTTAGACATGTCATGACAAGGGATGATATTATTAATTCTTTACTTAATGATGTTAAGATATTAAAGATATTGTTAAGTACTTTAGAGTATTAGAAACATTCTTCAGGAAGTGTTGTTGGTATTTTACCTTCAATTCCAATAGGCATTACGTAGAGTCATGCTGAAACCCTGCCCGTGGGGTTTCGGAGAGGTTTTGAAGCAACCATAGCCATGCTAAATTTGCACCAACTTTTTTCTCATTCATTAACTTCCTACACTTTTCTTTCTTACACGGATGTCTTAACCTCTTTCCAATTTCATTAACGATTTCTCCACTACCTATGTACAAGTAGAAAATCTTTCTGTACCACCTTCTTTGTGATGATATCTCAGTATAGACTCTGAACTTCCTCTTTAAAATTTCTTGTATAATATTTAATATTTCCAAATCCTTACTCCACAAAATCACATAACATTCATGAAATGAACCATCACAATCAACATATGCTGTCAGAAACTCTATAATACACTCATTACATTGATTAGTAATCCACATTAGAATATCAAACTTACTTCTCGGGTCTATCTCGAAATTTTTCGATGGTAAGTATGTTCCAAAACATATATCGAGACATACACTTTCTTTTGCAGGGATTTTCCTGTTCGTGATATGTGGATGTACTATTACATGTTTAATCGTATTAAACACGTTAAAGAAATATTCACAACCATAGTAATTTGATGTGTTCGTTAAAAAGTATAATGACTTTCTTAACAATTCACAATATACATCCGCTATGCGCATACCGAGTAAATAGCATTTTGTCAAGTAATCTAGTCTTTCTCTTCTAGAATCATGTAATTTCCTTCTCCTTTCTAATACACTATATATTATCTTCCTATACTGTAGGTTCTGTGACAGTCCTAATATCCTGAAGAAATTGCTTATAGACATGCTTTTTGACCAATATAGCCAGTTTACTATTTCTTTGAACTTATCATTATCCTTGTAGTACAATTTTCTTAAATCATCTTTACAGACACCAAATTTTAACTCTATTTCCCTTCTAATCAATTCTAGTTCTATTTTCTTTTTCTGTCTTCTATCTAGTTTCATGTTTATTCACTTTATTTCAAATTCTTTTTCAATTCTTGAATTATTATGTCTATTTCTGATTTGTAAATTACTATTGTTCTTGAGTGACTATCCCTTGTAACGTTATGTATACATTTTCTACATTTTTCTCTAATTACTTTATTAATATTATTCCAATATACACCTTCATCAATAATGTAGTCATTATTGATCCAATTCTTTAACCTCTTAAAATTAATAGATACAATCTTACCCTTACTTGTCACTTTCAACCACTCTAAATATTCAATAAACTTCTCAATAAAGAACTTGTGATTAAGCTCTATCTTCTTTTTAACAATTAAGCCTCTCCCCCTATCCCCGCGTTCGGGGGCATCTACTCTAACCCTACTAGGGCTTCTGGCCCTAGTAGGGTGCGAGGCCCTACCCCCTGCATCATGCAGGTAGGTAGGGTCATTTTGAAATTTAGATTTGATTTTAGTTTTGAGAGACTTCATGTAAGATCCCTTTCCTGAAGGGTAAGTCTGGGGCGGAGATTGTGAGAAACCGCCCCTTCAAGTTACATGATGAAGATTTTGGTGGGGCGGTCTCCACCCCAAACCTACCCTTCAGGAAAGGGTATGCAGGAGGTAGAGCCCCGCTCAGATGACCCTTACTCTTCACCTTATCCGCAAGTCCCTAATCATCACAAACCCCGAACGCAGGGATAGGGGTAGTAAATCCAACAAATCATCAAGCCTTATAAAGCTAAATCGCAATTTAATATCAATATAGTCATTAAGCATTAATTCTTTACCCTCCCTCATCGAGAGTCATCTTTAACCTATTCATACCCCTCAGGAGGGTAATTGCCCCAGCACCCCAAGGCGATCCCACTCATCTTCAACCCATTCATTGCGGGATCGCCGTAAACCCCCATCTTCAGTTCTATTCATCGGAAGTTCACCCCGCCTCTTAAAGCATTAACCACTGGTAGCGGGGTTTCCATGCAGAAAGTAGTGACGGGTCGGGGTGCTGGGGCAAAAAGCAATAACAATATTTGAAAGTAAATACACAGTTAAGTAACTAAACAATTAATCTCATAATGCTTTAAATCATCTTTAAACTTCAGGAAACGCCTATCCGCTAATATGATTTCTTTCTTTTCATCAATATCTTTAATTCCTGTAAGTATTCTTCCAATCAATTGTACAGTTTTCGTTATAGTTAAGTTTCTATAATCAATACCATAAACTTCAAGTCTCTTCATAACTTGAGGTGGCAGTAATGGCAATCCTAAAATAACAATCCTATCATAGCACGACAAGTCAATACCCTCAACAAATTTACCAAACGAATGTAGTATCAACTTCTTAGACACGTAACCACAAATCTCACTTGGTGAAATCTCATTCTCAAAAACAATATCTTCATTCAAGTAAAGCTCAATAGCACTAAGCACACTTGATGTAGTAAAAATGACTGTTCCACTAGGCAAATCATTAACAAAACTTGCAATCTTCCTAGCCTGTTGGCTCGTAACTATTAATTACTATTTTTAGTTATCTTTTTCATGTATTGATGCAATCCACGTTTAGCTATTATGTAAGTACTTGCCATATGACAATCAAGACCAAACTTCTTCATAACTTCATCATGTTCTTTAGAATGAGTAGTACCTTTCGGATCTATTTTCTCAACGTGAATTGAAAGTTTATAACAAACTTCATAAATATCTTCAAGTATTGATTTTTCAAATATAGCAACTTTATAATTATACTTTGCTGAACCTCTTAATCCAAAAACAATCCATTTCATCTTTAATACACCTAAGATATCTGGATCTTCAATACTTACAATGTAATTACTATATTTTATCCTAAACCAATTAAGTATCTTGTAAAGTTCTTGAATGATTCTTGTTCTTCTATCTTTAGCAGAAAACCCTTGAGTCATTAAATCATTTATCCAAAAAGTATACATATCAACAATATTGTATTTGGAATCAATTAAGCAGAAATTGATTCTATCAAAGTTAACATCTATACCAAGTGAAAATTTATACTCCTTTAAAGGCATATCATTTAAGTTAGTGTCGCCCCTACAGTATTTGATGTAGATTTCGTATGGTATTGCTATTTGTACTTCTCCTTTTACTACAGTTTTTATCCAATCATGTAAGTACACTCTTGCGTTATAAGCAATTTCTTTGTTTTGAGCAAGTTGAATAACTTCTTCAAGCATATATCTGAAACGTCTAGATTTTGGAGAACCAACTCTAATCCTAATCCAAGAGTCTTTACCATTGTTATCAAATACCTTAACTTCTACTTGATCAAGATTTAGAAATCTGATACCAGGATTACCTTTTGCATGCTTGTCACCTCTTGACTCAATCATTAACCAATTGCCTATTTCAACACAGGTTAAATCGAGTGGAAACCATATACCTAACTTTTCAAGTAACCAAGATCTTAAACCAACAACGGATCTACCTATTTCATAAACAAGTTCACAACAAGACTCAGCATAATACTTATAAGGAATTACCTCATAAGCAACCTTGTACATACTATTTTTAAAGTAATTTAAAGAATGTGATATCAACCAAGGTCTTTGTTTAACTTCTTCAAATATTTTTTCAAAACCTGCTTTCCAAAGTTTGGCAGTTGTTTGTAGAAGAATAGCATCTTTGTCATATACTGTAAATGGTAAAATTATGGTTCTGTAACTCATTCCTTAATCACCCTTGTTTTCAATTTTGGAAAAATAACAACATAAACTTCCATGTTTTCAAACTGTTTAACAACATCATTGAATTCTGTTTTAATGTAGATGCTGTAGTATGGGTATTTTTCACGCATTTTATTTACACGACCTTCAACAATAGCTGGAATCATATTCTAACTGCTATAAAAGTTAGAAGAAAAATTTATAAGTCTTCTTTTAATTCATTACATGTCGATTCTCGGTGCCGAAACCGATAGTAATCCCGTAGGGCATGATGGGTCTAATCCCTACGGGAATGAACTGTCGGTAGTAGGTGCCGAGAGAATAGGCCAATGATGCTAGACCCAAGACATGAAAAAGATGATAAAACATCAAAAACAAACCAAACTGAGACCCTCTTCATCCAGTTTTTCATACTTGGTAGTGAATGACTTAACAATCTTTGCCTGAACCTCATAACCTCTACTAACCTTAATAGTTGATGGTAATTGCAATAAACTAGGCGGTAAAGTAGCACTCATATAAATAACCTTACCTTCAAAATTTCTGAACTGCTTAGGAATCTTCAAACCATAGAAAGTATCTCTCTCAAAATAAATAATATCTGCATTATAAAGTTCAAACAACTTATTTGAAACCTCATCTTCACTCTCAATAACAATCTTCCAATTATACTCGATTGGTGATTTCAAAAGTTCAGGCTCACTAACTACTTCACTTAAATCATAAATCAATTCAAAATCACTATGCTCACTTAACCAAATTTCAAACTCCTTAAGTGATAAAGTAACTGATTGTGGTAAATAGGTATTATGAGCTTCATCTATATTATCAAATCAGGCCTAACTCTATAAATTAGTGAATTTAACCTACCGTAATGTGCTAGAATTACCCTGTAATTATGCTCAACTCTACGCTGATACTCATAAGGACATACTTGCAATTCTTCAGCACTCATCCTAACAACATTAAAATCTGCAAAATCAGGTAATTCTCCAATTTTAAATACTAGCCTTCTTAACTTACAATAATCACAATAAATTTGAAGTTTCTTTAAAGGATAACCAAACGTGCAAAGTCTTTCCTTACCAGCAGTTACAATTATAGGTTTAATATCATAGCTTCTTAATAATTTAAGTAAGTAGAATTCAATACTATGTCTAGAAACTAACCAAATAACTTTACCAAAATCTTCATGTTGAAGTAATTTAGCAATTAAATGAGATTTACCTCAACGTGTTGGTGCTTGAAGACAAACAACATTATACTGTCTTAACAATTCTTTAAGTCTATTAAGTACTTGCTCATGCTGATCCGTCCATTGAAAAGACATGAAGAATCACCATTCATCTCCAAAGCCAGAAGAATAATCTCCAAAGTATGAATGCTATGAACATTGAAGCCATGAAATAACCACTAACATCACCTTTTAACAGCAATGGCAATGTTAATGGATTAATAAATGGTACAAGAAATATTGAAATCAAGATAGCAGTATCAACAAGCTTTCTCTTTCTTCTTCTCTCCTCTTCTTTACGTCTTAATTCCTCTTCCTTCTTCTTAAGCTCAAGCCTCAATTTGATAAGCTCATCTTCAAGTTCTTCAATTCTCATTTTAAGCATCTCATAATCTTGACGATTAAACTTTTGACTTTTCTCAAACTCAAATCTCAAAACACTAATCTGATAATCAAACTTTTTCTTAAACTCCTCAAACTTCTTAACAAACTCATCAAGTTTATCAAGACCTTTAACTTGCTGTAAAGCAAGTTCAAGTTCATCTAATCTTCTTTTAAGCCTAGTTAATTCGCGATTAAACTCTCCTCCCTGTAAAAACGATGAGACAATACTTTCAATCCTACTAATCCTCTCTACAATTCTTCTAATCTCTTCAGGCTTAATCTTAACAATAACCTTCCTCTTAATTTTGACTTTCTTCTTCTCCTTTTTCTCAGGAACTATAATTGTTGTAGGTTCTTCACCCTTAACTAAAGAATTAATAACACTTTCAACAACCTCTTTATAATTATCTTCACGTAAATAATCAACAACTTGCTTCAAATAATACTCAATCTTCTTAAACAATTGCTTCCTCAAATACTTATCAGAAACCTTTTCACTAAAAAGCTCGTTAGCATACGTCAAAGCATCAGTAAGAATATCATCTTTATTAGAATCAGGACTAGAACTCATATAAACATCATCCTAAAGAAATTTATAAGGTCAAGTCACTACGTCAAGATTAAACTTAATATTAAACAAATTATTGTTCCAACTACACATATAAGTGGTAATAACTCGTCAGGATCCATTAAGGTTAATTCTCTATACTTTCTTAAAAGTTTTCTGTAACAGTACCAAAGCAAAGACTCAAAAACAGTTATGACAACTATGCCAAAAATAATTTCCCAACCAATAATTAACCTTGTAATCAACACCGCAACATTAGAAATCCATAAACCAATCATACCTCTCCTAACATCACTCATCTCTTCCTTAATCCTCCTAATCTCTTCAAGATAAAGATCAAAATATCTTCTCCTCAACCTACGATAAAAATCCTTACCCTTCACAATATTCACCTCTTTCTTCTTCTCCTTAACCACCATCTCAGTATGGAGCGAATGTTCTGAGCAATTGCTAAAAATAAAATGAACAGAAATAGTAAGCTTATAACATAATTGTGTTAGAACTGTATAGAAAACACCAAACGAAGTTGCAACAATAGTGAAGTAGTTCATTATATTACTACTTTCCATAATCTCTTCAAGCATTTTTTCAATCTTTTCAATTCTCTCCTTAACGTTATCATTTTCTTGAAGCTTTTTCTTAATCTCTTGAAGAATTTTCTCATTCATGACAATCACCTAATCTTAAAGCATATTCATACAATTCTTTACAAATCTTGTCTTTAAAACATTCATTTCTTAAAAACTTTAAATACTCTTTTTCCTCAACATTTCTAGGCTCATAAGTTAGTAAAAACAATACATACTTATCCCGCCCCACGGGCAGGGTGATGATACACCTCTTTCCCTTCACACCCCTGACTAATGGATGATGGGGGTGTGAAGGTTCACTTAAAATAGAAGTAATGAAAAATTCTAAAAATCTTCACCTACGATAGCTCCCAATAGTGAATGATTATATACATGTCTAGCTAAGTACTTTGTATGGATTGTAGAGAATATACTATAGATGCCACTCAAGGTGTAAATATCATACCTTTAAGATTAGTATGTTGTTTCAATGATGCATACCTAACATATCATAATGCTAAAGCTTCAATCTTTACAAAAGCATTCCAGGAATTAGTAAGTAGATTTAATCTTTACAACACAATACATAGAATCTTGAATAAACACTATGGTGAAGATGTTATTAACTTTCTACTCAAATACCTTGAACTAAGTAATAGAGAATTCGTAAAATCATACAGAACTGTACTACTTGTAGATGTGAATGTACTTTACGGGCTATGTACATTAATTGTACAATTAGATAAGCATAACAACAACTTTACATTAAAAAATGTATGTCTAAGAAAATATGAAGTTCACATCAAGAATATTGAAATTGAAGATATTGATGAAAAATTCATTAAAGATATTCAAGAACTAAAGAAACTAAGTACAAGTAAACAAATGTTCATAGAATTCAATCCAAATGATGAAAAACAGGTAAAGATAATCGATGCATTAATACCTAACCTTAAATTCTTAGGCATAACACCAAGACAATTCACAGGAAAAATAAAGAGATATCTCTGCCCAAAATGTGAATCAAAGATAACATTTTATAAAAACATTCTAGGATTCAGATTATTCAAATGTCTAAGTTGTGAGAAAGTATATGATAGAGACATGTTGGTAGTACTGAATATGGCAAGACATGTACTTAGAGGTTATAAACTAGACATAGAATTCTAATGTGGTTACTAATACCTCAAGACTTAAAAGAATAATCAATAAGTAATTAACATGTTTTGGATATTGTTTTGGATAGATTTTAATGAATTTATCAAGACAGGAAAAATACATGTAGCATTGGTTCATGTTGAAGAAATATCTTGCAATCCAAAATTCAAAATCGAATCTATCATTAAAGCATCATTAGATGAAGTTAAAGAAGCATTAAATAATCCAAAAATACCAAAACCCTTTAGAACTTGCATGCCATGTCATCGCATACTTCTAGAAAGAATATTTAGGTTAGAACAATTTAGTAGTAAGATATCCAACATATACATAGATCCTAGAAAATATCCAAAATTTACAAAGACAATAGAGGATGTTTTTTGGAATATCGCGTACATGCAAATAATTCGATATTATGTATCAAGTATTAGAAAGTATGTACATCCCGATTATACCTTCGCTACATTCCTACACTACCTATTCTACAAGAGAGGTTTTAATTACAATAAGAGTGCCGTAGAAGAAATAAAGAAAAGAAGAAGATTTAAAGAGAAAATGTTGAAGATAAAAGATTGCTTTGAAACCTAATCTTGACTTCTCTCTTCCTCACCCTTCTCTACCCCCTCTTTAAGTTCAAACTTAATTATCTTTTTCACATAGTATAGATATGCATCAATCATTCTCTTCAAAACTTCAAGTGTTGGTGATGATGATAATGTTTTAGGTATTACAAATCCATACCTTTTAAACTCATTCATAAACTTATCATCAATTTTTCTAAACTTTATATAATCAATGAAGTATTTCTCCCAATCAAAACGTTTAAACTTACAACGTTGATATTGCCAATCATAGAATTCATTAAGTAACTTGTCAAGCAAATCTTCACTAGGCACCTTTATTTTAAATACGTTGTTAGCAACTACATGTGACTTAACTTCCTTTAAAACCTTGCCCTGACGTGTTCTTGGAACACCAATCCATATAGCACATTCATCCATATCAAGCATGTACATATCTTCAATTGATTGAATTAGGTGATAAGTCTTATCAACACTATGATGGGTTTGTAAGTATCTACCATAATTCATTAATTCACGAGCACTCTTCTCAGCATCACTTAAGAAACGTATCTTAAACCTAACAGCTTCTTGAACATCTTCAGAAATATCTCTGAGCGATTGAGTAATTAGTATGAAGAATACATTATAGTTTCTACCCTCTCTAATAAAGGATGCTAATGGATTTTCACTAAGTCCCTCACTAACCCTAATACTTGATCTGAAGAAATTGTGGGCTTCATCAATAATAATAACAGTCTTCCTAAATCTACCACTGGTTAAGTACTCATCATTAAATAACATAGCTTTTAAGAAGAAAGTTATCCATACATACCTAGCAATATCACTAACATGTTTTAGCGTAGTATGTCTTAAATCAATACCAACGACTTGAGAATCAAGTACGTTTCTAATAACAGTATCGATTAACGGATCAGTAAAGTTGAAAAAGCCATGACTAAGACCAGCAGTATCTAAACGCCTAACAACTGCAAGACAAGCATTCTCATAATCAAACTTACCAGTAAGTTTCTCTCTTAAAGACTTTAAAGCATAAGTAATGTTTATGAAATTTCTCTTATCAACACTATCAATAGCTATATTAAAGACTTCACGTTGAATAGCTGTGAATGGAGAATTCATAAAATTTTCAAAAACATACCCAAGTAGTGGTTCAACATGTTCATGAGGAACATAGTCGAAAATATTCAAAGACGGTACTAGATAGTGATTTACAAAGTTCTTAAAACTTCCTTGACCTGAAACAGTATCGAAAATAATTACTCTAGTATCTTCAGGAATAGTACTATACTTATAGCCATACAGTAATGCAAATTTGATAAGTAGGGTCTTACCAGTACCTGTTGCACCAGTAATCAGTACGTGACTTTCAACTTCAGGAATGATCCTGAATAAATTAGCAATAAACCTTTCACTAAAACTTAATGTATAGTATGATGAGTATGGTTGTGTTGATACATTCATAACTTCTCACCAAGCAAATGAATACCATATCTAGATAAGAACCTCTCAATAGCAGGTATTGATGAGAAGCAAGACACAAAGCCTTTACCTTTAAGCCAATCAATAATGTTCATAGTCTTCTTAAAAAGTTTCTTCCTACCAATCTCAACATCACTCAAAAGTGATACAAGTACTAAGTAGCCAGACAATAAATATCTAGATGCTGAATCGTAAAATGCTTGAGCCTCGATAGGTCTAACAGACATACCATACTGTGAATAAGATTTGAAATAATCTTTAGCAATCCTTTTTAAGTCGTACTCAATACGTTTACGAACATTATTAACAACATCAGGTTCAGGAAGCCAAATGATTAATCCGTTACCAACACTTGACATAAAGCTATTCAAGAAATTGATAAACTCATCAATATCCTGAGTTTTAGGATAAATTTGAGGTATTAAAAATTCACCAAAAAGGCAAAGACTCTTCATCGGCCTACCTGAAATGACAATCCCACTTCCTGAAAATGGTAATTGACTAAATTTCATAGCCTTTAATTCATCCTTAAGAATAAGGTAAGCAAACATATCATTAATGGTATTAACTATGAACAATCCTTCACCAACATCAAGAATTAACTTTTCCTCAAACGGAATGAATGTCTTAGCAATATAATACGTTCTCTTACCATTAATAATCTTCATTACCTTACCTTGATGTAAAACTTCAAACCTCATAATTACTATGACTTGCAAGATATTATTTAAGTTTTCATTAGAAATTTATAATGAATGTATGTAGTTTAGTGTAAGTAATTGTCTGTAGAGTTGAATGTTAATTCTAAGATAGCTCCCACGCACTTAAAAATAAATATCCTGAAATAAATACTTTCAGTGGGGAGTATCTATGTCATTGGAAAGAAGTGGTGAAGAATTAAGTTTAAACATTATTTCTAATGCTATTGATCATATTTTACAAGAATCTCTAGTACCAAGTCACATGGTGTTAGCAGTTAGTATTGAATTTCTGTGCCCAAAGTGTGGTAGAAAAATTAAATACATTGGTAGTTATATAGACAATTAAGACAAAATATTAAATGTGTATGTGGCTGGTCTTATAGATTATATTTAATCGATTCTATTAAATTCATAATTGAACAAAATGTACAAGACTTTAAACTTGAAATGAGTTTAAAAAGAATATTAAATAATGTTAATGAAATGGATAAAATTGTTAAAAAACTTGTTAAAGAACGTAATAAAATGCTTAACTTCATTGAAAGATTAGTAAATATTTATGAGAAATTGGTAAGGAAGTTCAAGAATCAAAATGAATTTAAACATGTAATGTATGATATATTCTTGATAATGCGTAAGTTAATCCACCAATACATGCAGCAATTATTGCTAAAGCAATACCTGCATTTATGCAAAATTCTTGAAGTTTAGATGCAAGATCAAAAGCACCAGTCATTAATTCAGTTACAGCTTCTGGCTTAAACTCGATAAATGTTATATTATCTACTAGGTAATTAACGTATGCTGAAAAAACATACAATCCAATAATTAAGCATATACATGTAGATACAATAAAAGCACCTATACCTCTAGTCTTATCGTGAACTAGAAGAACTGCACCAAGACTTGATAAGAGAATAGAGTACTTAGCAATTTGTGATAGTATGTATAATGTGTATGATTCGAAAAGTGTTGTATGACCAACCCATTGAAAATACTGTGTAGCCTGCATAAGATAGATACCTAAAGGTGCAGTTACAGGTACCATCTGTAAACCAACCATAGTATAGTAAAGAGATTGAAGTGAACCTTTAGTCTTATCCCACAACGTATAGTATATATTTGCCACACCATTCATAACGTTTTGAAAATCATTTAAGGAACTACCAGACATGGCAGGTAAATACTTAGCAACATTTTCATTATAGATAGTTTTTGCTATGAATCTTGCATAATTACCAACATTTACAAAAACTATAAAAGTAATTACTAGAAATGTGATGAAACCAATAAGCAAATCGTAAAGACTATGAAGTGCTTGTTGCCTAGTATATGGGTCATGACCAATTTTATGTAAAATTACGTAATAACTAGACGCAGTTCCAAATACTCCAATTGCTAAAGCAATTTGATAATTACCAATAGTGTTAAGTAAGTAATCAATCATAAACAACTTACTTATCAAGAAATATTAAAAACTTAAGCAAAATCACTCAAGAAAGAAACAATAATTATACTTTCTACACTATCTTCTAATAAATAGAATGATAATTTTAAAAATCTTATTTAAAAATCATGCGTCTTCGAAACTGAGAATGGTTAGAATGAACTCCAGACACACTTCCTGAAGATTCCGCAAAAAGCTCACCATACAGTAATATTTAAAAACATATACCTATTTAAAAAGGTAGCATAAAAACTTTCAGAATAATCTAAAAAAGAGTAGAAAGA
>CAYMHS010000007.1:82682-94189 GCA_964390355.1 uncultured Thermoproteaceae archaeon | reverse complement strand
AGTATTTTCAATAATCGTACTTCTACCGCGTTCACTAATTCTTGCAATTATTACAAGTGGAGTTTTTGTTACATTTATAGGCATTGGAATACTACTTCTAGAATCAACAAAGTTTAAACTAACACTATACTCTGATAGACTTGTAATTACCAGGTTTAGAGAAAGATTAAGTATTGATTTAAGTAATATTAAGGAGATCATCTTTAGACCTGTAAGATACAGATTCATAAGAATTCCACAAATTGCACAACCAGGAATACGAATTACGGCTACTGTATGGTCTTTAGACATTGTGTGCAGAGGTGATAAGGTGATAAGTAACATCATACTTCTGGAGGAAGATAAGGAGAAACTATATAGTGCTCTCAAAAAGGTAGTGACACTACGTAATTATGATATAATCATTAAGCTTGGTTTTTGATCTTAAGTTTAAGTAACGATAATATTTATAAATAGGTACTAATTTAGAGGATTAACTCGGTGATTAGTCTTTGCCAAGAGTGTAAATGAGATACTCAAATGTAGAGGTAGAGAGATCATAATTGCATATGATAGATTAACAACATCATGCTCAGAACTATACAAACTACTTAAAGATGAATTTCCAAACACTACACTCATAAACATCAATAACACTATACTTAATCTCAACGATGAAGCTCTACTCTTAGTTAACGTACAATCACCAGTTAAGGCACTTCACATATCATCAATGTTTAAAGAGTCCATAAATAGTTTTGAAACTTTCTTAAAAACACACGACAGAGTAGTCATGTACGGTGTGCTGAGTAGACATGACATTAAAGTACCTGATATAAAGTTAATAGTAGGTTACGTAGGTAATGGTAGCCTGAACATCAATATCGATTACCCTGCAAGCATATTCTCACCACTTAGAGAGGTGGAAATTGATGGTGTAGTTACAAGTCTTGAAGGATTAAAGTCAATTCTCGAGTACAGAGCATTCATGAGAGATCCACATAAAACAACTAGCATACTATTGAGATGGTCTGATAGTATTGAGAAGTGTTTTGTTATTGACGATTACGTATCTTTAAGAAAGTATGAAGATTTAGCTTTAAAGATATGTGAAGTTCTTAATTGTAAAGTTTGTGAGATATACTTTACACATGATGAGTATGTAATAGATGTTAACCCTGTACCTGAACTTTCAAATAAGGACTTAATTGAGAAGTACGTTAGGCTTGTTAAGAAAATAATTAAAAAGTGATGATGTTCATGATCTTTAAAAAGTTAAAAAGTCTCTTGCTTAAGGGCTAATTTATGCCTGTAAGAGTTGGTATTCTTGGTGCTTCAGGCTTTGTTGGTGGAGAATTGTTAAGAATACTTACTAATCATCCTGAAGTTGAAATTACGGTAGCAACCTCCAGAGAATATAAAGGCGAATTTGTCTATAGAGTTCATCCACATCTTAGAGGATTAATAAATCTTAAATTTATAGAACCAAATCTTGACAAGATAATTAATAATTGTGACGTTATCTTTCTAGCACTTCCTCATGGTGAAAGTATTAAGTGGGTACCTAAACTTTACGAGACGGGATTAACTATTATTGACTTATCTGCAGATTTTAGATTAAAAGATCCTGAAGCCTATGTTAAGTGGTATAAATGGGAAAAGCCTCATCCATATCCTGATCTTTTACAAAAAGCCATATATGGATTACCTGAACTTCATAGAGAAGAACTTAGAGGTGCAAAATTAGTTGCAGTTCCAGGATGCATGGCAACTGCAGGCATTCTTGGTCTTGCACCTCTAGTAAAAGCTGGAGTTATAAGTCTTGATAAGATAGTTATTGATGTAAAAATTGCAAGTAGTGGTGCTGGTGCGCATGCACCAAGACTAGACCTACACTCATACAGAACATATGTTGTTAGGCCTTACGAGGTTGCTCATCATAGGCATATAGCTGAGATTGAGCAAGAATTATCAAGAATTGCTGGTGACGAAGTGAAGATAGCTTTCACACCACATGCCGTAGATCTTGTACGTGGAATCTTAGCTACAGGACATTCATGGTATAAGAGGCAAGTAGCAGAGCCAGACTTATGGAAGATCTTTAGATCCATGTACGGTAACGAGCCATTCATTAGAATCGTTAAGGATAAGACAGGACTACATAGATATCCAGACGTTAAGTACGTTATTGGTAGTAATTTTGCAGATATCGGTTTTGAAATTGACAATAGATTAGGAAGGATAATAACCTTCACAGCTATTGATAACTTAATGAAAGGTGCAAGCGGACAGGCAGTACAGTGTTTTAACATAGCCATGGGTTATGATGAGAAAACAGCGCTTCATTCACCATCAATTTTTCCAGTCTAAACTATTATCATCTCTCCATTATCTGGCACATGTATATTGTCTATACCGTAGAGTTCACGTACTTTTTCTGAAAATCTATATGCACTTAACTTCTCCGTATGTATCATTAGTATCTTAGTATCTGATCCAAATCTCTTAATGAACTTTATAATCTCTTTCTTATCCAGATGTGCGCTAAAATCTAGCCAATAAATTTTTGCTTCAACAATAAATTCACCACCAAGCCATACTCTACCTTTAGTTAGTAATGAATAGCCTGGTGTGCCTGGTACTTGAAAACTTGGTACAATTATTGCATTCTTTCTACTCCTTCCAAGCTTTTTTAAGTAAAACAACACTGCTCCCCCCTTAAGCATTCCTGCCGGCGCTATTATTATACATGGTTCTTTAATGATGTTTCTTCTAAAATAGTCACTAGGAACATCGATACAGTACTCAATAGCTTTTCTATATAAATTATAATCTCTCAAATATTGAGGATATTTTTGAATAATCTCATTAGCTATTCTTGCAAGTCCATCAATAATTATAGGGTAATCATTGAGCTTATACTTGATTAATGTTAACATGATCTCTTGCGCTCTACCAACTGCGAAACTTGGAATAAGTACGGAACCACCACTACTTAACGTATCTTCAATAATGCTTACAAATTCTTTCTCAACTTCTACTCTAGAAGGATGAGTACCATTAACATAAGTTCCCTCCATAATTATCAAGTCAACTTTACTTCCAACTTCATCAAGATCTGCTCCTCTTAGTAAGTTAGTATCTATGGTATTAAAATCTCCTGTAAAGAGTATTCTATAACCATCAATGTCTATGAGACTCATCATGCTTCCTGGCACATGGCCGGCATTGATAAAGCTAATATTCATCTCATTAACACTTACTTCTTCACCATACGTTACTGGATACGTATTTTCTCTGACTCTATTTATCTCTTCATACTCAAAAGGTAAGTAGTATCCACTAAGTTTTAGAAAATCCTTGATTAATAATTCTGAAAGTTCTATAGTCAGTGGTGTAGTGTAGAGAGGCACATTATGACTGACATATAAACTTGGAAGTGCTCCACAATGATCTAAATGTGCATGACTTAGAATTACTGCATCGATATCTTTAGGTCTAACATGTTGCGGAAATACTGGTCTATCTTGCTCATCAAATTTTACGCCATAATCTAGAAGTATAGTTGTTCCCGTTTTCAGGTTTTTGATACTTAAACCTACCCTACCAACTTCTCCACCACCACCAAGTACATCAATCCTAATAGACATCTCTTCTAAACGTAATATCTAGACTGTATTTAGAGATTTTTAATACTTCTCTAAGAATTTTTAGAGATCTAGGTAAAGAATTGTTAAGATTTTTGAAATTTTAAAACACCTATAAAGCTGAGTTATCTGACAATGCTGATAGATAATGTCATATGTACCTTATGTGTAGTTGAATCTCGATTAAGAGAACTTAGAAAATTAGGTATCGATACTAGAGAGAACATTAAGGAGATACTTAATACTATAAGTCAATATTTAAGTGAGGGTAGAACAAGACTTTTCGTTGAAACTTTTATAAAAGTTGCGGAACTTTCAAAAAATCCTGATCCTCATCTTGATGATAAGCTTGAACTTGAACATTACTTTCAAAGATTTATAGAACAAGTCTCTCTAGATAAAACTGAAGATACTATCGAACTATTAGAGATAGCAGCTAATGCAAATGCTGTTGATGTACCTATGAGAGAGTATGAAGTAAATACTAAAGACATTCTTCAACATCTTAAACGTGAAGTCTTATGGCTTGGCATAGGTAAGAATTATCTCAAAAAGTTAATGGAGAGTAAAGTTAATGAGATAATATATCTACTTGACAATGCAGGTGAATTCGTCATTGATAAATTATTAATTAGGAAGTTTGTAGATCTGGGTTTTAAAGTTAAAGTAGTTGTGAGAGAGAAACCTTACGAAATTGATGTAACTTATGATTATGTTGTGAAGAATCTTGACGAGAAAATTGAACTAATAAGTACTGGTAGTAATTATCCATTTTTCTCAACAAGTATTGTGAACAAGCTGATTAGTGATTCATCATTAATTATCTCTAAAGGCATTGCAAATCTAGAATCATACATGGAGAGACCAGTAAATGTGAATGCTATATTTCTCTTAAAAGTCAAGTGTGAACCCATAGCTAAATACTTAAATGTTGATAAGTACCGTACTGTCATTACTTCAAGTAGTTATGTGTTGAAATTTCTGAAAAATTTTTAATCCAATACGATACTTTAAATAATCCAAAGGATAAATTTAGACATAATGAGATTCATACTTCATTGTAGGCCTGAGAAGATTGAAAAGACGGGCTTTAAGATTGCCATTATTGGTTCAGGACCTGCAGGTCTTGTAGCTTCTGGCTATTTAGCTTGCATGGGTCATGAAGTACACGTGTATGATAGACTTCCAGAACCTGGAGGCTTAATGATGTTCGCCATACCTAGTGAGAGAATACCTAAGCAAAGCATTAGAGTTGGTGTTGAAGAATTGAAAAAGGTTGGTGTACATTTCTACGTGAGAACTAAAGTTATCAGTGATGGTTACGAAGTTGTTGGTGATGATATCGTTGAGAAAACTGTAAATTTTGAAGATATAGTTAACAATTATGATGCAGTACTAATAGCTACAGGCACTTGGAGATGCAGAAGACTTGGAATTCCTGGTGAAGAACTTGAAGGAACGTATACAGCATTAGACTTTCTATATAGGAGAAGACTTGAAGAGCTTGGATATGAAGTAAGGAAGAAATATAAGATTGGTAAGAAAATTGCCATTATTGGTGCTGGTCTTGCAGCTATAGACGTCGCTTATGAGTTACTAAAAATGAAAGTTGAGAACGTAATGATTCTATACAGAAGAACTATTAATGAAGCACCAGCTGGTCGTGATGAAATTAGAAAGCTAATAAGTAGAGGTGTACGGTTTATCGAGCTTGTAGGTATTAACAAGATTATAGGTAAGGATAAAGTTGAAGCTTTAGAACTCATTAAAATGAAACTCACAGATAAAGTTGATAAGAGAGGTAGAAGAATGTTTGAACCAATACCAGGAACTGAACACTATTTAGAAGTTGACAATGTGGTTTTAGCTGTTGGTGAAGAACCAACACCACCGTTTAGGGGGGAATGTTGTGGCATTAGACTTAGAAGTGATGGAACAATAGAGGTAGATGATAGATTTAGAACTAGTAGATTTAAAGTATTTGCTGCTGGTGATGTTGTCACAGGACCTAGCAGAATAGGTAATGCCTTAAAGACAGGTCTTGAAGCTGCTAAAAACATTCATAAATTCCTAACTACAGGAAATTGGAATTTCTAGAATATCCATATATTATCAAGTTAATTTACGAGATATCAAAAATATCTGGCAGAAGCTTTTAGGAATGAATGTTCAATGATTTGAAGAAAAACATTGATGACCTAAGTAGAGGGATGATTAAGAAGTTAATAATCATGTACCGTGATGATAGTGTTAAGAGAATTATACTTAGAGAACTTCACAATAAATTTAGAAATGAAAATTACGTAGACATCAACGATCTTTTTGAAAAGAACATTAACCTGTCAAAAAGTGATGTATTAATTCTCGATAACTTTGAACTTATTTTTCTAAGTTCAGAATTGTGTAGCAATGTCGTAGATTTTTTAAAACAAATTAGTGAAGATACTAGAATAATAATATTGCTCTCCTTACCCATAATTCATATTGATCTTGAGAATTATGGTGAATTAATAAATCTTCTCAAAAACTTTAAGAAAATTATAATTGAAAGTCATGAAACGTATAGTGAAGTGCTTTTGAAAGGTAAGGGCATATTTAACTTTTTAAAAATTAGTGATAGAAAGTTAAGTACACTTTCTAAAAGATACGGTGATCTTATTAATATAATCTTAAGTGATGATACTTACGTGATTTAGATATAGATCCAATATCTAATAACACATCTAGGTTCAACGAGTCTAACAATAATCAATTCTCTATATTCAGGTTTAGTTTCTAGTAATATTCTTACAAAATTCTTAATGTTATTAACGTGTAATGATGCTAATAGAAGATTTCTCTCACCAATTTCTTCAACATCAGCATCAACATTATTCTCTATGAGATCTGGAAGTCTTGGTTTTGTTAAGGTCCAAGGTTCTGAATCATGTCTATATGCATATATTTTCTCAATAGTCTTTCTACCAAGCTTAGTCTCATTAATCTTATTAACAATATCATTTTCACTAATATCTAAGGTTAATGCTAAATACGTAATTTCTCTTCTTGCAAAGTACTTGTATGTAGGTACTTCGAAAGTTTTAACTTTAACATTATCGATAACTTCAACGTGTGTAGGTGTTTCTTTAATAAGCTCTGTAATTAATGACATGGTATTATCCAGAATTTAGGTCTTTAAAAATAATTCTTCATTGATATCTAGTTAATATCACTTCAACAAGACTACTTTCATCAAATCCCTCAATATCTTCAGGTATGATAATTACACCATTACTTTCACTTAAGGTTGAAAGTACACCGCTACCTGTAAGAGCTAATGGTTCAATGATATAATTATCATCCTCTCTATATACTTTTACTCTGACTAGAGCTTTAACATTTATTGGCTTATTAATCCTTCTCGATAATTTACCCTTAACTATGGGTCTCAACTCATTTATAGCGTTCATTAGCTTTAGAAGTATTGGTCTAAGTAGAAACTCGAAACCTGTAAGTGCAGCTACAGGAAAACCACTGAGCATAATTATTAACTTACCATTAATGACAGCTACACTTGTTGGTCTTCCAGGTCTGATAGCTAATCCGTGACAGTAGTACTCAGGATCTAGCTTTAATACTGCCTTAAACGTTAAGTCACGCTTACCAACAGATACACCACCAATAGTTACTACAAGGTCATGATTTGGTAAGACTTTTCTTAAAGTACTAGCAATAATCTCTTCATCGTCAGGCAGTATTCCTAGATAAGTAATTTCACAGCCAAATTCTTTAAGTAATCCTTCAATTACATATCTTGTGGAGTTTATGATCTTTCCATAAGGTAGCTTCAAGATATCGTTAACTTCATATAGCTCTATGAGTTCATCTCCTGTACATAGTAGTGCTACTTTTGGTTTGTAAACTTCGACCTGCCTATATCCAAGACTTGCAAGTATAGCTATATCCCATGGTCTTAACTTAATACCCTTCTTAAGAACAAGTTCTCCTTTTCTAAAATCTTCACCTCTCTTAGAGATGTTACTATATGGTGTTACTGGTCTAGTTACTTCAATAAAGTCTTCCCTAATATTCACATCTTCATACATGACTACGGCATCTGCATTTCTAGGCAAGGGAGAACCTGTAAATACCTCCACAGCTTCGCCTCTCTTTAACTCATAAAATTCAGGTTTTTCCATCCTTACTATTTTCAATATAGCTGGATTGTGTATTGATGCTCCAAAAGTATCCTCGCTACATATGGCAAAACCATCAACAACACTTCTATTAAAGTATGGTACATCTATCTTAGCGTGAACATCTTCGGCTAAATAATGACCTAATGCTTCACTAATGTTGAGCTTAACTGTGGTGATGTGAGTTTTTAAGTATTGAGAAAGTTCTTTTAAAACTTCATCAACTTTCTTTAACTTCTTAAAAAGCTCTATCATTAGTGCTTCGTTTTATGATTTACTCCTTAATTAAAACTTCTTCTCAACATACTTTACAATTGATTCAATTATGTAATATCCATCACCGTAACCTTCAGCATTACTTGTTCTAGTCCAGTCGGGAAGTTGCCATCTAAAGAATGCTCTTTCTGGATGAGGCATCATCCCGAGAACGTTGCCATCGATATTACATATACCTGCAATATCCATTACTGAACCGTTAGGATTGTATGGATATTCACCATCTGCTTCAGATCCATCAGGTCTTGCGTATTTAAAGACTATCAGGTCATTGTTTATAATTTCTTTAAGACTATCTTCATCACTTACAATGAATCTTCCTTCACCATGGCCTACGGGTACTCTCAAGACTCTATCTTTAGGTACTTCTCTTGTTAATAAGCACTTACCGTTGTTTACATGTTTAAGATATACCCATCTACATTCATATTTTGCTGAAGTATTTACTGTTAATGACACTTGAACATTATTGAGTCCAGGAATTAGTCCTGATTCAACAAGTACTTGAAAGCCATTACAGATACCTAGAATGGCTCTACCCTCTCTTATAAATTCTCTCAACTCATTTTCGATTTTAGCGATCAATCTCTTACCCCAAATAGCACCTGCACGTACGTAATCACCGTAACTAAAGCCTCCAGGAAATACAAGTATCTGGTAGTTTAGAAGTAATTCTTTATTCCTCAGTAGCCTATTAAAATGTATGATCTCAGCATTAACGCCTAAATTTTCAAAAGCTATCTTAGTTTCAATATCACAGTTAGTTCCTGGAACTCTAAGTATTAGTACGTTAATTTCACTCCTCTTAACAAGTCCTCACCTTCAGGTACTCTTAATGAAGAACTTATTAAGATTATTCTTATAGGCATCATCTACTACTTCTCTAGAGGATGTTGAGGAAGACTTATAAAATCTAAGACTTATAAAACTCTCAGAGTAGGTGAAGTAAAACGACCATAAGAGGGGTCCTCCATGTTATATCTATACAGAGAAGATAGTGATATAAGTGAATTTGAACTTAAAAAAGAAGTGAAGGATCCAAGAACTAAGTGGGTTATGAGAATTATCAAGTCTATAAAGAAGTACTACAAGAAATGTCCATACTACGACATGAAGACTTCAATATGCTTTATAGCTTATGAAAGAAAGGATAATAAATGTCCAAGGGATGGTAGATATGATGGATGTCCTGTACTTGAGCAATTCTTAGAGAAGCGTTATGATGAGATTAAGGCTAGTGGTAAACCTTTACCATATGACTTTAGAGATCTAGCTCTAGTTTAAGGTACATGATTAATTAAACATTTAACCAAATTATCAATATCACCATCATGTTGATCTAGACATTTCATGTAGATCATTGCATGTTTAAAATTCTCCTGTAAATATTTCGGATACTCCTTCTCCTCATCTTTTAATAATTCCTTTCTACTGCTCAATGGGCATTTTTTAACAATACCTCCAACCCTTAATGGAAAGACTCTGCACGTTGATGGTCTTGCAGAGTACACTTTACATAGATTGTTTTCTAGAAAGATGCATGATCCATCACTTCTTAATTTTAAGGTTATGTAGATGACCTTTCTCAATTTATGAATTATCTCGTTATTAATCTCAAGATTAAAGAATTTAGCATAATCCTCACCACTCATTACTTGTACATATCCTTCAACAAACTCATCAACACTTACGTTTAAGTACTTACAAAGTCTTGAGATATCGAAGACTGTCAAAACTATAGGTCCTGATTTGCAACATATGGCTCCACACTCTTGACAGATGCGCAGCTTCTCCACATTAGAGACGACGTAATTTCTTTTCGTTTAAAAAGTTAATTAATGGTAAGAGAAGTGATATTTGAATTGAAATAGGAGGCTGCAATGTGGGTTTTTATTTTTAGGATTTACCTGCCTCCTTCTTAAAAGTCTCAATAGCCTCCTTAATCATCTGCTTAGCTACATCAGCACCCTTGAAATCTCTAACCTTTGTCCACTTTCCAGGTTCTAACTCTTTATAATGCTCAAAGAAGTGTTTAATCTTGCTGAGTACAGCCTCTGGTAAGTCTTTAATATCTTTTACATTAGCATATGTTGGATCAATTTTTGGATCAGGTACACCTATGATCTTATGATCAATTCCTTCCTCATCCTCCATCTCAAGAACACCGATGGGTCTAACTCTAACTACTGTGCCTGGCATTAACTGTACATTACTTATCACAAGAACATCGGCTGGATCTCCATCAGGCATTTTAGTCTGTGGCACTATACCGTAGTTGAATGGATAGAACATGGCTGTGTATAGTATTCTATCAACCATTACAGCACCAGTATCTTCATCAATCTCGTACTTAATGTTTGAGAAAGCTGGTATCTCAATAACTACATAAACATCTTCTGGTGGATTCTTGCCTGGTGGTAATTTTTCAAGTAGTGTTGTCATAGTTATCGAATATGTATTCCGTTATTTAAGTTTTTTGTAAGATGAATTGAGTATTAAGAGAGTACGTTAAAAAATATGTAGATACATATTCAATTCTAAAAATTGTCTTAACAGCTTTAAAAGAATAGGTTTTACAGAGCTTGTAAATGTAGAGAGAATTGTAAGAATTGTTTTGTCCGCTCTTTCCAATCAAGCTTCAATTCCAACTTGCAAAACTCTCTGCAACATCAACGCTACTCTCCTTACTTAACAAGATCTATAATTTGTAATAGACTTTTCACAAACATTTTCATTATTTCTACACTCTAAGGTTTAGGTAAGGTACATCTTCAATTAAGTATTTCTGCAACTTTTTCATAACCTCTCTAGTTCTTTCTGAACCTCTTTCAATGTTTGTGTCTATGTTTCAATATCTAACATTACTTCTATGTTAAGTATCGAATACTCATTTTAACAGCTTTAAATGTCCTGTAACTTTATTCACAAGCTCTTCCGGTGCTGGCCCTATTGCAAGTACTGTTATTGTTCCTGATGGTATTTCTGTAAGTCCTGCATCTCGAATAATCATGGTTGGTAAGTTGAGTTTTCTTGCTTTTTCTTCAAGTTCAAGAAGTTCATTTAAAGAGTTTACAGCAAGTACAATCTTTTTTTGACCACTCATTAACCATTCATCGAGCCACTCTCTCCAAATCTTATTACTACCTTCAAGTATATTAAGTATAAGTGATACGCTACCATGAGCAACTTGTGCGGCTATCTTACCACAACTGAGCTTTAAGTCAGTTCTGACAATAATGACTTGCTTGTATGACATTTAAGAGTCACAGTAACTGTACCATTAAAAATCTAACACCTTAAGAGTGAGAAAAAACTATTTAACTTGGAAATCTAGAGAATTTTGAGAGTAATGGGTCGTAGGAGAAAGAGTAGAAAGAAAATTCTTCTAAAACCTAAAAAGAGAATTCCTAAAGTCTTCACATGTCCTAAC
>CAYMHS010000007.1:58660-82672 GCA_964390355.1 uncultured Thermoproteaceae archaeon | reverse complement strand
TCCTAACTGTGGTGCAACTGTTGTTAATGTTAATATTGATAAGAAGAATGAGAAGGTTAAGGTTACTTGCGGTAATTGTGGTTTAGAAGCTGAAATGAACTTTATACCAGGATACTTACCTGTAGATTACTTCAACAAGTTCATTGACATGTATTATCAAGGATCGATAAAGCCTAAGAAAGAGGTGATTATATCTGTAAGTGAACTTAAGGAGGAAGTTTTTGAAGAGATTGAGGAAGCTGAAAGTATGAGAGAGTTTGCTAGTGTTGAAGAGAAAGAAGAAGAGGAAAAGTATTAAGTTTAAATGATAATTCTTAAAAAGATTTAAAAATCCATCATACTAGTGAAGATTAAGAACTACCTACTAAATGAAATTGATAGATGCGGCACTATACATATGACACTTCTAGATCCTGATAAGTTAAGTCTTGAAGAATTCGTAAAACTTGCAAAAATGGCAGAAAATTATGGATCTTCAGCACTCATGGTTGGTGGCAGTCTAGGTGTGAGTAGTAATTTGCTTGACAATTATTTAAAGGAAGTTAAGTCAGAGCTAACCATACCTATTATTCTATTTCCAGGAAGTGTGGCTGGTCTCAGTCAATATGCTGATGCTGTATGGTTTTTGAGTGTACTTAACAGTACTGATCCATACTTCATAATTGGCGCACAAACACAAGCAGCTATAATGATTGCTAAAAGATTTAAAAATCTTGAACCTATATCGCTAGCTTACATCATTATTGGTGATGGTGGTTGTGTTGGATATGTAAGTTATGCAAGACCAATACCTTATGATAAGGTTGAAATTATGATCGCCTACGCACTTGCTGCTCAATATCTAGGTTTTGACTTTATATATTTGGAAGCAGGTAGTGGTGCTAAAGAACCAATACCACCCGAAAATGTTAGTAAGATTAGAAGAGTCATAAGTAAACCATTAATCATTGGTGGTGGTATTAGAGAACCTGAAATAGCTTATAAGATAGCTAAAGCGGGTGCGGACATTATTGTTACAGGAACCATAATTGAGAAGAGTCCTGAAGTTTTAAAGAAAATTATTGAAGCTGTTAAGAATGGTGGTAAAGATAAGGTAGTGAATAGAAAGACAACATTGATTACTGAGATTTAGCCTGGACTAGTTTAGTTCTCTTACCATATCTATGTCTATGTCTCCATCTAAACATCCTTCTAAATCTATACATAAATCTTCTAAATGCTTCCATGCATAATGTTTAGAAGTAGCTTCTTAAAATACTGTCTCGAGTATATAGCTAAAAGTGAGTGAGGTGTTAAGGTGTCATAACTAGTAATGTTACTTATGAAGAAGTGTGTAAGATAAGAATTCATGTAAAATCATTGATGAACTATAGACTAATAGTACATAGAGTTTATCAGAGATAACAGTCAATAAGCATATGACACGCTACATAGATTATGCGAGATATGTCATCATACTACTCTCTCTATTAATAATTTCTACACTCACCATCACTACGTATGCTGACAGATGCATTATTCCTTGGGAGGACATAGCTATTAGAGTAACTAATCAGAAAGTTATTATTGCATGGAATGGAACTTATGAGATAATGATTCTCTCAACAGACATCATACCATTACGATAGACTTACAGGTAAGGTTAAGGCTCTAGAAATCATACCATTACCATCAGTTTCTGAGGTAGAGAAAGGTAGTAAAGAACCTTTTAATATCTTAATAAATTATGTACATGAAAGAGTGAGAAGATTAAGAACATACACTCCTTACATAACACCTATGGCAAGTACTGCTGAAGAAGGTATCACCATAATCTTTCACAAGAAGATTGATGTTCATGATATTACAGCAGTTGAAGTTAATGATACTGATGAATTTATACATTGGCTCAAAAACTACATAATGAGATATAGGTTAGAATTACCTGAAAAGTTAAATTCCGCCTTGCCCATAATTGAAGATTATGTGAATAGAGGATATAATTACTTTGTAATCGATATTATAGAACTTGAAGAAGATTTAGCATCAGTAGAACCTATAGTTTACAAATTCAAATCAAACCACATATACTTTCCATTAAAAGTATCTAAAGTTGCTAAAGGATCAACCTTCGTTACCTTATTCATAGTTACTACAGAGAGTCAATACTGATGATTTAGAAAAAATAGGCTTCAAAGTTCTTCTTGAAGATGAATTGCCTAGAACTATCGCAGATAAGATACATGATGACGTTAAACTCATGTTTAAAGGTTATAGTGGATTATGGTTAACAATTGCTAATTATATTGATGATGTATCTAAAATTTCAAGTGATGTTGAGATAATTCTTAGACCTAGACTTTTTGAAGATATCATGAATTTATTAGCATATATTTTACCAATAGTAATCACGACATCTTTCTGCACAATCATAACTTTTAAAGAATTGAGTAAAGGTGATAAGTTATGAGTAAAGCTGTCCACAAGTGGATTTTGTGTCTTCCTTCATCTTATTAATTGTAAGTGTGACTAATATTGTTCCATCAGTAATACTTGCACATGATGTATTAACACCCCCTTATGAATATCATAGATACAGTTCTATACAGATACCATCAATTCTATTAACTCTAAGTCTATACACGTCTCTAGGAGTATTAACTTTCACTTCAGCAATATTTCTACTTAAGAGAAAAGTTATTGGAGGTATCTTAGCCATAACTTCATGCTTATACGCTGTTTCATTAACATTCACCGTACCTTTACTTCTCGAGATAAGAATATATGACAAGTTTGGAGTATTGATGCTTATAAACTATTGGAACTTCTTTATAGCACTTCTTCTTGCAATGTTCCTAGGACTTGGATGGTCATCATTGAGAAAGTAAACTTTAAACACAGCTTAATACATAACTTTCTATGCATAAGAGAATCATTATAGTTAGTATCATAGTTGTAGTTTTAGTCTTAATTATAGCAATCTCAGCATTAGTATTTATGTATAGATTAGGCAAAACTGAGATTACTATGGAGGGAAAAGGAAAGTGCGACTTAACAGGTGTTAAGGTACTTATTGTACTTTTTGAGAATTATCAAGTTAAAGAATTTAAACCAACATATGATACATTAAAGCAGTGTAATGCGTCAATCTCTATTCTAGCAGCAAATAAGACTATAGATATTACTTATAACTACTACATAGTGAATGTTAATTTCACAGCACTTGCTGAAGATTATGATATGTTAATTATTATTGGTGGTCCAGGAGTCTATATGAGAGTTACTGGGCAAGTAAATGATCCTGCGATTAATCTTGTAGGTAACTTAGCTGAGCAGTTCTTAGTTAAGGGTAAGTATGTTGCTGCTATATGTGCAGCACCTGCAATACTTGCAAAAGCTGACCTACTTAGAAATGTGAAAGCAACATGCTATCCAGCTACAGAGTTAATACAGATTCTTAAAGATCATAACGCTATATATGTAGATAAACCTGTCGTCATTGACGATCATGTGATAACTAGTCAAAGTCCAGAAACAGTTAATGACTTCATAAGTACCATAATTCAAGTACTTCAACAATTGAAAACCTAACCAAGTTTTGAAGAGGTAAGAAGAGCCCAAATAGAGCTATATAGATATAGCTAATACAAGATTATAGCTATATGCAATACAAATAATGTACTACGTACTTCTTGACACTCATATTAACAATGTCATGGAGGTAATTCATAATTGATAAGACTTAACGTTTAGAAAAATTCATCTCTATTTCTCTTCCCAATTACTCTAAATTGTCATGCAAGTCTAGTAGTGTAAAGTGCATATAGAGGAAGATTAGTTTGAGAAGTTGAGTAATGGTGGGGCCGCCGGGATTTGAACCCGGGATCACTCGGGTTCTTGCACTACGGGGCTTTCTCTCAAGTGTAGCCCCGTATGGCGTCCCAAGCCGAGCTTCAGTGGGACCGCGGGGTCATGTTGATGATGCTTCAGTACTTTTTAAATTTTTTCTTCTAGTCTTGCTTGTGAAGTTTCACATGGTAAACATTCTTTAAAAACTTCAAAATCACATAATCCTTTACGTTCTTTCTAGCATTACAGATTATTCTCATTCTCACATGTTCTACTCCATCATCTATCCTGTAATGAAGCAGTAACTGAAAACTGATGACATACCAAATCTGTTACCTCCGTACCTGGCGTGTGACGTTTCATAAATAACTCATCTTGCTATAATCCTCTTCTCCTGCTATGCTATACTTATTGTCTCACATATCTATGTTTTCACTTCAATTAAGCATTTTAGTAATGTTCCTCATTAAGTCTCTCATTTTCATGTGTCAACTCTAATGCAGCAATCCATGTATTGCTTACACATCCCATTTCTCAGAGCATCAAGAACTATGGGTAAGATGAAGGGAAGGATTTCCTTAAAACTTCATACATCAACTTGTGATAAGTATGAGCTTAAAAATGAAGACTTTCTTAAAGATGTAAAAATTAAAAAGTAAAGACTTAAAATTTAGAATTCTCTAAATGTGAAAAAGCTAGGATGGACTAGACTTTTCAATTACTAGCACTTTCTAATTCATCAATGTGAGAAAAATACGATTGCATTTAATTCTCATCTCCTCCTGGGTTAGAGGATTGAAAAATTTGGAGTTCAAAGTTGACTTAAGAAGTAAAGTTGAGATGAGCTTTAAGGAGGAATACATCATGAATCAGTTGGACCCCGCGGTCCCTATCCTAGCCAGGCTAGACTACGGCCCCGTTAAGGATTATCAAGTATATAGGTTATAAAAACGTTACGTTATGTTGAAAAGCATATATTCTAGCTTAAGTAGATTCTCTACATGTTTATTTTTCCTCGTGTAAAATTTGAATGTACACTATGTGGTGAATGTTGTAGAAGATACTGGATACCCATCACTCATATTGATATCTTGAGAATCAGTAAGTATACCGGTATGGATATTAAAGAATTCACAGCACTCTTTCCCAAAGAATACACTACAGAGTGGAGTTATCCCGTCATTAAGCTTCGTGATGGTGAATTTTATCTCGTTCTTAGAAAAAATATTGATTCTTCCTGCATCTTTAATAAGAGAATTGATGATAAATTAATATGCAGTATCCATCCAGTAAAACCATACATATGTAGATTCTATCCCTTCGTTTATTGGGAAGATAAAGGAATTGTTAAATTTGAAATTTACGAAAAAGCCTATCCTTTCTGTCCAGGTATTGGTTATGGTTTTTACAATGATTTTAAAGTTGAAGTTAAAAGTCTTTTAGAGATTAAGAAAGCAAAATACGAATATCAGGTAATAATTACTCATTGGAATAGACTCGTAGATTCAAACCTTGTAGAGGGTACTATTGAGGAATTCTACACATACTTAGGAAAAGTATGTTTTAGAGAGTTAGAATAGAAAGTATAGTATTAACAGTATTGCAGGAACAGTAAAGCCTAAGAAGATTACTAATCTTGGGTCAATTCTAATTCTTTCAAGCTCTTTAGCTCTTTCAAATCTTAAAAGACCAGCAGCTATGAGAGGCATCATACCTTCTCCAAGTCTTCTTCTTCTAGCCATAGTTATGCTTAATTTTCAGCTATATTTAATACCTACTGCAAATTCTCAATAATCAACTTCTCAACTCTATGACTTGGCGGTTTAATTATTGAATTGCCCATGGGGTCTTCAAGAATAATTGTGAATTTTAGATTCCCATGAATAGCATCATTAATCTTTCTAATAAAGTTCATAATCTTATCTCTAATATTTTCTTCTTCAGTTAAGGTTAGCATGGTCTCTGCATAATCTTTAACCTTGTATAACAAGCCTTCAAGTGTCGTTATTAATGCTTCAGCTGCCTGTCCTGGATCTATACTAAATCCAAGTTCAGGACTGTAGATCTTGCAAGTTTTTGATCTAAAGATTAAGGTCTCTGTAACGTCCTCCTCGTCATCTACAGGATAAATCATCTTTCTAGGCTTTGCTTCTTCAACGTATTGTAAATCTATATGTCTATAACCACAGCTTGAACATGCATGTATGTGTAGTATAGTTTTTCCAAAATGTGGTATCTCGTAAAGTACTTCCTGAACCTCCATACTTACGTTATTACAGAAAGGACATTTCTCAACGGCATGATATATGACCTCACCATATCTTGAAAGGTCCATAACATTAACTTTCGCAGAAATTTATAAAACAGTTACTTTCTTTTCAAAGGTCATGAGTTTTAGTAGAGCAATAATTGCAATCTTAATCATAATCTTCACATCGATATTTGTATATGGATTTTGGGGGGTGATCTTCTCACCAGCACATTATTGCTTGACAGTATACACACTCTTAGTGATCTTTACAATAGTGCTTGGAGTAATAGCTATATACATAGCATTTCAGATAAGTGGTAAAGGTACAATACCTGACCTAGCTTTCGCCATCCTATGTGTAGTACTTATTATGTACATTCTAGTATTTTGGTATGCTTCAAGTACCAGATGCTAATAGTAAGTTCTTGATCAAATCCTTAACTTTAACATATATTGAATCTCTGTTACTTAATGTAAGTACTATAAGTTCAGTATCATCTCTATGAACAAGACTAGACAACTCTCTATATCTACTATATTTTTCATGGATAGTTGCAATTATGGGTTTTTCAGAATTAACGACCATATTTATAGTGTTTAAGAAGTCTGGATGTAGAAGCTCCATAGGACCAATTTCATCAATTATTATCAGTTCTGCTTTACTTAAATTGTTAATCAGCGTACTTATACCTACTCTCTTAATTGCATCAATATTTACCCAGTATTTACCAATTCTAGGACCCCCTCTAAAGTATTCTATATGTGCTAACCAATCACTAGCACCCTCTAAGTTAATTATTCTAAACCCTACACGTACACCATGCTGTCTAACTTCCTCAGTATAGAAACCTACAAGTACATGCTTATCTTTAAAATCATTAATGATCTTTTTAATGAGAGTTGTTTTTCCAATTCCTGGACGTCCTGTTATAAGTATGATTCTCTTCACTATACTTCTCAAGACATTAACCTTTTTAAGATTTATTTACTAGAAAGCCATGAATATTCATTAAGTGTAACAGTATGTCTATGTATCTTGCAGCTTTGAAACTACACTTACTACAGATGTAAAATTTTCTCTTATGGAAAGAATTTCTTGAATAAGATTCAATTCTCTCAATAAACCATTCACGATATTTCTCAACTCTTCTACAATGTTCTAGAAAACCACCATCATGTTGTATGAAACCAGGTCTAACCTGATCATCATGTGGAGCTACTTTAAAGTTGAACTCCTTATTTGTGTATGGACATTTAATAATGCCTTGAATATACTTAACACCGTTACTCGTAGTAAACACTACAACATCTACAAACTTTCCTTTAATACTTTTAGAGGTTTTCAAATTCGAGAGAATTACTGAAGACATAGCTGAGTATGTTCGTAAAATTAAGAAATCTTAAAAACATTACTCCATAGTGACATGAATATTCAGTATTTCGAGATGGATTTAAATTATTCTTAACCCTACATATAGGCTGCTGAATGAGTAGTATAATCTTAAGAAGGGTAGAACAAGCCATTAAGGATGGTTTAGATAAAAATCATAGAAGACTTGTTGTACTTGTAGGTAAGAGTGATGAGAAGTTATGTATGTATAGTGTGAAGATTTTACAGACATTCCATAACCTATGGAGAAGTACTACCTTTGTTGAGACTAAAGGAATATACATGTATCAACATGATTGTTCAGATTCATGTAGAAGACTTGACCTCTTTAAGAAAGAACTTGGACATGTTGAACACCTAATAGTCAATTACAAACCGTACAAAGAAACTGATCAACTCTTAGGTCTTACTTTTGATTTTGCAATCCTTGATCTTATAGATAATCTTAAACCTAACGATATTGGTAGACTTGGAGGTATTGTCCGTGGTGGTGGAATATACATACTCATGATACCACCATTAGAGTTATGGCTAAGTAGATTAACAAAATTTCAAGAAACACTACTCGTACCTCAATACACACCTAAAGATGTTAGACATTTCTTAAAATTAAGATTTTGGAACAAGCTGCTAAGTCATGAATGTACACTAGTAATTGATGTTGATAAGTCTGAGATCGTTAAGGATGTTAAAATTGAAATTAGTGAGAAGTGGAGACCTAAAGAGTTAAGATTTCCTGAGAAAATGAGAATCCCTGTAGAAATTTATAAACTTGCAAAAACCCAAGATCAAGTCAATGCCTTAAAGTTAATGGAAGTACTTATTGATAAGCCTAAGAAAGGAGAAAAAGTAAATATCATACTCATAGCAGATCGCGGTCGTGGTAAATCTGCCATCATTGGTCTTGCACTCGCAGGTATTTGTCATAGAATTAGGAAAGCTAAAGGTTTTGTAAGAGTTGGCGTTACTGCTATGAATCTCATGAACATATCAACACTTATGGAGTTTTTAGTTATAGGGCTGAGAGAGTTAGGTTATGATCCAATAGTTGAAAAGAGCGATGTGGGTATTGAAACTGTAAGAATTGGCTCAACAATCTTTATAGACTACTATAGACCATACTCGATAATACAGGAAGATGGTCTAGATATTGTTGTTGTTGATGAAGCTGCAATGATACCATTACCAATACTTTATGCTGTACATGCAAGATTTAATAGAGTCATATATGCCTCAACTATTCATGGTTATGAAGGTGCAGGTAGAGGTTTTAGTTTAAGATTTCTAAAATACTTGAGGGAACAAAAAGATACTAAGATATTCGAGTATGAACTTAAAGAACCTATAAGATATGCTGAGAATGATCCTGTAGAAAGATGGCTTTTCGACACATTCCTACTAGATGCTGAACCTGCAAAAATAGAAAGTAATGATCTAGAACTTGTTAAGAATTTAAAGGTAAGTTATGTAGCTCCTGAAATGAATAAATTCTTTCTAGAAAATGAGAATGAGTTAAGACAGTTCTTCGGTATATACGTGCAAGCCCACTATAGAAATGAACCTGACGATTTGGGAATGATGATGGACGCCCCTCATCACTTTATTAGAGCTTTAGCTTTAAGTAATGGCAAGATCGTAGTCTCTGTTGAACTTGCTGAAGAGGGAGATATTAGTGATGATATTCTTGAACTTATGGTTAAAGGGTTGAAACTACCAGGAAATATCATTCCTGATCGTTTAGTTAAGTACTGGAAGCTTATAAGTTTCGCTAAGCTTAAAGGTTGGAGAATTGTAAGAATAGCAACACATCCTGAACTTCAAGATAGAGGACTTGGTACAAAGATGCTTAAAGAAATTGAAGAGGAAGCTAGGAGAAAAGGTATTGACTGGGTTGGTGTTGGTTTTGGCGTTCATGAGAGACTTTTAAGATTTTGGATAAAGAACGGCTACATGCCTGTACATATGAGTCCTGAAAGAAATCCAATAAGTGGTGAATATAGCGTACTTCTAGTCAAACCGATAAGTGAAGAGGCTAAAAAAGCTATAATGTATGCTAATAGAGAGTTTAGAATAAGATTGCTAAACTCACTTCACGGACCATACCATGATTTAGAGCCTGACGTTGCTACTTTACTTCTCACCGACTGGAATATAGGTATTGATGATAATTATGAAGCAAAACTAACAGACGCACAAATAAATAGACTCATAGCATATGCGTGGGGGCCAATGACTTATGAGAATAGCGTTGATGCAATTTTTGAACTTGTGAAAACGTACTATTATAGATCTAGTAAGAAAAGACCAAACCTCCCTAAAGAGTATGAAATGATAATGATAACTAAAGTACTACAGGCAAGACCTTGGAAAGAGGCTGCTAGTATTCTAAATATCAGAAAAGTGACACTTATGCTTGGTCTTAGAGAGATAGTTAAAACATTATTACACTATTTCTATCCAAATATTGAAATTCCACTATACATGGTAAGCACTACAAGAGGATTAAGATAAACAATCTTAGAAGCACTTAACTTTCTCCCAATCAATCTTCTTACTAATCTTGACGTGACAGAAGGGATGTATATCAGGTAATCTCTCGACTCACAGTATGAGCATATTAGTACAATTTTAGGTTTAGAGTGTGCCTCTACGAGTTTCGTTATGCTTCTATCACTATTAAGTTCTGTAATGAGCTTTAAACCAAGACTTGATAGTTCAATACATTGAACATACTTGTAACCTCTCTTTACATGTTTAATCATTATTAATTTTCTAATCTTAAGATTCTTCAATATCATTGATAGTCTAGTCTTACCAATTCTTGAACTTTTAAGCAATTCTATATATCTGGAAGTGCCACTACATATTAAGGCTAACACTAAAACTTCACTTCATCTCTAGTAAGTACGTACTTACCATGCATGAACATGATGAGTATTAATGTGGATTAAAAGTAAAATTGTTAAATTGTTATAATTGGCCCTTCTTCATAAGACATTTTAAACCATTATAGCCTTTACGTATAGCGATTTTTCATGATCCTCTCTATGTACTTGTTATGATATTTTTAAATAGCTTACGAGTACTCTTTTTAAGTGGATATACATATATGCTTAATTAAAGAAATGATAACGCACTTTACACCATCAAGGTCATCACATAAATACGCCAATAATGTCTCTAAATATTCGCTACTGCATTTTAGTTTTGAAGAGCTGGGACAGCCATGTAATATCTTAGAGATTTTAAATAGGTATGATATTGACATCATGTACATATTTGTCAAACGTGAAGAGGATAAGTACATAACCACTCTCCTTATCGAAGATTTAGGTACAATTTTTAAGAATATCCTATCTAGATGTGAGGTTCAGGATTTGAAGTCTCTCCCTGAGAGAGAAATTCCCGATTTTATCTTAATCGATAGTAAAGCTATAACCAGTAGTTTTAAAATTCTCATTAAAGAGTATGGTGAGTGTGCAAAGTTACCCATATATAGCTAGCCTATACACATGGTACGGTAAGGTATGAATACAACTTCACTTACTCTGACAGACCAATCAATAAACTTGAAATTTTACTAAAAGCCTTAAAATTTGTAAACTGGTTGAAAGATTATGAAATTAAGAGAATGAGTAGAGAATATATTGAGCTAATAATTAATGAGCCTCTTGAAAGTAAGTATCGACTTGTAGAATCAATATACTTAAGAGCTTATCTTACAGGATTTATGTCTAGCCTCTTTAATAGAACATACGTTTCAAAACTAGAAAGACTTAGTGATGGTAAGGTCATAATTAAGATCATATCCTATGAATAATTCTTTATCTCTTAAGTAATCTCAATACATCTTTCTAACTCTCTTACTTAGAATTGTGAAGAATGAAGTAATAATTAAATTAACTATAGAATTGATAGAGTCAAGTGATGTAAGTTTTAAAAGGCTTTCAGTAGTTGTTCTACTGTATGGTTAAGAAGATAATTAACATTGAAGACATTACTATTGCCGAAGCACTTGAGTTATTAGAAGAGAAAGTACAGAGTGTTGAGCATGATGAATTTCTAAATCAAGTTCTTGACTACTTAAGAAGATTCTGCAAAGTCAAGCCAGAAGAGGCCAAAAGACTTGTTGATGAGCTTGTGAAGACTTATGGTATTGCTAGAATAACTGCCATACAGATAGTCAATATTATGCCTAAAAGTGTTGAAGAGTTAAAGACCATCTTAGGTATTGAGAGAAGAGAGTTTAAAGATGCTGAACTTCAGGAAATGATTGAGTTGATTAATAAGTTTAGAAAATAGGTGATTCACTCATGCATAGAAGAGAGGAATATGCGTATATTCTAGACATAATACCGCCAGAACAAGTAATTATGAAAGAACCAAATCTTGTAAAAAAAGGTTTTCCCAGAAATGAAGCTTATGTTCAAGCCATTGGTGAGGAGTACTTCATACTCTTAGAATTAACAGTAAAACCGGGAGTTGAGATTAATGTACTTGAGAAGGTATATATTGGTTCAGGCGTCAGAGATAAGATTGATAAGATTGTTAGGAGAATAAAGTATGACGAATTAACGGAAGAAGCAAAACAAAATCTTGATAAAATTCTTCCAGAACTGGTCAAAAGAAAAGAGAAGAAATTTGTAGAATTCTTTAATAAAGCTGGACCCATAACTTTAAAACTACACTCGCTGGAGCTTCTAAAAGGTATTGGTAAGAAAACTCTCTGGCAAATTCTTGAAGAACGTAAGAAAAAGCCCTTTGAAAGCTTTGAAGATATTAAAAGTAGAGTAGGTATTGATCCTGAAAAACTCATTCTTGATAGAATTATTAGAGAACTTAAAGGTGAAGAGAAGTATATTATCTTTGTAGGTAGTCTCTAACACTACTTTTCTACTAAACTATCTAGATCTCATAACTCTAAATCTACCTGCAATACTCCAAACTTCAACTTCCATGCCAGGTTCTATCTTATCTTTAACAGTCTCATCAATTTGATCATAAGTTACTTCGAAAGTTGAATAGTTTCTTAAATCCATAAGTTGTACAGTATCTCCACTTTTCGAAACTACTTGAGCTACGAACTTTTCAATTATCGGAACTTCTACTGGTGTATCTGAAGGTACTACTAACGTTCTTTTAACGTTATCAAAGATGCCAATACCTACAATTCTGACTTTAGCTGAACCATGTTTACCTGTCTTACTCTTCTCAACTTCAACGATTCTACAAGGTTCATTATCAATCATCACATAACTGCCTTCTTTTAAAGAACCAGCTTCTACAGGTTTAGTACTCATACCCTTTTCAATTGATGATTTATTGACTTATTATTTAAAAATTTCTCTAAGGATAAAGTATTGGAGAGTATAATTTGATCACATTAACACACATTCTTATATTTTAGAATTGTTGACAGTATTGTCTATGAGAGTTGCACTATATCTTGGTAGAATTGAAGATTTAGAATTTGCAAAGACTATAGTTGATTATCTAAACCATGCAGGTTTTGAAGTTTATGCATTTAGAGATTATGAAACTAAGTATTTAAGTGTTAAGAAATTTCAAAATAAGGATGTTGAGTACTCTATCGTTATTGGTGGTGATGGTACACTGCTGAGATACATACATGATATTAATGAAGAGCTTCTACAAATACCAATACTACACATTGGTACAGGTAGAGTTAACTATCTATGTGATGTCGAGAAAGAGCAAGCATTGGAAGCCATTAAAGATCTTATTCATAGAAAGTACATCATCGATGAGAGAGAGCTTTTAAGGGTACGTACACGTACATCGAGATCTTACTTTCTAAATGAAGTTCTTGTTAGAAATGAAGATTTAGGCAAATTAATTACGGTAAGTATTTATGAAGCTAACGATTGTGAAATCATCACTGCTAGAATGGATGGTGTAATAATTGCAACACCTACAGGTTCTACGGCTTATTCTCTATCAGCAGGAGGTTCCGTTATTGATCTTAGAGTTAAAGCGAAGATAATAACACCACTAGCACCTTTCTCGAGATCCATACCTTCAGTAGTACATCCATTAGAGGTACCTTTAAGAATAATTTCTCAAGAACAAGCATTAATCATCTGCGATGGTGTGAAGATATGGAGTGATAAGGAAGTTCTTATAAGTTATGAAGGGGATAAAGTTAAGTTGTTGAGAACTAGAAAGTACAATTACTACTTAAGATTTAGAAAGAGAATATTAATGCTGTAATTATGAAAGAATTCACATAAAAGTACGGTTTTTATAAAACCACATTTCTAGGTTAAGAAATTATGAGTACTGAATTAGGTAAGAGATTAAGAAAGGCTGAGAAAGAACTTTCAAAAATGCTTAAAGATTTAGAGAAGGGTAAGTATGAGAAGTATAGATTTAAAAATCCTGAAGAAGCTAAAGCCTTTAAAGAATATATTAGAGAAAAACTTGAACTTATTAGAAAAGCCTTAGAGAGTGGCAAGTTTTAAGTAAAAATTATTTAAAATTCTTGATCAATAATTACAGTAGGGATTTTCCTTGCTTGATGAATTGTTAAGAAGAGTAAAGAATTGGGAACTTGTAAGACCTGATGGTGTCTTCGTATGGACCAATCCTATAGTTAAGGAGAAACTATCATGGTATTATAGAGTTATGAATAATGAAGCGCCAGCTAAATATCACATACTTGCCAGAATTGAAATTCGTGATAAGAACATTAAAGAACTGCCTATAGAGGAGTTATGGAGAATTCATGATGAGGCATGTAGAGAATTCGATAAGTGGTGGCTTGAAATTAGAGAGAACTCTAGTGAAAATAGTTTAAAAATTATTGATAAGGAATTACCAAAAACGTCACTTCTAGATGTTAAAATTGAAATTGCATATAGAACTCTAAGAAATTGCAACTTCTGTGAAAGAAAATGTCACATTAATAGATATGTTAAGAGAGGTGCATGCCTATTAGACCACAGATCAAGAGTGTCAACATATTTTCATCATCTGGGTGAGGAAGCTCCGTTAGTACCATCAGGAACAATATTCTTCACAGGATGCAACTTTAGATGTGTTTATTGTCAAAATTGGGATATTAGTCAAAATCCTGAAAATGGTATTGAAGTTAATGCTAAGCAATTAGCCATAATTCAGAAATGGCTCAGAGAAAATGATGCTAGAAATATTAACTGGGTTGGTGGTGAACCAACACCTAACATTCATGTAATTTTAGAATCAATAAGATACTTAACAGAACTGAAAGTCAATGTACCACAGTTATGGAATAGCAACATGTACTTAACTTTAGGCGGCATGAAACTTATAATGCATGTAATAGATATCTGGCTACCTGATATGAAGTATGGTAACAACAAGTGTGCTCTTAAATACTCTATAGTAAGAAATTACTGGGAAGTAATTACTAGAAATATGAAAATACTTGCAGAACGTGATGAAGATTGCATAATTAGACATTTAGTACTTCCTGGACATGTAGAATGTTGTACCAAACCTATTCTTAAATGGATTGCGAGTAATTATCGTAAAGCTCTAGTCAACATCATGGATCAATATAGACCTGAATATCAAGTAGAATTTAAGAGAGAGAAATGGAGAGAAATTGCACGTAGAGTTACTAAGAAGGAAATGGAAGAAGCTTATAAATTTGCTACAGAGCTAGGTATTACTTGGGAGCCAGTAACTAAGTAATTTCAAAATTCACTATCTAGAAGAATCAATTGTACAGTTTCTACATCTAAGCTACTCTTAAAAAATTGTTAAAACTATGAGAGTAGTGTTATGGGAAAACTTTACCTCATTGGCCTAGGTGTATACCCAACATATCTAACTTTACAAGGGTTGGAAGTATTGAAAAAATGCGAATTCATCTTCCTTGAAGACTATACATCACCAATACCATCATGGTGTTTAGAGTACATCAAGAATATTTCCGGAAAGAATGTAGTTAAAGTCTGTAGAAAAGATCTTGAGGATGATGAAGGTAGAGTTATTTTTGAAAAGCTTGAAAAGGGATGTAATGTTGCATTATTAGTTCCTGGAGATCCAGCAATAGCTACTACACATAATGTTCTGAGAATTGAGGCATGCAAAAGAGGTCATGAAGTTGTGGTCATTCATGGTGTAAGCATATTATCTTCAGTAATTAGTCTAGTTGGCTTAAGCCCATACAGATTTGGACCAGTAGTAACAATTACTTACCCAAGAATGAACGTATACTCATTAAGACCTTATGAGGTTGTAAAAGATAATCTTGAAAGAAATTTACATACATTACTACTTTTAGATGTCTCTGATGATGGTAAGTTCATGACTATTAACGAAGCTTTAAAGATTTTGAGAGTACTTGAAGAGAAAGTTAAAGGTAAAATATTTACTGAGGATAGAATTATAATTGGTATTGCTAGAGTCGGTTTTCCAGATACTAAAGTTCATGTAGATACCCTAACAAACCTTGAAAATTACGATTTTGGAGAACCACCACATGTAATGATTATACCTGCAAAGCTTCACTTTATAGAGTATGAAGTGTTAATACATGTTCATAAATGTAATGATGAGCTGTTGAAAGAACTATTGATGAAATAATTTATCAATTTCTCGACATTGCAATTAACTAGTTGCAGAGTGATTAACATGTAAGAGCTAGAATCGTTGCATGAGAAGTTAATCACTAATTCACAAGTATTTTCGCTCAAATTGAATATAGGTATAATGTTGAATATACAATCACTTACAGATTCTAAATTCACTTTTAAATCTACTTCACGTATCTTAACCTGAAAACCATGATTTTCAATTTCCTTAATTATTCTGTCAATAACATTTACAATCTCTATTAGGTTATCTATTCTACTCATGTAAACACCCAATAGCACCCTTACTACAAATTACCCTACATACATGACATCCAATACATGTATTGGCATCTATAGTTAATCTGTGTTCAGTAATCTTAATTGCAGGACAGTTAGTCTTTAGGCAATCACCACATAAATCACAGTAATCGTTATCAATTACACATTTCTTAATACTTTCAACTCTACTCACGGTAATTATTATATGGATAAACTTATCACTACTTGTGAATAATTTAATAAGTTCATCTCTGAGATACTCAATATTTTCAACATCGAAGTTCAGTACTACATTTCTAATGTTCTTATACTCAGAGAGTTTGCTTAGAAGCATAGATTCATAGGGAGAATAACATATAGTTACAAGTCTTGATCTTGCATTATCTATCTTCTGAAAACTCTCAACTAAATCTATGCTCTGAAGAACATCCTTATAGATGGTTATTCCATAGATTGTACCATACTGATAATACTTTACTAATCCATGCATCACAGTCACTACATTACTTGTTACATAATCTGTTAAAGTATCTAATTTTTCAATATCATACCATACAGCATCTGTTAAAGTATTTCCTTTAACCTTACCATAATTTGAAGGATAGTTTGTTAAATTTTCATGCTCAACGATTATGGGTACCTCACCTTCTCTCACAGACTTGAATATACACCATTTAACGAGTTTTAAAGTAGGATTAAAATCACTTAATAACTCTTTCAAAATCTCATTAGGATCATACTTAGATTGCGCTAGATTTTCCTTAATAACTTTGAATCCGTAACTTTCAAGTTCCTTGCTTAGAAAATCACTCCAGTCAGATACTTTAATTTCGAGATTGAACATTTCCTTAAGTTTATGTACTGGCAGAGGATGTTGATAAAGCGAGGTGATGATGCGTAACTTACCATCATGTTTACCAGTAATTAAGGGTATTTGTGAAGGTTGTATAAACACTACGTCTCCACTATCACCAATGATGTAAATATGATCCTCACTTCTCTTTAAGATTAAATTAATAGGAACTTCAAGAGTTCTAACCTTATTAACTATATGCCATCTGTATGGCTCTACCCAATGTTTATTAAATACACCAACTCTATTAATCGATTCATAACTATTCAAAGTTTCCTTTACATCGATATCTATATGTGGATCTATCCTTATAATGTAGGGTATTTCAAAAACTTCGCTATACTCAATTCCTTCAATTATGCTCTTACTGAAAGTTTCACTACTCCATGGTTCTAAACATGGAATTTTGTAATATTTACAGTGAAATCTAATATCTTCAGGATCTATAACTACAAACACCACTGACCCTCTAATCCTGAAATGTCTTAACTTACTGATAAGACTACTCATACTCCAATAATCTAGGATTGCAATTACTCTTAGAAAAATTGAAGATAAAGCTTCACAATAGTCTAGTATCTTATCAATTGAGATTCTCTCATAGTTTTGAATTATGTCTCTACTTCCTATTCTCCTCATAATCTTATTCATGAACCATGAGTCTACAAGTACTCTAGACTCCACCTTCTCGAATAACTTTGAAATCACTATCAAGACGCTTTCTAAGAGCTCAACGATCTTCATGATATTTTCAAACTATCTAACTCACGAATGATTTAAGAATTCTCTCACAGTTAATATTAAACGATATGAGAGAAGAAGTTGTTGAAATTCCCTTAAGACCCATATCTAGAGATGAGATTAGAAGATTAGAGACAGCACTACTCTTAGCATCATTATTCACGCCAGAATTCATCGAACTTTTAAGAAGTGGTGAAAGACTTACCTGGATAGACTCACTTGCAACAGCTGCAGGTGCATTAGCTAGAGAGAAAGCTGGAATGCCCATTAGAGAGATTGCTGAAGAGCTTGGAAAAACTGAAGCAACAATTAGAAAACATTTAAAAGGTGAAACTAAGGCTGGACAAATCGTACTTAAGACTTATGAGAAGTTCGTAAAGGAAGGTGTAAAAATTGAATTACCAACCTTTCTAACACCATCAATAGAGGATGTTGAGAGACTCAAACAAGAACTTGAAGAAGCTAAAAAGAAAATTGAAGAAATGAAGAGAGAGTTAAGTCATTGTGAAGAACTAAAAAGAAGATTTGAAGAATTGAAGAAACTAATCACGTCATAATATCAAACCTTTAATTTACATATAAAATGACCTTCACATTTATCTAAATGTGGAAAAGTTCTACCAACACATCTATTAAAATCATACTTTGAATAACCGTTATGAAGCATGGTTAATGGTTTTTCAATTTTAACACAGTCTAGAAATCTACAAATAACTTCTTCACCTTCCTCAGGAAGTATGGAGCACGTTGAATATATTATTTCAACATCTCTCAACTGATGAATAACATTCTCAACTAGACCAGACTGAACACTAGCATACCAATTAATTTTATCTAGTCTTTTCAATGATAACTTAATAGATGGATCTCTAAGTATAGCTCCGCTTGATGAGCATGGAGCATCTATGAGTACCTTATTAAACCTACCCTTCAATCTTAACTTCCTAGAATCAGCAAGTACATAGTCAATTTTTGAAGAATCTACTCCATATCTTCTCATAAGTTTCATCATATTTAGTAATCTCGCTCTAGAAATATCAACAGCACAAATCTTAGCTTTATTCTCGACTAACTGCATAATTAGTGAAGTTTTACCTCCTGGTGCTGCACATAAGTCTAAGATGTAGTCATGAGGTTCAGGTCTTAATGAGAGTGCAGTCATTACTGAAGCTTTATCTTGAATAATTACGAACCCCCTCTTAATTAATGATACATGATGTATAGGTCTTTTAGCTTCAATAACTAGGCCTAAAAATGGTACTTCCTTATTAAGTTCAATAGCTATACCTTCATCTTCGAGTATTTTAACAGCCTTATCGATATCTATCTTTAAAGTATTTATTCTAAGCCAAATGTATTCACTATTCATAGCTCTTAAAAGTTCTTCAAGTTCCCTAAAATCAAGTAGTTGTGAAAGTTTTCTAACAAATTCTTCAGGATAAGAGTACTTAATGGATAGGTATCTGACATAATCTACGCTCTTCAATTCTTCAATAATTGCATCAATATCACTTAACCTTATCTTTCTCTTTTTCAAAACTCTATTTACAAATCTATGTACAAGATCTCTTCTTCTGAAGTAATTTGATCCATGAATTAGAATCCATGTTCTAACTATAGCCTTATTACTTTCAGAATTCAATAATTTTCTAGCAAGAAATTTCAATTGATAATAGTTACGTAATACACTACTGCAGACATCATAATACACTTTAAATGATTCTCTAAATTTCCAATTATGTTTAACTTTCTGAAAAGCTTTATCGATAGATATAGAGTACTTATCAACAATGTAAAGTACTCTAGATACGTAATTAATAATATCATTAAGATCAAGCTTAGACATTCACAACATTATAAGGTAAGAGTTATAAAAACCGTAAATTCATGCTCAATGTATGAGTGAAATTGATATTGAGAGTAAAGCAAGAGAAATAGTCATTAAGCTGAGAAATTTTGAGACTGAACTCTTAAAAGGCAATATCGATGTTAAACTCGCTAAAGCTAGGTTGAAAGATATTGTCAAGGAAGCTAAAGACTACGGTCTCGATAAGGCATACATCTCAATTATTAGAAAAGTAAAAACTTTAATAAACAGATTAGAAAGAAGGAGAAAGGGATAAATCATGGTTAGCTGTCGTAGATGGGAGAATCTATACAATAAGGCCGTAAGTGATGGTAATAATGAGAAGGCGCTTGAATTTAAGGAAAAACTTGTAGAGTGTATTGTATATTCAATAAATTCACTACTCGCTGAGAAGAATTTACGTGAAATCAATGAGCTTATGGAGTACGGTATGGAAGTTTCTAGAAGATACAACATTCCTGAACTTGAATTTCACTTAAAACTTGCACAAAAAGAAATAGAGAGAATATTAAAGCTCAGAGGAAAGATTAAAGAAGAAAAGTCGTAACTTAAAGACGTAACCATAATTAATGTTGACGAAAATCTTTAACATAACATTCTATGAAAGGGACAAACTTCTTTATGTAAGATTCTTCGGATGTAATTTCAACTGTAAGATATGTATCAATAATTTAAGCATATACGATACACACTTACCAAGTTATATTCTCAATCTCTTACATAAAGAAGAACTAAAATTTCTGAAAATTAGTGAGTTTGAAGAACTTATCAAAGAATTGAATAAAGACTTTGAAATCAACTATGCAGTGCTTGGTGGTGGTGAACCAAGTCTTGATCCCAACCTACCGCGCATAATCAATTTCTTAAAGAAGTACGACATTAAGGTGAGAATGCTGACTAACGGTTATCTTCTCAACAATAATTACCTAGATAAACTATGTAAATCTAAATTTGACATCAACGATAAGATCATTATAAGTATTAAGTCCATAATTAATGATAAGCATAAACTCATTACTGGTAAGGATGTTGATGTAGTGTTAAGTAATGTCAAATCTATGTATAATAGAAAGTTGAGTATCAGCATTGAAACTGTACACATTCCTCAACTCAATGATTTTGAAGATATTGAAGAACTCGCAAAATGGATCAGTCAAAATCTAGATTCTGAAATTGAACTGATCATTGATCCTTACGTACCTATTCCTAAATTAGAGTTTAGAAGTCCAAGCCCTGAAGAGAGATTCAAAGCATACACCTATGCTAAAAAGTGGCTTAACAATGTTACTTATAGATTATTAAAAGTTGATGATCGTAATGGTAATGGTGGATACATTGTACAGAAGGGTATCAGAATTGGTTGGAGAGAAAGAATACTAGGTAATATACATCTAATATATCCTCACGTCAGCTACTAATCATTAAACATAGTCAAGCTCATTATTCACAATTCTTGCACATCTCGATAATTTATGCTCAATTATACTATCCTCATCGATGTAATGAAGTACTCTGAATCCTTTGATGACCAAGTAATCTGAAAGTATTTTTCTATGACAAAACCATGGAAGTTTTTCACTACACATGATAATACATAAACATTGGGAAGCTATATCTAAGAGTATACTTAACCACTTCTTAACTTCTAAATTCCTCGTTATGTATGTTGCGTATGCTCTAAAACCTTCGCTTTCAAAACATTTAGCAATTCCATAATCAGGAACATCAATATTGAACTTTCTATATCCACCAAGTTTCTCAATCCACATGTAGTCAATTCCATAATTGCCTAGAGTTCTTGAAAGATTTAGAAGATTAAAATGTGGATGCCTCCTACTACTTGGCCATCTTCTCACATCAATTAATACTTTAATTTTAAGCTTAATTAATATATTTATAAATTCATCAATACTTCTATCTGAGTGACCTAGAGTGTATATAATTTTCATCATCTATTCCTCTCTTCGAAGTTCTCAACTACTTATATGTCATTCTGTTACGGTATTTAGTTAAGAGATAACTTATAAATAGGATATTCTTCCTAGAGTTTCTTTTGAAGTCATGATTGGAGTTCTCTATTCAGGAGGAAAGGAAAGTCATTATTCAATAATTGAAGTTATGAGAAAGTTTAGACTTAATGTTAAGTATTTAATTAGAATTACGCCCACAAGATCTAACCTTCACGATTATGTGAGTCACATATTATCGATACATGCAAAGCTCATGAATTGTAGATTAATAAGTGCAGAACCTAGTAAGTTGTGTAAAGTACTTAGAGAATATGGCATTAGCTATCTAATCGCAGGTGACATATACATTACTGAGCATGTAGAATGGTTAGAAAAGATATGTAAACAATGTGATGTAGAGCTTATAGAACCATTACTTAACCATGACACAGAAGAATTATTGAAGGAAATGATTTTCGATGACGTTGAATTTATAGTCTTTGCTGTTAAGAAAGGTTTAGAGAACATTCTTGGATTTAAGGTGTGTAAAGAAAATGTTCAACTATTTTTGAAACTTATTGAGAATTTGAAGATTGATCCTTGTGGTGAGTTTGGTGAATACCATACAATAGTTATTAAATCTCCAATACTCAATTACAGTATTGAGGCTGAAAGATATAGCACTATTAGCTTTAAAAACTATACGTTATCGATTCCTAAGTACTTCAGAATTAAGTCTACAGTATGATCTTACGATATTATTAACTCACTTTCAATTATATTTGAACTTCTGTAAATCATTTTTAAATAGAGATTAAAACTCTTCTAAATTCAGAACTTCATCACTTTAACTTTCTTAACTTATTTATTTATCTTGTCATTCTGCACTTCAACACTTCTACAGTTAATTTTGCATTAGAATCGTAATTAAAGTATTAATTTTCTTAGTTATTCATTATTTAAAGCATGGTTAGAGTTCTAGGTATTGATCCAGGCACTAAAAGTCTTGATCTCTGCGGTCTAGAAGATGGTAGAGTATATTTTGAAGAAAGTCTTGAGACTGTAGATGTTGCTAAAGATCCCAAACTCCTCATAGACGCTATTGAGGAAGCTTTGCCTGTAGATTTAATTACTGGTCCTTCAGGTTATGGTGTTGAAATTACTTACCTAGATGAAATTCCTGAAAGTATTCTTGAAGATTGGTATTACACGTATATACTTCTAACAAGTAGAGAGGAGATTGAAAAAGCTTTAAAGAGAGGCTTTATTGGAGCATTCATCTACTACACAATGACACAAATTATTAAGGAAATGAAGAGAAGAAAATTACCTGTATGTTTTATTCCTGGAGTAATTAACTTACCAACAGTACCTATTCATAGAAAGATAAACAAGATGGATATGGGTACAGCAGATAAGCTCAGCGTTACTGTATTAGCTACTTATGATCAAGCAAGAAGATTAAGAATACCTTATAGTGAAGTTTCACTTATACTTGTAGAGATGGGTTTTGGATATAATGCTGTTATTGGTGTTAGGAATGGAAAAATTGTTGATGGTTTTGGAGGAACTACAATGCCAGGGCCTGGCTTTCTAACTATGTCATGGACTGATTTGGAGCTTGTACAACTTGTTGGTTTTTGGGAAAAAGCGGATGTATTTACTGGCGGATGTATATCAATTACAGGTAAAGCAAGTCCTGAAGAATTTATTGAAAATATTGAAAATGATGAAAAATGCAGAATTGCTTGGCAAGCAATGATGGAAAGTATCGAGAAGGCTGTTATGGCTATGTTGATTTCAGTTCCAAAACCTAAAGAAATAATTGTCTCTGGTAGACTTGTAAGAATGTCTAAGGTTTATGATGAGCTAGTTAAGAGACTTTCAAAAATAGCACCTGTGAGGAGAATAACACCACTACCTGGTGCTAAAATCACTAAAGAAACTGCACAAGGATACGTAATCATCGCTGATGGAATTGTAGGTGGAGTATTTAGAGAGCTCATAGAACATATGGAGATTAGAAGAGCAAAAGGAACATGTATAGACTATATATATCATCCAAAATTTAGGAGGGTTAAAGAGAGATTAATACCATTTAAATTAAAGTAATGATGAGTAGTTAGAGAAAGTTTAAAAATCTTCCTAAACGTTAAGTTCACGCAAGAGCCGGGGTGGCCGAGTCTGGTCTAAGGCGCGGGCCTGCTATGTAATTTTCAATAACGTAGAAAGCCCGTCCCCGTATGGGGGCGTGGGTTCAAATCCCACCCCC
>CAYMHS010000007.1:0-58650 GCA_964390355.1 uncultured Thermoproteaceae archaeon | reverse complement strand
ATGAGCTCCCAGTATTAATGCAAGACTTAACATTCAAGATCATGAGAGATTAGCATTTCCTCAATTTTTTCGAAGTACTTTCTTTGAACTACATCGATATTTAACCATATCTTCTCTGCCTCTAAAGCTTGATATATCAGAATTTTTAACCCATCAACCACTTTTGCCCCTGCTTGTATGGCATAACTTAGTAGTTTAGTTACTCTTGGTCTATATACAAGATCAATAACTAAGTGATTACTTGATAGGTTAGATTTGTCAAGTGGAGATTCATTACTACAAGTACCTACAGGTGTGCAATTTACAATAATGTCTGACTTATTAGCTGCATCATTTCTCAAGCTCCACTCTACATACTTGAAATTCACATTACTTAAACTTCTTGACAAGTAGGTGATGGTTTCTAGAGCTCTTTCTCTAGATCTATTAACTATAACAAAGTTTCTAACTCCCATAATGTAGAGTGCATAGATTGCTGCACGTGCTGCACCTCCAGCACCTAGAATTAGTGCTATGTCATCTTCTGATAATTTATTAATTTTTGAACTTATTAATGAATTTATTATTCCATTAACATCAGTATTATATCCTATAAACTTTCCATTAACAACCTTCACGGTATTTACAGAACCTGTAATCTCTACAGTCTTATCTATAAGGTCTAGATATTTAATAAATGAAACTTTATGGGGTATAGTTATGTTAAATCCATTAATGTTTCGTAAGTAATCAACTACATCTGTTAATTTTTCAGGTTCTACATCTATAACTTCATATACCGCATTAATATTTAGTAATCTGTAAAGTGTGTTATGTATTACTGGTGAGAGAGTGTAACTAATTCTATACCCTAAAAGTCCATACCTCATGAAGTATCACTAACACATCTTAATGCAGTCTCCACATTTTTAGCATTTTCAATGCATTGTGTAAGTTCGCTAAGTATATCCCTGACAATAGCTCTAGCATTACCTGCATATTTATTACTTAGCTGTATTTCAAGTATTACGTTTATAAGTTCTCTAATTCTATTAAGAACCTTAGATGTTAACTTTAAGCTATATGTTGAGAATTCTCTAAAATCAATATTAAAGAGCTTACTTGCCCTATGTAGACTGAGCATAAGATTCAATAGATGAATATGATGTATTACTTGAACAACAGCCATAGCTTTCTCATGCTCATCAATAGATTGTAAGAGTTTCACTTTAAATCCAAGATCCTTAAAGAGTTCTTCAATAAGTTTTAATGCACTTGCTTTACATGATTTACTTGGAATGATTATTATAGTCTCACCTACAGGATAGTCAAGTGGTCCAAAGAGTGGATGTGTACTTATGTAGTTGATTTGTCTGACTAGGCACTCGTTTTCTATGTAATGAAAGATGTTTGATTTACTTGAAAATACATCTACAAGTATAGTATCTTGTTTTAATTTATCTAAGAGTTGCTTAAATTCTTCAGAATATATAGAGTCTGGTCTTGTAGTTAACATAATGATATTGTACTTATCAGTCTCGTTCAACCACTCCTTACCTCTCCAACTTGATACTTTAACTTTAAGTTCAAGAAGCTTAAGATGCTTCTCGAAAGTTCTCGCCATTCTGCCTGAACCAAGAATAAGAACGTTTAAAGAATCTCTCCATTTTTCAACTTTTTCTCTAACTTGAGCTATCTTTGACAACTTAAGAATGCTTGAAATAACATCGTGAACTACTTCAAGAGGTACATCATAATTTCTAGCAAGTAATTGCCAATGCTGCTTAACGTGTTCTTCTCTCTCATGATCAAGAATGGGTTGAGAAATTAGTACTTTGTATTTTGCAATTTCTTTAACTATCTTGAATCTTTCACTTAAAAGTTTGACAAGTTCTTCATCAATCTCATCAATACGTCTTCTAAGATGTTGTAAGTTCATTTTCTAACATACATCTGAAGTGATACTTAAATATTAAGTTAATTCTTCACGTTATTACATTATAAATCTCTTTACTGAGTTTAGTATATTAGTAATGTCAATCAATATTGAGGCATGTATTAAGCTTGGTAATTTAAGACCAGGAAGTAGAGAGTATGATTATTACCTAGTAAAGTATCCCTTTACTAAAGATGCTAAGAATAGAATCAAGAATTTAGGACTTAATGAACTTCTTAAGAATGAGGAAATTATCCGGAGAGGTTTTGAAATTATTAAAGAAGCTTTAATTGATGGAAAGATAAGTGATAATTTTGATAATACATACCGTGAATTACTTGCACATTATGTAGCTATAATGATAATGTCAAAACTTCCTGAAAAGACTTGGTTTAAATTTGCAAATATCGAAGCTAAGAGATTAAGCAATTACCTTGAATGTGAAGTACGTGAATGTGTACTATACATTGCCTATCAGTTAGGTATCGATTTCAAACCTCTACATGACATCACAAATTCAGACATTCTTTTAGAAGTTTTCGATATAGCAGTGCCAGTATGGTCTTACCTAAAATACATGCCTAAAAACGATCCTAACTGGAAACTGATAAATAGATATGTAATTCAGGGATACGTCCTACTTGACATTAAGGAATTTATAAGATATGTTGAAGAATATGTTAAAAAAATGATAATGAGCATGATTAGAAATGCTAGAGAAAATGAGTATCTAATTGAAAGTATTGTTAAGATCTTAGATAGAGAGTTTGAAAGAATCTACTGGGAGTTAGAGGTTAAGTATAGATCAGCAACTTCTAAACATGTAATTACAGGAACATACCCACCCTGTATTGAAGCTATTATTAACGATATAAAGTCGGGAGGTAATCCCAGCCATATGGCCAGATTCACTGTTGCTGCTTTTCTACTTAGGGTAAAAATTGATTATGAAAAAAAGCCAGTAGAGGAAGTTGTTGAAGAAATTGTTGATCTTTTTAGAACAGTTGCTGATTTTAATGAGAAGATAACTAGGTATCAAGTAGAACATATTGCAGGCCTTAAAGGTGGTAGAAAGTTTTACATGCCACCAAATTGTGATGAATTGAATAGTTTGGGATTATGTCCAAACAATATGGCATGCAGCGTTAAGAACCCATTAATAGCGTACATTAAAAGTATCAAAGTTAGAGAAAAGATAGAGAAGAAAGTCAAATCATGAAGTTTCTAATTTTCTCAAACATCTAACAAGTATGTCTATGGTCTTACTTACAACTTCTTCATCATGTGCAGCTGAGGTGAAATTGACTTCATATTGACTTGGTGTTAAGTATAGTCCGTTCTTTAAGCATTCACTATGTAGTCTATTATACAGATCTACATTGCACATCCTAACATCATCAGCATTCTTGATCTCTCTATCAGTAAAGTAGAGTTGAAACATTGATGCTATGTGTTTAGTTTTGAAATTGATCCTTATTTTTGAGATTTCTTCATTAACTGCTTTTACAATTTCCTCACTAGCTTTATTAGCTATCTTATATGGATATTCTTTTTCAAGTTCTCTGATAGTTACTAATCCTGCAATCATAGATATTGGATGTGCATTGAAGGTTCCTGCATTATATACTTGACCACTAGGTGTTATCATTTCCATAATTTCCTTCTTACCTCCAAAAGCACCTATTGGAAAACCACCACCAATAATTTTACCAAGTGTTGTTAAATCTGCTTTAACATTAAAATACTCTTGAGCACCACCTAGACTTAGTCTAAAACCTGTAATTACCTCATCAAAAATGAGTATAGAGCCGTATGTTGTACATAGTTCTCTAAGCTTCTTAAGAAAATCTTTTTCAGGAAGTATAAGTCCAAAATTACCAACTACAGGTTCAATAATTACGCAGGCAATCTTATCTCCCTGTTCTTGAAAAGTCTTTTCAAGTTTTTCAACATCATTATACGGTAAGACTATGGTTAACTTTGCTGCTTCTTCAGGAACACCAAGACTTGTAGGTATTCCCCAAGTGGCTATGCCACTACCTGCCTTTACGAGAACATAATCGTGAGCTCCGTGATAACAACCATCAAATTTAACAATAATTTTCCTACCTGTATACGCTCTTGCAAGTCTAATAGCGTTCATAGTAGCTTCAGTACCTGAATTCACAAATCTAATCATTTCAACACTTGGAAAATGTCTCATAATGGTTTTGGCAAGTTCGAGTTCTATCTCTGTAGGTATACCAAACATCCAGCCATTACTTAAAAACTCCTTAACAGCTTCCTCAACGACTTTAGGTTTATGACCTAGAATTAATGGTCCAAAGGCCATGCAGTAATCGATAAGTTTTACACCTTCAATAGTTTCAATGAAAGCGCCTTCAACTCTCTTAACGTAGAAAGGATAAGGTAAATGTCTCATTAAACGTACTGGACTGTTGACACCTCCTGGAAAGATTTTCTTAGCAATCTCATATACCTGTCTTGACTTTGTGAAAATTTCTTCATAACTCATTTACTACAAGTATTTTAATGCTTAATAATAACTTTTCCACTTCATCTATGAGAACTTCATAGTGCTTAGGAGAATTTTTTAATTTATGGATGTCTCCGAAAGAGACTTCACGTAATGTGTAAAAAATTATCGATACACCTCTTAACGTCATTCATGTTAAGCCAATCTCTAATCATGTTAAGAATATCTTAAACTCTTATTTGTTAGATCTAGGATAATGATGAAGTATCTTTAAAGTCTACATTCAACTTAAGGTTCCATTACTAGATGATTATTTCTTGATATGGTATTGGAAGTATGATATTTACTTCTACATGTTTGGGTATCACAATTTCTTTAACATAGTAATGTACTGGTATTAAGTACCTACATCTAGCCTTTCTTGCAATTTCTAAAGCATCTCTTATAGTGCTATGTCCATGCTTATGAGCATGCTCTTCAAAACCCTCACTCATACTAACTTCATGAATAATTACATCACTATTCATGGCGAGTTTAACTATATTATCACTTGGTGCTGTGTCGCTTGTATACGTTATGGATTTTCCTGAGCTTTTTTCAATAATTTTAATACCCACAGACTCGATCACATGATTAGTACTTGCTGCATAAATTTCCGAACTTTCAGTTTCATAGATCTTGATGGGTTCACTACTTGAGGAAAATTCAATAAATTCAACACACGACAAGGTTTTCTCCATATGTACAGCCTTAACTAATTGTTTAATGTCATTGACGACATTTGAGAGAGCCATTACCTTAACATGCCATCCCCTATAGTAAGCCCATAAGAAGATTGTAGGTAAACCTAGAATGTGGTCACCATGTGCATGAGTAATTATTATTCCAGTAAGCTCGTTAATGTCTATTTTTAAACTTCTTCTTAAAACCTTATACACACCTTCACCAGCATCTATTAGGTATTTATCATTACCTGATTCTACAAGTATTGAAACATATTCGAGCCATGGATTAGAAATCCAACCACCTAAACCGAGAAGTGTAATCTTCATAATTCTTGGAGTTTTAAGGAAATAGTTTTAATAAGTTTATCACGATGTATTCTTTAATGAGTTTTGATGAGCTTTACATGAAACTACTTGATAAGGCATATAAGGTGATAACTCCTAGAGTACAGCGAAGACAAGAAATTCCAAGATTAAAAATACAAACCCTTCCTAAAAGAACTATTATCCAGAACTTCAAAGAAGTTTGTCAAAAACTTAATAGAGATCCATCACATGTCGCTAGATTCTTTCTCAAAGAACTTGCAGTACCAGGAAATATTGAAGGTGAAGCATTTACAATATATGCTGAGAGAAGTCCAAGAACATTAGAGACAGTTTATGAAAGATACATAAAGTTTTATGTAGTATGTCCAGTATGTAATTCAATAGATACATATTTAACTAAAGAAGGTAGAATATACGTACTACACTGTACAGCCTGTGGAGCAACAACACCTAGAAAAACTATCTAAATCTTATTTCAATGATGAGAACGGACCTAATGATGAATGATTAAAACGATCTGCACTGATTCTTAAAGTATCAGCCGGGGACAAGGCTATTTCATCTAATCAAAATCAGGGATGCTCATCACTGAGTATATAACCTTCCTCTAACATATTTAAAAATACTTCATCTTATAGAGATGCAATTTATGTGAAAATACTTGATTATTTCACATATTTTAATTTTGAATCATGTCTAGAAATTTTATGTGATGTCATCCTTGAAGTTACAGGAAGAATTGTAGCGTTAAAGTAAGTTAAAGAGGGATAATAATGTTATTAAAACTGCAACCTACTATTAATGGTCTTGAAATCGACACACCAGATATCGTAATTCCTAGAACCTGCAAAAAGATTAAACTTAAACGGACGATGGTGAAGTAAGTACGCCATACTATGAACAAGCCAGTATTTGAATTAGAAGTTAATTCTTGATAATCGTGAATCTATGAAAATCTTAGTAAACGTTATTGTTAATTGTCATGTACATAAAGGAATTATTGATGATTATGTTGTTAGTCCATTAGGAATGGTATTATTAGATCTTGAGAGACTTATGAAGATTGATGGATTATCCATTACGTAAAGTAAGAATCAATTGTAGAGTTGAGGAGAAGTGAATTTTTCACATAAACTTAACAGTTACTTGAAGATAAGGTCCTTTAGACTCATCATAAACTATAGAAATTACGTCACCACTTTTTAGTTCAAATTCATTAGACTCAACTCTATATCCTTTATGTATAACGATCCATCCCACCTCTTGCCTATATATAGCCGTCTTATTTAAACTACCTAAATCTTTAATGAACCATTTATCTCCTCTTTTAAATATCATACAGTGTCTCTTACTTATGTAGTAATTTGGATCGTACACTCTCACCATGACGTGATCTCTCTCATGAATAATCTCGACAGACTTGCTTGGATCATCACCTCTACCAATAACTACTACATCACTATCGATACCGTACACTTCACCTTTAATTAGTAATTGAATTGTTGATTTGATGTACTCGATAGGTTTTCCCAAAAGATCTGATAAAAATTCATCAGCTGTTAAGTATCTAAGACTTGGATTAGGATTCATAGCTTTCTGAATAGTTCTTACAAATCTCTCATCAACATCTCTTTTAAATCTTCTAGGATCTGGTAAATACTTTATATTATGTGGATAACCTGTCAAGTCATGTATAGGATCTTTACCTGTAAGTAGAAAATATAGGACAGCACCTAGAGACCATATATCACTTTGAAGCATAGCAATACCTCTATGTTGTTCAGGTGCTGTATAGCCGCCTGGCGATATGACAGCTTCACCAGATATTGGTTGATCAAAATAGTATCTGCTTGTTCCAAAATCTATAAGTTTAACAATAGCATAGTCTTGAAGTAGAATATTGCTTGGCTTTATGTCTCTATGAACAATGTTATTTCTATGAATGTAAGAGACGACACTACATAACTGCCTCATAATGTTGAGAGTATCATCATCACTTAGTGAGTAATGTTTTCTAAAATCTTCAAGACTAGGACCGTTAACATATTCTAAGACTAAAATTACAGGTAATAACTTCGTTGTTAATCTTATCTGTTCAGGTATTTTCATGATCTCATAAGCCTTAATTAGATTAGCAATGTTGGCATGTTTAACGTTCTTTAGAACTTTTGCTTCATGTCTAATCTTCTCAATATTGATCTCAACATTACTATCAAGTCTTGGCTCCTTAACAACAACATAGAAGTTTTCATCACTTCTCGCAAGCCAAATACAACTCATACCGCCTACACGTAACTGCTTAATAATGACATACTTACCAGCAAATTTAATGCCAGGTTTAAGTATATGCATGACCCACAGTTAATCTCTTTAATATAGTTAAAAATACTACTCTAAATTGAAAATTTAACAAGTTGAAAGTTTATTCTTTAAAGTTTAATAAAGAAACAAAATTTAAAATAACAGAGACAATACAAATGTTGTGAGTAGTGATGATTAGGAATAACGTTACACTTCACTTCACACTTACCTTGTTAATGATCTTAACTACACTATTAACTACGTACTTGACGTCTATAATATATGCTCAAGAACAAGTTATTGCCGTTCCTGGATGTGGACAAGTTAGAGTAGTCGTTTGTGGTCCTTATAGTTCAGAACCCAAAGCATCATTTAATGTTGGGGAAGAAGTTTGGCTTTACATCACCAGTACCCAACCATGCCAACCTACCTTGACAGTTGCAGTCATATCTCCACGTGGCGTACAGACTGTACCTTTAAGAAATGTTCAAATAGATTTGAGAGATTTAGTTGAACGTATTTATGTATTTTCAGTTACTAGTCAGATGGAGAGTGGTCAATGGGATATAGTGACAGTATTCACAACCGCAACAGGCACTGTAGAGGCTCCTGCATTAACAATAACAATAGGTGCAGCAGCAGGTTGTGTACCAGGAGAGACCAGATGTATGGGAGGTGCTCTCTACAGATGTTCTTCAGAAGGTACTTGGGTACAAGTAAATCCATGCGCTATAGAGTGTGGATGTGTACCGTCATGGATCTATGCAGCTATAGGTGCAGCTATAGCTATTGCAGCGATTGGAGGTTTCATAGCCTATAGTAGAACTAGAAAAGCACTAGCACCTACACCTCCACCATCACCACCTCCACACCCTGAAACAAGAGTAGCACCTCCACGTCCTACAGCTCCTGAAACTAAATTTGGAACTATACTGTACCGTCTAGTACTACCCAACGGTACAGAAATACCTGTCACTGAGACAGTTAAAATCTTTGGTCGTGAAACTTTTGAGAAATGGGGTGTTCATCCAGACGTGCTAGCCTACATTACTAGAGAGGAACGCGGCGGACACTTCAAGATATATATTAGAGGTAATAGATGGTATATTGAAGATCTAAATAGCACTAACGGAACTCTACTAAATGGTAGAGAAATCAAAGGTAAAGGACCTCAAGAATTAAAAGACGGTGATGTAATAAGTCCAGGAGGAGTATTAAACATAACCTTCAAGTTAGAATCATCAACACAAGTATATCAGACATAAGATCTAGATAATGTACTTAAAGTTACTAAAAATCTTGGTAATACTTTTTACAATACTGCTAATAACAACTTTCAGCACGATAATTAAGTCTAATCCATACATAGTAATTAACGTAACAAATTTTGATAGAAAATTTGATATCAAACTGGATGATTGTGTTCTCAGAAATAACGTTCTTATTTGTAAAAATTTTTCAAATAATTTAAGTAATGTAACTCTAATTTTAAGACTAGGAAGCTATTACATAATTGAATATCATAATGAGTGTTATATCTACAATTTAACAACATTATCAAAGTTTAGAGGAATTAATTGTAGTAAAGACGTTATTTTAGGCAAAGTTAGTGAAAATGAATTTATATTCAAAAATAGTACAGGAATCTACACCTACAACTTAGAAACAAACACTACATACACCTCTAAGTTAACATCATTCAAGCCTGACGTAGTCATAAATGCTACAAAACTTGATGAACATGTCAAATGGAGCTTACTATACAAATTTAAACACTGTATTGATCAGGTAGTACTTTCAAAAGATAGGCTTGATCTAATTATTTATCTAGATGTTAGATTTTCCGGAACTTACTGCCTTAACGATCTTATATTTGACTTTATAAAGTTCAATAACAACATTTCAATTTCAATAAGTAAGAATTACGAAGACTTCAAGATACTTCTTACCAATATTTCAAGGAGCATATTTAAGATACACTTCAAGTCTCAAGATGGAAAGTTAATGATTAGTATTAAGTTCAAAAACTTAACTTACAGTTTTAATCTGAAATTGAGTAACAATACATACATACTTGATCATAAAGTAGATATGTACATTCTCAATGAAAGTTTAAGTCAAAGTTTTCAATACCTGAATAATACTTATATATGGAAGTTAAAGGTGAAAGATTTAGTTATAAATTATGATAATAAAACTTACCAAGTTAATGATGTTATTGATGAGATTAGAGGCGAAGTTGAAATTAATGTTGGTTTTCTTGCATCTTATCTTGATATAATACTTAGTAGGGAAGGCTTTAAAGAAAGTGAAAAAATAAGTAAATACATATCAATACTTGATCTTTTAAAAGGTACTTACAGTATCAAATTACCTACAAGACTCTCAAGATGTAGTATAATGTTGAATTTACCCTTAACAGTAGTAGTTATATTAATCATGCAATTTATTGGTGTCTGTATGGGAGTGATAGGTTCACTATTAATCATTAAGTACTTTAGGAGAAGAAGATTTAATTATGAATATTACGATATTGCCACTGTATAAGTTTGATTAAGCAATCTATAAAAATACTAAACTCTATGTTTAATCTATGAGTAAGGGGACAGTAATTAGTGTGGTTATGCTCGCTATAATTGTTTCCTTAACGTTACTTCTCACCTTATCATTGATAGTATATTCACAGGAAGTTCCAACACCTACAACGTACATACCTGTCACGGTAACCATTCCATCACCATCAAGTCCTTCACAAATTCCAGTGAAGGTGTATGATGTTTATGGTAGGGTTAGAAGTGAGGTTTATCTTGGTGAAACTATCTATGTAGTCTTCAGTCTCAAACAATTTACAGGAAGTACTACAGTTGATATAACTTTAAGAACTCCATACGGCACGTACTATTGGTCTGGAGTATTAAGTGGAGGTTACAATTATGCTCTCCGCTTTGACATTGTCGAACCTATATGTGAAGGATGTACATACACTCTAACCATACACGCATGTGATGCATATAATTGTGGTTCTGGTTCCACGAGTTGGGTTGAGAGAGATCATCCGAGAGCAGAAATTCTTGATGTAAGTATTATTGATGAAGAAGGTAGAAACGTCAATACAATAATTATAGATCGTACGTATAGGTTAAGAGTAGCTATTAAAAATACTGGAGAGATTGGATATAGCTATAAAGTTGTAGTTAAGTCTGGAGCTGGACTTTATAGTGCAAGTTATGTAGTGACAATTGATAGTAAAGACACGGTAACTCTGGAATTCAAAGTAACCTTTAAGGAAGTACCTAAAGGTTATGTAGATACTATTGACGTTTACGTTTATGGTAGAGGCAAGCTTGATGATTCAAGAAGTATAACAGTAAATGTTATACCTCCACGTCCAGGACCCTTCATACTAATTTCAACAACGGGTACTGATAATCTTAAGGAGGAAACTATCAACACCTTAACGGTAAGGTTAAAGAATACTGGGTGGAGTGGCAGAATTGTAAGTATAATTCCGAGACCAAACTTCGATGCACATGTAGATGTAAGTATCGATAAGTACAGCTTTGGTCCTAATGATGAAGTTCTTATAACTATGAGAATAATACCTCACGAAGGAGGTAGACGTAATATTAGACTTCAATTAACGTATGTATCTGAATATACAGGTAAGGAGTATACTGATGAATTTGACATTCCTGTAATCATTTATGTAAAGCTGAAAGTAGAGGCAGTACTTACTGATGGTTCACCTATTGATGTATGTATTAAGTTAGGTACTGAATGTATAAGTGAGAGATGGCTACTTCCAGGAACTTATGAAATTAAAGTTCCTTCAGAAGTAAAGATTAGTAGTGATGTTAAGTATATATTCTCTAAGTGGAGTGACGGAGTTACAACAGCGTCAAGAGAATTAAAGCTTGAACATTCAACAGAACTTAAAGCATACTTTGAAGAAATGTATCTAGTAGTTATTGAGGATAAAATTGGTGGCGCAGAACGTGAAGAATGGTATAGAAAGGGTCAGATACTACATTTAAGTGTACCTGAATATAGATCTGCAGGACCTGACGTTAGATGGAGATTCGACAGATGGACTGGTGATTGTTACTCAACTTTAACAACAATAACCATAACTGTAAATAAGCCTATAAAGTGCGAAGCTAAATGGGTGAAACAGTACTTAGTAGCTGTATATAACGTGATTGATAGTAGCAGAGAAGAAGTTTTTAGCGAATGGGTTGATGAGGGAAGAAGATTCAGTATTGATGCTTACACATACAAACCCAGTGGTGAAGTTGGCTTCTTAGTGAGAGTACTTTTCGATAAATGGGTAATGAATGGTAAAGAATATAGAAGTGAATATGTAAGTTTTACAGTTAAAGAACCTACAGAGGTAGAACTATACTGGTATAAAGACTATACAGGAAGTATTGGTTTAGGTCTAGGTCTCGGAGTGCTATCTATAGGTTACGTGTTTAGAGATAGAATAAGAAGTGCTACAACAGTAATTATGCAAAGATTTACAAGAGTAAGAAAGGAAGAAATAACAAAACCAGAAAAACCGCCAGTAGGTACTCAAGTATATGCTGAAAAGAAAGAAGAGGAATTACCAGTTAGAGAATTCGAAGAAAAACCGTATGCAGAAGGTACAAAAGTAAAGGAGGAAGAGAAAGAGAAGACATAAGTACTACCTGCCATTAATCAACACGGCCTAGAAAGCAGTGAAAGAATTCTAAATCATGATCTCCCAAGATACGAAATGTGGTTTGTAGAATCTTTAAGTAAATGAAGATCTTGAGTTTATGATAATTTTTCAAAAATTACAAGTAAAATTAATATTGTAATCTCTACTGTAATACTCAGTGAAGAGGGGTAGGAAGTTCTTATGGAGAATAATTACGTGCAGAGAATCTTCAATGAACTATACCATATCATTCACAGTTAAAGTGTCTACACATAATCAATATTTTGAAAATCAAGGAATAATGACTTCAAGAGATTTAAATGACATTATATCAACATTAAGACTTTTTCTAACAGAATTAGTAAATCATGGTGGTAATGTTGATAGTGTAAGTTCTATTCTAGAGAGATGTGGTAGAAATGTCAATTACGTGATTGTATGGGAAGATAGATTAGTTATCAATGGTATGGATGGATTCTTCACAATTTATCGTAATGGCAGAAAACTTAAGAGAATCGATAAGCTAGGCAGAGATGTTAGTCTTCGTTTTGTAGTAAATAATAGAGAAGTTATTGGTATTTTGGAAGTTCTCTCTGAAGAGGATGTTATAAACATTTCAAAGAGATTATCGAAGAACTTAATACTTCATGATCTATACTCTGATAAAGGTTTAGTGAGAGATAATAATGAAGATTCTGCTCTCTCAATATCGATAAAGCTATGTACACCTCATGGTGTAAAGTCATGGCACGTACTTGCTGTAGCTGATGGTGTTGGTGGTTTTGAAGCTGGTGAAAGAGCTAGTCTATACATGATTAGAAATTTGCTAGATTATTCACCAATAATTAGTAATGATAATCCTTTCAAAGTATTTGAAAGTATTATAAATAGAACTCACATGGAAATTCAAGAGTACGCTAGGTATTTAGGCAAAAGTTGTGGAACAACTTTTACAGGATGCTTAATTACTAATAATGAAATGTATATTGCACATATTGGCGACTCTAGAGTATATATTATTGATGATTATGGTATTGAACAGATAACTATGGATCATAAAGTTGATGCTCATACAATATCACAAGCTGTTGGTGTTACTATAAATAGAATTGACATGTATGGACCTATAAATCTTAAGAAAAATTCTTACCTTCTCTTAACAACTGATGGATTAACTGATCTAGTGAGCAATGAAGAAATTTATCAAATAGTTATGAGATTTAGATATCCTAAACTTATTACTAGAAAACTAGTTGATTTGGCAAATGAGAAAGGAGGTACAGACAACATTACAGTCATTACTGCCAAGATTATTTAAGGACTTATCACTTTCACTCTGTCCTTAATATCTTCACTACCTCTCTGATAAACTACAATTTTAGGTTTAACGAAACTGTAAGGACCTGCTCTTGACGTAAATATTGACAGTAACTGACCATTATGATACCATTTATAACCATTTTCAAAATATTCATGAGCTCTAATTATGAGTTTTAAATTATTTTTCCTTAGGAATTTACTAGTGATATCTGGCCCAAATACGTATATTGGAAAGTTTACAGGATCATAACCTCTCAGATAATTTGGTTGAAAACCTTGAACGTTATCTGAAGGATCATTCCATAAGATTTGGAGCGCTATTTTATTTCTAGGTATATTATCACCTTTAGGTATGTTGTTAATATCTTGAATGTTCTCTAAGTTATTAGGTAATCCGCCATGCAGTAGTAGAACTTCATCATTTAAAAGTACTGCATATGGCATGTTTGCAAATAGTTGAGAGATACTGAGATATATCAAGTTGGCTTGCTCACCCACTTTTCTTAATAACTCATACACAAAACCATACTCATAATTCATTAAAGGAGATTCGTGATTACCTCTAAGCATAATTACTTTATCTGGGAATTGAATTTTCAATTTCAAGAGTTCCGTAAGTACTTCAAGTTGATATTCACCTCTATCAACATAGTCACCAAGAAAAATTAACTTCCAAGACTTAACATCATACTTTTCAAGAATTTTCTTAAGGGTATCATAATCTCCATGAAGATCGCCAACAATTATAACCTTATCTTCATGAACATCTATTAATTGCTTTTCATTACTAAAAATATCTATGAGCTTTTCAACATTCTCCACATAGAAATCTACATAATCTACATCCATACTACTATATTTACTTCCTTAACCACCCCCTTTATTAAGTTAAAAATTTTGGGAATTAGGATTAAATCTAGTTAAGGTGTAGAATTGAGTGTGTATAGATGTAGTGTTAGTGTTTTAGCAAGATTAAAGAAGATAAGTAAAGACATTATTAGAAATTTAGTATTTAGTAAGATAATCACAAGTGAAGATGATGTTAAGGACGTAAAGTTAAGTGATCTTATTAGAGATTTTCCAAGAATGGTATATGATATTAATCTTCATGGTGAATACTTAGACTACTTCATAAGTATTGATGATTATTCAAGAATCATAAATTATTTAAAAACTATGAATGTAAAGGTTATAGCTACCACTTATAGCTACTTCAGAGATTGTCTATCAATTGAAAGAGATGGTGTTAGAATATTAACTACTTGTAGAGACGAAGAGAAACTGAAAGTTGCAGAAAGATATGAGAGGATAGTGTACCTAAATAAAGTTGCTATAGGCAAATTAGGAATACATATTAATTATGAATTCTACTATCAAGATGACCTGAGTAAGAAATTCATAATTTATCCCGATTATGAAGTTGAGAATAGTTTAAAAATCTCAATCTACTGCATAGTTGATCTATGTAAGGTACATCCTGAAATTCTTGCCGAAGCCTTTACCAATAAGTTGATTAACAGATCTAGAAATATCGGTAGAATTATTTGTCAAGAAATTGCAAAACTCAATTATATAGAGAACATTAAGGAAGTACTGTTATACATGTATAGAAGAGACTTAGAGGTATTTAGAAAGTTAAACTTTAAGATTGAGTTTAAGAAGCCATACATAGAAATTTACAGTAATAGTGATCTAGTACTTAAATTACTAGATCTTGATGAGAGATTAGTACGAATATTGTACATCAATTATGATTATTTAAGAATTCTAGGTATAGATCTTGTCTTCACAAATCTCAACCTTCAAGTATAGCTTTATATCTGAAACCCTATATTATTAATCTTAATGAAAATTCCTGAAAACCATCCAAGATACTGGTCATTAATCATTAGAGAAAAGTTAATTGAAGGTTTTAGAGAAGGTTATGTTGTTCCTCAAGGATTAATTGCTCATGGTCGAGGTGAATGTTTTGATTATCTAATTGGTGAGACAACAATAGAACCGGCAGTAAAGGCTATGAGAGCAGCCGTAGCCTTACTGCTTCTAGCTAAACATCCAGTAATTTCTGTTAATGGTAATGTAGCTGCACTTGTGGCTAAAGAAATTATAGAACTTGCAAGACTTGTAAATGCTAAAATTGAAATTAATCTCTTCTATAGAACTAAGGAGAGAGAGGAAAAAATAGCCAAAATACTTAAAGAAAACGGTGCTGATGAAATTTTAGGTGTTAATGATATATTATGCATCATTCCCGAACTTTTTAGTGAACGCAGACGCGTGAGTTGTAGAGGAATATATGTTGCTGATGTAGTCATGATTCCTCTTGAAGATGGAGATAGAACTGAAGCTTTAAGAAGAATGGGTAAGAAAGTAATTGCTATAGACCTTAACCCACTATCAAGAACAGCACAAATGGCAAACATAACCATAGTTGACAATATTGTACGGGCATTACCTAGAATGATAGAGATAGCTAAGGAGTTAAAAACAAAATCAAAGGAAGAGTTAATGAAACTTGTGAATAGTTATGACAATAGAGAAATACTTTCTGAAGTGATAAGACATATATTGGGTAGACTTCAAGAATTATCAAGAAAAGGAATATACATAGAATTATCATGAGAGAGTTATTCAATCCCTTACCAAGAACTATAATAATTCTATATCTAGTGTGGAATACCCACAAATCAAGAATTAGCTTAATTAAACTATTACTGATACTATACATGCTTAAGTCATGGTTGAGTTATAACTTCACTGAACCACCCTTCTATTCTGAAGATATCGAGAAGGATATTAATGAACTAATTCTTGAAGATTTAATACAACTAGAAACTGTTGACGGATTAACATATATAGTAATTACAGATAAAGGTAGAAAAGAACTTATCAATTTCGTTAAAACATGTAGTGACAATTACGTACTCATTGGTCATTATCTAGTAATGAAGTGTAAAGACTTACTTGAAGAATTGAGAAGAGTGGTAAATGTATTTGCTAACTATCCATTCGGAATCATACTTAGTCAGGCATTCTCTGAATATCAAAGAGAGCTAGAGAAGACTTCTACGAATAGATTAAAAAGACTTATCTATCAAGACTTATCAAGAATTCTCTCAAGACTTGAAAGTAAGGAGGGCATTTTAGGTTAACATTATTTCTCTTCTTCATAATCTACAGCCTAGTTCGGGAGAGATTACTTTCTGTTCTAACTCGGTCTAATCTATTGATTTTTACTCTTTAATCAAGTCATTAATTATGTCAGTACTAAATACGTCAATCTTTAACACATTTATTGCAAATCTAATTAATGCATTTCTTACATGTTCTGGATTTTCAGGATAGAAGAGGGGGCTTGCAATAACTATAGCTCTAAAACTATACCATGGCTGAATAATTTTTAGCATTTCTTCATCTCCAGTCTTATCTATATAGTCATTCATGAATGTTTTGAATAATTGACTAAACACTCCATTAAACTTGCCAGTGTGTAGTAGTGAAAACCATAAGTAATTGATGGTTATGCATGAAACGTCATCAGCAGGCTCACCCCATTCACCTCTAGATCTATCCATAACTATAAGTTCATTCTTTTCAGTAAATCTAATGTTAAATGGATGATAGTCTCCATGAACTTGAGAGAGTCTATGATGGTATTGTCTTAATTTCCATCTCCAATCAATGGCAAGTTTCTCAAGCTCTATAAATTTGTCTCTATATGGGTTATCAAAGGGATATGCAGAATCGATTACGCCAAAAATCATCTCTCCATGACCAACAAGATCCCTAATTCTCCTCAGATATAGTCTTTTTCTTGAAGTCTCATCGCCACTATACTTAACTTTATGAATGTCAACTAGATAATCTACAAGCATTTTCAATCTCTCGTAATCCATACTTGAGGCTTCACCTTTTCTCAAAATTCTTCTGAGATCATTTATGTAGGGTTCACCTTTAACTTCCTCCATAATGATAAAGAATTCTTCAAAGTTGCCAACGCTGTAGAGATTACCTTCATTATCAATATAGCCGACGTCTATGGATTTGACATGATTTGGAAGTTTATTGAAATCTTTGTGAGCCATTAAGAGAACAGCAGCTCTATCACTTGGATAGTCATGTCCAAATCCTGCTTCTCCCTTCAATTGCTTAAAGACAAAACTTCTCTCTATATCCTTAACCTTAGCTATAATTCTCCAAGTTTCGGCATGCCAGCCTTTACCTAAAACTTCAATTTTATTAATACTAACTTCATCCTTAAAGAGACTCTGTAGATATTGTTTAATTTTGTCTAAATTAAGCTTCACCATGCCTATAGTATTCCGAAGATAACTTGTTTTTAACAATTCTCTATCTCATATTCTCAATCTTTCACAGAATTTATGTTATTTTGCGTCTTATCCACATATTTAAATAATTATTTTCTAAGCGTTACTTGAAATGTTAACTACTTCACTACTTATAAGTTAGATAAGAATTAACAACATCTTGACGAGGCGATAAGTACGTCTCAACGTAGAGGTCCCAGAAGAGGAATCAGAAGAAGTAGATCGAGGCCAAGACCTGTAAGGATTGGTGACGTACTCGAAGTTGAGATTGTTGAAGTCTCAAAACGTGGAGATGGAATTGCAAGAATTCGAGGTTTCATAGTTTTTGTACCGAAAACAAAGCCTGGAGATAAAGTTACTATAAGAATTACGAGACTAGGACCAACATATGCTGTTGGTGAAGTACAGACAGGTGAAGAAGTTCTTGAAGAGAGTGAAGAAACTATAGAGGAAGAGGAGTAATTAAGTTTCTTATTTAACCATTTTCAAAACCAGACTTTTTACTTGCTTTAAAATTCCTCTCAATTTCACAATCCTCTTAATAACATTTACATAACTAATCTTACCACCAACTATATTCAACGTTAGGTTAGTATTTGAGAAGATACTGTAATTGAAGTATCTGGATAGTAGTTGAATATCATTAATGTAGAGACCCAGAGCTAAATACATACCAAGCCTTAAATTACGTACTAATGGTTTTATAAGTTCAAGGTAGAGACTTGAAGGTTTAGTATTCAGTTTTAAAGCCTTATAACTACATAGTGCAGCAATTAAACCACTATACATGGCGTTGAAAATACCTTCACCTGTTGTTGGATCTACAAAACCAGCAGCGTCGCCTGTAAGTATGATATTTTTATAGGCAATGATTTTTCTAGGTTTTATAGGTAATGGATAACCTCTAATAAATCTTGACTTTAAGTTAAGCTCGTTAATGTAGTTAATAAGTACTTTCGTGTAATTTTCTCTTCTTAAAGAGCCAACACCAACATTTAAACTATTTCTTTTAGGAAATATCCATGCATAACCATACTTAATTCTAGTAAAGTCAAGGATTGCATAGTCTATGTATGAATCTTCGACGTAGCTCATATAAGCTATTGCACAATCTTTCATACATACACGATTACCTAAAGATTTTGCAGTTATTGAGAATGCACCATCAGCACCAATAAGTACTTTAGCTCTATAGATGTTTCTTAAGCCTCTGGCTATAACTTCATCACCTCTACACTCAATACTTACTATCTTGTCGAGCATAAATTCAACTCCCTGATCTAGTGCGTGTTGAAGGAGATACTTATCAAAAATCTCTCTAGAAATTGTTGTAATTATAGGTTCACTACTTACAAGCTTATAAACTCCTGAATGTGTTATAAGATAAACCTTTCTACAATACCTCTCAACAATATTGTCAATATTGATGTCTAAACTTTCTAAAAGTTTTAGTGATTTTATAGTCAATCCACCACCGCACGGTTTAAATCTTGGAAATTCTTGAAAATCTATAATTAAAGTTTTCAAACCTAGAAGTGAAGCTACGTAACCTGAGGTAGAGCCAGCAGGTCCTGCACCAATTATTATTAAGTCATACATTACTTAATCTTACTATTCATTAAGGCGTATAGTATAAACACTACATTCACTAATAAGTACATGGATAATATGTAATTTTCAAGAATTATGAAGGATATGGCTAAAGTTGTGAAGAGCAATGTTACTGTAAATTCAAGTACTAAATTTCCAGTCTTAGAGGATAGTACCTTAACACCCTTAGGTGTTGGTATCCATGACCACTCTTTAAAAAGTGCTTTTAAAGTGCATATGAGAGCTGAATATGACAAGGCAATACTCAGAATAGCACATCTACCTAGTGAGCCTGCAATGTCAATTATGGAGTATCCACACTTCTTACCAATAATTATTGAGTTAAAGAATATTCCAAAGGAGAGCAATGTGAAGATGGTCTGTAGTGTAAGTATAGGTATAGGTGGTATAATAACGTTTAATAAATACGTAAGTATACTGATAACTATTGACAGTGGTATAGCTGAGAGACTTGGATATTGTGTAAGCCATAGAAAGGAGTCAATCTTTTCCCATAAGCTTAAATTTCTAGACCTAACAATACTCTTCATGTAGTTTCTTAATGCCCATACACCATTAGCTAACCATCTCGCTGACTGAGATTTAAGAATAGTGTAGTTTGGCGGTACTTCAACATTTACGTAGACATTTGTAATTAAACCTATCTTGAAGCCTCTTAATCTAGCTCTAATGCTTAAGTCAAGATCATCAGCTGAACAGTTACACCATCCGTTCAACTGTTCAAAGACTTTTCTCTTCATAACTACATTACTACCACCAGCGATAGTGAAACCTCTACAGAGAAACCTACCTCTTAAGAATAATTCATTAAAAATATCATAAACAACTTTGAGACTTCTAGCTACTGATGTTGGTAATGTCACATATCCTCTCCAACTTGAAGATACAATATCATAACCATTATTTAGCAAGTTTATAGCTTCTATGAAGTAGTTTGGTGGTAATTTAGTGTCTATATCTATGAAGGCGAGAATCTCACCTTTAGCATAGTTAACTGCATAGTTATACGCTAAACCTCTATAACCGATAGGTTCTCTATTCAGTAACTTAACGTTAAGTCCAAGCTTTTCAGAAATGGATTCAACTCTACATTTAATTTTCTCAAAATAGTCTCTTGGATCATCACTAATTATGATAATTTCAAACTTATCTTTGGGATAAATTATTGTACTTAATCTTTTAATCATATCTTCAATAACCTCTATAGGCTCATTCTTGACAGGTAAGATTATAGATAGATAAGGATATCTAGATAAGCTCAGTTTAACCTCTCCATTAGTGTATCTTGCTGCCCTAATTCCATAGAGATTAAGCACGCAGAGTTGAAGTATTACGAAAACAAGTAATACACCATAAAGTGTGTAAGTCACTAGAAGTATAGTATAGAGATTTTTTGGCAATTCCTGAAGTATAAGTCCATAGGGATAATCACCTCTAAAATATTGTGGTAAAAGCGCAATTATTGATCTATACTTTTCAGTAATCATACTGACATTTTGCATTATCTTTTTAGTAATTACTGTAAAGTTGAGATAATTATCGAACTCCTGATTCATTATGTTTAGTAGATCTAAATTTCTTGATTTTTAAGTTTCTTCATCGATAACTATTCTCAATTTCTAAAAGCTCGTTAGAGAAATAGTTAATAAACTTAATGTAGATAATTCTAGGTCAAACATGACTTTAACTTTAAGTAGAGACTTCGCAGTCTGTGGGGTTCTCGGCATTTTAAGAAAGGAAAATGCACCAAGAATTAAAGGCTTAACCGTTTTCGAAGCTATCAACATTGTCAGATTTAGAGGTAGCAGAATGGGTGCTGGATATGCACGATTCGACTTTACAAATCCATCAAGACATTACAGACTTGGACTCTTCCTTGTTAATAAGGAGCTTCTCAATGATGTTATTCACGATCTTGAAAGTAAAGGTGTAGATGTTAAGAGAACAGAACTTATTGTAGATACTGGAAAAATACTTGACTATAAACTACACGTAGATGTTGATGATTATGAATTACTTGAAGAGACTATACATGAGATCAACTACAAGCTTTGGATTAATGGGAGATCAGGTAGAATATACTATTGGAGCAAGTACTTGGAAGTATATAAGGGAGTGGGCTATCCTGATGATGTGGCCAAACTTTACAATATCTATAACTTCGAAGGTGATCTATGGCTTGCTCATACAAGACAACCAACAAATTCGCCAGGCTATTATCCATATTGGTCTCATCCTTTCTCTGCAGGTAATGTTGCTGTCGTTCATAATGGCGACATTAGCTCTTTTGGCTCAAATATGAACTTTCTAAGATATTACGCTAATGTTAAGAGCTTCGTCGGTACTGATAGTGAGGTTGTTGCCTTCATCTTTCACCATTTAATGAGGTATGAGAAACTTGATCTTAGGAAGATAGCCTTAATAATTGCAAATCCACCTATGAGTGAAGTAGGTATTGAAGAACAGAAATTACTCTACACATATAGAGGTGCTAGACTTGATGGACCTTACACATTAGTTATCGGTGTTGTTACTGAGGAAGATATCTATTTAATAGGTATTGCTGATCGTGCAAAACTTAGACCTGTAGTTATTGGTGAAGATGAGAACTACTACTACGTGGCTAGTGAAGAAGCACAAATTAGATGGGTAAGTCCTGAAGCTAAAGTATGGACATTGAAGCCCGGAGGCTTCTTTATAGCTTCTATGAAGAAAGGAATTGTAGAACTTGGTAGAAGTTCAATAGATGTTGAGTTGTTCTTCAATGAGACTAACAGAGAAGTAGTACCAAAGATGATTAAGAAAGTGAATGTTCATGATAGAAGTGTGATAGATGCTCGTGGATTAAGTTATAAAGAGCTTAATGAGAAGATACTTGAAAAAGCACTCAATGGCGAAAAAGTAATTAAGGTCATCAACGTTTATGGTCAGAGATTCATAGGTGTAAATCTACCAAGATATGGAATTAGAGACATAACTATCGAATTATACGGAGTGCCTGGAAATTGTTTAGGTAATCTTAATCATGGTGTAGAATTTGTCGTATATGGTGATGTTGAAGATGATGTTGGAGATACCATGCATGATGGTAAGATAATTATTCATGGAGATGCGCGTGATGTTCTTGGACAAACACTACAAGGCGGTTACATCTTTGTTCGCGGAAATGCAGGTAACAGAGTTGGTATACAGATGCGTGAATATAGACATAAAAGGCCATACCTCATTATTGGTGGTAGAGTTGATGACTATCTAGGTGAATATATGGCGGGTGGTGTGCTTATAATTCTTGGATTAAATGCTCTCTTCAAAAATGTAAATGTAGAATTTACAGGTAATTTTGTAGGTACGGGAATGGTTGGTGGCAGAATCTTCATTAGAGGAAAATTATCACCAAGTAAGATTGGTCTACATCCACCACGTGAAGAATTACTAGCCTTTCTATCATCATTAATTGAGGAGGGTTATCTACCTCAAGAGCTTGCAATTGATGCAGACCTCGACTTAGATACCATTAAGAGTAAGGCTAAACTCTTAGGTAATGATTATGTGTTAAAATTATCTAAGAAAATCTTTGAAGGAGGTCACATACCTAGACCTGTAAGTGAATATAGAGAATTAAGTGAAGAAGAAGTTAAAGAGTTAGAACCAGTACTTCAAGAATATGTGAAGCACTTTAATTTTAATTCAGATCTTGTAGATGAATTATTAAGTCTAAGATATACCGTCATTAAGCGTGGAGAGAAGAAGTAAGAAAGATCAAAATCTATGAAAATATACGTTACTAACTACGATCTAGAATTAACGTTCTATCCAAGCTTCATCATTACAATGTTTAAAAAGGTAGGTAACTATCATTGGATTAAAAGTTATGGATATTTTAAAGGCCTTATCGTTAAGCAGATCGGTGATGTTTTAGAGATTGAAGGTTGTAACGATAGTGAAGTTGTTAGTAAGTTTCTAGGTATTTGGTATGAGCCTGAGAAGTTCATCATTGACGTAACTTCAAACCTTAGAGATAAGGTTGAATATATTGTTCAGAAATGTTCAAAAATTAGATTAGCCGTTAGCCCATGGGATAGAGATATAATATTCATATCAACATTCCTATCAAGAAATACCGACTATTATACAAATGTTATTAGATGGGTACAGAAAATTCTTCAACTATGTAATGAAGATGTTAAGGAGCTTAAAAAGATTAACATTGAATATGTAGGTAAAAGTTATCAATTAAAACAGCTTGTAGAAATCATAGATCAATATTTTAACGTTAAGGAGGATAAAGACATATGGAATCTTAGAAAACAATTACTTAAACTAAAATTCGTAGGTCCTAAAGTTGTAGATGCATATTTACTCTTTACAGGAAAGAGTACTTTCATCGCTCCAAGTGATAAACATTATGTAAGATTCAGTAGAAGAATTGGTCTCTTTAAATACTCAACATTTCCTGATAAGAAATACTGCTTAAAGTTTACATGTGAAGACTGTCCAAGAAGTCATATATGTCTTACAGGTCTTAGTTATAAGCACCTCAACAATTTGAGTTCATGGATGCAGACCGTAAGTTACGTATATGATAGAATGTACTGTAGTAGAGATGCATGTAAAAAATGTGAATTACAGAGAGTCTGCAAATCGTGATAGCTTCTCTAGATAATGTATTTAAGTATTCATAACTTTAACTAACTATGCTTGACGATCTAGAGCAATTTAAAAACTGCATAGTCCATCTTGATGAAGATTGTATATTTAACTCTCTTGAAAAGTTGATCAAGTATGTATCTAGTGAAGATATTCTTAGAAAAGCGATTGAAGCTATGGAAATTCTTGGTGAGAAGTTTAGTAATGGAGAGATTTACATTCCTGAACTCGTATATGCAGCTGAAATCTTTGAGAAGATTGTAAATAAGATCAAGCCTTATTTAAAGGTAGAGATGAGAGGTAAGGGTAGGATTGTTATAGGCACTGTTGAAGGTGATATTCATAGTCTTGGAAAAAATTTAGTAACTACTATGCTTAGAATTGCAGGCTTTGAAGTCATTGATCTTGGTGTTGACGTACCCTGTGAAAAGTTCATACGAGCTATCGAGGAATATAAGCCGGATGTCTTGGGTATGAGTGCACTTATGACTACAACTATGATTAATCAGAGAAAAGTAATTGAAGAACTTAGAAGAAGAGGATTAAGAGATAAAGTAAAGATTATTGTGGGAGGTGCACCAGTAACTGAGAAATGGGCTAGAGAGATAGGTGCAGATGCATATGCAAGAGATGCCTTTGAAGCAGTTAGAAGGATTTCAGAACTCATCGAGAAAGATTAACTTCTTCAACACTCACTCTATACTTAACATTATCTACAAAATACATTCCCAATCTTGAGAAATTCAAATAGTCAGTAGAATTCTAAATTAATCTTGGTGCAAATAATGCCTAAACCTAGAGTTCAATTTCTAAGTGTTGAAGAGATTAAGTTAATTCATGAAAAAGCACTTCACATTCTTGAAAATGTAGGTGTTGAAATCCTTAATAATAATGTAGTTGAAATTTTAAAAAGAGAGGGATGTATAGTTGAAAAGAACGTAGTGAAAGTTCCTAAAGATCTAGTTGAGAAATGTCTAAACTATGTACCTAGAGAAGTCATCATTCATGATAGAGATGGTAAGCCGTACATGAAGTTAGGTGATGATAATTCATACTTTAATCCTGGCTCAGCAGCTAGTAAAATTCTTGATCTTGAGAATAATGAACTTAGAGAACCTATTCTAAGAGACTTGAAAATACTTGCTCTTCTAGTAAACTCTCTAGAAAACATTAAAGCTTTAAGTACTGCATTAATACCTCATGATGTACCTGTACATATTCGTGATAGAGTCAGACTCTATCCATTACTTAAGTACTCCAGTAAACCCATAATTACAGGCGCTTTCACAGTTGATGGTATCTACGATATGGTGAAAATGCTAGGTATTGTTACAGATGTCTCTAGAAAACCATGCGCCATATTTGACGTCTGCCCATCACCACCTTTAAAGTGGAGCTACATAACTTCACAAAACATTGTAGATCTAGCTCTTCACGAAGTACCTATAGAGATCATCTCAATGCCACAGATAAGTGCCACGGGATCTGCAACCATTGCAGGATCTTTAATTATTCATCACGCAGAAGTCCTCTCAGGAATAACTATTGCTCAATGTGTGAAAAGAGGTGTACCTATAATTTATGGTGGTTCTCCAAGTCTCTTTGATGTTAGATATGGAACTTCAGCAATAACAGCACCTGAGGCAACACTATTAACGCTTGCTTACATAGATATCGCTAAATACTTCAAACTACCAACGCACGCCTATGTTGGTCTTTCAGATTCAAAAATGATCGACTATCAGGCAGGTCTTGAAACTCTAATGACAGCTCTTCTAGCATCATTAAAAGGTATAAATGTATGCTCAGGACCTGGAATGTTAGAGTTTGAAAATGTTTTTAGTTTTGAAAAATTAATAATTGACAATGAGGCATGCGGTATTGCTTATAGACTAGCTAAAGGGTTTGAAATAAATGAGGAAACTTTAGCCATAGATATCATTAAACGTGTAGGTTCGGGAGGTCACTTCTTAGCACAAAAACACACTATCAAGTGGTGTAGAGTTGAGCATTACCTACCTGAAATTATAGATAGAATGGATAGAACAACATGGAGTAAGAGAGGCAATTTAGATCTTTTAAAGAGATGCAGAGTTAAACTTCAAGAACTCTTAAGAAAATGTGAAATCCATGAGTTACCAAGTGATGTAGAGAAGGAACTTACAAACTTCGTCAAAGAGTTATGTTCAAAATATGGATGTAGAATCGAGGTATAGATCAGAAAGATTATTCTTCACTCTCAATCTTAACTTCAATTAGGTAGTTTGTAATATCCTCATTGCTAAGTAATTTATTGATGAATTTATCAATATCTTTTTGCTTCTTCAATTCTTTAACTTCATCATTAACTATCTTGTAAACTTTTATTCTAAACTTCACATTGATGTACTACTTAAAGATGTATTTAGGTTAATCAGTTAATTTTACTTTTCTTAAAAGCTCTTTAAATTCTCTGTAAGTTTTTCCTTTAAACAACTTTCTATCATTGAACTCGACATCGCATCTATTCATTAACTTTATCTCTATTAACCTTATTAAGTTTATGAGTCTAATCTTTGCAAAAATTAAGGTCTCATTAATGATGTCTATCACTTCACTTAAAGAGCTCTTATCAAGAATCCATCTCTTGTTGATGATTATAGGTATGTTCAATTTTTCTTCACCTTGAACTTCAATAATTACCTCATCATCTCTGATAGAGATGATGCCACTATGTTTAAATCCTGTTTTCTGAGCTATATTTAGTATTTCTGATGCCTTATCTATAGATCTGCATGAGAAGTGTATTATTCCTCCAGTAACAATAATCCAAACATTATTACACTCATCATTAATTACTTTCAATAATTCACCGATGGTTATGGGTCTATGCCATTTAGCTAAGACTTTAAACATACCTTTACCCTTAGAGAAACTTAATCTTTCAGTTTCAGCAACTAGTATCCTACCACTACAACTGCTAAGAGTCATGCAGTCATCAACTTTTTCATTAAAGGTTTTTAAGAAATCAAAAATATCGAAATCAACTCTACCTTCCTTTGCCTCTCTGAGCAACCTCTCATAGAAGTACTTCTTCCTTTGATAAAAGCTCACACTTCAATATTTCAGAACTTTTAATTTAATTTCACTAAATTAACTAACTTTGGAAGAACTCTTATTAACTTTTTAAGAGATCTAACATTAGTATGAAGCGTCTTGAGGAAGGCATCATCCGTATTGTTGATGATGTTAAGAGGTCAATTGTTGCTATAATTACTACCAAAATTATGGTTACAGATCTCCTCGAGACAGCACCACTCAGAGGCTTCGGTACGGGCTTCGCTGTTAGTGATAATCTCATAGTGACTTCATATCACGTAATTCATGGAGCTGAAACCATAACAACAATATTACCTGAAGGAGATATTGTAGAAGCAGAGATTGTAGATTATGATCCAGAATTCGATATTGCATTATTGAGAGTTGAAAATACTAAATTAAAATCTGTAAATCTTGGAGATTCTGATAAATTAAGAGTAGGTCAGCTCGTACTTGCTATTGGTTATCCGTTAGGAATGACTGATCAACCAACAGTAACACTTGGTGTTATCTCAGCACTTGGAAGAACAATAAGAATAGGTAATACCGTTATTGAAGAACTCATACAGACGGATGCATCTATAAATCCTGGAAACTCAGGTGGACCTTTACTTAACCTTAATGGTGAGGTAGTTGGCATAAATACGGCCATAGTAGCTACAGCTCAAGGTATAGGTTTTGCCATACCCATAAATATCGTTAAAGTAATTATTGAAGAATTAATTAAGATTGGAAAAATTATAAAACCAAGAATTGGAATCTACGGCTTAACACTTAATAAAACAATAGCAAAATACTACAACATACCCGTAAGTAAAGGCGTACTTGTTGTTCAAGTAATACCAGAAACTCCAGCACATTACTTAGGAATTAAGTCTGGCGATGTGATTACTCATGTAGATGATGAGGAGGTGGATACTTTAACTAAATTGAAAATAATTTTAATCAAAAGATACATAGAAGGTAAGAAAGAATTGTACTTAACAGTAGTTAGAGGTAGATCTAGGTATAAATTGAAACTGTACTTAACATGAGTGTAGAGAAATTCTTAGATTGCGAAGTACATGAAAGATAGTTGCACATTGATAATATTGTGAAGTTGTTGATTTTCAATTTCAACACCTTAGACTTCTCATGAATATTTATGATTATCCTCAGCTCATTACTGGTATAGTAATTACTCTTACTTTAAAAATATTCTACTCCTTATCACCTAAATTGAGAACTATTAAGTTAATACTTTCAATCGACTTAGGAGTTGTATGAATCTTTTTCTTAACGTCTCGTTATCTGTAAAGTATTTCTTAGAGATCTTATCTCCCTGCACTTCAACACCTTCAATATTTAGTAATCTCTTCTTTACATCAATTCCTGCATTGTATCCACCAAGTTCACCACTACTTCTGACAACTCTATGGCATGGTATGATTACTGGAAGTTCATTTAGAGATACAACTCTACCTACAACTCTAGGTGAAGTATCTGTAACTTTCGCTAATTGATTGTAAGAAGCTACATAACCTCTAGGTATTGCCAATACACCAAGTAGTATGAGGCCTTTAAGACCTTTGGGTATGCTTATAAGGTCTAGAATATCTGATGCATCGTACTTACCTTGAAGGTAATTGTCAATCTTGCTGTATATACCATTAAGTTCTTGAAGATTTGACAGATTTCGATTAGTCTTAGATAGGTGACACTTAACAATTCTGCCATTATGATAGTAAATTTCTAAATAACCTAAATTATGAATTTTTAAACTAATGCAAAATTTAATCACAGTTAAAGTTAAGCTTGTAGGTGTTTTAAAAGCCCTATTACCTATTACATCAAGTATTCTAGAAGTTAAGCTTAGTAAAGGTTCAAAAATTAAAGATCTAATTAATTATCTATGCGAAATGAGTAAACAATTATGTAATAGACTATACGACGAGAATAGAGATGATCTTCAACCAGACATATATATTGCTATTAATGATGTGGACATAAGATTGCTAAACTATCTAGAGGAGGAACTTCAAGATGGTGATAATGTACTAATCTTAACATACATTCACGGTGGTTAAAAGAGCGACACTTTACTTTCAATAACTTCTCTAGTGATTTTAGTAATGTTCTCTAACTCATTTTCAACAATACTTTCAATATCTTTAACTATGTTCAAATTTTCAGTATATTCTCTTTGAGGTATATAGTCTACATACGCAATTAATGGTTTATCTATTGGCTTACCTATTTGACTAAGTAGATACACATACACCTCTTCAATCTTACTCACCTCTCTACATATTTTCTCAGCAATTCTATTTGCAAGAACATTATATATCTTGCCAATATGAGATACAGGATTCTTACCTGCTGTTGCTTCCATACTCATAGGCCTCATGGGTGTTATTAATCCATTAGCTCTATTACCACGTCCAGTAGCTCCATCATCACCATGCTCTGCTGATGTGCCTGTAACTGTTAGGTAGTATATTCCATGCTCAGGCTTATCACCAACATTTATTTCGACTTCAACTTCAAGTTCAGGTGCCAACTTAGTGGCGTGATCTTCAATTCTTCTTTTAACCTCTTCCTTAACGCTTAAGTAATGATCTTTATCCTTAACTAAACTTGATATTAATGCCATAGCTATGGTAAGCTTTACTTTCTTGTTCACTCTAATAGCCATTACTTTAATATCTTCACCAACTTCTGGCATAATCTTCTTAAAGTCTTTAGAATTAAGCATTTTTTCAACTTCAAGTACAAGTCTCTCCGTTGATGTTAATGGTGCAAAACCAACACCTATAGATGTATCGTTAGCTAGAGGCACCTGCTTGCCAACACCTAACTCATAAAGTCCTACAAGATCTATAGAGCCTGCACCTATCTTGTAATCAATAATTACGTGATGTTCAGGATCAAGAAATCTGAAATTATTTCTTAACCACTCCTTAATTGATGATAATACTATAGGGCCTATTGGTACTTTATCAATTCCTGTACTTGTCTTAATCTCAGCTGTTGCTCTACCTGCAACAATTATGTATATTGGCTGTATAACTTCACCACCACCAAAGCGTGGCCTGGCTTGACCACCTACTACAAGCACTTTATCGACATTGTGATGTAGAATAGTTCCATACTTCTCTAAGTAATATCTTGATAGAGCATTACTTACAGCTTCAGCTGAGGCATCAGCTATGTAGTCTGGATGTCCTAAACCTTTTCTCTCCACAATTTCAATTTTTAAATGATGTATTGGCTTTCTATCAAGTCTACTAACTACAATGTTCCTCATAGTATTAACCCTAGATCGTATTTAATGTCGATATATAGAGGACTTGATTACCTCGAATAAAGACTCTACCATACTTTACAAGTGGTTGATCAGTCTTTGGATCTATTTCTTCAGCTTCATCAAGCACGAGATTCATACATCCGTCATAGCTAGTTAAGATACCTCTAAGTGCTTTATTATTTTTCAACTTCACAATTATGCTCTTACCTGTAAGTTTTTGAAAAATCTTCAATGGTTGCATGACACTAACTCTCTCCATTGATTTTCAAGTGAAGCACTTACTTTTTAAACTTTACAATAATGGTTTAAAGATCTACTCAAATCTACTATATCTTAAAACTTGATCAATAAGTTCAACATGTGCTAAAAGTACTCTCCTACAACAATATCTCGTTACTCCAAGTTCATTAAGAATCTTTGCAGGTTCTTCACCATTGAGTACTCTTCTCTTAAATTCTTCCCAAAGATGCCCTAGAGGTTTACCGCAAGTAAAGCATCTAATGGGTATAATCATTATTGATATTAGTTAGGTACTCTCTTAAATATCTTTTCTTCATGAGGGTTAAGGAAAAGATTTAATAATAATTCATTAAAGTAAAGAACATAGTGAGCAAGGTTAAAACACCATATCCAGACATCATAATATGTACTGCAGGACATGTAGATCATGGTAAAACGACACTTGTTCATGCACTCAGCGGTGTCTGGGTTGCAAGACACAGTGAAGAACTTAAGAGAGCTATGACTATAAAATTAGGCTACATCACGTTAAACATCTATGAATGTCCATCGATGGATGGAGAATTTAGATATATAAGTGATGGCTTGTTAAGTAACGGTAAATGTCCCACAGGTGATGAACCAATATTCAAGAGAAGAATTTCAATTCTCGACGTTCCTGGTCATGAAGTACTCATATCAACAATGATTTCAGGAGTATCCTTTGTTGATGCTGCAATCATGGTTATTGATGCCTCTATGCCATGTCCACAACCACAGACTGAGGAGCACTTCATAGCTCTATCCATAATGGGAGTTAAGAAGATGATAGTTGTTCAGAATAAGATTGACTTAGTACCTAAAGAGAAAGCTATTGAAAATTATAGACAAATCAAGAATTTCTTAAAAGGTACCTGGGCCGAAGATTCACCCATAATTCCTGTATCTGCTCTTCATAAGGTAAACATTGAAGCTGTAGTTTCATTAATGTACGAATACTTTCCACCAAGAATTGAAACTGAAGTCTCTAGGCCAGCTAGAATGCATGTATTAAGAAGTTTCAACATTAATAGACCAGGAACACCACCAGATAAACTTGCAGGAGGCATTCTTGGCGGTGTAGTTACTCAGGGAGAGTTTAAGATTGGTGATGAAATTGAAATTAGACCAGGTCTCAAGATTAAAGATAAATACATACCTATAACTACAGAGATTACAAGTATCGCTATTGGTAATGAGTTTGTAGATATTGCTAAACCAGGCGCACTTGTAGGTATTGGTACAAAGCTTGATCCAGCCTTAACTAAGGCCGATGCACTCGTAGGTAGTATTGTAGGTAAACCAGGAACGTTACCACCTGTATGGTCTGAAATTGAGCTAGAATTTCATGAAATAAAAGCACTGACTAGCAGAGGAATAGAAACAACATTTAAACCTAATGATGTTGTAATGATTAATGTTGGTTCAAGCGCAACATTAGGCATAATTAAGAGTTCTAAGAAGAGTATCTTAACGTTAGCTTTAAGAAGAGCCATATGTGCTGATGAAGATTCAAAAATAGTCATAACTAGGCAAATAGGCACTAGATGGAGAATTGTTGGTTATGGAATACTTAAAGGCGGCAAGACAGTACTTGAATAAATAATGCACATCTCAATACCATTAGTGATTTTTGATACAAGTGCTCTTCTACTAATGATTTTAGAAAGAGTAAGAGTACTTGAACAAGTATATGAGATATTAAACTCACCATACATACCCATAGTAACTATTGCTATTATTAAAGAAATGGAGATGATACTTAAATGGAGCGGAAGAGGGAAAGTGAGACGATGTATCAATACCGTACTGAACTTAATATATACTTCATTCTCAATAGCAGATATTAATGATGATGCTGATGAAAGTATTAGAAAATTTGTCAAGAAGTATGGAGGTATTGTTGTTACTTGTGATTTAAAACTTAAGAGAGAACTGGAAGAAAAGAATGTACAAGTAATATACTTTAGAGAATCTAGTAGAAGAATGGAGCTTTGAGAGTTAGGTTAATAAATATTCGTGCTTTGAGAAGCAAGGGTTGATAGTTTTGTGGAGAATCATAACTATTGAAGATTACATTAGAGTACCTCCATCAAGATTTGATGAACCCATAGAGAAAGTTGCTTATGAACAACTAAGAAGTACTTATGAAGGCAAGATTGAACGTGACGTAGGTATATATGTCGCTATTCTTGACGTCAAGGTAAGTAGGAGAGGATTCATCATCTTTGGTGATGGAGCAACATATCATAAAGTGAAATTTAAGGCACTAGTCTACACACCATTAAGCAATGAAGTAGTTGAAGGTGAGATTGTTGGAACTACAGACTTTGGAGCCTTTGTTAGGATAGGTGCAATCACTGGCTTTATACATAAAACACAATTAATGGATGAAAATGTCGTACTTTATGATAAGCAAAGTCAAACCTTTATTGGTGAACGAAGTAGAAAAAAGGTTGGTAAAGGAGATACTGTAAGAGCTAGAATTGTAAGTGTTAGCTATGTTACTAGACCTACAGGTGAAGATATTAGAGTGAGTATGACTACTAGACAAGCCTTTCTAGGAAAGATTGAGTGGATAGAGGAAGAACTAGCAGCACTTAAAAAGAAGTTAAAAACTACACCATCTAGATGATAAATTATGGCTAGAAGAGTCGCTAGAAGAAGAGCACTTCCTGGATATAAAGCATGTAGGCAATGTAAAGCAGTAATACCTGATGAAGAAGTTAAATGCCCATACTGTGGAAGTACTGACTTTACAGATGAATGGAGAGGCCTAGTAATTATACTCAATCCTGAGAAATCATGTATAGCTAAGAAGTTAGGCATCAATAGGCAAGGAATGTTTGCGCTAGAAGTATCTTAATATTGATTAAATTCGATCTCTCTACGAAAATCACTTATAAGTAATCTACTCCATTAAGAAGGCATGATTGAGCAGATTAGAGAATTAACAAATCTTCCAGGAGTTTCAGGTCTTGAAGATCAAGTAAGAAACTACATTTATAATCTTATTAAGAATTTAGGCGAAGTTACTATTGACAATTTAGGAAACTTGATACTTAAAGTTAGTGAAGGTAATAAGAAGATACTAATAACTGCACATATGGATGATGTTGGACTTTTAGCAACTGGATGGTAAGATTAAGTTTAGAAAGATTGGTAGTATAGATGATAGAGTACTACCTAATTAACAAGTAACAATACATACTGATAGAAATGACATACATGATGTCATAGGTATCATGTCACCACATTTACAGCTTAATCGTAAAGCAAATGTCATTCCTTGGTATGAACTCTACATAGATGTGGGCGCTAGTAGTATTGACGAAGTGAAAGAATTAGATGTAGAGATTCTTAATCCTGTAACTTTTAACAAGAACTTAATCTTAATGAATAAAAGTAAAGTCATAGCAGGTAAAGCAATAGATGATAGAGTTAGATGTTATGTACTTATAAAACTTGCAAAACTTTTAAGTGAAGAAATCAGTGAAGTTAGAAAAATTGAAATTTATTTTGCATAGACTATTCAAGAAGAGGTTGACCTTAGAGGAGCAAAGGCATTAACACAGCTAGTGAAGCCAGACTACGTCTTCGTCATAGATACTGTAAGTTGTTGTAATCCAGTAATTACTGGAAGCTTAAGTTTAGGCAAAGGACCCGTAGCTAGATTCATAGATAATGAATGTATAGCTTCACTGAGACTCTTAAAATATGTAAAGAAGATAGCAAATAATGAGAGAATACCCCTACAAATATGTTCAGCTGGAGGAACGACAGACGCGTTAGAGCTTCAAGAAATGAATATTAAAGTTCTACATCTGGGAGTAGCTACAAAATATACTCATAGCGTTACAGAAATGTGCAGTATAGATGACATTAAGTACTTGATAGAACTTGTACATAAGATAATACTAAGCCTAGCTAGAGAAGAAGTGATTTAACTCTACCTAAATCTTCTCTGACATATAATGCCTAGAGAAGGATATGTAAGTATAACATTAAAAAGAAACACTTGGCAAAAGATGCAAGAATTGAAAAAAATATTAAATGTGAATACTTACGATGAACTAATAGACAAGATCTATGAACTATTGATTAGAGGTGGAACGGAAAGACTATTGGAGAAAGTTACGTATTTAGAAAATAATTTAGAGAACTTAAGTAAAGAGATTGGTAAGATTTATGAAATTGAAAAAATACTTGACAATACCATTACCGAGCTTGAAAATTTAAAAATAATAATTAATAAATTACAAGCAAGAATTGAAGTACTTGAAAAAAGAAAATGATGAATAGAGAAAAACAGAATATAATGAAGAAGCGTGTGAGGTCTGAACCCTTTAGTGAAGAGTTTCTTCCAAACTTAAAAGTCATGAATATTGGAAAGTTAAGTAAAATTTAAGCATTAACTCTAGGCAAGTACTACTGAAAGAAGTGCAATTCAACTCCTCATTAATTAGAAGTTGAATCTTGAGTAATACTTTCAACCGGATAACATGACTTTTATGAAGTCTTGTAGGTTTTTGAAAGTATATTCTTGCGAGACCTTAATGCAATTATAACCTACATTTTTACAAAAGTAGAAAGTTACTTCTTCATTTCCCTTCAACATACTATATATCTTCTTTGCTGCAGATGCTACAGGTAATGGTCTTGGATATCCTCTTATCCATACAAGACCGGGATATCCATGCCTTTCTCTCCATTTATTAAATAATTTCTTAAATAATTCCGGTCCTATTTCTAGTACGCCTTTTGAAGAAAGCTCATTCGTAATGTCTTCAACGATATCTTTTGCATACTTTTTAACGAAGTTATAAACCTCTTCAAATGCCTTATAATTTAGCCTATTCAATCGATGACTTATTAATCGATTTTTAGCATACTCAACTACACTATCCGGCACGAATCTACTGCACGCACCTGCACTCTTGATTATAAATGCGATAGAGTCTAGGAAATGATGAAGAATTGCAGCTAAAGTAGCATAACGATAACTCTTAACATCATGGAAGTAATATTTCAAATGCTCAATCAAATCAGGTAAAGTATCTATCTTGACTTTACTAAAACCGTAACCAGGAATCAATTCTTTACTCTTAACCAATCCCATATCATGTTCATCAAAACTATCTATTATACGATTAACTAAATCAGCAATATCTTTAGGAATACCTAATCTAATAGCCCACTTAACATGTATAGACCAGGACGGCACATGAGCTTTAGTAATAAGTCATTATTTAATATTTTCTTCAATCTAAACAATAACTAGGATGGTTTTACTAGTTCGATTTTCGTATTTTCTATAATTTGTCCTTTTCCAACTGGTGGTTTTAGCATAATTATTCTTAATCGATGTTTGTCGTATGTAAATACTTGACCTTCTGAGATAGTTTTTCCGATAAGAAACTCCTTAATTTCATCTAATTTAAGCTCTATCTCTACTGGATCTTCAGGTGCTAGAAGTACATATTCAAGACTTGGAACCTCTGGTTGTTTCTCTTTAGTTAGTACCAAGATGTCTTTATCAAACTCAACTTCCAATACTGACGCAAGTTCAGAACTTAATCTAATGATAAATTTATCATCATCTTCTTTTCTTGTAGGCCATACCCTCACCTTAATGTACTTAAACTTACTCTCATTTACTACATATACCTCATCTTTCGGTGCAATGTTTAGAGCCTTCATAACCTTGAAGGGAATAGCTATGTAGTTTTTAACCTTATTTTGCGGATAGTCAACAGCTATCTCAATACTATCAAGACGTTCAAAAATTACCTTACTAAACATCTAACAGTATCTATAACTTAAAAAATTAATAAGACGATAAGTGTCTTAACTACACTATCTAGAGCATACCTTATGGAAAGAGAAGTCTAAATCAAGAACTCTCACAATGTTCATATTTTCTGAACTCTAATTCTCATTTCCCATTCTTTGTGGCTCTCTTCTGGTTGTTCTAATTCTATACTAAGTCTAGTTTTTTCAAACAGTACCTTGACATAGTGATATTCATTATGACGATATACTCGTCCCTTGATTAATTCCAATTTTTTCATTAGTTTCTCACGGAAGTTTTGTGCATCTTCAAGTTTGCGGAAAGTTAGTACTATCCCTACACTATCATCCTTACCGTACACTTTACAGGTTCTAACTAATCCTTTCTTAAGCCCTGGTCTTCCAAAATCTTGAATTTCATCACAGAGGACTAGCAATATTGGTATTGGACTGATAGGTTCATCAAGCACTCTTTCTAACTTCTCTTTTATTTCATCCTCACTATCAAATACATCGAGTATTGAGTGTAGTGCAATTGCTGAGCATGCAATCATTATTTGAGGATAATAATGATTCTTCCAAGGATCTTCGTCCTTGTACGGATTTTCTTCAATGAAGTATTTATGAACTACTAATGCACTGATGATGCCATGGCTATTCTTGATCTTTTTAAGTATACTCCTCATGATTGAGTAAAGTCCATCAATATTACGGTTATTGTGGGAAGCATAGTATGCACGTACTATTTCTCTCAATGCCTCTTCTATCTCATTTGCCTTGGCTATATATGTTATACCTAATCTTTCATGTAATAATCTCGCTGTGCCTTCATATATGTAGCCAACATCATGTAGTGTTGATGCTAATAACCAGGCAAAGTAGTCCCATGGATACTCAAAAATCCTGAGGTGCATACCAATAATAAGGCCTAGTAAATACACATTAAATTGATGAATAACATGATCTCTAGTCTTAAGCTCTTCCATAATGATTTCGTACTCAAGTTTCTCCAAGATTTCAATACTGTCTGTATAGTACTTCCCCTTCATTGATTTACGATCGTAAAGTCTATACAGCTCTTTAACTTGACTATTCACTTGTTTTGCAAGCTCATGCACGTCACATTGAGCACGACAGTAATCTAGGATTTTCTTTAGAATACCTCTAGTAGTCTCAAGTTCTTCATTAAAGGTTTTAGGAATACTCTCACGCTTACCTAAGAGCCTACTTATGTTATTGAGAATATCTTCATAAAATTTCTTAAGTTCTTCCAGTTGTTCTTTGCTGATAACCATGGCTAACACTTTAGTGCCTAGGCTTTAAACGTTATGATTGTACCCTTTATAACCTGATTTACATCTTTCAATATCCTTTGGTGCTTCTTCAAACAGCTTTAAGTTCTGTAAATGTATCAGTATCAGGTTATTATTTCAGGTGCGTGTTCATCAAATATTTTACGTAGTTCATAGACATGTCTCAATATGTAGTGTTTTTCCTGTATCTGCAATACGGTTGGTGGTTTTCGACCTGATAAGATATCGATAACAATTGGAGATACTCCACGATATGCTAGATATGTTTCGAAGAACTTTCTGAAAATGTAGAGACTATCTATTTCAATACTTAACACCTTCCTTACAGTTTCCTTAATCTTAATTCTTAATCTATCAAGATCGAACGGTATTAATCTATTTCTCCAATCTCCAATACTTCTATCTTCAACTCTAGGTAAATTCTTAATTGAACTTACATATTCTTCAACGAACTTGTTCCTGTAAGGCAAGTACACTTCCCTAAACCACTTCGCAGTAGGTTTCTTCAAGAAGGTGAAGTATGCTTTTTTATGTGGATCAAGCCTACCAATCCAGATTATTCTATTCTCCCAATCAACATCCTGTAACTTAATCATTGCAATTTCTTTACCAGGACGTAAACCACTACCAGCTAGAAGTAACAAATACGCTTTAGATTCAATTGATGGTAATTCTATCCAAACTCTTCTAATATCTTCAATTGTTAGATAAGGATCCTTCAAAACCTTATCACTCTTAGGTTTAATAATTCTAAAGGAGTCGTATAGTATTCTACCAATGTATGGGTCTTTAGATAGTACGACTTCCTTAATGAATTTCTTAAGCGTAATTAACCTATCCCTGATCTGATATTCACTATATCCATCTTCCCTCAATTCATAAATAAGTTCATTAATTTTATCTCGAGTAAGTATGAAATCAATTCTTGAGAGAACATCTCTAAGATTTCTCAAGTGATCTTCAGTAGTTTTATTACTTCTACCTTGACTCTTTAACTTCTTAACAAATTCTTCAAGATCACCCTTAGTAACAATATACTTACCTGAACTATATGAAAAATACTCACCCAAGTAACGCTCTATGTATTGAAAAAGCAATTCTCTAAACCTTGAATCTACCTGCGCTGTCTTGATAACCTTAATTAAATCATCTATACTTGCTTTTTCAATTATAGATTCTTTACCAACAATTTTAACAAATTCTTCATTTGTTAGGTACTTTAAACATCGTTTCAAAAGTTCATCACTAACTTTAGCCTTACCATGCTTAATCATATTAATAAGTTGAGGCGTATAACCAAGCTCACGAGCCGAAACACCTTTCCTCTCTGCTACATACCTCACAATCTCAATTCTCTTACCATCATCAATCTCACTTAAATCTACAAAACTAAGGTCAACCATTTGTTAAAAATTTTTGCAAAAGTAAATATAAGGATTATGTAAATGGTCTCACATTGTTATGTAAATGGTAATGACCCACCATTTCTCTTTTCGTGAAAGAATTAAGACTCTGATGGGGCCGCCGGGATTTGAACCCGGGATCACTCGGGCCCGAGCCGAGCATCCTAGCCAGGCTAGACTACGGCCCCTATAGTGACGTATCTTATTTGACTTTAATAGTGTTACTACTTTTCAATTATGTTTGTTAGTCTTGTATAGGTAATTTTCTCAGTTTTTAAAGCTTAGAATCTTAAATAAGTTTAGGTGAGTTCTCTTAATGAGTCGTAACGAAGATAGAGAAGAAGTTGAGGAGACAAGTGAAGAGGAAGTTTATGAGGAAGAGAAAAGTGAGGAAGAAATTGAAGAAACTAGAGTTAAGGCTAGAGCATCATCTAGAGTTAAAGAAGTTGAATATGCTATCATTAGAGTTTCTACAGGTATTGAAGAGCTCGATGAAGTACTTTCAGGAGGTGTTCCTAAGGGTTCATGGGTTGTTATTGGTGGTGAGCCTGGCACTGGAAAGACTATAATGGCTATACATTTCGCATGGGCTGGTCTTGAAAGTAATGATAAGGTTATATACGTAACTACAGAGCAAGAATTTTGGGACGTTGTTAAGCAAGCACAACAATTTGGTATAAACTTTAGAGAATACAATATTGTTAATCTTAGTGATTTAGTAACCTACAGTAAAAAGGAGAAGGAATACAAGCTTGAACAGCCTGAAGAGAAACCAGATATTGTGGTTATCGATCTTTTTGGTCTAGCTAGGATTAATAAGTTAATTGCTCAGGAAGTTGAGGAAGGAAAAAAGAAGGGTGGATTGCCATGGAGTTATCAGACACTTATTAATGCATTAAATAAGGTGTATAATGAAGTTTTAGATGTTGAGAAGACACAACATGTTAGACTAATTATAGATTCAATATCAGTACTTTGGGCTCATGCACCTGCTATGGCTAGAAGAATAAGTTATCAGTTAAAACTTGCATATCATAGAAGTAACATTACTGCCTTACTGACAAGCCAATACGCAATGACTACTAAGTCAATTTTTGGCTTTGGAATAGAACATATAGCAGACGTCGTTATAGAGACCTGGATGAGCGATGTTAAGAGTGAGAAGAGGGTTGAAAGATATTTAGTTATTAAGAAGGCTAGAATGACACCATTACCTGAAAGACCAATATTTAAGATAGTTTTTGAAAGATCTGGTGAAGGTTATTATAGAGTGAGGCTAGTACCTACATAAGTTTAAGTATTAGTTGAGATTAATTTAAGATTAATGAAAATTAACTATAGAGATCTTGGTTTAAAGGTTGGACTTGAAATACATATACAGCTAGATACTGGCAGAAAACTCTTCTGTCATTGTCCACCGATTATTAAGAATGAGCCTCCAGACTTTAGAATAATTAGAAGACTCAGACCAACACTTAGTGAGCTTGGTCAAGTAGATCCAGCAGCTATGTGGGAGTTTAGAAAACGTAGAACATATATTTATGAAGGTTATCACGACTGCACGTGTCTTGTAGAAATTGATGAGGAACCACCACACGAGCCAGACCCTAGATCTATAGAAGTTGCTTTAATGATTTCTAAGAAATTCAGTGCAAAAATTTTTGATGAACTATACGTCATGCGTAAGATAGTCGTTGACGGTTCCAATGTCTCGGGTTTTCAAAGAACAGTACTTATAGCTCATGATGGATTTGTGAAGTTCTTTCAATACAAGGTACCTATATGGACGATAGCTCTTGAAGAAGATGCTGCACGTAAAATTGAAGAAAAGGAAGATTATGTAGTTTATAGACTTGATAGACTTGGAATACCACTTATCGAGATAGTTACAGGACCTTTAGAGTATGAGCCTAATCAAGTAATGGAGATTGCGTACTATATTGGACATACAGTTAAACTTACAGGTATGGCTAAGAGAGGTATAGGTACTGTTAGACAAGACATTAACATATCTATAATTAAGGGTGCAAAAACTGAAATTAAAGGAATACCAGAACTTTCACTAATTCCTAAAGTGATTGAGTATGAAGTTGAGAGACAATTAAATCTATTAAAAATTTGTGAAGAACTCAATAATAGGGGAGTAAAAGAGAATGATTTAATACCTGATTATCATGATGTTACTGATGTTTTTCAAAATACAAAGTCAGGAATAATTAAGAATATTTTAAAAAGTGGCGGTAAAATTATTGCCATAAAAACTCCAAAATTTGAAGGATTATTAGGCTATGAAGTACAGCCCGGCAGAAGATTTGGCACAGAAATTGCCGATTATGTACGTGCATGGACAAGTTTAAAAGGAATTCTTCATAGTGATGAATTACCGGGATACGGCATTACTAGCGATGAAGTTAGTAAAGTAAAGTCTAAACTTAACGTTAATTCTTTCATACTACTTGCAGGTATTGATGAAGAGGAATTAAAGGAGGCTGTTAAAGTCATTATTGAAAGATTAAGACAAGCAATTAAGGGTGTTCCTGAAGAGACCAGAGCCGTTAATCCTGATGGAACAACAAAATTCATGAGACCAAGACCAGGAGCGGCAAGAATGTATCCAGAGACTGATCTTAGACCAATAAGGATAACCTTCGAGCTAGTGCAAGAAATTGAGAAGAAGTTACCACCAAGTATTGAAGAGCTTGTAAGTAAGTATGTAAGTTACGGTATTAGTAAGGAGCTTGCAGAACAGATAATTAGAGCTCATAATCTTGAACTTATAGATAGATTAATTGAGAGCTTCAAAGATAAAGTATCACCAACTATAATAGCATCAACAATGATAAGCACATTAAAGTCAATACAGAGAGAAGGATATAATACTGATGTACTTGAAGAAAAACACTTTATAGAGATCTTTAATATGTTAAGTGAAGGTAAGATTACTAAAGAAGCAATACCTGAAATCTTGAAGAAACTATGTCAGGAAATTAAGAAGAATGTTAAAGATATTGTTAAAGAATTAAATCTAGAGAAAGTAAGCTATGATGAAGTTAAGAGAATTGTAGCTGAGATTATTCAAGAAGTTGGCATTAAAGAAAAGAGAAGAATCATAGGACTAGTCATGAAGAGATATAGAGGTAAAGTTGCTGTTGAAGATATTGAGAAGGCACTACATGAACTTGAACGTTAAGGCATAAAGTAAACTTTTTAAAACAAGATATATAATCATAAAAATGTGATAGCGGGGGTGCCCGAGTCAGGTCAAAGGGGGCGGGTTGAGGTCCCGCTGGCGTAGGCCTGCGTGGGTTCAAATCCCACCCCCCGCACCACCATCTCTTAAAGATGGATCTCACACTTAATATTCAATTCCTTAACTTTAATTAACTCTCCACGAACTCCTTCTCAGCCATGTAGTTTCTCCCATCTTAAACTTCTCGCAATGCTTAAATATTGACTGACTAGTCAGTACATATGAGGGAGAGAATTTTAGAGATAGCTCTTGAGGCATATACTTCAAAACCTCCTCATGAGGTTACTGTCGAGTACATTGCTAAGAGTCTAGGTGTTTCTAAAAGCTTAATTTTTTACTATTTTAAAAGTAAAGATGAACTTGAAAGACAATTAGTACGTTATGTAATGTATAGGTACATGTGTCTTGCTGCAAGAGATCTTAAAGAATTCATATTTAATAATTTAAGGCTTGCGGAACAGAAACCAGGACTTTATAGATTTCTTCAATACTTCTTTGAGAAGGAGAAAAGTAGAGGTACTTGTGAAATGGCTTTAGAGTTGTTTAATAAAGGATTTGAGAAGTTAAAGGAAATTCTTGAGAAAATGAATGTTAGGGATGCAGATACACTAGCCATACTCATAATGGCCATGATTGATGGACTAGCCATGTATGCCTACCTCATCAATCTTGAAGTTAGTAAGTTCACGGACTCTATTATAGAATTGATAGAGTACATTAAAGGATTGAGAAAATGAAAAAATATTTCGAGAGATTGTATCGTGAGTTCGATAAGGAGTTTGAAAAACCATACTATAAGAACTTACCATTAATTGAGGCAGTGATAGTTATGATTATTACTAGTAGAGCTATTGCTGAAGGAATTGAAATTTTTCCATACTCCATAAATAAATTTCTTGTAGATCTAGCAGTAAGCTGGTCATACATTATAGCACCAATTATAGATGAAGCGTATCGCTCAGTAGGTTATCTCTTTTGTCCTGATGTAGCTCTTATTCATAAGTTACCTGAAGAAAATCCCACATATCCTTTATGTGTCTGGATGCCCACTCTCTGGCTCTTCACTATAATCTACACTTTCACGTATTGGCTCATCTTTACAGCAATTACTTACGGTATTGGTAAAGTGTTAGGAGGTAAGGGTACTTTTCTTAGATTACTTGCATGTACCGGCATTGCACATATACCATTAATCAACTGGTGGTTTTATGTTGGCTGTGAGATGATGTATGAAATAGTTCAGCAAGAAATATACCTAAGTTTATTACCCCCATACTATGCTAGCGTCGCTAAGACGAAAATACCTACTCCTTGGGGTTGGCTACCAAATCTAATACCTATTGAAGGTTTTTGGTTTGGATATGCTACAGGTATTGCTTTCATGATACTTACAATAGCGTTAATGTATGGCTTAGTAAAACGTGAATTAAAACTTAACACTTTAAGAACCTTAATGTCTATTCCTCACTGGATAGTCTATTTACTTGGTTTTGTCTTAATTGGAAGTCTAAATATTAACGATATAGAGATGATATTAAATGATTATGTTAGTAAAGGCTTAGCTTGGAAGTGGTTTGTATGACTATTAAGAAAAAGATCTTTCTAGAAACTCCTAGAAAACTAATGAGGGAGATTCCTTGGGACCCTATTAGAAAGACTTTTCTCTTCATATCATTACTGATATTCGTAGGTTCAATTGCTAATACGGAAATTTTCCATGATGCTACGTTTGAATGGACATGGTGGTGGTTTTGGTTTGGTTTCTTTCTAACACTACTACCTGTAGTTATGGGTAGAGTAGCATGTGGTTGGTTCTGTCCTTATGCAGCTCTTCATGATATATTCTTTACGAAATTAAAGTATAGAAGATTATCATGGCCAGAGAAATTGAAGTGTATTAGATGGTTGTTACTTTTCACTATTTTAGGAATTATTGCTGTACTTGAAATTTTCTGGGAATGGGATTTCTTTATATGGTATTGCAGAATGTACTTAGTATTAGCTATACTTTTCGGACTTATATTCAAGCCAAGAGATTGGTGTAGATATTTATGCATACTTGGCGCATATGCACAATTATATTCAAGAATTAGAATACTCGGCATACGTGTAGATCCTGAACTATGTAGAAAGTGTAGAGACTGTCCATGCCATAAGAGTTGCCTTATGGAGATTGACTGGATAGGAGAGATTATTGGGAAAGAAAAATGGATAACACCAGATTACTGTATACTCTGCCTTAGATGCGTAAATACTTGTCCTTTCGGTGCAGTTTATGCATGGAGAGTACATTAATTCAAGTGATCACTTCAACTTCAAGGTAATGATTGTGTAATTCTCAAGTCGAAAAATCTCCTCAATCTTATTACATTAAGGAGAATATTGAGCTGATGGGCCCGCCGGGATTTGAACCCGGGACCACCCCCGCGTCAAGGGGGCATCCTACCGCTAGACTACGGGCCCTTAATTGAGTTTTTAATTTCTTCGATTTTTAAATTATTCTCTAACAGGGATTACATGTATATTAACGTTAAGATAATTGACTATAAGGGAGGATGTTTCATTATTGATAAGCAGCTGAGCGAGTTAATAAATTCATTAATGAGGATCAAAGTTAAGGGTGCTGAAGGTTGGTATGTACTTAATCCCATAGAAACCATAGAGACTCTTGTAAGAAAAATGCTTAGACTTTTAATTTTAGGTTTTGTAATTGAAGGTACGTTACAGGTACATGGCCATGAAGTTAACGTTTATTGGCTTATATCGATAATTAATGATGGAGTACTGGATCCCTTTCCCATAATGTACGTTAAGGATAGTGAAGTATTGATCAATGAGATTGATTTTCCAATAGTTACTATCTTTAAGCCTTTAAAAATTATATTCACGTCAGATTCTCTAGACTTTAACATAATTTTGAAAGTTACTGATTAATACTTTTCAAGAATCGCATTCGTAATCTTCATGAAGATCTCGTCATTCTCATAAACTTCACCACACTTACTTGGTAATTTGATGTCTCTTAAGCATCCTGCACCTACAATATACTCTGCAGACTCGATCTCGTTAAGTATCTTCTTGAGAGATATGGTCAACCTCTCATCATCTTCTCCACACACCATAGTCACGATTATCACTTTCTTACCTACAGGCGAAATTTCATTTAGAGCTTCAATTATCTGTCTAGTACATGCAGTTAATGTTAATGCTTCAATAACAACATCTTTAGCAAAATATATACCATACATCCTATTTCTCAAAGCAAGATAGATGGAGTATAGTATTTGATGAAGAGATACTATCTTAAAGGCGTCTAGAATAATGATGAAACAATCATCTCTTAATAATTCAGTAAGTTTCTTTAAATCCTCTTGTGTAAATTCATGCTTTAAGAAAACTGTAATCACGATGAAGTTAAGTTTTCCAATATCCGTATCTAACTTAATGACCCTCACTCTCTTTTCTCTTCGCTGCCCATACTTATAAAACTGTAATTTAGATCGTTAAAGAGAAGTGTAAAAAGTGAGGTAACAGATCTCTACATCAAATTATGGAGCTTGACATACCTAGAGTGGTTATTAGTGGTATTAAAGGTAAGATAGGTAAGACAACCATAACAATAGCCATACTATACACGTTAAGTAAGTTAGGTCTTAAAGTACAACCATTCAAAGTAGGTCCTGACTTCATTGACCCTACATACCACAGACTAGTGAGTAATGTTTGGTCTAGAAATTTAGATGCATATCTAATGAGTAGTGAAGAGATTATTAGAAGATTCTGTAAGTACTGTATTGACAAGGATGTCGCTATCATTGAAGGTGTTTTTGGATTATATGATAGTATTGATGGGATTTCAGAAATTGGAAGTACTGCACACATCGCTAAGATCTTGAAAGCACCAGTAGTACTTATAGTTGATGTTGAGAGAATGAATAGAAGTATTCTACCCATAATTCGTGGATTTAAACAGTTTGATGAAAATGTAGATATTAGAGGCATAATTTTAACAAATCTTGCTAATCCAAGACACGCAGCAAAGATGGTCAGAATCTTAGAAAATGAGAATATTGAAATTATTGGATTAATACCGAGAAGTGAAAGACTAAGAGAAGTTATGACTTATAGACACCTAGGACTAATACCTACAATTGAGAGAAAAGATGCTGCTGGAATTGTGGATGTTGTAGAAAGAGAGATAAGACCATACTTAGACGTTGAGACATTATTAAGAATTGCAAGAGAAGCAGGAACTTTAAAAATTGATAGTGATTTGATTAAAGAAGATATTGGCGATAAGTATAACGTAAGTATTGGCATTATCTTCGATGAAGCTTTCTCATTCTACTATCCTGAAGTCTTAGAGAATGTACATATGTATGCAGATAAAGTACATTACATAAGCTCAGTAAGTACAGACTCCTTACCTGAAATTGACATCTTAATCATTGGTGGTGGTTTTCCTGAAGTTTATGCTGAAAAGATAAGTAAAAATAAGCCGTTAATGAGCTCTATTAGAAAATTTGTCGAAAATGATGGTGTAGTCTATGCTGAATGTGGTGGTTTAATGTACTTGACCTCATCAATACTGACTTTAGATAATGAGGAATACGATATGTGTGCTATCTTTGACGCATATACAGTCATGAAGAAAAGGCCAGTAGGTCATGGATACGTTGAGGCTGAAGTAGTAAATAATAACATTATCTCAAGTATAGGTCAAGTAATTAGAGGTCACGAATTTCATCATTCAAAAATCATAGTTAAAGATAATGATGTTAGATATGCATATAAACTAAGAAGAGGATTTGGAATTACAGGTAAATTTGATGGTTTAATTAAACGTAACGTACTTGCACAATATCTACATATACATCCAAGCACTTACAATTATGTTGAGAAGCTAGTCAATTACATAGTGAATAATAGATGCAATTAGTTACTTGAGGATTAAAGTTAAATCCATAAGCGCATACCTACATTATGGACTTACTGCAACAATTGGTAAGCTGTTGGAATGGCATTGTTGATAAACTTCTCGATGAGACAGAATTAACAATATTGAGAGCATACATTAGAGGTGGAAGTATATCACTATATAGAATTTCTGAAATTACAAGAATAGCGTTAAGTACAACCTATAAGAAGGCTAAGAAGTTAATAAATCTTGGCTTAATTAGACAAGATGGCGTACACACATTTAGAGTTACTGTAAAGGGATTAATTCAATGTCTTGCACAGCAGTGTGATAATCCTGCGTATATAGTTAATAAGATTAGAATTGCATGGGGATTAAATGTGAAGTTTGAAGAGGTATGTTCATACCTTATAGTCCTTGCTCAGGGACTTAAGAGACTCGGTATCTCGTTAAGTAGACTTCACAATGTAGAGAAGTTCAATGAAACTATTGAGTACATAATTCTTCCCATACTCTTTCAATGCCCATCATGTCTAATTAAGAGGTGTAGTTTAAGTGATGCTTTGATAAGCTATTTAGGTGTTGATAAAGAAGTCGCAAGACTTTCAGAACAAATAATCTTGAAGTATATAAAAACTTACGTGCTTAATCTTTTAAGAAATATGATACTAATTGGAGGTTTTGGAGAAGTATTACTAGTTGTGAGTAATGGTGTTGAGATATCATTGTTAGATCTCTGTAGAGGAGAATTTATTGGAGGAATTAATGGATATGGAAAGGGTGAAGAAACTGTTGATGAGTTGAAAGAACTTGTACAAAGATTGAGAGTTTTATGTAGAGAAGAGCTTTAACTACTCTACACGGAAGAGTTGAGCACTTAGTGCTGCTACGTCATATGGTACTCTCGTACCGACATAGCGCTTGATCTCATCTTTTCTCTTAAGGTACTCTGGTTGCCATCCATATCTAACCCATCCAGGCCAGTTGTCTAGCGGCTTTATGTACTCCCAATACTTTGGTAGTCCTGTTAATTCGAAGAACTTGTCCCATCCAATTCTTGCAATCCAATCACCAAGTCTTTCACCTTTCTTAGCATTTGCAATCCAAGTATCAATGATTCTCTTAATTATTTTTACTAATGTTGGAAATCTAGGTAGTTCTGACATGAATGGTATGAATGGTACTACCATTCTTGACATTCTCGGACCAACGTTTGTGTTTGAACATTTACCACCAACCATGATTGACATGCCGATCTCGTTAGGATCGTATGCAATGGCGTCACAGAAGTCTCTGCATCTACCACATGCCATACATGTCATACCTCTAATCTCTGCACCGATAGGTCTTCCTGTCTTGGGATCTTTAATCATTGTTATGTCACCTACTGGACAAGCATCAAGTAGTAGTCTTGGTGGACATAGCACCTTGATTCTCCAGCCTTCCATGTATGGTACAGATGCTGGATAACCGACAATGCCTATGTCGGCAGCGTCAAAACCTCCACCACATGCATTTGGACAAGCCGATACTTTTATGGTTAGTAATGCTGGAAGTTCTTTCTGTGTATAGTCTATTAAGGCGTCACCGAGAGCCTTCTCAATAGGTACTGCATCAATTACAGCTGTTGTACATGTTAAGTAGCATGAGCAGATCTTAATGTTTCTAAGTCTTGGACCCCAACCACCAACTAGATAACCTCTATCTCTCAAGACCTTTGCAAGTTCTTTAGCCTTCGCCTCATCATTACAGAGAATAATGGCATTACCCATCTTAGATGCTTGAATCCAGCCAATACCGTACTGGTCGGCTAAGTCACAAAGTTCGTAAAGTGTTGCTGTACTTGATCTTACAGGTAGGATTACCTTAACCAGATAAAGTTTCTCGCCTGTTTCTGAAGTAACCTCGACAATTCCAGGATCTATGTATCTCCTCTTCTTCCACTTACCATAATTTCTTAAGCATATATCTGGAATCCAGCTCTTAGCGGGAATGTATCTCCACATCTTTAATGGTTGGTTCAGAGGATGTAGAGGGTGCTTTCTTAATTCTTCAAGAGATGCTGATTCGATCCAAGCAAGTGACATAGTTCTAGACTAGTATCTATGAGTATATAAGCACTTATTCCACATACAAAGTGTAGTAACTACTTTTAAAGACGTACTAGGCTATATAAGCTAATGTCTTGGAAAAAGAAAACAAGATTTGGTTACGAAACTGGCGAAATTCCTAGTCCTGAAGAATTTTGGCCAGCACTTAAGGATCCTAAGGCCGCCGTTGCTAAAGCTAGAGAATACATTGAAGAATACAAGAAAGGTCCTTGGCCTTCAGTCGTTAAGGAAATGGCAGAAAAGAGTAAGTATCCTGTCCTTATCTGGGCTCTAGGTTTAGTCGTCGGCAGATCACCATGGGATACAGGTGCAGCTCCAGTTCCTGGAGTATTCTCAGGAATTTTAGGTAGAGTTATGCACATAACTATTGAGAAGATTTGCAGAGAAGGTGCTCCTGAAGAGTATAAGAAGTGGGAAGAGATGGGTCTAGTCTACGCGGGCAAGGTCTATGAAGTTCACGAGAGAGTTCTCTCATCACCTGCTGGTTTCTGGAAAACACCTCTATTAAGAGTCATGTGCGAACTTGTTGATAGATTCGGATGGAGTCTCATGCAATTCCGTGGTGGTACAGGCGCATCACCAATCATCCACACAGACATGAGCAGAGCGGAGAAATTCATGATGGCTTGTAGATTAATGATGCCAACAGACGTTGGTGGTGTAGGTGATGTTCAGAGAATGTGGACATGCTGTCCAGGACCAGCAACATGCCCCTTCGCATGCTATGACACGATACAGTGGTGGGAGGAGTGTGGCAAGAAATGGCCAGAGTGGCAAACTTATCCACAATTCCCATACAAGATCAAGTTTAAGTTCTCAGGATGTCCCATTGACTGCATTAAGGCAATTGTAGGTACTGACTATGCAGTAATTGGTAAATGGCTAGGTGCACCACAAATTGATCAAGAAGAATTTAGAAGAATGGTTAAGTCAGGAGAAGTTGATGCAAAGGAAGTAGTAGAATCATGTCCAACAGGTGCACTCAGTTGGGATGCATCAACATTAGAACTAAAATGTGATCCGAGAAAGTGTGTACAGTGCATGAATTGTATAATCAGAGCTAATCCAGCAATACTTCCAGGAAAAGAGAAAGGTGTAATGATACTGCTTGGAGGCACCATCAAGAGCTTCCTAGGCCCCAAGATGTGCTACACCTTAATACCTTTCATAAAGGTAACTCCGGAGAATGAAATGAAAGTTATTCGTTGGTTCCTTGACTTAATCGAGAAGATAGTCTATAAGTGGGCTGATGCAGCTAAGACAAGAGAGAGAGTTGGCGATCTAAGCGTAAGATTCACATGGAGTAAATTCTTAAGAGAAGTTGCTGAATTACCATATCCAGATCTTGTGACTAAAGAACCAGCACCAGGAGAGGTACCATATCATGAGGAGTGTATATCATACGCTATGATACCTAAGGATCAGAAATGGGCTTATTGGGAAGTATTGAAGAAGACTGTTGAAAAGTGGTAAAGTTTAACCTTTCTTAACTTCTCTTTCTAACCTTTCTGAAACTTTTTCTCCCTCACTAAAACATCATAACATCCACATCTGAACACCACTCAATAAACTCTTCCCATCTAAAAGACACCGATAGTAAACCTTAAAAAGGAGTTAAGCATTAAACATACTGACCACTATGTCACTACCTCCACCACCATCACCAGAGTTCGAATATGAAATCGTTCAAGACCCAAGCCTCCCACCAGGCTGGAAGAAGATCAAGCTTAAGGCCCTTGGTAAAGAGCTCGTCCTAGACGAAGATAACTTCCTACAGAATCCAGAAGTTTGGGATGAGAAGGTTGCTGAATTCCTTTTCACAATGTTCGAAAAGCCAGGAGAGAAGATGACAGATGATCACTGGAAGTGTGTTAGATATCTGCACGAGTACTACGTAACTTATGGCGTTTGCCCACCAATTAGATTATTCGTTAAGGAGACAGGCTTTGACTTAAAGAAGATTCACGAACTCTTCCCAAACGGTCCAGCTAAGGGTGCTTGTAAAGTAGCTGGAGCACCTAAACCAACAGGTTGTGTATAACGTAAAGACGTAACCCTTAAAATTAAGAAAATTACATTCCTCTTTTTCCCTCCACTAAACAGTAAGAACTAAAGTAAAGTTCTACACCAAAAGCAACAAAGTACTTAAAAGTTCAGAGCTGTCAAAGCTATTACAATTCTTGGTAAAACTTAAAAGGACACGTTAAGACTATAATCTATGCCTCTTCGAGGTTGGCACATGCTTGTAATAATCATTGTACTAGGTGGTATTGGTCTTGCAGCTTTTATGGGTGGTATGATGTACTATGTTGAGAATGTTGTTCACGAGAAGTTTTTAGTATCTGAAATACATCTTGAAGAACCTGTACTTAAGCATGCACCCTTATGGGCAGCCATACCTATAGCTCTCTTCTATGTTGCACTTGCATATATAGCTGTTGTAGTGCTTGTAGTTGGTATCATTCTTAGGGTAGTGCTGTGGGGCGCTACACCTAAAGGTCCTGGAGGTCTCTATTGGGGTCTATACCGAATGACCGTACATCCATATGTTAGAAGTTGGTGGGATGCTGCTGGCATAATTCTCGCGAGAATAATAACATTCTTCACACTCTTAAAATACAACTTTGGCTCTCGCGCTATTGGTTTTTGGCTTAAAGTTGCTCTCTTTCACTGGATGATCTGGCTCATCTTGATGTTTCATGCTAATTCCATAGCTCTAGGTACAGTTATTAGTTTAACTGAAGGATTTATTAAATTACCAATTACAATACCTGTATTTTACGGTCACGTACCTCATGATGTCAAGTTGGTTATGGGTGGTACTGCAGGCGCTATAGCACTTGCATGCGGTCTTGCCTTAATTGGTAGAAGATTCTGGATACCTGCAAGGTTTAAAGTAAGAATCTGTCCATCGATTGATGACTGGTTTGCAATTGCTTGGTTGTGCCTAATTATCTTCTTCGGATTAACTGCAAAATTATTAACAACAGCACCACCATACACTGAAGCATCACTATATGCAGCCTTAGGAGTACCTGAAGAAACAGCTCACCACATAATTGAAGAATATGGAAGTATCATGTATTATCTTGTTGGCTGCTGGTTTGCTGGTTTAATTTCAGGAAAAGCAGATCTAGCAATTAATGCCATATATTCATTATTCTATTACGGTGCTAGTATTGGCCCTGCATTCATATTAATGACTGTCCACATAATGCTTGTACAGATATTCATGATATACTTCCCATGGGCAAAGATGATACATCCAGCATCATTCCCATTCAACCCTGGACTATACGGAAAATTTGAAAACCCCGAACCAGCTATTAGAAAGTTAGAAGAGATTATCTCGGCATAGGGGGTAGTCATGTGTGCTAAGAAAATAGAGGGTCCCCCTCCACCACAAGGAAAGTTACCACCATACATTCCCAGAGTTAAGGATGAATTAATTGAGCGTTCACCCAAATTCCAAGAATGGCTTGAGTGGTTTGCCAAAAATTGGCCAGACACTAGCAGATGGATTAGAGCTAGGGAGTTAAAAGTTGATAAATTCTTGAGAGAAGCAGAATTTGTTCCTGGAAAGTTCGTTAGAACGCATGATTACGGTTACAGATTAACAACTGAGGAAAAGATAGCCTTTTTCGCACAAAGATTAAGAGAGATGTTAAAGACTCACAGAACTTTAAGGCATCATCTTGAAAACTGTACACATTGTGGTTATTGTATCGATAAATGCCACATGTGGCTTGCCTTTAGAAACTATAGAAATTCACCAGTAGGTAGAGCTGATCTTGTCAGAATGATATATAAGTACTACAATAAGGTTACAGGAAAACTCTTCGGTAAACTTGTCGACGCTAAAGAACTTTCAGAAACTATTCTCGATGAACTTTGGATATATTCACATCAATGCACACAATGTAGAAGATGCGCCTACTTCTGTCCCTTCGGTATTGATAATGGCGAGATAATGAGAGCTGTACGTCAAATATTTGCTGAAATGGGCCTAGTTTATGACTTTGTAGGTGCGACCATGAGAAGTTTAGCACAGTACGGTAATCAGATGTTCCTAACTCACAAGTCTATTAGAGTAGTTCTTGACGCGTTAGAACAAGAGATAAAGGATGAGAAGGGCGTTGAAGTTCACATACCACTTGACAAGCCAAAAGCCAAAATACTGTTCCTACCATCATCAACAGATGTCTTCACTAATCTAGACACAATGAAGGGCTTTGCCGTAGTCTTTCACAAACTTGGTCTTGACTGGACTATGAGTAGTGAAATTTTTGAAGTAGGTAATTTCGGACTCTTCATATCTGATTATCATCTACAATTTAGAGATCAAAGAGTAGTTGAGATAGCTCAAAGAATTGGAGCTGAACTTGTAGTTTTCGGCGAATGCGGTCATGGTTGGAGACCATTTAAGAACTACTGCATACCCGAACTTGAAAAGAAGGGTATAAAGGCGATGCACTTCATGCATCTCGTAGTCTGGGCCATTAAGAAGGGTAAGTTAAAGTTCAATAAGAAGTTATATGAACATGTAGTCACATATCACGATCCATGTAACTTAGCACGTGCAGGTGATCTTATTGAAGAACCGAGAATAATATTAAGAACAATCTTTGGTGGTGACTTTGTTGAACGTGAACACATCAAAGAAAGAACTCTATGTTGTGGTGCAGGTACTGGACTATTAGGTGATGATGTAATGCCACTCAGAGTTTGGGCTGGATGGCCAAGTGTGTATGATGCTTGGAAGACTGGTGCCGACATACTATCAACACCATGCTCTATCGATAAAGCACAGTTCCCAGTCGTCATTGAGTATCATAAGGTTCCCATGCTATGTAAAGGTATTGCAGATCTAATATACTTCACTATAGAGATGTAAATTCATAATAAACTTTTCTATTTCTTAAGCTTCTCAAACTTATTACTTAAAATTTCCTCAACATTAATTTCTTCCCGTGAAGAGGGGCTTTGTATACATCATCGGTGTAGGTCCAGGAGATCCTGAACTCTTAACAATTAAAGCAGTTAAGGCTTTAGAGAAGTCTGAGGTCGTCGTTTATGGTAAGCTAATTCCTGAAGAGATCTTGAAGTACGCAACTTCAGCTAAAGAATTCATAAGGATTGAGAAGAGACATAGAAAAGAGGCCAGCAAAGTAGTTTTGGAGAAAGCACTTGAAGGAAAAATTGTTGCTCATTTAAAAAATGGTGATCCAAGTATTTATGGCGGTTTAATGGAGGAAATAGAAGTCTTAAGAAGATATAACGTTCCTTTTGAGGTAATTCCTGGAGTATCATCAATAACGACAGCTATTATTAGAGCTGGAAGATCATTAACGGACTATTCAAGTGGTTATAGAGGTTTTGCTGTAGTTAACGGTCATGATGAGAGACTAGAATTAATTGAGGAGTTGACAGATAAGTTAGGATTGACAGTACTACTCATGCCAGACCTTAACAAGGTTAAGAAATTAGAGAAGAAATATGATGTACTTATAGTGATCAATGCTTCACGACCTAATGAGAAGATTTTAACAAAACTTGAAGATACAAACATTCAAGACCCCACAATCATCTATATATTTAAAAAATTAGAATAAAACACTTAAGTTAATGTTTAGTAGGTGGCTACTTGCAATCAACGCCTTAACAACCACTTCATCCATCTCCTCTGTAATTCTAGGTGCAATTCTTAGCCTATATCTGAGAGGAGTTCTAAGTCTCGAGCTACTAGTAGTTACAGTTTTGGGAATTTTCATCATGCATGCAGGTATTAATCTCATTCATGACTATCAAGACTACATATCAGGTGCAGATCTTGCTTACAGATCCCGATATAGTGGTCATAGAGTAAATCCTATAATTGACCTTAACATAAGACCGACAACTGTCAAGTACGTGGGTTATATTCACCTATTAATTGCTTTAAGTATAGGTATTTACTTAGCCTTAACTAGAACTTTATGGATACTTTTAGTATTAGGTCTGGGAGCACTCTTCGGTGTTGGTTATAGTGTTAGACCTTTAAGATTCAGATATAGAGGTTTTGGTGAAGTATTGGCAGCTATAAGTACAGGACCACTTACTTGTCTCGGAAGCTATCTAGTACAGACTTGTACACTACATGAAGCACCATTGATTATAGGTGTCTCTATAGGTATCTTCACCTTTATAGCTCTAGTGAATACAGGATTAGCACATAGAGAGACAGATCTAATGATTAAGAAATATACACTTTCAAATCTTTTAAGTATTGAAAAGCTGAAAATCGTGATGTTAATAGCTGTGATGGTGGGTATCATTTCATTAATATTGTCAGTAATGCTTAACTACGTACCTACATTAAGTCTTGTAGCTCTAACTACATACATACCATTACTTAGATCAGTAATGAAATTAACGGTAGGTCTTGATAAATACTTGACAATCTTTAGGAAAATGTGGTACAATTTATTTATACTTAGAGTAATATTTACAGTAATTGTGACTTTAAGTATACTTATAGAGTCATCACTTGCGTCATGGTGAGTCTTCACTTCATATGTTCTGTCACATATACGTATATTCCATCGAGTACTCCAGGCCCTCCCTCTCTACCATGTGGGCATATTCTTTCTTTACCTCTAAGTGTTGTTGCTTGTTCAATATTTGCTGCAAATTGACTAACAATCTCTTTATCTATACCTTCAATGATGATGTCATCTTTAGCAACACTTACCTTTACACCTTTAGGTATGGATACTGTAATTTTTGATTTTCTACCTAGAAAGTTCTCAATTACTAAAGTATCTCCCTGAACTTTAACGCTCATAGGGAAGTGTGAATATATGATCTTTAACTTGTATCTCCAACCTCTAGTTGTTCCGAGAATCATATTTTTAATATGACTAGTTATAGTTCCTACAAGTGCTTTATCTTTACGTCTTGCTAGATATGATTCAATAATGACTTGATTATCCTGAACGTACATGACTATTGGAATGTTCTTGAATTCTTTTTCTAAAGTTCCTAAAGGTCCTTTAACAATGACTTTATGATCTGTAATTTCGACCTTAACCTCACTTGGAATCTCAATGATTTCTCTAATATATGGTATTCTCATTAATTTAAAGTAGGTTCTTTAAGGCGTTATAAATTTGTCGAAACATACTTCTCAACATTCATATCCTGACAGTAAGTATTTAAGTGAAGTATTTATTGAAATAGTCTAGATGCTCCACAGATGCCGGAAAGTTCCGGTAGATGAAGTGGAGACCTCCGGCCCAGCGACACTCTCATCTTAATCTAATGTAGTACTGTTCTTTTCTTGATCTCTCAACAATAATTAGTTTAGAAAGTTCAAGTTTCATTAAGGCTTTTCTTACCTCTTTATCATTAATGTCTGGATACCAAGCTTTCAAGGCTTGAAGTAAGTCATTATACCCTATCTCTTTCTTGTCTTTAAGTAGAGTAATTATTAATGACTCTACAGGTATTGGTCTTCTCATACCTACACGTAAAGGCTTGGTGCTCTATGTCTTCCCCTACCAGACATTGATTGTCTAATTCTTTCAAACCAACTTTCATAGAATCTAATCATTTCAGACGTTATTGATGGCTTTACCTTTTTCATAGCCTCTAAGAAGTGCCTCATCTCAACTTCAGTATTTGTTAAACTTTCTCTCATAGCTAATAGACCAGCCTCTCTGACTAGTAACTCAAGATCTGCACCACTGTAGCCTTCCGTCATTCTTGCAAGTTCTTCAAGATCTACATCTTTTGCTAAAGGCATATTTCTAGTATGTATTTTCAGTATCTCGTATCTTGCTCTTTGATCTGGTGGTGGTACGTATACTATTCTGTCGAATCTTCCTGGTCTTAATAAGGCTGGATCTAGAATGTCTGGTCTATTAGTAGCAGCAATAACAACAACATTATCAATTCTAGCAATACCATCCATCTCAGATAATAGTTGAGCAACTATTCTCTCCATTGCTGGTGAATCTTCAGCAAATCCTCTTGCTGGTGCTATAGCATCTATTTCATCAAAAAAGATAACACAAGGAGCAGCCATTCTTGCTTTTTTAAATATTTCACGTATTGCTCTTTCAGACTCACCAAACCATTTAGACAAGATCTCGGGTCCACGAACAGCAACAAAGTTAGCACCAGACTCTGTAGCTACTGCTTTAGCAAGTAAAGTCTTACCAGTACCAGGAGGACCAAAAAGAAGAATACCCTTAGGCGGTTTAATGCCAAATTTTCTAAACTTATCAGGATATTTTAAAGGCCATTCAACAGCCTCTCTAAGTTCTTGCTTAACATTTTCTAAACCACCAATATCACTCCACTTAACCTTAGGTATCTCTATGTGTATCTCTCTTAAGGCACTAGGTACAATTTCTCTCATAGCATCTAAGAAGTCCGCCATAGTTACCTGTATCTTAGATAACGTATCTTCACTAATTGATGGACTGTTAAGATCGATTAGACCAGACTGTATAGCTCTTCTTAAAGCTCTCATAGCAGCTTCACGTGCAAGAGCAGCTAGGTCTGCTCCAGTGTATCCATGAGTCATTTCTGCTAATTTTCTAAGATCTACATCTTTTGCTAAAGGCATATTTCTAGTATGTACTTGGAGAATCTCTAACCTACCTTTAACATCAGGTGGACTAATCCATATTTCTCTATCAAATCTTCCTGGTCTTCTAAGTGCAGGATCAACAGCTTCCGGTCTATTAGTAGCAGCAATAACAATTACTTGGCCACGTTCTTGAAGTCCATCCATTAGAGTTAAGAGTTGAGCTACAATTCTTTTCTCCACCTCACCTGTAACTTCTTCACGTTTAGGAGCAATAGCATCAACCTCGTCTATGAATATTATTGCTGGTGCGTTCTTTTTTGCTTCATCAAAAATCTCT
>CAYMHS010000006.1:0-103760 GCA_964390355.1 uncultured Thermoproteaceae archaeon | reverse complement strand
AAGTAGTATTCCTTTAGGTGGTTCTATTCCTAAATGCTTAAAGATTTCAGGATGTTTTAATGGCAATTCAACAAGTTCACGAATTTTCTGTTTAGCCTCTTCAAGATCACCAATATCCTCCCAAGTAATACGTGGAATTTTTATATTCTCAATAGGCTTTTCATAAATAATTAAGCTAGTTTCTTCAGTAATTATGACTACGGAATTACTAGGCTTAACTTGAACCACCTGAAATGTTAGAGGTTGGCCAAGAACGGCTATCTGTACTAAGTCACCCTCAACAAAAACGTAATCTCTAAGTCTTTGCTTAACGTATTGTACGAAATTTTGATCAACAGCTAAAGTCATAGATACTGGTGCGAGTTTTACAAGCTGTGCTGGTTTTGGTTCAATCTTTCTAACTCTCACCTTCTCGTTAACACTAACATCAGCATTTCTTCTAATGATAGAGTTCATTCTAATTATTCCTCTACCTTCATCTTCAGGCAAGCCATACCATACCTTAGCTGCAGTTCTTCTTTTACCAATGATTTCAACAACCATGCCCGGCTCTACGCCTATTCTTCTCATAACTTCCGGATCAATCCTTACGATAGGCTTAGACGCATCTCTCTGCTTAGCCTCTGCAACTCTCAATTCAATCCATTCTTCACTCATAACTCTATCAAGGATAGTTTTGTTAAAAGATTTTTTAAGTCTGATGTTGTTTATGATTTTAGAATTACTAAATCCTGTTAGAATTCAACTCTTGTGAAGTACTCTAGCTCAATACTTCCAATACCTTCAACGCTGCTTAGCTTACTTTCAATCTCATCACTAGAATGTTCTTCAGATTCTTCAGGCATTTTGACATGAACTTTCAAAGCTTTAATACCAAAACCTATCTCTTCCTCATCAATTCTTTCAACTCTATACTTTGGTTCAAGTGTGGTCTTGATATTGGACTTTAACTTCTCATAATCAACTTCTGGATTTTCAGGTAAAACTCTATAAATCAAATATACCTGTGCCATGCACAAGCTTAAACGTACAGTTTTAAAAACAATACTCTACATAATTTAAGGTCCTTCAAATCCACAGACGGGACACTTCCAAATATTTCCAAGTTTTCTACATTTCCAGCATCTCCAAATCTCAGCCCTACCACAGTTTGGACATATGAATCTGACGCCTTTCTCATAAGGAGCAATAGGTTTACCACATGAAGTACATGTAGGTACTTGAGGACCATGAAGTGTTGATCTTTCAGTCATGCTGTTCTCACATAATGCGTACTAGCTTTTAAATATCTTACTCCTCCATCACATTCCAAAGTCAGCGTATTAACCATATAATGACTAATTAACAATGAAAAAAGTAATACGCTATTGATCATTAAGTATACCTAAGACGCAGATCAGTATATAGTAATATGCATACTGACAGTAAGCAATTAAGGTAGAGAATGTAATGTATAGTTCTTAGGAATTATGTTCAGTTAAGATGCCATGCACATTTCAATCACTACAACAACCTCTAAGTATTTAGGAACTGAAATTAGCATTAGTGAGTGTTAATTTTTGTATAGTTAAATACGTGAATATAAACCATACTAAATGTAGGTTTTAGATTTATAATTTAGAAAGTATACAGAATATTAAGAAGAGGCTCTAGAGAACGCCTTGTCATGAGCATTCAAGCCCTACCCTTTAATGAGTATATTATGCCTAGATCATGGCATGAGAGGTCTATCAGCATTGATGAATATAGAAAGATACATAAGGATAGTGTTAAAAATTTTGAAGAATTTTGGGAAGAGATAGCAAGTGAACTTAAATGGTTTAGAAGATGGGATAAAGTTCTTGATAATTCTAATCCTCCATTCTATAAATGGTTTGTTGGTGGAGAACTTAACATGAGTTACCTATGCCTTGATTGGCAAATTGAGCTTGGTAGGAAAAATAAGGTAGCTCTAATATGGGAAGGAGAGCCTGTTAATGAGAATGGAGAGCCTTTAGAAGTTAAGAAGTTGACATATTATGAATTGTGGAGAGAAGTTAATAGAGTAGCATATATGCTCAAAAATAGGTTGAATGTTAGAAAGGGAGAAATTATAACTTTCTACTGTCCAATGATTCCTGAATTAGCAGTACTACTTTTAGCTACTGTAAGAATTGGAGCAGCACATAGTGTAGTATTTAGCGGCTTTAGCGCACAGGCATTGGCAGATAGAGTAAATGATGCTGAATCTAGAATTGTAATTACAGCAGATGGAATGTATAGAAGAGGTAAGATATTAAAATTAAAGGATATAGTCGATGAAGCTTTAAAGAATTGTCCCACAGTTGAGAAAGTTATTGTAATTAGAAGAATAGGATTGAACGATGTCAACATGATTTCTGGAAGAGACTTATGGTTTGACGAGTTAATGAAAGATGTACCTAAAAATGTCTATGTAGAGCCTGAAAAAATGAAAAGTGAAGATACACTATTCATACTCTACACCTCAGGAACTACAGGAAAACCTAAAGGTGTAGTTCATGACGTAGGAGGATATGCGGTAGGTCTCTACGCAACTATGAAATGGGTCTTTGACGTCAAAGACAATGATATCTACTGGTGTACTGCAGATATTGGATGGATTACGGGACACTCCTACGGCCTTTACGGACCAATGCTTAGAGGAACAACCTTCATATGGTATGAGGGTGCTCCTGACTATCCAGCACCAGACAGATGGTGGTCCATCATTGAGAGGTATGGAGTGACAATACTATATACATCACCAACAGCTATAAGAATGTTTATGAGGTTTGGTGAAGATTGGATTAAAAAACACGATCTCTCAACTTTAAGAATCGTACATACCGTTGGTGAACCCATAAATCCTGAAGCATGGAGATGGTATTTCAAGAACTTATGCAATGAAGATTGTGCAGCATCTAGTGAATGGTGGATGACTGAGACTGGAATAATACTTATAGGTCACGTTCCTGGACTAGGATTAATACCATTAAAACCAGGAACAAATGCATATCCAATACCGGGAATTGAGGCAGACGTTATTGATGAGGAAGGAAACTCATGCCCGCCTGGCGTTAAGGGTTACTTAGTAATTAAGAATCCATGGCCAGGAATGTTACTCACACTGTACAAGGACCCTGAAAGATACATTAAGACTTACTGGCAAAGATTCAGCAAGCCAGAGCAGAAATTATGGATATACTACACCAGTGACTACGCTATTAAGGATAATGATGGATATATTTGGGTACTCGGTAGAGCTGATGATGTTATTAAGGTTGCGGGTCACAGATTGGGAACAGCTGAGCTAGAGTCAGCACTTGTCCAACATCCAGCAGTTGCTGAAGCTGCAGTCATTGGTAAACCAGACCCTGTTAAAGGTGAAGTGCCTGTAGCATTCGTTGTACTTAAAGCATCAGTAACACCAAGTCCTGATCTCGCTAAAGAGTTAAAGGTATGGGTTAGAAAACAGATAGGCCCTATAGCTGAACCTGCAGAGATATACTTTGTAACAAAACTACCTAAAACCAGAAGTGGAAAAATCATGAGAAGATTAATTAAAGCAGTAATTACTGGTCAATCATTAGGTGACGTAACTACACTTGAAGATGAGACAGCAATTGAAGAAGCTAAAAAAGCATATGAAGAACTTAAGAAACTACTTGAAACTTCGTAAAACTTCATATTGATCCTCATCACAATTCAAATTAACCTCCTCCACATATTTAATCTTATGAGTAATCTTGAAGAAATTAAAGAGAAAATACTTACAAGATATAGAAGGTTCTTAAGAATACTTAAATTAACAAGTGAAGAAAAGTTAATTGAAAAAGATATTGAGAAACTGGTATCAATTGCATCTAAATGTTTAGAAGATGAAGATCCATATAGATGTTATGTAGATAAGATAAAAGATATTAACGTGGTAGACGTATATATACCAATAATCATTAGTGTATACATGTATGAGAAGAGTAGAAGTGATAATAAGGATAAGTACTCAATTTTTGATACATTAACACAACTAGCATACATAATGGAGAAGCTAAAATTACAAGTAAATAGTTTAGACATGATTTTAAAAGCTCTTACCTTAAGAATAATTATAGGACTCATATATGATCTATGTCAAGAATTACAAATAACATCAACAATATGCCTCTTAACTGATAATTTAGAAGCCTTAAATACGGCAATATCTATTAATGAGGTGAAAAAACGGTTAGATACTGAATTAGCTATGTGAGAGTATTTAAATACTCTATATTCACGTAGATTTTCTGAAAATGTTTAAGGCAATAGAGGAAGCAAAAATTGCAAGTGAGTGTAGAATATTCAAAACTACAGACATAGTAAAGAGGCTTGGCATTATTGATCCAAAAAGGCTACATTTGAAAAATTACCCTATAGGTAATCCCGTAACTGTATTCAATCCGTCCATAACAGTTGAAGATAATGTCGTTAAAGTTTATGCAAGAGTAATTTTTGGTTACTACATGTACGTTAGTGCCGTTGCCATGTTTGAACTTGACATGAATGATCTACTTTCAGGATATGTAAATACTCGTCACTACTCTGCAGAGCTTGTAATTTACCCAAATACTAGATACGACTTTTGGGGTACTGAAGATCCTAGAGTCTATAAGCTATATGATAATGTATTCATGACTTACTGTGGCAGAACTATAAATTACTTCAATCCAGCCATCAGGATAGAACGAACATTACCTGTAACTGCTATTTCAAGTGATGGCAAGAAGTGGAGAAAATGTTGTGTATTCACCTTACCTAAACCTTTAAGAAAAGATGTTATTAGTGATAAAGATGCCTTCCTACATCTACATGACAATAAAGTACTACTCTTTCATAGACCACACATGAGTAATGAGAAGTTCTACCTAACTGTAAGTAAGGTGCCTCTAGAAGATTTTCAAAACTGCTTAACAGGTAAAGAGATTAGAGAAGTTGAGGTTCAAGACACCATAATCATTCTAGAACCGGCGAAGTTCGAGCTAAAGCTTGGATGGTCAACACCACCAGTAAAGGTAAGCACTAACGAATATGTAGTGCTAATTCATGGTGTTGATAAGTATGTTGAGGCTTATAGAGTATTCGCCGTATTGTTAAGAGTTAGTAATGGTGATGTTAAAGTACTAGCAGTAACACCACACTACATAATGGAACCTAAAACCATGTATGAAGTTTTCGGTGATAGACCTTATGTGGTATTTCCTTGCGGTATTGCAAGAATCGATAATAAGTTATTAATATCTTATGGTGCTGCAGATTCAATGATAGGTTTCGGAGAGATTGAATTAGACTTACTACTTTCAATCTTTGACAAAGGTAGGATTGAATAGTATTATTTTAAATTGAAAAGAGATTGATTTAAAAATAGATAATTTAAGCATTACCTCTCAGCATGAACCTTGCTGTATTAACTACATATCCTCCCATTAAGTGTGGAATAGCCGAATACTCCTACGACTTAACTAGAAGTCTCTTAGAAGTCAATCCAAAAATAAACATCACAGTGTATAGAGTGGGTAGTGTCGAAGATAATACGTTACCAGCAAATCAGTACGATTTAAGCAAGATCAACATTATAGATACAAAAATAACCATTGAGAACGTTAAGTACGATAAGCTTGCTAAGCTATTTAATGAGAATTATGATGTAATACATATTCAACATGAGTATAACATCTTTCCATGCGAAATCAAGTTCATACAATTCCTAGACGAGCTGAGGAAGTACTGTGATAAACTCATAATAACACTACACACAGTTAAACATTCACTATGGTATCCAGGTATCGATAAGTTTCAGAGAAAAATTGCTGAGAAAGTTGACGTAATTGTAGTACACAGTGTATTACAGGAAATGGAACTTATACATCAACGCGTCGATCCCAATAAGATAATAAAGATTCCTCATGGGACTAGAATAGCCAGAATTGTAAGTAAGGAAGAAGCAATAGTTAAACTTAATCTTCCAATTAAGGAAAGTGATAATGTACTACTTCTTCAAGGATTTTTGAGACAAGATAAGGGATTAAACATTGCTGTAGAAGCATTTAGTAGATTAATTAAAGATATGAATAACATAGTCTTAATAATTGCAGGTCAAGTACAGTTTCCACAACATAATGAGAAGTATGTAAGAGAGGTCATGGTTAAGATATCAGAGCTAAGTGATAAAATAATTATCATGAACAAGTACTTAACGAGAAATGAAGTTGATTTAGTATACTCAATTTCAGATATAATTCTATTTCCATACGTAGACGTTAATGGAGATATCGGTGTGAGTGGAGCACTTCACTGGGCTTTAGGTAGCTTCAAACCATTAATATGCTCGAAAACTCCAAGACTGGTAGAGTATTATCAATACGTGCCGAAACTAGTCTTTCCACCACAAAATGCGGATTTACTTGTAGAAAAGATAAAGTACGTACTATCACATTATGATGAAGTTCTCGAATATATAGGACCAATTATTGATTATGCGATAGAGACTTCATGGATAAACATTGCTAAACAACATCTGAAACTGTACAATAATGAAGATCCATATCTGATAGATGTACTTCACAGTAACGTTAAACAGAGAGTATTGAGTATTGCTAAGACAAAATTCACAACATAACTCCCAATCCTCTATAAGATGTTGAGTGACGTAGTGGAGGAAGTTAATGAAGAAACGTTAAAGAAAGTTCTAAGCAGAATAGTTGATGCATTGGGTAAATGTCTACATTAAACATGAAGATTAGCTACACGAAGCAATCCCATGATTAGTACTCAATTAGAAGTTAAGCAGCTACTGATCATTACTTAACCCTCAATTATACCTTTAACTACAGTTATTGTCACATATAGGTAACAACATTGTTGAGATAAGAAGACTAGAAAGTCTTTATGAACTTAGTTCAGCGCTATTAACCTCGATCATTAATCACCCGGCTCCGGCTCATCACAACGCTGAGTGTACTAGCTATATGGGTTTTAAGAATAACTTAAAGTTTTTGGAGATGACTACAATAGTGAAGTTCTTCTTTACCTTATGGTATTTAACAAATCTTTAAATACTTCAAGAACTATCTGTATATCCTTCTCTTTACTTGCAATGCTTGCAAGAAGTTTTCTTAATCCTCTTCTCCAATTCCTCTTAATAAACTCATTAACAATATCCTTTCCATAAGGTCTCACTTTCTCTAGAAATTCTTCCGCAACTTCACCTCTAGTTTCAATTAGTTTAATAAAATCTTCATATGTCTGTAGGAATTGTTTTGCAAGATTTTTAACATAATCATCCTGAATTAGATTTAACACTTCATCTCTGTAACCTTCAGTTATAAGTATAGTTAATGCCTTAGCATCATTATAATACTTCAAATTCATAGCTTCAGGATATAGTGCTGATTTAATCTCAATAATGGTTGGCGTGATCTTATCATTACCATATCGTAAAAATATACTCATACTATTTAGAGATTTCTCGTAAATTCTTAACAATTCTTTTCCTGACTTGGGCTCAATTATAGGTACATGTTCAACTTTTAAGAGATCTGAAGATTCTCTAACTGTGAGTAAAGTGCCGTCAGGTCTTCTAGCACATATAAAGTACAGTCTATACTTCTCCCAATTCCACTTACTTGGATGAGGAGGCTTTATGATCGCAGGTTCAGGACCAGCAAGAATGAAAGTGAAAGTCCATCCCTCAAAGCCTTTAAACTTATCTAGAAGACCAGAAGCTTCAGCTATTACCATAGCCGTCTCTACAAAGGGGTTAATAATATTTCCAAAATCTTCAACAACTAATTTACCTTTCTCAAACTTCATGTTATGAAGAACGTATCTTGTAGCTGCGATCCATTTCTTAAGAATTGGATCGTAATAAAACGTTATTTGCCAACCATCAATTCTCTCAGTAACTTCTATAGGTGTTTCATCAGGAATTGACACTCCATGAATACCATAATCCATAGCTCTATGTATCGGAAAAGCTATAGTCTTAATGTAATCCTTCTCAAAGAGTAATACTGTGCCTGTTGCGTGAAGAATTACGGGAAAGTATCTAGGTATGGCACCAACAATGGGTGAGTATATACACTCAACAACATCTTCACATATACTTACACATCTCTTATCGATATATTTACCAAGAATCTCATTATACCATCTATTCAATACATATTGAACTTTCTTGCTAGGTGTACCTAGAAGTTCACTAACTTTCTTAACTTCATCAGGCTCTGGTTCTTTAACTGACCAGATCTTCAAAGATTTCTCAATAATTTCAAGCCAATTCATTAATTATCAATAGTACGTATAGAGAAAATAATCTTTTTTACTATTAGTAATGCTTATTTAAAGTCACGTTTAAACTATCGTGATGAGAAGTCTTGTACTTAATTTTTCTGAAAGTGAAGATTTGGGTAAGAAGTTAAGCTCAATACTTAATCTTGAACATTACTTAATTGAAAGTAAGATTTTTCCTGATGGTGAAGTATATGTCAGACTACCTGTAAATCCTGAAAATAAGAGAGTAATCATTATTCAAAGACTATATCCAGAACCTAATATCAATTTCACAAAACTACTACTTACAGTTGATGCATGTAGAGACTTAAATGCTGAGGAAATCATAGTGATACTACCATACTTAGCATACTCTAGACAAGATAGGAGATTTAGAGAAGGTGAAGCTGTAAGTTTAAAGACAATACTTAAAGTACTTAAACACTTAGGCGTGAAAAGTATTATCACTGTTGATGTTCATAAACCACAAGCATATAATTTAGAGGGGTTGAACTGTATTAATATTGAACCATTTAATGAGTATGCTAGATACATTAAGTCAAATATTGGTGATTGTGTAATCTTAAGCCCTGACTATGGTTCCCTATGGAGAGTTGAAAATACTGCTAAAAAGCTAAATGTACCATATGATTATTTTGAAAAGATTAGAGATAGAATTACTGGTGAAGTAACTATTAAGCCTAAGCAGATAAATGTTCAGAATAAGAATGTAGTTATCATTGATGATATAATAGCTACTGGTGGAACTATAGTTAAGGCCATAGATGTATTAAGGAGTCTAGGTGTACGTAATGTACACGTAATCGCTACTCACGGACTATTCATAGATAATGCTGATGTTAAGATTATCAAGACAGGAGCATCATCAATAACTTGCACCAACACTATACTTAACAAATATTCAAAAATAGACATTACAGAACTTATCGCTGAAAAGTTAAGACAAATTATTACTTAATTCTACGTTACACCCTTAAACTACTAACGTAAAGAGATTATACGTGATAAATAGTTTAGAAAGATATGTTAATAGACATTTAGAAGTTTCAGGACACGATATTGATTCGAGAAGGGTCGTAAGGTTAACAACATACTCTACCTTAATTCTACTTTCAATATCCCTGGTATTCGCATATCTTCACTTCACTAACGTAATGATCTTACCATTACCGTTACTCATAATGATAATTACAAGTCCTGTGTTGCCAATTATCATAACATTACTCATAGCTAAATATCTAGTTCTTGATGTTAAGAAAGGAATTGAGTACGAGTATCCATTCTTCACAATATTGCTGAGTGCTGTTCATGAATGTGGTGGTGATATTATTGATGCTTTTGAATATGCTAAACATCTAGGTTTAAAGTGGTTTAACAGGGAGTGGAATATAATCAAGAGATACTCCATATCGACTAACTCAATAATTAAAGCTTTAGAATTGAGAGCTAGAAATCATCCAAACATTGAATTTCAAAAATTAATCTTGAATTACCTATCTACAGTTAGAAGCTCAGGAGAGTTAAGTACATTAATTAGAGTTGAAGTTAAATCATCACTTGAATCTTTTTCCATAAAGATTAACACCCTTATTAGACAACTGATAGAGATCGTCTCAGGTTTCTTATCAGGAATAGTTGTTGCTGTGCTCTTCATAATCATATCGATAATTTTGGGTGTATCACCAACATCAGGATATATCATTGCAGTAATACTATTTGTACTTCTATTGAGTCTAGCGTTTAGAGTAAATCAAGCATTACCAAACTTTCTAAAAATTGAATTCACATTTAGTAGCACTACGACTAAATTACTAATTATCATGCTACCTATCATAATTATAGTGTTATCTATTCTCATAGTAATGAACAATATTGTAATAGTACTGATAATTCCAGTACTGGCAATATATTCGATAATCACTACTAAATACGTTCGTGAATGTATACAGGCACTTCAAGCACTACCAGACCTTGTACGAGAATTTCATAATCTGGTTAAGTCAGGATTAGGTGTAAAGGAGGCGTTTCTACATATTGACTATTCTAGATACCCTAAGAAGTTATCTAGACATTTTAAGAGGATTCTTAAGTATGGTGATGTAGATGATTATTCCTATAACTGGATTGTCAATTATGTGTTTAAATTCATATCTCTAATTTACAGAATTGGAATACCCATAAAGACCTTAACATTACTTACAGACACCTTACTAACTATTAGAAATATCGTTACAAATACTAGATATAGTGCTAGATCGTTAGATATTTTAAGTTACAGTGTTCCTCTAATATTCATCATTGTCATAACTTTAACGCACGTATTTCTAAATTCTCTATTAAGCTTACCAATGACTTCTGGAATGTTTGTCATGAACACAAATAGCTATATGAATGTGTTATCATTCATCTCTTACATCTTTTGTTTAGGTATTTCATTCATATCAACAAGATTTTGCGACTTAGTGTTAGGTATAACTCTTCCAAGAATTATTTCACCAATCCTCGCATTAACACTTACACCCCTAAGTGAAGTCTTATGGCTTTAGATAGATTGATAGCAGAAATTACTATACTTATCAGTACCATAGCGCTAGTATGTTTAATGCTGAACTCTATACTCTCAATACATGCTATTCTCTCAATGAGTAGTACTATACGGAATGTCAATGTTGAGATACCTAACTGCATTATAACTTGTACGAAATCTTTCTGTACACTATATGTGACTGTACTCAATGATAATGAGTATAAAGTGATTGTTAAAAACATGCTATACATCAGTAAGGATAAATACGTAGTGATTCGTGAACTTATAAATCATGTACTTAAACCTCATGAGATAAGGTATGTAAGTTATACTGGCGCTGAGGATAAGGGACAAATCGTGATTACTGTATGTGATGTGAACGTTACTAGTTGTAACATTTTACGTAAAATCTGTGACGTATACTATATTGAGTAGCATTTTCTCTTATAAAGTAATTTCGTAATTAAACATTAAGATTAAATATTCATATAATTCAAGTGTATTACATGAGTATGCTGAATTGTAAGAGAGGTGATCTTAGTGGTCCAATATATACAATACTCATGATTACCTTTGTTATTGCTGCATCAATACTGATATACAACTACTTTTTATCAAGAGCAAACATTCTAACTACCCAAGCACAAATTGAAATAACAAACATTCAATTGACAGGCAATGCCTATGCAGTCACAGTCTCTAACATTGGTACTGTAGATGTTAAACTTACCTCAATAAAGATATATCCTGAAGGCTCTACAGATGCTATCGTTAGTGAAAATCTTAACACTGAATTAAAGCCAGGAAAGTCAATAACCATAACAGATATTACTTCAAAAATCTTCACTACCGGTCAAAGATATGTAGTAATTATTCAGGGAGTTACAAGTGACGGTATAGATGTAGGTACTACAAGAGTAGGTATTGCTCAGTGAGTGATTTATGGAATACATTGTTGAAGTTAAACTTGATAAGTATGTTTTTAAAATTCCTGTAAGCATTATTGAAAATAATGGCGAGTATGTATACTTCATTAAAGAACCTATATGTGATGAGTTGTGTAGAGATTTAAAAGATAAAGTTCTTGAAATTATGAGAAAGAAGGATCTAGATATACTAAACGCTATGAGTTATGTTCTTGAACGTCATGGTAATAGTGTAAGTAAAAATACATTACAAGCAACTCTCTACCACATACTCAGGGATACTAGAGGTTATGGAGTATTGACAGTACCTATATGTGATCCTAATGTTGAAGAGATAGAACTTAGTAATCATAATCACGTAGTCACGATTGTTCATAGAAAGTTCAGAAATGTTAAGAGACTTCTAAGTAATGTCAAGTTTCGTAATGAAATTGATGTTAGAGAATTGATACAAATACTCACCAGGAGAGGTATTACAAGGGGAGTTTCTCTAGCTAAACCATACATAGAGACTATTCTACCTGAAGGTCATAGATTAGTAGCTACAATTGGTGAAATCACGCCAGGACCAACTTTCAGTATTAGAAAGTTTCCAACAAGACCATACACCTTAAAAGATCTTGTTGAGATGAATATGCTTAACTATGTAACAGCAGCCTACTTATGGCTAATTGCTGAATATAGAGGTTTCATAATTATTTCAGGACCTATGGGTAGTGGAAAGACAACTCTTCTCTCAGCCATAGCATCAATGCTACCTAAAGATGCCAAAATAGTTACTATTGAAGATACGCCAGAAATTAAACTTCCACACAAAAATTGGGTAAGAATGTTTACAAGAGAAGGTTTTGATGAAAAGATTGAAATAGGTATGTTTAGTCTAGTAAAGTTAGCTGTCAGATATAGACCCGATTACATTATTGTCGGTGAAGTGCGTGGTGATGAGGTACACGCAATGTTTCAAGCAGCAGCATTAGGTCATGGAATGTTAACGACTTTTCACGCGTCAACCATTGAAGAATTCACAACTAGATTAACAACTCCTCCATTAAATGTTAATATTGGAAACTTACAGCTAGTGTGGTGTATAGTATTTACAAGCATCCATAATGGGATTAGAAAGATAGTAGATATCGTTGAACCATATGTGAAGAACAGTCAGATACATTTTAATAAAGTATTTAGTGAAGGAAAGGTAATGATAAGTCAAAGCTTGAAATTGAAGAATCTTAAAGAGACATACAATATCGATATTGAGGAGGAGATTAAGAGAAGAATAGAGTTGATTAGAAGTGGAGAGGCCCAACCCCACCCTTCCCGATGAAGTACTCATCCAGAGCTGGAAACCCGTCCTCTGGTCAGTGAACCCCTGAACGCGGCCCGCCCGGGCTTAGGGCTTGGAGAGGCTCGCCCTTATAAATTTCCAAGTAAAGTTCTTATAAATACTTCTATACTTCACTATCTATCAATTATTCAATACCAACAAGTCTCAATAAGCATGCTATCAATAATGCCAAGAGCCCCGTCATGTATATACCATCAAAAACTCCTGCTCCTCCAATAGATACTAGTCCTCTCATACTTCTCACAATCTTACTCATATTTAAGATATCTGCACCTATAAGTGCAGATAAAGTACCTACACTATATGAAAGTGCAACAATGTTAATATTCAGTAAAGTATATGCAAGTATAGAGAATGATACTACAGCAATTAAGGGCGTCATACCTCTAACAGTAACGCCTAAAGTAGGTACTACGTGTGAATTAATGTACGTGATGTATGTGGTTAATACTAGTAGTACTAGAAATGTTATTATTTTTTCAGGACTTAATAAATACCTCAATATTAAGTATGTTGATATCAGTAGTGGAATAATGGCACCACCAACATTGATAGAAATTATTAATCTATCACTCAGTAATAAATATGGAAAAAGAGGAAACTTCACTATTCCATAATCTTTAAATTTAATAATCTCAACAATACAAATATTTACACAACTTAAGAGTAATGAAGCTATAGTCATCAAATATGCTACAAAGACCTCAACGCCAGCAATTACTAGAAAAGTTAGAACGAACAGCAGTATTGGAGTTATTGCAAGTAACATAATGTACATCAATGGCGATACAGGTAAAGTTATGATTAATCTAGGCCTAAATCTTATAATCATTAATCTCTAAGTTTGACAACTATTAATAAGTTATTCTCAACTCTTAAAACCTTTACAAGATCACCTTTAGAAATTTTTTCTAAAGCTTTAGCTTTCCAATACTCACCATCAATTTTGACATAACCTACACTATTAACTTCAATATCATCAATAGCAATACCTATCTTGCCTGTAAGATTTAGAAGTAATTTCTGACTTACAGGTCTTGACTTCACGGTCTTAATAACTTTGTGAAGAATTATCATAAAGAATACGCCGGAGACGGCAATACTTACATAAAGTATTGTAGAAGCTATTAAGGGATTTACTTTCACAGTCCATACTTCAGGATTAAGTATTGGCTGTATGAGTAGTAGACCAATAATTAATACAGCTAATCCAGGGATTGATAAGGCACCATGACTCTGCATACCTGTAATTAAGTCCGCAATAAGTAATGTTGAGCCAATAATGATTAGTAATAATCCTAACCATCTACTTGGAAGTTCAGTAAGTGCAGGTATTATCATTAAGAAGAGACCAATAATGGCAATATAGACATGACCAGTAAAGATACCCAGAATTAGAAGTATGAGACCAATACTTGATAATATACTTAAAATTAATGGATTACTAAGCAGTGAATATATTTGATCACTAATACTTAACTTAACATTAATCAATTTAACACTAGATACATAATACTTAACATTATTTATGACACTATTATTCAATTTTCTAATAAGTTCTTCGACGTCTCTAGCTGTAAAGTCAATCACGTGATATCTCAAAGCTTCTTCGGAACCTAAATTTAAATTTTCAAGAACACAAAGTCTAGCAAATGTTGAATTTCTATTTCTAATTCTTGCTACTTCTTCAAAATATTTAGATATCGCATTTAAAGTCTTTGTTTCAGTTACTAACCTATACTCTCCAGTAACGATATTAATATAGACAGGTTGGCAAGAACCAATAGTAGTTCCAGGACTCATAACAGCCACATGACTTGCAAGCAGTATTAAGGTCCCTGCAGACCATGCATAAGCACCTTTAGGGTAAACGTAACTAATGATAGGTACAGTACTGTTCTCAATGCTCTTAACCATACTTAAAGCAATGTCTAATCTACCGCCAGGTGTGTCGAGAATAAGCATTACTGCTGAATTATTCTCAGCATTACTTAAAGTTCTCATAAAAATTTCATAAGTCGGTTTATCAATTTGGCCTATTTTCAAGACGTATATCTTATCTATTCTATAGACTTCCAAAGTAGAAGCTACTTGAGTGAGGATTAGTAATAGAGTTATGGAAAGTAGAAGAGATATAGCCTTAATTTTAATCATTTCTTCTCTTCTTCTCTCCTTAATGATGCGAGCGCAAGTGACGATAATGTTGCAAGTTCTAACGTACTTGGAACAACAATGATTAAATTTCTCTCTCTGGCTATTTCTATAAGTGCATCTATTTGTCTAAGTAGTATTGACACGTTATTTCTAGTATATGTCTCAGCAGCTTTCAAGTATAGTTGACTTGCTTCATAATCCGCCTGCGCAAGGATTACTTTTGCCCTTCTAGTTCTTTCAGCTTCTGCTGCTTGAGCCATGGCTCTAATTAAAGTTTCAGGTAATTTTATATCCTTAATAACTACTGAAGTTACCTTAATACCCCAAGTACTTACATGCTCATCAATAACTGATGCAATCTTCTTAGCTACTTCTTCACGTTGAGTTAGTAATGTATCTAGATCAATCATACCCACAACATCTCTAAGAGTTGATGATGCTAAAAGAGCTGTTGCTGACTTGTAATTAGTAACAGATAATACACTCTTCATAGGATCTATAACTCTAAAATATACAGCAGCATCAATACTAACCTCAACATTATCCTTAGTTAAGGCCTTTTGAGCTGGCAAGTCAACAACAGTTACTCTAAGATCTACTGGAAGTACTCTATCAATGATAGGTATAACAATAACTATACCTGGACCGAAAGTGCCTACATACTTTCCAAGTCTAAGCTTTACAAGTCTTTGATATTCTGGAACTATCCTTATAGCACTAGCAAGTAGAGTAATGACTATGATTATTAAGATTACTGCAATTCCAAGCTCAATAATACTCATTAATTAACTAAATACAGAATTCTATAATATAAACGTTATGTCAATACTTAAAAATATGTAAAGACATAACGTTAGATATGAAGTTTCAGAAAGATAACATAACTATTGAAGTAGAGCTTGAAGATATTACTGAAGTAAGTGTTGATGCCATAGTTAATCCAGCAAATACTAAGTTATTAATGGGTGGTGGTGTTGCTGGAGCTATAAGAAGAGAAGGTGGTGAAGAAATTGAGAGAGAAGCTTTAAAGCATGCACCAGTACCTATAGGTGAAGCAGTAGTTACAAGCGCTGGAAGACTTAAATGTAAATACGTAATACATGCACCAACAGTTGAAGAACCTGCATCACCTTCAAGTTTCGATAATGTATATAAAGCAACAAGAGCAGCCTTAAGAAAAGTTAAAGAGTTGAACTTAAAATCCATAGCCTTTCCATTAATGGGTGCAGGAGTTGGTGGTTTAGCTCCTGAAGAATCTATTGAAGCTATGACTAGAGCAATAGAGGAAGAAAAGTTAAATATAAATATTAAAATCATTATTAGAGATGAAGATACATTAAGCAAGGTAATTTCAAAATTAGAATCGTTATCATGGAGAAGGAAGATTGAGTGAACATTAACGTGACGTTACGTAATCTGGCTTCTTCACGACTTGAAGTTTATAAATCCGACACAGCTAAATCCACCTACAGATATGGTTCCTCCATTAAGAAAAGTTAAAGAGTGTGTTTGGGAAATTCCCAAAACTTATAAACCATGTATGAGAGTCTCTGCTCTCATTTTTGCTAACGAAGCTCTCCTTGAAAAAATGAAAGCAGATCTCACACTTGAACAAGCAGCAAACGTAGCATGCCTACCAGGAATATATAAGTACAGTATAACACTACCAGATGGACATCAAGGATACGGATTCCCCATAGGTGGTGTAGCAGCTATAGATGCTGATGAGGGAGTAATAAGTCCAGGAGGAATAGGCTACGATATCAATTGTTTACCTAAAGGAACGAGAATATTAACAAAATATGGATACGCAATACCTATTGAAAAGATAAAACTTGGTGATGAACTTACAATTATTGATGAAGTAGGTAAGTTTAGAAAAGTTAGTAATGTAGTTGCATTATTAGGTAGAAAGAGTGAGAAATTAATAAGAATAACAACACGTGCAGGATATGAAATACGTGTAACAGAAGATCACCCAATCCTTACTAAGAATGGTATGGTTGAAGCTAAGAATATCGGTATTGGTGCATTAGTAGCTATATACCCATTTGAAGGTGTTGAATATGAAGAACCTGAAGAATTCGTAATATTGAGTGGTGAAGAATTTAGCGAAAATATTAAGAAAGAGTTAAGAAAAAGAAACTTAATACCATTAACTTCTAGAAATAGTAAATTGCCGATAATATTGAAATTACTTGGATATGCTTTAGGTGATGGAACACTATACAAGAAATTCATTGTATTTTATGGGAGAAGAGAAGATCTAGAAGAGATTTTAGAAGATATTAAGAAGTTAGGGTATTCTGGAAGAATGTATTGCAGAGAACGTGCTCATAAAGTGAAAAATTATGAATTTAAGACTAGAGAATGTTATCTTAGAGTTGCTTCTAAAAGCTTAGTTGAACTATTTAAAGCTCTAGGATATCCAGTAGGTAATAAAACTAAAGCCAAATACTCAATACCTAGATGGTTATTTAAATTACCATTATGGATGAAGAGACTATTCTTAGCAGCACTATTTGGAGCAGAACTTTCAAAACCAAAAACAATGAATGGTTATAACTTCTACATGCCAGAATTGAAAGTATCTAAAGTTAAAGAATTGGAGAGAAGTGCTATTGAGTATCTTGAAGATATCAAGAAATTACTTGAAGAATTTGATATAACATCAACAATTAGTAAAGTATATGAAGAGAATGGTAAAGTAATTTATAGATTATTAATTCATGAGAATTCAGAAAACCTAATTAAGTTATGGTCAAAAATTAACTATGAATATAATAGGGAGAGAAGAAAATTAGCAAATGCTGCAGTAATTTACTTAAGGTTGAAAGAGAAGCTTAAGTACATTAGAAAGATTATTAGATCAACTTGTAAAAGTATTGATGGTAAAAAATCTGTACTACTTGCTTCAAAAATAGCACTTAATGGAGGTGTTATAAATGAGAGGTTTATTGAGCGTTCACTATATGAAAATGTTGAAAATGCTAGAATTCCGAAGAACTTCATCACATTTGAAGAATTCGTTAAAAATTATGTCTATGGTGAAGTAGTTTATGACTATGTTGAAGATGTTGATATTGAGGAATACAATGATGTAGTTTATGATCTAACAGTTAATGATGATAGTCATAACTTTATAGCTAATAACTTCATAGTTCATAATTGTGGTGTACGTCTTCTAGTCACTAATCTTACAGAAAGGGACGTTAGACCTAGACTTAGAGAACTTGTAGATACGATATTTAAACTCGTACCTGCAGGTGTTGGTGAGACTGGTCTTCTAAGACTCTCATTTTCAGAACTTGATAAAGTTCTTGATGACGGTGTCACATGGGCTATAAATCAGGGATATGGATGGGTTGAAGATCAAGAATATATTGAAGAGAAGGGTAGTTGGGAAATTGCAGATTCATCAGCAGTTAGTCAAAGAGCTAAAGAGAGAGGTAAAGATCAACTTGGAACAGTAGGTTCGGGTAATCACTTCATAGAGATACAGAAAGTAGATAAGATTTACGATCCAGAAATTGCGAAAGTCTTTGGCATTGAACATGAAGGTCAAGTAACTGTAATGATACATACAGGATCACGTGGTCTTGGACATCAAGTAGCAACTGATTATTTAAGAATTTTTGAGAGAGGTATGAGACAATGGGGACTTAGACTACCTGATAGAGAACTTGCAGCCGCACCACTACATAGTAGAGAAGGACAAAACTACATTAAAGCTATGGCTGCAGCTGCCAACTATGCATGGACAAATAGACAAATAATTACTCACTGGGTTCGTGAAGCCTTTAGAAGAGTATTCGGTAAAGATCCTGATAAGCTAGGCATGTACTTAGTCTATGACGTTGCACATAACATAGCCAAACTTGAAGAGCACGATGTAGGTGAAGGTAGGATAAGAAAGGTATGGGTTCATAGGAAAGGAGCGACAAGAGCCTTTCCTGCAGGTAGACCGGAGATACCAGCAAAATATAGAGATGTAGGACAACCAGTACTAATACCTGGAAGTATGGGTACAGCCTCATACGTACTAGTAGGTACACCAGAGTCCATGAAGATCACCTTCGGAACATCACCACACGGTGCTGGTCGTGTGATGAGTAGAGAAGCTGCAATAAGAGCATTACCACCAAGCAAGGTACGTGCAGAACTTGAAAAGAAAGGAATAATTGTAAGATCAGCAGAGTCAGAGATAATTAGTGAAGAAGCACCACAAGCATACAAAAACGTAGACATTGTTGTTGAAGTATCAGCAACTGTAGGTTTTGTAAAACCAATAGCAAGAATGGTACCCATGGGAGTAGTTAAAGGATAATTTCCTCTCTAATCAAAACAACACTACTCAAAACATGTAGGGAAAATATCATGAGTATCAAATATGTTTTAAGAAAAATTCATGAGTATAGAGTGCGTAGTTTAAGTATTCCTTTTATCGATAGAGAATTTGAGATTGAAAATATTTTAAACATAACTAAACGTAGTAAAGAATACATGCATATCCTCACAATTACAGGTCCATGGGGTTGTGGAAAAACAGAACTTGCACGTGCATTAACAAGTACTTTAAATACTCAAGACTACACAACAATATATATAAACTTGACAGAAGAAGAGATAGAAGAAATAATCTCAACAATAAAACCTGAAATTAAAGAAGTAATTAAGAATTTACTAACTTCTCTTGAGAGTATAACTAAAATTCCATTTCACCTATACACATTACTTAAAAATATTCATGAAAAATTATCATTAAGAGACAAGATTGTTATAATTTTTATTGATGAGATTACGAAAAGTCTTGATAAGTATAGAGTAAGTATTAGAGATTTTATTAGTGCTATGAGTATTAAGATCTACGATATATGTAGCAGTTTAGAATTGAAAGCATTGTATCCAATAATTTTAACAAGTGATCAATCAGCAATACATTACTTTATTAAAGAGCGTGGTAAAGATATGCTTACATACCTTATATGGAATTTACCTAAAAATGCACATGAAGAATTACTTAAAAAACTAAATTGTCCATTAAGTCATGATTTAATTTGGGAATTATGTGGTGGTAATCCTAGAGAATTAATTGAATTATTTAGAAAAAATTGGAATATTGAAAAGTACATAAATGAGAAGATAGAGACATGTAGAGAAATTACAATATATGCAAAAGATCTTAACGTAATTAATTATCTTGAAGAAATTATAAATAACGTAGATAATTTAAAACCATACATACCAAAAACGCAAATACCTGAATACATATTAACAACAAAACTTATCGAAGATAACGTAATTATAATTATTGATGATAGATTAGATAAATTAAGTCAAATACCAAAAAATGAACCATGGATAGGTAAAGAAAGAGCATTTCAAATACCAATACATTACTGGATACTTAAAACCATAATAGAGAAAAAGAAAATAAATATTAAACATAAAGAAGTATTAGAACAAATAAATCAGCATTTAAAAAAGTGAAAACATACACTCAATTACACAAGTATTTAATAATAATGACCACACCTGTAACCATCAATTAAAATACAGAAAATAACGAATATCCCACCATACATAGCTTAGTAAGATTGTTATTCAATTTCTCAAATGTCTATATATAATGGTAACAGGTGTTACCATTATGTATAAAATAACTTACAACATATTCTATTACTCAAACGTCCATACATAACGACAAGTGTGGTCATTGATGATAGATATACTTTCAAATCTTCTTCATGATTAGGTTAAGAGTTGTGGGAAGTTATTTCTAATTAATGGTTACAGGTGTAACCATAGTATATAAACATTTAAGAAATAGAACGTAACTTACTAATAACGTTTCATGAAGAGAAGAATCATATTATATTGATAATCATCATGCAGGCATGTATTAATCATTATACCATGGTTGCAAGTATAGTCATTATGGTTAAAAACATATATAACTAAATGCTCATCCTTAACTAATTGAATGGCTATTTTGACTCTCGAATGTATGGTATTGTGATTTAAATTTGATGTTAAGGTATTTCTATTTCACAAGTATTCTTAAATAATGGTTACATCTGTAACCATTATGTATAGATAGCAGAAATAAGGATACAAACATAATACACAACGTTTACAGTTAATCGATTCTACTCATTTATGATCTTTTAGGTAAAACTTAAAAGCTCTGAGCTTACTTTTGATGCTTGGTGGTTTTTTGTGAAGGTTGTTTATTATGTTGTTGATTATGATGTACCTGTTGAGAAAAGGTACGGTTTCTACAAGAAATTGAATAGAATTTCTAAAAAGTATGGTGGATACATTGTTAAGAGTACTCTTTCAGTTGTTATAACAACTTCTAGAAAATTTGCTGAAGATATTTACAATCTTGTACATGAATTTGAAGGTAAAGCAAATATTTATGAAGCGAGAAGAATAGTGTAGTTGTGAAGATTAATTGAAACTTATTTTTTAAATGATGATTACAGGTGTAACCATTAGTAATTAAAGTAAGGTCAGTACATTCTCCCCAAAAAATTCTTAAGTTTCTATTACTAGTGTAGTGTTGCTCCTTTACTTGCTGACGATACTTTCTCTCTATATCTTTTTAGTATTCCTTTCACTTCCTTCACTATTGGTTTCCACTTTTCTCTTCTTTTCTCTAATTCCTCATCATTAACTTCTAGTTGTATAAGTTTCTTGTCAATGTCTATGGTTATTTCGTCTCCATTTTCTACAAGTGCTATTGTTCCTCCATCTGCTGCTTCTGGAGATACGTGACCTATCATTAGCCCCCTTGTAGCTCCTGAAAATCTTCCATCAGTTACTAATGCTACTTGTTCTCCAAGTCCTTGACCTACTATGGCTGCTGTTATTACTAGCATTTCACGCATTCCTGGTCCGCCCTTGGGCCCTTCATATCTTATAACTACTACATCACCTGGTTCTACCTGTCCTTCAAGTACAGCCTTAGTGGCTTCTTCTTCAGAATTGTATACTTTTGCTTTACCTCTAAATTTTCTAACCCTTACACCGGTCATCTTAGCAACGGCACCTTCTGGTGCTAAGTTTCCTCTAAGTATGACTATGGATCTCTTTTCCATTAATGGCTTGTCTAGTGGTTTAATTACTTCTCTATCAATTGGTTCAGAAGCCTTATCTATGATTTCACCGATAGTTTTTCCTGTAACGGTTAAGGCGTCTCTATGTATTAAGCCTAACTTGTCAAGTTCTTTAAGGAGTGCAGGTACACCACCAGCATTATGAAAATCTACAACAAAGTACTTACCTCCTGGTGTTAGATCTGCAATATGTGGTACTTTCTCACTAAGTATATCAAAATCTTCTAGAGATAGTTCAACTTTACCTTCATGTGCTATGGCTAGTAAGTGTAGTACTGTATTTGTTGAGCCACCCATAGCCAAATCAACAACAATAGCATTTAGTAGTGCTTTTCTTGTAATAATATCTCTAGGCTTTACGCTCTTCTTAACAAGTTCAACAGCAAGCTTTCCAACTTCTCTAGCCATTACTAATCTTTCACTTGATATTGCAGGTATGGTTGATAGGTATGGTAGTGTAAGTCCCATAACTTCTGTGAGTATTGCCATGGTATTGGCAGTGTAAAGTCCTGAACATGATCCAGAACCTGGACATGCTTTTCTCTCAATTTCTTCAAGTTCTTCAAGACTTATCTTACCCTTACTGTAAGAACCTACAGCTTCAAATACATGACCAATACCTAACTTTCTACCTCTATACTCTCCAGGCATCATGGGTCCACCATTTATGAAAATTGATGGTATGTTTAGTCTGACAGCAGCTATGAGCATTCCTGGAATGATCTTGTCACAACTACCTACAAGTACCAAACCATCAAGTTTATGTGCTTCGACCATTATTTCTATGGAATCTGCAATTACTTCACGACTAACTAAACTATACTTCATTCCTTCATGACCCATAGCTAATCCATCACATACAGCTATAGTGTTGAACTCTATAGGTACACCACCGCCTTCTCTAATTCCTTCCTTAATAACTTCTACAATTTGTCTTAAATGTACATGTCCAGGAACAATGTTTGTATATGAATTAGCAATACCAATTATAGGCTTCTCAAAATCAGTATCACAAAAACCAACAGCTCTAAGAAGAGCTCTCTTTGGAGCATTAACATAACCTTGAGTAATAGCACTACTTCTATAAATCATAAATTAAGTAATGAATCTTTAAAATATATGCATTAACCACGCCTCAACAATAAAAAGTACTTATAACTGTTACAATTAGATATGAGTGTGTGAATTACGTACAAGAACTAGACATTAAAGAATTTAGAGGAGTAAGAAAATTGAAAGAACCTATCAAATTCAAGAAAAATAAATATCTTAATAGGTCGTAACAACTCAGGAAAGACAACCATACTAGACGCACTATCATTATTACCACATCCATATACAGGGTTACCTGACGGTGTACGTAACATTTATTCTGAATACAGAATATCTTATCTTCATAATATTAGAGGTAGAGGACTAAAGCATCGATCCTTAGTATACTTATATACAGGAAATGCTCGAATAAGGTACATCATTAATTATCAGATGTTAACAATAACGCAGGAACTTAATATCGACGAGAAAGGAAATATTAAGGTAAGTAGTGCTTTAAATGAAATAACTTGTCATGAAATTGATTATTCAGCAAGTCCTGAGAAGTTAAAATTTTATGTCAAAGAAAATTCATCATCTAAACTTGTAAAAGAGCTAGACATTTCGGCAAATGATGTTATCTATATTCTAAATGTAACAGAATACATAGATAAGCTTTATGATTCTTTAAAAGGTATTGAATGGCGGTTTAAATTTCAAAAATCAGACGCCATAATTAATTGTGCTAAGTTCATCTTAGATATCACTAATGAGAAAATTACTGAAATTGTTCGTCAAGATTCTGAATACTCGTTACGTAAAGTTATTCAATACGAGTCAGGTAAGGAAAAACCAATATATGTTAGATTGTCAGATCAAGGATTTGGAATTTATAAAGCAACATTATTACTATTATGGTTAAGTACATTAAGACCTAAGCTTGTCCTTATTGATGATTTTGAACTTGCACTTCATCCATCATTAACAAGAGCATTCATAAAGTACTTGCTTAATCATCTTAATTGTCAGCTAGTTATTGCAACACATAGTCTTGATGTTATAGATACAATTGTTGATTTATATCGCTGTGATGGAGTTATAGGACCCGAGGATACTCAAGTAATAATACTTAAACGTGATGAAGCAGACATTGTACATATTAGACATTGTGATGTACATGAAGTTTACGTTTTAACAAGTGCTGGTCATGATATTAGAAAAATCACTGAACTTGCAGGACTATGAAATTTTTAAGAGAAGATTCAATCCATCAAAAATTGTTAAGCATTTTAGAAAGATTATCTTAGTTTTATGTGGTACAGGTAGTTGGGATGATAATGTTCTTGAAGGTTTTTCACGCATACATGATGGGCATGATGTAGCTATAGTGTGGCCGAAAAGACGGTACTACGGGACAGGACTAAGCGCAATACAAGCTATTAAGCAGTATTATCGACAGAAAGATATACTGCACCTCATTAAAAATAAAGTTCAAGTTAAGTTTATCGTAATGATAGATGCTGAGCATATACAAAATCTACATAATTCATGCATCGATATAGTAAGTATTACTCAAAACTTTGGTATTAAAGTTTATATGTGTTTTCCATTACGTGGAAACATTAGAGCTTACTACGTGAAGTTCCATCCGTAGTATCCTAGTCCTCCAATACTAGATTGTTATGTAATGATTTTTGGAATTGTAAATGTATTGAAGAAGATATATGTAGTTTTCTCAATCAAGTACATATCTCTTGTAATCCTCCCTCTTCCATACTGCCTTGCAGGAATATTCCTCGTAGAGGTGGTTTTTAAAAGCTATGTGCATAAGGTTCTAAAGAACTCTAGAAACAATTGAAAATTTAATTGTAAAGTATGGAGGAGTTGCGAGAAAAAGCTTCAATCAAGTTAATGATGTTCTTAATACCATTACTCACGACTATTAGATTTTGTTTATCTATTGACTTTTATTAAGGAATTGATGTTGTTTTTGAATTCTTCAGTAATCTTTATAAGTTTCATTATTCACAAGTCTCAAGATTATGAAGATACTCATTACGGTTATTGATGATAGGTATAGAGGTGAGTATTCAATGATTAGACAAGCATTAAGAGAGGCCAATCTCGATGTTGATGTTGCATGTGTTGAAGATATTAATGTAAATGCAACATATGTAATTACTAATGGCATAAGTATTGATAAGCTGTGTGATTTTGATGGATTAGCCATCATTGGTGGTTACAGAATGTACTATGCAGTCACGGGCAAGAAACCTCCTAGAAGAAACTTAAACTTATCAATCTCTCTTAGTATAGTTGAAAACATAGTTAAGCATTATTATGATAAAGATAAGTTAATTATTGCACCTCTTGCAGTTCCAGCACTTTTAGCAAAAATGAAGATTCTTGAAGGTAAGGAGGCTACAGTCTATCCAACAACAGATTTAATAAGAATTCTTTCAGAGAATGGTGTAATCTTTAAGAATGTACCTGTTGTTAAGAATGGCAATGTAATTACTATGAAGAGGCCTTGCGTGAATGAGCTTCTACAAATTCTGAAAGGAGAAATGTCATGATTATCAAAGAGCTTGAATATTTTAAAGTACCTAGGTATGTAGTTTTTGGCCCTAAAGCTATTGGTAAGGTTGAAGAGATTGTAAGAAAGCTAGGACGTAATAAGTATGGCTTAATAGTTACTGGTCAAAACTATAGTAAGAATTATGCTGAAAAAATCGAAATCAATAACTGCCACTTTGAATGTATTTTTGAAGCAAGTGTTGAAGAGATAACTAGACTTAAGGATAAGTATAGTGGTAATGTTCATTATGTTGTATGTGTGGGAGGTGGTAAAGTTATCGACGTTGGTAAAGTACTTGCACATATATGGAATGTACCATTAATATCAGTACCTACAGTTGCTAGTCATGATGGTTTTGCCTCACCATACATATCTTACCTACTACAACTTGACCTTAATAGACTTGGTCTAGGCAAGATATATAAGGTGCCTATAGCCATTATTGCAGACACATCAATTATTCTAGAAGCACCCAGGAGATACTTAATAGCTGGTGTTGGTGAACTTATGGGTAAGATCATTGCTGTTAAAGATTGGCAACTTGCACATAGACTTAAAGGTGAAGATTATAGTGAATACGCTGCAACTCTATCATTAGCCAGTTCAAAAATTATTGATAAGAATTTTGAGAAGTTAAAGATACATAATGAGGAGTGTGTCAGAATTGTCGTTAAAGCACTTATTGGCTGTGGTGTTGCTATGTCTATTGCAGGTACTTCAAGACCATGTAGCGGTTCTGAGCATCTCTTCAGTCACGCGCTCGATTTACTCGCGAGGGAGTACAATCTTAAACCTGCACTACATGGAGAGCAGGTAGCTCTTGGCACGTTAATCATGGCTTATCTTCATGGTCTTAATTGGAGAAAAATTAAGACTAGAATGAAAATTCTAGGCATACCTATCACAGCTAAAGAACTTGGATATGATAGAGATATCATTATTGAAGCTTTAATGATGGCTCATAAGATCAGACCTGATAGATATACTATACTTGGAACTGATGGTCTCAATAGAAAAGCCGCTGAACACGTAATTGACGAGTTAGGTATTGCCTAGTAGTGCATTATTGAAATGTAATCACCAGGCGAGATAGTAAGTGAAAAGTTGTTATTTAGATCTTTATGAAACTGGTACGATCTTGATTTAATGATACCTCTGCTCTTAATGTCAATTCTTAAGATTCTATCTTCATCTGAGAGACCTATAAATTTAATGATTTCTCTCCCATTACTATAGATTCTAAATTCACAATTATCTATAATGTTTAAAATCCCATTCTCAATAAGTAGTCTAGAACCTTCAACATTCAATTTCTCTATATTGGTTATGGTATGTGCCTTACCTTGAGAGTTAAACATAATTATGAAACTTAACTTACCTTTAATCATAATGTCATTAATGATTAACCAATTCATATAATCTAAATAATGTGTAGAAATAGTTACAAGGTCTTTCCATAGTTCAAGTTTAAGTATTGAATGTAATAGACAGTGAAGTAATTGTAAAGCATTATCGAGATTCAAATCGATTTTCAACCTTTCTAAATAGTTAAACAGTAGATGATATGCGTGAGTGTACATGTTGTAATTGAATAATGCTGTAACAAGTTTCATAACCTCGCTAAAGTCTATACTATCTAGATTAGTACATACTTCGTGATACTTGACCATTAAATACTCTGATGCTATTCTCCATGGATGTATCCTAACAATTAGTGTGTCAAGGTTAGGTCTTTCTCTAGCTATTTCTTTCTTCAAGTAATTAAGAGTTTCAAGACTATTTCTTCTTATTTTCTCTTCAGTACATAGTTTTATAAGATGCTTAATCATTAGGTATGCTATTATATTTTTCTCTTTTCTAGCTATGTCTAAGCATCGTTCTATAACTTCTTTTGAGATTTCTCTACTATTAGCATTTAAGTGTTTATGTATGGTTATGAAGCATGTACTTAAATCATCATCACACATTACGCACCTATTCATGTATATTAATGGCAGTCTTGTATATACATTATCTGAACTACATCTAATTACTTCATGTTGTTGAATTTTTTCTAGAGCTCTTCTCAGGAACCTGTTTAATATTGAGGAGCTTGTATATATGTTCATCTATCTCGGCTTAACTGTTGAAAGTGGGTTAATTATTTCTTTAGCATTAATCATGGTTCCTGGATATATTACACTGTTAGCACCAACTCTTGCCTTTGAGCCAATGATAACGCCGAGTTTAATCATTCTTTTACCTCTAACTACAGTTACAGGTATGTGCTCAACCTCAATTTCTGGTGGAAGCACACTTAGAGTTACTACGCCTGGTTCTACAATTACTTCTTCACCAATTACTGAATTTCCTATAAAGACATTTCTACCAATTGTTACTCTTGACTGTATGATCGATTCTGTAATTTCAGTATTTGCACCTATTGTGCAGTTATCTTCAATACAGGAGTAGTTTCTAATTAAGGCATTATTACCAACATAGACTTTCTTACCGATATACACTGGTCCTCTAATTATGGCATCATGATCTATCTCTGCCTGTGCATCAATAATTACTGGTCCTTCAATTACGGCTTTAGCACTAATCTTAGCTTCTAAGCTAATTCTTGCTGTACTTACCTTATCTAGAAGAGTTTTTGCAGTAATTATTAAATCCCATGGATATTCAATACTTATCCATAACTCCGTCCACGGTATGGCATGAACGTTGTGATTCTTAACGTATTTTGATAAGAATTCTAAGAGGTCTCCATGAACGTTCATTAAGAGCTTCACGAACTTTCTATTCATGATGGCTATATTTCCAAAAATGTACCCTGGAGTCCTCTCATAGCTTAATTCTGCATTCTTAACTCTTCCTTCTTCATCGATGTCAAGTTTTACGTAGTTTTTAACACTAATTACAGGTACTGCCATTAATGAGCATTCACTAGACTTTACTAAATGATTTGTTATTAATGCCTTAATAGCATCTTCACTTGTAATTACATCACCGTATGCAATTATTACTTCTTCAGATGTTACTAATTCAAGAGCATTAAGTAGTCCTTTCCATGAGTTTGAACCATAAGTTACGTACTCAACATCTAGTCCTTCTAATTGAAGTTCTTTACTATATGTTTGAGGATCCTTAGTGATGAGTATAAGACTTCTTAGACCAACATTTTTGAAGACATCGATTAAATACTGTATTAATGGTTTACCTAATACTTTAAGTAGAGTTTTTGGTCTATATTCTGTCAACGGTCTTAATTCTACATCATCACGTGTAAGTATGATAACCGTAAACTGCTTCACCATACTACTCAACAGTTACTGTCTTTGCTAGATTTCTAGGTTTATCAGGATCATAACCTCTACTTACAGATGCGTAATAAGCTATAAGCTGTAGTGGTACCACGTATGGTATGGTTGCTATTCTGTAGTCTATATTTGGCATCTCTAAAATGATGTCAAGTAATTGTTCATATTTTTCTCTATACTTCTTAGCTACTAGACCTATGGTTAAGGCATCTCTTGCCTTCATCTCCATAACGTTACCTATCATGGTCTCTACGTAGTTTTCATCAAGTATCACAAAGAGTATTGGAAATCCTTCTTCAACGAGTGCTATTGGTCCATGCTTACTCTCACCGGCAGGATATGCTTCTGCATGTATGTATGCTATCTCCTTGAGCTTTAATGCACCTTCCATGGCTATAGGTACACCTAAACCTCTACTTAGATAATACATGTCTTGTTTTTTTGATAAGGTATTTCCAACAATTTTAGTCATAGCTTCGTGATGAGTAATCACTTTATGAACAATCTCAGGGATCTCAGTTAATGTTTTTAGACATGCTCTATAATCGTCATTACTTATAAAGCCTCTAAGATTAGCCACACGTAGTGCAAGTAATGTAAGCACAGCTAACTGCGTTGTGAATGTTTTTGTGGCAGCTACACCTATTTCTGGACCTGCTCTCGTATATATGGTCATCTCAGATTCTCTAGGTATAGCGCTATCGATAACGTTACATATTGAGATGATTCTTGTTCCACGATTTTTAAAGACCCTAGCTGCAAGTAACGTATCTATAGTTTCGCCTGACTGTGATATTGCTATAAGTACATCATCATCTTCTGCAAGCTTTTCATATCTTCTATACTCAGAAGCTATGAAGGTATATGTATCTACTTGACATAATGTCGTAAAGAGGTAGTCACAGACTAATCCTGCATGATATGATGTTCCAGCACCTGTGATGAATACATTATCGGCGTTTATGATTAGTTTAGCAACCTTATCGATGATATTTAGATCAAGTCCAAGTATTGTATTTTTCAAAGCTAAAGGTTGTTCGTGAATTTCTTTAAGCATGAAGTGTGGATATCCTTCTTTACTAGCCATTTCTAAAGACCAATCAATTACTTTAACTCTACCTTCATAGCTTACCTCTTTACCACTATGCTCAATGTGTATGCTTGTCGGTGTTATGTAGCCGTATTCTCCATCTCTTAAGACGATGACCTTTCTCGTAAATTCTAAAAATGCAGGTATATCACTAGCTATGAAGTTTACACCATCACCAATACCAATAACTAGTGGTGAGGTTTGTTTAGCAAAATAAATTTTGTCACTATCATGTTTAGTAATTACAGCGATAGCGTAAGTGCCTTCAAGTTCATTAATAGCTTTTTTAAAAGCTGTGAAGAAATCCTTATCCTGTCTTAAATATTCCTCAATTAAATGAGCAATAACTTCAGTATCTGTTTCACTTTTAAACTTATGACCTTTACTTTCAAGTCTAGCTTTAAGTTCTTGAAAATTTGAAATTATTCCATTATGAACTACAGCTATAGTTTCAGTACAGTCTGTATGTGGATGTGCATTATAGTCGCTAGGCTTTCCGTGAGTACTCCAACGCACGTGACCAATACCGATGTATCCTTTCATTTCGTCAAAAGAATACTTTCTATTAACCTCATGAATCTTACCCTTACCCTTCTTAACAATTAACTCATTATTAAAAAGTACAGCAATACCTGCAGAATCGTAACCCCTATATTCAAGCCTTTCTAAACACTTTCTTAAGAATCTACCAATATTATCACTTAAAGCTTCAGTAAGTGCTGCAATACCGACAATTCCGCACACAAATCACTAATACTACTGTAGGCTTTTAAATATGCTATCATTTTATTTTAAAGAGAGGTTTCAAGACTTAGTGATGCTTAATAATGTTTGAAAAATTTAAAATACTTAGCAAAACTTTAGACTTGAATTGTTATGTTAGATATTAATAGGGTTAAGAATGAAATTTTTAACTTCATCAATGAATTTAAGTCTCTTGTTGATCTTGAAAAATTATGGATAGCTTTAACTTGTAGAGAATTTTGTAGATATAAATTCTCTGTATATTATTTTGGAAGAGAAGTCAGTAAGTATCTTGATGCTTTAAGAAAGTTCATAAGAGAGAAGTTAGGTCCACTTCTAGGTGTTGAAATTAGTAGTCTAGATCAAGATATCATAATCAATAATGAGAAGACAAGTGTCAGAGGTCTTATGATGAAGATGATGATTGAGTATTTTAAGGAGAATAAGGAACTTGCAGATAAATTATCGAGAGATGTAATTTCTAAACTTCCAACTTTAAGAGATGTATCTAAAAAGCTGATTCTTGCATTAAGTAAAGTATCCAAATTCATTAATGAAGGAGTTATTGAGCTTGTTAACTCATGGATTGGAGATGTGATTATACGTAGAATGGAAGAAATGTTCAATCAGAAGTTTCAAGATAGAGAAGTTGAAATTGCTATCGATGAACTTGTACTTAAAGGCTTCGTGATGTACTGTAACTATGTGGTCAGAGATCTTGAGAAGTTCACAATAGATGTTTATAACCAATACTACTTACCACCATACCTAATACATTTCTGGAGAAATGTTGAAGAGTATATTAAGCCATGAATATTAGATTTTCAACAATAGTTCTCATCATTGTAATTGTGATCTTCTCAGTGCTTTCTACTACAGTATTTGCTCTTAATGATATCACACTAACTCTCATCTATGGAAAGTTTGTGAAACACCTCTCCAATAATACGCTAATCACTATAGGTGAGGGAAGTACGTTATTGAATATAAGTATAAGTAACGTCGAGAAATTTACAAGTATATGTATCATGTTGAGTGTAGAGAATGAAACTATACATCATAAGTGTGATGTGATTAATAATAACTATTCAGTAATGATAGATCTAAGTCCTTATTTACGTTTAGGAAGAAATAACATTATAATCACATTACAACTTAATAATTCAAGTCTAAGTTACTTCATAACTCTGCATAAAGTTAAGCCTAAGATTAATCTTGAACTTGTAAATGAAACAAGAACTTTATATGGTTGTATTCCTCAGAAACTGTATTTTAAGATAATTAATAAATCTAGAATCAGTGTCAGTAACTTCAACTTCTCAATTACATATAGTGAAGATATGGCTAAGATGGATGTTGAGATGATTAATGATACAGACGTTATTGTAAGAATCTTGCCAAAAAGTACTGGTAAGTTAAGCTTTAACCTAAATTTAACATTTAGTGATTTTGGTAATTTCAACTATACAAGAATTTACACCTATATCTTCACTATCATTAAAACTCCTGTCAAGATCTATCTTCAAGTACCTAAGGAAGTTAGATTTGGTCAAGATATAGATATGAAGATTAAACTTGCAACACCTCTCTGTGTGCTTGCAAATGAAAGTGTAGATGTATTCATTAATAACATTTACTTCAAGACCTTACAAACTAATAATTATGGTGAAGCCTTTACCAAGTATAAACCTGAATCTATAGGAAACTACATCATTAAAGTTATTTTTAAAGGATCAAAGTGCTTAGAAGAGAGCGTTACTTTCTCTGAAGTTAAAGTTATTTCAGGTATTGTAAATCTTGATGTTCATGTTAACAGCACGAAGTTGAGGTATGGAGAGACATTGCACATAAACGTACTACTTAATCCTAAACCTTTAACAGGATACTTAATTGTAAAGTATAAACTTGAAAATACTTCAAAGGACATAATCATCACATCTATAAATGAGAGTGAAGTGGCTATTAGCTGGAAACCTCCAAGAGCTGGCAACTATGAGCTTCTAGTTGCCTTCTATGGTAAACCATATTATGAGAATATTGTTAAGTCGATTCCTATTCAAGTTTCTAAGGCTAATTGTGTAATTAGGACTTACAAGCTAGTAACAGGATATGTTGGTCAAGAACTTAAGATTTATGGAAAAATCTTAACAGATTATGAGAAGTCTTTAAAGTTAATTCTTGATCTAAATGGCACTAAATATATCATTTCAACGAACTCTTCAGGACACTTCAATTACGTAAAGTCAATATTTAAAGCTGGAAGCTATAGAATTAAGATTTACTGGAATGGTGATTACAATTACAACCCTTGTACATACATGACGGAGATTCATGTACTTAAAATTCCTACGAGAATACATGTCGATTATTCAGATCACGTAATTGCTAGTGGTGGAGTCTTGAAACTAGAAGTTCAGATAAGGCCTCTCATAAATACTTCATTAATACCTAGTGGTACATTAAATATTGTAATTAATGATAGTGAAATCTTGAGTGAGAAGCTTCTTCACGGTAAGTTAGTGACTTATCTTACTCTGTGGAATGTTGGTGATTACGAGTTGAACATTACCTATCTTGGTGATAATTATTTTGAAGCATCAAGTAGAATTATTAAGATCAAAGTTATTCCTGGAATTTACGGTATTCCTTGGTATGTGATTTTGATATATATAGTGCCTGTAGTTCTTGGATATATTACTGGAATTATCATGAGAAAGTATTTATTGACTTAGTTTTTCTCTAAAATCTTCTTCCCTACCATGTCTAACAATTCTTATACTTGTCTTTAAGGGTATCTTAAATCCTAATCTAGTTAAGAGATTATAAAGTTCATAGTCTGTCATTTTCTCAATTTTTCCTGTCATGTGTAATTTTACAATTTCTTTAAAAATCTTAATCACATTAGTTCCATAAAGCTCTACAGCCTTATCTATTATTTCTTCACTTCTACTTCCCTCAATAATGGTCTTAATGTACTTAATAACTTCAGTTTCTGTTAATGGTTTCTCTTCACGCTTAGCCTTCTCACTTGTTAAAGATACCCAAGTCTTCATAGCTTTCTTTCTAATAATTGAATCTATGAAATCATCACTCATATCTTTAATTCTATAGTTTGAAGATTCTGTATATAAAGGATTCTACTTTAAGAGAAAGAGTTAGGAAACAGAGATTTTTAAGTCTTTACTTCAATTTTAGCTGCCCTTACTTCAATTACCTGACCCGCAGCTACTGTTCTACCCATATCTCTGAGTGCAAATCTTCCAAGACCTGGAAAGTCTGCAAACTTTTCAACAACTACTGGTTTTAACGGCTTTATCTTGACAATAGCTACGTCTCCCTGCTTAATAAATTGTGGTCTCTGTTCTACTGCTTGACCTGTTCTAGGATCTAGTTTAGCAATTATTTCAGTTATTTGTGCAGGTACTGTAGCTGTATGTACATGCATTACTGGTGTGTAGCCAACACTGATTGCTGTTGGATGCCATAGTATGATTATTCTTGCTACAACTTCTTCAGCAACTGTGGGTGCACTTGTTACGTGTCCCATAACGTCACCTCTCTTTAGATCTCTTTTTTCGACACCTCTGACATTAACACCAACATTATCTCCAGGCTTTGCTTCATCAATCTTCATGTGATGCGTCTCGATACTTCTAACATCACCTACCTTACCTATGGGCATGATGATTACCTTGTCACCAACCTTTAAGACTCCTGTCTCGACTCTGCCAACAACTACAGTACCTGCACCTGTGATGGTGAAGACATCCTGTATAGGCATTCTTAGAGGCTTATCTATAGGTCTTGGTGGTGGTTGAAGAGCGTCAAGTGCTTCAAGTACTGTTGGTCCTTGATACCATGGTGTGTTTGGACTTCTTTCCTTAATGTTATCTCCTCTCAAGGCGCTTACAGGTATGAAGGGTATTTTAGATACATCATAACCTAGTAGTTTTAATAGCTTACTAACTTCTGCTTTTATTTGTTCAAATCTCTTCTGATCATAATTAACTACATCTAGCTTATTTACAGCTACAATCATTTGTGTAACACCTAGCGTCTTTACTAGGAAGACGTGTTCTCTAGTTTGTCCATGTAAACCAATTCCTGCTTCAAACTCTCCAGGTCTTGCAGATACTACTAGCAATGCTGCGTCTGCTTGTGATGCACCTACAATCATATTCTTAACGAAGTCTCTGTGTCCAGGCAAGTCGATGATGGTGAAGAAGTATTTACTTGTTTCGAAACCTACATGCATAGCCTCAATAGTTACACCTCTTTCTCTCTCTTCCTTTAATCTGTCTAAAATCCATGCTAGAGCAAAATCTTCTTTGCCCATTTTCTTAGCTGACTCATAAAGTTCTTTCCAAGCTTTCTCATCAACATAACCAGTCATTAATAGTAAGTGTCCTACAAGAGTTGACTTTCCATGATCTACATGGCCTATGACAGCTAGGTTTAGATGTGGCTTCTTTAATGCTGATTCCTTAGGTTTTAAAACTATACTCATACAAGACCCTCAAGATTAATCGTAAATTTAACAGCTTATAAAGTTTATTTAGTCATGCATGGTAATTTAAAACGTATAAACTCAGACTTGCAAGGCACAATCACGGATCATTTGGTGGTTCTTCTCATCATTTCCTTATCTTCACTTATCTCAGGAATTCAGCGATCACCTTCCATCTTCATAATTCCGAAGTTTTTTCTCATCACTAATTATCAAGCTATTCTACCAACTTATAAAGCATACGTAAGACTTAATAAGACCCTAAACGTTAACCCCCATAGAGGCCAGGCTCGGCCGCAAAGGCCCTCGGAGAGGAAAACCTCTCCGAGCCGCCATGAGCGGGAGCCGAAACTCACCCTTCCCGATGAAGTACTCATCTAGAGCTGGAAATACCGCGATGAAGGTCAGCCCCCTGGGGCGCCCGTGCCTCAGTCCGTCCGCCGAAGGACGGACAGGACTGGGGAACCGGGCGAACCGGGTTAGGCCCGGAAGGGAGCGAAGGCTCGCCCCTACATACATTAATGAAGGTGCGAAGAACTTAAAAAGAACTTCATACACATAAATCATAGCCCCCGTAGTATAGCCCGGTCAAGTAAGGAGCAGGTGGTGGGAAGAATTAATGACGGCCCACCACCCGCTCCCTTGTTTGCGGGCCTCTCGAAACAAAAAGGAAAACGCGTTGGAGAAAGCCCGTGACCCGGGTTCAAATCCCGGCGGGGGCACTAGTCTTCTTACTTTTGAATCCTATAATCAATCACCTTCAGTCTTCATGGTATAGCAAGTCTCTCCGTTATGTTGATACGGAGAGGTGAATTTGTATTACCCATTATTTTGTTCTTCTTTTTGAAATTATTATCATAGCTATTCCTGCAATGCCTAGAAAGTAGCCAATGCCTGCAAGTGCAAGTAATGGTTCCGGCATTTCTATACTTTCACTTCCAGTAATCATTACGCCTGTTTTTGAAATATTTATTCTCTTACACACCCTATGTGCCGGGTCGGCTATAGCTGCAACTATCCAGATACCCTCAACTTTAGGTACCATAATTTCTACATAGCCATCACTATCAGTCTTGGTGATCATGAATGGTGTACACTCTGGTGGGCATAGTGTATATTCTTTACATTCTGGAGAATATATATTTACTGGAATGTTTTTAGCTGGTCCTGTGCCTGGAAAGTATACTTTAACTTTCAACCACACATACTCGGTTGTATTCAATATTTTTGCACGTATTGCATGAGCATGTACAGCGGGTGAGAGTACTATGAGAACTACAAGTGTGGTTATAGTAAAAATGGTGAGGATTTTTGAGAAAAATGAATTATTTAAGTACTTTGGTAATACTTTCTCCGTAAACACGTATAAAAATACTTGGTCTCACCTTTAAAATTTTACTAATAACTATGCCGGTAATCACGGTTTCTATGACTACTATAGGTCCATGCCATACTACGAGAGCTATTGCAGGTATTAAATAGGCAGGATCTGCAATAACTAGTGCAATTATCGTGAGCACTAGTGTCAACAATACAGTTAAAGCACCAAGACCACTACATAGTAAAGCTACTTGTTTGAGATTACTTAATCTTTTAATACATAGCTTAAAAATGAAATACGCAATAATGGCTGGTAAACCCATATCTATAGTATTCACTCCTAATGTCGAAATTCCACCATGACCGGCAAGTACTGCTTGTAGTAGTAATGCTATCATTATTCCAATATATGAGAATGGCCCTAACGTTATTCCAACAATACCGTTAAATAGTGGATGTACTGATGATGGTCCTATACTAAAATGTATGAATGAGGCTGTGAAGAAGATAATACTTACCAGACTAATTGTGGGTATATCTTCAAGTCTTATTCTTTTTATGCCTAGTATTAGGGCAATTATTAGGAAGGTAATTGCGTATCCTCCAGCACATTCCCATAATGGTAAAGCACCTTCAATGATGTGAACCATGAGTTTATTGTCACCTCTTACTTCTTGCTAATGCTACTCCAGCTATAATTATTGCTATAATGGCTAGAGCTATAGCTGCATATGCAAGTCCACTTAAAGTTCCAAGTTCAGGTGGAGCTGTAGGTGCTTTACTCAATTCTTCAATTCTGGTTTCAACGTTCTCAACTCTAGATTCTAAATTACTAACCCTACTCTCAACACTATCCACCTTATTACTAATATCTTCAATACTTGGTTTAGGTGGCCATGTTGTTACCTGTTTACTAACATATATAGTATATGATGCACGTACGACACCTCCACCCTCAACTTCACCAAGTTCAACACCAAGTAGCCAAATGCCTGGCTCATTAAGTACTGCATAGAATAGTCCATTACTATCTGTTAGTGTTGCTTTAGTTATATATGCATCTGGATACGTGTACTTTTCCTCAAGTTCTTCAAGTAATTGTGTAGGTTCTTTTGCATGATATTTCTCAATCTCAACTCTAATATTCTTTACAGGTTCGCCCTTTGAATATATGATGCCTGTAATTATGGCTGGCACTTCGAGACCGTATGGTCTTGTAAGCACTACAATCTCAGCATCTGAACCAATCACTCTATCCCAACCTTTTTCCTCGGTGCCGCAATGTATGACAGTCTTTGCATAATCAACCGTCACCTCTTCACCATGAATGGCCTTAACCGTTACTGCAACCACATAGTCGCCCTCCTCAACACAGCTGAAAGATACTTTATAATGGGTCTCGTTGTATCTTAAAACATCAACACTCACTACCTTACCCTCAGGACTATATGCCTTAGCATTGATTATAGATACTTCCTCGCTAGGCATGATAATGTGTTCGAAGGGGTGACCAAAAGCTACATATACGTTTACTGTATCTCCACGATCATACATGAACTTATCAGGTATCATTATAGTGAAGTGTGCATAACACTTAGAAGCTATCAGTATCATCATTATCGTCAAGACGATACTTACTATACTTACTCTTGAGTTCATGAGATAATTAATACTTTAGTAAGTATTTTAAGTATTACCGGTAATAGCATTAAGTCGTACAGTGCATTTTATTTAAACAAGAGCTCTTCCAGTAGTTCTAAAGCATCATTAATAGTTAATGGTAACTTTTCAATTCTTAACCCTCTATTTCTCAACTCCATGAATAGTTTAGTAACTGTTGGTACTCTTAACCCTGCTCTCTTTAACACATTTTCATTAGTCAGAATGTTATCTGGAGTACCTTCTGCAATTAATTCTCCACTACTTAGTACGTAGACGTAATTTGCTATTTCAGGTATTACGTCTATATCATGTGTTGTAAATATTACGGTTATACCATAGTCAATATTGAGTTTTTTAATTATCTTGACAATTTCATCTCTACTATCTGGATCAAGACCTAAGGTTGGCTCATCTATGATAAGTAATTTAGGTTTTAATACGAGTACTGAAGCCAGAGCAACTTTCTTCTTCTCACCGAAGCTTAAGGATAAGGTATTTCTACTTTCATAACCTGAAAGTCCAAGTATATCTAGCACTTCCTTAACTCTTCTCCTTATCTCATCTTCACTCATCTTTAAACTTCTTAAACTTAAGGATACTTCATCATAGATAGTCCATGTGAAGAGTTGATCATCAGGGTTTTGAAAAACAAAACCTACGTAGTTTCTAATTTTATCAAAGCTCTTCTTAACATCTAATCCATACAACTTAACTTTTCCGGCACCTCTTAAAATACCTACCATGTTTAAGAGTAGTGTTGTTTTTCCTGCACCGTTAGGGCCAATAATAGCTACACAGTCACCTTCCTTCACTTTCATGGTTATATTATTAAGTGCTTTAACACCATTCGGATAGGTGTAACTTAAATTTTCAATTTCAACTATGTAAGGCATGGTATGTAATGCATGAGATCTATGAAGATTAGTGATAAGATAGTGCATGTAATTACTGTGAGAGTTCCAACAATTCTAATATTGAAACTATACTCACAGGAATATCTAGTATAGTCAGGTAGTGATGCAGATATTCTTAACCTCATAGCATTTACAATTCTTTCACACTTCTCAAAACACCTAATCATTAAGTTTACAGTAAATTCCCCAAGAAGTTTTAATGTATGGATATTAAAGCCTAGTTTAGAGGTTCTTAACTTTAAAGATATGTACATTCTCCACGAAGTTTCTAGAAATTCCTGAACGTATCTAACGGCTAGGATTAATATCCATATGAAGATCTTAGGTATCTTTAGAAGCCTCAAAGCAACTAGAAGATCATGAGCACACGTAGTCTTTAACATTAGATACGTTAAACTCACGATAATGATAGCTTTTAACATTATAGTTAAGCCTAGGATAAGTCCGGAGATAGATATGTTAAGAATGTGAAGACTTATATGGTAATCTCCAGAATATGTTAAGCTTAAAGTTATGGTGAAGATTATCATGAATGTTAAAATACCTTCAAGAAACATATAGAATTGCCTATCAATTACCCTAAAGTACGTTAATGTCAAGATCACGACCGCTGTAATTAGTGCTAGAGTTACAGCATTCCATAATAGTAACGTTGATATTGTAATTATGGTTGAAAGTAATATCTTTATTCTTGGATCAGTATTGAAGATAACGTTATGTTTTTCTTCCTTAAATATTGTGCCTATTATCTTATTTTCGAATCTCATAGTGTCACTTATCTACGTAATAAGTATCTCATTACTAGATTTTAAAAGAATACGCATTATGAGGAATATACATACAGAAAGAATTGAACATCATATCGGAACATTCTTTAACAGATTTAGCATATGTATTGGTACAGTTACTCCAAGTAGTAGTAATGGTATCGATGTTAATGATGTGATCACCGTTATTGTTGAAATTCTAATAAAGGTCTCACTTGTAAGTTCTTTAGCGACTCTAATATAGTATGGAACGGATATAGCGGTGTTTACAATCAATGAGATTGCGAGCCAATATTGCCTAGTCATTACCGATAGTTGAAATAACCATAATTTAGCCCAAAAACCAAGTGTTGGTGGTATTCCAATTAATGAAAGTACTGATATGTATATTGAAAATTTGTAAAGATTATGACCAACTCTCTCCTTAATGGCTGTAAAGAGTGAGTATTTTGCTAATGCATTAGCAATTACTTGATAAATACTTGCACTTAATGCAAATCTTGTAAAATCCTCAAGACAAGTTAACGCGATACATGCATAACCCATCTGAGCAATTGTTGAGTATGCAAGTACTCTAGATACATCCTTAGACATTAGAGCACCGATATTTCCTAAAAACATAGATGCAATGGCTATAAAGCCTAGAAGAACTTTAAGTAAAGCCTGATCCAATAATTCAAGAAGAATTAACATCTTGATTAGGGCTATGATAGTTACTATTTTAGGTATTGAAGCGAGAATAGCAATTATTTGTGGTTCTGAACGATCATAAACATCAGGAATCCATGAGTGAAATGGTACAAATCCAAGTTCAAAACCAAAACCTGCAATTATGAAGATAAATCCAAGATATTTAATAAATGATGCAATAGATAGACACGTTCCTGTAATGAGTAGTGAGAAACCAATACTCGAAAATACGAAGTATTTAAGACCTGAATCAAGACTTAAAACATCACCTCTACAAGTAATTAAGAATCCTATAGGTAATGTCGAAATTACAAAGCCTACAATGATGTCGATAATGCTAGTTCCATAGAGAATGATCACTAAACCTACAACTGCCAAGATTATTAATATCGTGTCTAAGGGATTAAATACATTCTTGAAATATTTTCTTAAAGGTAGATAGCATATAATTAGGAAAATTATAAATAAGGTAATAGTGAGTACTGTAAGATTATATATTAAGAGTATTGAGGTGATAAGAAGAAACGTCAATACGACATAATCGCATAGATGGTATTTCCTAAAAATCCATAAAGTAAGTACTGCAGTTATAGTTAGGGCAAGAAGAGTACTTAAAATTAATGTTATGTAGTTCATAAAGATAACACCTACATGACCATTATCGCCAAAGTTATAAGTACAATCAATCCTAACGTAAGTATTACTATGTAGTTATTGACTATAGCTCTATGAACTTTATTCAACGTTACTGAAAACTTCTTTAAATAGAGCACGAGATCTGCGTGCAATATCTTATTCAAGTACTTCTCCAACTTTTCATTTAAATAACACATTTTAAAAATTAAAACATTTATCTTCATAACATTATTGAGCTTTTCCTCAACTTTCCATAGAATTTTTACGAAGTTTAAGATTACATTAGGTATGGTCTTATCGTAAATTACGGGTAATCCATATCTTAACTTAATGAAGTATGTGAGTTTATCATGAACTCTAACTAACCTATACTTATAGTTGATTAAATATACTAGTACAGCTATTAAAGTTACCAACACTAAGGTGTATTCAAACACTACTTCACATTTAAGTAATATTCCTGAAACGTACGGGATTATGGCTAGAGCTAGGCATGGAAGCTCCATAAGTAGATACTCCATTTTCAATTCAGTTATGACTCTTCCTTCAAAGTAGTTTCTAATGAAGTATGTAAGTATTCTAATCATGTATATTGCAGTTAAAGCACATAATATACTTATCATTATCTTAACCTCTATAGGGCTTACATGATACATCAACTCTTTAGCAATGTATCCAAGATTGAATGGTATTATGCCCAGAAGCGTTAGTGTTGATGCTATAAATATAGGATATGCAGTCCTGAATCTTAAAAGAACTTTAAATTCATCGATGAATCTTGAAGCAGAGTACTTAGCTAGATAGCCGCCACTTAAAAACAAGTTTGCCTTAGCTAATGCATGCGCTGTAAGTAGTAATATTAAGGCATTTAGCACTAATTCTTCAGGAAATTTTAAGTACATGCCTATGCAGGTAAACATTAATCCTAAGTATGATGCTGTTGATGATGCTAGAATAACTTTGAATTCTCTTGAAACTAAGGCATATACACTACTTAACATTGCTGTGAGTAAACCTAATGTGATTAGTACGTAATGTAGGGGTACTACATGATCAATGATGACTAGTAACTTAGATACTTTAAGTAACAAGTATATACCTGCATTAACAAGTGTAGCTGAATGTATAAGTGCAGATACAGGAAGAGGCCCCGTCATAGCTGTAAATAACCATTCAGTAAATGGGAATTGTGCAGAAATAGCCAAAGCTGAGATTATGAAGAGGAGGGAGGCAAGTATTGTTAGTATGTTAGATTTCACGCTTAACCAATCATTAATATTAAACGATCCTGTGTAGATGTACATTAATGAACATGCAAGAAGTAGCGTGATTACTCCTACCTCTGTTGTTAAGAGTGCTCTTAAACTTGCACGTGTTGGTGGCCATGCATACTTAATGCCTCTATATACATGCTCTTCACCAACCCACTTCTCCACTTCATCTCTATACCAATGACCAATAAGTGCGTAGCTACATATCTCAATGCCACACCAACCCATAATGAGAGATAAAGCATTACTAGAAAGTATAACTAGCAATATTGACGTATTGAATAGTCCTATGAAGAACCAAAACCAACCTCTTCTATAATCATACTTCATATATGATATGCTGAAGATCGATATTGCGAAAACTAGCCACACCGTTACGATAATGATTATCTTGAAAGTGTTGGTAATGGATAGTAGATATACTTGTTCATTCATTCCAAGTATGCACATTATGGTTAAGGTTGTAGCTGTTATGAAATTGCCAATACATGTAGCTAATCCATTCCTATAGCTTAAAGAATCTATAAATCCAAGAACTAGCGGTAATGATACAATTATGTATAGTAGACTCATATCATCATCACTAGTCTACTTATCTCTTCAAGTACATACGGGTACATGAGTACTATAGATATTAAGGCTAAGGTAAATGTTGGTATCTCCATAAGTAGAATATCAATTTTAGGTAATGAGGGATTAACCTTAATCTTAAACTCTCCAAAGAGTGTTCTCTTAACGGTCAGGAATGAATATGCTACTGAAAGCATTAAAAGCAGGATATACAGTATCGTGAAGAATATCACATAGCTTAGATCTAATTTAATGATAACATTAATCAAAGCTATAGTTAGGAAGAATTTCGAGATTAATCCAATATTGAAAACGCCACTTAAGGTTATAAACCCTATAAGTTCCGTTATAGAGAAGAATGGTATCTTCTCATAGAAGCCACCCATCAATTCTAGATTTCTGAGACCATGAAATCTAGTAATTAATTCACCAGCACACATGAAGAGTACTGACTTTGCTAATGCATGAGCTATGTATGTTAGTACTACAGCGATTATGCCCTTATGTACGGCTGATATGGCAATTACTAAGCACCCCATATGAGTAATGGTTGAGTAGGCAAGTAATCTCTTCAAATCTTTCTCAATAAGTGCAATACTTGCACCAAATATACCTGTAACGATACCGTAAGTTAATAATGCTGAGCTAATTTTCTCTAGATAATCATGATATGTTGGGAAAAGCACGTATATGATTATGTATGTCATTAAACCTACATGCACAGGGCTTAGAATAGCACTTACAGGTGAAGGTGCTTCAGCATGTGCATGAGGTAACCATAAATGAACTAGGAAAGTTCCCATCTTGATAAAGAGTCCTATAAGAATTAACCAGAATGGTGTTAATGAGAGTTGAGAAACTTTATTAATCATTTCAGGAATATTGTAAGTAAATTCTTGACCTAAGAGAATAATACCTACGAGAAATGTTAAAGAAGCAATTTGTGACCATATGAAGTACATTATGGCTACCCACAACCTATTACCATAACCGTAGAGCATTATGAGTATGAAGCTTGAAATTACACTAAGTTCTAGGAAAATAAACATCAATATAGTGTTTGCTGAATATACAATACCTAGAAGACCGGTAATATAGAGTAGGTACAACATGTAGTATGTTCCTAAATCTTTCAAATCTCTACCAAGTTCTTTAACTCTATGAGTAATATATGGCAGTGAGTATATAGCTACACATATGGATACTACTGTTATTGTTATAGCAAAAAGTGAGCCTATACCTGTAAGCCATAAGGTAATGTCACCAACAATGCCAGTTTTTAACACTATACTACTTTTCAAAACTTCTTTACTAATAATGACGTGTAGTGGAGGTATTAAGGTTAAGGTTAGTGAGAGAAGTGTAGGTACTATGGAGTACTTACTTCTAAGTAAGTAAGCAGTAAGTGATGATATGCATGGAATGATAATAACTATTAACCATAGGTACATACTATTTCTCCTCAAAACCAACTTCTACTGTTGTTCTTAATTTAATTCTATTTAGCCTATAGATGATAGCTATAATAAATATAGTCTCAGAAACAGCAACAAGTACTGTGATTATTAGTAATGCGTATGCCATAATCACGTATGTAGAAGCTATAAGTAGTATTGATAATAATGCTCCTGAGAAAACTAATTCAAGACCAATAAGTAATCTAACTAAATCTCTAGATCTAACAGTAATCAGAATACCTAGAGCTATAAGTATTAAGACTACTGGTATTACTAAGTTCATCAATCTACCTCACCTCTTCTACTTAACTGAATAGCAGCTAACATTGACAAGACTGTGATTGTTATTGTTAACATTATAGGAACCAGCCATCTATTCAACACCTCCTGATTCATCATCTTCATCGAGTAAGTAGTTAAGATCTTCAAAGTATACTGTGTATTGAAAGTATTGCTATGTAGTAATGAGACTACAATTAAACTCATTAATACAATGATCAGTATAGTACTTAAAATTCTATACTTATTGATGTAGGGACTTTCTCTTTCAAAAGTTGATGCAGCAACAAGGATTAATGAGATAACGGCAATAATGTACGCAAGAACGATAATTACGAAAGCTACACTTAATGCGTTGATGCTATAAAGCACACCTATAAGTGCTGCAAGTATCGTTAATAGAAAAGCAGCATAGACATTATCCTTAACTAAGTATATTCCAAATCCTAAAACTACTAGTAAGATCAACACTATAAGCGTCACGTCATCACCAAAGACTCACGCTAACTTAAGTTAACTGTTGAAAAAATTTTATCATAATTCTTATAAATGATATTAACTTCAAAATTGAACTTCATTATCATGAAGCTTTCTATCTATCAAATTCCGGTGGAAAATATCCAAAACTCATATATATGGCTGGTATGTCTGCTAATCTATTACCAATCATCGCTTCAACCATACCTCTAAGATTAAGTAGTGATGGTGTTATCATTCTCAATCTATATGGTCTTGAATCACCATTGCTTATTAGGTGGTAGAGAAGTAATCCTCTAGTAGCTTCTACTCTAGAAATTGCTTCACCTTTAGGTAACTTAATCATTAGGTACACAGTCATCAAGCCTTTAACATCAGTAACCCATTGTTTTTTCCACTCTTCAGGTACCAGATACTTTAATTCTTCATCAACGATATTACCTTCTGGTATATTCTTCACTAATTGTCGAATAATGTTAATGCTTTGCTTAATTTCTAAAAATCTTATTAAAGTTCTTGCGTATGAATCACCATCATTGAGTATAGGTACTTCAAAATCAACATATGGATATGCATCATATGGTACGTCTCTTCTAGTATCATAATTGATACCTGAAGCTCTAGCGTTAGGTCCTACAAGTCCAAGTTCTATAGCTCTTTCTTTTTCAAGAATTCCAACATTTCTTAACCTCACCATTACCGCAGGATTTTTTAAGAAAATGTCTTTAAATCTTTCAATTTTTCTCTCTAAATAGTTTAGAAAATTTAAAAGTTCAGTAAATGTTTCTCTTTTCCTAACATCTCTTCTAACTCCTCCTGGTATCATGTACGTTAAAGTCGTCCTAACACCTGTAATTCTTGTGAAGAATTCATTAAGTAGATCTCTAAGTCCAAAACCCCACATGTATCCTGTACTATGACCAAGAAAGATTGCTAGTATGGCGATATCATAGAGGTGTGTACCTATTCTTGAAAGTTCACAGACAATACTTCTTAAATACTTAGCTCTTTCAGGTACTTCGAGATTTAGAAGTTTTTCAATGCACATGACGTAGCCTAAACTCATATGTGCTGAATCCATTATAGAGGCCCTCTCAACAATAGGTATACAGCTTATGAATTCTCTAGATTCAACGACCTTCTCAATACCTCTATGTGCAAATCCTGGATCAGGAATTACATTAGTGATTACATCACCATCTAGGTGAATAAAGAGTCTCATATGTCCACTCCCAGGATGTTGAGGACCAATTATGAGTGTTAATATTTTTCTAGACTCTGAAATGACTTCCTCTTTCTCCAGAAAGAAGTGCTGAATATCTATTTCCTTACTTAGAACTTCTCTTTTCTCAATTACTATCTTATTCTCAATTTTCCTTTGAAGAAGCTCTACACCCCTAAGTATTGCTTCAGGTGTTGGTGGACATCCAGGTACATAAACATCTACAGGTAGCACTTTGTCTACAGGAACTACATTATAACTATCCCAGAAGACTCCACCTTTAAGTGTACAAGAGCCTAGAGCAATTACGTATTTAGGTTCAGGCATTTGATCATAAACCCACTTTATGAACTTTGCCATCTTTCGTGTAATAGCTCCTTCAACCACAAGTAAATTACACTGTCTAACTGAAGGCATAGGAAGAAGTCCAAATCTTTCAGCATCATATCCTGAACCAAATGCATGAGCATACTCAACACCACAGCATGCAGTAACTATGTGTACAGGCCATAGTGAGTACTTTATGGACCAAGACTCTACAGTTCTTCTAACTTTATCAATAATCATAACCATTCACGCAATTTAGTCGAGTACTTATAAGCAAGTATTACGGCTGGTATGAGTATTACTATAACCATAAGTACTAGTAATGTTAAGGTGATAATATTTTCAAGAACTGATAATACTATAATTATAGTTATTATAGCCTCAATAGCGGCAGTCATGTAGATGAAGCCGAAGTATTGCATGATAAGCTTCTTTTTAGGTAGGTCAAGTGGTGGGTTTCCAGCTTCGAATCTTTGAATCTTAACTCTACTAATGATTATTCTTCGAAGTATTTTAGATATGAGTATTAGAAGTAGACCTAAGAGTAATGGTATGAAGGTAAGGAGAAGTATTCCTAGAACTTCTCCATTCACATAATAATGCACATTCCTTTATTACTTTGTACTTTTTCACCTATTTATTCCTTTCCTAACGATTTTATCACAATTCTTCATAGAGAAAGTATCTTAAGCAATGTCTATCAATTGTATTGACTGTGTATGCTTAGAGAGTTTATTAATAATTTAAAAGCATTGAATACAGCACTTCAACAATTGTTAAAAATAGAGAGAATAACTATAAAGTATCCTGAAGAATATAAAGACCTCTCTAATTGCGAGTTTAGAGGTATTATCATTAATGATAGAGATAAGTGTGTCGGTTGTGGTCTCTGTGTTAAGATATGTCCATCAAGAGCTATAGATATGAGATTCACAATAGGTTCAAAAACGTATCCAGGAATTGATTATGCTAGATGTATCTTTTGTGGTCTCTGTATTGATGCTTGCCCAACCGGTGCCTTAAAATCGTTACCAATACACGACGTGGCAGTTTATAGATTAAGCGAACTATTAGCAAAACCTGAAGAACTTCTACAGATAAGTTATGTAGATAAGCTTGTAAGTACTGATAGAGAAGTCTACATGGTTAGGTATGTGTTTACATCTAGAGAAGTTAGAAAGATAAGAATTGGCAAGATAAGGTTAAAAGATTACATAAACTCTAAGAAAGAGTGACCAAAATACAGATATTATACCCAAGGTGAAGAGGAATTTCCATGAGAAAGTTAATGCTTGATCAACTCTTAATCTAGGGTAGATAGCTCGAAGTAGTACCAAAATGATCATCAGTATGAAAGTCTTCATTAAAGTCCAGAATATACAAGTTACATTATTCATGATTCCTGGACCCCACCAGCCGCCAAGATACGTCATAGCCGCTATTAGCGATAGTGAATATAGTTCAACATATACGCTACCCATAGAGAGAGCAAACAAGATGCTACCATACTCAGTGAAAGGTCCAAAGACAATTTCCGTCTCCGCTTCAGGTATTTCAAAAGGAAATCTTGAAGTTATCATCATGATAGATATTATGAAGACTATGAAGGATATGGGATTTAATATAATCCCTGGCAGAGTTCTCTGAAAATAAATTATGCTTAATGGTTCGCCTGTCTCATATATAATGATCATGGATAGTACGGCTAGCAATAGAGGCACCTCATAGGCAAGGGTCATTAGAGCCTCCCTAGCAGTACCTATGAAAGTGAACTTATCATTTGATGCCCAACCAGCAACTGAGATCACTATTGAAGATAGCATGGCTATAGCTATTGCAATTATAAGACCGTATTCACAATTAATTACGTAGATTTCTGGAGATACGGGAATGAAAGCTACAGGAAGTATCGCTATAGTGAACATAAGTATAGGAGCTAATGTAAATATTACTCTATCACTTTCACCATGAATAACCAGTTCACTAAATATAAGCTTAATAAAGTCAGCAACTGGCTGTAAAAAACCACCAATTCTCTTAGATACATATAACGGACCATACCTCATCTGTACTAAGGCAACGATTTTTCTCTCAATCCAGATGATAATGAGTGCTGCTAAGAATCCTGTCACTAGTCCGGGAACTAGGATGGCAGCTATTACATGATTATTAAGTAGCATCTTAATAATTTCATTAATCATTGTGATGCTATCTTTAAAATTCTTTAAAGATTTTCTTCCAAATTAATTAAGATAATTTGAAATCTTTTCTTAATGGATACTTATCTTTAAAATACTCAGGATCTAGTAGGAATCTTTTGCCCATGTTAGGATTTCCTTCAAACCAAATACCAAACATCTCATAACACTCACGTTCTAGGTAGTCAGCATTTGGATAAACATTGATGATACTGGAGACTTTAGGATTATCTCTGTCTATTATGATTCTAATATTGACTAGGTACTTCATAAGTTTAACATTACTGTAAGTAGCCACTGTATAGGTTATTATAAAATTCTTGGGTGGGTAATCTACTACAGTTATCGATACTACATGATCAAAACCCCATCTTTTAAGTATGTGCATAATCTTTATAATATCACTCTTATCCACTTCAATACATGGTTCAAGAGCGCCTATACAGTATATATTCTTAATTTTTAACTCCATACTTATGGCATTAATAATTCTCTCTAATTCCTCACTTATACAGAACTTTTCTTCAAGCACCTTTATTATCGAGATTTAGTTGTCTTAAATATTTTTAAAGTATTTTTTAATGAACTTCATCAATATTAATACTGATGAATACTTAAAATGCTCAATGCTTGCTCAATCATGTGAGTAAAATAACTGTAACTATTCAACCTTACAGCATTAAGGTATGTGTAGATAGTGATAAGACTATTTTTGAAATTCTTCAAGAAGTTGGTATTAGTATTAAAAGTGTATGTGGTGGTTATGGTAATTGTGGTAAGTGTAAAGTAGTAATTACTAATGGTGAATATATCTATGATGAGATAGTTAGAGAATTCTTAACCAACGAAGAGTTGAAAAGAGGATATACACTGGCATGTGTTACTAAGTGCTTAACTGATTGTGAGATATACATACCTTCAGAGTCAAGATTAGGTATTCAGAAAATTCTTCAAGATGCAGTAATACCTGAGATTGAATTAAACCCTATTGTAAGTTGCATTAACGGTGAAATAATCGATAAAATTACGGGAAAGGTAATTGATCATTTAGATTCAAGTCAAGTCTATGGTCTTGCAATAGATGTGGGAACTACGAAAGTAGTCACATACCTAGTAGATCTAAATACAGGTAGAATTGTCAATAAATTATCAGACTACAATAGACAAGTTGTTCTAGGTGAAGATTTAATGTCTAGAATTGAACATGCTAGAAGAGACGTTAAGGGAACGGAGAAACTTCAAAAATTGGTAATTGAAACCATAAATTCACTAGTAAATGAACATTTAGAGAAGATCAAGATAAGTTCAAGACAGATAGTCTATGCATGTATTGCAAGTAATACCGTAATGACATATTTATTACTTGGTAAAAATCCAACACCATTAGCTTCTCCCAATATTGAGATTGAGAGAGATAGCATCATAATAAAAGCTAATGAACTTGGAATTAACATCAACAATAATGCGCATGTATATGTAACCCCCTGTGTTAGTAGATTTCTTGGTGGTGATGTTTTGTGTGATATCTTGATCTCAAATATGTGGAGAGATGATAAGTTATCACTACTTATAGATATTGGAACAAATACTCATGTAGTTCTTGGATGCAGTGAATGGTTCATAGCATGCACAGGACCTGGAGGTACAGCCTTTGAAGGTTGGAGTGTAAGATTTGGTATGAGAGCTATTGAAGGTGCCATTGATAGTTTGAAAATTGATAAGAATACGTACAAGGCTAAATATACAGTAATTGGTAACTCAAAACCTAAAGGATTATGTGGTTCTGGTCTCATTGATCTACTTGCAGAACTATATATTCATGGAATTGTTGATTTTAGGGGTAAATTTAGTGAAGAGATGATTGGAAAAGTTACATATTTGAGAAAGAGAGATCACGATTATGAGTACATAGTTGTACCTAGGGATGAAACTGAACTTGACATCGATATAACTATTAATCAGAAGGATATCAATAATCTTCTAGATAGTAAAGCATCAGTGTGTGCATCCATAACTACACTGTTAAAAAAGATGAGAATAAGTATCAACGATATTGAAAGAGTATACATATGCGGTGCTTTTGCTAATTACATAAATTTAAATAATGCTATTAAGATTGGCCTTTTTCCTGAATTTCCTAATGCAGAATTCACATTACTCGGTAATGGCTCTATAGCAGGAACATACACCATACTGGTACATTATAAGTATAGAGATGTTGTTGAGAAAATAGCTAGAGAAATGACATACATAGAGCTTGTTCAGGATCAAGACTTTGTAGAGGAGTATGAGGCAGCATTAAGTATACCTGGGAGAAGAGAGTACTTTCCAACAATGATGAGTTATTAATTACTAGAGCTCTAAGATTCTCTTGACAATTCTTTTCGCAGCGACTACTGCTGGACTTTCTGTTGGTAGTTCAAGTAGCGATTTTCCTTCAAGATTGTATTTCTGAATATTTTCATCATAAGGAACAACTCCACCATAACTTACATTCAATTCCTCACAGAATTTTCTGATCATTTCCTCATCTTTAAATAAGTTACCAACAATGTATATCTTTTTAATTGCTACATCCTCTGAAGATCTAACCATTTCTATAAGCTTTCTAGCAGTACTGAACCCCATCTTTGAGGGATCTACAGTGATTACTAAGTAATCAACATTTGCATCAACTCTACGACTTAAATGTTCAAGACCAGCTTCCATGTCCATGAGTACAATGTCGTAATTTTTAGCTAATGAGTCAAGTATTTTTCTAAGTACTGCATTCACGTAACAATAGCATCCTTTACCTTCAGTTCTACCCATAACGAGTAAATCAAATTTTTCAGCCTCTATGAGGGTTTCCTGTACAAGTAATTCAAGCATTTCAGGTTTTGAGAAGAGTGTCTCTTTCTCTAATCTCTTCTTAAACTCATTAACAACATCACCTACAGTTCTTTCAATTTTTACTCCAAGCACGTCGGGCATGTTTATTGCTGGATCAGCATCAACGACAAGTATGGTATTGTTAGTATTTTCAATTAGATATTTTAGAAATAATGCTGTAAGTGTAGTTTTACCAGAACCGCCTTTACCACTGATAGAGATGGAGATAGGCATGTTCTACATTAATTAGCAACTACTTCAGTAATATATTTTTCTGAGATGAGTAAGTTTCATTCACGTAATTATGAGCTACCTTTTCCCACAATTTCTTGCCATCTCGTCTTTATGAATGTTCCTATCTCTGATGAGTCTTGCGGGCCTGCTACCACTTTCCAACCCGTTGCATCTTCAATCTCACCTGCAATTCTCGATGCTTTTCCTGGAATTATTAGAGTTCTGTGCTTTACCATACCCTCGATTCCGCTCTCTCTTATGACCTTAGCTACAGCTTCACCTGTAAATTTACCTGCAGCTACTGAAACGTCAACAGCATAACCTTCAGTATCGATGATTAGTAGATAAGCATCAATTTTGCTTTTCTCAATGTCTGAAGAGACTAGAGAGTATGTGAGTACAAAGTTTGTAGTTACAAGTACTGGCGCATATTCATCAGGTTTACCAACAATTCTAAGACCGGGTTTGACACTTGATGGTTTTCTAGGATCGCTATAGTAATTAAATCTTTGAATAACTAGTGGTAGATAAGTTACTGCTTCAGTACTATGCATGATTAGTAAATCTGCAAATCTAATCATTAACATAGATGCGATCATACTTTCCCAAAAGACAAGCATATCTTTTTCTATACCACTTAACCATATACTTATTGGTGTTCCTATTAATGGATATCCATAATCCTCATTCTCCTCCTCACAAGCTTTCCATCTAGTTAAGGTGAAGATTGTTAATGTATATCCTAAATTCTCAGGTATTGTTCCTGGATCTAGACAAAGATCTGAAACTCCATATTTCTTAAAGGTCTTAACAAGTGAGATTAGATCATTAATTTTTCCTAGAGAACTAATTGTTACAGGAACCTTAAACCTTCTTACTAGTTCTAGAACTTTTATCCAATTCTTCGTAGTTGCGGTATATATTAACGGTCTCTCTTTATCGAGTACTTCAAGACCTGCATGAATTACTTCAGGATCTGTACTGCAAATAATTATGGGTTTTTTAGAGTATTCGTTCACAATCTTCAAGGTGCTTTTAAATCTTTCAGGATCATTTGTTACAGATCTTACAGCTATTAGGTCTAGTTTTAATTCATAACCGACATACTCATATTTAAAGTTGTTTATGAATTCTACTTTCTCAATAATTTTGTCTTTATCAAGATCATCACTAACATCTATAGCTATAGCTGTTGGATTTTTAAGCATAAGTTCATGTCTATGAACTACATGTTTACCGCCAATAACTACTTTTCTATCACCTACACCTATCTCAATCTCCTTGACTGGTGGTTTTAGTAATTTTGAAAGTTTCTCATAGTTCTCTCTAAAACTTGGATCCTCAATCAATGGTTTACATTTCTCGAGATTTGTCTGTAGTGAAAGAAGCTTTATTGCAAATGCCATACATGAATCTTCACCACAGAGTCTACATCCACTTTTCCTAGGTAATAGTTTGTAAATCTCTAGTGGACTTAACTTAGTTATTTTAACCATAACTATCACCTTAAAGTTTCTTACTTACCCATTCAGCAATTTCAATTTCTCTCTTTATTTCAAAGATCTGATTAATGATTGTCTTAAGTATCTTTAAGGTTAAGGGATGCAGTATCATTAAGTAATCAGCACCTGCAATTAAGCTTGAAATTCCTGTAAGTATTTCCCATAAAGGTCCTCTAACTTCTCTTAAGCCCCAATATTCGGGCATTTTCATCCATGCTTCTCTGGCAGTCCATGAATTAGATATTGCTGAAACTAGAGGATGTTGAAGTTCTTCATCACCTTTTAAAGCTGCTAATCTTGCTCTTTCAGTTGCTGTAAATGCATACTCCCAACCATAACCAATGCCTGCAGTGTTCATGTCTAATAATATGTCTTCCTTATCTAGCCATTGTCTTAATTTTCTCACAAGCTGTCTAGCTTTGTCAAGATCCATAGGTACGAAAGCGACCACTACATGGCCATGCTTTTTAATTAACGGTGCTATCTCTTCAAGTTTCATGTCAAGATTTACACTATTGATTATTACTCTCTCACCGCTAGTGATTTCAGTGATTACTTTAAAGACTTCAACATCCTTCTTGGGATGGCCAGAACCACCAATGCAGAGTGGCGTGTTTATTCTTTGGAGAATCTCTTCAACAACTTTTGCAGCTTCTCTGGGTGTAGTATCTTTAAAGTTAGGATCAGTACTAACTAGGTGAATATTGACCATATCAGCACCAAGCTTCTCTACACAATATGCAGCCCACTCTGTAGGGTTATCTAGAAGATCTTTGAAGTGATCTTTAACAGCTTTAGGTAATGGTATTCTTGTATCGAATACGTCCATTGAAAGTATCGGTTTATGTGGAGGAGTATAGTTTAAGGAGTAGAATCTGGGCTTCTCTTCACCACCAACTACGTAAGTTACTTTTCTACTGCCAGCGCCAATCTTGACTTCAACAATTCTACCTTTCCACTCAATTGTTGGCTCTTCAAAAACTGCCTTTTCAGGAGTGATCTCTATAGGTTTCTCTTCAATTACCTTCTTTTCAATTAGAGGTAGTAATGTTGATGGTAGTTCGAAAGTAAGTTCCTCGATATCTAAAGTAACGTTTTCTAGAACAACCTCGTCCGCATCTTCAAGATCTTTAAGTAATGATGATATCACTGATTTTAATACTTCATCAATACTCTTTCTTTCTCTCTTCATCTCTTTACCCTTTCTTCTTTCTTTCTAATGATCATCTTTTCAATTCTAATTTTAACATTCTTTAAAGTCACTTGAACGAGAGTAGGCGGTACAGCTGCTGGTATGGTTATGGTAGGCTTCTCGATTTCTTCAACTTTCTCGGGGACAGCAACTTCTGGTTTCACTTCCTCCTTCTTAACAGCAATTAGGGCTTTAGCAACTGGATGATTTACTCTTATTAAGAACTCTCTCAATTCTTCAATATTTCTCGCATCGTTCTCTGTAGCTATCTTATCGATGAGTTCTTTAGGCATGTACTCCTTAACTTTATCTTTCAACTCTGCTGGCATCCATACAACTCTACTCCAACCACCATCATATTGTAGAAACTTTCTAGACTTCATGTAGAGCACACTAACACCTACAAAGCCTTCTACCTGTTTACCACCTCCAATCATGTTTGCAATTTCTACAAAGCTTAAGCCATTAGGTGCTTTGCCTGTGTAACCTCTATGAATTATTCCGAAACCATCAACCTCTGGAATATAGAATACCGCGGCTTCAAAGCATCCACATGAGGTATGTGGATATTTTAATGCACTATGTAGATAGACCTTGCTTACATTTCCTTGAGACTTCTCATGAACAATTTCGTTAATGCCACTATATTCACCTGCGATTGGGTCTAATAACTTACCTTTGGGTACTTTAAAGATTGGTCCTTTAGGATCAATTGTAGCTGCTACCTTGGCATCAAGCCAAGTTATAGCTCCACAGCTTGATGGTCTTTCGGGGGTAATTACACATACATGTGTAGGTGCAAAGGATTGACAAAGTATGCATCCATAAAATTCATCCACATCATCATCTTTAAGGCCAAGAATTCTGGAATCTCTCTCTTCATAAACTTTCAAAGCTTTATTCCAATAATCCTGTATCATGTCTGGATCAGTGATGAATGTTATTTGTATTTTTTCAATTATTGGAAAATCACTCTTATATAGTCTTAGAAGTACTTTACCGATATCTATGAATGACCTTAATCCTTGATTGAAAGCTCTTTTTCCAAGTCTTATCCAAATTTCATTTCTAGAACCAACATGCATGAGACCTTCAATCCAGTTGATGTAGTAGTGTATTTTCCTTTCAAAAACGCCTTCAGCTTCTGGACTTAGTTTTTCACCATAAGCTTCAATGAGTATTCCTAAAGAATGTGCTTTTCCTTCTTCAAGTTCCTCAAGATCTGGCCCTAAAATAGTTATCTTACCATCACTTACTTCTTCATAACTTTTCACTCTGAATAATTCAAACTTGTACTTAACTTTCAATCCTCCAAATTCAACCTTCAGATCTGGCTTTCTAATTCTTTCTCCTTCAAATTGAGGACCAACACCTGTAGGTATGTCGGTGAATTCTATTCTTCTCTCTATAGTGTACTTATCGATAAACTCCTTAATCTTACTCATGATAATCTGTATTTCTCTTATCTTGACTGTTAAGTACTTTACTTGTTTAAAAACTTATCAAATAGTTATGCATAAAGTACTATCATTTAGAATTGTGTAGAAAGTTTGATAGATCTGAATACATCAACGTTCTAGACATGGATATGAACATTATTGATGATACCTTTGCTGAAGCTTTCTCTATGTATGTTGCTAGAGTATTGATCACTGCAGCTAATAGAAGGTGGGCGCTTATTGCCGCAAGATTAGCTACTGGATTTGCATCATCAATCATTATGTGTCCCTGTGAGGCTGGAATTGAGTGTTTTGTAAAGCCAGAATGTACACCAGACAAGAGACCTGGAATACTAGTTCAATTTTGGCATAATGATTTAGCAGTACTGAAACAGCAAGTAATTGCACGCATAAGTCAAGTAGTACTTACCTGTCCAACAACAGCTGTTTTTGATGGTCTGCCTAGAGTAAGAAGAAAAATAACTATTGGCTCAGTAATTGCAAAGTTTGGTGATGGTTTTGAAGTACAAGATGAACTTTACGGTAGAAAGATATGGAAAATACCTGTAATGGAGGGTGAATTCATAATTGAAGATAAGGTCGGTGTGGTTAAAGGTGTGGCTGGTGGTAACATCATTATACTTAGTGAGGATTGTAAATCCGCATTAAGTGCAGCTGAGAGGGCTGTAAAAGCAATTAGAAGATACTGCAGACGCGTCATTACACCATTTCCTGGAGGTATATGCAGAGCAGGTTCTAAGGTAGGCTCAATTACCTACCCTAAACTAAAAGCAAGTACAAATCATCTCTATTGTCCTACACTTAAAGAAAAACTAAGAGATACTAAATTGTTAGAGAACGTTAACTGCGTATATGAAATAGTCATTAATGGATTAACTCTTGAAGATGTGACGCAAGCTATGGGTATTGCTATAAAGGCAGCATCCATTTCTGGAGTTGTAAAAATAACTGCAGGGAATTACGGTGGTAAGCTGGGACCTTATAAGATATATCTCAAAGAAGCAGTAGAGAAAGTGAAAGATGTGGACGTATCCGTGTAGTTAAGTTGTTTTGAAAGACCTGTACGCTTTTAAGGTGAATTCACCTCAATACTTACTCAATGCCTCTCTTAAATATATCTTAAATTGTCCAAGCCTTCCCTCATAGTTTGCTGCACTTATCTTTATAAGCCCGTTCATACCTATAACTGCTCTTACACCTTTAGCTATCGCCCTCATAACAACATCAACATTCATACCATTAATGACTATTTCAGGTATTGAATTAACATTAGGTGGTACTTTGGATTCGTTTCCAAGCCTTTCTTTAAGTGTAGGACAATAGAGATGATTTGTTGTAGGTCCAATTTCTGGAAATTTAGTTTCAGGTTTTGAACCAGCTGAGCATACGTTGAAAGGTGCGATGACACCTTCGACGGTCTTTATAGCCTTTAATGCTTTCTCACTTACTTTTATGGCAGACTTTACATCTTTACAGAAATACCATAACCCAACACCTGCAACTCCAAAATCGTAGTTTAAATATCTCTCAATTATGAATTCACCCATCATTATGGGTATTCTGATAACCTTTCTACCATATATCACATCTTCTTCTTCAAAACCATCGCCACAATGACCAACACGTTCCATCATGTCGAGTCTGTACGGACTATTCAGGGCATTGAATATTCTTGTTGTAGGTACAACAAGTACACCTTGCCTTATTCTATACGATAACTCTTTCTCAAACCTTTGAATACTTTTCTCCGGATTCTTCTCATCGTAAGCACCCCATACTTGTACAAGGACACCAATCCTACCGTCAGGGGTCTCGCTAGGTTTTAAGTACTTCTCAACACCACCTTCAGTTCTACCAATAACTATTGATGGTAATGCTGATATATGTTGTGCTGCTCTTTTTAGATATTTAAAATCATCAGCAGTAATTATGAATCTTACGTATATTCCTTTAAAAGCTTCAGCAAAAGTATCTTCAATCTCTACATTACCAATCATCATACGTAGTCCCTAATACTTCTACTGTAGTTCTCAATTAAAATACTTCTATATTTTTTATTTACCTCAATGACGAAATTCAAATTCTTCTTAATATCATCTCTAGTAAAGAGAATACTATTCTTTAATGAGCTTCTTAGTTTTTCAAGTTTTTCAAGACCGTAATCGAGAAGGTGATTAATGACATGTATTAGTTCGGAGTAGTCCAGAGTTGCAATATTTAATTTTGAGGCTAGTAAGGCATGCTCATTTACACAATTTATTGAAATTCCATAATTTGCATAGCTTAGCGCATCGGCATCTACAATACTATCGCCAAGATATATAACATCACTACCACATCTCTTCTCGAGAACTCTCCTCTTATTATGTCCACCCATAACTCCACATTCATCATAGAGTAGATATTTTAATACACTTCTTAATTCTGAAGATTCTAGAAAGTTAACTATTTGTTCAAGTTTTCTTATCAATCTATTTATAAGCTTCTCATTTCTGCCTAGATATTCACTTCTCAACTTTAAACATACATTTAAATGTTCTGTTAGAAAGCTCTTTAACTCACTCCTATACCTAGTCAAGATTCTTAGAGGAGATCTTTTATAAACCTCTTGAACTAGATCATTCATATCCCTAAGAATGCCGGCATGTGCTTCGTGCTGGAAACCTGAAGTATATACATTACTTGTCTTAATTCCATACTTTAAAGCTGACAATAGCGGAATTGCTGGATATGCGTTTGAAACTATAAGTACTTCAATGTTAAGTTCTTTTAAAATCCAGATCAGCACCTTATCAATACCTACATTCTCATGCTTAACTTTGAGAGCATATCTGATCAACTCATCATCATCGATGTTGAAAAGCGCTAGGATACATAATACGATTATTGGTGTAGTTCCTGTGGAGTGTCCTTCAAGATTTCTCTCATAAAGCCATCTTAGATCGTCATACTCATCGAACATTTTAACCATATACTCATAGTACTTCCTATAACTATCAGGTATGTATTTTCTTAAACATAACCATGCAAAGTCGAGTCCTGGATTATCAATTACACCCTCATCATCGAAAACTATCATCATTGTGACTAAATTGTTAAATAGCGTATCATATACTTTACATTATGTTCACTATAGGCTCCGTGGAACACGTTGAAGTAATGATACTTATTGATAATTCCGTAGGTATTGTCAGAGACGTTATTGCTGAATGGGGTTTTTCAGCTCTAATTAAGGTATATGGCTCTGAAACTTTATCAATACTTTATGATTTAGGTCAATCAGGAACAGCTCTTCTTCATAACATGAAAGTTCTAAAAGTTAATCCTGAAAATGTTAGATACATAATCTTAAGTCACGGTCATTTTGACCATACTGGAGGGTTAAAGGCCTTCATTAAGAAGCATGGTAGGGGTAAGATAGTTATTGCTCATCCTAAGGTTTTTGAAAAGAAAGTACTTATGAGAGGTAAAGTACTTGATTACATAGGTGTATCTGTCAGTAAGAAATTTCTTGAAAGGAAGACTACGCTCATAACTTGTAAAAATCCATTAAAGCTTTGTGATGGTGTCTTATTCTCTGGAGAGATAGAGAGATATGGTTATCCTGAGTTTTGTGAAGGCATGTATGTCATTAAAGATGATGGTGAAGTTGTTGAGGATAAGATGTTAGACGATTCAGCACTAATAATTAATGTCAAAGATAAAGGTCTAGTCATAATTACAGGTTGTGGACATTCAAACATACTAAACATTGTAAAGCATGCAGAAAGAATTACAGGAGTAAGTAAGCTATATGCTGTCATTGGTGGTCTACACTTACTAAGTTCGGATGATAAGACCATAAGTGAAGTTTTGAATAACTTAACTTCACTAGGTGCATCGATTATATGCCCCACACACTGCTCAGGCCTTAAGATCATACATGCATTAATGTTGAGAAAACCTGAAATTTACGTTGAGGGAGGAGTAGGCAAGGTAATCAAAATTTAAAAATTAACATTTCAAACTACTCGTGTAAATCCTTATGAACGAAGTTAAGGTTAGTGAGATTGAGTGGAAGATAGTAGAGGCTCTTCTTAAGGGTAAGTTCTTAATTGATGAAATTGCTCAAGAATTGAAAACAACATCAAGTTCACTAATGAGAATCATTGCTGAACTTGAATCTAAAGGAATAGTTAAGACTTATAAAGAGAAGATCAATCTTCTTGAAATTACTAGTGAAGGTTTAAGATATGTTCATAATAAACTACCTGAACTTAGAGTTCTGGAGATAGTCAGTAAGGCTGGTGAGTTATCTATTAAAGATATTGAAAGAGAGGCTAAGAAGTTGAAAGTACTTATAGATAGTGATGAGATCAAAATTGCACTTTCAAACTTAGTAAAGACGAATTTCTTTAAGATCATTAATGGTAGAATCGTTATTAAAGATCTAGATAAACTTATCCACGAATTTCATATAAAGCAAAGACTTCTTGAAGATATAGCTAAGGAGAAGATCAAAAATATTAACGAGTTGAAAGATCTTGAGAGAGATATTGTTAAAGAATTTTCAAGAAGGGGTCTAGTTAAGATTAAGGAAAGATCTATCATTAAGGTGGAGTTAACCAGTGAGTTTAGGGAGATGTTAAGTAAAGGCTTAGTTAAGATCGTCAAAGTAGTTACATCATTAACTTCGGAACATTTAAGGTCGGGTCTTTGGAGAGAAGTTATACTCAAGAGATTTGACCTATCAATTCCAGTACCCATAGTCTTACCAAACGTACCTCACTTTATGGAGCTCTTTATTGATTACTTAAGAGAAGTATTTGTCTCTCTAGGTTTTGAGGAAGTTAAAGGACCCTATGTCGAGCTTGAGTTCTGGAACTTTGACACACTTTTTCAAGCTCAAGATCATCCAGCTAGAGAGATTCATGATACTTATTATTTAAAATATCCTGAAAGAGGTGTAGTGAATGATGAGGAGTTAATCAGAAGAGTTTCTCAAACTCATGAGAACGGCTGGATCACAGGCTCTAAAGGTTGGGGTTATTCCTGGAGTATCGATAGAGCCTTAAAACTTATACTTAGAACACAGACAACAGCAGTCTCAGCCAGAGTACTTTACGAACGTGGTGATGGCGAGTATAGAGTCTTCACTATAGATAAGGTCTTTAGACCTGAAGTACTTGATCCAAAACACTCTATGGAGTTTTATCAAGCCGATGGTATCGTTGTTGGTAAGAACGTCAAGTTTAAACATCTGTTAGGTATTCTTGAAGAAATTGCAAGAAAAGTAGGTATTAAGAAAGTGATGTTTAAACCAGCATACTTTCCCTTCACATGTCCAAGTGCTGAAGGTTATGCATGGCATGAAAAGCTTGGCTGGGTAGAGTTTGTAGGTTCAGGAATCTTTAGACCTGAAGTAGTTATGCCATTAGGCATTAAGGAGTGTAAAGTATTAGCTTTCGGTTTTGGTGTAGATAGATTAGCCATGCTCGCACTGGAAATTGATGATATTAGAGAACTCTATACTAAAGATATTAACAGAATTAAGCAATACTACGCAAGAACTGTAAAATTCTGTACGTTACGAAGGTTCTAGTCAGATACTATCAAGTTCACAATTTTACCTTGATGAACATCTACAAGACCTTTATCTGTGATTCTAAGTTCAGGAATAACTACTAGTGAGAGTAGAAACATGGGTGCTAATGCCTTAATTGAGTATTTACCGCCAATTTTCTCCCATTCACTTAGAAATCTTAATATCTTATCATTAACAACTTCAGGTTCTTCAAAGCTCATTAATCCTGCGACAGGTAGATCAACTTTAGCTTTAACTTCACCTTTAGAGGTAAGTACGAGACCACCACCTATTTCAGCCATGGTTTTGACTGCGAGATACATATCATTATCGTTAGTCCCAATAACTGTTAAATTATGAGTATCGTGTGAAATCGTTGCTGCTACTGCGCCTTCACTTATTGGAAAGTTCTTAACAAAACCAACACTACAATTTCCTGAAATACCGTGTCTTTCAATAACAGCAACTTTGGCAATATTGTTACTAAGCTTGACTTCTCTCTTCTCTACAGGTAGTTTTTCGATTAAATGTTTAGTAATTAAAGTACCTTCCTCAATACCTATAACTCTAACTTTAACTTCCCCTTCCTCAAGGTCAGTCTTAACTTTAAACTTCTCAATAGTAATCTCCGGAATCTTCACTGTCTTTACGAATTTTTCAGGATATTCGTACTCTTTCAACGTAATGACGAGTTTACCGTGATCTACGAGTAATTTTCCATTACATATAACTTTGTCAACAATCATGTCTCTCAAGTCCTTAAGCATAACAATATCTGCTATCTTCCCAGGACCTACTGAGCCTATTATGTGATCAAGACCATAGTATTGAGCTGGTGTTAAGGTAATCATTTTCAACACTCTCACAGGATCAAGACCTAGCTTAACTGCTTCACTTGCAATATAGTCTAAATGACCTCTAGTTAATATGTCATGAACATTTAAGTCATCACTTACAAGCATGACCATACCGTACATGCTTGGTGGTATGTGTCTGATGATTCTATATAGATCGTTCGAGAAAGTTCCTAATCTAACCATAACGTACATTCCTAATCTAATTTTTTCTAAAGCATCTTCTGCAGTAACTACTTCATGATCTGAGTTAGCACCTGAAATCAAATACGCATTTAGTTCGTTAGCTCTGAGTCCTGGCGCATGTCCGCAAACTTTCAATCCTTTAAGCATGGTCACTTCAACTTCCTTAAGAAGCTCTTCATCAGTACTAAGTATGCCTAAATCATCCATAAGTTCTCCAAGACATGCAGTATTATCGATACTTAATAGTTCATCAATATCTTTAACAGTAAATCTATTAGGTGAAGTTTCAAGGCCAAACTTACATGCAGGTATGCATGAGGGTACTGTTATGAGTATCTTTATTGGTAGCTCTGAGCATTCTCTAATAAATTCTTTAACACCTTCAACACCTAAAACGTTACCAATCTCATGAGGATCAGCAAATACTGTAGTTGTTCCGTGTGGAAGAACTGCTTTCACAAATTTTGTAGGTGTTAGGAAGCTGCTCTCAATATGTATATGAGCATCTATGAAGCCTGGAGTAGTATAGTATTTAGTACCATCGATGACAAGCGTTTCGGGACCGATAACGTCATCACATTTACCTATACGTGCAATTAATCTACCTTTAATAGCAATATCGACATTCTCAATAATTTCTTCAGAATAAACATTAACAAGGCTAGTGCTTTTGATAACTAAGTCAGCCTTAACTTTACCAAGAGCTGTAAGTATTGCTATTTTCCTCTCATCAACTTTAGGTATGAGACTTGTAAGAACCATAATTATGCGATAAACTTAAAGTATTTAAACAATACGTATACTTAACTAGACCTAGTGATGAAGACGGAGCACTATGATTAAGGTGAAAGAGCTACACCAAGCTGATTAGGAAGACTTATAAATAAATAAGCTATTATGTACATGTCGTGAAATTCTACACTGAGACTTATGGTTGCTGGTTGAATAAGGCGGATAGTGACATCATGATTACTAAACTACTTAACTTAGGATATAGTCTAGTCAATAGTCTTGATGATGCTGACATCATTATAATTAACACTTGTGCTGTCAGGGAAGAATCTGAATTAAAGTTCTTTAAGAGAATTCAGGAGTTGAAAGATAGAATTAACAATAAGAAGGTAGTTATTGCTGGATGTCTAGTCAAAATCAGACCTTCAAAAATTAAATCAATTATTCCGAATGCTATTCTCATAGATGCTAATAGTGTTGAAAAGATAGATCAAGTAATTACCGATTCATTGATGAACAAACATGATATTCATTTTAGTGATGATAGGCCTATGAGAGAGTTACCAAAATACAATCCCGAAATTCATGGCCATATATATGTAGTGCCTATACAGGTTGGTTGTCTATGCTCATGCACATTTTGTGTTACTAAATTTGCCAGAAATGTTAAAGGTAAAGTCAAGAGTTATCCCATAGAGGTAATTCTTGAACATGTAAGAGATGCTGTTAAGAAAGGTGCTAGAGAAATATACCTTACTGGTCAAGATGTTGCAACTTATGGTTTTGATAAAGGCTACAGCTTAGCTGACTTAATTGAAAAGATTTTGAAAGAAATTGACGGTAAGTACTTGATTAGAATTGGTATGTCTGAACCAAGCGAGTACTTCAAGTTTATTGATCAACTATTAGACGTCATGAAAAATGATTGGAGAGTCTACCGCTTCTTCCACATACCAGTACAGTCAGGTAGTGATAAGGTATTGAGACTTATGAGAAGAAAGTACACGGTTGATGAGTATGTGGAACTCATTAATAAAATTAGAAGAGTGTTTCCGGATGCGAATATTGTAACAGACATTATCGTAGGTTTTCCTGGAGAGAATGATGATGATTTTTGGAAAAGCATTGAGCTTGTTAGGAAGTTGAAATTCGATAAAGTTCACGTCTCTAGGTATAGTAGAAGACCATTCACTGAGGCAGAATTTATGAATAATCAAGTACCTGATTTTGAGAAAAAAAGAAGAAGTAGAATTATGACAAGAATAGCTAACGAGGTAGCTCTTGAAAGAAACAAACTATATGTTGGCAAGATTCTTGACGGAATATTAAGCACTTACGATGCTAGAAATGTTAGTGTAATTGCAAGAATATTAAATTACAAGCCAGTACTTGTAGAGTCGAAACATCTTGGACTATTTGCTAGAATAAACATAATGGACACTACACATACACATCTAATTGGAAATATATTAATGCTTGAAGAAATTGATAGAGCATCCACATTCAAATCTTCATCAACAATCCTGGAAGAAGATACCAGTTAAATAGTACTATAAAAATCCTACACTTTAATGATACTTAGAGAATAATGTGTGTATAAGGTTTTATATACTACTTCCAAGCCTATTCTAAGGTAGTCGCATGAATAATCTTGAACAGTTAGTCAATGAGTTAAGAGAAAGAAATTTCACTATAGAGATGAATTTTAAAATTAAAGGTTCTTCAGGAGTTCCATATAATTTCGAGGTTATAGTGAGGAAGGGGGATAAACTTGTAGGTGTGGAATACCTACTCGACGTTAAATCTGAAAATCTTCTACAAGTAGTTATAAAACATTTAGATACTAAAATTCCTATAATTATATTCTGTACACAGTCTAACATTGCTGAAGATTTTGAGTGCATCTTAAAAGGTAAGATTGAGATTGCAAGAACTATCGATGAAGCTTTACTAAAGATTGAAAGATTGCTCAGAAATTAAATTGTTAACTCTTGGACATAAGGGGTCTGGTTTAAACAAGTTGCCACTACTTAGATAACTTCGTGCAAAGCATCCTCCTCTACAATAATCAGCAATCTCACAATCTTTGCACTCTTCAGGAATACTTGCTAGTAATTTGTTAACAACATCATTACTTACATATTCGTGATAGGCTTTCTTAAAATTTCCTTCTACTACTCTAGAAACTACATAATCAATAACATCACAGAGTAGTAAATTTCCTGAAGGATCAAGATCAACCGATGGCGCTAATTTACAGCTGAATGTTCTTAATCTACCTGACTTAGCTATTAGGTATGTAAAGGGTGCACACCATACGTTAACGTTGATATTTAAGGTCTTAGTTATTGAATCTAGCTTCTCTAGAACTTTCTTGAAAGTTAACGAATCAATATAGACGTTATTTAACCTTGCTTTTCCAGAGGGCATTATGGGGATGATATTGATCCTTTCAGCTTCAAGTTTTAAAGAAGTTTCTATAAAGCTTTCAACCTTACTAAAGTTTAGCTTACCAATAGCCATTACTGTTCCAAAGTTGACTCCATGCTTTCTTAAAGTTTCAATTCCTCTAATAGTTCTATCCCACGTTCCTCTTCCTCTCAACCCTTCATGACTCTCTTTATCTCCATCGAGGCTAATGTATACGAAGACGTCACATTTTCTTAATAGCCCTGCAATCTTATCATTGATACATATGGCATTAGTGACTAAGCTTATACTCAAATTTTCACTATACAATTTTCTTAGAACAGGCTCAAAATGCTTGTGAATCGTTACTTCACCACCACTTAATCCAACATGTTGAATATTTACTTCTCTAAATGCTTCAACGATTCTTAACTTATCGTCTAGGCTTAACTCATGATCTAGACTGAATCTCTTAGCATAACAATGAAGACAATCTAAATTGCATTTTGATGTGAAGATCCAGATAACTACTTTATGTCTTCTCATGCTTTGTACGATAATTACTATTGTGAGAATTTTCTTAAACACTAGCACTAGCAGTAGTGTTGAAAAAGATGAGAAGTCTAGATCATGAATTAACAATTTTTAAGAAGTTTTTCAAAGATTCTGAAATCTATTCAATTCTTGAGAAAGTTCTAGAGGGTGAAGACTTAACCTTTAAAGAGTATGTAGAACTTCTGGAAAGTTGGGATATTCATGCACTCGGCTTCGTAGCTAATGCATTAACTAACACACTAACAGAAAATTGCGTATCCATTGTTAATAATGTTGTAGTTAATTATTCAAACATATGTGTTGCGAAATGTCCATTATGTGCATTTTATAAAGATCTAAATTCGCCAGAAGCCTATACTTTACAACCTAAGGAGGTACTTGAACAAGTATACGATGCGTGGATTAAGCATGGAGTTATTGAAGTACACTTTAATGGAGGTTTTAATCCAGAATTAAGTATTGAATATTTTGAAGAAACTTTTAAACTTATCAAATCTAAAATTCCAAATATTATAATTAAAGGACTAACTATGGCTGAAATATGGTTCTATGCTAAGATCTGGAGAATGAGCTATAGAGAAATTCTTGAAAGGTTGAAAACTGCTGGTCTTGACGTCATCTGTGGTGGTGGTGCTGAGATTTATAATGAAGAAGTCAGAAAGATAATTGCGCCAAGAAAGTTAAGTGGTGAAGAGTGGATTAGAATTGCTGAAATAGCACATTCCTTAGGAATTCCAAGTAATGCAACAATTCTATATGGACATATTGAGAAGAGTGAACATATTATTGAACACTTATTGAAAGTAAGAGAACTTCAAGAGAAAACTAATGGTATACTCATGTTCATACCATTAAAGTTTAGTCCATGGAATACTGAACTATATAGAAAGGGTTTAGTTAAGGAGTCAGCTCCAGCAATTCTTGATTTAAAAATCACAGCTCTTTCTAGAATTGTACTTAGAGATAAAGTTGTAAAGATCGGAGCTTACTGGATAGGTCTTGGTAAGAAGCTTGCACAAGTAATGCTTAACTTCGGTGCTAACGATCTTGTAGGTACTATGATCAATGAGAAAGTTTATAGAGAAGCAGGAAGAATGGAAATGACGACAATAGAAGAGTTATTGCATATGGTTAGAGAAGTGGGAAAGACACTCGTACTGAGAGATACTTTTCATAGAGTGATTAGAGTATTAGAAACGAATTAGAAAGTTAATCCTGTACTACATTATGTAGTTGTTGAAGCTACGCATTACTTAGCATGTCATGACTTAATATTTAAACTTCATTTTTTGAAGTTTGAGAATCATCATTATTGAGAGGGTACTTAAGCAAAACAACATTTTTGTTGTCTTAAAAGATTAAGATTTATAAGTACTTCTCTCTCATGAATTCTCTCGTGCCAGGCAGAGGTAGAAGAAAAGAATTTTCTCTTTCAAAAGTTATTGAACATGAATTAACACCTAAAGCTGAAATTGTGCCTAAAGAAGAAGCTAGAAAAATTCTAAAGGAGTTGAATGCAGCGCCCTGGCAACTTCCATGGATCAGAGCTAGCGATCCCTTAGCTAGGATACTTAATGCGAAGCCTGGAGATATCATTAAAATTACTAGAAAATCACCAACCGCAGGTGAAGTAGTTGTTTATAGATTTGTAGTTCCTGGATGAAGTTCGAGCAGTACATTATGCTTATTGGCTAAATATTCTCCTACAATTAACGTAACGTTTAAAAGTGATAATTATCAAGGTTGAGGAGAATGTCTAGAGTTTATATTCAGAGTTACTCGTTAATCACGGGGGGTAGATATTATGATAAGAGCATTAGCGATATTTTTGCTGAAGTTTTCTTAAGGGCTTGGGATAATGCAGGTAATCCAGAAATTGACATGATATACATAGCGTCAGCCTTCTCTGAATTAGTAAGTGAACAGTTAATACTACCATCATATTTATGTGAGTATGTTAATCTTGAAGATACACCATGCGTGAGGATCGAGATGGGGGATGGTTCAAGCGGTCATGCTATTCTTGAAGCTTATAAAGCAGTAAAAAGTGGCGAATGTAGTACCGTAATGATTATTGGTGTTGAGAAGGTTCATGATGTTGTAAGTTATAGATTAAGTAAATTCTTAGGAATGATGTGCAATTCAGATTACGAGTACTTCTTCGGAATAACACCGGCAGCACTCGCGGCCTTGATTATGAGAGAGTACATGATTAAGTACGAGTATAGTTATGAAGACTTAGCTGAATGGATAGTCAAGATGCATGAGAGAGGTAGTAACAACCCATACGCATACATGAGAAAGAAAGCTAAAATCAAAGATGTAGTAAGTTCAGAAGTTATTTCCGATCCCTTGAGACTATACGATATGGCTCCATTAATTGACGGTGCAGCAGCGATAGTAGTCTCAAATAGACCTAACAAGACTGATGGTGTGATTGAGATCAATTGTGTAGTGTCGAGCTCATGTAATGAGTCATTTAATGAGAAGGAAGATTTAACATTACTAAAATCGACAATTAGAGCTAGGGAAAGACTTTCAAAGAAAGTTGAATTTAAAGACATAGGTGTTCTTGAAGTTCACGATACTTACAGCATCCTAGGCATCCTTGCAGTTGAGAGTTTAGGCTTTATTAAGAGAGGTGAAACACCGAGACTTATGAAGAAAGAAAGTCCTGACTCAGAGTTGAAAGTTGCGATTAATCCTAGTGGTGGTTTAAAATGTATGGGTAACCCCGTAGGTGCTTCAGGAATGTATCAAACAGTGTGTGCAGTAATGGAGTTACTCAATGTTCAACCTTTCACAAATATTAAGTCAGAGTACGCGTTAATACAGGACATGGCAGGCATAGATAGATCGACAGTATTAACACTACTCAAGAGGGTGAGTTAATGGTTGAACAGAAAATTCAAGTACCTAAATATTGGAGAAGAATACCACAATACTATAGACTAGAAGCCACAATGTGTATAAAGTGTGGTAGAGTCTACTATCCACCAAAGAGAGTATGTAAATGTGGTTCAAGAGAATTTAAACTCATTAATCTCTCAAGTAATGGCAAGTTAGTAAATTATACAATTCTTCATCAGGTACCTATAGACTATGAGAAGCAGAGACCAATAATTATAGGTCTGATAGATCTTAATGGTGTTAAGATTTTAGCACAATTAACAGATATTTTAGAACCTGAAAAACTCAGAGTTGGCTTAGAGGTTGAAAAAACCATAAGAGTCGTTAAGCATGATGGCATATATGGCGTGATAACGTATGGTTATAAATTTAGAACCAAGATAGTTGAATAATAATGTTAACAACATTAATATCACTAAACTTAAAATATGTTAGAATAGAGTGGATTAAGCAAGAGGATGATACGGTAATAGCTGTTGAGAAAAGTGAAGCTAATGAGGATAGCTTAATCATTGATTTAGGAAATATTGATAGAGATAAGCTAATTGACGAAGTTGTTGGAGTATTAGGTAAAGAGTTAAAGATACCTAAACCAATACTTGGTAACATTAAGGCAAGATTAAGGAAGCTAAAATTCCCAATAACCATAAATCTAATTGAACATGAATTGAGTAATGAGTTACTATTTAAAAGTACTTCTGAAAGTTTCAAAGTGATAATTAGATATCAAGTACTATAGTGTAGTAAGGATTTTAAAGTCATTATTAAAATGTAAAGTAATGTCTCAAGAATTTAAAACCATAGTTAGAATCGGCGACACTGATCTTGATGGAACAAAAGCAACAGCATATGCCTTAACCAAAATTAAAGGTATTGGCTTAATGACTGCATATGCCATATGTAGATACTTAGGTATCAATCCATTAACACCATTAGGTTCCCTAAATGAGGAACTTCTTAAAAAGATTGATTGGGCAGTTAGAAATCTAAATCAATTTGCTCCCGGATGGTTTGTAAATAGACCTAGAGATCCAGAGACAGGTAAAAACTTACACCTAATAGGTGCTGAACTTATACTAACAGCAAAGAAAGACATAGATTTAATGAAGAAATTAGGTACTTGGAAAGGTATTAGACATAGACTTGGACTTAAAGTACGTGGACAAAGAACAGTAACAACTGGAAGGCTTGGACCTATTGTTGGAGTATCGAAAGGTAAAAAGTAGTATTAAAGTCTCCTTAAGCACATACTGTTGAATCAACTCTAGCATTCCATAATCATTACATCATTAGTAAGTTTAGAAGAATTGAAGAACGTGTAAGTATTGTAAATTCAGAAACATCACTTACCAGTATTGTGAAAATTGAATATACTTTGGTTAAGGTTGAAATAGATTTATAAAGTCTTTCATAAATTTGCTCTTAGATCACTTTATGGGTGATCCTAAGAAACCTAAGAAGAAGTACATTGAAGGTAAGCCTAAGAAGTTATGGAATAAGCAGTTGTTAATGGAGGAACTTCAACTTGTTGGTGAATATGGTCTTAGAAATAAACGTGAACTTTGGCTTGCAAAGACGATTTTAAGGAAAATTAAGCACAGAGCTAGAGCCTTACTTGCCCTACCTATAGACGTTAGAGTTCAGGAAGAGAAAGTATTTAAAGAGAAGCTATATAGAATGGGCTTCATACATGACATCGATGTACCCTTAGATGCTATCCTATCACTTGACGTTAGAACCATACTTGAAAGAAGATTACAAACACTAATATATAGGAAAGGACTTGCAAGAAGTATATATGAAGCTAGACAACTAATTACACATAGACACATAGCTATAAATGGTAGAATCATTAACGCTCCTGGCTTTCTAGTACCTAGAGATTTAGAGGATAAGATCACTTATGCACCAACATCACCACTATATAAAAGGCTAGTCCAGGGACTTCCCGTATTTGGTCCAACGCAATCCTCCTAATTTTTCAGGAAAACTTAATTTAACACTTTGTAGGAGTAGTACTAATGGTTAAAAGACATAAACTTAGTGGTAAAGATGTCAAAGAGCTGGCTAAGGTACTTAATCCTCATCTTGCAGAACTCCTTAAAAGTGCTGATGATGTTGAGATATACGAAGTTAGCGAATCATTAACACTATATCTTCTAGATTACAAACCGTTAATCATGAAGATAAGTATTGACATCAATAACGAGAATTTAGAATATATCGTGCCTACATTAATAACCCTAAATACATACCCGAAGTTGAGAGAATATTATCCTCAAGTAGTGGTTGATGATGGTGCTGTACCTAAAATAATTAATGGTGCTGATGTTATGAGACCAGGCATTAAGGATATTTGTGGAGATTTTAGGAAGAATGACATCATCTTAGTCAGAGATTTTAGAAATAGAATCATATCACTAGGGATAGCTATGTACAATAGAAGTGAAGTTGAAAGTATGAGCAAGGGAAAAGTTATCAAGAATATTCACTACCTTGGAGATAAGATTTGGAAATTATGTGAAGAGTTAATAAAGACTAGTAAGAGATAGTAATTAATGAAGATAGATCGTAACAAAATTATTGAGGAAATTGAAAAAGCTCTAAGTAAAGGCATTGAGAATTTATCAATTGAAGAAGTTGAAAGAGTAAAGAACTTAATACCTTCAGTAAGTGATGAATTATCATTAACTAGAAGTAAAAGTGAAGTTAAACTTCTCATTAAAGTTCTTGAGAATTTAGAGAAGACTAAGAGAGAAAGGTCATGAATAACTTTAGTAATGTATTCAATCTACTACATCCTAAACTTCTAGAGGTAATTATTAATGAAGGTTATGTAGAACCAACGCCTATACAAAAAATCGCTATTCCATTAATACTTAAAGGGTTGAATGTAATTATAACAGCACCTACAGGTAGTGGTAAGACTGAAGCCGTAATGTTTCCAATTTTTTCTAAAATTCTCGAAAATCTCAATACAGGCAAAACTGAAGGTATACAGGTACTCTACATAACACCAATGAGAGCCTTAAATAGAGACATATATGTAAGGATGAAAAATATTGCTGAAAAGTTAGGAATAATTATTGATGTTAGACATGGAGACACACCCAGAAGTGTTAGAAGGAAGCAGACAGAAAGACCACCACACGTATTAATAACAACTCCAGAAACTTTCCAGTTTGTGTTAATTAATAGAAAGTTAAGAAGAGCTTTAACAGAGGTTTGGTGTGTTGTTGTTGATGAAATTCACGAGCTTATAAATGATAAGAGAGGAATTCAATTATCTATAAGTCTTGAAAGGCTTGCTGAACTTTGTAGAAATTTTCAGAGAATTGGTCTCTCAGCTACCATAGGTAATACCGAACTTGTCTTGAAGTTTTTATGCAATGAGAATAAAGGTAAGGTAATCTCTGCATCCACGTTTAAAGAAATTGAAATTACAGTACATAGGCCTTTACCTGAGACTAAACATTATGGAGAGAACCTACCTGAGGTTGAGGCAAGATTAAGATTTATTACAAATTACGCGAAGCAGCATAGGTCAATTCTCATCTTTGTAAATACTAGAGATACAGCTGAACTTCTGGGTAGTAAATTGTCAAAGTCTAACAACTTAGCCGTAGGTGTATATCATGGTTCTTTAAGTAGAGAGGAGAGGGAAGAACTTGAAAGAAAATTAAGAAAAGGCGAAATTAAGGCTATAGTATCTACATCAAGTCTTGAGCTTGGTATTGACGTTGGAACCATAGACGCAATAGTGCAATATATGAGTCCAAGACAAGTTACTAGACTTGTACAGCGTGTAGGTCGTAGTGGTCATAAATTTGGAGAAAAGTCCATAGGTATCATAATCACAACAGATCTAGATGATACTTTAGAGGCTATAATTATTGCTTCTAAAGCGATAAGTCAAGAGCTTGAAAAAGAAGTTGAATACCATGAAAATGCGCTAGATGTACTTGCTCATCAAATTGTAGGTATAGTCTTAGATAAGAGAATTGACAATAACATCGTAAAGATTGAAGATATATACAACATAGTTAAGAGAGCACATCCATATAGAAGGCTAAGTATGGATAAATTTATGAGAATTATAAATTTCTTGAAAGAAAGAGGACTTATAGGTATTGATAATGATAAAGTATACCCAAGAAGAGGATCGTTAAAGTATTACATAGACAACGCATCAACAATTCCAGACGAGATTAAGTACTCAGCTATAGACATCATTAGCAATAAATGTGTTGGTGAACTTGATGAGGAGTTCACATCAACTATAGACCTAAACTCAAAGATAATACTTGCAGGTAAGGTCTGGAAAATTGTGAATATTGATTCAGATAATAAGAGAGTTTACCTAGAACCCTGTGTCGACATTAGCGGTGCTATTCCTTCATGGGTTGGTGAGGAGATTCCTGTACCTTTCGAGATAGCTCAAGAAGTTGCTAAGCTCAAAATTAATTTAAAAAGAAAGTACTATAGAGATGAGATTGCTAAGGAATTAGAAAGATACTGTAACGTAACTAAAGATACTGTAAAGTTCATAAGGAATGAATATTCAAAGCTTATTGAAAGTAACGTTCATGTACCTGAATTAGGGGAAGTATACATTGAGTATTGTGGTAAAAACATAGTCATACATTCACACTTGGGAAGTAAAGGAAATGAAGCCTTAGGAATATACTTGTCTAGATATTTAAGTAGAGATAAAGGTGTAAGTATTGGGTATAGAGCAGATCCATATAGAGTACTACTGACAGCTCCAATACCTATAAATCCTGATGATCTTATAAGAGCACTAAGTGAAAATAGAGAGAATGTCTTGAACATACTGATTGAAGGTATTGAGTATAGCAAGTTATTCAGATATAGATTCATACACGTTGCAAGAAGATTTGGAATTATTTCAAAAGAGGCTCTATCAAGTATGAGTGCTGATAGATTTGACAGACTGATTAGGACATATAGAGACACACCAGTATATGAAGAAACTATAAGAGAAATAATTACCGATAAGTTAGACATTAAACACCTACTTGAACTCATTGAAGATATTAAGAGAGGTTCTAAGAAGTTGAATATCGTTAAGTTAAAAGAATTTACATTACTTTCTTTACCTATAGTGAATTCTTCAAATAGAATTGACTTCACAATAGATGGTGTTCCTAAAAGTCTAATTGTTGAGATGATTAAGAGAAGAATTGAGGAGAAGAGCATAACTCTGATATGTCTAAGATGTGGTTGGCACATTAACGTGAAGATCAAGTATGTAGGTGATACTGCATGTTTAAGATGTGGTTATAGAACTGTAAGTATGCTTAAATACGAGGATATAAATACTGTACTTAAGATCTTAGAGAAGGTTAGGAGGAAGAGATCATTAAGTGCTGATGAGAAGAAACTATGGGACACTTTAAGATATAGAGCCTTAATTCTTCAACAGTATGGTAAGTATGGATTGATCGCATTGGCAGCACATGGAGTAGGTACTACAAGTGCTATTAAGAAGATTCTCACTAAAGCAAGTACTGAAGAAGAACTCTATTTACACATTCTTGAAGTAGAGAAGGAGTACTTAAGAACTAGAAAATTCTGGGAGTAATACTATCTGAATGAGAATACGACTTCCTGCACGTTTAATCTTCTGCCATCAGAGTTTGGAGAGATGAAGGTTAGTCTATAGTTATCTCCAAAAAATATTACTGCTAAATCATCGTCTAAATATACTTCACCATCAATAGATCTTAACTTTACTGACGACCTTTCAATTTCTTCAATAACGTCTCTTAGAAACTTGATAACTTCGCTTCCCAATCTTCTTGTTGATAATGATATGAATAGTGATGTTAAATCTTCGCTTAAATATTCCTCATAATTAACTGAATACTTACTCTTCAACTTATTTAGAATTTCCTCAATCACACCATGTATATTCATTATAGAACTTTCAACCTCTAAAGTACCTTCTGGTAAGTTAAAGACTAGATTTACGAGAACTTCTAGATAGTTATTCTCACCAATTCTTTCAAACTCTTTTGCAATTCTTAACCACTCTTTCCTCATCACATCTAAATCATCTCTATGTAGAGACATAGCCTTCGTGTTCTTTTATTGCCTTAAAAACCCTAGTTTAAAATGTTAGTTAGAATAGATACTACTAAGGCAAGAACTTATATATTTCTGATAGGAAATCTAGATTGAAATATCGCTATGAAAATTATCAAGAAAAGAGGTTTTGAGGAGAATTTTGACAAAAATAAGCTACTTACTAGTGTTGAAAAGACAGGTGCAAAAAATGCTGAGCTAGTTCTTGAGAATGTTATTAAGCATCTAGATGGTAAAGAGAAAATATCAAGTACAGATATTAGTAATCATGTCCAACTCGTAATGTTAAATCTAGTACCTGAAGATATTAAATATCACGAAGCAGTAAGAAATTATTTACTATGGAGTATATACAAGGATGTTTGGGGAAAGGAGAGACTATATCGTGAAAATCTGTCTGATCTTTATCGATACGGTTTTAAGGATTGGCTAAATTACGGATTGAAGAATAATATTTTCGATAAAGAGAAAGTTAAGTTCTATCTTGAGCACATTGATGAACTTGCAAGATATATAAGACCTGAGAGAGACTTACTATTAACCTATAACTCTGTTAGAGTATTAGCTAGCAGATATCTACTTAAGAGAATTGAAAATTTAACCTTCTTTGAGGCTCCTCAATACCTCTTCATGAGAGTAGCTATGGGTATAGCCATTGCCGAACTTAACTATGGTGGAGACCCTATACATTGGGCTAAGAAGTTCTATGATATTCTCAGCGAACTTAAGTTTCTACCTAATAGTCCAACACTTTTCAACGCTCTAACAATCTCTGGCGTACTTTCTGCATGTTTTGTCATTGAAATTAGCGACTGTATGACTAAGCTTACTCATAGTGATGATATTAACTGCATATTTGGCATATACGATGCACTATTACTTACTGGTATTCTTCATCAAGCAGGTGCTGGCACTGGTTTTAGTTTTACAAAACTTAGACCTGAAGGTGATGTTGTAAAGTCAACCTCAGGTACAGCTTCAGGACCTGTATCTTTCATGAAACTTTTCGATATATCTACTGAAGTAATTAAGCAGGGAGGTAGAAGAAGAGGAGCAATGATGGGCATTTTAGAAGTTTGGCATCCAGATATTGAGAAATTCATACAGTCAAAGACAGGAAGACTCAAAGATGTGAATTTACAGAACTTCAACATTAGTGTTATGGTTCCCGACATATTCATGTGTAGTGTAGTTAATGATGATGATTGGTATCTGATAAATCCTAGAGAATGTCGATGCCTAATTGAATCGTGGGGTTATGAGTTTAATAAGTGTTATAAACTATGTGTCGAGAGAGTTGAAAGAGGGGAGATAAGTATTTGGAAAAGAATCAAAGCTAAAGAATTATTCATGAAAATTGTTGAGGCAGCATGGGATTCTGGAGATCCCGGAATGCTATTCAAAGATGTAATCAACATCAGACATCCACTTAGACATTTAGGAACCATAATAGCTACCAATCCCTGTGCCGAAGTACCACTATTACCTTTTGAATCGTGTAATCTGGGAAGCATAAACTTGTCTAAATTCATAATCAATGGTAAGATTGACTGGGATGGTTTAAGAGAGACTATAAGTATTGCTGTCAGATTCCTCGATAATGTCATTGATGTTAATAAACTCCCACAAGACACATTAATTGAGGCGAATAGAAGAAGCAGAAAGATAGGTCTTGGAGTCATGGGTCTCGCTGAAGTATTGACAAAGCTCGAAATTCCATATGATAGTGATGATGCACTATACCTAAGTGATAAGTTAGCTGAATGGATAGCATATAATGCAGTAATTTCAAGCATTGAACTAGCTAAAGAAAGAGGGGTCTTTCCAAGTTTTAAAGGTAGTTTATGGAGTGAAGGTAAAATCATTATTGATACTTGGAGAGAGCTCGAAGAATATAGGAGTGAGAGAATTGAAATATACAGTGAAGATAAAGTATCAAGTAGAGTTAAGGAAGTAACCAGTGAAAGACCTGAAGTTGACTGGAAGAGTATCAAAGAGAAAGTAATCAATGGTATTAGGAATGGTGCTTTAATGAGTATTGCACCTACAGGTACAATATCTATCATCGCAGGAACAACACCAAGTATAGAACCCCTCTTTGCACTTGCCTTTATTAGAAATGTAAGTATTGGTAAGCTCTTAGAGATATACATACCATTTATGGAATACGCATTAAATCACGATTTTTGGAGTAAAATTAAAGATCACGTACTTAGTTATGGAAGAATAGGTAACAGTGATAAAATTCCCGAAAAAGTGAAAAATATATTCAAGACAGCACATGAAATTCACTGGTCTTGGCATATCAAGATGCAGATTGTATGGCAGAAATGGATTGATCAAGGAGTTAGTAAAACTATAAACATGCCGGCAGAGGCAACTATTGAAGATGTATATAACGCGTACTTGATGGCTTGGAAGCTGGGTGCTAAAGGAATTACAATATTTAGAGACAAATCAAAGACTACTCAAGTTATATACCTTGGAATTAAGAGACTTACACAAATTGGTGAAGAAAGTACATATGCATGTAAAGTATGTACGTTAGAATCTGAAGAATAAGTATTATAAGAGACTTCTTACAAGGTTAAACTGAAAACGTGAAAGTTAGTTGTACCTTATGTAGAGGCATTAAGCATTTCTGTGGACTATCTTACTGTCCAGTATTGGTTAGGGCTAGATTAAGCATTAAGATCTCGAAAGTACATAATAGTGATAGTCTTTACGGCTCTACACCTCCTGCAATATTTATTCCATGTAGAACCATGTTAACTCCTCACCTCTTAACACCTCCAGAACTTGGAGATACATCAATATATGACACTTACGAGTTATGGCTAAGTAAAGATCTTACAGAAATCGTTACTCTAAGATGTAGCTTAATTGGTAGTTACTCAGCAATCAATAATTACGATTTTTTGAGTAAGTTACAAGAAATTGCTTTATCGAGAAAGCCTGTAGATGTTGAGGTAAAGTTCAAGAAAAAGCCACATTTTGAGATAGTCTTATCTGAATATCTACCACCGAGAGGTCCTTCAATACCTTTAAGAAAGCTAGTAATTACTAGTAATGTTAGTATTGAAAAATGTGTCTATAAAGTATGTTCCGACGAATTAAAGGCAAATGAAGCTGTTATTGAATTGTATCTAAACAAAGTTCCAATATCTAGAATTGAGAGAATATTTAGTAGTGGAGTATTGGGAGCTAGGCGTAATAGAAAGATAGTGCCTACAAGATGGTCAATAACGGCTGTTGATTCAATAATTTCTAACTACTTAATAAGTAAGATTAAGAAGTACCCATTAATTAATGATTATCTTATCTTTCATAGAGAATATGCTAATAATCTCTTCATCATCATCTTAATACCACAAGTTTGGAGCTATGAATGGGTTGAGGTAAGTTTTCCTGGCAGCGTATGGAATCTATACGGCATTAATGTAGATATTGCCAGTGATTACGAAGACTATAGAGGTAGAATCTCATATGCATCCACTGGTGGTTGTTATTATGCTGCAAGATTGGCAGTAACGGAATACTTATCTAAAATTAATAGGCAAGCTTCAGTACTTGTATGGAGAGAGATCTACAGGGGCTTCAACTTGCCTATAGGTGTTTGGTTTGTCCGTGAGAATGTAAGAAGAACATTCGATACAAGACCTGAAAGATTTAACAGCATTATTGAAGTACTTAACTATATACAGAAGATTAGTAAGATTAATATTCAAACATGGATTAAATATTCAACAATTTTACAGAAAATTCTTTATCAAGAGAGTTTAACAAGGTATCTACGCTATGGCAAAGTATGAATTTATTAGGGTCAAGAAAGCATTATCAGTTTCTAGACTATATGATGTTGATTACTCACTAAACCCATACATTGGTTGTGAACATGGGTGTATATACTGCTATGCACCACAGTATAGTCCTAATAAAGTTAGAGATAAATGGTCAGAAAGAATTCTTATTAAGAAGAACATCCATGAATTACTAGGGAGAGAACTTGCAAAAATAGAAAGAGCCACCATCTACTTATCATCGATCACAGATCCTTATCAACCTATTGAAAATAAAGTTAAACTGACAAGAAGGTGTCTTGAGGTTCTTTTAAATTTTAAGAACATTCACGTATCTATACAGACTAAATCGTCACTAATACTTAGAGATCTAAATCTAATACGAAATTTTGATAAGATTGATGTTGGAGTAACTTTAACATGTCTTAACGATGAACTTGTGAAGACCTTAGAACCTAAAGCATCAAAACTATGCGATAGAATCTTAATTCTTGAGAAATTGTCAGGTATTGGTATTGAGACTTGGATCTTCATGGGACCCATAATTCCATTGTACACTGATAGTGAAGATAATATTGCAAGTATCGTAGAAGTTGCTTCAAGAACTAGTAGTACATTGATCTATGATAAGCTTAGACTCAAACCATTAGTTGTTAAGAGATTACAAGAACATTTAAATGATGTTAGCAAAATCTTAAAGTTAGCCAAAGATGATGCTTATTGGTCAAGAATTTTTAAGATAATTAGAAAGTATTGTGAGAAGTATCATGTTAAATGCACATACTCTCTGACAAGTTATGGTAAATTTTAAAAATCTTTATAAAGTAGAAAGTTACATGTATTCTCGTAGAGAAAGAATCATTGAGATTCTGAAAGAAGCTGAAAAGCCGTTAACAATTCAAGAAATCATTGAAAGATTAGGAGAAGATCTTGATCCCAGAGAAGTTTATGAAGATCTTTATCATGCAGGCAAATCATTAATTAGAAGAAGTGGTGGAAAGATTGTTATTACAATGATTGTTCCTAGATGTAGAGATTGTGGGTATGAATTTAAAGATTTAGATAAGCCTAAAAAACCAAGTAAATGTCCAAGATGTAAATCTCAAAGAATAGAACCACCAAGATTCTACATAGAAGAAGTATAGTGGATATTAAATCTGAATGCATATGTAAGTCTGAGATCTTAATGTATAGATGAGTGGATTGATGGTGATAAGAAGCTTATTTGAAATGTAGTAGAGCTTGTGATAGAGCAGTAGATAAAGGTAAGGTATATATCTTAACGTGTAGGTAATACCTCAATGGGATTGCTACTAGTATTTACTGGTGATGGTAAAGGAAAAACCACAGCTGCTCTCGGAACGTTACTTAGAGCATACGGTCATGGATTTAAGATCATTATTGCACACTTCTTAAAATCGGGTTACTACTGTAATGAACCGATTGGTGAGAAGTTGACTATCTCCTCAAGACTAAGCGATCTTGTTAGAGAATGCTTTATGTACGATTTTTCAAATTCTAAGGAGTTTCTAAACTATGTAATTGAAGTAACATTAAGTGAAGAACCTAACTTACTAATTCTTGATGAAGCTAATGTTGCTATCAATTTTGGCTTTATAAGTATTGACGATTTACTCAACTTTCTCAATAAAATTCCAAAGAATACTCATGTCATAGTTACTGGCAGATACGCACATTCAGCAATTTTGGAACGTGCTGATTTAATTACCAGAATGGAATGTATAAAACACTACCTCAGTAAGGGTATAACCGCCGTTAAGGGACTTGACTGGTAGTTACTTAATTAGTAAATCCATGATGATGCATTTGTTATAGTTTGGGACTTAACTTTAAAGATCTCAAATAATATATTACTTCTTAATAATGCTTACAAGCTTTTTCACTTTCTCAAGCTCTATCTCTCCCTTATCATTCTTGAAATAGGTTCCTATAATGTATCCTGAGACATCTTTGTAGAGATGTACATTTTCTGGAGTTATTCCTGAACCTATAAGTACGGGAAGTCTCGATATTTTCAGTACTTGAGCAACAAATTCTGGATTTGGTGCTTTTCCTGTCCTCCCTCCAGTTACAATAATCGCATCTGCTAAACAGCGTTCCTCATAATCTCTTACTAGATCTTCAATGGATATACTATGTAGTGGTGATGCATGCTTAACAAGAATATCTGCAAGCACTTGAACTTTTTTGTCAAAGTATCGAAACACTTCATGAACCTCTCTTGCACATGGCTCTATAATACCTTCAGGACACACAATAACTTCACAAAAAGCATTACATCTAATGAATGATGCACCCGTAGTTAGAGCTATAATTGCTGCTTCTGGGCAAGAGTTTCTAAGTAGATTTATACCTACAGGTATCGATACTTCCTTAACAACTTCATGAGTGATGATGGTTAAAGTGCTTATTGTCTTTATATCACTCACTCTTTTACTAAACGGATAGTCATGATAGTTCTCTAAAATAATACCATCAACACCACCCTCCTCTAACCTCTTACTATTCCTAATAGTGAAATCTATAAGCTCAGTCATGAAATTTTCAGTCAATTTAAAATTAGGCGAGCCAGGAAGTGCTGGTAAATGAATTACACCTATGACTAATGGTTTTGCTTTATGGAATGTTAATCTCATGTCAGTTAGGCCTGCGTTGCATCACCGATCAGAGTGTTAAGGTTACATCATGAAGATTTTTTGAAAAACTATCATCCAGTGAGTTTAAGAATTTTAAGGACTATTAATCTCTTTCCTCTAATCTATCAGGTCTGAACGTCTTGTACTTACCTGTAGCTTCAGAAAATTCATACTGTATATCTTCAATCTTAACACCTTCTGGTGGCTTCTTAACAACTTCCTCTAAAAACTTCTGTAAGGTACTTTCAGGACCTTCAGCAATAATTTCCATTTCACCTGTTGGTGTTGGTGCTACAAAACCTTTTAAACCCATAGTTAATGCGTGTTTTCTAACATACGGTCTATAACCGGCGCCAAAAGTTCCTTTCAAAATAACTCTTAATCTCTTCATTTCAGTACTCATATCTATCCTTGTATAGTGCTTAGTCACCCTCATTTTAAACTTTATCCTAAATGCTTTGTTTTCATGATACATTCAGTTCTTCTCAGCGGTCATCATAGATCAAGCGCTACAGACCTTCATCACTAGAAGAATTTCTAAAGTATTTAGATTTATATCTTTATCTAGGATGAGAGGGTTTAGAGATAAAGACTTCATAGAAACTCTTGAAGGCCTTCTTATGTGCGTTATTGGTAATGTACATCCTAAAGACAGAGTAATTACTTACCTCAAGTACATACCATCCATGAGTGTGGATACCCCTTGGAGAAGAGAGAGAAAGGGGTATCTACGTATTCTTCCGCATTACGGTGTACTTGGCTATCTCAGTGTTGTAGATTTCTTAAAGAGAAATTATCCACACTATGTAATTTATGATGAAGTTCTTAATCTTGAACTTATTGAAACGCCTCGTAACTACATTAAGAAACACTACAAACCTGAAGAGAGAATTCTTGACATAATTAAAGAACCTAAAGATAAGCTTGAACTTCTTGTTAAAGAACTTGTGCAAGAATTATCAAGCCTTGCAGATGTAGATGTCAATAACTTTGGAATTACGGGTTCAATTTTACTGAACATTCATAATCCAGAAATTTCAGATATCGATCTGGTCATTTATGGTCATGAGAATGCATTGAAAGTTAAGCAGATATTGGAAAGAGAGCTTGAGAGAGGTTTTAAGTTTAGAAGAATTCCTGAAGACGTGTTAGAATACTTGATTGAAAGTACAAGGAGAGTTGTACCTTCACTAAGTCGTAATGAAATTGAAAAAATGTATAAATCAACTGTTTGGAGAAGTATGTATAGGGGAAAAATATTCACAATACATCCTGTAAAGCTTGAAAATGAAGTTCAAGAAAGTTATGGTGATAAGCTATATAGGGGTATGGGTGAAGTTCTCATTAAGGCGAAGATTATTGATGATTCTGAGTCCATATACTTACCATCAGTCTATAAAGTTGATGACGTTAAGTTTCTTCAAGGAGAATATAGCAATGTGAATATTGAAGAGATCGTCAGTTATGAAGGTTTCTATAGAGATATAGCTAGGAAGAATGATTATGTGTATGTGTATGGTAAGTTAGAGAAGGTTATCGATAGAAAGAGAGATTATGAATATTATAGAGTCGTCGTTGGCTCTATGGAGTTGAGAGGTAGAGACTACATTAGACTTGAAAATTGGATTAAAAGTTAAATAGTTTTGATAAGTTCTTTAACGAGACTTACTAAACTATTTGCTAGGTTTTCAGCTTCTTTCTTCTCCTTATGTTCAACGAAGATTCTAATTAAAGCTTCAGTACCTGAAGGTCTGATTAAGAACCATCCATTATCAAGAAATACCTTTACTCCATCAATTCTTACCTGTCTATAATTTTCAAATTTCTTAGCAATTTCTTCAATGATCTTGGATACTTTTTCTCTATCTTTAAATTCAAGTTTAACCTTAGTCTTCACAGGATAGTATCTTGGTAATTCTCGATATGCTTCTGTAAGTGTTTTTCTGCTTTCTGCTAAATATTCAAGCATAAGAATTGTTGTCATTATTCCATCACGAACAGGGTGATGTTTAGGGTATAGGAATCCGCCATTTTCTTCAAATCCTGTTAAGGCATTGGTCTCTAAGATTTTATAAGACACGTGTATAGAGCCTACAGGTGTCCACTCAATTTTTAAACCGTAATTACTTAATACTTCTTCCACAAGTACCGAAGAAGATACTGGAGTAACAACAATATTGCTTACCTTTTCTTTTTCCGCAAGATGCATAGTTAGTAAGGTTCCACTTCTATCACCCCATAAAACTTCACCTTCCTTAGTAATGAATATAGCTCTATCAACATCACCATCATAAGCAACGCCGAAGTGAACATCGCTATGTATGGTCATACTTATAGTATCTTTTAGAGTTTCAGGTATGGGTTCTGGTAATCTTCCAGGAAAAGTTCCATCAAGATTTGCATTTACAGATATGAACTTCACGCCTATTCTTCTCAATATTTCGGGCATGATTGTAGAAGCAACACTATTAGCACAGTCAATAATGATCTTGAAGTTGGATTCTCTAATTCTATCAATATTGGCTCTGCTAATTACATCATCTATGTAGTTCTTGATCAAGTACTCAACATTATGTACTTTACCTACACGATCATAAGCGACTAGATTAAATTTTTCTTCCCAGAATACATTTTCAATTTTTTCTTCCTCTCTTCTGGGAATTTCTACACCATTAGGTCCTATAACTTTTATGCCATTATACTCTGGCGGATTGTGACTTGCAGTTATCATTATACCACCATCAAATTTTTCTCTCTTTACTAAATATTGCATAACTGGAGTTGGTGCATATCCAAGATCATGTACTTCACATCCAGTAGCTACTAGACAAGCCTTAATGATATTAGCAATAAAATCACTCGATGTTCTTGCATCTTTAGCTATGAGTATCGATTTTCCTGAAAAATATGTACCTATTGCTTGACCTATCTTGGCTATGAAGATTGGTGTAAAATCTTGGCCAATAATTCCACGAATACCATTCGTTCCAAATAATCGCCTACTCATCTTGACTATTCTTTAAAATTTTTCTATAAATGTCTTACTAATTTTGAGTGTTAATTACTAAACATTATGTCTTTCTACTTGTTAGAAGGCTTGCAATGAAGTATGTTAAAGCGCATTCAAGCATTAATGTTAAAGCCGAAAGTATATGTGACACTTGCCGTACTAAGAAAGGCCCAACTGCTCATCCATGAAGCTGAGAGTGCAAGATCAATAATTATGGGCCCAAGATCTCTCTTACCAACATACCACTCATCGGACACTCGTGCTTTCTAATCATATATATTCCTAAACCAGCACTTATAGTTATTAATGTAATAATTGCAGATAATACTGCTATTGCTGTTTCAGGTGTTGCCGATAATATGGGCATGCTTTCTCATTTTTCTTCATTCTCCTCCCACATATACTTTAATCTTATATAAAGTAGATACACACCTAATGCGATACTTATAGCTTGTATTGCCAAGTATGTTATTCAATCTTGGTCAGTATTGCTATACCTAATACAGCAAGGATATGGAGTATAGTGCTGATCGCTATACTAAACCATACACGTCTACTCGTGGTACTCATGAGCATTAGATAGTGTATTCATGATTTTTGAGCATTAAGTCTTGTGCTAATATGTCATAAATCTACATATTGTTTAAACTAGAAGGTAACCTTTTAACTATGCTCAATCTAAATATAACGAATGAGGTGTGATGTTTAAACTTATAAACTCATTGCCAGGAGATCTAACACACGATATCTCACAAATCTTATTAAGAAATTATGTAATCTTTAGATCATTATGCTTTAAGAAATTACCTGAAATACCCATAACGAAACTTTGCAATTATAGGCTACGCAATCCTATAGGTATTGGTGCAGGAATCGATAAGAATGGCGATCTACTTAAGAATTTCTTAAAGATTGGTCTTGGCTTCATAACTTTAGGTTCAGTAACATTACATCCAAGGCAAGGCAATCCTAAACCAAGAATATACAAGATGTATGGTAAGAAGTTAATGATTAACTCTATGGGATTACCTTCAAGAGGTGTGTACTATTTGATTCGAAATTTAAGGAAGTATTCAAAATATAGGCATAGAGATTCAATCATTATCGTAAGTATTGCAGGTTCTAAGTTAGAAGATTATCTAAAATTGACACATATATTGAATAGTGAGGATTTTCAAATTCTTGAAGTGAACATTAGTTGTCCTAATGTGGAGGGAGTTGAGTATTGGAGGGATCTTTCAGAACTAGAAAGACTTATCAAAGAAATTACTAGCGTAAGTAGAAAGAAAGTAATCATTAAGTTACCACCCTTAAGTAGTGAATATACAAGTACTCAATTCAAGGAAACACTAAAATTACTACATAAACATGATGTTGATGGTGTGTGTTTATCAAACACTTTAAGTGTGAGAAATTTAGATAGGAAGTACATAGCTGCTGGTCTAGGTGGTCTCTCAGGAAGGATTCTCTACAATACTGTCAAGGTAATGATAAAGATTGCAAAACATAACTATGGTGATGACTTAGACATAATCGCCATGGGTGGTGTACTTCATGGTCATCAAATGTGTGAGTTGCTTAAACTCGGAGCTGATGCTGTAGGTATAGTTACAGCCTTTGCTTTTCAAGGCCCATACGCAATTTATAGATTAGTTAGAGAGTTTCTAAAAACGTATGAGAATTCTTAAAGGTAAAGTGATCTATGGTTCAGGAACTCTTGAAGGTAAGGTCGTAGTTTCGAGAAGACCTATATCGTTTCTTGGCGATATTGATGGTGTGAGAGGTATTCTGAAGCTCGATGATGAAGAAATTTCAATCTATAGCAAGATCTTGATAATACCTTATAGTGTGGGCTCTACTGTTGGTCCATACATAATGTATCAACTTTACAAGTACGGTAAGAGACCCAAGGCTATACTTACCGTAAGAGCAGATACTTTACTAATTATTGGTTCAATAATTGCTGAAATAGCGTTAATTACGGATTTACCTGAAGATATTTTAAACATACCTAGAGACAGCTATGTTAAAATTGATTTAAATAGTGGTGAAGTATGTATTTTACAGGAATAGTAAATGCAGATTGATGTAAAGATTGCACTGCTTATCCTTGAAGAGTTAGCTCTTAGAAATGGAAGAGTCAGGAAGAAGTATTTAAAAACATATAGAATGTTAACGTATTGGAAAGGTTCAGAATACTCTCGCAAGATCTTGAATAAGCTAGTTGAAGGTGGATATTTAAAAATTGATAGTGACTATGTAGTTTTACTCAAAACTTTCAAAGTTAATAAATCTTTAAGTAACATTTATAGAGAAATGAGGAAAATACTAACTAGTACTTCTTAGATGACATCATAGCGTAAGATTTAAAGACTTCTAAACCAATACGATAGTAGAAACAGTATGGGCCCGTAGCTTAGCCAGGTAGAGCGCCCGGCTCATAACCGGGTGGTCCCGGGTTCAAATCCCGGCGGGCCCACCACGAGTGGGATTCTACCTCTTCATACAGCAATCATATATGAATCATTTAAGAGCAACTTGATTGAAGTTAATGATCTCTGTAACTTAAGGTTACACTTAAAGTTCTGAACATTACCTTATAGTCATGTTTAGAGTTGCTATCATTGAAGGTGATGGTATTGGTCCTGAAGTTATAAGTGCTGCACTTAAAGTTCTTAGTCACGTAGTTTCTAAATATAATCTCAATCTTGACATCATTAAGGTTGAAGCTGGTGATGGAGCTTACAGAAAATATGGTTCACCACTTCCAGAAGATTCTTGGAGAAAGATAATCAATTCTGATGTTATTTTGAAAGCACCTGTAGGTGAAACTGCAGGTGATGTTGTTGTTAAGATAAGACGTGAACTTGACCTTTATGCCAATATTAGACCATCAAGAACTTACCCGAACGTACCTTGCCTAAGACCAGGTATTGACTTAGTCATAGCTAGAGAAAATACTGAAGACGTCTATGTACGTGCAGAATACATGTTATCCAACAATGTAGCTGTAGCTTTAAGAGTAATTTCCAAGAAGGCTAGTGAGAGAATTGCAAGAATAGCCTTCAAGTTAGCTATGGAGAGAAAAAGAAAAGTAACTATTGTCCATAAGGCTAACGTCATGACTATAAGTGATGGATTATTTAGAAGCACTGTTAGAGAAGTAAGTAAAGAATTTCCAGAAGTTCAAGTCGATGAGATGTATATAGATGCTGCTGTTATGGATCTTGTAAGAAGACCTGAGCGCTTTGACGTTATAGTAACTACTAATCTTTTTGGAGATATTCTTAGCGATCTAGCAGCTTACGTTACTGGAAGTATAGGTCTTGCACCAAGTGCTAACATAGGTGATGAGAAGGCAATGTTTGAACCTATACATGGGGCTGCTTTCGATATTGCAGGTAAAGGTATAGCCAATCCAACAGCTATGATACTATGTACAGCATGGATGCTTAAATGGTTAGGAACAAAACATAAACTTGAAAATTACATAAATGCTGGCTTAGCCATAGAGAGAGCTATTGAAGAAACTTTAAGTGAAGCCTTGAAACTCACACCAGATCTTGGAGGATCAGCAAAAACTGAAGAATTTACACAAGAAGTATTAAAAAGAATATAAATGACAATAATAGACTATAATTACAAGACCATACACGGAATTTACTTTATAGATAAAGTAAGTGAAGTTGAAACTATACACAATTTCTGTAAAATCGATATACCAATACCAATAGCTATTTACGGCCCTGAAGGTTGTGGAGAAACAGAACTTTTCAAATACTTAATTCATAAATTTAAAGATGATAAAAACATTTTAGTAATATGCATAGATGCTCTTGAAGAAAGTAATTTAGAGAAAGCTATCATGAGTAATATCGATATTAAATGGTTTGAAATTATTAAAGAAATATCATCAAGTATTGAAAGTATTGATAAGTTAATAATATGATCATTATCATTAATTATCGATAACTTCTCAAGAAAATTAGTATTAAAGAATAGAATTCTAATGCTTCTAATTGATGATGTTTGTAAAGCTATTGATTTTGAAAATGTTGATAAGTATACAAAATGGACTTATGAACTTAATTAGTAAATTTAAGAAAGATTATGAAGTTAAATCAGTAATTCCAATTCTATCAACTTCTGAAGGTATGTCAAAGAGAATTTTAGTAAGACATACCTATGTTAAATTATTTATGATTTGGAATCTTGATAGAGAATCATTCACTCGTCTTACCAAACAAGTAAATCCTGAAATCAATATTGATAAGTTATGGAAATATCTTGGTGGTAATTCTGAACATTAATAAATTTATGGAAATGGTATAATTGGAATTTTGAAGAATAGTTTAATGATGCTATACTTAACATAAAATTAAGAATAGAACCCTCATTTAAAGATTAGAAACTGAACTTATTAAAGCCGTTAAAGATATTGATGAAACTTCTTATGAAGTTAAAGAAAAACTTGAAGATTTGGATCTCATCATTAGATTATACAAAACCATCGATTCAAGAATAATTGAACCAGATTTCGAACTTGGCATTGGTCATGAGCGGGTTTGGCAAATACCAGCACATAAATATGCATTATCTAAGATATTAGGAGTATAGATCTTAAGGTGATTATCCTCTAAAATACTTATTGTGAAGCTTTTACTTGAAGTTAATGATATTGTTAAGAAGTTTGGAAAAACTATTGCTGTAAATGAGTTATCATTTAATATCTATGAAGGTGAAGTTTATGCACTTGTTGGACCTAATGGTGCAGGAAAAACAACAACATTAAGAATCACTATCGGTCTTTTAAAATCAGATAAAGGTTGTGTAAAAATTAGAAACATAAATGTTCATAAAGATAGAGTAAATGTTTTAAAATACATGACCTTTATGCCTGATGTACCAGTAATTTATGGTGGAATAACTATACGTGAATATTTAATCTTCATAACAAGTATTAGAAATATTGATAGAAGTAGAGCTGAAAGATTAATTAATGACTATTGTGAAAAATTTAAATTAAAACAGTATCTAGATACTAGGTTATCAAGACTTTTTCAAGAGGAAATTTACAGAAAGTTTTCATTATAGTTGCATTACTTCCAAAACCTGATCTTGTAATTCTTGATGAACCTTTCAATAATATTGATGTTTATACTCAAAAAGCTTTGAAAGATGAGATTAAAGAACTTCAAAAAGAAGGTAAATCAGTACTCATATCAAATCACATATTACCAGTTATTCAAGATATTGCAAGTAGAGTATGTATTATAAGTAATGGTCGTAAAGTAATTGAAGGTACTATTAATGAAGTTTTAAATAAACTTTCAAGTCTTACTTTAGAAGAGGCCGTATTGAAAGTAATTAAACAATGGTTAAACAGATAATTAAATTGAAACTTAAGAACATATCTAGAGAATTATTATTCATTATAATTTTTGGAGGTATAGTACCTTCAATAGCATTAATACCAATGATGGTAAGATTATCAGAATTAGCTTTAAAATTCATAATCATACTAATCATGGCAATACTAATATTCGTATCATTAAGTACAGTACTTAGTATTAAATTTACTGAACTCCTTCATAAGAAAGTGCATACGCTATAAACTAATTTCAATTTCAATAGACGATATCTATATACTACTTACACAATTGATATCTATACTAAACTGTTTTAAATCTCTACTCATAATTGAATTGATTTTCAACTTCATAATCTTTCCATACCCTATAATTGTCTGTTTTCAATTAGCGTTAATTATGAATAAATCATCAATTCTAGTACCGCTATTAAGCATGATCATTATCTTAACATCATTGAGTTTTGTAGATACTCTACATTACTGCATAAGAGATTCATTAAGAATAAAAGTAGTAACCATAATCTACAGTCTCTTCATATTACTAATATCATTAACTTCTCTACTCTATACTTCTTTACATTCATTCAATATGCTTAAAGTAATTACATTACCATTAGCTTTACCTTTAATTAAACATTCAGACTTAATAGACTCTGTCGTCATGATTCTTGAATTTTGTCTATTCCTCTCAGTAATACCTTACTTATTACATTATGTTCGTAAATTAGTAAGTAATGAAGTTAAGATTATAGATAATGTTATGACTATTTATACATCACCAATAGTAGAAAAAGTTATTTCTAAAGAGTTAGTCATCGCTGAAGATTTTGTTATAAGAATTGCAGAATTTAGAAGCATTATTAAGTTCTTATTATCAATCATTTTAATAATCTGTTTAGTAGTACTTATTACTGATTTTCTAAACTTGTTCTTTCATGATTATGTATTTATGATAGCATTAATTTTTATATTCATGACTATTGCTTTCACAGTTGAAAGGTCTTGTGAATGTTAGTTCAATCTTATGGGTATTCTTAACTCAACCTTATAAGTATTGATAAGATTTAAAAATCATAGTCATAAATGTACTTAAAGTATTAATAACTAGCTTATCGCCCATGTATGTTATTTCTGTAATGTACATGATTATGAATGATCTTATTAAAGGTATTACATTTATGCTTATACCTATAGTTACGTTTCTTACAATTCCAGCAACAACTTTAGTGTTATTAGTTATGTATTACAGAGCCTTTCTTAAGTATGGAAGTTTACCATTAATACTTAGTGATGAGAGTATACTTGAATTAATTCAAAGAATTATTAGAACAAAATATACGTACATATTTATAATACATGTTGCGGTTATGTACATTATTATAAGTTTTTTATTAATCTTTGCAATTCTACTATTCTTAAGATTCTTTGAAATAACGTATCACTATATACCATACATAATCATAACAACATTAGTTACTTTAATCTTTCTAATAATGTTTATACTTTATAGAAAAGTTAAGAAAGTGATAATTATGTAAATTATGTTAAGAAAAATCTTTCAACTACTTAAAGAAATCTTAGAATATAGTGATTATGAATGTAAGGAACTAGAATACAATATTGTATCGTGTAGTGATGGTAGTATAGTTCTTGAATATATTTATCGTAAAGATGAATATAGAGAATATAGTGAAGTCAGGCTAATTCAATGTATGAATAAGGGATGTACAGATATTTATGAACTCCTCTCAATTAGAATATTAATTAAAAATCATGAAAAAATTATACGATATTATGTACTTAATGAGAAGATATCATTAACTAATAGTGAAGACTTATTAACAATTTTAAATAGCATGATAAAAATTGTAAGATCATAATCATAATAAACACGTTACGTTGGGAAAAATTTTTAATCAATAAAGAAATTTAGCCATATAGCGGCCGTAGTCTAGCCTGGTCTAGGATGGCGGCCTTCCGATCTAGGTTAGAAGATAGCCGCAGAACCCGGGTTCAAATCCCGGCGGCCGCACTACTTCATTTTCTCACCACGTTAGTAACTTTTAACTTCCCAGTTAGGTTTACACTTCTATGATAAGGATTTTAATTAATACATTGATATTGTGTATAGTTATTGCATTAATCACTACTTTTCTCCAAATAATATACTCATATACCGTCAAAGTTATCGAGACTTATGATGTTGATGCTCATCCCGTAGATCTATGGTACATTGTGGATGGAGATACTGTAAGACTCAAAAATGGCACTTATGTGAGGATTGTTGGGTATAATGCGTGGGAAAAGTCTGAACCTTTAGGTCTTGAAGCTAGAGAATACTTGGGAACCTTGTGTTCTAAAAGAATTATTTACCTAGATGTTGATGATTATGAGTCAAGAGATAGGTACGGTAGAATACTTGGATATGTATGGTGTCAAGTTAATGGTGCATATGTGCCCATTACAAAGATGTTCCTACTGGTAAGGCCAGATTTAGTCAAGAATAAACTATACATTCCACCTGATGAGCATCCATACTGGCAATGGACTACTAGATATAGAGTCAAATTTAAGTGTGTAAAGAATATCATAGTGATTAATGGCACAGGTAAGTACGTGTTTAGAGATGGTGTCGTGACTTTAACTGGGGGCGTATATGATGTGTTCGTTGGTAATCAACATTTTGAATATTTTAGAAAACTAATACTGCTGAACGGCTCAACAACGTTAGTACTTAATCTCTGTAACTATATTCTAAAAGGTGATGCTGATAATAATGGAGTTCTAGAGATTAATGATGTAGTGTTAATACTTGAACACGTTATAGGTTTGGTAAAGGTGAATGTCAAAACATGCGACATTAATGGTAACGACGTGTGCGATATAGGTGATGCAGCACTAGTAATGATGATGATAGTTCAGAAATTGAGATATAGTTTAACGTAAGCTTTTAAGAATAATGTACAATACTTCACCTCATGGTAATGTAGTTTGAAAAATCTAGTGCTAGTAAGATCAAGATTTGATAAGACGTAGGTAAAGTTTCTAAAACTTATCAAAATTGTCTTCCCAAGATTCTTGAGTATCGATGTCAATGATGAGTATGATTTAATGTGATCAATTTATAATTGTGGAGAGATGGTACTAGATAAAGATATTTAGGTACTTCAATAGTACTATATTAAAATGAGTTCATCTTATGATGAGGGCGCTCAGGTCTGATGTGTGATTGAAACACCGGTGGCTGAATAACGCTCCATTAATCCTTTTTAAGAATCTTACTGAAAATCCATGAAACGAGAACTATCACAGTGAGGATGATTAACAAAAAGTTTTCAATAACTTCCTTATTTAAAACTCTAGATGGCACATTACTACTCACTAATAAGTCCATGTTAAGTACTGCTACATATACTGGTTTATAATTAATCCATAAGGTCAAGATATATGTATTATTAACATCAAGATATCTACGTAACTGATTAATGGTAACCTCAATATGTACTTCATTCAGATAATTGATCCATCTAGTAGCAGTAATGTACGGTATTTCTCTATAGTAGTAGCTTGGCTGTACTATTCCTAAAACTGGATTTGCATCACCATACTTGTAGATTAATAATTGAGTATTATTGATGACGTCATCACTACAAATTTCAAGAACTAACTTATCATTCTCAACATAGATCTCAACTTCAGGTAACTTATAGTTTGTAAGTGCTATAATTATTTCATCGTTCTTCAGATCAATCCAGATGTATGTGCAGTCACCACTCATAACTTCACTCTTAATAGCATTCATGACTAGCTCGTTAGTGACATAGTCAATCCAGTACTTCTCAAATAATGGGTTATAGAACTTAGATATGCTTACAGTATTATTATGTAAATTCAATAATTGAGGAAGCTTTATTCTATACAACCTATATAGAGCTATATTCAGATCGATGCTACGCTTAAGTTTAGGTTCAGGGAAGATGTTTGCATATTCTTCACTAAGCTTCTGCATAATCTTCGCATTCAATTCTTTAGGTATTCTATCTTGAGGATATGTGTCACTAATGCTTATAGGTAAGCCGTGTAATTGCTTAATAATCACATCATTACCAATACGTTCAATTTTATATACATTGATATCACCTAGATCACCATTCAACATATACTCTACATAGTCCTGAAACTCTATTGGTGGTATCTTTTGGTCCAGAATAAATGCTGTATTGTTATATGTTACTAGAACTACAACATGATTATAATCCTCAAGTTCAACTATGTATATAGGTGATATATTAACATACAGTAATGCGGCTACTGTGACTATTGCATATTCTGTACATATTGCTCTCTTCTCTATAAGTATGTCTAGAACGTCTCTTACACATATTCTTTCTCCATGCTTTACTCTGAAGTATTTTTCATAATCATACTTAATATTCTTATCAATCCACTGTAAAGTTCTCCAAACAGCATCAACTGCATCTAAAGGTTTATACTTACCGTAAATGACCTTACCTACAATAGTTATGAAGTTTCTATGAAGTGAACATTTAAGTACATTTTCAAAATCGCAGACATTAGTGCATAATGTACTTTCATGACCATAGATAGTAATTGAGAGTAGAATGGCAAGGGCAAGAAGTATGATTATGATGTAGATACGAGGTAGTCTAAACATGTAGCTCAGTATTTTTGAGTCTTAACTAAAAACTATTACTTAATCTAAGCTTAAGTAAGCTTAAGTAATTAAGTAAATCTTTTAAGAAGCATAGTTTAACATAAATTGTGATTAAGCTCTATGAACTTGTAGACTTTTTAAATAGATACTTAGATATTGATAAATTTGAAGAAATAGATCCTATTGTCAATGGCTTGGAAATTGAGGGTGAATATACTGTAAGTAAAGTAGCCACATGCGTGAGCATCACTAATAATATAATTGATGAAGCTATTAGAGGTGGGATCAACGTATTGATAACTCATCACGGAATAATTACTAGAAGGAATGGTGTTAAGAGAATCGTAGGAAGTTTTAAAGAGAAATTAAGAAAAATTTTGATGAACAATATTTCAGTACTCGCATACCACTTACCACTTGATGCGCATGTAGAGATTGGTAATAATGTAAGTATTGCTAAAGTTCTTAATCTAAATATAATCGATTGGATTTATGAGAAAAATATACCCATAGGCGTGGTAGCATTATGCAATGATAAAGCAAGTATATATGATGTCTATAAGGAAGTTAAAAGTAAGATTAACGAAAAAGCCATACTGCTCAAGTATGGTCTAGATAGGGTTGAGAGAATAGCTATAATCTCAGGTGCTGGTGCTAAGTTCATTAAGAAGTTTACAAAGAGAGAAGTTGATCTATTTATGACAGGTGAGTTCAGAGAGGATTGTGAAGTTTACGCAATTGATGAGAAAATAAATGTTATAGTTATGGGCCACTATGCAAGTGAAGTATTTGGAGTTAGAAACTTAGCAAGACTACTAAGAGAAAAGTTCAATATCGAAACCGTATTTTTGAGGTCAGAACAAATAATTTAAGAGTGTTTAGAACTTCAAAATTAGATAACCAATCTCAAATCATGCTCACATCAAGATTCCTCATAAGTGCGATCATGATTTTAAAAGATGCTCATGATCTGGATTTACCATAATTCTTAATAAGTTTTTGAAGTATTAATGTACTTGGAATATGCACAACTTCACCACTATCTACTCTTAACTTAACAAACATTAACGTTATATCTTCAACTTTACCAGTAATATTTTCAGGGAGAATCTCGATATAATCTCCAATTTCAAAGGGTTTCCAAATCATCAAGACAATACTGGCTGTGATGTTCCCCATGATACTCCACCCCGCAAATGCTAAGAAAATTAATGTACCGAGAACTATTGTGATTATTAGAACCACGTTCTGTAATATGTTAAAGATGTTTAGAAGTATAAATATGACAATAATCACAATCAACCACTTCGAAGTTTTCCTCATAATTTCGATAGGCATAGTGGACAACCGCATTCTCATACCAATAACTGGCATGACTATATCAATCAACTTGTAGAAAGTATATCCTCCAACAATAGCCCATATGGTGTAGAAAGTAATGTCTATATAATGTAGGTACGGTATGAGAACTTCAAATCTTTTAAGAGCAAAGTTTATACCAATTAAAATTATTGATAAACTTAGTGGAAATTTAATAACATTAATTATTAAATCATCAATTTTCGTGCCAGTTTTAATAGCAATTCTTGTTAAATACTTTTTAATGACTATTAAGACTACACAAGCAATCATAATTGAAACTATTATTATAATTGCAGAGTAAAGTATATCTACTGGTATGAACATTAAGAAAAGTTAGACATTTCATTATTTAAAACTTTCACATAAAATATGACAACTTCATCGATTCTAACTTCTTAACGATACGTACTTACGAGTTAAATATCTCTCAATCTTGAATCTACGTAAATCATGATTAAGATGATGAGCAATATCTTTAAGAAAATTTAAAGTTCTATCATCAAGTCTAAAATATTGAATGCATCTAGAAGAATCAAACTTACCCAAAGTAAAGTATCCTAAATCAGCACTAAATTTAAGAATTTTCCTAACAACACTACCCTTAACATCTAAACAACAAGAAAGACCAAAATCAATAGCCCAATAATGCTTAACCTTAACATAACCATCACCATCATAAAGACCAGAAAAAAGAAAAACCCAATAATCATAACTTAAAGGGAGAACAGAAAAATCACCAGACAATACTCTATCTCTCCAATCCCATATTTCTTTCATTAAGTCATTACTCATTATAGGTATAAGTCTAATTTGAAATTTTAGTTCATTTATTGATAATGCATATTCAGGTTTTCCAAGTTGAATCTTAACTCTCTTAAAAGTCTTTAATACAATTTTGATAAGCGAAGCCTCAGTTAAGGCAAACATTCTATTGCATGTACCGTCAGCTAACGATAATCCACGTGCATACCATATGTTAGATACCTCACTACTTAGATTCTCTACCTCAACTATGTAATTATTTAGACAAAATAATTTCCTTGATTGTTTAACTATAAACTTCATTAGTTGAGGTAGACTAAGTCTCAGTTTCTTTGATAAATCTAGCAATATATTAAAGGCTAGAGCTACATCTGGATTTCTCAGTGCTATTGTGAATCTTATCTATAGTCTTTAACGTAACATACCTTGAATATGCTATACATATAGTACGTATAAGTGAATCAACAATGTCGAAGTTATTATCAATATCAGGTAAAATTTTCGTAATGTCTTAATGAATGCTATATACGCATATTCGTAAAGCTCACGTACAAATACATCAAGATCTTGTAACGAGATGTGTATTATACCCATGTAAATGGTAAGCAATTTTTGACTATTTAAGTTGATGCGTATTTAAAAACCCTTGAGAGGAAAGTGAAACTATTTAGGTATTCAGAAATAGAATGTTGGCCCGGGCCGGGATTTGAACCCGGGTTCACGGGTTGTCTGCATGCGGGAGTGCCGGCGGTTTGTAAAATCTATGGTCTTCGGCGGTTTATATATCTTTCTGCGCAGTATATGTTTGTGGATAGTAAGGTTTATGTGAGGATTTGGTTTCCCTATGATGATAAGTTAATTGAATTTGAGATTCATATTAAGGAAAAAATATGCTATATGACTGATGACTTCAAAGTCTTGTATGACTATGTTCTCATCCTCTCATAAGTTTGAAAAATATACTATCTTGTATAGATGTGAATTTGAAAAAAGAAATTGAAGATACATTCAATCGAGAACTGAATGATTTTGCTAATGAGTTATCAGTGATGTACCTATCAAATTATATTGCAATGTGGTACTTAATGAATAAGCTAAGACCTTACTCTAAGTCCATATATGCACACGTAAGAAACGTATATGACATGTATGTCGAAATTGAAATTGAGGATGATTGTCAGAAAAAGTTTTGTAATCGTAACTCAGTACATGATTATAATTGGTTGACGGGTATAAAGATTACAGATGGACATTATGAACATGGTAAATGGATATTCGTAAGTACAAAACCTGAATTAGTGACTTATATTCTTACACACTTTCGAAGTTGTAAAATTACTTTTATCCAAAGAAAACAAAAACTCTCGTGTTGAGTTGATGAGTACTGTATATACGGGGGAGGATATTGCAGGACAACTTCTAAATTATTGTGATAAGATACTAAATGAGCTTTTTAATGATGTAAATGTGAATAATAATTATGACACTATTAGTGTTATTAATGAAATTAGGACTGTAATACATCAAAGTTTAGAACCATTACTTGAGAAGTACTTTATGACAAGAATAAGTCAAGCCCTAACTTTCTCAACAATACTTGCAGAGGACGGTGTGAAGTTTAATAAAGGTCTTAGAATTTCATACTCACTACCAAGATTATCAAGGAATAGAGAATGTATACCCTATGCAAAGGGTTTCGTAATAGATAGCATACTTACATTTTTAGATGAAAGAAATGTCATTAAATTAAACAAATATTGTTTAAGAATTAGAAAGAACAAACATGAAGGTCAGATATACATAAGCGTAAATCCTGAAATAGCACCCTTAATATCACTGATGGTACCTTATGAACGAGGTTTAAGTTACATGTCTTTATTGAGGACGAATATGAACAACATATGGCAAATTAAGTCTAAACTAAATACTTCACTACTCGGCAGTCATATGATAGAGAAGGTATGTAGAGTAGTAGTGAATTATATTAAGTATGGATACATAGCACATAAAAAAGAAAAAGACCATTACTATTTAGTCCTTAATATTCGAGGAAATCATATCAACAAAGTTGTTGAGGAACTAAGAAACTCCGGATTTAAACCACAGACTTACAGATCAAGACCTAACGAAGTGAGGATCTATAGAGGTAAGGAAATCCTAGCAAAAAATTCCTGCAAATTATGGAAAGTTGTTAGGAACCGAAAGTACGGAGAAATACTAAAACGGTAGTTTGAAAGGATAGGAAGTTAAACCGCCGGCACTCCCGACACCACAGACCCGCATGTTAACCAGACTACACTACCCGGGCCTCTTTACTGGTTATTCGTAATGTGTTTAGAGTTTTTATTTCTTACCTTTGTACTTTACATTATGGTTTATATGTTTCTTGGTTTTGATGATATGGATACTCATGATGGTGGTTGTACTACTTACGTTATGTATCTTTTTTTGAAAGAGTTGATTAGAAGGTTTGGTGATTGTGTTGTTGATCTTCCAAGACTCGTCAGACTTAATCCGTATGTGCCATTTAAAACTAGAGGAAACGCTGCAGTCTCAGTCGTTCTTAATGTAAATGAGGATAAGGTATGTGAGGTTGTTGATATTGCGAGATGGGTTGTAATTAACTATGTCAAGGTTAAGGGAAAGACAAGTCCAGGTCTTGTGTATTACGTATCAGATAGTTTAAATATTCCGGAAGAATTGAAGCGACTTTACACAAAAGCTCTAACAGACATAGTTCTGAAAGATTACGTATTGAAACTAAGTAAAAAACTTAACATTCATGTAGAAGGTGGTCGTGGAATTATAGGTGCTCTTGCAAGCTTAGGAGAAGATTTCAGTAATGATGTAACTTATGAAGTGCTAGTGTATAGAGATGGTGAAGAGAGAGTAGAAATAACATCAAGTATTCTTAAGAACATTAGCGAAGTTTCAAGACCCTTCACTTTTCTAAATATTGATGAGTATGGTAGAGTATTGATAATGCCTAAAGGTCCAGATCCCGTACTTTTTGGCATTAGAGGTGACTCACCGTACCATGTACTTGCAATAATGACGTACATACTCAACATTATGAATGTCAAGTACTCTGGATGGATTATATACAAGACTAATCAGGCAACAAATAACCACCTAAAAACAGAACCAAAATACAGACCATATGCACCGTACATTACTGTAGGTATTGTTGAGAAAATCTTTAGAATGAAACATCGTCATTTAATAGTCAAACTTAATAATGATGTCAAAATTATAGCCTATAGACATTTAGGAAAAGTCTTAAATGTACTACAGAGTAATGTTGGTTCTCTAATTGAAGTATGGGGTGGAATTAAACCTGAAGGAAAAAGCTACTCACTATACCTTGAAGGCTTGAAAGTATTAGGCAATTACAATATTAAGTTGTTGAATCCTAAATGTCCGAAATGTAGCTCTAGAATGAAGTCTTTAGGTAGAGGTAGACCATTAAGATGTCCAAAATGTAAGTATATTTTAAGGATTTTCAATAAGACGATAGTTAAGGATGGATATACTACTCATGGTGTTTTCTATCCAAGATTCTCGGAATTTAGACATTTAATGAAACCTGAAGACAGATTTGGAATTGAAAGTGTAGGAAGAGCTTTCTCAAAACCATTAATATGGATTCATTAATCTCTCACATTCTCTCTTCAATCCTTTTGGTGGTGTTGGTCCTTTTTGACCAAGATACTTACCCAAGTATCTTGCCTCACCTTCTGTTCTCACAAGTACGAGATGTAGAAATCTTATACCCTTTCTCAAGATTATTGGATTAGGTGAATTATTAACTACTTCAATAGTTAAATTTCCTTCAAAACCACAATCAACAACTGTTGGTGGTGCTGAAAGCCCCCAGCGTGCAAGTGTACTTCTTAAATTGCAAAGACCAACAATATTTGGTGGTAACTTTATGTATTCTAAAGTAGTTAGAAGGGCAAAGTTTCTTGGAGGTATAACTATCCTACCATCAGCCTTAACTACTCTAAAGTACTTAGATGAATCATCGACTTCACATAGATCAATAGGTATATTTTCAAAAGAGTGAACCGCATACTCATCACCGATCCTTAAATCAAGACCATTTTCGCGAATAGTATCGTCAAATAATGGCTCAATTACTAGTTCATTACTTTCTACTAGTTTTTGGATAATATCTCTAGTCAGAATCATAAATGTAGTGTGAGTTATGTGTATTAAAAGTCCAATCACTAAATTATCTAGTATCGTACAAGTGTCTTCATCTCAACTTAGGAAAAATGCTAGGTACTTACCTTGGCCTCTTTATCAAATTTACAGAAAGCTTTAATTAGTCAATAAAATCTCATGACTCATGCTTAGTCCAAGTAAAGAGATATTGAAACAGCTAAGTAGTATAGATCCAATAGATGTTTGGAGGATACTTAAGGGTTCAGGTGTTAAATATGTGAAGTTCATAATCGTAGATATACATGGAAGGCCGAGATCTCAAATTATGCTCGTTGACGCTGCTAAAGACATACTAATAGGTGGTATGCCCTTTGACGGTTCATCAATACCCTTCTATGCAACAGTAAATAAAAGTGACTATGTAGCTCTTCCCGATCTTAGAAGCGTATATATAGAGTCTTGGAATGGTGGAAAAATTGCAGACATCTTCATGAATGTTCTTGAAGGTAGTGACACACCATCACCAATGGATCCAAGAAACATATTAATGCAGACTTGTCAGTACATTAGAGAGAAGGGATACGCGGTTAAGGCATCTGTAGAAATTGAGTACTTCCTAGTCAAAGAGGTTAATGGAAAGCCAACACTTGCAGATCCTGGAGTCTACTTTGAAGGTTTCAATACACAAATGCTTCTAGACGCCATCACCGACATAGTTTCTAGTCTTGAGGCTTCTGGAATAGTTATCTCAAAGACTCATCACGAGGTTGCACCTAGTCAATATGAGGTTAATATTGGTCCTTTCGATCCAGTAAAGACAGGCGACTCAATAATAATGTTCAAAATACTTGCTAAAGACGTAGCTACAAGACATGGCTTAGTAGCGACATTCATGCCCAAACCCTTCTGGGGAATTAATGGTAGTGGTGCACATACACACTTAAGTATATACAATGCAAAGACTGGAGAAAACCTATTCCTATCAACAGGGAAAATAACTGAAACTTGTGGATATGCCATTGCTGGCATCTTAAACTATGCCAGAGAAATGAGCTTAATAGTAGCTCCTCTTGTAAACTCGTACAAAAGGCTTGTACCACATCATGAAGCACCTACAAGAATAACATGGGGTTATGCTAATAGAAGTACACTTATAAGAGTACCTGCGTATAAGGGTAAGATAAACAGAATTGAGTATAGACATCCAGATCCAAGCTTCAATCCTTACCTAGGACTCTCATGTATGATTATTGCAATGATGGAAGGTATTGAGAAGAAGATGCCATTATCAGATCCAACAGAAGATATAGCGTATGAGCTTAGTGGTGTTAAAGAAACACCAGCACATCTAGGTGAAGCAATTGAAGAATTTAGAAAAAGTATCTTCACGCAACAACTACCAGGCGAGCTTGTTAAGAGGTTTATACAATTGAAAGAGAGGGAATGGTCAAGTTATTTAGAAGCTGTCAAGAAATCTTGGAGCGAAACCTGGAACGTAATAACTGACTGGGAGTATGAACAGTATTTACACTATGCCTAGTCATTAAAACGTATATAAACAATATACGTGAGATCACAAATCTATACCTGCCACTACATCATTTAATAAAATCTATCAAACTCTAATCCTTCTCAAAATCTCAACATACCTCATCGGGCAGTAACTTGACGTTATAGTCATGAGTTCTACTATCTAACCTTCAATTCTAAACATCTATCAAAATACCACATATGTTAGTTTCATCAACCGCTAAAAATAGCTAGAACGGAGTGAATATTCAATCGTGAATAGTATAGTTAAAGAAATTTTTAAAAAGTAATGAAAGTAATGCACTACGAAGTACTAAATAAAGAGGGGCCGTAGTCTAGCCTGGCTAGGATGCGGGCCTGGGGCGCCCGTGAACCCGGGTTCAAATCCCGGCGGCCCCATCAATCCTCC
>CAYMHS010000005.1:0-142140 GCA_964390355.1 uncultured Thermoproteaceae archaeon | reverse complement strand
TGGCACTTCTACGCATTTATAAGTAATATTTTTGGTAAAATTGACAACACAACAACAATAACCTTCACAGTCAACAAGTCAGGATGGATAAGCATCGTTTATGCACCAGAAATGCAACTCATACCAATACACATTAAGGTAAAGACGTTAAGTACAGGATTAGTAAGTCCTAACGGTAGAGTTGTTGGTGATGTTGAAATTAATGTAGAAGGTACGTGGTATAAAGTAACAGGTATACATTTTGGTAAGACATTAACATTAAAATTACCAATAAATTATGCAGTAAGGATTAGCACAGTAAGTAATGTAGAGGTAGGTAAGTGTGAAAAATGTGGATGCTGTTGGCAATGCAAATACTCAAGTTACAGCTACGTAAAGACAAGAATATTAGATCCATGGGGCAAGGTTAAGAAAGAAATTAACAACAACGTGATAGAGCTAGTAATAACTCAAGAAATGTACGATAACACAGTAGAAGTACTTTACAAACATGAAAAATCATGGACAACAGGATCATGCTGTAGTTGTGAATACGAAAAAGGAAAAGAAGGAGAAAAACCACCGAAACCACCGAGAATAAGGACTTTCGAGGTTTACGGTATTGGTGGTGGTATTCCAATACACAAAGAGGAAGGTTCAATTATTGAGTTATGTACGAATGAGTGGACAATAGAGGTGAAGTATGCTGACAAGAATGATAATAAACGGTATGATCCAGGCGAACCAATTGTTGGTATGAGCATCAAATCGAAAGAGGAAGTTTTTGTAGGTGTTGTAGTAACTGGATAAAGATAGTAAGAACTTCCTTTAAAAACAATCTTTTTTCTTTTTTCAACTTTTCAAAAAATTCTTTCCTTGAAGTGTTAATTATATATCCTGCATTGACGTTAAAGTAACTACTTAAAATACACTATTTGTGTGATCGTCAACTTATGGACTTAGTTCTTTGTCACTTTGTTATTAATTTGTAGAGTAGTTTAAAATTTACCTATTCAGGACATGAACTAGTGAATATTGGTAGAGTACTTATAGTTATAGCACTGATGCTAGTATCTGCATTATTGGTTAATATTATTAATGCTTATGAGGTAATTAAGACTAAGCATTTTGAAGTAATTATTCACAACCCTAGCTATGATTATTGCAGGAAATATTATGAAAAGTATCATAAACCATGCAAAATACCTGAAGAACTAGTTCAACATGTCGTTAATGAGCTTGAAAGAGCATACAATATCTACGTTAATGAGCTTGATCTAAAAATAACACCACCATGTGTTGGAACTAAATATACTATCTATTGTCCATGTCCGTCAGAGGTAGGTTCTGTAATATATTTGAAGATTAAGAATTCACATGCATGTGTAAGTAAGATTATACTTCCATTATGTCCAGATTCTACAAAGTCAGCATTAACTGATAGCATTTTTCACGAACTTGCACATGCTGTACAAGATGCGTATAATCCTCATGATTATAAAAGGTATAGGGCTGTTTATGAAAATATGGCTTGTGGTTTTTCGTACATGTATGGTTTTGACAAATTGTTCGCATTCCTAAATACTTTTACCTGTGATACCTTCATACGTAGCCCTGAGTTTAACATACCGTACATGTATAGAATATCAGCTTATGATTGTGGTGGTTTCTTTACATGGCTTTTACTTGTTAAGAATATGAGTGCTGAAGAAGTTCTTAAGGAATCTCTTGTTAAGAAGAACTTCAAGTACTTGGATAGACTTTATGATGAGTATGTTGATTGGGTTGAGGATAATTTTACAAGAAGTATAGCCGTCTATCTGTACTTTAAAGTCTACTCAAGGGTTAAGGAGCAATACAGTGTTGAACTTAGAGATAGTGAAATCTACATTTATCTGATTCCAAAGATTTTGAATAGAATTCCAAGCCTTGAAAAATTACTCACAATATCACTAATGATAGAACCTACAGCTCGTGAAGTAATTACTAACTTCATAAGTGAGGTTAAAGGTAGGAAAATACCTATCATAAAAATTCCAATCAATGAATTAAGTATTGGCACTAACCATGTTAATGTCTCATTACTTAACGGTATCTTAAACCTTAACTTAACATTAGTTGTTAATAGGAACTACACATCATCATTAATGAGTAGTAATGAGTTAGTGCTTTATGAGAAGTTGTATGTAAATGATACGCCGATTTTAAGCAAAGAATTCGTTAAACTATACTTTCAACCATTTATGGTAATTGTAAATGTTGATAATGATTCATTAACGTTTCCTGCAAAATTTAATAAGATTAATGAATTGAAAGTAGGTGCAGGTAATGAATCATTAATCATCAAGTTCAACATAACTAACCCAAAAATGCTAATTAATGTTAATAATGATTATTCATTAACATTCAAATTAAGGTATGAAGTAGACCTCATAGAACCTGTAAAGACTAGTTATGAAGTTAAGAATGAAGTGTTTAGAGTTAATATGTTTGAAATGTTCAATTATGTAGTTAATATCATATTTTTTAAGAAGTCTTATCCTTAACATTTCGCAATACCTTACTTCTAAGCTTTAATTTTCAAACAGCTCTTCTTATCTTCCTTAAACACTCATTAATTCTTTTCAATTGCTCTTTCTCATCCTCTATTAACAAAGATTCAAAAGAACATGGGTTGATTAGTAAGTAATCACCTCCTCCTTTCAGAATATTCACAATATATTTCAATCTCTTACCACTTTCAAGTGTGAGTAAATAGCTTCCTGTTCTTAAACAGTAATTCAGAATTGCTACATCTCTCCAACCAAGTACTCTAGCAGTTTCTCTATCAATGGTAACTGCATAATCAATATCTTTAAATTCGAGTATGGAGTCAATAGTAAAGTTAATACTTACACCTTCACAACACTTTTCAGATAAGAATTGTTGAAAATCGTGAAGCACTTGTTCAATATTGATAAGCTTTAAATCTTCAACTTCTTGAGACCATAGAACTTCTCTTAACTCAAATAATGTAATTGAGGATACTTTAAAATCTATTAACCACGTGCCATAGAGCTTATCATAACCATACTGTGTCAATAGTTTGAATAATTGACATATTATTAAAATTCTATCACTTTCCTGACTCAACTTGATGAACTTAATGTACGAGATAATTATTGAAGTATCTATAGCGATGGAAATTCTTTCTCTTCTACTTAATCTATCAATAAGCTGTCTCATTGATTGTTTAAGATAGATAAGTATCTCTCCAACACGGCATTACTTACCTAGTACAGATTCTCTCATTTTCAACACATCCTCAATAGTTTTTTCTAGAAATGCATACTTTATATACAATCCAATACTTCTTTCAAATTCTAAATTAAATTCGTTAATATTGTCGTTAAATTTCCCAATAAGTTTCTTAATGAATCTCTCTATTCTCATAATCAACCTAAGATATTCATCACCTTGAGTCTTAGTTATTAAACGTTTAATTATTGCATCTATGACAAATACCTCATCTCTAATTAGCATTCTTACTAAATCTTTACTTAACTTGACATACCTTATTTTTCCAACTTTTTCAATTTCTACAAGTCCATACTCTTTTAACTCCTCACGTAATACCTTTAAGATATCGTTAGATATGACGCCATAATATTTAATTATAAACTTGAACGGCCTTATTGCTAGTGGTTTAATCTGGAATATTGTATCTTCAGGATCTTCCGTATACTGTGCAGCAGCAATTAACTTATGAAGATGTTTATATGTTGGGTATTGAATTCTAGAGTATTTATAATGTTCAAGAAGGAACCTAATGATAGTATAGAGTACTATACATGCATTATCACTCAATTCTCCTAACTTTCTTTCAAATTCCTGTAAATTCACAATCTAACAACTCCTCACTACGATATTTTATAAACGCTTAATTAAGTATTATTTTATCTACTTGAACCTTGTAAACTAGAATCTTACATTCAATTATAGATTCCCATTCTTAAGACATTGTTTTACGTATCTTCATACATGTTACTGTTAAGACAGTAAAGAATGAAGGAGAGTACATTTAATATTTATTACAAATCCTAAAGGATTCTTTAGCTTAGCTTAGCATTCCTATGGTTTTGCTATTGGTATTGTTAATGTTTGTTTAATTTTCTTTACCATGTTTATACATGCTACACGGGCTACAAGAGCTGTTATAGGAATTATGAAGAATTTCCTAAACTTCTCGATGTATTACGTAGTGATGTGTATGGTCTTATCTGAGATTACTGCAACTTACTCTTCATGCTTTTAAAGCCCTTTAGTGTATTATACATCATGATTTTTAGAAGATATCTTGATTCTCTAGTTTCTTCTATAGTTTTTGCTATGTATTTTGCTAGGTTAGGTTTTAGAAGAAGTATCACATTAGCATTAGATTCTTTAAGAAATGTTAAGGGTTTTGGTAAGATTATTCTTGAAATTTACATGTCTTTAAGTAATTTAAGTAAATTGGAGAGAAAATTCTACGAGCCATTCATCATTGCTTATAGAGGTGAGGTTCATGGTGTAAGTAGGTCTTTAATTCTTCAAAGAATTATTACTAGTATTAAAGAACTTGCTAATGATTATAGAATAAGACTTTCAACAACATGCATATCCATACTTATCATGATCTCACTTTCAGCAACATTACTATCAATAGTGCTAGTTACAAGTATGATGATTATTCCGATACAGACGCAAGTATTTACTCTATTAGTGATTCTGCCAATAATTGCACTAGTAGTTATTGAGCTTTTCGAAATGATACCTAAAACACATCATGAATTTTTAATAAATCTTAAAGTAGTTATGTGCATACCATTACTATTAGGGACGTACTTATTAACAAATAATTATTTAGTTTCATGTCTAGTTTTCAGTACTGCTGTACTATTACTTACAGTTAAAGATTATGTGAGTATTGTTAAGGATAGGTTAAGTTTTAGAGCTAGAATGATGAGTACGTTTGCAAGAATTGAACATGGTGGTAAAGGATTCTTTATGATTAGTGAAGGTAATTTACCAAATCTTCTCGATAATCTTCTTAAACTATTTATCAATATTGTCAGATCTACAGGTTCTAAAGAACTTAGAGGAATAGCTATAGAGTTGTTAGAAACTCTACACTTCACTTTAAGTTCTGTAAAGACTAGGTTAGTAATGATTGGATTAGCACTAATTATATGTAACATCATTTTCTACCTAGTCTTGAAGATACTTACAATATCGATAATTAGTGCAAGTACTGAATTAACAGTACCTGTAAATCAGGTGTTTTGGATTGCTGGAGTATTAACGTTACTTAATAATTTCATTGCAGGTAGAGTAGTTGATAATTACGTGACAGCAGTATATACATTACTACCAACAAGTATAGTCTTAATGGTAATAAATACCCTAAACATAACATTATAACATCAACACATAACCTCTCTTCAAATTCTTACAGTACTTTTCCTCTCAAACTTGTACTAGTTATTGATTTTAAGATAGCTCCTAAACATTCATGTTTAAATAATTGTTGATAAGTTTATTCGATGGGTATGAGTGTTAAGTTTAGATTCTTAATCTTTCTCTTAGTATGTACTTACTTGCTCTCAATCTATAACTACTTCTTTACTTTCTTACTACTTCTCATACCTATTCTTTTTCGTGAAGAATTTACACTACTAGTAGCTAGATTACTTATTAGTTCTAAAATAACGCCACCAATAGCTTTTAAGCAAAATTATGTTTTTGACGTAAAGAGTAAGGTATTGCATGTATTTTACAAGGTTGAACCGCTATACGATATTGCTAGATTAACATCTAGTCAATATGTTGGTCTAGTTCAGGACTTGATGCGTAGATTAAGACTTGATGATAATAGTTATGTAACGTTTATCGTTAAGGGTAATGATAAGTATGTCAGGGTTAGTAGGAGGATTCAATCTTTAGAAGATTTTGAAAGATACAAGTCATGGTTTAGAAGTGTTGAGGATGTTTTGAGAAGCATCTTTATTCTTCATAAACTTGAAGGTGATGAGTTGAAGAAATTAATTGATTTTAGAGCTATTAAGATTGGTAAGACTTTCACAAAATTACTACCAATCTTGATTATTCACTTCTTTCTATTTAAGATTTATGGACTTACTGCTATCTTAATACCAATCATTATGGTGTTATGGAGATTTAAGAGATTAGATGTTGGCATATCTACTAGATTAACATATCGTTATTACAGTTCTAGGTTTACTGCACTTTTCAGTACTTTTACTGATGATGATGTTAAATCAATGGCTATATCAACACTAAGTACACTCAATGATTATGCCATCACCATTAGCGCAAATAATGTATTGCCTCAACTTGCAAGTAAGTTATACCATAAGTATCATGAGAAAATGGTTGTTCAGGAAAGAGGTTTTGCATATGCAAGACTTCAGCAGTGGAGACACGTTATTGATAGAATTAATCAAGGTGAATTACCGTTGAGAGTAGTAATTTTAACTAACGATAAATTTGACTTACCATACACATCATTATCATCTACATTGCCTGTAAATTATGTATTTTGGAATCCTGAATTAGCTTACCAACATGCATTGAGTAGAGATGTATGTATATTCTTCCCGTTAATTGGCGGTAAACTTGAATTTATTGAAAGTCGTGCAAAAGTTGAGTTAGGTAAGGATGAAGTTGGTAGAGAGGTTGTTCTAGATTTCGATGCCCTACCTAGTTCGCATGGACTTATTGTTGGACCTACAGGTATGGGTAAGTCATGGACTATTCAAACAATTATATACAAGCTTATGAAATCAGGAATCAAATTCGTAATTATTGATCCTCATGGTGAATATTTGAAGATTCCTGGTATTAAACCTATTGATGTAACTAAGTATTTTATTAATATTTTTGATCTTAATGGTCTCACTATTGAAGAGAGGATTAGTAAAATTGTTAAATCTATTATATACTCATTTGATATTCCATTACATTTATATGATACTTTACATACTGATTTTAAGTATGTTTATGAAAAGGATGTAAAAGATTTTCATAAAGCATTTAATGAGTTAATTAAGGTGACTGAAGTTGGGTATTTAAGATCTATTTATGAACGTATATATTCATTCTTTAAGAATGCTAAGATTATACCTGTATCTGAATTACTTAATGATAGAGCATTGATTTTTAAAGGTTTAATTGCTAGTCCTGAAGTTACTAGATTCACTATGCTTCAACTTATTGATCATGTTTATAGTCATATTCTTCATCAAAAAGAAAGACATGAAAAGGTCGAACATATTCTTGTTGTTGATGAAGCATACTATATTCTTCAATCACCATTAATTGAACTTTATGTTCGTGGTTTAAGAAAATTTAGTCTTGGCACGATAATGATTACACAAACATTAAGTGGTATTTCACATGATGTACTTCAAAATCTAGGTTTCATAATTATTCTAGGTGGTTCAGAACCATACGTTATGGATATTATGCAAGCATATAGGCTTAGTGATGAAGACTATAAATGGCTCATCACGGCACTTGCACCACACATGCATGGCAAACCACTCACTAAAGCAATATTAATGACAGGCCCAATTAAGAGGCATGTAGAGATTGAATTATTGTCAGAACTTAAGAAGTAATAGCCTTTCTTTCTATACTTCTCATAACTTCTTCTAAAGAAATTCTTAATTCTTTAATATATTTTAAAAGTTCTTTCAATACCTATACTTGTTGGTTTAATAATTGTTCTTACTGAGAAATTGTATATTGTTTTTCTCTTTTTAATATATCTATATCTAATAAGTATATTTAAGTGATATTCAACTGCCGAGACCGTTATGTTTAATGCTTTTGCAAGTTCACTTACAGTTGTTACTCTTCTTTTTAATAAATATTAACATTATTGCTAGTTTTGTCTTGTTAGATAATACATTACTTGTAAGCATAGTATTACATTAATTACTCTAGAATATATACATTCACTATTAGGAGCTATACATATCGTAATGTCAAGAGTTTTTGAAAAACTTAATACCTGATTTGTTAAGCTATACATGTGATTGAGAAGTTTATTGATGAGTATATTAGTAAAAGTAGTTAGTATGTTTTTGAAAATGCAAATGTTGATTATTACTCAATTGATGCACTAGAATACTATATTACGAGAAAGTTAATGCTTCAATTTGTAAATAATATACCACATTATAAACTTCATGTAGAAGGTTATTTTCACATTAATAAACTACCTGAAGCATTGTGGAAACCGTACTGTGTGGGTTTTGATCTTGCTAAGCTATTATTTAAGGGTTTAATTGGTATTTCTAAACCTGCTAAACATTTTGAATCAGCTATTAATCAAATTCTACGTTTTATTGATCTTGCTAGTCGTGAACGAGGTGATGCAATTGCAATTAATTTTTAGACCTATACTTAGCACCTTTTGTAAAAGTTGATAATCTTGATTATAGGAAGGTTAAGCAATTTATTTAAATGTTTATTTATGACTTAAATTATCCTGTACATCATAAGTTTGGTCAAAGTATATTTAGTAATGTAATGTTTGGTTTAGGTGTTAAGGACATTTATGATTTACCAGCTATTCTTGGTGGTAATATTGTTGGTAGGCTTGGTGATTATGTTGATGAAGCTAAGTTAGTATTCAAAGCTTTTTTAGAAGTTTTTCTTAGAAGGTGATAAATTTGGTAGACCGTTTACTTTTCCAATACCAACAGTAGCAATTACATCAGATTTCGTAAAGATCCTTAATGAAGATAGTGAATTATATGATTTATTTTGGAGAGTTACAGCTGAACGTGGACAATTCTACTTTCTAAACGGCTATGCTATTGATGTTTCAGGAATATTCTCTATGTGTTGTAGATTAACAATCAATATTGATAAGTTAAAAGAAACTAAAGGGATATGGACTTATCCACCAAGTACAGGATCTATAGGTTATGTAACTATTAATTTACCAAGAATAGCTATGGAAGCAATGAAGAAAGGAAATGAGAAGTATATTTACGATGTATTGCAGGACTTGTTGTACAAGGTTAGAGAGATTTTAATGTTCTTTAGAAATCAGTATTTAAAACTTTTCAAGGCAGACTTATACAGAGTTTCAAAACTTTACATTGATGAATTTGATCCGTTTAAGTACTATTACAATACTGTAGCAGTTACAGGTATGGCAGAAACGATTTCAATAATTCTTAATGAGCCTAAGCTTTGGTATGTTGAAATTAATTCTGACGGTAGAGAATATAAAAATGATATTATTAAGATTTATCGTAAGGTATTTACTTTCATTAATAACGTTTTGAAAGAATTTGAAAATAAAGATAATGTACTTTATAATTTTGAAGAGGCACCTGCAGAATCATCAAGTTATAGATTAGCTTTACTAGATTTTGAGAAAATACTGAATTTAGATGCTTTATTCCAGTTGGAAAAGATTTTGTTACAAGTGGTGATGAAGTGTTTTATACTAATCAACTTACACTACCATACACAACCTATAGACTAGATACTCAACTTGAAATTGAATCTTCATGTCAAAAATTGTTTACTGGTGGTGTTGTTAAGCATTTATTTACACATAGACCAATTGAGACTAAGTATGTTAAAGAGTTGATTATGAAGATTATTAAGAATTATGACATTATCTATTTTAGCTATACACCAACACAATCAATATGTCTAGATTGTGGTTATAGAACTACATCACTTATTTGGGAATGTCCAAAATGCAGAAGTATTAATATTGAGCAATGGTCAAGAATAGTAGGATATTACAGACCTATTAAAAATTAGAATCCAGGAAGAAAAGCAGAATTTACCTTAAGAAAAGATGTGTCATATTGATTTGAATCAATTCCATAAATTCTTTTATGAAAAAGACTCTTAAGCTCTCTTTTCAAAATCGCTTTAAAGCAACAATTAACCTTTTATTGAAATGTGCTATCTCATAAATTTAAGAGGACTTGTTCAATACGTCAAACATCCAACTGTATTTAACGATTTAAACTTATTCAAAAAGTTCATAAATAAAACAGGACAGGGTTCTTGCTTTATTATTTAGGAAAGTTATAAGCAATTTTTGAGTTGCATCGTCAGAAGTCAAATTGAAAACTTAAATATTGCTGAGACTATTTCCATCAGATGCTAAGAGCAAATCGCCATTATTGTAGCGTAGTTTACTACTATGCAAAGTATAACTGTGCACAAATAACCGCCATACTACTGCTCGTAGCCCTTATTGGTTATACAATCTGTGCACAGATGTTTGAGATTGTTGCTGCACTTGCCGCCGTCATTGCTGCAATAATTTCAACTATGAAGAGGCCTAGCGTACTAAGACTAGAAGGTATCGAAGTTCAAACATTTGAAAGAAGTGCAAGGGTAGTAGTCCCAGTAGTAAATCATGGTCCCAAGATGGTAAACTTAGCAACATGTACACTTACAAGCTTTGAGATTATGGGTGACCAATACGAACTGTTCGTGATGCATGCTGAGCAACTACGTAAGTATATGCATGGATCAATATATGAACTTCAAATAGAGAAATGGCAGCAAAAGGTAGTATATGAAGCTAAGTCGAATGTACCTTTAGACAAAGAATTTCATAAGTTAGCTCCACCTGAGCAATATTTTTGACCTAATAGCGTGCCTTTGTGTTGGTCAATACCGAGAACTGACGTGGGTTATGGCCTTGATGAGAGACCCTATCTTCATTTTACAACACTTGGTATTGGATTTAGGAACAATGTCAATGTATTTGACATTTATGTGGTATTTATTGATTTCGGATTCACGATCCATGTATTTCTTGCAGTTAGAATATTCAGCGAGTACGGAACGGATGTACATCCAAGAATAACATATCTTATGAAACTTGAGGAGTTGAATAAATTGAACAATTTGTTCTATTTCATTCCGAGACATAGTCATGTAGTTTATAAGTATACTAATGAGTCACTAGATATAGGACAAACATCTATGAGATTTTCAATAGGTATCTCATGTGTCGAAGCACCAGTAGTTATCAGAAGTTATCAACTCGATGTAAAAGCGAGATTAGTATTTGCTGATGATATATACTGCGAAATCACATTAGTACCACACTGTTCTAACTGCAGTATGACTATGAGAATAAAACCTTTAGTCTTCGAAGTACAAAGATTTATTTACTCATAGGGTTTAAGTGTTATTGATATCTTATCATAAAATACAGGAAACGGATATGCACCATATTCTCACTGGTCTTGCCATAGTTTTACGTCATCAATTCTGTATCTATTGTGACAGTTTGCTCTTATACGAATTGTAAAAACTTTATGTACTATCTCTCTAATGCTGTCAAACCTATTCCACTTCTTTGCTATTTCTTCAACACAAGATGCTTTTAAATGACATACTAAGTCAATGTATGAAATGACCGCATAGAGTAACACTTGGTATAACCTTTGTTTAATACGGTTTAAGTTATTCATTATTTCATCATAAACATCATCCTTAGTTAATCCCATGAAGGTAACTTCGCTAAACTGGTCTTGTATATTGATTTTTACGGCTAGTGGATTTATAATGAAATGTGATATCAATTCTCCTTGTCCATTGGAGCTCAATGTACTTGGAATTCCAATTGCAATTCCAATGATAACATCAGAAAGTTCTATGCAGAGACAATATGTTTCTTGGACACACTGTCTAATAATACTGCTCCAAAATTGATCTTCTATAATGATGTTACCGTGGAGTTTTGTTATGCAGCCGGAAGCTCTTGATCTATACTTCAAGAAATGTAATTGAGAGAATTCAAGTCTTGCACCTATTACATGCATATACTGCTCTTTATCTTCTCTTAAATAAATTTATTTGTATCTTCCATGATACTTTCTTAAGGATATTGAGCATCTCTATGATAGTAAGAATTATTAAAGGTGTAATTATGACTGTGAATGTTAATGTAAATGGTGATGGAAATTGTAGTAATAACTTGCCAATTTTAGGTAAATTCTTTATCTTATTCACATACCGGCCATAACTTGCGAATGTGAAGTAGCATAGTAATGTTATGATAGTGATTAAAATTAGAATTCTCAAGAACCAGTAAGAATTGCGTGTCTTCAAGATTGTTAATATGAATATGAACGCACCTTCAGTTAATATAAGGAGATGAATTATTAGTAACTTACAGATTATAAAGAATGTAGTGGAAAGGCCAATTAATGCTATGAAGAATGATAAGGTTAAAGTCTCGTGTCTTAACCATAAAGCATAACATAAGAAGAGCGATATCATCAGTATTGTGTAAGAAGAGAAAAATATCATTAAAGGATCATAACTATACACCATGTAATTCACAACATTTGATACATACACAACATTCTCACTACTTCTTACATCGATTATTGATGAAAGACCAATGATAGCATAAGTATGAATTGGGGGCTAGTTTCAAAGCTAGCTAAGATCCCCTTAAGATATGAAAAACCAATCCGTAACGAACATCGATTGTACTGAGCAGAACTTGGACTATATAGTTCCATGAGCATTGAGAAGGTGTAATTCTTCATGTAGACCTTGTAGAAGCTGTAGTGCTTAGATACCATTCCTGAAAACTTAAAATTCTTAATCTCAGTAGTATCTAATAAACAAAAACTGATTGGTACTGTCTTGTCCTCATCAATGTACTGTTCTAAGCAATAGCTTAATGCATAATGCTCTAATACATATCGTCTTAAGATTATTCCTCGTATCTCGAACATATGCTCTACATGATAAACCTCTTTGCTGTACATTTATTCCAGGAGGTATGGTAAATTCTTGGAATATAGAGGTTTCACACTCCTCATCTTCATATGGCATCTCTTCTAGCAATTCATACAAATAATGTAAATTTGTGCCTCTGAAATCTACATCAATACTTGTTTTAAACTACTTGCTTGCAGCCAATCAATGTCGATAGACATAGATATGGATAATTCGTTCGGATACTCAGGGTTCGTAGTGACAGTATAGTTATAGCTTGTAATACTTGTGAAAAGATCGAAGGACTGTTCACATAGTACCAACGCGATTATGAGAGGTATAAGTATTGCACAAATAAGCCATATAGTTTCAGCAATCTGCGCATATAGCCTATTCAACATCTTGAACTTAATTTACAATACAATTCATTATCTTATAAAGCCTTAATTTACATAAACTGGCATATTACGTAACGACATATTATTCCTCAAGAACGTTTAAGAATGATGTTTGATGTCATAAGCATCATCATGCCGAATGTAGGAATTTAGTATGCTTTCCATTACCTCAAGTTATTTCTAGACGATATAATTACACATGTCTTACTTAGGTATGTATGTGGGAATGTGAAATTAATAATATTGTTCATAAGATTCGTAAAATGCTTGATCATAGAGATGGTAAAGTGTGTGGTTATGGTTATAAACAAATTACCATAGATGAATGTAGAAGAGTTAAACAAAATTCAATACTATTCTGATTTTGTAGACAAGTGTATGAGTAATAACTTGTACTTATTCACTAATATTGAATTTACTTGAACATCTGAACTAAGCCATACCAACTTCCGGATGCAGTATTAAATATTGCTAAGAAATTAGGTGAAGGTTATGGTTTTGAGAAAACATTGTTATTTCCCGTAAATCCAAGAGCTGTACTTTTTGGAACTTTAATACATGAGAAATATTTGAATTACCTAGAGCAGGAATTTGACATACCTATTGAAGTGTTAAGATAGAGCATGAATTTCAAATAAATGATAGGTTAATTAGAGTCAAGCTTGTTAAAGATCATGTCCTAGATACTCTTGGTTTAGGCACTAGAATTAAGAGCATTACTTATTATTGTTCAATGTTCGAGAATGATCTAGAATTCTTAATAAAATACTTTATAAAGTATGAAAACCTAGAGAAGAAAGGAATCATAAGTATTAAAATCATTAACAGTCAATCTCCAATGAAAACACTAAGAGAATACTACGAAAGAGAAAAGAGTATATGCATAAAGTGTTGACATTGAAATCTGACTCACAAATCTTAAGAGGTTTCGGAATTAAGGTTGTTCTTGTAAATATTTTAAGAAGCTAACATTTTCTGGAACAGCCATTATGTAATCAAGTATTGTTCTTATAATTTCTTTCCTACTAGTCTCTATAGTCACTGTTGCTCTTCTTCTTTTAAAGGTCTGTATAATCTCTATTAAAGTGCCTACCTTACCAATGTTTCTACCATCAATAACAATGACTGTAGAACCTAGACTTAACGGTATGTGATTTACAAGTTCTTGCTTAGGTATAGTTAATTGAACAGTATCTAGTGTTTTGTATTTTTTAGCATCTTCAGGAGGTACTATGTAGTTTCTACCATCATGAAGATTTAACTGTACCTTACCATCCTTAATAGTGGTCTTATTCTCAACTCTACAAAGCTTAAAATTAGCTTCTTCTCTAGGTATCGATATTAAGGTTAAGTACTTCACGGGATGAGGAACAACTCTATAAGTTTCACCTGTAGGTACAATTTCAATAACATCCATAAGTCCAACAGGGTACTTGTAGTTTCTTCTAACTCTACCATCAACCTTAATTAATCCTTGACCAATCACGTATCTAGCCTCTTTTAAAGTCTTAGCATATCTTAAGAGATCTCTAACAACGATAGCTAATGGTAAGCATCTATGTAACGCATGAGGGCCTGGACTTGGTCTAACAGTCCAAACACCACCAACTTTTCTAGGAATTGGCCACCATGCAGGTGCTACACTTCTTCTTAAATGCTTCTTAACCATACTTGTCTGGTAAAAGCTCAGAATTTAAATATCTTCCTACACATGGTGAAGCTCTCATAAAGGTAAGTCTAGTTAAAGTTATTTAAATCCTACATACTCATCTCTCTTAGAGATCTATGAGTATGATTGAGATTGATGGTAGTTACGGTGAAGGTGGTGGTCAAATTTTAAGAACAACACTTGCGTTATCAACACTATTACTCAAATCTGTACGTATATTCAATATTCGTGCACGACGTTCAAACCCTGGACTTCAAGCACAACACTTAACTGGTGTTAAAGCACTTGCTGAACTTTGCAATGCTGAACTTCAAGGTGCTTTTAAAGGTTCTAAAGAACTCGTCTTCAAGCCTAGAGAGAGAAGATGTGGTAAGTTTAGATTTGACATCGGTACAGCTGGTAGTATTTCTCTCGTAATTCAGGCAATACTACCTGCACTAATCTTTGCACCATGTAGAACTATCGTCGAAATTACTGGTGGTACCGATGTTGCATGGTCACCACCAATAGATTATGTTAAGAATGTTCTACTACCAATACTTTCAAGAATGGGTGTTAAGGCAAGTATTGAGGTGCGTAGAAGAGGTCATTACCCACGTGGCGGTGGTCATGTAGTACTATCTGTTGAACCTCTTGAAGGTAAGTTAGAATCAATGAGTGAAGTTGAGTTTGGCACGTTAAGAGAAATTAGAGGTATTTCACATTGTGTTAAACTTCCAAAACACGTAGCTGAGAGACAAGCAAGAAGTGCTAAAGAATATCTTAAAAAGAAAGGTATTGACGTACCTATAGAGATAGAACTAGAAACTTATCCTCCTGAAAAAGATTTTCATCTAGGCCCTGGCTCCGGCATTGTTCTTTGGGCAATCTCTGATAAAGGATTAATACTAGGTTCAGATGCACTTGGCGAGAAGGGAAAACCAGCAGAACAGGTAGGTGAAGAAGCTGCTAGAGAATTAATTGAAGAACTGAGTTCAAGCATGGCATTTGATAAGCATATGGGTGACATGCTTATACCATACATAGCACTTGCAGAAGGATATTCAAGAATAGGTATATCGAGACTAACACTACACACATTAACAAATATACATATCGTAGAGAAACTTGTAAATACTAAATTCAAAGTTAATGGTAGAGAAGGTGAGAGAGGAGTAATTGAAGTTCAAGGAATAGGATACACTAGATAATTTCAGGTTCCTTCACTTAAGAATTCTTCAAGTTGCGAGTAAGGATTTAATAAGTTAGCTCTAAATGTTAGTAAGGTGAAGAAAGCCCCTGTACTGACTAGTGAAGAATTCACGTACCGACGGATTCCCTCAATTTTTCAAGATTTCTTATGGTCTGGAAAAATTTAGTTAAGTTTATGGCCGGGGTAACCCAACACCTTCATCCACTCAACCTAGTTGAGTGTCAGGTGTGGTGTATCTTGTAGTTATCACATCCTTTATAATTTTTTCTTATTAATCACTTTCTTGTACTTCTTTAAGAGTAAGTAATATCTTGTCTAGCTCGACTTCATCAATTACTTTGACTACCTTATCATTAACTATAACTAATATCTTAGGTAGCTTTATCAATCCATTCTTAATGCAGTACTTAATGAGTAATTCAAGCTCATCACTATAATTTCTAACTATGCAGGAAATTCCCTGTCTCTCAAGTTCTCTACATATCTCTTCAACTCTCTTCTTATGAAAATTCCACTCAGCAGTAATTACTACTACTTTAAGCATTTTCTCCTCCTCATTATAGAGTTAAGTTTTTAAGACTTAATTAGTTCATTTTGATGAGTAGTTATGGAGTACATATATGCAGCCTTACTACTACACTATGGTAAGCAACCTATTAGTGAAGAAAATATTGTTAAAGTTCTACAAGCTGCAGGTATTAGTGTTGATGAAATTAAGGTTAAGGCTCTTGTCTCAGCTATTAAGGAAGTAAATATTGAAGAAGTAATTAAAACTCAAGCATTAGTACCTACAGTTACAGCACCAGCTATAGCACCCACACCAGCAGCTCCAAGTGAAGCTAAGGTTGAAGAGAAAGTTGAAGAGAAGAAGGTTGAGGAGAAGAAGGAAGGTCCTAGTGAGGAAGAGATTGCTGGAGGTTTAGCAAGCCTCTTCGGCTAATGGAAAATTACAAGCTTCTCTTCTTAAAATTACTTAACAATTTTGACATACCTTGAGAGTAGATTTTCCCAAAAATCTCTAGGTGATTTAACGTAAATTCTCAACTTAGTACTAGGTAGGGCTGGTACTTCACTAAACTCTAACTCTATGAATCTCCTCTTCTCATTAACAATAACTTGCTTAACTTTTATAGGTGCTCTAAGTAAGTACATGTTGTCGAGAATGATAGCATCCTTATAAAATACTATCTCTTTAAGTGGTATGTACGGTATTCCTAAACTTTCTGTTCTTGGAAATAAGTGAAAGCCAAAAATTCTAGGTATAATTATGAGGAAGGCTAACAATATGGTGAAGTATATTAAGTACTTCACAAACTTTAACCAAAATATGCTAAGTCCTAGACTAGTACCTAACGATTTAGAAAGTACGTCGAGATAATGTGATAGAAAGGTAGAGTATGATATGGCTATTATTATAAATATTATCAACATGATACCCATGCTTTTTAACTGTTTTTTAGTATATGCTGAAGTTTCTTTAACGTACTCTGTATCTCTTTCTAAAACTTTCACAATATCATCTTTAGTTAGTTTTTCAATTGCACCTGACTTTATAGAACTTAAGTACTGCTTTACTTCTCTCATTCTCTTTCTAAAATTCTTAATGCTAATACCAATCATTACACCAAAAAAGAGTGAAATGTATGTAATGACAAGTATTGGCGTTAACCATAAATTTCCTGTAGCTTCGCTCCAAGCAGAACCATAAGATATTGTGAAGATAAATACTAAGGGTAGTACTATTCTTACAATTCTAGATTCAAGCTTACCTGCAAGTGGGACGGACATTATGATATGTTTAATAAATTAGGTAAATAAAGCTATCTAAACATGTATGAGACTACACATCATCTGTGATGATGTGGTTAAAGATTTAAGATTAAAATCATGTAATGCTTTATCAATCCTCATAGAATTTCAAAGTAGATACCTACTAGTAAATACTTGCTGTTCAGAAATCTTTCAAAACAATATTAGAGAATTAAGACTAAATGTAAATCATGTACATGATCTAGTAATTACAGCCTTAACATTAAGATTTATTGAAGGTCTAGATGATCTAAACATAGAAAGAATGTATGTACCAGAAGATCATTCAATAATTGGTGTGAAGTGTTTAGAAGTGCTGAAAAGTAAAGTTGAGAATTTACACATCATCAACGACATTGCAACTATCTTTAATGAGAAGAACATTAAAATTCATCTTTTAAGAATTGGTAATGTCAGGATAGGAGAGCTTATAGTCATTATTCAAATTGACAAGAAAAGCCTACTCATCTCAAGTCCAGGTCTAGCTTTTTGGCTTATTAACTTTGAAGAATTATTGGTAAGGTATAATGTTAGATTCATAATTGGTGGTTTGGGCTTATCTTATGTCAATCCTCATCAATTAAAGTACATTCTGAACTTACTTACAAAACATGACATTACTCTCTATCCTCTTCACGGTATTGGTATTGATGCTAGAAAGTACCTAATCAAGAACTCACTTAAAGTTAAAGATGTTGGAGCTGGAAGTATTTTAAATATTACAAAGTTACTAAACGTTTAAATAAGTTTGAAAATCTTAACTTCTCGAAACATGGATTTTAAGACGCTAATTCTAGTCATACTTTTCTGGTTTGGAGTTGTAGGTGCAATACATCTGCTTAAGAAATTGCGTGCAAATATTCCCATAAGTATTCATTATGGATTGCTCCTCATGATTAGAGAGAAAGAGACTATTCAATCATTTTTACAATACTTCCTCAAACTTGTAAAACCAATTCCTGACAAGTTATTGGCTGTTCTCATCATCTCTGTATTTCTATTATCCATGTTTCTAATCATTCCTGTACCTCTATCATTAATTGGCATTTCTATTTGGGGCTTTCCATCAATGCTACACGTATTTCTTAATAATCTTAAAGTAATTCTTCAACATCTTCAACATGAGCTTGAACCTCAACAATTTATTCAACATGGCTTTCTACCTCTTCAACCAATAATTCCAGGAATAACTGCTTCATTAATGACGTTTATCTACATAATTATTGCCATAAGTATTGGTGTGATTTTTCACGAAATTGCTCATGGAGTTTTAGCTTTAAAGTATGGTTCAAAAATTAAATCTGGAGGTTTCTTTGCCTTAATGTTCATTGCTTTTGGAGGCTTTGTTGAACTTGATGAGGAAGATTTGAAGAAGATAAGTGTGTGGAAAAGATTAACAGTGTATTCTGCAGGTGTATTTACAAATATACTCATAGTTTACATAGTATGTCTAGTATACGTATTAATATCAAACTCTCCACTTCTATATACATTACTTGGAGTTAAGGTTGTTGATCCTCAAAATTCTCTAATAACTACAAGTTCCATAATTACTGCCATCAATGGTATTAAAGTATCAAGCACTTACGATTTAATATCTAAACTTGTAACTCTTGCACAACACAGTAAGGTGATTAATCTACAACTATATGATACTTTAAGAAATCTTGAATATACAGTCACTATAAGTGTACCTAAGTACGTTAAGATATACTCAATTTTCACTTTTGAAGTTGATGGTATTGGCGTTATATCTGATACGTGGTTTTATCGACTACTTTTCTGGATCTTCAATATTAACATGACTTTAGCTCTACTTAATGCTCTTCCTGCATATCCACTAGATGGTGGTCACGTACTTGACAATATCTTACAGTTCTTTAAGATTAAAGAAGTTGTTAGAAAACACTTAATATATATGGCGTCTGTCTTTGTATGGTCAATGATTGGATTAACCTTATATTACACGTTAATGTATGGTCTCTATGTCTCAGCGTAGATTATCTTATAAAAAAGTGATTGCTACAATAATATTCACGTTGTTTCTATTAATCATTGCTGCAGTGATTTCTCTCTTTCCATTAGAGAACACTCTTGAACTTAGGAAAATGCCATGGAGAGCATATAGTGTAAGTACTTACTTATGGAGATTAAGTGCTACCATATTCATACTATGGCTTCTCACAGCTATTATTCACTTCTTAAAACCAATGACAGTATGCGACCTCATACTTATAGCTTTGGGAGTATGTTTCATAATAATACACTACGCCTACTTACTATCACTTACAGATGAAGGCGTCGATGTTAGAATAAATCTCTTAACATATACTCTATCAAGTATTGGTAAACCTCTAACCTTTATTGATTTAGGTCAAATAGTCATAATAGTGTGTATTTGGAGATCTATTGTACTTTATAAATCTCATCTAAAATCTTAAGTAGAATTATAGCACCTTGAATAATGTGTAAAATTTTTCTAGCCAATTCACCAATACTATAACCTCTCTCTAAAATATCTAAAAAGAATTTCAACTCAATGACGTTACTGTACGTATTTACATCTATTCTTCCAAATCTTGAATGATCATTATCTAAATATTTAATAACAACCTTCACAAGCTTATCCATGTACTTGTCTGCAACATCATCTCTTAATCTATACATACACTTAACGTAGTTCTTATTATCAAGAACATACTTATCATAATCAAAATCACAGGTAAGTGTTATGAAATCTTCATGAACAACAAGAACACTCATGCATGGTTGCAAACTTGTACAGGTATAAAAAACTTTTGAAACTTGCTTAGCATGTTTTTAGTATAAAGGCGTTTCTAACTTTCAAAACTAAATAGTTAATCATTCACTATTACTGAAGTAGTTTTAAATATTTGAGTCGAGAAGTGTATATAGATGAGGATAAGGTTTCCGGTCTGACAATATGATGTCTTCACCCCTTACTGATACTAGAGTACTCACTAATAATCAACATAGAGGTTAAGTAACTTGCTGCAAAGCCTAAGATTATAGATAAAGTGTAAGTTATGATTATATACTTAACATACTTCATACTTGCAAGTCTCAACTTATGGGCATACTCCGTACCTAATGTGCTTGATAAGGCAATTATTGTTAAACCTACAGGTATTGATAATTGTGTACTTAATTCCATTGCTGTAAAGATACTTACATATATTGCAAGACTAGCTAATGGACTTAGAGTATAGAATCCATAAGCATACTTAACTAAAGTTTTCTTACTACCTACTAGAGTACCTAACGTAAATCCTAAAATTATAAACGTTAAGTTTATGGGATCAAAATTTTCAATTCTCCATAGGAGACCAAAATTGTTAGCACTAAATGAGTATGATGTTAAGAAGAGTAGCGCAATTATTAACGTTCTAGATATGACAATACTTCTAAAGAGATTGAATTTACTTAAATATACGGTCAACCTATACATCAAGTACGATATGATCATTGACATCAGTGATACGAAAATCCAGTAAATTATCGTAATTGCAAAGATGTTAATGTGTCTACCTGTGATGGCATATTCAACACCAAAAATGCCACTATAGAGTAATGTAATTAGTGATGCTGGTATTCTTACAATTTCACTAACTATAAAGATAGCTATTGTAGTTATTAATGCAATATCCGTATAGTGATTTATGTAATTGAAATTTTCAAGTAAGGATGTGCTCATCTTATAACCTTCAAGCAGAATCCCAATAATGTACGCTGAAATCGCTATATAGATTAACTTCCTCATACTTAATACCTTAGTACTTAATGCATATCCAATACATAGAGCTAAATTATTACTTGAAATTAGGTATGTTAATACAAATACTAATATCGATGTTATCATGAGGTTAGTCCAATAATAAACATTAACGTAAGTATTGCAGAGTCCTTAATTGCATCAAGAATATTATCTAGTGTGAATACTATTCCTGTAAGTCCAATAAATTCTACATAACTTAACCTCTCATGATTACTGTAAAGTTTATCAAGTACTCTATCCTTTAAATCATCAACACATTCTTCAAGTTCTTTAATAGTGTTTATTATGGAGGTAGTGTCCTCTATATTATTATTAACTATGGCGTTTAGAAGATTTTTCAATTCTGAAATGCCAATATCACAGATACGTATCATTTCTGAAATCTCTACTTCAAGAATATTCAAAGCATACCTACTTCTAACTACACTAAATAGTCTTTTAAGTTCTTTTGAAAGTATGTGAATATTGTCAAGTATGTCGTCAATTTTGTTTAATAGAAACTCTATAGTGCCTATAACTACGGGTGATATAGCTCCTCTAGATGTTTCTTCACTTAGCTTTCTAGAAATTTCATCACCTATTCTCTCAAGACTTGAAATGTCTTTCAACGTCTCATCGTTAGAAGTCGATAAGTAGTCATTGATTAACTTAATAGCTCTACTTGAAAGTTCTAAATGATTAATTAATTCTTGAATGAATCTTTTCTCACCTGTAAATCCTGAAAGAATTTTAGCGATTATGTTTCTCATAAAGACAGGGATAGTTCCTTTAAACTCTCTCTTAATAATTCTTTCTCACCTATTTTAGATAAACTTCACCATATCTACATGTACTTTATGTAAAGTTGAAGAGTAGAAAATTATTAATAATGTAAAAATATATACTGCGAACTTTAAAATTCCTGAAAGATGTGAAACTACCCTAATGAAAAGATATCTATTAAGTAACTATCCTATGTAGTACCTCCCTATCAATTGCTAATTTTATCTCCCTTGCAATTCTTTTGCCTGTACTCATTGGTTCATTCCAGTATAGCCAGCTGTATGTACTGCCCTGAATGTATAGATTTGTACCTGCAACTATTCTTCCTGAAAATTCAAAAATGACTATATCACAATCATCCTTAACAATACCTTCAAGACAGAAGGGACCAATCATTCCTGGAGGTAATTCTTTCTTAGTAGTTTCTACAAACTTCAATCCATAATCTAGAACTTTAGGCAATATGCTTTCTCTTAACACCATAGGTATATTACCAATAACTACAAATGTTGGTTCAACCCTCATGTTCTCTAGGATCTTTAAAGGTACTCTTTTCAACCCATCAACATTACTCTCATACCTAATATCCATACCCATAATTTCAAGTCTTTCAAGTACTGGACTATAGAAGTATTGAAAGTATGCTGTAACACCAATAATATATTCTTGAATGTATACTTGATCTACATTATCAATTAAGCCTTTCCTTAAAACTTCTTCAAGACCTTTAATTAAATCATCTCTATCTAAGGCTATAAAGAAGCCTTTACCACCTTTAGCTCCTGGTAGTTTAACAATTACAGGTCTATCTATATGATCATTAATTGAGTATTCTTTAGGTATCTTAATTTCTGCATTTCTTAGAAGTTTCATTTTTCTCTTTTGATCAGCTTCAATTTTGAAAATACTTCTAAGACCAAAAATTGGTACTGGTAATTTCTCAGCACATTCAAGACCAACATACTCAACATAACTACCATGAGGAATCATTATGGCATTTAGTGATCTCAACTTCTCAACTACTTCAGATTTACATATATCTCTCCAAGAATTTACTAGAATGACCTCATCAATCAAGTGCTTAAAGTGCTGATAAAACCATAATCTCTTCTCATCAACAATAAGTACTGTCTTAAATCCCTCAATCTTAGCTCCATGAAGTATCTGTAGTGCTGAATGACTGCCAAGTGTTGCTATGCTTATCTTATCAAGGTCATAATTCTTTAAAATGTCCTCAATCATGAAAGTACTTCACTTTAAAGGGTTGAAAAAGACTACTCTTAATAAAGTAATTGTTAAGTATAGTTTTGGAAAAAACTTACTCATGCATAAGCTAAATCTTGAAACTCTACTTAAAAATTACGACTTTAAAAATATTCATGTAAGTGCTATTGCAAGCCATTCAGCTCTTGATGTCTTTGATGGTGCTAAAGATGAGGGATTTAAAACTATAGCTATTTGTCAAAGAGGTAGAGAAACACCTTACTTAAGATTTAAACGCATAATTGATGAAGTAATTATTCTTGAGAAATTCGCACATGTGGTTAATCCCGACATTATAGAGAAGTTGAGAAGCAAAAATGTCATTATGATTCCTAATAGAAGCTTTGCCGTATATGTTGGTTATGATAATATTGAGAATAACTTCCCCATACCCATATTTGGTAATAGATACTTACTGAGATGGGAAGAACGTGTAGGTGAAGCTAACTACTATAAACTACTTGATGAGGCAGGTATTAGAAGACCAAAAACTTTCGAAAATCCTGATGACATCGATAGACCTGTAATGGTTAAACTACCTGAAGCTAAGAGAAGAGTAGAAAGAGCCTTCTTTATAGCTGTCGATAGAGATGACTATTATAGAAAGATTAAACAGCTTAAAGAGAGGGGAATCATTGATGATTATAGTTTAAAGAACGTATCTATTGAAGAATTAGTACTTGGAGCGCACTTTAACGTTAATTACTTTAGAAGTATTGCTAGAAGTGAAGTCGAAATTTTAAGTATTGATAGGAGAATTCAAAGCAACATTGATGGTCTTATAAGATTACCAGCAAAAGAACAGTTAGGTATTGAAGTTCCTGTAAGACTTATAGAAGTAGGTCACATACCTGTAACTATTAGAGAGAGCCTACTAGAGAAACTTTTCCAAATAGGTGACAGTTTTGTTGAAGCAACGAAGAAACTTGTACCTCCAGGAATAATTGGACCCTTTACTCTTCAACTCATGGTCACTCCAGAATTAGATATCGTTGTTTATGATGTTGCTCCAAGAATTGGAGGTGGAACAAATGCCTACATGGGTATCGGTAGTCAATATAGTAAACTATACTTTGGTGAACCTATAAGTCTTGGTAGAAGAATTGCAATAGAGATAAAAGAATGTGTAGAAAATAACTGTCTAGATAAAATACTTACATAACACATCACTTAGGAAGTTAAAGTTTAGTTAAAATTAAGACCCAATTTTCAATCTTGAAAACTCTCAAATAATTTCTCAACATTATCAACTATCAATTCAGTACCCTTCACTACTTCTTCACATGACTCTATGTATAGTTCTCATCTTTAAAGTTCTACATCATCATTTCGACAATTAAGGAAAGTTCAATTACTAGTGAGGACGTTAAGGTAATGCTAACCTCATGTAGAGTAGAAACCTCAATGAAAATCTTGGTTAAGTACTTAATTTCTCACGGATACGATAAGGTGACTATATGTCATAAATTCATCACCACATTATAGTCATTACTCTATGGTTAAATACTTTAACTTATCTTTTGAAGTAATTATTTTCTCTAGTTCTGTCATATTCTTGAAAGGTCTTCTCTTAATAATTTCGTAAACTTCTTTCTTACTAATTCCTGGAAGATACTTTAACAATCTTGAAGATGCAGTATTCACGTTTAATGGATATGGAATACCTACCACAGATCTTGATATATGATCAACAATGACCACATCAATCCATTTATGAAGACTCAACTTCTCAGGTATATATACAATTAGTGGATATGAACCTACTTGTCTAGCGAGTGTTCCAGAAGCCTCATAAATTTCAGTAAACAGCTTTCTAAGTACGGTTCCTTTAGGAAAAACTCTCTTAAGCATTTCATGATCAAAATATTCACGAACCCATTTTCTAAAATCATCAATATATCTCTTATGATTTTGTAAAATACTTCTTACACGTTCTCTAACGTGCCATAATGGTGTTGTTGGAAGTGTAAGTACTTGCCTAATATTGACACGTCTAATCCATACATCTTCCTCAAGAAGTTTTCTCAGAAACTCCATATTTAGTATATATGTTTCTTTAGTTTCGCCAGGAAGTCCAAGAACAAAGTTAATTCCAGGCAATATGTGTGGCATACCATTCCAGCCACGTACACGACCAATTTCGCTAATTAACTTAACGGCAAAGAATGCTTCTTCAGGCATTACTTTAAGATTATTCATCTTAACAACTTTAGGATCTGCAGTCTCAACACCCATAGCAGCTACATTTCCTGGAGTGTGATATTTCATCAATATCTTCGTTATTTCTTTTGACTCATTTGGCCAATGATAAATCGTTCCTGGATTAACATTATCTATATGAAGAGTCTCAAGATCTGGACAACTATATCTAATACCTCTCAGTAACTTCTCTATGATTTCAGGAGTTGGTTTTGGAAATTCCAACTTACCAGTATCCTTAGCCATGTAGGTATAGAAATCTGCTTGTCTACCAAGTCTGAAATGCTTAACACCATAGTTGTACAAAGCTTCAGCTTCTTTAACAATACCATCCACATTCCTATACGTTACTGAGCCATAACGAACAGTTATACAGAAACTACAACCACCACATATCCATCTAGGACATGATCTGTAGGTTTCAATCTCAACAATTAAGTTCTTATCATAACATGGATGTTGAGTAACTATTCTTGCACCCTTAATTGCAAAAACATTAATTAAATCATAATTTTCATGACCTGCATGCACATCAACTTTAGATAATTGAAAATTGTTTCTAGTAAGTTCATAAATTACTAGATCAGGATCACCTTTAACTACAATATCGTAAAGATTTTCAAAATACTTTGATGGTATAGCAATTTGACCGCCTGATTCTCCATAACCAAATCTAGCTACAGGACCTACAAGTATTTTCAATCCCTGAAAGAGTTTTGCAATAATTTCAAGTTCATTCAATCTTATAGGTTCAGCATTTAAGTACTTTCCAGGTGTTGTAACTCCTGCAATAACGATTAACACTTCAGCCTTTCTACAAAGTCTACCAAACAATTGCCAATCTCTTCTAACTTCATCAATAGTTATGTACTTAATATCTATTGAAGAATCTACACACCATATCGCACCAGAAATGTATCTAGCATAAATATCTAGATAAGGAGGAACTCCAAGACCTGCTGGCTCATCAGTATATCCATCAAGAATAATTATTCTACTCATTAACTAAGTCTTAAAATCTATTCAAAACTTTATAAACGTAAGTGATGAATTCCCCACTACTGAAGAGTGATTGAAAGGAGGTGGACTGATAAGCTATATAAAGTGCGTAAGAGAATATTCTCACCAAGTGATGAAGATTAGAAGATCAGAATAGTGAAGACGGATTTGAACGCTGATTCACTTCATGAAGAATTTTCAACATCTCTAAAATCATGATTGTCAAAATTACTCAAAATATAAATCTTGAACATTCAACGCTTAAATTAAGATAAACTTACCATACCTATGAAGATATAGTACACTCTACGATTCAATACTTTTAATGCATTTATGAATTTGTGAAATTCATCGTTAAGTAGTGAAATATGTAATACATACACTTCTCTACAATCTTTAAGTCAAATACTATCCAGTATTTACCTTCCGATTTTCACACTTAGAACGAATATATCACTATACTTTCTAGCTTCAAAATATTCTGATAAGTAATTGTATGCAACAATACCTATCTCTTAACAGCTAATTCACGTACAAGCCTAAGGAATTAATACTTAAGTACAATTCATTTAGTGATGAATTTATTATTATCATTATTTTCGAGTATATTGTTGAGGTTAATGAACCTAAAGCATTAATGCTTATTGACCAGAATGAGAGATATATAACTTGTAGAGTTAAGGATTTGAATGGTAATAAATTAACTGAAGGTTGTATTCCTAGAAAATCATTTACTAGAGCATTAACACATAAGAAGATGGTTGAAAACTTACAGAAGAAGTATAACAAGTCTTGGAGGTTTATTCCTAAGGTTATTAAGAGAGTAAGAAAGCATCATGAGAGAGCTAGAAATATCACAACAGATGAAGCTCACATTATTGCTAATCGTTTAATCAGTATTGCTAGAGAATATAATGCATGGATTGTTGATGAGAATTTAGAAGGGATGAAGCAAAATATTGAACAGAGTAGAGATGTGAAAATGAGGTGGAAAGTTAAGCACATGTGTTATAGAAAACTTCAACACTGCTTGAAGTATAAGGCTATACTTAATGGTATTTACTTCTTTACTGTTGATTCTAAAGGTAACTCTAGTACATGCCCAAGATGTGGTTCAAAACTTAAAGATATTAATTACAAATTGAAGTATTGCCCAAAATGTAACTATATTAATCATAGAGATTTTATTGCACTTGAGAATATTTTCAAGAAAGCAGTTAGTAAACTTCCTGAAGTTTTTAAAGAGATTGAGAATGCTTGGAAAAAGCGTGAAAAGTTGAGAGAAGTTGGTAAGAAAGGAAGAATGAAACAATTACTCTCTCGAGAATGTGCCTCTCCTGTGTTACGTGGAGGGGCGAACGCCTCAGAGGGAGATGAAAACCCAATCCCAATGAAGGGGAACTCCCGGGAAACCAAACTACATCAACAGAACATCCCGGGAGAAACACTTCTTTAACTTCAGTAACGTACTTCAAAAATTTTCTCTTCTAGTTTCTTAATCAATAACTTGAACATTAATAAATTCAGGATCTATAGATTAAAAATCTTAACACAACCTGATTGATAGATGGTCAAGATAATCATTTCTCTTTTCGTGAAAGAATTAAGGTTTTGGTGGACCGGCCGGGATTTGAACCCGGGACCACCCGCGTGCGAGGCGGGCTTTAGGTGGGGGCTAGGAGGGCTGAATTTTAAGCTCTCTACTATTTAAAAGCCTATCTTTGTTTTTCCTGCTCGTGAGGAAGATTTTGGAAATGTAATTTATTAACCATTTTGAACTTCCTCCTCTTATGTGTTTTGGCCAGTATGGTTTTATACGTTTTTCAAATTCTTCTTTAGTAAATGTTGTTTTTTCAAACTTTTTAACAAATTCAAGTCTTTTTGCTTTTAGTGGATGCAATGATTTAAGCCTTGTTAGTAAGTTTACATTGTATGTCTTCAACGTATATACTCTCTCATCCTGTCCAATACTTACAATATAATTGTGTCTATTTAAAGTTCCTTAATCTTAACTAACCACTCATATTTGCTTAATACAATTCTCAAATAAATCCTATACTGTGATTTTGACTTATCGTAGAAGTACCTATATCAGCATCTGCATTACTTAATCCTGATATGAAATCAAATAATGCATCTAGATTATTTGTTTTTTCTACGTATCCAATTACGTAATTTACAATTTCATTCTTTGATAATAGTAATTCTTCATATTCATTTTTGGTAATGTTATGTATAATTCAACTCTTAAATCTTTACTAAATCCATGTGGTAGTTCAAGACTAATGCTCACATTTCCAAGATTTGAAAATACTCTATATGCCCATGTTAATCCGTAGTAGTTTATTGATTCAAACTTATTCTTACAGATTTTCCAGTGATTCTATTACGAGAGAAATCTCCAATATATGCACCCAATAAATACCATTTACTTACTTTTTCACTTAACTTTAACTCTTCTCTTCTCTCAATTACTTCAGGATAATTCATTAAGAGGTATTCAGTTTTTCTTTAATATTCTTTTTCTCTCTTCTAATTAATTTAGTCATGTTTTTCACACATTTCAAATTCTTTCTTTAAAATTTCGATCACATTATCAAAACATCTTACAAGTAATGATAAGAAGAGTTGAAAACATCATTAATCAGATCCCTCCTAGCCCCCACATCCTTCCAGGCTAGACTACCGGCCCTACTTCACAATATTACTTCTTACTGATAGTTTTTCAAAGATTTCTACTATTCTTAACTTTATTGTTTGTTTTAATGCTTTTTAAGTACTTGTTCAGGCACTTTCTATACTTGATACACTTTCTTCGTAACTTACACTTAACAATATTTTAGCTACTGAAATTGAGGCAATTATTGATTTAGATTTTTGAAGAATTACCTTAACTTCCCAAGATTACCTGTAATTTTAGCAATTAATTTAGCTTTAAATGAAGGTTTAATACTAAACTTATCGATAATACAACTCTTAGCTTTAGAAATAATTTTAGAAGTAATAACAATAACATCACCATCTTGTAAACAATTAACTTGACGACAAGCTTCATCAATAATAAGTTTAGCAAGATCTGCGCCGTAAGTAATTTCAGGAAGTTCAAGACTATAAACAACAAAACTCTTAACCACAATTAAGTATTAAGTAAAAATCAATATTAACCATACCTTAAGAAATAATATATCATTGCAAATCTAGTAATACGTTTACTTCTTTAACGCTCCTTTCAACCTCTTAATACAATCTAGATATTATTAAAATCTATATAATTATTGAAGATTTTCCTTAGCTTCTAATGTTATGATTGTCTTGCTCTTATCAGTGAAATCCTTTGAAAAGATTTATGAAATTGAAAAATTGATTGGTAAGTTTGAAATTAAATTAATTAGAATTGAATCTTGAAAAGATTAAAAGACAAATTTATCATGCTTGAAAAATTAGAAGATAAAGAGAATACTACAAGAAATCAGCTACTAAACAATATCTAGTAGCAAGACTCTTAATAACATCATCAATCAAACTTGATCAACATTGTTTAAAAAAGAGATTACAAACAATAATTATTCTCATATTATCAGCGACCAGAAACCTACATCATAAATCAGTGCCCGTAGTAATCATCAACCAAATAATACTAAAACAAACACACTATAAAAACCTACCTATCAAAAATCGAGAGAAAAGAATAATAGAAAGATAAGTTGAGTAGAAGTTCTGCACTGGATAGCAAATTTACGGAAAAATCAATTCATTGAGAAGTATTTTTTGAGAATGAGGTTCGTGACTATGGTGAGTGTCTTATCTTTCTATCAATTTTGTGATTGTGTTTAATTTATCAGTATTGTTAGGTTTTGAAGTAAGTTCTTACGTTAAGTTGAATTTTTATGTGAATTTATTTATGAGAAGATTATTTCATACATTGCTTACATCTATCGTAGTTTCAATTACTGTTGTGGTTTTCTTTTAAAAAGATTTTGTTTTATTGATTTTTGTAGTGTTTAAGATGTGTTGTTAAGTTTGTAGTGTTGATTGTCAAGTTTTCATGAAAGTAATGAAGTGATGTACATGCATGAATTGTTGAGAAGTTATGTACTGAAACGTATATGGTTAAGAAAGTACTCATAATTACAGAAGTACTCACATTGAGTTGTGTTTAATAAAGTTTAGAGCTCTCCCTCACTCTATGACTTTACCAAGAGTTATTAAGTACTTAGGTATTGTTGGTGTTGTCTTGTACATATGCACTACTTACTACGTGAGTACCAATGCTGTACTTCCCGTAGTTCTAGACGTTATTAAAGAGAAAGTTCCTGAAATGTACTATAGGGTTTCAGTTTTTATATGTTTGCATATGCTTTCATGTGTTCGAAGTTTTGGGTCTTTCATCATTAACCCTATCCATGTCCAGGCATTCCCGACAGGTCATCTCCTGCAGAGGCTAGACCCTTTCTACTCTCCAAAGAGTATGAAACTAAGTATATAAAAACACTCACACCAATCATCACATCCATGACCATACCCTACCTACTAGGACTCACACAATACTTAACCTTCAAACCATAAATCAACAACTAAAACCTACACTACAAACCAACAATAATTACAAAACAAGCAATATTAAACAAACAACAAAACCAACATATCGAAGTTAGGAGAGAAGAGTAGTGAAGAAGTAGGTTAGGTGAAACTTTCACTCTAGCCAGTAAATTTACGGAAATAATCAATTTCCTAAAAAGTTTTCACTTTCCTAAACTTTATTCTCAATAGCCTCTTCACTTCACTGTGTTATCATGCTTTGAAATGTGTGTAAAGATTCGTTAATAATTTATTCTGCGTATTTCTACTCTAGTGTGATTAATTTAGCTTATTTATGTGTAGTAAAGCTTAAAAACGCTTATATGTGTCACTTTTTAAGTATGGGTTTCAAAGTTTGTCCTAGGTGTGGTGAAAAATTTACAAGTATTGAGGTTAAGAGAATTAATGGTAGAGTTTATTATTATGCTGTACATTCATTTAATGGTTTTAGAAGAAAATGCTACTTAGGTCCTGAATATTATGAGTACGTTACTAGACTTCACTTCAATGAACTTACACTACAAGGAGCAGTTATTGAAGAACGATTAATAAACTACTTACTAAGCATTATAGAAACTTTAAACAAGATGGAAATTGAAAAATTGAGAAATTACAAAACAGAATTAAAACAAGTAATAACAACATTAAAAACCATACTCAACAAGATAGAAACAGACTAAACAATACATGAAAAATCAGAAATGATTATAACATTAAAGTAATAGAATGTATCTAAATGAGAGAAAGTTACGTCGAAGAGTCACATCTTCTCGCAATTCCATTACAGTAAATTTACTAGCTAAAGTGAAACTTTTACACCACTAGTTATTTCAAGTATCTTTCCTTACATTTACTTTACGTTCTACTTTCAGTTTTGAGTTTATGAATTTAGTGTTAATGAGTTTTCACGAATTGTGTTGAAATGTTGTGTGAAGGTTAATATTTACTAGAGATTAAAGGTTTAAGAGTCTGGTATTTGTTGTTTTAATCTGAAGATGTGTTGTGAGTCTGGTTATTGAGATTAAAGTAGGTAGAAAGTTTGCAATATATACTTAAGTATATTGCAGAAAAATTAGGTATTCATGAAGGTTCTAAAGTTCTTTTGAGAATTGAAGATAATAAAATCATTATTGAACCTATACTAAATCCTTTTGAACTATTTCAAAAAGAATTACTTAATCATGATTAAAATACTACTTGACACAACTTATCTTCTACCTATTGTAGGTATTGAAGTTGAAGATATTGAACAACCCCAAACTTAAGGGTTGACAAAACCCTCATCAGGAATCTAAGTTTAGCATTAGCGTTAGTTTTTTATAAGGTTTTCGTTAGTTTCTCTTCTAGGGGTACTGTTAATGATTTATGTTGAAGGTTCAATATATCTACATGGAGGTAAAGAGATAAGAATGTATATTCACAAAAAGTATTGGGAAAAATTAAAACCATTAATAGGAAAAAGAGTAAGAATACTAATAATAGAAGAAATAGAAGAATATAAAACAATTCAGAATCAACACTCTTAAATCAACATACACAAATTCAACAGAACCATGTCTAGAAAAATTTATCATAAACTTGTAACTCCTGAAGAAGCTCTTGAAAAAATATTCAATACTATAAAGATTGAACCATTAGGTGTTGAGGAGGTTGATCTTATTGATGCTTTTAATAGAGTACTTGCTGAAGATGTATACTCACCTATCGATATTCCACCTTTTGATAGAGCGTTAATGGATGGTTATGCTGTACGTGCTGAAGATACTTTTGGAGCTAACGAACTTGAACCTATAGAACTTAAACTTGTAGGTAAGGTAGAGGCTGGTTGTGAAGTTTTACCAAAAATTAATGAGAAGGAGTGTGTAGAAATTGCTACAGGTGCACCATTACCAATAAATGCAAATGCTGTAGTTATGGTAGAATACACTAAGACTATTAATGATAAGGTGATCATATATAGAGCTGTAAGTCCTGGTGAAAATATTGCTTCTACAGGTTCTGACATAGCTATGGGTGATCTAGTTCTTAGAAAGAACACAGTACTCACAACTAGAGAACTTGCCTTACTTGCCTGTATGGGTATTAACAAGGTTAAAGTGTATAGAAGACCTAAGGTCTCCATAATATCTACAGGTAATGAACTTGAAATTCCAGGCAAATCATTAAGGTTTGGCAAGATATATGATGTAAATACTTACGCACTAGCATGTGCTGTTAAAGAAGTTAATGCTGAACCTATAATTCTCGGTATTGTTAGTGATGATGAGAGGCAGCTCAGAGAAATTGTAAGTAAGGCTCTACAGGTTAGTGATCTTGTACTAATATCTGGAGGCACTTCTGCAGGTACTTCAGACATTACCTACAAGATACTTGACGATTTTGGACCTCCTGGAATCATTATTCATGGATTAAAAGTTAAGCCAGGAAAACCAACAGTCATCGCCATATCTAGAGAAGGTAAGTTAATTATTGGTCTTCCAGGCTATCCCAACTCTGCACTCATGATCTTCAACATAGTTGTAAAGCCTATTCTTGAAAGAATGGTAGGAATTGAAAGCTTTGAAGTTACGCTTAAAGCCAAGTTGGCATGTAGACTTAGAGGTGAGAGAGGTAGAAGAGCATTAGTACCTGTAAATCTAGTAGATACTGGTTCTGAAATTATTGCCTATCCATTACCAGCAACTTCAGGTCAAGTGAGTAGTCTAGTTTATGCTGATGGCTACATAGTAATTCCTGAAGATGTGGAGTATCTAGATGAGAAGGAACTAGTTAACGTACATTTACTATCTAGACAATACATACCAGCTAATCTATACATCATTGGTAGTCACGATATTGGACTTGACCTGCTAGTAGCAAAATTACCTAAATGGATAAGATGCAAAATCATCAATGTAGGCTCACTTAGTGGTTTACTAGCCATTAAACGTGAAGAAGCTGATATTGCAGGTATTCACTTAGTTGATGAAGATTCAGGAACATACAACATACCTTATCTAGAAAGATATAGTGTAAAGAATGCAGTACTAGTTAGAGGCTATATGAGAGAACAAGGAATAATCGTACCTAAAGGTAATCCTAAAAACATAAACAGTATTGAAGATTTTCTTAAAAATGATGTAACAATTGTTAATAGAAATAGAGGTGCAGGTACAAGAGTTCTTCTAGACATGAAATTGAAAGAAACAGCAAGTAAGCTAGACATACCCTTCAACGAAATTACAAAGAAAATAAGAGGATACTACTATGAAGTAAAGACACATACAGCTGTAGCTGCAGCTATAGCTCAAGGTAAAGCAGATGCAGGACTTGGAATAAAATCAGCAGCACATATGTACAACCTTGACTTCATACCCATAACGTGGGAACATTACGACTTCTTAATCAATAAATCAAGACTAGGTAAAGAGAGCGTTAAAGAATTTTTAAAATTATTAAAAAGTGAGGAATTCAAAAGAGAAATAGAAAAACTACCGGGATACAAAGTACCTGATAATATTGGTGAAATAATTTGGGAAGGATAAAAGACAACATCTAGATATAACGTCTTCTCCGTAAGATAAATTCAACATCCACAACATCTCTACATTCAAGAAGTTCAATTCTATAAGACCTAGCTAACTTAACTAGTAAATCACTTCTAATTCCTTTATGATGAAGAATTTTAATATACACCATACCATGACCAATATAGCCTTTATTTTTCAAATCATTTAAATCTTCTTCAATTCTTTTAAAATCTTTAATTTCCGGATGACCTGTAGTTTCGATAATTATAGCAATTTCTCTATTACCAATAGAAAATGTCAATAACGCATCAGAATGTTTTCTTGAACTACCATAAACATCATCTAAATTCCAGTAATTAAGATTTTGAATATTACTAGGTAACTTAATACGTACTTTACCAACATTTAAGTATTGACTCATTACTACTTTTGTTTAAGTTCTTGAATACGGTAATGTAAGTCCATAGTTTCATTATAAAGTTCTTCAATAATTTCTCTAAAAGTATAATCAGAAATACCTTCATAAGTAACTTTAATAGGTTCAATAACAACACCTTCACTAGTCTTTCTAAAGAAATAGACACTAACTTGTTCTGGTTTTAAAGTTTCAGAACGTGTATAACCTCTACTTCTCAATTCATTATCGGGTAATGCATTAAGAGATATTAAGTTACTTAACTTAGCTAATAAGATATCACTATGTGTAGTAATTATTAGATTCAAATTCAATTCATTGATAAGTTTTGCAAAAATTCTAGCTAATTTAGCCTGTGCGTCGGGATGTAAATGTGCTTCAGGTTCTTCAATAATTACCGTATCACCCCTCTTAACAACGCCATATTTAATAAATAAGTCAAGTGGTGAAAGTTCAGAAATCATTGAAGATACACGAGCAATAGGTATGGAATATCCTTCTCTGGGCACGTAGATTATTTCAGGAGTAGTTTCAATAATTTCTTTAGCTTTAACAAGTTCTACACTACCTTCAAGAACATTCTTCTCAAAATCCTTAGAAACCTCTTTCTCAGTAATTGAAGCTTGCATTCCCATTAATTCACTTAAAAAATCTGCAAATACTCCTGAAACTCTAGGAATTTCAACTCCTCTAATTGGTACATAAGGTGCTGAGGTAATTAGTGCTTGAGCTATTGTCTTGTAAGCATGCAGGATACCAGCTCTGGATGCAGGAAGATAATGAATAGAAAGTATCTTCGCTTTAGAAAGTATTTCATGAATTAAATGGGATAATGGCATCTCAAGTTTCATTTTTCTTACATGTTCAAGGATATTACGAATCTTATCTTGTTCAATACGTACATTAAGTTTAGAGTCAACACTACCATTAGAATAAATGTTCAAGTTCAGATTAGTATTAAGAGCTAGAGGTCCATATAGAACGCTAAATTTCATATTTGCTTTGTCCTCCCCATAAAGAATAAGCTCATGTACTCTACATGAAAATGTTCTTTCAATTTCACGAATAATTCTATCTTCTGTAAAAGATTTTTCAAGATCTTTAAAAGCTTCCATGAATAACTCCGTATAAAGCTTAACTAATGTTTCTATTTTCTTAACCTTTGATAATCTTCTTATATACTTAACCGACCAGAGATGCACTATAGCACCTCCTGATAACTGTATAAGAAATGTATTAAGGACTCTCATCACTGCGTAATAACACATTGTTGTGTATGATTTTCCTGTATTGTTTTGTCCTATAAGTATTGTTAATGGTTTGAATTCTACCTTACCTTTCAATATTGGTCCAAAATTTTCTAATTCTAAAGCTGCTTGAATAGTCACTTCAAGACATTACTTAGATGAACTAGTTTAAAAATTGATTTCTAGTTATGGAGGAAAATTGTTATTAGTTTCGTCATGAATTATCTATTCATGGTGCTTGAATATCAGGGATTAAAAATTCATTGGCTGAGACATGCATGCTTTAGAGTAGAGTTTAACGATAAGAATCTTTACTTTGACCCTTACGAACTTTTTAAAGAACATCCAAAAGCTGATTACATACTAATTACTCATGAACACTTTGATCATTGTGATAGAGAAAGTCTTCAAATGCTCATTAAAGACGGTACAGTAATTATTGTTCCTGAAATTGCCTACTCATGTGTTAAAGAATTTGAGAAAAAATGTAAGATAATTAAGGTTAAGCCTGGAGACTCCTTAACTATTAATGATGTTAAAGTTAGCACTATTCCTTCATATAATGTTTCAAAATTTAGAGCGCCAGGCAAGGTTTATCATCCTAAAGAAGATGGTAGAGTAGGCTATATTGTTGAAATTAAGGGTGTAAAGATTTATCATGCAGGAGATACCGACGTCATTCCAGAAATGAGAGAACTTGAAGGAAAGATAGACATAGCCTTACTACCAGTAAGTGGAACTTACGTAATGACGCCTGAAGAAGCTGTTGATGCTGTAAAAATCATTAAACCTAAGATTGCCATACCTATGCATTATGGAACCATTGTAGGTACTGTTAAAGATGCTGAGAAATTTAGGGAAAAAGCTTCACAACATGTTCAAGTAGTTGTTCTTCAGGAAGAAGACTAAATCAATATACTGAGAGTACATTTACTTTATTAAACACTCAAAAATCACATAATTCATGAATCTCAAACTAGCCATAACCATTCTACTAGTAATGGCTTTAGCTACAGGTATAACAATATATTTACTCACATCACATGAGGCTTATGGTAATGACGACCTCTACATGAGTGAAATGAATATTACAGTAAACTCTACCGTAACGGTTGTAGGTTCGGGCTTTGTATCAATTGAACCTCAAGAAGTTCTACTATACATTACTGTCAAGAATCCAGAACTAAATTTTGATTTAGAGAAAATCTATAGTGAAGTTATCTCTAAGACTAACGAGATCGTTGAAGAATTGAAAGCTAGTGACTTCAAAGTTGAAACTGTGAGATTAAGTATTAATCCTGAATATAGATGGGTGCATGGTGTTAGAGAATTTGTAGGATATAGAGTAACGTACGAACTAAAAGCACATATAGGTATCGACATGATTGATAAAGTGGAGACAGTACTACCTAAACTTGTAGACAAGTACGTGATAGTTCGTCTAGGATTCAAGTTCGATTATGAAGATTTAATTAAAGCTAGAGATGAAGCTTTAAGAAAAGCTATAGATGATGCATTAAGTAAAATTGAAATTATTGCTAAGGAGTTGAATGTTACTAAAATTGAGATAACTAAGATTAAAGTACCAACATCTTACTATCCAGTACGTCCATACATTATTGCTGAATCTTTCTCTCTAACTAGTGCTAAAGTTGAAACTGGATTACCTGTACCAGAAATTGAAGTTCCAGAACATACAGTAAGTGTTAATGTTGAAGTAACTGCAAGATTAATATCATGAGATTTAAAATTCATCAAATACTTTCAATAATACTAATTCTCTCAACAATAATTATATTACTAAACTTTTCTTCTATACAATATTCAAAACTATCCGTACCAACTATATCAATACCTTTCAAGACTACTAGTACTCAATCACTACCAATAATGGATTATCAATCTAAAAGTGAAATTCCAAGAATTACTTCAGAAAGAGCTAATAGGGCAATAATACAAATTACAGAAGCTTCATATAAAGAATTAAGTAACATGTCATGGTCTAGTCAAAGCTATATGACATATCTATCAACATCATTAATAACTCTCACATTCATATTTATCCTATTCAGCATTGTGTATACTCGATATGGTAATGATGTGTTAAGTATGTATAGAAAGGTTAGAATAATCATGATGTGGTATTTAGTAATCATCATATACTCTATAATCATAATTTCATTAATATTGTCCAAATGGTCTAGTATGTACTTAATTCTCATAATATACATGCCCATACTAGTTCTGAGTCTATTAAGATTAGTGAAGATTATTAAGGTGATGAAATGGTTGAAAAGTACTCTATAAGAGGTAGAAAGTGCAGACTTAATCTTGAAGTTATCTTGAGAATTCTAAACGAACTATATAAGCGTAATAGAATGTTGAAAACACATCTATACATGGCTTCAAGACAAAACTATACAAACTTTCAAAAATACTTAAACTATCTACTTGAGAGAGGTTTAATATCGATTAAACATGGAAGTAGTCATGAATATGTTGAACTTACAAGAGAAGGTAAAGAACTTATTGAAAAAATAGTTAAAGAGATTAAAGAAAAATTAAAATGGGAATTATAAGACACGATTTAGGTAATTGAAAATTATTGTAAATATTTTTGAAATTAAGCTAGCCAATCCATTAATAATTCTTCAACCTTTCTCATCACTTAAGTACTTTTTAAAAATTCTCTAACACTTCTATGTAATTCTACCTCAAAGAGGCGTATCTAAGTTACAATTACTAATTAACAAATCTTCAAGATTTTCCTCAAAAATAATTTTTTACCTCTACCAGCATATATGTATGTTGATTTTTAAATTTGAAACTCTGATCATATTTTTCAATCACATATCTGCATAATCCTGATTAATCATTTAGATTGTTAAGATCTATAAATATGATGCTTTCAGTAATTCTATTCTCAATAGGTTTTTGAAAATCTCAATTTTATTACTTTCATGCTTAATTTTAAATCTTAACCTTTCAAATCTTAATCTTGAGATGTTAAGTACTTTTCTTGCAATTTTTGTCCAAAGATATTCCAAGTTCGAATTTCTGTTTGAATAATGCTAGAGATATTATCTGTACATTTGGTATTATTCTCCTGCAGGATCTAGCTATTATTTCATTATTTCCAAGATTTCTCGTTACTACTTAATGAAATAGTGCATGGTTTTTTCTCGTACATATACGTTAATCCAGGTGTTTTATCTGTTCTGAAATATCTTGCAAAATAACCTCCACGTACGAGTGATGTAAAGAATCCTACTGTTTCTAGAATGTTTGATTTCTCTGCGTTTGGTCATCCTGTAAGTATTGTTAATGGTTTAAGCTCAATTTCTAAATCCTTAATTGATTTAAAAATTCTTAATACTTAACTTAAACATTCTTACTAAAGTTCGAAATAATGCTTAAATGTTACGTCTTAATTTACCATTTAAGTTCTATTTCTGCTTTTTTAAGTCTTATGAGTGTTGTATTGTATGGGTCGATGATTTCTTCTTCAAGATTTATTGCAAGTTTTGGATCAATATTCCATAATTTCTTGATAATTCCTTGTCTTTCTTTTATACTCATTATTCTTGGATCAGTCATTGCTGCTACATGAAATCTTTTCAATGCTACACCTTCCTGAACAAAATATTCTATTGCTTTAAATGGAAGTTCATAGAACTCACTTAAAGCACCTGTACGATAAGTAAATCCTTCAGGTAGTCCTGCTTTTAATGAAAGTCTAACATAAACTTTACTATACTTTAATACTTCCTTAACAAAATTTCTATCTATTCCAAATATTATGCCATTAGTTTCAAGTATAAATAATTTAATCTCATTACAATTTTCAATTAATTCAAGTACTTGAAGTAGATGATCCTTACATATAGTTGGTTCACAACAAGATATACGCGCTTTCCAAATCCTATACCTTCTTGCAAGTTTAACAATATTATCAACAACTTCTTCAGGACTATAAAACTTGCCATAACTTTCAGGAAAATCACGACTAAGAGGAACCCAACAGTAAAAACATCTTAAACAACAACCAACACCACAAGCAGTAACAATACCACGATAAACACCAGCAACATAGAAGTGAGTATACTTTCTACACTCAACGCTACTCACAAACTTACAAACAATTCTTCTAGTCCAATCAGCAAGCTCGACAGGATTAAATGACTTATCTCTCTTAGGATTCCAAAACCTAGGATAATTACTCAAAAACACTACACATATAAAATCTCAACAAAACCTTAAAAAGAATTAAACAATAAACATCAAGTCAAGAATTAAAAAGAGAAAGATAGGTAGAGCAAAATTTTCACTCTAGCCAGTAAATTTACGGAAATAATCAATCTCTCAAATAATCTTTAAAGATCTAGAAAATTGTCTTCACTTAATATGTATTTAAGTTCCATATTTTCATTCTTAAGAAAGTTTATTAGTTCTTTATCTCTCGTTAAGAAATATATTTTTCTATTTAACGATGTTGTGTATAGTATTAGGTCTATTATGTCTTCAAATTCTTTTTGTCTTAAGGTTCTGTTGATTAGGTGTATGTTGATTTTTGGGATGTTGATTTTGAATGTTGACCCCTAGTTAACAGAACCCTAGACACATTTATGGTTAAGAAACTATCCTTAAAAATTCTCTTGGTGTTAAAACATTATCTGTAAGGTACTTCTTACTACGTAGGAAGTTTATGAAGTCATAATCTATTGTTAAGAATTTTAAATTTAATTCTCTAGAAGTTGAGTATAGGAGATTATCAATAAGATCTTTATGACCTTCATGATATAGTTTAAATGCACTTATATAAGCTGTGGATGGAATGATTACTAGCTTATAAGTTATTCTTATCGCATTTAATCCCTCGATAACAATATCCATATCGTTCATTGAAATAATTTTCAATATTTTCCAAAATGCTTCTAGTAGAGAAAGTTCAGTATAATGTACATCAACTTTATGAAAATATTTTATACATTCTAAAACTTCACCCTCAACATCAATACCGAGTGCTGGTAGTAAGAAACTCGTATCTACAAGTATTTTTAACCTACTTGTCATGATATTTCAATTGCTGCTTTATACTTTCTTCTTCAAGATCTTTTAAAGTTATTTTTGTAATTTTTTTACCATGTAGAGATAGCCAGATAGCATCACGTATAGGCTCAATAATTATTTTATTATCTTCAATACGAATTTTGATTGAAACACCTTCATCAATACCTACTTTCTCAGCAATTTCTTTAGGGATGACTAATGTTCTTCTCTTACCGATCCTAGTAATTATCTCCATGTGAGTTAATAGTCATATCTGATTAAAAGTATTTTTCTAAATTTAACATGATTTCAGTTTTGAAGTTAAGTTCAAGCCATGTTCTGAGCAGTCTTAATGAAGAATTGTTCTTTCCTCGATAAGTATACTCTCTCATTTAACTAATCATTATCTTTAACATTAATTGTCTCTGCATTCTTCGTGATTGAATGGTTTGTTTTATTTTACTTGCTAGGTTTTTAAGTAAGAGTTTCATTAACATACCTTAATGGGTAGAACTGAAAATCCTGATCTTAAAGATATTGATGGTATTGGTCCTAAAACTGCACAACTTCTTCAATCTAAAGGTATCATGTCACCTAAACATTTAGCATTATTCACGCCAGAAGAACTTGTAGATATTACCGATATTACTCCTGATAGAGCTGAGAAGATTTTAAGATCAGCTAGAGAACTTGTTCTTGGTAGTGATCGAGCTGTTAAGGCTAGTGAATTTGCTAAGAAGTTTATCGATTTACCAAGAGTAAAAACTCACGTTGAAGCTATCGATAAGCTACTTCAAGGAGGTCTTGAAGCTAGAGCAATTTATGAATTTGCAGGCGAATTTGGTAGTGGAAAGACACAGCTATGTCATCAACTTGCAGTTACTGTACAATTACCTAAAGATAAAGGTGGTGTAGAAGGTGCTGCCATATACGTCGATACTGAGGAAGCTTTCTCAGTAAGTAGAGTTGAAGCTATTGCTAAAAGATTTAATCTAGAACCAGATAAAGTACTTAATAACATATATGTCGTTAAGGTAGTTAATGCTTCTGATCTTGAAGATCGTATAAAATTTGATGTTGTCAAACTTATTGAGAAAAACAATGTTAAACTTGTAATCATTGATTCCATAATTGCTCTATATAGAGCTGAATTTAAAGGTCGTGAAAGACTTGCTGAACGTCAACAAAGACTTAATTACATTCTTGATTGGTTAATGAGAATAGCGAAAGTATATACTGTACATGTTGTACTTACAAATCAAGTACTTGACATACCTCTAGGATATATTGAGGTGAAGAGACCTGCTGGTGGTAATGTTCTTGCACATGCAGTGACTCATAGATTATTTCTTAGGAAATCTAGGGAAGATGTTAGAGTCATGGAGGTCTTTGATAGTCCAAGATTACCGTACAAGGCAAGTGCAAGTTTTAGAATAACTGAAAAAGGTGTAGAAGATATTTAAAGAAATTAAAATAATAGTATGTAGTGGTAATTGTTAAGAAAATTGAAGCTGCAAAATACTTCACTGAAAATCTTGTTAAAGAATTGGGAAATAGAATTTATGTTATAATACTCTTCGGAAGTACTATTAAAGGATATGCAAATATGTATAGTGATATTGATTTACTAATCGTGGTAGATAAAATTGATGATAAGATTTATAATGCTATTTCAAAAATTGCTTACAATACTTATCAATTATTTAACGAATCTATTGAAACGTTAACATATAGTATTGAAGAGTTTTTACAAAAATATTTTGATGATACAAATATTTTCATGATAGAAATTAAAAATCATGGTAAAATATTGTATATAAATAATGCGATTCTTTTAGAGCGTGCTAAAAAGCTTATTCAATTATCACGTGAATATTGTGAATACGCTAAGCATGCTCATAATTATGGATTTTATAGAATAGTTATTGATCTTTGTCAAAACGCTCTTGAACTTTTACTTAAAGCTTTAATAATTGTTAAAGGTGGAGAATTACCCAAGACTCATTCAGGATATATTTATGTTTTTTCTGAACTTTATGTAAAGTCAGGAAAAGTTAGTCAGGATTGGATTGGTAAGTTGTATAAAGCTTTAGAACTTAGGAATAAGGCTAGGTATGAACCTGATATTCAATTCTCTATAAGTGATTCTGAATGGATTTTAAAACTTTATGAAGAATTTTTAAAAGAAGTTGAGAGTTTATTAAAGACTTAGTTTTCAATTATGCTTCTCCTCTTAAGTATTTGAATCTGTCTTTCTCATATTCTTCTACAGGTATTGCTTTAAGGGTTGCTAAGATTTTTGGCAATGTTGTATATTCTAGTTCATGCTCTGGTAATCTATGTGGTTGTATTGGTCCCATTCTTCTAATATAGTCAGTAACATATGCTGCTGTCTGTCTAACATAGTCAAATGCTGGATCATCAAAGAGATCTACAGGTCCATCTAGATAACCATCATGTACTTGAAAACCTAGTGCAACAATTTTGGGAGGTCCATCAAATCTTGTCATTCTTGGACCTACAGCTATCTTTTTATCGTAATTTATCTCAACCATCTTTGCCGGCATTAATGGTCCTGCATGACTACCTCTCATCCATCCATGAACTAGATGTGGATATGCAAAAGCTTCAAGAACTTCACCAACGGCTGGTAATCCATGTTGTGTACGTACAATAGCTACTGGATCATCTTTACCAACATATTTACCTGCAATTAAACTTAATCTTTCAACACTAACAGCTGCTGCTTGAACTAGGTCTTTCTTTCTATAGATTCTTCTAATTATGTACCTTCCTGGTGTACCTATTAGGCCAAGTATTGAGTACATGTCTTCAGGTGCGTTAAGTATGAAGACTCTACCTTCATATACATCAATAATTTCAAATTTGAAACCATCATGCATTGCTGGATCAATTACAAGACCTGCTGTGGTGAAGGGATCGGCAAACATCTTAAACATGGGTAGGTTAAGTGCTCCAGGTTCTGTCTTATCTGCACCAAATATGATTATCGGCTCACTAGGTCTCTCCTCAAACTCTATCTCAGCTACTTGAGGACCCATACCTCTAACGTTACCGCTGAAAGTTTCTTTCAGCAAATCTTGACCTGCACCATAAAGTTTCAACTTCTTAGCAATGTTTTCAGTAGCTTCTTTAAAGATATCCCATGCAAGCTTATGAATATCTGGATGGTTTTCACCTTTAGTATGCGACATTACTAGAGATAAATCATCACCTACATTAAATACAAAGTAATCAATAATTAGGCCTGACTTAACAGCTTCACTTAATCTTTCAGAAGCAAATTCAAGAATCTTTGGATGACTCCATGCATGGCCTGGCCAACCACCGATATCTGCCTTTATTATTGAGATTGTAATACGCATATTCTTTAAAGAAAGTTCGGGGTTTAATAATTTTTCAAGAAGTAGTATCAAAATTAATACACATTCAGTATGTAATGTATAGTTAAATTTTGGAGTTTAGGTTTAGTAAAGTGATGAGTCAAGTAGTTAAAATTAAGCTTATAGGCTTTAAGCAAAGTATTGAAGGTAATGCCTTAATGATTGAACATACTTTCAGCCTAATCATCGATAGTGAAATCATTAAAGCTCTAGGTGCTAGACATATATGTGATGATTGTATAGATCTTGAAGTTCTTGGTGAGAGATTGAAATGTGGCGTAGCTGTTCTTGATGGTGTTGAGATTAATAATGACTACATTAAGTATGCTCAAGTACTTGTAACAAAAATACCTGAAAAGATTAGGATCTTCTTGAAAGAGAAGAACGCTGATGATTGGTTAATTATAGGTTCAGAGTTAACTAAGTACTAATATTATGAAGTTTTGGCAAACTCATGGTGGTATAGATTGGAGGGAAAGTGAAGAGTTTCTTGACTTTAGTTCAAACATGAATCCGGTAGGACCACCTGAAGAACTTGTTCAACTAATCATTGAAGCATGCTTAAAGAAAGTATATAAATACTACCCCAACCCTAACTATGAAGAATTAAAAAGTGTAATTAGTGATTTCGAGAAAGTTGAATCGCTAAATTACGTCTACGTCTTTAATGGTGCTTCAGAAGCATTACAGACAGTATTTACATATCTTAAACCAGAAACTACAATACTGATTAAGCCTTCATATGTTGATTATTGGAGATTAGCATACACTTTCAGTAAGAACGTTATTGAGTTATCCTTAATAGTTGAGAACAGTAAGTTTAAACTTCCTTTCGAGAAATTGATAAGTGTTATCAGAAGCTTCAACAAGCCATTAGTAATACTTTGTAATCCAAATAATCCTACAGGAACGTTGATTAAGAGAGAAATTATTCAAGAGATAGTTATGGAGATCTCTAGAAGGAATGGATACTTAATTATTGATGAATCGTTTATGAACTTTATCGAAAATTCCCAATCATTCATTAAGTACATTAATGATAACTTAGTAATTGTTAAGTCATATACAAAATTCTTCTCTATTCCAGGTTTAAGATTTGGAATTTGCATCTCTACTCTCCATCTTCAAGATTACTTGACTCCCTGGAGAGTAAACTCTATTGTTGATTATGCACTTAGTAAGTACTTACGTTTAGGTAAGGTTGAGGAATTTAAATCTAGAACTATCAATTTTGTTAAGAATGAAGTGTCATGGATGTTATCTGAATTTAGAAGATTAGGTATTAGATGTTTCAATTCATACACTAACTTCTTCATAATAAAGTACTTTGAAAAGAATCTCTATAACGAATTGTTGAAGAGAAAAATAAAGATTAGAAATGCCTCAAGCATTCCTGGACTTGGTGAAGGTTATTATAGAATATCCATACGTGATCATGAAGATAATGTTAAGCTAATCCATACTCTTGAAGATATTCTTGAAAGGCCAGGCGGGTAGGGAGAAAAGATTCGTTTAAAGAGATGATTTTTAAGATCTTTAGTTATTATGCAATTCCGTATTTCTTCTTCCACTCCTCTAAAGCTTTAAGAACGTGTTCGCTTGTATCTTTAACAGTGTACCATCCGGTCTTCTTCTTAGCTTCTTCTGGTGCTTCACTTGCTCTCCAAATAGCGTCTGACTGTACAGGACAAGCCTTTAAGCACTCATTTTCATGTCCTGGTTTACCACCCTCACATAATTCGAAGATGAGAACTGCCTTACCCTCCTCGTTGAGTTCTAATGCGTTGTTAGGACATGAACTTACGCAAGCACCACAACCTATGCATGCTTCTTGATTAATAACTATTCTTTCAAGAGCTACTAACTCTTCATAGGTCTTGCCAGACATAGCGTTCATATATTTTTCTATTCACGGTTTTTAATGAATTACTCTCGAAACTCTCAACATAGTTCATGTATATGAGGTACCAAGTATCTTGGTGAAGTTAAAGTTTAAAAAGATTAGGAGGAATTGACTTTATTATGAGCTTCATAGTTAAGGGCAAGACTTTAAAGATTCCATACGATAATATTGATACTGACGTAATTATTCCTGCAAGATATCTAGTACATACTGAGCCTGAAGTACTTGCTAAACATGCCATGGAGCCATTAATACCGAACTTCTATGAGAAGGCAAGAGAAGGTGTAATCTTAATTACAGGAAGAAACTTCGGTATGGGTAGTAGTAGAGAACAAGCAGCTATAGCCTTAAAGGCTGCAGGTGTTAAAGCTATAATTGCTGAATCTTTCGCAAGAATCTTCTACAGAAATGCCATCAATAATGGATTACCTGTCTTAATGATACCTCAAATATTGAAGCTTGTAAATGATGGTGATGAAGTAGAGATTAATCTCAATGAAGGTAAGGTAATTATTAGAGGTGAAGTAGAGTTGAAAACTCAAAAACTCTCAGAGAAAGTTTTAGAAATTCTTAAATGTGGAGGATTAATACCTTATCTAAGAAAGGTGTTAGGTATTGAAAGATGAGAACAGTAAGATTATTAATCATAGGTTTCGGTTCTGTAGGTAGAGGCTTACTTAAACTCATAACTAATAAGTATGAGGAGTTGAGACGTAGATATGATATTGAGTTAAAGATAATTGGACTTGCAGATTCTAGTGGTTTTATTGTTAATGAGCAAGGTTTCACAAATAGAGAATTACTTAAAATACTTGAACTACCTAGAAGTTCATTAGCGAAATCAAGCTTCGGCAAAACTTATAGTACTTTAAGAGATGTACTGCAAATCATTAAGCCAGATATTGTAGTTGAGTTAACGCCATGCAATTACGATAATGGAGAGCCAGGATATACACATATTAAGCTTAGTCTTGAACATGACTGTCACGTAGTTACTGCCAATAAAGCACCACTTGTACTTTACTTTAATGAACTTACAAGTCTCGCAAAAAGTAGAAACTTAATGCTTCTTTACAAAGCCACCGTTATGGGTGGTACACCACTTCTTGATATCATTAGTATAGGCTTGAAAGGTCAATTCATCAAGAGAATTGAAGGTATTTTAAATGCAACAACAAATTACATACTTACAAGAGCTTTTGAAGGATTTAAGATGAGTGAGGCAATTAATGAGGCTAAAAAGTTAGGCATCATGGAGGCCAATCCCTCACTTGATCTTGATGGTATTGATGCAGCGGCTAAGTTAGTAATTATAGCCAACACTTTAGGTCTTGACTTAAAGTTAAGCCAGATTGAGCGTGTAAGCTTAATGGTAGTGAGTGATGACTGTATCGAGAAGTGTAGAAGTGAAGATAAAGTTATTAAATATATAGCTATGTTAAGCGTTGAGGAGAAGAAAGCTAAAGTGGCTCCTGAAGTATTAAGTAAAGATCATCCATTAGCTAACATCTCAGGTACATTAAATTCTGTAAAGATAGAAACAGAAACAAACACCATAGTGATTACAGGTAAAGGAGGAGGCGGAATTGAAACTGCAGGTAGTGTTCTGAGTGATATATTGATAATTACTGAACATCTATGAAGATTAGAAATGGTACGTTAAATATTGGTAGAAAGAAAGATCCTCAAGGAAATTATGTCGTAGTACTTACAAGAAATACCTACATGAAAGTTAAAGACATCATTGAGAAATTAAACTTCACATGCGATGATCAGGGAGATATCATATTCTTAAAAACGAGAAAGTGGAGTGAAATTGATAAGTTAATCAAAATGGCTAAAGGTAGAAACGTTAAGATTGTTGAATAATTTCATTAATGAAATGTAGATGTTCATTAGTAATACCTTCAGATCCCACTTTCACCTCTTCAACAATGCCTTCTCTTCTAAACAAGTATATAGCTACTTTACTGTAGTCTAAACCTTCCCAATCATAGTATTCACGACTTAGTTTAGCATGACCCTTGAGTCTGTTGATCTTTATGAGGTTATTAACTTCACGTAGAAGATCTAGACTTCTTGTAGTGATGATTAAATTTCTCACAATTTCTCTACTTACAAGTCCTGCAAGTAATCTGGTAATTAGTGACTGCATATTAGCATTCAAGTACATTCCTGGTTCTTCAATTATGAGAATACTTCCATCAAGTAATCTATACTTAAGTAGGTATATTATTGATGCTAACTCTCTAAGACTTAATGATGCTCTTGATAATGGTATATCTTTACCTTGACATTTAATAATGAATTTTTCAGGTAATGACTTATTGATGATAAATTCAATATTAAATTTTTTCTCGAAAAGTTTTACAAGTTCTAAAGCCTTCTCAGATAAGGACTTTTCACTCATACCCTCAAATTCAATTACGAACTTAGAATCGACATTAGCTATAGGCAATGTAATAGATAACTCTCTACTAGTGAAGATTATGTAGGAAAGAACTTCATGTAATTTACAGAGTCCAATTCTAGTATCTGGAATTATATGTATAGGTAGCAGTGGTGTATATCCATTAAGTAAGTTGAGAATTATTATCGGAATAACACTACCAATAAATTGACGTAGTGTGTGAAGATCTAGTGGTAATTTTTCATCAAGAATTAACTTATCTTTTAAGTAAATCCTCATTAATACTTCATCATTAAGTTTAGATAATTCCAAACTTACAAGACCATCAATATTCAGCATTTCTCCATGAATTGATATGTCTAGATCATTCCCAGATAATTTAATCGTAATGTTATTCTTCTCATCATCACTTGAAATTGCTATCAAAGTCTCTCTAGATTCATGATGTGTCAATTCTGATAAGTTATTAATATTGAAGGTTTGCAGTAACGTAGCTTTCAAATTCTCTTTAAAGAATTGACTAAAATTCTCAAAGAATGTCTTGAGTAGTTGAATTATTGCTCCTCTAAGCTCCTTAACGTCACTTAACTTATCTTCCAAATACTTGGTGAGATATTGATGAAGCATAGACCAGTTTGGCTCTGTAATGTATAGTGCATGTATGAGATAAGCTAAGTATGATTTACCACTTGATGATGGCCCTACAAGTATTGTGAAAGGTTTAATAAGTAAGTTAGCTCTCCTTATAGGTCCAAAGTTCTCAATTTTTAAACGCATAACTTAACGTGGAGTTAGGTATTAATTACACTTCTACAATTATAAAGATGCCGCACTACCTCGTGGGTAAGTGAAGAAACCCGCCACTCCACGGCAACGGGAGTGGCGGAGGAAACTCCCTCCCCACATCACGGGCCCCGAAGGGGCAAACCGCTAGGCGGGTCTGAAACCAATGATGTTCTCACCTTCACCATGATGATAAGGACCTCGCCTGAAAAATGAAGAATGCCGAGTTCACTGAATAGTCTTTAACAAATCTAGCTTAACATAATGATAAGTACTTATCTTCAAGAAGAATGTTCTAAATAGGGTAGATGAATTGTAGTTCAGATTTCTTAACTACAAGACCTTTAAAGTTCGTCTTCCTTATTATAATACTTTAAGTTTAAGATCTATTAATGCTTTCCTATGGGTTAATATTAATCTCATATGGGTACATCTTCAATCTTTTATTAAGTTAATTGACCTTTTCAATCTAAAATGTCTCATTTAGTTCGACATCTATGAACTAGCAGAGAGTTAAGCAAAAATATTTAAGTACCAAAATATCTATCTCTAACCTATGGCTAAACGTGGTGGTGCTAGGCAAGTTGGTGTTCCATGGAGATTTCATATAACTCCTGGAGTCTTTCTTAACAGCCTAGTTCCTGTAGCTGATAATAGTGGTGCTAAGCTTGTAAGAATTATTGGTGTTGTTGGTCATGCTTCAAAGACTGTACATAGAAGAATTCCAGGAGCTGCTGTTGGTGATATGGTTGTAGTAAGCATACGTGAAGGTAAACCAGAAATGAGAAAACAAATTATGAGAGCTGTAGTAATTAGGCAGAGAAGACCATACAGAAGACCTGACGGTACGTGGATAAGATTTGAAGATAATGCTGTAGTAATTACTGACGAGAATGGACAACCAAAAGGTTCTGAAATACATGGACCTGTAGCTATGGAAGCTGCACTTAGATGGCCATCAATTGCGAACTTAGCAACAATAATAATTTAAAAATCTTTAAGCAATATTCATTACATTCTTTATGAATCTTGAGTCACTTATTGGTAAAAAAGCTATTAGAGCTTTAGGTATTGCTGAGAGTTTTAGACTTGGAATATCAAAATCGATACTTGTTGGTGTTGTCATGAGAAGTGATGGATTAATTGATGGAATTGCTATTAATAAAGCAACAATTGGTGGTCTTGACTCTACAGATGCAATAATTGAACTCGTAGATAAGCTTGGAAGAAAAGATCTTCAAATCATAATGCTTGATGGATGTATCATATCCTGGTACAACATTGTAGATCTTGAAAAACTACATAAAGTAACTAACTTACCTATCATCTGTTTAACTTTTGAAAAAATTGAAGGTGATGTAGAGGAAGCTATTAGAAAGATCTTTCCAGATTGGCAAGTTAGGATTGAACTTTTCAAAAAACTTGAGAAGCCAAAAGAAATAATTCTTAAGAATGGCATGACAGTCTATGCAAGACTTGTAGGTATTGATTACAAGTTAGCAAGAACAGTACTTAATAAGTTTGTCAAAGAGGGAAAGAAACCTGAACCTATAAGAATTGCAAAGTTAGTAGCAAACTCCATACTAAATCACATATTAACTTAACTCTTCCATACTTATCATGCCTATTTCAACCTTTTACTAACTTTTCAATTAAATCTCTGTCATGATTGTTCGGTTAAACTACTTTTTCAATTTTAGGAACCTTATCTACAATACTTGGATAAGTTACTAGAATTTTAGCAATAATTTCTCTCATTCCAACATTTTCAAGTACTAAATCTTCATACTCTCTTCTTAGTTATCATATTCAGCTTTAACTTCATCAAGTATTGTCTTAATGTTGATTAGCTCTGTAAGTAATTTCTGATTTTGTTCTTCCAAAAAGTTGTACATTCTTAATATATGCTCATAGAATCTAATTTTTCAATTGTGACTAACTTGTCAACTTTCTTAACTAAATCATCAATTCTACTGTACATAAATTTACTATCATGTACATGATATCAAACCTTCTCAACTTCTAAAACCTGTACAGAAGTAAAACTTATAAGTAGGATTGAAGTACTACTTCTCTATTTCTATTAAGTATCAAAGCATGATTTGTAGTTCTTCTGAACTTGCGGGAAATACTTATCAAGTTTACTCTAATACACTACTATCTCGTAATGAGTACTAAATCTTTAAGCTTTTTTCGGAGAGGGGGGGGGTAAGGGTAAATTTGACTTCTCATATCGTTATGGGACTCGTCTTTTCGTAATTTCTCTAAGAGTTAAAGAGTTGAGAAAATTATGTAATGTTGTTGATAGACTTGAAAATCTCAATATAAGCATTACATACATGTTTGTTAAACATGTTAATGATGAGTATATTGTAACGCTGTTTGTTTCAAGTCCTGAAATGAGTAGTCTTAACGTACTGTTAAGGTTAGGATATGATGTTGAGACAAGTTTTAAACTTGAGGTTAAGAGACCTTTAAACATTATTTTAATGGATTCTCGATGTTTAATTAATGCTATTAAGTTAATGATTAATGAGTATGGTGAAGTTATTAAACCTATAATCTACAGATTAGCATATACTCACGGCATTGTCAGGTATAGTCATGATTTTGACTATATTGATAGACCATTAAGTAAGCTTGAGAAAATTCTTCAACTTTTAAAGTCTAAGAATTGGTTAAGAGATTTCAGAATTGAAAGAGTTAGTAATGAATATACTGAACTAGTAATTCATGAATCTTTTGAAACTCTTCAAGATCTTGAAGATATAACATATGTGAAGGGTTATGTTGCAGGTTTTATATCAAAATTATTCAACAGAACTTACGTGGCGAAAGAAGAGAAGATAAATAGAAAGACTGTTAAATTAAAGATAGTACCATATAGAGGAAGTGAATAATTAAATTATTATAATATCAATTTCAAGTTAAAGATATTTCATCAAGTTTTGAAGAAGCTATATACGAGAGATTATTTTCACGTCTCTACTCTAAAATTCTAGGAAATTCTTAATAATGTTTCTATAAAATTTAGATAACTTATCGTAAAGTTCTTAACATGATGAGTGATTTGGATTTTCTTCTCAATTTCAATGTTTCCATTATGGATAGATTCTTCAAGAATAGAGAGATAGTGTGTGGTGTTATCGATAAGTTACCCATCATCATTAGACTTGATGGTGTTAATTTTGGTAGGGTTTTGAAAAATTTTGAAAAACCTAGAGATTACAGAGTACATGACGCTTTAATCGAGGCTGGTAAGGAATTGATGAGAAAGTTCTCAAGTAGTTATGTATTAGTTATTAGTGATGAAATTAATGTAGTATTAATGAATTACTTACCCTATGGTGGTAGAGTGTTTAAGTTAATAACTATAGCTTCTGGCCTTGCATCTTCAATAACTTCACTTAAACTTAAAGTTAATGCTTACTTTGATGCTAGAGTAGTGAAACTTGAAGATTTTGAAGAAGTAGTTAAGTACTTAATATATAGGGTACGTGTTGGATTTAACAATTATGTACTAAGTGTAGCTTTTAGTAAAAATATTGTGAATAGAGAGTGTGTTCCGAGGCTTAGAGAAGTATTGAAGAGTCTTAAGGAGATTACTATTGATTGGAGAAGCGTGGGAACATTACTTATACGTGAAAGAGTTGTGAAGGAAGTCTTTGATAAGTTGCGTAAGGTTAAGACAGTAACTACGAGACCTGTAATTAGACAGGAAGTTTCGATATACTTCTTAAGAAGATTCTCACAGAATTGTAATTTCTACTCTTCATAGGGTGTTGCTATGAATACGTGCATACCTTCAGTATGTACTTCTCTAACAGTATATGCTTTCTTGAAGAGTGCATTTAAGAAACCTCCAAGAATACCTCTTAAGTAGTGACTTTCTTCAGAACCAAACTTACATTCTACAGGTTCTTCAATAACAACTTCAATGAATGTTAAGGAAAATCTCTTAATGATGTAGTCTTTAAACCATCCTGAGAATTTTAACATTTCTAAGAGTCTCTTAAACTTCTCGTCAGGATCTATGTTTAAGGCTGTGAAGTAGTCTTCATAAATCATTCTACCATAACTGTAAGCTATATGGTATATGAATGGTACTATGACACCTTCTCTATACTTCTGTATCAGTTCATTAACACTACCAACTAGACATTTAGCTGTGAAGACTATTAAGTCATGTATTGCTGTTCTTGGTATTGGTATTGCTTTGACATCATGAACATTTCTTAATCTCTTTAAGATAGTGATTACTCTAGCATCAACATTACTGACAGTTAACGTTAATAACATGTCATTGTTTGACTTGTATGCGAAGAGTTTACCAATAGTTCCACCTATACTTTCGATTTCTGAAAGTACATCACTCAAAATGTGCGGTCTATACATAGTGTAGAGAAGTATTAGCAAGTCCATAAATTCTTAAATAGAAGCCCTAGACTCGTGGGTTATAAGTTTTAAGTTTTACGTGTTTTTTCGAAAAAACATTATGTTTAAATTTATTAGTACTGGGTTCTAGTAACTATATCCCGATAGTGAATGTATAGATTAGAGTACTGTCCCTCAGGTATTCCTGGATTTGATGAAGTGACAGGTGGTTTCTATAGAGGACAAGTAATTCTCGTTGCTGGTAATGCAGGTTCAGGAAAAACAACTTTCTCGGCAAAATTCATCTATGAAGGTGCTAGAAAATTTAATGAGCCTGGAATATACATAAGTACTGGAGAGTCTAAAAGAGAATTCTACTCCTACATGCATGATCTTGGTATGAATTTTGAGGAAATTGAAAAAATGAACCTCTTCAGATTTATTGAAATGTTCTCACCAACATCTAATGATGCCTTAATGATACTTTCAGAAAAATTAACAGCAAACGCTTTAGAGATTAAGGCTAAGAGAATTGTAATTGACTCTATCTCACCTTTTCTAAAACTTACACAGGCCATGGAGGCGAGAGCAATTCTTCAAAACGCACTTAGAAGTTTAGCTAAAACTCTAGATTCAACAATACTACTTACAGTTGAGATACCTACTGGTGAGACTAGGATTGGTGCTGAAATTGAAGAATTTGTCGTTGATGGTGTAATTAAACTTAGACTTGAAGTTGGTGAAGCAGGTTCTCCAAGAAGAATTATGGAGGTGCTTAAACTTAGAGGTAGATCTATGGGTAGAGTTGCTTATGAGTACGAGATAGGTTCACCATATGGTATTAGAGTACTTCAAAGTGTAGGTTTTGAAGAATATGAATCCTTTATTAATCGTGAAGATAGATTAAGTACAGGTATTGAAAGATTAGATAAACTACTTGGTGATGGATTAATTAAGGGTTCTTCAACCTTAATTCTAGGTCCTTCTGGTAGTGGTAAAACATTACTAATACTCACCATAATTGCTGAAAACGTATTGAAAGGAGAGAAAGCACTCTTCATAACTTTTGAAGAACCTAAACAACAAATTTTTGAAACTTTAAAATTTCTAAACTACAACATTAATGAACTTAAAGACTTGAAGATAATTAGTATCAATCCTAGAGCTATATCTTTAACTAAGATTTACGATCTTATAAGTAACTTCATAATCAATAATGCTGGAGCTATCTTAGCGCTTGATGGTATTAATGCTTTAATTAGAGAATTTGGTAATATTTTTCTAAAAACATTAAGAGATGTACTGGTAATTGCTAAAAAACATAAAGTCACAGTATTAATGTCTATGCTTAGAGAGACAGTAAGAGATGTGGTGACTTATGTAAGTACTTTAGCTGATAATATTATTAGACTTAGAATAAGAGAAATTGATGGAAAGCTCATTAGAGAATTCACTGTAGTTAAGGCAAGAATGAGTAGTGTAGACTCAACTTTTCATAACATCGAGTTAATTAATGGTAAGCTAGTGATTAAATAATGACATCTGAAATTATTGAGAAACTTGTTAAGGAGTTTGAAAAAGCAGGATTTAAAGTTCATAGAAGAAGAACCGTCTCAGGTATCTCAGGTATCACCTACAGTTTTGAAGTGCTTATTGAAAATCCCAAAACTGGTAAGAAAATCGCCATAACGTACATTGATGAAGTTGGTTTTAAAGATATATTATCAATATCGGCATCAAGAATAGATACAGGTATTGGTCATGTATTACTTGCTAGAGATGCTAATCCAAAAGCTGTAGAACTGTTAACTAGAATGGGTATTAACGTCTATATTGTAGGCTCAAGAAGAGAATTAACAACAATAATTATGAAAGGCGAGACAACAGATAATGATATTAAACTAATTGTTTCACGTTTACGAAGTACTCTTGAAAGTTAACTTAACTATATCTTCTCAGCAATTCTCTTCATTATCTGAACAAAGATCTTAACTCTCTCTTTATCTCCATATTTAAAACCGTCAACAATTTTAATAATAAGTTCAGTACCTTCACCAAATTCTTGAGGAAATTTTCTAGCAATGGTTGATATGACAATCTTCAGCATATTAAATACTTCATCATCACTCATATTGAAAGCTTGTTTAAAAGCTTCAAAAAATCGTTTAGGATCATTTTCAATCACATTTTCGGGATCATCGTTGAGTATACCTCTTAAGTGATGATCAATTACAGAACCTAAAGGGTATGATACTTTATCAAGTACTTTTCTCAGCCACACAAATATCCCCCCCCCCCCGTGCTGGCTCTTCTTGACATTGAGTGTTTTGATGACTTTATCTATATTCATGAATTTCAAATAATACGGGAGTTTCATCTATTTAAATGTTCTGTTGTTCATAAATTTTAAGTACTAGATTTAATGATTATTTAAGAAGTTTACTTATTATGAAACCTACAATACACCAAATCGATAATAGTATTAGAGATAGTGGTTTTAGAAGTACAATTAGTGATATGCCAAAGATGTAGGTACATAAGCCTAGAAGAGCTATAAGAGGTACTCTATAGTTTTTTATGGTTAAAGTTAGTGGTATCTTGAAAGGTCTATAGAGTTCTTTCTCTCTATTTCTAAAAACTATAAGTGATATCATGGTTAAAGTATAACATGTGAGTGAGGCTAAACCATAAGCATCAGCAATAAACTCAATACTACCTGTAGATGTAAATATTATACCCAGAAGTGCTGACAATATTATTGCTATGTGTGGTGTTCTATATTTTCCATGAATTTTTGCAAGTTTTTCAGGTAGAGCCCCCTCTCTACTCATGGCGTATAGTATTCTTGAAAAGTTAATAATACCACTATTAACTGCAAGTACAAGTACAATACATGCAAGTATAGATACGAGAACTGCAAGTACTTCACCAAAAGCTAAATGTTTAACGATAACCACTACAGGATTACCATAACTTTTAGCAATTTCTTGCCAAGGTGTTGTCAACATGGCAAGTATGGATATGGATACTGTAGTGATTACTATATGCGTAGCTGTCAGTAATGTACTTACCGGTATAGAGATGGCTGGTCTAATCATTTCACCAGTTGATTGAACAATCACGTCAAGACCAACATAACCTCTAAATGCATATGCAAGACCCCAAAGAATATTGTTAAAACTTATAGTCTTACTCCATATCATTGGATTAAGATTTAAGTCAAGTTTTGTGAAACAAAAACCACATACAAGTATTGTTGAGACTATGGCTATATCCACAAATAAGAGTGCTGTATGTAATTTAGCACTTATCTTTAATCCTAAAATGTTAATGATCATTAAGGTAGTAATTAGTAATAGTGATGCTAGTATGTGAATATACTTGTAGTTAAGTATAGTTATGTACGTTCCCAAATAACTAATAGCACAGAGAGCACCGTAAGAAATCATGATTATCTGATCATAAGCAAATAACCAACCTGCAAAGACACCAATTTTAGAGCCAAGCTCTCTCTTTATGTAGTAATACGCACCTCCAGGTTCAGGAATAGCGCTTCCAAACTCTGCATATGTAAGTGCAAGTATAGTTAATGGTAGTGCAGCAATAGCCATTACTAGAGGTAGGGCGGGTCCTGCATGTAGTGTAACTATTCCAAGTATGAAGTAGTAGGTCGACGCGATGTCTGAATATCCAAGAGCGTAAGAATCAAGAGTTGTTAATTCTCGTTTCAGCCAAGTAATGGTTTTCTTACTTTTTAATACTTCCATTCAACATTTTGAAGATTAAGATTGAGTGTTTATAAAAGTATATCCATTTTTAATGTGTAGGTAATACTTAAATGACTAGCTTAATAAGCAATAATGTAATGAATCTTGATGTAATTGTATTGGCAGGTGGTTTTGCAACTAGATTAAGACCATTAAGTTACGTTAAACCAAAACCACTACTACCAATACTGAACAAGCCATTAATTGATTGGATCTTAAGTAACGTACTTTCCATACCTATTCGTAGAATATTCATATCATTAAAATACATGAGTGACATGTTAATTAGGTATTTAGAACTTGCTTGGAATTTTGTGAAGGAGAAACTTAACTATGTTGTTGAAAGTAAACCTCTAGGTGATGCTGGCCCTTTAATACTTATAAATGATGAGTATGGTTTAGATAGATCTTTTGTAGTAATTTATGGCGACATCTATAGTAATGTTAATTTTCAAGAACTTATAGAATTTCATGAAAAGAAGGGAAGTGTGGCAACTCTTGTATTAACTAAAGTCGATACTGATGTTTCTAGATATGGTGTTGCACTTATCGACTCTAATTCAAAAATCGTCAAGTTTGTAGAAAAACCAAAACAAGCAATTTCACAACTCGTAAATGCTGGAATATACATTTTCGAACCTGAAATACTTGAAGTACTTAGAAGTTATGGTCAAGAAAGTCTGAAAATATCACTACACTTATTACCAAAGCTTCTTGAAAAATATGACGTGTATGCATATGTACATGATGGTTATTGGTTTGATATAGGTACGCCGGAAGATTATTTAAAGGCAAATTTTAAATCATTAGAAATTCACTGTAGTAATGGTTGTTTTGAAAGTGATGTTAAAGCTAAAATTCACAATCCTTGCTATATTGGAGAGAATGTTAAAATTGATAAGGATGTAGAGGTAGGTCCCTACACAATAATTCTTAACGATTCAAAAATTGAAAGTGGTGTTAGAATCTTAAACTCACTAATACTAAACAACACTACTATACTTAAAGGAAGCTATATTAAAGGTAGTATCATTGGTGAGAATGTATATATTGGTAAATGGGTAAGAATAGAGCCAGGAACAGTAATTGGTGATCAAGTATATATCAGTGATGAAGTCTATATAGCAAAAAATGTAAGAATTGGACCTTATAGAGAAGTAGCAGAATCAATATATAGGGATGGAGAGATACTACCATAAAGTAAGAATTAAATGCTTAATATAAAATATCCTCTTAGGCCCCGTAGCTTAGCCAGGATAGAGGGAGTGGATGGGGGTCTGATTGATGACGACTTCTCCTAATTCATACTACACTTTCATGCTCGCTAATTAAAATGTTCTAAAGAGGAGCCTTATTGAGGCATTAAGAATTGAATGTCCAGATAACGATGTCTGTAGAGAACTATATGAATATGCCCTAAAGTATTTCTAGTTCCTTTAGTAGTAAGTTAAGAGCAAGTAAGGTATTTATTAAGTACATTGACATAATCAATCCTACTCATTACTCTAACAACATCAATGTTGTACTTTCTCAGCGTGTCAATACTCTCTTTTTTCCATACTCTACTCTTCAAATCATGAAGTTCTCTCTGTGAGAGTTACATTTCAATAATCAGTTAGATAGGACAGATCAACAAGTTCGAATTCCAGTAGGTTCTATTCTAAAATTATTTATCTTGATGATCTGTTTCTATTAGTTTCATGGTGATGATGTATAATTCTTCACTTGTCAGTATATCTATGATTTTTTCAAACATGTCTTGTATTGTTGTTTTGTCTATTTTTGAGAAGAATATTGCAAGTTTGTAGAGTAGTTTTGACTTGTATGGTTTAGGTATTTCTTCAGTATGTATGAAGCCTAATGCTAATCCATATGCGAGTCTTAAAAGTATCATCATTATGTCATAGTGGTAGTTAATTTTGAAGAAATTATTCACTACATCATTAATCCATAATCTATAAAGCACATACTCTACATCTCTATATGATGTTTCTTTAAGTATGATGTAGTGTTCTATTTCTTCTAGAATAATTTCTACATTTCTTCTTGAAGCTTCTACATCGTAATATGTTGCAAGTATTTTACTGCTCTCTCTTTCATGTAGGATTTTATGCATGTATTCATGATAAATTAGTGCCTCTATTATTCTTGAAGTTGAAATTCCGTAGATGTTAATTAGTGGCGTATAATGTTTTAGAAGTTCCAAGTTAATACTTATTTCACCACCATATCTATCATAACATGCTAGATATGGTACTTGATTATTTATATTAATTTTCAAGTTGTACTTTCTTGAAAATAGTTCTACTTTATGATTAAGGTCTAAGTCATTATTGTTATTTTCATACATTTCTAGTCAAAGATTAAGATTTGTAAAGTATTTTTAAATTGATGTACTTATATGGAGAGTTCTTCAAGCTTATCAATAATGTCACTTAAGTATTTCTTGAGCTCAGGTATTTCATTCTTTTCATATTTATGAATAACGTCTGCTCTGTCTGGTTTGAAATCCCATGGTGCTATTATTACGTAATCTCCAATTCTTAACCAAAGTTTTCTTCTAAATCTTCCTGGTATTCTTGCAATTCTTATCTTACCATCTTGACAAAGTACTCTTGCTCGATCATCACCAACAAGTTCAATTACTTTACCGAGAAGTTCTCCTTCTGCTGGTAATCTGATTTTACTCTCAGACACATTATAATGATCTTTAGAGTCCTTATAAATCTTTGATCTCATAAATCTTTTAAGAAACTCTACAAAGAAGTAATCAAGCATGATTAGAGGTATCATACCAGTGATACCTACATTCTTCAAAAAAGATTGTACAGTAAATTTTGAAGTACTGATTAAGTTGATAGATAAATTAGCTGAGTGGGGGTATGATAAGGTGGTCATTAATGGTTCTACAAGTGAAGTAGTTAAGTTAAGTGTTGATGAGAGAATTAATATTGCTGAATATGTTGTTGAAAACTGTAAGAGTAAAATTACCATAATTTCAGGTACTGGTACACCTTGCGCATACTCTACAATAAGCTTGATAAGAACGTATAGAGATTTATCAATAAATTACATACTCTTAACACCACCATACTATGTTAAGCCTAGTTTTGAATCTTTAGAGAAATTTTACGACGAGGTCATAAGTAAAGTAGATGTTAATGTGATTCTATACAATATACCTACACTTGTTGGTTATGAATTACCTATAAGTTTAATTGAAAAGTTGATAAACAATTATGGTCAAGTTATTGGTGTTAAAGATTCTTCAGGAAATTTTAGATATTTTTTAGAATTACTGCATAGACTTAATGGTAGAGTCAGTATTCTTCAAGGTATAGATGAACTACTTATACCATCACTAATTATGGGTTGTTCAGGAGCCATAATTGCTAGTCCAAATTATCTTAAAGATGTGCCATTGAGGATATATAGACTAATTGAGAGTAAAAATTATGACAAGGTAGTAGAGCTTCATAGAGAACTTATGAATTTATGGTTACTAATTAGAGGTAAATGGCCAAGTATTGAGAAGAAACTCACATGTGAAGCGCTTGGTGTTTGTTCTGAATGTGAGAGAGAACCGATACCTAAAGTTAGTGAGGAAGAATTAGATAGCATTCTTAATGTTTCACGAAGAATTGAAAACTTGTTAAACTTGTCTTAATTGTTTTTCAGGATATGTCTGTATTTCTCTTCCTCTACTATAGACATATACTTCGATATAATCTTCTAAACCACTAGTTGCTATTTTCGGCATAAGTACTTTCTCTACTTGAAAAATTCCAGCCATATCCTCCATGTATATCATTATCTTTACTGGTCTTTCATTTCCATAATCGATCTCGACTCTCTTAATACTTAAAGCTGAAACTGCATGTATATCTGTCTTACCTAGCTTATACGGTATTCTTGCTCTACCTTCAGACATGTCTAGACCATCAGCTATCTTGACAACACCAGCTTCTACTGTTAAGCATTGTACATTGTATTCTGTAGCGTAGATTGCATGTAGTACTTCTTGTCTGATACTGTACATGCTTCTCTTATTGTGTAGAATTTTTGGTAATAACTTATCAAGTATATCTTTTGCAAGTAACATACCGATAAGTTCATGTCTATCTCTATGTACTGCATTACCTATATCGTGAAGATATGAAGCTAACAGAATAACTAGTTTAGCTTCATCAAGATTTTCACAAGTTCTATCTCTCAAAGTTGTTGGTTCAACACCTCTATTTACAAGTTTGTCAAAAAGTTCAAGTGCCGTGCCTGCAACAATTTTAGCATGTACAGGTCCATGATCATTATATTTAAGTCTTGATACTGCAAAGATGTTACTGAGCTTTAAAAGTTCTTGAACCTCCTCATTCTCCTCAAGATACTTATATGCATGTTGTAGAAGTGTTGAATTGTTTATATGCTTAAAGATTAATGTTGGTGATACTTGTGTCATATCTTCACATATACTTTTAAAGTATTTATTCTCTATCTCAATTTTCTAAATAGTTCTTGAAGTGTAATACTTATCGTTTACTCTCTTAAAGAGACCTGAAAAAACTCCCCATTCACTTATTAGCATTATTAATGCCTCTTTAGCTTTAGGTTCTCTAACTTGGAAATAACCTAACTCGTCAAGTCTACTTACAAGTTCATCTATAGTGAAGTACCTCTCTAAACCTAACTTGTAGGCTGTTTTGAATGGTTCAAGTTTTGTAAGTACTTGCCTAAGTATTTTCTTTCTTTCACTAACCTTAGAGTTTAGAAATTTCTTACCAAGTTCTGTAACTTTTACATCACCATTAATGACAATGATGAATCCTAAATACTTAGCAGCATCAAGTGCTGGTATCAGATCTTCAAGATCATAATCCATTTCTTTAGCTATCTTATAGAGATCACCAGAACCTCCAAATTCATTAATAATAACATCCAGAAGTCCTAGAACATCTGCAATTCTTGCATCGAAAGGCATGAATGGAGTATCACTTCTCATTTTACTAGTCTTTAAGTATATCTATGTAGTAATTTTTAAATCTTGACTTAATGCTTGATTATTAAAAATTATAAAGTTCTCATAACCTCATAGGCATAGTGAGGTTTTGTAAAAGAGTAAGTTTAATCTTTCTAGGAACTTCTGCAGGTACTCCCTCTAAGGAACGTGCTTTACCTTCAATACTAGTTACTGATAATGTGCACTATATACTTTTAGATGTTGGTGAGGGTGTACAGTACAGATTATTAGATGTTGGTATTAGTGTTCACAAGATTACACATATCCTCATCACTCATCTACATGGAGATCACGTTTTTGGTCTTCCAGGTCTTTTAGCATCTATGATTCTTCTAGATAGAAGAAAGGAATTAACCATCATCGGACCGTCTGCAATTAGGAATTTTGTTGAGAATATTCTTCAATTTCTAGCAAAACCACAATTTTCCATTAAAGTTATTGAAGTAGAACCTAGAGATGAAGTTCTCGAGATTATATGTCATGAGAATTTATGTATTAAATGCATTAGTGCTAATCACACAACACCCTCACTAATGTACGTACTTACATGGAAACTTCCTTACGGTAAGTTTTTACCTGAAAAAGCTAGAGAGCTAAACATACCAAGAACTCTCTGGTCAAAATTGCAGTCTGGTGAAGTAGTTACTTTAAGTAATGGAAGAGTAATTAGACCTGAAGAGGTAACTATACCGTATAGAAAGAGAGAGTTCACTATCGTATACACAGGAGATACAGCACCTACAGATAATTTATTAAAGATTGGTAACATTGACGTACTTATACATGAGGCAACTTTCAAGCCTGAAGAAGACGCTAAGAATGTGTGGTTTCAGGGACATTCAAGAAGTATTGATGCTGCTCTTATGGCTAGAAAAGTAAATGCTAAACTTCTCATACTTACACACATAAGTACTCGATATAGAAGTGATGAAGAATTACTTACAAGTGAGGTAGTTAAGATCTTTCCAAACACTATGATTGCTAAAGACTTATTGAAGATTAATTTTACACTCAATACAGTAATTGATTAGTTTAACAATACTCTCAAGATCTAAATCACGAATTCTAATATTAACATTAAAGTTCTTACTAATAATGTAGTTTAGAAATTCATCGCCAAAGTACTTACTAACAACCCATCTAATACTTCTATTTCTATGTCTAAAAAGTATACTCGTCATTTTTTCAAGTAATTCAAGATCTTCAATACACTTTTCTTCTCTATATCTTAACTTCAAAATGATTGAAGATACTTCAGGTGAGGGGTAGAAACTTTCAGGCCCTACTTTACGTAATCTTTCAATACTATATGTGCATTGAGTAATTATGCTTAATCTACCATAACTTTCAGAACCAGCTTTAGCTAATAATCTTTCACCAACTTCTAATTGTACAGTAATTACAGCATTTGGTATCCTATACTTAATCATTTTAATAATTAAAGGACTAGTTATATGGTAAGGTAGGTTAGATACTAAATAATCAACTTCTGGCCAATCAATCTTTAAAGCATCACCTTGAACAATCTCGACGTTTTTAAGATCTTTAAGTACATCACTTGCAATTTTAACAAGCTTCTTATCAATCTCTACTGTATATACTTTACGTGCTTTAAGTGCTAGATAATATGTTAACGTTCCAATACCAGTACCTATCTCTAAGATAATGCCATCTCTAGGTACTTGATCAAGAATTAACTTAATAACTTCAGGATCAATTATGAAATTTTGACTTAATTTTTCTCTAGGCTTCACACCATATTTTCTAAGAACATTTAAAGTAATGTTTAGTAAGTCCTTTCTAGAAATTTTCTCAATTTCAGGAAACATCCTTTAACTTTTCAAAAAGTTAAAAAAATAAAAATCATAAATTAACACTCATGAATATTGTTAAGCTCATCAAGATTATAGATACTCTCATAAATACCCCAAGAATTGGATGGATACAGCGTGGAGTTTCTCAATCATGTGCAGAATCTGTTAGTGATCATATATTTACTGTATCACTATTGATAGTATACTTCATTGAAAAGTTTAAAGTTAAGAATATTGATGTGGGTAAGATCTTAAAAATGGCCCTTATACATGATCTTCAAGAATCACTTATAGGTAATGTTTCAGGTGATGTTAGGAGAGTAATTGATTGGAATGACATTGAAATTCAATTTTTTAAAAAGTTAGAACTTTCCAATGAGTTAAATACGCTCTTTAAAGAGTATAGATTTAGCGAGAGTCTTGAAGGTATTCTTGTAAACATTTTTGACAAACTATCAACATTGATAAGAGCATGCATATACCATAAGCAGAAGTATGATGTTAAAGACTTAATTGAATACTATAGTAAGAGATCTAGAGAATTGAATATGAAGTTAGCAAGTCTTAATGACGAAGTTGCAAGTAATGTAGATTCAATCATTAATGAAGTACTTGAATGGTGTTTAAGTAGTGATTAATAGGTATAGTTTAAAGGATAGCCTATATACAAATTAATTCATGAAGAAAGCTCTAATCTTACTAATACTTGCCTACTTAACCATAATAATCATGGCTATAATATTCATGATGTATTGGGTGAGTATTACTTAATCATTATTGAGTAGTTCTTAATAACGAATCTATATATACCTGCATATGTGTCAGAATATACGTATTGTCTAGCAAGTTCATCTATATTGAACTCAAAACCTCTAAGATATGCATCTTTAGGAACAATGTGTTTTACAAAAAGTTCAAGAACTTTCTTAACTTTCTCTAAGTCGTAAGTCTTCTCTAAGTAACCTTCCATAAGTATAGATACGTGTTTACCATGTTCTAGAAGTTCAACTAAATAACATGCATTTCTATTTCTTTTTAAGCATTCTGTCTTTCTTCCCTCCTTAACGAAGAGGAAATAAACATCATTGTTGTAAATGATGTATGCCATAGGTATACAGTATGGCTTATCTACATCTATAAGACCTAAAACTCCTCTCCAATGTTTCTTTAAATAATTAAGTAACTCTTCGTTCAGCACATCTAATAATTATTTAACTACGTACTTAAACTTATACTTTCATGCAAGTTCTCATAAAATGAATGATGGATAAGGTTAGTATTATTGCTTCCTCTGTTCTTATAGTTTCAACTCCCTGTTCAGGTACGAAGTTTATAAAGAAGTTCCTCTCTAGTTCCATCTCTAAACCTTCACTTCTCAATATATCATCAACACCCCATCTTGGTGAACCGTAAATTACTAATATTTTCTTTGCTTTTTTGAGAGAGCTTACGAACTTCTCAACAACATTACATATACATTTTCCTTCTTTACCTGTAAATATTTTGATACAATATTCAGAACTTCCTATAATTTCCTTCAATCTCTTAATCTCAACATCAACATTCCAATAAATACTTAACTTATCTTTACTCATAACACTTGCTCTAAAAGTATCTTCTCTATCAGTCTTAGCTTCAAGCTTAACAATAACATTACTACCAATAGGGTATGGTTTGGGAATTTTTGCAAAATACTTATCACCAATCTTAACTATTGAATAATATCCATTCCATCTAACTACAATACCTTCCCTCACATCACCAACTTTAGGTTCTGAAAATCCATGACTAGGAGTCTTCAAAGGAGGTAAAAGTCCCGAAAATTTCAACTCTTTCTCAATTTTGAATATATGTCTTCTTAGATATGGTGGTGTCTTCAGGTATAATAAGTTTTTAAGAAGAAAGTCAACTTCTCTTCTATCGTACTTACCGTACGTGTATATTACTATTTTATTTACTTGAAAAATAGCTGCACCTCTACCAATATATCCAATCTTTCTAACTTTTTCACGTTCATCAGGTGCCTCTTCAAGTACGTTCCATGGAATAGCAATATCGATTAGAGGTTTGACAAGTTTAGGATAGTACATTTACTTTTTCTTCTTCTCTTTACCTTTACTTTTACCTTTTTCTTCCTCTTCAATCTTACCAATTTTTCTTTCTTCTTCTTCACCAATACCTAGAAAGAGTGATGTTCTTTGTCTACCACCCATACTTGTCAATTATTACTGTCAATTTGTGGATTTTTAAAAACTTACTTAATTACAGAATTATACGTAGAGGATATAGTTTTCGACTTAATATTCTACATTCAGTACACATTCTTAACATATCTTCACTTAAATCAATACCGTGACTTTTAAGTTCATTTACTAACTTCTCTAAACTCCTCTTTGTTGTGAAGTATTTACCACAAAGTTCACATTTAACCATCTTCAAGCAAACTTCGTAGTATAGATTATCGATATTGTCTGTGATTATGTCATAATCTTCTCTAGGAATTATAGCATTTTCAGGGCATGTATCTACACACATGAAGCACTGTATACATCTTCCATAAAATATCCTCACAATCTTATAATCTTCATATTGAGTTATCTCAATAGCGTTAGTTGGACAAACATTACTGCATGAGCCACAACCAATACATCTATTAGAGATTATTTTGGGAAAAGTTCTGTAAGTCATTTCATATTCACCTTCATACACATCTTTACAAGTCTTAACATGGAGGTTGACTTCCACTTTCCACTCTTAACATCAATAATTATTGCTCTATCTGTACATGCTAAGCATGGATCAATACTGGCTATGATCAATGGTACGTCATGTATTTTCTGTCCGTAAGTCATGTGTGGTATGGCTTGTAGATTGGCGTATGTGGGTGCACGTACTCTCCATCTTAGAAGTTTCTTCTCTCTACCAATAATTACGAAATGAATATTTTCACCACGAGGAGCTTCTGTTGAACCAATACCTATACTTTTCTCGACAATTTCATACTTAACTTCTTTAGGAACTTCACCTCTAGGTAACTTATCTAATACCTGTCTACATATATTTATGGATTCAAAAACCTCATCAACACGTACCATAAATCTTGCATAAACATCACCTTCAGAGTATGTTGGTATGTTAAAGCTAACTTCTCTATAGGCAGCATAGGGATGATTAACTCTAACATCACGTTTAATTCCTGAACCTCTAGCTGTAGGTCCAACAACAGATAGTTTTCTAGCATTTTCTTTACTTAAAATACCGATACCTCTTAACCTATTAGTTACACTGCTTGGAATAGCTGTGAGAACATCTTTAAATTCACGTTCAACTTTGCTGAGAATGTCTTGAATTTTTCTTACGAGTTGTAGTGTTAGATCTCTACGTACAGTACCTATAAGGTTAATTCCATACATTTTTCTATTACCAGTAATTTCTTCACATAAGTTCATAATTTCTTCTCTAACTCTCATAATCTGTACAAAACCTTTAACATAATTAGTCAAGTATAGAGTTAGTCCAATCCATAACATGTGACTATGAATTCTTTCTAACTCTAACATTAAAGTTCTGATAAAATATACACGTTCAGATACTTCAATTCTTAAAGTCTCCTCGATCGCTTGACAATAAGCACATGAGTGAGCAAAACCACATATCCCACAAATTCTCTCTGCTAGGAATGGTATTTGATCAATAGTTAGTCTAGCCTCGCCTATTTTCTCAATTCCTCTATAATTGTAGAATCCTCTATAATCTATATCGATTACTTCATCGTTCTTAACATATATTATGAAATCTTCATGTTCATGAAATAGTGGATGATGAGGGCTAACTTCAATGATCTTAACATCAGTATAACCTTTAAAGGGATATTTTTTCAATTCTCCACAAGGTCTATAGTTGTACTTATAGTCTTTCCTGTAAGGATAGAGTTTTTCAGGAAAATCATCAGATTTTACGAGTCTTCTAGGATCTGGATGATCTTCAAAAATTACACCAAACAAGTCCATAGCTTCTCTTTCAGACCAATTAGCAGGAGGTACTTCACGTGTTATTGATGGTAATGTTAAGTTAGGAGTACTTGAAGAAATAATAATGTAGAGATTTACCTCATCATGTGTAAATACATGATATACAGAGTATTGACTTGTGTATGCTCTTTCATCACTTAAAACACCAACACAGTAGTAAAAGTTCAATTTATTATATACATAATTACATACTTCTCTTAATCTCTCCTTATCAACTCTAATCAATACCTTATTAGGACTTATTCTTTCAAAATTTATAACATACTCCTTAATTCTTTCTAAAACCTTATTCATAACTTCTTCAGTATTATTCACACAAGTACTTAATTTAAATGACAATTTAAACTTCTCACAACATCTCTGAAAATTCTCTAATGGTGAGGAGGTTCGTATCTGATTCAGTATTTAAGTATATAGATCAATATATCACTATATAGATTTAATCTCTCTTAAAGTATTTTCTTACCCAATCATAATTTTGACTTAATTTGTATATTCTTATCTTTGAACTTACATCAAAACTTGTAATTATTTCTTTATCGTTAAGTTCATGTAAGTATTTGTATAGGTTTTTGGACTTATACCTACACATCTAGCAAGTTCTCTTAAAGTTACTCCTTCTCTTGATGCTAATGTCTCGATTAGTTTAAACTTAACGTCACTTTAGTAGATCATTTTATGTAGTATATTCACATTAATTCTAGTGAATTACAGCTATATGGGTTTAAGTATGCTATATAGCATTAAGCTATTTTGGAGATCACTCTTAACATAGTTATGAAACTTTCCTCCAGTGATATCTCCAACACTTTTACTTATACAATGTCTAGAGTAAAACGTATAACTCAATCTTAACCTTTAAGTAGGTGTACGTTTAGTACTGCTTGATGAGTATTGAAGATCTAGTTACAGAAGTTAATATAGTAGCTAAGCCAGATATGACTATTAGTAAAGTCTTAAATGAAATGAGAAGCTTCAAAGTATGGACTGTACCTGTAGTTAATGATTATGATAAGCTTGTAGGTGTAGTTACATATAGAGATCTACTTGAAAGAAGAGTTAGTCCTAAATCTAGAATCTATACCGTCATGGCAAGACCACTCTACGTAAAGTCTAGTCATGATTTTAATGAAGTTTTAAGAAAATTCATAACCTGCAGAATTAAAGCTCTACCTGTCACCAATGATGAGTTGAAAATTGAGGGAATGATTACTAGAGAAAAAGTTATTGAATATGCTTTAAAGAACAACATTCTGAAAAATTATAGAGTATCTGAAATTATGAGTAGTAATGTCATCTCTATAAGTCCTAATGAAGCTGTTGCTAGAGCTAAATGGTTAATGCTTAAGTATGGTGTGACTAGATTACCCGTTATTGATGATAAGCTTGTAGGTATTGTATCTATGAGAGATATAGTTGAGAAAATATACTATGCAGGACTTCGTAGAAGGTCTAGAAGAGGTGAGATCGCAGGTTCTGAAATTGAAATTCTTGCAGCACCTATCAAGGCGGTGATGAATTATCCAGTAATTACTGCAAGTATTAACGACGACTTAATGTCAGTATTTGATAAGTTAAGTAAAAGTGGAATTTCAGGATTACCGATAATTAGCGACGGTAGAGTAGTTGGTATAGTATCAACTTACGATATGATTAAGAAACTAAGCGATCTTTTCAAAATAACTCTACCTATAACGTTCAAGATGGATGTAGATGTTGATGATAGGATAAGACAAATGATTGAGAAAGTTCTAAGTAATTATCTAGGTAAAATTACGAGAATGACTAATGTTATAAATTTTGAGATTATTATAAAGACTTACAAGAAGGCAAGTAGTGGTAAGAGATTGAAATACTCTATACATGCTAAATTAAAGGATGACTATGCTAACTACAATGTGAATGTTGTAGATTGGGATATAGTTAAGGCTATTAGAGATTGCTTAGACTTACTTATCAAAAATGTTGACAAGTTCTTAAGCAGATTAGAGATGCGTAGGAGAAGAGTGATTAAGGAATGAAAATACTCATTTATGGCGTTGAGTTCGGGTCTGTATATGTTTTTATATATTTTTATATGTTGTCATTCCCTCATGTTTTTCTTTCCCACATCGGTCTTGGGTTTGCATCTCCTTCAGGAAAGTTCATCCCGTGTGACCCGAGCACACGGTCTTGGAAATATAAAAGGTACGGAATTGAGGGAAGTTTATTAAATACTTTTTTGTAGAGATTAATCACTGCAACTACATCTCTAGTACCTACATAACCACATTTACTACACTTAACAATTCTATACGTTATGAATGTTAATGAGTTTCCACATATTGGACATATTTTCGATGTATTTTTAGGATTAACTTCAATATATGGAACACCAAATTCTTCACATTTACATTTAAGAGCATGTACGAACTTCCTATAACAAAAACCATGAACTTTCCAACCACTTTTACCTCTAATAACATCTTCCAATTTCTCAAAAATAATCAATTGCAAATTCTTCTTAGCATTTAAGACAATCTCCTTAGCAAATTTCCAACAATAATCATTCAATACATTTCTAGCACGTTTAAACCAATACCTAACCTTATTCAAAATATTTTTATTAAATCTCCATGATTTTGAATATTGTTTTTGAATAATGTGAGTTCTCCACTTTAATTTCAAGTACTTAATGAATGGTGTTTCTCTATTCTTAATACTTACTTTATTTAAAACATTATCAACATTAAGTTCAGTTATATAAGGTAAGTTAAGATCAAGAACCTTAACATTGATTGAAGTATAGAATTCAACCTTTTTACTAAAGTAAGCAATTACATAAACTTCATTGTTGACAAGTTTAACAACAAGTTCATAATTTTTCCAATTAATAAATTTCTGTAAGTATTTTCTCCTATGCAATAACTTTAACTTAACGATCTTATTGCTATGAAGCTTTAACTCAACATAACCGTTGATTAAATCAAGCTTATAATCATAAATGTCTAATCTAGCTGATAATTTTCTCAAGATAGGTTTAGAACCATTGTTATTTTTAGAAGCTTTAACAATTGATAATGCATACTTGTAAATTTGCTTACAATGATGAGCCCTAAGTCCATGACTTCTTAAGATATTGTAAAACCATTGATGAAGTTGATTTAATGTAGGTATTTTCTTGAGATTCCAAATAATGTTAATAATCCATTGAGTTCTATCTCTCCATAACCAAAGAAATTCTTTCAAATCGTTAAAACTACCTTCAATAACAGCTACTTTACACTTCAAAGCACGTATAATTTCTCTCCCTTGGGGAAGTCCTGCGGTTACAGGACTTAACCCCTTCATCGGGAATCTGAAAAACGATGTTTACAGAAAAATATAAATCTTTCTACAGTCTACTCTCAGATGTGACTGTTATCGAGTACGTTGAAGGAACTATTATAAAAGGTAAAGGTGAAGAAATTAGAATATACATTCATAAAAAATATTGGGATAAGTTAAAACAACATCTTGGAAAAACATGTAAACTACTCATAATAATTGAAGAATAACCAACATATAAAAACATATACAAATATATAAAACAGTCTACGGCTTAATTACGGGTCATGTTGGTTATGCAGAATCGGCATGTCTATTAGCTTCAAGTATGGGTTTAGAAGTTGGTAAGATTATTGAAAAACAAGAGCCAGTAATACGTGATGACAATGTTTGTGGAATTGAAGGTACATGCATTCTTTACGACGTTAATGGGGTTGAAAGAATTATTTTAAAATTCTTGGCAGGTATAGACTTTGAAGATTATGATGAAGTCAAGATTATAGGTCTTCCAGAAATGTACTGGAGGAGTTGGAGTTTCTGGAGATTATGGAACTGTAGGTGTACTTCTAAATCTAGCTTCTAAAATAATCACAGCAAAGCCTGGATTAAGAACAGTAATTGATTTGCTAGAATTGAAATTAAACGTTAAGATTAAATAGTTTAATAGCATTCTCAGTAGTAACCTCAATAACTTTATTCAAAGCCACACTTTTCAACTTACTAATAATTTCAGCAACAAGCTTAACATGTACGGGTCTACTTTCAGCTCCCGGTCTAGGTCCGAGCTCGGGAGTATCACTTTCAAGTAACAATTGTTCTAAAGGTACTTCTCTTACAAGTTCTTGCTTTTGTTTTGAATAGTTAATACTTGGAGGTATTGAAAAGTAATAACCCTCAACTACACATCTCTTCACTAATTCTAAACTTCCTGAAAAGGCATGTAGTATAGCATTTTTAACCTGATTTTCAATTAATAGTTTAACAACACTGCTAGCTGCTCCTCTACTATGAATAATTATAGGCATGTTTAGTATTTTTGAAATACTTAGCCACTTAGTGAATAGAGTTTTTGCTAATTCTCTAAGAATAGGGTCTCTAAGTTTTACATAATCTATACCTACCTCACCAATACCAACAACTTCTCTAGGTCTCACTTTAAGTATTTGGAATATATACTCAATATCTTTTAAGTTAAGATTTGTAGGTTCTAATCCAAGTGTTACATAGATCTTGCCATTAAACTTTCTAGCTAAACTTAATGCTCTATCTATCTCGTTAATACTTAATGTCGATGTGATTATTACCTTAACATCATTACTTAAAGCTTCATCGATAATACTATCGATGTTTGAAATTCTTGTTAAATGTGCATGTACATCTATCATGATTTCAATTTAGAAATTATTACTATAGGTACAATAATGCCAATAATTAAGATTATGATTGAGATTGCAAGTATTGATTTGTCAAAACTTACAACTTTAATGCTTGGAAGTTCACTCTTGATCTTAACTTCACTTAAAGTCTTATTTAAAATGGTTGGTTTTTCAAAATCACAACCTAGAGATTTCGCAATACTTAAGATTGTCATAGAGTAGTATGAGGCTGTCTCGTAGAGTTCAAGAGCACTTGCGAGATTATTCTTCTCTAACCTATAATCACCTAACTCGATATATGATATTGATAGTAGAGATACTAAGCCGCATTCAACACTTTCATAAGTGTTGTATATTGCTAAATTCTTAACATGACTTAAAAACTTACTAACTACATCTTCTATAGGTAACTGTCTTCTTAATGCAAGATTTAATTGAGTATTTATTGTAGATATTATATTTAAACTTCTACTAAGTACGTATATGTAGTTCTCCTTATCAAACTCATCTTCAAGTCTTTCAACCTCACCTTCAAGACCTGTAATGGTGCTAAAAGGTGCAACTAGAGTTTTAGCATATTGTACAGTTGATTTAGCATACATTAAGTAAGAGGCAGCCGTAGTTCTTAACAAGTCTTCAGGAATTTCGACACCACCCTTAATGCTGTAAAGAACTTCTAACCAATCATTTAGAGTTTCAGTTCTGGCATAGGCTAGAGCTAGAGCTTTAATACCTTCAAAATAATTACCTGACATGAAGTATTTCTCGGCAAGTTCTACAGCATCCTTACCTGTTAATACTCTCTCATAAATACCTATGAGAATATCGAGATTTGAAGTTGTTGGTTTAATTTTTCTAATAATCTTCTCAACACTTGATAAGTTATTCTTAATTTCATGAATTATATCTTCAATTTCTCTAAAAGCACCATTAAGAACTAGATTTCTAAACTTATCTCTGTAATGATTAATCAATTTTTCATAAAGTAAGGTAGCTGCTACATAGTACTTATTTTTCTCAACATATTCTTTAATCTCATCATCAATTTTTAATCCCTTACTCAGAGCTCTTTCTTTAATCTTGTTCCATAAGGCTTCACTTAGAGTTAAATATACATCACTCACATTAAGTACTTTACTTAATGATAATTTTGGTATTGTTAAATCAGCATTTACAAAATACTTTAAAGCTTCTCTAACATCCATGACAGGAATTACTTGAACTCCAAGTTTTTCACCTTCTCTTATAATATTAACAATTCCAGTAACTCTTCTATAGTACTGCTCTCCATACGGTATTAGTACTACTTTAAATCCATACTTGGCAGCTGCTCTCACCTTTTCAAGAATACCACCTACAGGACCTACCGTTCCGTCTGGCATTATCATTCCCGTCATGACTACATCATCTCTTATAGTCTTATTCATCATCAATGCATATATGGCGCATGTAATGTATGCACTAGCTGAAGGTCCACCAATCTCTAGAACTTTAGGATCTGCAGATATGAGTATTGTGTAATTGTTTAGTGATTTATTTGCAAGAATTGAAGCTACATAGGCAGCTATGGTTGCTGATGTTATGTAAGTTCCTTCTTGCGCTATAGGTAATGGATTAGTACTGACGTAGACTTTACCATCACCAGGACTTATCAATGTCACATTAATGTCAACTATAGTTCCTGTACCGTTCTCCATAACAGCAAGTCCATGAATAGTTACAGTTCTTACATGTACTTTCTCAATGACGTCTGCTGTTGAAGTTAGTGATACTGTAAGTAAGATGTATATGGTTATTAGTATTAGAATTTTTACTCTACTCATCTAAGACCTTATCTAAACTTTGCAGTTAAATATTTCTTTCTTAACATTTACAAAACTTTTCAAACCAAATCTCTACAGCATATTTAGGTATGTGAAAAATGTGGAAAGATTCATCTCTAGGCGTCCAATAACATGCAATTAAAAGGCCTGAACTTAAAATTTCCTTAACAACTTCAAAAGTTGAGAATTTTCTAAAAACTTTATTAATAATTTTGTCTAGAATTAATTCATAAGCATGCAGATTTCTTAAAAGTATCGTACCTTCTCTACACAATAGTAGTACTAGTCTCTTAGCACTTTGACTAAGCTTGACAATTCTATTAAGTACTTCCTGTCTTAAAGTATCGATGATGTGCTTATTGTTTTCAAGTAATTCTCTAATTATCTCAACAAGATATTCACCAGTATCTTCAGTTATTTCAAACCCTGTTAATGTCCTACCAACAATCTTCTCTAAATCTCTAATAGCTTCTAGACATTTCTTTCTAGAACCGTATTTAAGTTCAAAATTTACACAAAAACCTGAACCTCCTTGACAGAGAGACCACATGTATAGGGCATCAAGTTTTTCATACTCTCTATGTTGAAGATACTTATTTATTAGTAATTCAATCTCAATCCTAGTAACCATGAAGGTTATGTAAATATTTCTTCAATCTCAACAGGTGGTCCCATAGTGAGCTTTACTCTAGCTTTTTCAATTTGTTCAGGTTTTAACTTCTTTAATAATTCATCAATAACAGCAACTACATTTTCAGCAATTAACTTGCTCTCCATAACTTCACTACCAACTCTAGTCATAGCTTGTGGTTGATCTCTAACTCTAACTCTAACACTCCTTCTTAACCTATCAATTACAGGTTTAATATCAGCTGTAGGTGGCACTACTTCAGGCATTTTACCACGTGGTCCAAGTATTGGACCCATAATCCTGCCAATAAGAACCATAAGGTCTGGTGTAGCTACAAAGAAATCGTAAGTTTTTGCAAGTTTTCTAACCTCTTTCTTATTACCACTCAACTTCTCAACATCTTCCTTAGTAAGAACTGCGTCGGCACCTGCATCTCTAGCTTTAAGAATCATAGCACCACTAGCAATGACGCAAACTTTACATAACTTGTTAGGTATGGGGTTAGGCAAGGGTATGGCTATGTTAATTCTATTCTCAGGTTTTTTAGGATCAAAATCTCTAAATTTAAGAATTAAATCTACAGATTGTGTAAATTTTCTCTTTTTAGCTTTTTTCTTAGCTTCATCAATAGCTTTAATGATGGAGTCGATGTTGTATAGCATAATCTTGACTATAAATACTTACTTTAAAAACATTGCGTACTTCATAGTTAAGATCTCATCATCTTTAAAGTATGATGTACTTGAATTTAGGTCTTTAAGGATATTTCAGAAAAGTTATAATCTTTCCTCACTTCTCAATTTCTCCTCATATTTACTAATAATGTCGTTATGAAGCCCATTATCTATTTCTTTAACTACCTCTTTAGGATCTTTACCATTAATAGTGACACCAATGCTTCTACAAGTACTAACTACTTGCTTAAGAGCTGCCTTAAAACTTCTACACTTAAGTTCATCCCACTTAATGTACGTTATTTCTGCAAGTTTCTCAAGATCAAGATCACCAATAATTTCATTTATAGATTTATGAGAACCTTCTTCTCTACCTATAGCTCTAAGTATAAGTTCACCAATAGCTGGAAGTTCGATTTTTAACTCAACTTCTTTAGTATCTAAATCTACCTCCAACTCAACATTTATACTTTTTAATCCATAATTTGCAAGTATCTTAGTCTTCTCATTAATCATATTCACAACCCTATTAACATCAAGACCTAACTGTGAAAGTTGTTGTGAAAGTGTTTGTGGATTAGCCTTACCTGGAATTATAGATGTACGTATAACTTTCTTATTAATACTCATAATTCAAGACATTCAAGATTAATTTAAAAATCTAATCTAATACTTCTTAACTTCAACACCTTTACCTTTAGCGTAAGAATCCTAGAAGAAAAAGAAAGCTCTACTTAGAGCATCAAGATACACCTCAACTTTATTAACTTCTCCTTTCAATTCTATTCTTACTTTTTCTAGTCTAATCTTCTTCCATAGTTACGTTTAGAGTAATTGAAATATGCGATGTTATATCTTGAACTAATAATTTTAACGATGTAATTTTTAGGATCCTTCCTTTAAGACTCAGAACGATAGTAATTAATTAATCTTTATTTACAAAACAATCTCTCAATGAAGTGGTTAACAATCAATTTCCTTATCAATACTCATCTTAAAAATCTTATATATAAGTTTAGTAATATCTAGATAGGGATTTTCAACAAGTATTTTTCTTACAATACACCTTAATTTTCACATATGAATGAACTACAATATCTCTAAAATCTATAATCTTTTTAAACAATAATGCCTCTTCACTACTCAATATTTTCAATTCTTCAAGATTTTTAAGAATATCAGAGTACGATTTTACATTTCTACCCATTATTGATAGTAATCTCATACTCATATCAATAAGTGCTTGTTAGATACTTGAAGAATATGAAATACTGCATTAAGATTGAAAAATTATTAATCAAAACATCAATACCCACAGTATTAACTTTCTTATCAAGTTCTGAAATATATTTTTCAATAATTTCAAAAAGTTCTTTAATAACACTCAAGATTATTCATCAATAAGTTTCTTCACCCTCTCTGTAACAATGTCTATAATTCCTAATTTTCTAACACTTATTTCATAATCATTACAAATACCTATAAGTCTTACATAATCATTCAAGTAATTATTCAAATCATGAGCATATAGTATTTTTCCTGAACCATAAATTTCAAGAATAAGTGTACATGAAATTTCTTCATCATTAAATACTGTAATATCTATCTTATTTTCAGGAATTTCTAGATATGTAGCTAAATCTATAAGTAAATTAACATACTTATTAAAACAAGTCATCAATATCTTTAATATTTCTAAACTTGATAGCAATATCTACATCACTATCAATTCTAAAAATCTTATCATTAAGTGTTGAACCAAAAAGTATAACATACTCTAAATCATATCTTGACCATTCAAAATTTCTTAACTTCTCAAGAATTTGTTTACGATAATTTTCAAAATTCACAATCTTTCTTAACATGTATTATCTTTTATTAAGTTTCAACTTCGCAAATGTACTTAATATCATCAACAATATTCTTCTTACTGTTAATATCATCATTCCTATTAATCCATATGTTGAATCATCTACTACGGCATCAATTTTCAATCTTTCAACAAGATAACTACGGTACTATCTACAAAAAATCTCTATCTCTTCTACATTTATTCAGGACTTTGCTAATTAATTCTTTAGATATGATTGGCTAGTAATGATTATTCTAAAGATAATGTTCTTCACTTGAGAGTATCTGATCAATATGTTATTTCAATTTCTTCTCAATAATCTATTTCTTATAGTTAAGATTTTTTGTTTTGCTATTTTCTTTCTTCTTCTTTTCTTTTTGGAAAGATTCCACGAACGATAAGTCTAGCTCTAATATGCATAACAAATACTCTTAACTTAGATGCATAATCTAGAAGTTCTTCACGTTTTGAAACATCATACTCATCCTCTAAAGCTTTAATTATTTTTTCAAATTCATAAACATCTTCCCAAGTATATTCATCAATATCTTTTTCAAGAAGTTTTTCAAGTTTTTCTCTAACCTCTCTAGTGTAGTATTTAGTCTTTTCATAAGGTACTACAGATCTTAATAATATTCTTAAAGGTATAAGTTCAGTACTTGTAATTACTTGTTTAGCATGTAGAAGTTCAAGAAGAGCTTCATTAAAGTTACCAATATCTCTTCTAAGTTTAGAAATTTCACTTCTAAATTCTTCTCTAACACCTTTAATTTCTTCTTTAATAAGTTTTCTAATTCTATCTTCAAAAACTAAATGTAAGTAGAGTGTTAAAGCTATGAAAGTAATTACTGCAATTGGCCATTGAGTAATTATTATTTCAAGAAAATTCACAATACATAATTTCTTTAAAAAATATTTATAAATTTATTTAAGTTTATCCTCTTTGTTCAATTCTTCTAATCTCTCTAATACTTAAAGTTACTGGCATAGGTGATGATGCATCTATAATTTCAAGTCTAACTGTTCCACTTTCAGAATCTACGTCAGTAACTTTTGCTTTAAATCCTCTAAATGGTCCTGCAATAATTTCTACAAGATCACCAACATTTACTTGTACTGGTTTAGTTAAGATGTTTAAAACTTCATCTGCAAGTACTTTCCCTCTAATAATACCTTTAGTATGTTTTAAACCGTATATTAAATTTTGAACTAGATATTGAAGTTCTGTCTCAACAAAGACAAAGCCTTTAAGATTAGGTATGACTATTATTGAAGGTATGTCTAGTTTTCTATTTTCAATTCTGGCCTTAATCAGGAAAGCAATATTATATTCTTGACCACTCACAGTTCTAACTATAGTCAAGTAGCAAGTCTTTTCACTCATAACTTTTCACCTTCTCTTTCTTCTACTACTAGGTCTAGTACTCTTCTTAACGCTATATATAAGGAATACTGTACTTATTAAAATAATACAGACTACAGTAATGATAACAACAATATTTAATGGATATGGTGGAGCAGCAAATCCTGGTCTAATAATCATGTAGCCAGTTATTGAAAATATAAATGCATAAGTACCAAGAATGAGAACAATAAGTAAACCAAGCCTTAAAACACTCATGTAATCAGCTTTATCAGGTTTTTGTGAAACCTTAATAGCCCAAAAAACAAGACCAATAATGTCTCTAAATTTCCTAATTAACTTCTTAACTTTATCGATAAAATCAACCATCAACACCACAAAAATACAACACCTTATAAACGTTATTTCTATACCATGAAGGTGAGTACTCAAGATAAAGTTATACTCTTAAGTGAGCCTATTCTACCAGTTAAGGGTTATAGTATTAGGTAATACTTATAAGTGTGTCTTAAGTATTAATGATTATGTTAAATATTGTGAATCATCACTTATGGTTTGACGATATGTATTGGCATGATGACCATGTAAGAATCTTACTTAAATGGGGACACTACCCTGAAGTTGATGGTAAGATCGAGCCTAAAATTTTTGAGAAACTAACCATTATTGATGATCTTGGTAGAGAAGTTTCTCATCAAGTAGGTATTGATAAGGATTCTTCAAGTAAAGGTGGTCTTTTTCTAGAATTTAAAGTTGAGAAGAATAGAGCATACACCATAGCTGTTACTTACGATAGAGGTATCTATTCAAAGACAAGAGATGGTAAGTGGTGTTTTGGTGATAAGAGAAGTGTTCAAGTTAAAGGTTATCAAATCGATGAGGCTTACAGATTACGTGGATGTGCAAAAACACACATATCAACAGGTATGAGCGAGTTTCATTTAAAACCTTTAGGTTTAGATTTTGAACTTTACTTACCAACTTTCAAGAACTTTCATGTAGGTGATGAGATTGAGCTTAAAGTGCTATATGAAGGTACATCGTTACCTAACATTGATGTTAACGTAAGAACTAGAAGTGGTGTTAAGAGTTTTAGAAGTGATGATGAAGGTTATGTGAAGTTTAAACTTGAAGATAAGGTAACAGTAATTACCAGTACTTTCAGAGATTACAGTAAGAAGATTAGTGAAATTTATGATACTATAAACTTCTCAACAAGCTTAACTATAATCGCTATGGGTGATTAGCATGAGCTGGAAGATCATTATTCCAACAGTAATTGCTGCAGTAATTATAGTTGGAACTTTAACATATATTACAACCTCAAAAATACCAATAGGAGGTTTTCCAACAAAACCTACTGAAGTTAAGGAATTATGTGCTGAAGTCAGACTTTACAAAGTCTGTATAAACTACACAGTCACCTATGAAAATGGTGTTAAGTACGTCATTATTAAAGATGCTGCTAATAGAACATTAAAGATTAAAGTACCTGTTAAGAGAATTGTTATAGCTTTCTATCCTCAAATCTATGTCGCACTATTAGGAACTGAATGGACTAAGTATGTTGTTGGTTGGAGAGCAGCTTCTTGGAAACAGTACAGATATGATTATTATGTAGTATTTGTTGAGAAATATCCAAAAATTGAGAATATTCCTGATGTTGGTAATCTATATAGAGGTACCTTTGATATTGATAAGACGATAGGTCTAAATCCTGACGTTGTATTTGCAGATATTGGTCAATATAGATTTTACGAAGATGTTCTTAAGAAAGTTGAAGATGCTGGAATTCCTGTAGTCTTTATTGATCATGGAAAGACTATGCTAGGACCTGTGAGAGGTATTTTAACTCTTGGTGTACTTTTTGAGAAAGAAGATAGAGCTAAAGAACTTGCTGAATGGATTTTAGATAAGTTATCTCTAGTTTTTGAAAGAATTGAAAGAGTGGAAGGTGGTGTCAAAGTGTTTTTAGAAAGAGGATATAGATTATGGTATACTCAAGGACGTTATGGTTGGGGTGAAATACTTGCAGAATTGAAAGCAGTAAATATTGCTGAAGGTAAGGTTGCACGTATAGGTGAAATAGATCCAGAATATGTAATTAGTCAAGATCCTGAAATATGGATAATCACTTGCTCATGGTGGATTAAGAGACCAGAAACACCATTATGTGGCGTATGTATATCGAATGAAACTCAAGTAATTGAAAGAGCAGTTAAGTTCATAAAGATGCATGAAGGTATGGAGAGCACTAAAGCTGTTAGGGAAGGTAATGTCTGGCTAATTTATCACGATCTTGATCATAACTTCAACTTCTTAGGCTATTTATTATTAGCTAAGATACTATATCCAGACTTATTTAGTGATGTAGATACTGATGCTATTGTTAAAGAATTCTTTAGTAGATTTATGGGTGTTGAATTTACAGGAATATGGATGATGCATCTTGATAAGACAACACTTACAAGATATGGTGTTCTCAGTTAAAGAACTTGTACCTTACCTAAAATAATATATTATTTTTCCATATTCACTCTTAGTAATATTTTTAAAAGTGATACGTGATACCTAATCTATGTCTTTATCTGATTCTCAACACATATATAGATCATTAATTTTTAGGAGATTAATCATCTCATTCTCATTTATCTCTCTGGTCTTTATAACTTTCATCATTAATGTTAGTGTTGGCTCTTCAGGTATATCGATTGATAAAGTGTTTGCATCAATTCTAGGTTTTGAAAATGATAGGCTAGTTAATACCATTGTGTGGACTTACAGAATTCCATGGTCGTTAATGGCTATTGTTGTTGGTTTTTCATTAGGTATTGCTGGTGTTGTTATGCAAACCATACTTAATAACCCCTTAGCTTCACCATACACTTTAGGTATCTCTTCAGGTGCTGGATTTGGTGCTGCACTCGTTTATGCTCTTGGTTTAAGCCTCATAAACATACCATATGCTGAAGAATTTATTGTTCCTCTAAACGCTTTTATTTTCGCTTTTCTTACTTGTCTACTAATTATTCTTATTGGTAAAGTTAGAGGATTCACTTATGAAACACTCATACTTGCAGGTATTGCAATATCTTTCCTATTTCACTCACTACTATCTTTAATGGAATATTTTGCTACTGAAGAAGCTCTTCAAGCAATTGTTTTCTGGCTTTTTGGCAGTTTACTTAAAGCTACATACACTAAAATACTTGCCGTATTTATAGTTATGTTGACAGTCTTAACGTACTTAATTAGAAGATGTTGGGAATTAACTACTTTAAGACTTGGTGATGAGAGAGCTAAATCCCTAGGTGTTAATCCTGAAAAGCTTAGACTTGAAGCTCTCTTATGTGTTTCAATTCTCACATCCATTGCTGTATGTTTTGTAGGTATTATTGGCTTCATAGGTCTAGTTGCACCTCACATTGCTAGATTTCTAGTTGGTGAAGATTCTAGATTTCTCATACCAATGTCTGGTCTTGTAGGTTCATCAATACTTTCAGCAAGTGCTATTGCATGTAAGACAATAATACCTGGAGCAATCATACCTATAGGTATTGTTACATCATTTGTAGGTGTACCTTTCTTCACATACCTAATAATTAAGGGTAGGAGAGGTGTATGGTAGTCCTTGAAGTGAAAAAGTTAACCTTTGGTTACAGGAAAGAACCAATACTTAGAGACATTTATTTAAAAGTACATGAAGGTGAGTTTTTATCCATAATTGGACCTAATGGTTCAGGTAAATCAACTTTACTTAAATGTATATGTGGTATGTTAAGACCTTGGTCAGGAACTATATACATTAATGGTGTTGAGACTTCCAAACTATCTAGACAAGAAGTTCAGAAAATTATTAGCTATTTACCTCAAGAAACTACTCCACCACCATCACTAATGAGTGTTTATGAATTTATATTGTTAGGTAGACTTCAATATCTTTCAGGTAAGTTAAGAGTATCTAATGATGACTTGGAAGCTGTTAATGAAGTAATTAATCTACTAAACTTAAAAGAATATGTTGGAAGATTTGTCAATGAATTAAGTGGTGGTGAAAAACAATTAGTATATCTTGCACAAGCACTAGTTAAGAAACCCGAGATACTACTACTTGATGAACCTTTAAATCATCTAGATATTAAGAATCAATTTAAAGTGTTGAGTTTGTTAAAGATGTTGAGTAAGAATTTAGGTCTAAGTATAGTCATGGTTATGCATGACATTAATCAAGCAGCTAGGTATAGCGATAAAATTGTAATTCTAAATAATGGAAAAATACTCGCTGAAGGTTATCCTGACGAAGTAATTATTCCTGAAATTTTAGAGAAAGTTTATGGCATTAGATTTCGAGTAATTTATGATGGAAAGATACCGCAAGTTATACCTCTAGGATGGTGATACTTATAAATGACTTATGAACAACATTATTAAGTATTAATGATAGATCTATCAACATTTAGAAAACTATGGATGAACCATGTTAGGAAGAGAGAAAAATCTTCAAAGATGGATATCGTCAAGTATTGGAATGAGAGAGCTCACGATTATGCTGAAGCAGTTAAACTTTCCAATTTTGAACTTGGTGAGAAAGTTAAGAATATATTACTAAATGAAGGTGTGATAAGTAATGACTGTGTTGTTCTTGATATTGGTGCAGGACCAGGAACTATAGCCATACCTCTAGCTAAAGTTGTTAAGGAAGTTATAGCTATCGAGCCATCTAGAGAGATGATTAAGTATCTCAAGAAATTCTCAATAGAGTATGAAATCAACAATATAGAGGTAATTAATGCTAGATGGGAAGAACTTTCAAATACAAATCTATATGGAAAATTTGATCTAGTTCTCTCTTCACATGTATTATGGATTTTTCCTGACATAGATCATCAAATTAACAGAATCATTAATGCTGCAAAAAGTGCTGCTGCATTATTGAAACTGTTAGAACTAGTGAATGGTTTGAGAGAATTGAGCTTTTTAAAAAGTTAGGTATTGAGGTATTTAGAGAATTTCCTGACTACATAATTATATACAACATTCTCTACAGTATGGGTATTAATGCTAATGTTAAAATTATAAGCTACAACTGGACAAGAACTTACGAAACTGCAATTAAGTACTTTAAAATTCTCGTTAAGAGGTATAAAGGCACATTAAGCAGTCACGATGAAGAACTTATTGAAAAGTATGTTAAGTCGAAATTAAAGAATGGATATTACAATTTTCACAGTAAAGCAGCTGTTATGTGGTGGTGTAGAGAAGTATGAGTCTTACAAAACTTAAACTTCTTAATAGAAAATACTGGTCAAATAGGAGTAAAGTATATGATAAGTTTCCAGGACATGTAGAATTTGAAGATGTATGGTTTAGGATTCTGAACTTTTTCAATAATGGTAAGTTAAGATGTGTAGACATGGGTTGTGGTACAGGCTTCATGTCAAAAATACTTGCTAAACAGAAAAATTACGTAATTTGTCTTGATGTTGCTGAAGGTATGCTAAGAATAGCTAAGATAAAGTTGAGAAAGTATGTAAATGTTGATTATGTTCAAGCCGATTGTGAAAAACCACCTATAAGATCTAGAAGTACAGATCTAATAATTTCTAGACATGTACTTTGGACTCTTGAAAAACCCTACAAAACCTTAATATCATGGACACGCTGTGTAAGAGATGGTGGTCAGGTAGTTAGCTTTGATGGTATTTGGAGAACTAGTATCTTAAAGATCATTATGACACAGCTATTTAAAAATATCAAATATCGTCAAAACATCTTTACATGGATAAAGTACACTATATTAAATTCTCGTCTAAGAAATAGAAATCTTCTCATAACTATAGCTACGTTAAGAAAATTTGAAAGATACTTTAAACTGAGAATTTTAGGCATTTCAAGACTTAGATTTCTACTTTTTCAAAGTAGACAATTAAAGCATAGTTCAAGAAACTATTACATCATTAACATTAAGAGAAGACAAGTAAAAGAGTAGTTATTAAAGGTATGTACATGACCAGTAATCCCAAAACTCTAAGTAAGATAATTTTCATACTCAATCTCAATCCATAAAGACCGTACAGGAATGGTAGTTCATTAATAAATTGTGTGTAAAATCCTATATGTGGTAATCTTCCAAGAATTAATCCTAAAAAAGCACTCCACTCATCAATTACTCCATTTCTTAACATTTCACCAGCTAAGCATATACCTGCAATTAGACTGAAAGTATGTGTGGTAGCTATTATTACTATACTTGAGTCGATACCTGTAAGTACATTTTTCAAAAATTGAGCAATCAATTCAAGTAATCCGAAATTTATCATTAATGATATAATTGTTAGTGTTATTACAATTCTCCAACAAACACTTAAGGTAAATTTCAGAGACTTTAATATCCTACCTTTCAACCCCACCACCTCTAATTGAGTCTTATCTCCGAGCAACTTAACTTCATCACTAACATCGATGTGATGAGAAATTTTCTTACTCGTCATGAAGGCGTAGAGAGAACCTACAAGAAATAGTGATATAGATTCTAAGTATATTATTGTGATTAATTTAAATGCTAATGTTGGTGGAAGTATTGAGAAGACTAAAGGTAAGAGAAATCTAGATATTATAGTTACTTTTGATAAAGGTTCTTGAATTAATGTAAATACTATAACATCTCTCTCTGTTAGTACTTTGTTTTTAAGTAAAGTAGCATAAGTTACATGTGAAGATCTGAAGTGTATTATTGACATTACAAGACCTAGATATCCATATTCACTAATTTTGAAGATCTTAGTTATGGGTTTAAATGGTCTTGATATAAGTTCTATAATTCTTTTCTTATTAACTATATAGTCTGTGAACAGATGTGCTATAAATACTGTGATTATCATTAATGCTACAAGCTTTACCAAATTGATCATTACTACCTCAAAACGCATAAAGATTCTCTTTCTGTATGATTTATTAAAGTCTTGTGTAATATTATCAATGTAGGTATTAATGTTTAAAATAGGCAATAATGTACTTGCAAATTGTGGAGAGAAGTTTCTATACTGCACGTGAAGACGAGATTATTAGTGGAAGGACTACAGACATATACTTCATTAGAACAGTTGAGGTTTTGAAAGCTGCTGGTCTTGGAAATGTTAAAGTTAGAGCTGAATTTCATGTTACTAGTCTTCCTAAAGGTTATAAGTGGGCTATATTTACAGGATTGAAAGAGGTTCTAAATCTAGTTGAGAAAGCTAAACTACCTATAACTATCTACGCAATGCCTGAAGGTACTTTATTCTTCGAAGATGAACCACTAATGATCATTGAGGGTAGGTATGTAGATTTTGCCATTTATGAGACGACTATTCTAGGCATACTTAGACACTATACTTCAATATCCACAAAAGCTGCACGTTTAAAGAAACTTGCAGGTAATAAGTTATGCATCTTCTTTGGTGCGCGTGTTGTACATCCAGCAATACAGCCTATGGCTGATCGTGCAGCTTATATTGGTGGTTGTGATGGTGTGGCAGGAGTACTTGGTGCTGAACTTTTAGGTAAAAAACCTATAGGTACTATGCCACACGCATTAATGATAATATTTAAGCAAGTCATGAACGATCATACCTTAGCGTGGATATGGTTTGATAAAGTAATGCCAAATGACGTACCTAGATATATACTTGTAGATACCTTCTACGATGAGCGTGAAGAGACCTTAATGGCGTTAAATCTACTTAAAGATAAACTTCAAGGAATAAGATTAGATACTCCAGGCAGTAGAAGAGGTAAGATGGATAAGATTGTTAAGGAGATTAAGTGGACTCTCAAGATACTTAATCAGGATAAGGTGAAGATAATTGTAAGTGGTGGTATTGATGAGAATGAAATTATGAAATTGAAAGATAGTGTCGATATTTTTGGTATTGGTACAGCTATAGCCTTTCCACCAAGTGTAGATATTAGTATGGATATTGTTGAAATTTTTGATGAGAAGTTAGAGAAGTGGATACCCATTACTAAACGTGGAAAGATGCCTGGAGCTAAACAAGTATATAGATGTCCTGATGAGATGAGAGATGAAGTGACATTACTTGAAGATAAGCCATCAATGAAGTGTAGAGATGGTTCAGAACCAAAACCACTACTTAAAAAGTACGTAGAAAATGGTAGAATTATTGAGCAAATACCTAGTGATGATGAGATTAGGAATTACGTTCTTACACAACTTGAGAAAGTTGAACTTTAAGGAACTTCAAGTACGTCAAGTACATCTAACTCTACAGGATATGCATTTACACCTAAAGTTCCTGCAATACTAGGTTCAGTTCTACCTTCATCACTAGTAATGAATTCTTTAACGTAAAGTCCACCTTGACATTTAATTAAAAGTTCAAGAATTCTCTCACATACTTTATGAATTTTCAATTCATAAATCATTTTAACCCTCTTTCTCCATTTAGGTTTTCTCTTAATTCTTCTAGGAATGTATTGTGTAACTTGTCTGTTTCTGAAATAATTTTCAAGACTTACTAACTGCTCATCACTTACATCATTATCAAGTATGGTGAGTACTCTATAAATCTTTACATCCCTCTCTGAAGCTTTCTTCAATTTCCTAACCTCTCTACTTGAAGTTAGGGTTAGTGTTTTTGAGAATTCAATAAACTCGTGAGTATTCTCTAGCAGTTTGCTTAAATCATCTAACTCTAATCTTCTTATAGGTTTTGAAATTTCAATAATGGTTGGTCTTCCACTTCCAAGCATTCTAGCATCAATATCTTCTCTACCTGAAGCATGTATAATCACTTCACTACACGAGGTTGCGTTTTTCAATTTTTCTAGTTCTCTCTCAATAGAGGTTATCACGTTCTTGTAAATTTGTGCTTGAGATATTGCCCTAATAAGCTTTCTATATCTAGTAAGTATGTACTGTGGTCTTACTTCAAGATTTATAGTCTCTTGTAGTGGATCAATAATGATAACAACATCTGGACTTGATATATCTACCTCAACATATCTACCTAATCTTCTTCTTATCATCTTTCCTAAGATTCTATTCAACTCTCTCTTGATAGATTCGGCAGTATCTATATTGAACTCTAAGGTTAAGTTAAGTTCTTTCTTAAGTATTTCTCTAGGTAATGTAGTACCAACATGAAATTTCTTAAATTCAACACCTGACTTCTTGATCTCAATTAAGGCTAAATCTACAAGCTTATCTATATTATTAAAAATTCTAGATTCACATATGTAGCAATTCTCAACTTGAACATTTATGTTAAAGTTTTTCAGAAACTTCATGGCTGCTTCATGACCAGTAACTGCAATTCTATATATTTGCTCGATGATTCTTCTTCTATCATCATCAGATTCACATTTAAGTAATTCTTCATGAAGTTTCATTAAGGCAAGATTCTTAATTGCTCGACCACGTTCAGCATTTTCTAAGCCATAACCAAGTTTAGCAAATAATCTACCAAGACAATGATCACAAAGTGAATACTTAGATAATACCTGTAAAGCCTTATCAATAATACTACTCATTAACTATTCAAGAGATTTCTTAGGTATAAAGTCTAACTCAAAAACACTACTAAAGACGGTGCATGACATGTAAGTTTCAGTAACAATTGGGGATAGGGAAGTTACTTAAGACGCTAAGGGTAAGTTCTTAGACATTAGACCTATCCGACTTCGTTATTACTCTATACGTGAGGTATTACTGAACAATTAATCGTACAATAATCGTATACAATATTGGGTGTAGAGTAGTGGATTGAATATTTAAAAACTTACCATGGACATAGAATGGGCATAGCTAAGAGATGCTGCACTATCATGACTCACTGCACTGATGATGTATAAGACGTGAATAGACTATAATATGCGTGAGTTCGCAGTAATAAGTGGCGATTGCAAACTGCTTAGGAGTAATATTTAAATAATCATTAACGACATCAAAATGTGATCTCGCTTTTTAATGTGTCTTTAAAGTTCAGTATATCAACATTTGTGAAGCTTTGCATATATGTTTGTATTCTCACATCAGTAGCACTGCTTGATGTTGTTTACGCTCAGGAAAATTGTATACCATGTTGTTTAGAAAATAGTAATTCATCATTTATTCACTACTTGACAGCTATACCGAGATTGATCTTTTGAGAAATATGGTAATTAACCTAACAGACACGTTAAAGAACTTCGCCATTAGTACTTCACCAACTAAGATAGTTTACTGGAATGTAACGATCATATCCTCACTACACTTAGCTTCAATACATTTAAATAGTACGTTATATGCTTTATCAAAGGACATTAATGAAACGTTCACCTGGATTAATATTTCAATTAAACCTAAAGTTATTATTATAACTTCAAGGCATGCTAAGAGTATGATTATCGCATTTGCAGTAATTCCAGGAAAAGTCTTGAATGTTAGTCAAATATACTTAAATGGTTATATTAAACCTATCAAGTACATCGCCAAGTACATCTATGTTAAAACACCAAGAGTTGTAATTAATAAGACCATTATAATTGCGTTATTTAGAAAAAGTGATGTGTTGAAAACTTTAACTACAGGTAATGTAACGATGTACTTAACAATTCTTGCAAACAATAACCGGTATATAGGAAAGGATACTATCAAAGTTATTAGATACTTCAAGAAGTGTCCTATGTGTGGGTAATTTAAAACATGATTAAGAATATACTTATTTTCTTGATATTTGTCCTTATACTAATTTCATTATCCTTCATGACTCTAGCTTACGGTTTTGAGAATACGCTCTTATGTAATAAAAGTTACATACTTGGATGTGCTGTACCTGAACCTCTTATTAAGAAGATAAGATTTTCAGCATGTGACTTAGACTACACGACAATAGTTACTCTAGAACTATCTACATTTAGAGGAAGAAGAGTTGAATTATTAATTAGGATATATGTTGATAAATTGAAGCAGGGTTTTATACATTATGTAGTACTAGATACTTTAGGTAATAAGTTAGCGAAAGGTTATGTCTGGATTGATAACTATAAAGGTATTACAGGATTATCTGGTTTGCATAAATACGAAAAGCTCAAACTCAAAATATATGCGATCAAGTATGATCATCGTACTTGCAGAACAGATGTAGAACTTCTTTTCGATATTACTAATCTGAGAGTTTTCATCACCATGTTACCTAGTGGTTATGTAATTACTAAATTTGCTTTCTGTCCTACTGAACCTATGGATATTTATTTCTTCTTAATTACATGTCCTTACTTTCTCCTATCACCACTTATTGGTAGACGTGGATTAGGTGCTAGACGAACTATGTACGTTATTAATGTTGTTTTATTTGCAAAACTTCAACTTGCTGCAGCTATTGCATTTGTTTCAGCTTTTGATTATGGAATACTTCATGTATATCAATTAATTATGTATATCGTATTATGGATTTGTTATCTGATGGGATTTAAAGTTTGGTTAGGTGATAGATATACAACATTTAAAGTAACAAAAGTTAAAATTAATGGTGAAGAAGTAACAAATCTTAATGCAATTATTATATTACCAGCATTATCAGGACCAGCAATAATATTGAGTGAAATATTTATACTAGGACCATAACTTCTCGATGTTTAAAGTATTTAAACATATGAATTGTTTACACTATATGAAGAGAGTTTTTATTGGTCTTATTAGAAGTAAAAAGACACGTATTGGTAGAATAATTGCTAAAGGAGTTAATCATGGTTGTAAGAGTGAGAGTAAAAATAAGTGTTAATGACAAATCTGTAGAGACAAGTGCATTACTTAATAGTGGTTATGAAACTGAAATGCCTCAAATATTAATTCCAATACCGTTAGCTAAAATCTTAAATATATGGCCTTCAAGTAATGTTTATGAAAGTACTTACGAAACTGCAGGTGGTCCTTTAAGGGTATGGATTTGTAGGAAGAATTGCAAAGTCAAGGTAATAACTAGTGATAGAGAATCAAAAGAAATTGATGCTGTTTTAGTAATTTCACCAATTGCTGATGAAGTATTACTTAGTGATCAAGCAATTAGTGAATTAGAGATTGCACTTGAAGATGTTGGTAAAGGACTTTGGAGATTTAGAGATGAACCGATAGATAAAGTTAGGAGAAGTGAACCACCAAGATATTGGAAAGAATGATTTTCTATTGTAGTAATTCTTCACTAACATATTGAGAAGATAACAGATTACACATTCTCCAAATTCAATAGCTCTATGTCTGAAATAGTAGATGAGTTAGATAACGTTATTGTAATTACTGAAAATAATCTCACAGTAATTAAGAAGTATCTCATCGAGAAGAGATTGCTTAGATTGAGGTTAAGATACTTAAATACTACAGTATGTCTGATTCTGAGATTAAATTCTTGAGAAGTGTGGTAATTAATCTATGTATTTTACAATACATTAAGTACCATTTAGAGATATAGATTCGTTAAAGAAATTGAATTTTTAGATCTACATTAAAGAATTTGAAAATACATACTCAGTACGTAATATCTGTATCTTAATCCATATGATAACATGTGTACATGTTGATGGAGGTTAGATATTTATTTATCCTTACTAGATTCTCTATAAATGAGTAAGCAAGATTATTTACTCACACTTCTCGAACCTGAGGATTATTTATTAACTTTGATTGATCTTGAGGTGTTAAAGAATGTTGAGATTGAAAGTTAGGGTGGAAAGAATTGATAATAGGTATGTAGTTGAAATGTTAGGAATTGCAAATACTGGATTTATTGGTATTGAACCTGAAATTGCAATTCCACAAACAATAGCTAAAGAATTAAAATTAAATGAAATTACTGAACCTGAAGTCATTACTAAAATTACAGGTGATGGTAGAGAAATTCAATTACTGAAATATAGAAATACTGTTAAAGTTTATGTAGTAACTGAAGATAGAATTGAAGGACCTGTACTATGTAGTGTTGTAATTCTACCATACTCAAGACAAGTATTACTAAATGATAAGTTATTAGGCAAGTTAAGTATTGTAATGATTGATGTAGGTGATGGTATTTGGTGTTTTAGAGATGAGGTTGGTAGAAAAGAAAGAAAATCATATTAACAGTAAAACCTTTAATTTAAATTTTAAATAATTGAACATTAAGAAGAGTAAACATTTATATAATGATTCTTTAATGTTAAGTTGATGTTTAAAGATAAACCATTAATTATTTTCCTTGAAATTACTAAAGCTTGTCCATTAGTTTGCATTCACTGTAGAGCTAATGCTATTACTGAACCACTACCTTGTGAGTTAAGTAGGTTTGAGATTTATAATGTTCTTGAAGAAATTACTAGATTTGAAAGGCCATACCCATTACTTGTAATTACTGGTGGAGATCCCGTTACGCGTCTAGATTTGTTTGAAATTTTGGAGTATGCTAAATCTTTAGAAATTCCTACAGCACTAGCACCTGCAGTATCACCTAAACTTGTCAATGAAGATTACTTAAGAGAGCTGAAAAGATTAAACGTTAAAGCCTTATCTATTAGTCTTGATGGTGCTAGAGAAGAAACACATAACTATGTTAGAAAAGTAGGTCTTGAAACTAAATTTAATGTTTACGAATTAACTCTTCAACTTTTTGAAAAATTAAGAAATCTAGGTCTCAAATTTCAAATCAACACTACAGTTATGAGAAGTAATGTTCATGAATTACCTGAAATCTTTAAAATAGTTTTAAATTCAGGAGCAAATGCATGGGAAGTATTCTTTCTCATAAAGACAGGTAGAGGTGCTGAAATTGAAGCATTAAGTCCTGAAGAGAATGAAGATGTTGTAAACTTTCTCTACGATTGTTTAAAGTATGGAATTACTGTAAGAACAGTTGAAGCTCCATTTTTCAGAAGAACAATACTTCAAAGAAGAGAACTTGAGAAGTATGGTGAGAATTACGTAGAGAAATTAAGATTAGGTAAGCTATATCTTGAACTTAAAAGTAAGTTACAACTCATTAAGGATAAACCCAAAGTAGATAAAGTAGATATTAAGATAGTACCTACGAGAGATGGATGTGGCATAATCTTCATTGAAGCTTGTGGTGAAATTTATCCAAGTGGTTTCTTAACATATAGTTTAGGAAATGTTAGAAAGCATAGCTTAGTGAAGGTATATAGAGAACATGAGTTGTTAAGGAAAATTAGGAATTTAGAGTTAAAGGGAAGATGTGGAAGATGCAGGTATAAGAATATATGTGGGGGTTCAAGAGCAAGAGCATATGTTGAACTTAAAGATCCCTTAGATGAAGATCCAGCATGTATTTTTAATCCTGAAGATAATGAGTTCTCTCATCCTTAAATAATTATCATCTTCTGTCTAGTTAAGACGTTCTTAATAATACTTATCATCATGGATCTAACTTTAGTAACTTCTGTATGAAGTTTCTTAATTTTCGGTTTTACGTCTCTGTTCCATATACTTACAATTCTATCATCAATTAGTTCTCTACTCAATTTTCTACTTCTAATAACAGCATAGATCTCTGTTGGTCTTAACTCCCATGGTAGTTTAATCTCTTCATTTCTTCTAATACTTAAATATCTAGATAATCCAACTTCACAAGCATGTATGTGATGTGTATATAGATGTATTAGTGTTTCAATACTTGATATATAGTTCATAATTATGGTCATATTTTCAGGTAAGTATTTTCCAGTAATTTCTCTACAATAACTTGTAGTCTCATCAGTAGATAGACATTCATCTATCTTATTTAACGTGATTACAAGTCTAGGCTTAGGTACATTCAACTTTTCACACCAATACTCAACAATACTTTCAAGATCACTTTCAAGATCATTTAAAGGTTGAAGGACTTCAGTATTAATAATTTGAAATGCTTGATTAAGTAACTCACTACTCATTACTACACATTAGTTCTTGATAATTGTTTAAAAAGCTAACTTAGTTTTAATTTCAAAAACTTACTCATTATATACATGCTACTTCCAAAATTTTCTCACACTTCTCATGAATATTCTTAGGTATTTTTGGAATCACATCAACAATCACTTTCTTAACAATTTCAATTCTCTCTTGGAAGGTCTTTATCACTTCCTGTGCAGATACTGGTTTATGTGGTACTAGTATGTCATAATCGGTAATGACTGCAAGTAATGCATAACACATACCTAATTCTCTAGCCAAATTAACTTCAGGTACAAGCGTCATACCAACAATGTCAGCTTTAAATACTTCTCTCCAAATTTTTGATTCAGCCATAGTGCTAAATCTTGGACCTTCAATACATATGTAACATCCCTTATCGTGAGTTTTGTTATATTTTTTAGCTTCTTGTATGAGTAATTGTCTAAGCTCTTCAGTAAATGGTTCATTACCAATCTGTATATGGCATGAGCATGGTCCTTCAAAGAAAGTGTAATCTCTATTCTTAGTCATATCTATAAATTGATCAGGGACTACGAAATCTCCAGGTTCATAATCTGGTCTTAAACTACCTACAGCACTCACTGCAAGAATTGCTTTTACACCAAGCATTTTAAGTGTCCATATGTTTGCCTTGTAAGGTACTTTATGTGGTGGATATCTATGTCCTTTACCGTGTCTTGCAATGAAGATTACCCATTCATTACCAATCCTACCGATTAAGGCATTATCGCTTGGATTGCCGTATGGTGTTGATAATGCAACTTCAATAGTCTCTTTGAAAATTCCTGGATCGTAAAGTCCTGAACCGCCAATAACTCCAACATAGGGATGTGAATCTATACCTAGATCTTCAGGTTTTATAGGGCTTGTGAGATTTCCCAACTTTATAAGTCTCATTAATTGTTGAAGATAATTCTTGACTATTTAATCTTTACCTTTCTAGTGTGAGAGTATTTAAAGGAGAGTTAAAATCGGTTTAAAGGAGCTATGGATATTGTTGTCGGTTCTTTAGAGAAGCTTGAAGCACTATACAAAGCATCATTTACAGAACTTGTTAGAAAATTTAACGCTAAAAAGGTAGGTACTAAATACTTGGTACCCATTGATAACTTACCATGGGTAGGTATAATTAATCTTGAACAAAACTATAAGTTGTTCATGAATGATACATCACTATGTGTTTCTGGTATTAAGTTGAGATTTAAGAGATTACCGTTAGGTCTAGAGTTAATCATTGGCTTCTTAATCGAACTTCAGGAGAAATACATCATTGCTGGTATCTGTGTAACGAGTAGAAGATCTAGATTTAAATGTAGAGCTAAAAACTTAGATAAACCTGTAGATCTTTGGGATTTTCCTAAAAGTATAGCATTACCTGAAATTCAGGCTCTTGTGAGCGATGTTGAACCCTTGGAAGAATTGAAAGTTAGAGTACCAAGCTGCAGTGACTACTCAATACTTAAAGAACTATATGACAAAACTACATGTAGAATTATAGCATACATTAACTTAACATCCATGATTGGTCAAGTACATTTAAGTTTTGAAAACTTAAATATAAACTATGAAAAATAGATAATTAATGCTAAGTGATGAAGAAATTAAGAGAATAGCTGAAGCATATATTAATAATGCTATTAAGATCCTTAAGGAAAAAGAAAGATACGATAGAACGCTCATTAAAGAAGCTTTAAAGATAGTTAATCTTAAGGATAGATTAGTCGAAATTTTGAAACGTCTAGCTATGAACACTGAGTCCTGTACATCATGTAGTTTTGGAGAACCATACAGTGTAGAAGAATTTCCAGAATTAGCTCTAAATCTCAATGTTAGAAAATGTAGATTAGGGCTTAATCCAGATACTTGTGATAAGTATCAAATTGTAGAATTATAAATATTGCACCTTACACATATATAGCATACCTTATATGTAAGTATTAATACGTATTTAAGTTCTGAGAAGTTCTGAATAGTGAAATTTTTACCATATATACATAATTCTACACACATATTGATAGTAATGCTTATAAATTGTTGCTAGAATACGCATCATGCTTTTGATACACACAATTGTAGCTGCCTGCCTAGCTATAACCATAGTTATTAGTTTTCTAAGTAGAGCTAAGTCAGTTCTAGACTTTTACTTAGCAGGTAGAGGTTTAGGTACGTACGTTATTGCTTTAACATACTTTGCAACATACTTTAGTGCAGCCTCATTTGTAGGTGGTGGTGTTTTCTCTTTCCTATTTGGTATGCAGTGGTTTTCTGGCTCGTACTTTTTCACATAATTTTTGCCATAATTGCGTGGTTAGTAATTTTACCTAGAGTTAGGAGATTTGCAGGCGAAGTTAATGCCATAACTATTCCTGAATTTATTGGCAAGATCTATAGTAGTGAAGCTTTGAGAATACTTACAGCATTAATAATCATTGCCATATACATACTTTATCTAGTATCTATTCTTAAAGGTACTGGTGAGATTGTAAGTACATTATTGGGAATCAATTATGAAACAACACTTATACTAATCACTCTACCTGTAATGGTTTATCTAGCACTTGGTGATTTTAAAGCAATTGCAAGAACGAACTTCATGCATGGACTAATAGCACTTGCAGGTGCTATCATAACTTCAATAATCACAATATCCTTTATCGGCGGTCTAGGTAAGATCATGAATATACTAAGCACTATGGAGATTAAAAATATCTATAAACCTGAACTCGCATTAAGTATCGTTAATGGTATGGGTCCACCCAAACTTGCAGGTACTAGCTTAGTAACTACATTGGTCATCACTATCGCCTTTGTGATCAGTATGGCTCAAATAACGGCACCTCACCTATACTACATTGCCTTTACAGCTAAGAGTGAAGAAACCATCTCTAGAGCAAAAATTCTAGCACCAATACTCATAGCTATCTATGCCTTAATGGTATTTCCACTAGGTCTCACATCATGGAGCATCGTTCAGAGCTTTAATGTAGATATCTTAACTCTACTTAAAAATCCAGATCAAGTAGTTCCACTACTTATCAAGAATATTATACCTATAAGTTTAGCAGCTATTGTTGTTGCAGCTATCATCGGACTAACTTTAAGTACTCTTGACAATGCATCTCTACTAGTTAAGTACAGTATTTAGTAATGATTTGTCTAGAAAGAACTCAACCTTGATGATTAGCAGAATTGTATGTATGGCTTCACTTGCAATTCCACTAATAATAGCACTTCACCCTCCGGCAACTATTGTTGAAATTGTTGCACTTGCCTTTGGATTAATAGTATCAACATTCACGGCACCATTAGTACTTGGACTATACTTAAAGAGAGATAAGTATGGAGCTCTAATTGCAGTAATATAGTCATTAGTAACGTACGTGTTATGGCATGTACTAGTATTTAAGAATATTAATTATGGAGTTGTAGGTTTTATACATCCAGCAATACCTGCAATCGCTGTAAACGTAGTTACGTACTTAATAATCACGTATATGAGAAGATAGAAGACTACATCTTAGGATACACTCTACTCTTAACTTCATTAATAATTTTTTGCAAGATCTCTTTCTTAACTTCGTTGTTTATCACTATTCCATAACTGTAAAGTAGATCAAGTATGTGAGTTGGTAGTTTCTCAATAAACTCATAATTTCCACTACATATCTCCTCAAGAATAGCAATAATACTTGAAATTCTTCTACTCCTTCTCTCATTAAGTACAGTATTGACTATAGTGTCTATAATGTTGTTAAGATTATTGTTATGTATTAAGTTTTGAATTATTGATAATTCTTCAATTAAAAGTTTAGGATAATGATTAAGATATAGATTAAGTGGTCTTGCACTAATAATTACATTATTCTCAACTTCAATACCAACACCTATATTGTGATCATTTCTAAGAACTACCTTACCATTTTCAACCTCGTATAAGGTGATGAGCGAATTTAGAATTTTACTCCCAATTACTAACTTTCCAATACTTTCTCTAACAATTTTTAAGCCATATCTTTCAGGTCTTGAGGTTATGATTATTGAGTTATACGCATCTATCTTATCTAAATTATTTTCTAATTCAATAACTACATCATTACTGACTTCTTTACAAAATTCTAAACATTTTACAAATCTACATATAGTATAGTCTCTCTTAGTAATGATTATTACCATGAGATCACCTAAGTAACATATTTCTTCTCTATCAAGCCATACCTACACATATCCTCTAATCTTTTAATTAAGATCTCTTTATCTAAACCTAAATCAATACTTAACTCATCAACGTCGATACCTACATTGTATCCCATAAATGCAATTCTTCTAATTAACGTATTTTCTACTCTAAATTTATTGCTAATAGTATTTAGAATGTTGTCAATTACTTTCTTAGCATTTTCTATTCTTGAAAGATTGTCAATTATACTTTTTAAGTCAGTACTTGTTAATGATAATTCGTTCTTCAAATCTTCACATACCTTCATATCCATTTTTGATAATCTATTGATTATCCATTTTCTAGCATTTTCATAATCATGCACAACTCTAGAGAGTTTAATCATGAAATCGCTCAATTCAGACTTTAAGCTTAATAGTTTATCGCTTATCTTAATCACATATTCCTGAAGATATTGAGTTTTTCCGGACTTCATAATGATTAATAAATCATCAATAATGAAGTCTAATTTACACTTCTCAGGATACTCATTGCCTAAAATTTCGTGTACTTTATGTAATGCTTGACAAATTAACTCAATCTCACTATACTGTCTAAGTACTTGTTTAATAAGTTCAACAATCTCTTCAAATTCTTTTAATTTATTCTCTACTTCTATTGTTAAGGAGTTGAAGACCTTATCTATGCTTGACAATTTTAAGTCATTTACTTTAACGATACAGTTCTTAACATGAGCTGTTAAGGTATTTAGTTTTTCTAATAATTCTTGCCTTATCTTCTCAGGCAATTCTTTCATCTTCTCTTCAATAATTTCAATTCTTGAGAATACATTGTTGATCCAGCCATTTATCTTAGTTTCAATTTCAGCAATCTTGGCATTAAGTTCAATCTTAGTATTTTCAACAAGATCGACTAAATCATAGACTTGCAGTAATAATTTTGATAGGTTCTTTAAATAGTCACTACTTGAAGGTGGTAATGCCATAAGCTCTCTACACATTCCTTTACATCTATGAATTTCAAGATCTAAGTTTACATCTGGAAGTACTTCAACATCTACATTTAACTTCTTAACTTTAAGTTTCATTTTTTCAATCTTGAATTTCTTCTCAAGACTATTAAGTACTTCATCTATTACGTTTAAACTCTTCTCAACGTTTCTTGAATTAAACGGATAGAACTTACTGAATAGTTTATCCGCAGGTAGTAATAATCCTCTCAATTTCATTAAGAAAATAAGATCATGTTCTTTAAAGTCTCTCCATAAATGCGTTGGGAAGATTTTTCTGACATAATGTTCAATTTCTTTAATGCTCAACTCTTTACCATTGTGATGTGTTGTTAAGTATTTATGCATAATTTCTTCAATTAAGCTAATCTTAGCATAACCCTCATTATCTCTAAAAACTTCTGGTTGTTCTGGAATTTTCTCACTATTTATCCATGCATGTACAATTTTTCTGATCACTTGATGTTTAGTTTCTTTACCTCTACGTAAACCAATAGTTAATTTAAGGATTGAATTTCTAACCTTATCTCTAAAAATACCAATCAATTCTCTAAATCTTCTATAACTGGCAATTACAGCTTCATATTCTTTAGGAATTCTCTCAAGACTATTCTCTAGATAATATCCTGAAATTATTGATTTTAGATCATTCAGATTTTCTGAAGTGTAGATAATTGTTAGTATGTAATTTCTAGCCTTATCATGAATAGTCTTCCATGGTTTTTCAAGAAGTATACTTAACTTCTCATCTAGGTAATCTTTACTGAAGTAATTACTCACAAGTACTAGTATTAAGGCATCTATCGGTCTTTCAATACCATTAACTATGAGAACACCTTCATTAATTACTTCATTGAGCATCTTCAAGACTCCATTCAACTCTTCCTGACTATTAACCTTACATGCCATGAAGCCTAATCTAACATCGCTCTCACTCGAAGTTACTGCAATACTTACCTTACCGTGTGGAATTAGTGATATTTCTCTTTCAAAAATTACTTTACCAATTTCCTTAAATAATTCTGAAGACTCTGTTTCAACAATTTTAGAAATTCTAGCAATTATGTTCTTAACTTTATCATAAATCTCTAAGTCCTTAATTGAGACTATCTGAGCATAGAGTTGCGATTTTAATTGGTAAGCTTTAAATCCACCATCATAGCTTTCAGGAAAAATTACGTAGAGTCTAGTCTTACCATTTCTGAATCTGGTATAGTAATTACCGTAATGGTGTGAAAGTTCTCTTAAATCTTCAACATTAATAGGTGGTAGACCTAAGTTTAACCTATCATTGTTAATTTTTCTCAGTGTTATCTTATCTTCAGAATCTAATTCTACAATCTTAACTTCCTCAATGATATCTAAACTTTTAAGTACTTCAAGATGTTTAGTAGGATCATGTTTTAACTCCATCATTAATGAATTAAGAGTTCTAGGTACTCCTGAGAGTGCTATGGCGTTAAGTACATGTTCAATTTCAGAATTACTCAATTGATTAATAACGTCTAAATTTATCTTTAACTCTCCACTCTTAACTTCTTGTTCAAGAAATTCTCTAAAGATTCTCCAATTTAGTTCCTCTCCCTTAGCGACTACATCGTCGAGAAGCTTACCTACGAGTTTAATTAAAGCTCTAAGTGATGGTTTACCTCTCTCAATAATTGAGATTAGTGTATAGAGCATAGCTAAATATTCAAATCTTAATGGGTATAGATCATCAACTTCACCTTTATTAATCATTTCTAATCTAGTACTTGTAGAGTACGATTGTAATCTCTCTTGTACTATTGCTTCAAAAAGCCATAAAGGTACTCTATCATCAATGATAATCTCCTTAAAGACTCTACCTCTTGTTATATCGAAGACATCAGGTACTATATTTTTAAAGACACTATAGTATAGTTGAGGAGTTAAGGCTATAATGATTAAGATTTTACTAAACTTTTCAACTTTAATTTTAAGAACATCTTTGTAATTCTTAGGCTCAAGTAGAGCTCTGATGAGCGTACCTAAGCTAATGATTAATCTTCTAAACTCCTCACTACTTGAAAATGCTGAAATTACATTTAATCTCGATATTTCATCAGCTTCATCGATGAGTAGAACTAGTGGTCTATCATTGACGCGATTATTAATAACGTTAAGTACGGTATCTATGTTTAAGTTAAAAGTTAGTGAGAGTCTAAGAATATCTACATCATATTTAGTCTTTACGTTTTCTTCAAAGAGTTCAAGAAGTTCAGTTTTACCACAACCATACTGACCAACAACTACAAGTAAGAGATTATCACTACCTCTAAGAAAAATTTCTAATGCCTTAATTAATTGATTAAGTTCTTTCTCAAAACCAATAACTCTATACTTCTTAATGATAGACGGTACTCCAGAGAGGTTGAAAGGTCTATCAATTAGTCCATAACTTAAATACGCCTTACTAAACATCTCGTGTACTTAATGGATTAATTGATTAATTAGTAAATCAGTTAAAATAGCAGATTAAGAGTAACTATCTCCATACTTACTTGTTAGTTCACTACTTCTCATTATGAGAAAGATCCATACTTTATCGTTTTATTAAGTAATAAAAACTGATAAACATGATGTGGCATTTTGGGATAAGAATATGCTTAGAATTGCATATAGAATCTTCTATGATGGAACAACATTTAAGGGATTTTCAGGCAATCCTGAAAGTATTGAAGAATATCTTAAAAGAGCATTTAAGAAATTTAATGAAGATGTTAAGCTTCTTAAAGCTTCAAGAACTGATCCAGGAGTTTCAGCTATAGGTAACGTTATAGCTGTTGATCTAAGTCAGATAGTACTTCCTGAACAATTAAATTCAAAACTACCTGAAAGTATTAGAGTATGGGCTTGGAGCATTGTTGATAATACTTTCAATCCTAGAAAAGCATTGTCGAGAACATACATGTATGTTAAGCTTTATGAAGGGGAAGATCTTGAATTAATGAGAAGCTGTGCACATCTTTTCATAGGAACTCATAATCTCAAGAATTTCACTATAGGTGATGATAAGTTGAGAGGTACAGTACACATACATGATATCTCAATTATCAAATCAGGAAATTACGTGTACTTTACAATTACAGGTAAGAGTTTTAGGAATAAAATGATTAGAAAAATTGTATGGACATTAGTAAGTGTTGGTAAGGGAAGATTGAGTATTAACTACGTTAAAGATCTTATAGAATGCAAGATAGAACGTACAGTACCTTCAATAGATCCAGAAGGCTTAATACTACTGAAAGTCAATTATAGACCTGAAATTACATTCAAAGTCTGTAGAAGATGTATTATCGAGATATTTAAGTATCTTGAGAATAAGATCAAGCTTCAATTATTAACAACTGAATGCTGTAGTATTATTAGGAATGAATTTTTAAACATTCTGCTAAGTAACTTTCTGTGGTAGTTTTTACGTTCTAGGTGAATTTTTATAAAATATTAAATTTAGAGATAACTTAGAGAAATGTGGAAATGTTAAGATTAAGGTATTTATGCTCAAGGAATTACGATAAAGATAAGATATTAGGCATTATACGCGATGAAATAGACAAGATAGAATATACACTTACAGACCTCTATGAACTTGATTTTCTAGCTAACTATGCAATGCAGGACTTCATACATTACTTTTACTGTAAGAAGGGTTACTATGTGAAAAAGAATTTCAATGAAGATAAGGCAAGACTAGAATTATGTAAAGCCATAATTTATCATGAAGATAAGATTAGAAGAATTGTAAGTAATTGGATCTCATGGTGGTTAGTTAAGTGGAAACAGAGAGTTAGAATTGTATTTACAGATAGAAGTGATAGAGAGGATGATAAGGAAATGGGAGAGATGAACGAGGAGTTAAAGAAGATAGAGAAAGAGGTACTGAATTACCATAAAAGACTTGCCATAACTGCTTTAGTCAATGTTAATGAAATTTGTAGTTTAGATATAATATCTGACTATCTTGTGAAATCAGAATACTCGCTGCTCATGAATGAATATGGTGTAGATAAGGCATTAGATGTAATTAATCATAAGCACGATGTTATGAAATTCAGAATTATTAAGAGAGCTGTAGATATTGCAAAGAGTACAAAACCTCTAGTTTTACTCAAAGTTAAATTAAACAGTACTTATCATTAATGAGTGTTGAACTATTTGAACTTAATATCATTAGAAAGAAGTACCGTAAAGGATATTTAAGAGTAGGCATTGCATATCCTTCAAGATATTGTGTAGGAATGTCATCTCTAAGTCTACACATGATCTACTTCCTATTAAACAGTATTGATGATGTGATTGTTGAGAGAATATTCATGGAAGGTGATGAATATAGAAGTTTAGAGTCAGGTTTAGAGTTGAGAAAATTTGACATTATAATCTTTCCCATTCATTACGAGCTTGATTATGTAAATATGGTTAGAATGCTCATGAAGTCAGGAATACCACCGCTTAGGAAGGATAGAAAGGGTGGAAACTATCCTTTAGTTCTCACTGGCGGTCCATGCATTATAGGTAATCCTAAACCAATTTCAGACTTTATTGATCTTGCAATTATTGGTGAAATTGAAGAAACATTACCTAAAATTATTGACAAGTTTAGAGAGTATGGGTTGGATTTAGAGAAATATGCAGACATTACTGGTGTTTACGTACCTGAAGTTAATAACGAGGTAGTGAAAGTTTATGTTAAGAATTTAGATGAAGCTTTCTACCCTATTAGGCAGTTAATAACTATCAAAGCACCTAAAGGTTATGGTCAAATTTTTGAGAGATGCTTCATGATGGAAATCATGCGTGGTTGTGGTAGAGGATGTAAATTCTGCATGATTAGTTATGTAATGAGACCTGTGAGATTTAGATCCTTCAAAAAGCTGAAAGAAATTATAAAGAATGGAATTCAATTGAATAACTTAGATAAAGTGATGATTATAGGACCTTCAGTAACTGATCATCCAGAATTTAAGAAACTTATGAACTTCCTAATTAATGAATTAAAAGTTAATGTTTCAATACCCTCACTTAGAGGTGATGCTGTTGATAAAGAAGATCTTGAAATGATTATTAAAGGTAATCAGAAAGTACTAACCATAGCTCCAGAGTCTTCTGAGAGATTGAGAGATATTTTAGGTAAAGATTTCAATAATGAATTAATTTATGATAAGTGTCTTGAAGCTAAGAAGTTAGGTATTGATCATGTAAAGCTTTACTTCATGATTGGACTGCCGGGTGAGGTTGAGAATGATGTTGAAGAAATTATGAATATTGTTAAAAAGTTAAGAAATATGAATATCAGAACTATAGTATCAATAACACCGTGGATACCTAAACCTCATACACCCATGCAATGGTTTTCTATGAGTAGTATTAATGATTTAGAGAGAAAGTTGAATTATTTAAAGTCTGAACTGAAACTTGATGTACATGTATATGATGCTCTACATGCAACATATCAAGCACTTTTCTCAATAGGTGATAGTGATGTATATAAGATAATTCTTGAACTTGCACATAGTGATCTTAGTAGAGGTAGTATGAGAAGATTATTAAGAAATTATTTTGAACTTTTCAAGAAGTACTTGTATAGTAAGAAGGACTTAAATCAAGAACTTCCTTGGAGAAACATTAATGTAGGAATTTCAGAGAAGACTCTTTATAAAGAGTACTTAGAGTATCTAGATTCAATTAAATAATTAAAAGTTACTAATATTAGCAAGTTTTTATTTCCTAAATCATAGATATTACTATATGTTTGAGAAGTATTTGAAGAATTACGATCTACCAACAGCCATAATGTACTTAATCTTGACAACATTACTCTACATATATTCATTCTCTTTCTACCCCTTAGCGATTTCAGCAATAATAATTCTCGCTTCATCTTTACTTACATACTTTAGAAGATATAGAATCTGTATTACGGTTATTGTATTTACCCTAATTCCCGCCATAGTGTACACCTTCAAGAGTGTAGTTATTGGTGCGTGTTTACTTTCTCTAATTCTTGTGCTCTTTATAAAATGGTGTAACATTTATGACTTTCTAACTATAATGCTATGTCTTGCATTACTTTTCACAGATGCTTACTTTCTAGTCATACCTACACTTCTAGTCTTTGCAGCTCTTACACCTAAAGGTTATGGTTCAAATACTCTCAAAGTAGCCATTCTCTTTATGATAACTTACTTCATCATACTATCATCATCCTCAGTAGTTCTTGATAAGAAAATTACACTCTTCTCATCACTAAATGCTGTATCTTCACCTCCTTTAACATCACTAGCTAGTGATGAGTTGGTTCAAGCATTTTCAAATATCAGTATAGGTTTATCAAGTTTTGTCAAGTACTTTGTAATTGATTTAGGTTCTGTAGCTACCATATTTCTAACTCTTCTACTAATGGTATGTACATACATGACTTACAGTATTAAGAATTACATCAATACTTTAAGATTGTTTAAGTACCTCTCAATACCTATATCGACATTTCTGAACTATCTACTATTCATAATGCCATTACTCTTACTTAATGACATTGTTAATTTCTCAGAGATTGTTAATCTTAAAGTATTAACATCAAGTTCACTACTTTACTCACTCATATTTTTATCTATTATTTCTCAACCGTTAAGTACTATCACGTTAAGAACCTTTCAACTACAAACACCACTTAGTGTTGGTACTGAGATATCCATGCTAATTCAGGATAGAGAATATGTTAAGAAGTTATCTCAATATTGGTATCAAATTATTGATCTTGAAAGTATTAAGAGAGAAATTGAAGATACAGTAATCACACCCATCATTAAGTCTGAAAATGCGAGAAAATATGGTGTTGAGATACCTAAAGGTATACTCTTCTTTGGCCCGCCTGGTTGTGGAAAAACCATGCTAGCTAAGGGTCTTGCAGGAAGACTTGGCTGGTCTTTAATTATTGTTAATCTCGGTGAACTTCTAAGTAAATACTATGGTGAATCTGAGAGAAGATTGACAAACATATTCAAGCTTGCAAGAAAGTACTCTCCCTGTGTAATAATTATTGATGAGATTGACGCGATCGGTAAGGCAAGAACAAGATATGTCAGTGATGACATCACACCAAGACTTCTAAACCTACTTTTAAGTGAGATGGATGGTCTAAATGTAGATGATAGTAAGGTATTAGTAATAGCAACTACAAATCAGCCAGATCTACTAGATCCTGCACTTTTAAGACCTGGAAGATTTGACAAGATCTACTATATACCACCACCTGATCTTGAAGCTAGAAAAATGATGTTTATGAAGTTATTAGAGAAAAAGCCTAAAGTTAAGAGCATAAATTTCGACGAACTTGCAAAAATGACTGAAAGATATAGTTATGCAGATCTGGTTGAGATTGTTAAAAGAGCATCATTAAAGGCTTTGAAAGAGGACAGACCAATTAGTCAAGAGGATCTCGAATGGGCTATTAAGACACAGAGACCAAGCATTAGCATCAATATGCTTGAGATGTACGAAAAGTTCAAACTAGCATATTGTAGATTTAAAGCTAAGGATGAAGCTAAGATAAGCATAAATATACCTGAAACAACATGGAACGATATTGGTGATTTAGATGAAGTTAAGAATGAGCTTATTAAGTGTATAGAAATGTTAAGAAGTAAAAGCAAAATTATTGAAAAGATATGTTTAAGACCAATTAAGGGAATCTTACTTTTCGGTCCTCCTGGTTGTGGAAAAACCATGCTTGTTAAAGCTTTAGCTAATAGCTTCAAGATACCAGTCATAGAGCTGAACTGTGCCGATCTAGCTAAATATGGACCTGAAAGAGCAGCACTAATAGTTAAGGAGGTGTTTAATCTTGCTAAAGATAATGCACCATGCATAATCTTTATTGATGAAATTGACTCTATAGCTATGAGTAGAGAATCACCATTAGGTATGGTTTGGAGTGGTGTTATTTCTCAATTACTTATAGAGATGGATGGATTGAAGTCCAGTAATGAAATCTTCATAATAGCTGCTACTAATAGACCATGGGCTGTAGATCCTGCACTTTTAAGACCTGGAAGATTCGATAAACTCATATACATACCTTTACCTAATTGTGAAGCTAGAGTGAAAATTCTTGAAGTATACTTAAGAGGTGTCAAGTATGATAGTAGACTTATTGAGAAGATAGCAAAATTAACTGAGGGCTATAGTGGTGCTGATCTTGCAGCACTTGTACGTGAAGCAAAAATGGAAATGATAAGCAGACTAGGAGATAACATAAATACTGATGAACTAGTAATTACTTATGAAGATTTTGAAAGAGCTTTAAAGAAAGTGAAACCATCAGTACCTAAAGAATTGTTAAGAACTTATGAAGGGTTTATAAAGGAAAGATACTATTAACGTTGTTCATAACCTCATTTTCAACAGTTTTAACTAATTTACTGATCGGTAATAAATTATCAATTAATACCTTCAAGACGTAGATCGACTTAAACCAACTATTCAAATTAATACTCTCATAGATATCGCGAAGTAAATTAATGAACCTCAACTCAATATCCGTAAATTTGTACTTGAAGAAGTTAAAATTCAACATCCTCCTTATAGAGTATGACGCAACTACGTGATAAGGCATGTATAGATTTACGGGATTCCTAACAAATTTTGCATAAAATAATTGAATATTTCTAAAATCACTTCTATTTAAGATATTCTTCAAATACGAATCAAGTAGGCATTGTAGGTACCATGAATCATTTATTAATATATGATCAATAACATAATCTTGAATTAAGTAATAAGCAACTCCAAGACTTAAGTCAGTAGTGACTTCTCTACTTAACTTATCAAGATCTAAAATATGTGAGATACTTTCAATTAGGACTTTATGATAGTACTCGTGTAATAATAAATAGTTAAGGCCTCTCAATTCGCAATTGAAAATATCTCTAATAGCCTTAATGACCATGTTTAAGTTTATCTTCAGGGTATTGTTTCTCCAATCATATGTGCATGTTCTTAACTCGTCAGTAAAGATAACATTGATACCATACTTTCTTGAAAAATCATTAATGACGGTTAAGATCGTAAGGGTATTAATGCAATTCATAGAAACTACACTCTTAAGTTAAGTTATTATACTATACGTAAATGTTAGTCACATGGCGTAGAAGTTAAGTTAATGCTAAATTTTAGAGCAATCTCCATACTCTTAATGGTTCTTAGAGGTCTATTTGTAGGTAGATTTCAACCTCCACATAAAGGTCATTTAGAGATCATCAGGAAAATTCTTAATGAAGTTGATGAGTTAATTATCATTATTGGCTCAGCACAGTATAATTATACGTTAAGAAATCCCTTCACTACTGGTGAGAGAATATGGATGCTTAGAGAAGCTTTAAGAGAATATGACATTGACTTATCTAGAATTATAATTGTACCTCTGAATGATATTGAGAATAACGCGTTATGGGTAAGATACGTACAAACTCATACACCACCATTTAGTATAGTTTATACAGGTAATGAGTTTGTTGCTAAGCTCTTTAAAGATATGAATGTTGAGGTAAAGATGGTAGATATGATTGAAAGGGATAAGTACTCAGGTACGAGAATTAGAGAATTAATGATTAAAGGATCTGATGAATGGAAGGAGTTTGTACCTAAAAGTGTAGTTAAGATTATCGAGATCATTAGAGGAGTTGAAAGATTGAAAATAGTAGCTAGAACTTCGCTCTAGATCTTTTCATCTCTTCTAACTACATTTTCAACTCTTTATCAACTAGGTCAATATATGATTTCACACGATTCAAATGATTTCTAAAATCTTCAATGACGAAATAGTCGTCAGGTACACTCTGATATATTCTTGTCAGAATCTTCATATAGAGCTCTCTATAATCATTCATACCTAGTTCTTCAAGTGCACGTAATCTTTCCTGATGATTTTTTGCTCTTCTATTCAGTTTAAATGTTGAGTAGGCATCTATACTAAACGCGAAAGCTATGAGTAGTGCTGAGTATGCTCTCTTAAATGTGAAAACATCTTTTATGAGAATTCTTTTAAGACCATCTTCCAAATCATTAAGGATGGTTTTTGCAATTCTTAACAATTCCTGAGCTTTATCAAGACCACTCATAAAATTATAATGTTTCTCATTTAGATAAAGTTTGCTAGTAAGGAAGAAATTAACTCCTAGATAGAATTTAGTATTTTAAAAATTGCTCTCAGTAATTCAAACTATGAGTAATGTCAATGAGAAATTATGGTCTTTATTGGCTTGGTGTTTAAGCATTGTTGGAGTGATCATTACGTACCTCATAGGACCTAAAACAGATTTTGTAAAGTTTTGGTTAAAGAATAGTATTGCATTCTTCATAATAATGATATTACTTGGATTATCAGTAGCTATTCTAGATCTCATACCTATCATTGGATGGATTATAAGTACTATAATTAAAATACTTGGTGGAGTAGGATTAACTATAGTATGGATTGTCGGTATTGTTAAGATAATTGAGGGTGATATGTGGAACATTCCAATAATTACTGATATCGCTAAAAGAGTACCAATACCTTAAGATTTGTAAATCTACAAAGTTAATATAAATTATAATGTCTTTAGAATGGGTAAAGGAGTTTCTAGGTAAGGATTACGAAGTTATAGGTACATATCTTGCCCTTCTAATACTTAGAGGAAGATTTTGCGATATTGACTTTAAGGAGAAACCAAGCATTGAAATCTTAAACTCAGTTTTTAGAGAATATACATCACTTTACGTAAGTTTTGTAGGTACTGATTATGCCTATCACGCATACAATGTTGGTTTAAAATTTGTCACAAAGCTTCTTGAAGATCATAGAAACCTTGAAGCACTTCATAGAAATAGAGTTCTTGAAGAAATAGAGTCAAATTATTATGAGATCTTTAAGCAAGCTTTCTTAAAGTTTTTAAGAATTGAAAAGATACCTGAAGAACTTAGAGAAAAGCTAGCAGAACTTTTAAGAAATATCAAGTTAGGAGCTTATGATAGATCACTTACTTTCTCAGGCTCAGCTATACTCAACATAGATATTACATTATTACTCTTCACTTCAAGCATCAGTTTTGATTCATTAATAAATGTTTTAGAAGGTATTGGTATCGTAAAGGCTAAATATCCACAACAACCATACTTCATAATTCCTGCACCATTACTTGAAGATTTAATAATTGAGAAGTTATCAAGAAGAGTTGAAAAAGTTCTTGAAGAGCATGCCAAACTATCTAAAATTGTAGATTTTGAAAAGTATAAAGAATATACCTTAAGTAAAACACTAATTGAAGATTTCTTAACAGAGTTCTTTCAAAATCTTGGCTTTAAGATTAGCAAGTATGTGATTATTGAACTTGAAAATGGAGAGAAAATGTACATAAATATGGTGTGTGAAAGAGAAGTTGAAAATCTTACTTTCAGATTATGGATTGATTATGATCAGTGGCGTAGAGAGCTTTATGAAAGTTATGTCAGTGAGCTGAGAAGAATGTTAATACTATCAAAAGTTAAGCCTAACATTACCATAATAATTACCAAGAAAGTACCTGATGAACTTAAAAGAGTCTTAAAAGAGTTGAATGTCATGATCATTGAGGTTAGAGAAGTTGAAGATGTTAAAGACTTTCTAATACAAATTTACAAACCACTAATTAAGTTAATCCTACCTGAAAAGATTATTGAACAACTTATGAGAATTCGTGAAAGTTTGAGTAAAGTAATAAGTGAGTTATCGAGTGTTAAGGAGTTGATAGAACAATTCTACTAGCTGTAGATGATCTTACCCGTATCTTCAATCACTCTATATCCAGGAAGAGTATTTGCCAATTCTTGAAACTCTTTGGAATTTAGAAATTCAAGAAACTTCTGAACTTCATCTCTACTTAATCTATTTTTAGGTATTACAAAGTCGAAATTCTCCCATGCTATATGTTTAAATTTTAAGCCATACATATTCGCTACATAACGTATTGCTAAACCTATATCAGCTCTTCCTTCAACTATGTATTGAGCTACATCTCTATGAGTATATACTTCAACATCATAACCTTCAATACTTCTAATTAATTCTTGATAATTCATATTGAGTTTCTTAGCTACATCTTTTAGTAGTATATCCAGAAGAACTCTAGTACCTGAACCTAAATTTCTATTAACTATCTTCAACTTCTTCAATACTATATCTTCAACATTATTTAGTTCAACATCACTTCTATACACGAGACCTATCTCTCTCTGATAGCCACGTACAAGAACTACCTTATTCTCAATCCAGTATCTTCTTAGAAATGGTATATTGTATTGTCCAGTTTCTGCATCATATAGATGTGTGCCTGCAATATCTGCTCTATCAAGCATGATCATAGCTAAACCACCTGAGGATCCTAACCATAAAGTCTTTACCTTAATGTCATACTTCCTCATTAGGTAATTTAAGGAGTGTTCAAGTAGTACATCATGACTACTAGCAATTATTAAGTGTTTAGTGAGTACTTCCTGCATCATTATTTTCATAAAGCTAGCTTTGTACATTCTTAACAATTTTTTACCAAAATCTGTTAACTTACTATAACCACCACCAACACCACCTTTTCTCTTCTCTAAAATCTTCTTACCTAAAATATTTTCAATTTTTAAAATCTTCTCCCAAGCTCTCGAATACGGAATTCCTAGAAGTTTACAAGACCTATTCAATGAACCTGTAACTTCAGTAAGCTCTAGTAGATTGGCTAATTCCTGATTGAGAATTACTTTACCATTATACTCCAAAACTATATCAACCTTAACGTTAATTTTGTCAAGATTCTCCATCAATACTTTTAATTATATTTTTGTAATTAATTTTCTCCCAAGGTATTGCTTAAAAATCCGCTATCCGATTTCGGATTATGAATAAGATAGCATATGCTGCTTTGATAATAGTTATCGCCATAATAATGTACATAATTATCACAACCTCATTCAAGTTTGAAAAGAGAAGCACTATCTACGTATTTCATGCTGGCTCTCTCAACCTTCCCTTAGAAGAACTTGAATACATCTTTGAAGAGAAATATCCAAACCTCGATATTAGACGTGAAGCTAGTGGTAGTGTGGAGGCTGTTCGAAAAGTTACTGATCTAGGTAGATGCTGTCATGTACTTGCGGTTGCTGATTACAGATTAGTACCTAAATATATGTTTAACAAGTATGCATACTTCGTTATAATATTTGCAGGTAATTCCATGACCATAGCTTACACAAACTCAAGTAAATACTTTGAGAAGGTAAATACTAATAATTGGGACCTAGTATTAGCTGAAAGTGATGTAAGTTTTGGATTTTCAGACCCTAATAAAGATCCATGTGGATATAGAGCTTTAATAGCTATTGCTCTTCACGAACTTAAACATAAGAGACATGTATTATCTAGATTAATTGAGAATTGTACAAACATAAGGTTTTACTGGAATGGTAATGAAGTTAAGATAATAGTTCCTAGTAATCTAGAGTTGAGAAGTGAATGTAGAGGAAAGATAGTCATTAGACCTAAGAGTGTAGAACTAATTTCAATTCTAGAATCAGGAGCTCTAGATTACGCATTTGAATATCTATCAGTATCTAGACAACATAGATTAGGTTACGTAGATCTTGACATATTTGAAGACTTATCTAGTTTAGAGATGGAAAGCTGGTACTCTAAAGTGGAGATAATCATCAATTATGGAAGTAGATTTGAGAAGAAAATTAAAGGTTCATCTATACTTTACGGTATAACCATACCTAAATGTGCATTAGGAAATGATAAGGATGAGGAGCTGGCAATCATGTTTGTAAAATTCTTACTATCAGATATTGGTTCTAAATTATTTAAAGAATATTCACAACCCTTCCTCAATAAGTACATTGTGTATAATGTGTCTAGTCTTCCTAAAGAACTTGAAAGTTATTTAAGAAATTATGAGGTGGAATTTTTAGGGATTTATCATGGATAGTCTTTCACTAATTACAATCATATTTTCAATCTTTTTACTTATCCTTATCATAGTGCCTACAATATCATTATTTACTTATGGCATTCCCGTAATCAGGCTGGGAATGACCTTAGACGTCATGAATGCTTTAGTCATTACCTTCACAACAGCATGTATAGCTACTTTTCTTGTAGTGCTTTTTGCTACACCACTTGCATACATGCTTGCACGTAGAGATTTTAGGTTAAAATCTCTATTAGAATCTTTATTAGAACTTCCCATGGTAATACCTCACACAGTTGCAGGTATTGCAATACTACTAGCTTTCAGTATCTCTCCTCTCTCTCAACTATTTAGTCTTTTTGGAATTGAAATTATTGACTCTTTTTGGGGTATCATAACTGCTATGGCTTACGTAAGTTCACCTATATATGTTGGTATTGTTAGAAGTGGTTTTGAAAGTATTGATAGAAATGTTGAGCATATTGCTATGACTTTAGGCGCTTCACCTCTTAAGACTTTCCTAACCATATCTATACCACTAGCCTTAAAGCATATAGTTACAGGTGCACTACTTACATGGGCTAGAGCAGTTTCAGAGATTGGTGCAATACTTATAGTTGCTTACTTCCCAAAAACCATACAAGTGTTAATACTTGAAAAATTCTTAACCGAAGGTCTATGGAGTGCGCTTGCTCCAAGTACATTATTACTAATCACTACTTTACTGGTATTTACTCTATGCAAGTTACTTGCAAGGTGGATTGAATGTCATCTATAGAATTCGTTAATGTCTATAAAAGGTTGGGGAATTTTACTTTGAGAAATGTAAGTTTTAAAGTTAATTCTAGAGAATACATGATCATTCTAGGTCCTTCAGGTGCTGGTAAGACTTTACTTCTAGAATTAATTGCAGGTACTTTAGTGCCTGATTATGGTAAAATCATTATTGATCATGCTATAGTTTCGTCTTCAGGGAAAATCTTAATTAAATCTTGGGAAAGAAGTGTTGGTTATGTTCCTCAAAATCTTGCTCTCTTCCCTCATCTAAATGTCTTTAAAAATATAGCATACTCTTTAATCATTAGAGGTTATGATAAGGATGTAATTGAGAGAAAAGTACATGTTATTGCTGATAAATTGAGAATTAAGCATTTACTTAGCAAGAAACCTAAGGAGTTGTCTGGAGGAGAGCAGCAGAGAGTTGCTCTTGCTCGAGCCTTAGTTGCTAATCCAAGAATTCTACTTCTAGATGAACCTACATCGCACATTGATGTTCATTTAAAGTTAGAAGTTCTTGAGTTGTTAAAACAACTTCATAGAGACTTTAACGTAACTATCATTCACGTTACTCATGACTTATGGGAAGCTAGAGAGATTAGCTCTAAGGCAGTGCTTATAATTAATGGTGAAGTAGTTCATCAAGGTACTGTTAATGATGTTATTAAGATTATTGAGAAGAATTGAGATTATCTCTCCTTTCTTTCAATTCTGACGAGACTTATTGCTTGAATAACTCTTCTAAGCATTTCCAAGTCATTTCTCAATCTTTCATAAAGTTCTTCAGGTATTTCTTGTCTTTGTTTAGCATCTTCTAGATCTTTAATCATAGTATCAACTTGATCAATAGTTATAGTTATGACATCCATAGATCTTATCCAATGTTCCTTAATTTCAATCTCTAAAGTCTCATACTTATCTATTAGATCATCATACATGCTCGTAATTCTTGATAAAACTTCATTAAGCTCATTAACGCTCTTAGTGTATGTTTCTTCATCTATAAGCTCTAGCTCCCTCTTTACTTTAAGAAGTTCGAGTTGTTCTTTAATAACGTCAATCTCAGTTTTCAACTGGTTAATTCTTGAATATATAGCTATACTATCAACATCCCAGTTTTTCTTAACATTATTTACAGCGCTTTTGTACTCATTCCACATCTTCATAATCTTATCAAGTTCACTCCTATATTCACTATACTTCCTATTTACATGATTTACAATATCTGTGAATAATTTTAGTATATTCTCAATCATGTAGATCCTCCTAGAAGTCTTTCTAACTCACTTTTAAGCTTAATATATACTTCTTTACTTACTCTTCCCTCTCTATACATATCTTCAAGTCTTGCAAGTGATATTCTTAACTTACTAACTTCAGGTGTTGGTGTTGTTATTATTACTCTCTTGACATGTTGGTATATTGCATTGTCAATTTCCGAGAACTTACCTTTCAACTCTGAATATTTTACAGATAATTTTTCAAGCTTTCTATTTAGATCATCCTTAAGTTTTAAATATGTTGATTCATCAAGAATACCCGAATTTCTTCTTAATTCAACTTCCTTTAGGTCAATGTTGAATCTACTTATCATTCTTTCAAGTATAGTCAAGTATTGTGAGAGAACAGCCTTACTTTTTTCCCAATCATATCTCACACTATTCACACTATCTTCATAATCTCTCCACTTACTATCTAGGTTCTTGATACCATTTTCAAATTTACTTAACGTTTCTGATACATGCTCAATAATGGCATCTTCAGGTTCTAGAAATTTGGGAAGTTCTCTCTTTTCAAGAATTTTCTCAAGAGCTTTCTCCTCAACTTCTTCCATCTCTATTCTCTTCTCTTCAGGTTTTTCCTCAATTTCTATAGGTTTGATTTCAGCCTTAGTCTCTACTCTCTTACCCTCCTTAACTTGAGCAACATATATTGGACATGTATAGTAGTCAAGTAAGCAATACCATGCAAAAGGATTAACAGGTTTTCCCGTGTACTCACATATAAATCCAGTTTCTGTTCTTCTTAATGCTGGACAGACAGGCTTAGACATAGAATACTATCTTTAGTACTAATTTAAATAACTACTTCTTAAATACTGATAAATAATCACTTAACGTTCCAATATCTATAAACTCTACATCATTTAGACAGTAGGTATATACGTTGTAGTTTTTCTGGATTAAACTGTTCACCCATTCATTCATGTCTATAAACTTCTTATCTTCTAATGTATCGAGTAGGTATTTGTTAATTATGTAGATACCCATACTTACTCTATGCTTAACTTTTGGTTTTTCAATCCATTTATTAACCTTACCATTACTACATTGAAGAATCCCAAATCTTAGAGATATTTCAATTTCTCTAGAGATTATAGTCAGATCTGCTTGAACTTTATCATGATAATCGATACCTTCAGTAATAATTTTCTCATAATTACTTAACACATCACCATTTATTACAATTACAACATCATTGTTAAGAAATTTCTTAACACTTAATAATTGTCCAGCCGTTCCTCTTAACTTATCATCGAGTACTAATTGAATCTTATTGTAAATTCTTCTTAAATACTTAAAGTATTGGTAAGTTATTTCTTTGAGATAAGCAGATATGAGAAATATCTTCTCAATAAATTCAATTTTCAAGATCTTCTCAAGAATCTTTGTGAGCACTAATTCATTATTTATGGGTAGTAATGGTTTAGGTGTTAATAATGTTAATGGTCTTAATCTTTCACCAAGACCTGCAATAAGTACTACAGCATCAACTTTTTTCATAAATAATCTTCAAGTCCAAGTTTCTTAAGATGATGTTTAATCTTGGCAACTTCTTTTTCCATCTTTTTAGCTTCACTAACAATGTCAATTTCCTCTTTCTCAACACCTTTAAGATCTAGTAAACATCTACCTTCAGAGTCCATTACATGAGCACTGCAGGACGAATATTGACATTTATATCCTATACATTGGTCATTAGTTAATGCGCATAGAACGACGGCCTTGCTACTTTTTCTAACAATCTTTAAAGCCTTCTTAATGCATGTAAAGTATGGACATGCGGGACCTTTACAGAACTTCACCTCTTTACTCACATTAATTCCCCTGTCTAGTAGGTTTTCTTACTTAAATTATTTAAACCTTGTGCGTTCATTTAGGTAGTGACTTTGTAACTTTATCAGCGAGATCTGATAGACCATTTTTCTCTAGAAAGTTTAAGACTTCACTAAGTCTCGGTGCTGATCTAGCACCAAGTTTAGTAACTTTTAAAGCTGCACATGCCGATGCAAAAACTAATCTATCTTCTATCTCTAAGTTAAGCAATTTACCAGCTATGTAGCCGGCAGCAAAAGCATCACCAGCGCCCGTAGTATCTACAGTCTTCACTTTAAAGGCAGTAACTCTGTAAATTCTATCTTTAATAGCTAAAGCTCCCTTAGAACCCATAGTAATTACAATTTCTTCAGCATTTATCTTATCTTTAACTTTTTCAAAATCTTCAACTTTAAATATTAATCTATATCTTGCATAATTCATAAATATAATGTTGAGGTCTTGTAAATGATGTATGTAATTGATGTACTTTTCAGGAATTACGTTTAGATCAATAGACGTGCATATACTTCTACTTTTCAATCTCTCCAACATAGCTCTAATAATTTCAACTCTACTTACAGCAATATGTGCATGCTTAACATCTCTAAGAATATCCTCTCTCAAATCATTAATTTGAAGCATTAAATTTGATCCTCTATGTATGATCATTCTCTTCAATCCTTCAAGACTTTTTAAAATAATGGCAATTCCAGGACTTGAACCTCTACGTACGCATTTAACATCAACTCCCTCACTCTCAAGTTCATGTATTAAGTACGTACTTAATATATCGTCTCCTGTACAACATAGTAGTCTTGACTTTAATCCTAATCTTGAGATAGCTAATGCAAAATTACTCGCAGAACCGCCACCACTAATATACACTTCTTCAGGTTCTACATGCTCATCAACTTCAGGTAATTTACTTATGGTTAACGTTACATCAAGATTTAGATTACCAATACTTAAAATCACATCATGCACGTATTTTCACTTTAAATCTTGACTTAAAGACTTAATAAGTATTTTCAAGTGTATACTCATTGTGAGTAGTGAAGATAAGATAAGAAAATGGTTAGAATTTAGAAAAGTAATTGAGAATAAGATTAAAGAGTTAGAGAAAGAATTAGACTTTCTCAAGAACATTAAAGAGCTAATTGATGATTATATAAAATCACAATCAATAATCACGGCAGATAGATTAGTTTTTGAGAAGAATCTAGGCTCACTTATTGAGATTAAGAATGTAAAGTCTAGAGGCACAGGAGAATTACTAGCTAAGATTGAAATTTATGAGAAAGGATTAATAATAAAGCCATTAGTAAGTATTAATGTTGATACTTCAGTGTTTAAAAAGTTCTTTAAAGAGAAAGTTCTTGAAAAACTTAGAAGAGAAGATTTAGAATTAGTAAAGAAGGGGGAATTGAATGAAAGTGAAGTACTCAACTATGACGTCAAGACTAGCAGTGAAGGTGAGATTGAGGAGATAATTATTGAGAATTATAGAAATGAGGAAAGACTTAGAGAAATCATGAACTCTATGAGATGGACTTTAGAGAAAGTTGAAAGTTAATGCATTACTGCGTTACCTTAATCTTCTTCTGTCTCAGATACATCTCATAAATTTCACGTACTGTTGTTGCTTGTTCTGGAGATTTATCAAACCTATATCTACCTGTAAATCTTGGAAATCTAATTGCAAGACCTACATCAGGCTTTATTAAGCCTATACAGCATGTGTGCATTGGACTTAATGTAATTTCTGCACCAACAATTTCAAGAACAACTGCAGGGACAAACCAAACGTCTGCCTCCATCTTACTAACAACACGTGCATGCTTGTGAGGTATCTTGTATGGTTCAAGTATTTGTGGTATTTTCTTTAAATCTTCATCAGTGAATCCACTACCAACTTTACACACAGTGTAGAATAAGTCTGCTTCAGGATCGTAAGCTGCCATTAGTAGTGCACCATAAGCTCCTGCGCGTTTACCTTTACCCCAGAAGGCACCAACTACAACAAGATCTAAGGTATCTGATATTTCGCTTCTATAGTCTCTCTTATACTTTATCCATAACCATCCGCGTGCACCCATCTCGTATATAGAGTCCATTTTCACAGACTTGCATATTATTCCTTCACATTCACTAGATACTGCTTCGTGGAAGAATCTATCAATTTCTTCAACACTATTTACGATTCTCCAATGAGCAATATTCACGTTATCTGTTGGTTTAACTATCTCTACAAGTCTTCTTTTTCTATCAGGTAGTGGTAAATTTGTTAAGTCTTCGCCGTTTAGGTAAATTATATCGAATAGAAATACTTTTACAGGATATTCCTTCATAACTTCAGATATATCGTGTTTTCTCTTTCTATGCATAAGTTCTTGAAATGGTTTGAACTCTCCACTCTCAGGATCATACGCTACAATCTCACCTTCAATAATGTATTCTTTAGCATCTACAGCCTCCTCCATATACTTGACAACGTCAGGATATGCGTGTGTAATATCTTCAAGTCTTCTACTGAATATCTTTATCTTACCTTCATGTTTATGTATTTGTGCACGTTCACCATCATACTTATACTCACATATAGCTATACCTCCAAGTTTTGTAAGTATTTCACTAGCACTATCAAGTCTTTCAGCAAGCATAGGCTGAACAGGTACTCCTGGACATATTCTGACCTCTTCAAGACCCTTAACACCCTTTTCTGCAAGTATTTTTGCAATCTCTCCAAGATCTGGATGTACGTGATATGCTTTTTCTAAAATTTCTCTCTTAACCTTAAAGATATCACTTAAAGCGTCAAGTACGGTCATATCTGCAAGACCTAGCCTTAACTTACCAACAACAAATCTTGCAATGTATTTAGCCTCTTCAGGTTTAGCATCAGCAAAAAGTGATGTTAATAGGCGTACCTTGATATCTTGTGAACCTTCACCTGAAGCTTTAGCTATATTCATTAACGTATCGTAGACTCGAGTCATAGTTAACTCCTTACCTCCTCCACCACCTATGAATGAGAGTATTGTGGAGGATTTACGCTTAGCTTCTCTTAACTGTACAGCTCTTCTAGCAGCTTCACCTAAATCTCCAAACTTCTTATACATATCCTCAATCTGTCTTGATGGTAAGCCTGTAGCATGTGCTAAAGCTCTAATAGTTAGTTTTTCACCAACACCAAGCTCTATACCCATCCATCCTGGTTTTAAATCTCCAAGAATGAAGTATATTACTTTATCAATAACGTTAGATGGAGTTTTCTTGAGAAGCGAGGCTAGTAGCTTGGCCATTACCGTTCTCTGACTAGAAGCTTCAATAGCTTCAAGAATCTTCACAACATCGATAAACTTAATATCACTACTCATCATTACTTAATTTACCTTTTAATATCTTAAAAAACTGTTCAGTAAATGTTACCTGAAAATTTAAGTTTCTCAAGTGCAAGTTCAAGATAAGTCTTTCTCTCAATATTTGAAGGATCTAGACCTATCTTCTTAGCAAAATCTGCAATAGCATTCACGATATTGGAAATTAATGATGAATCTGTGGTCAATGTTTCAATTTCAACAAAAGAACCTAGATCTCTTACTTGATCAAGATTTATAGTGAAATTTTCATAAGTATATACTTCTCTCTCCTTAACGATCTCTAAAAATTTTCTAAAACCAAGTCTTTCTAACATTCTTTCCATATCTTCATCACTAGATATCTTAACGTTAATTTCTTCTCTAGACTTACCTTCACTTCCCATTCTGGGTCCTTTATATGTAAGTATGATAGTTCCATCGCTATGTACACGAATACGTAATGCTTCATCACTTTTAGCAAAATCTTTACATGGATGATTAAAATAGAGATCCTTCTCCTCGATAGTACATAACTTCTTAGCACCAATACTTAACAAATTCCTCCTAACATCACTTAATGAATCAACTCTAAACTTAACTTCAACCTCAAACACAATGAAGTACTTACAGGTAAGAGACTTTAAACGTTATTACTATCAAGTATCAAGTAGTCGCTACTCTATAAGTCTCCATACGCGTGGTATCAGATAGTAGTTTTCCTATAGAGCTTCAGTAACATTTTAATAGTTAGACTGACTATACTCTATATGGAGACCAACAGAAATGAGTTATTAGATCTTATTAGATTACTGCTCTCTCGTGAAATTCATAAAGCAATTATATGTTCTTCCTTACTTTCAAGTAGGGAATTAATAGTTCCTTCAGAATTAGAGAAAGTTACTGGTTACAAAGCAACATATGTTAGAAGAACGTTACATGAGCTTGAAGGGAAGGGTATTGTTAGGAAGTTTGGATTCCATCCGATTACCCAGGAGAGGGTATATGTATTCACTAATGATGTGAAGATATTAAGGAATGAAATTATTCAAATTTGTAAAGAAATTACCACTGAAGAAGTAAGGAAATTTTCACACATTGAAGATATTGAACACAATATCCGTCACAATGAATTAGTGAGATTGCTTGAAATTATAGGTATTGAATTAGGGTATGAGGTTAAAAGAGAATTTTCTGATCCAGAAGGTCTGTATAGGTATGACGTTGCATGGTTTAAGCATCCAAGACAGGTACCTGTAAAGATATTCGAAGTTATAGTTCATGGCGACGTTGATCGTGCATTAGCAAGATTTAAGCATGCAATTGATATATGGGGTCCCGGTATAGACTTATTCCTTATTGTTGCTTTTGATAAACATTATGAGAGAGTTGAGAAATTACTTGGAAAATTACTCGGAGGAACTTTCCATGAACTTGAAGGTAAGGTAAAATTAGTAAAAGCTTCTCTGATAGAGGAACTATCTAAAAAGCATGAACTTCTAAACCTCATTAAAACTCTCTTCACTTAAAAAATTGGTACATTTTTGTCATACTTTCATATCTTCTCGTAGTTTTAAATTGGCATTTTAAATTTCAGTAAGACATGGTAGTAATGAAGTGCTTCACCTCTATGTACTTAACAACTAGTCTCTCTGTCTATGTTGGAAGACTATTTTAATCCTAGATGAGGAAACATAAGATTGAACTTCTAAACTTTATACATTAGTACGAGATGTTATTGAGAGATCTGAAGAGATCTTATTGAAAGTTCAGTGCAGGTTAGTTTCTTCATGCTTCATGTGCCAGAGGATTCATCACTTAGAAGTTTCTCTTTCATATTTACCTTATATTTTTATCTCTAAGCTTATTGCTCTTTTTGAACAATTAATTACACATGAGTAACATCTTGAACATAGATTAACATTACCTACTCTCACCTTTCTATTACCATCTAGTACAAAGACACCTTTTGGACATATTAAGTAACATAATGTGCAGAAATTGCATTTTAAGTAATCTATATTGATGATTATCAGCATTATCTTGACTTATAATTGTAGAAAGTATATATTTCTTTTTATTCTCATAAAATTTCTAAATGAGAGGTATATTTATTGGTAGATTTCAACCATTACATCTAGGTCACGTGAAAGCAATTACGTGGATTCTTGAGAATGTTGATGAGCTTATTATAGGTATTGGATCGTCAAATGTAGCTTTAAGTTTTAAAAATCCATTCACTGTTGGTGAGAGAATTGAAATGATTTTTAAAACCCTAAGAAATATGAGGATTCTAGATAGGATCTACATATGTACAATACCTGACACATATGGTGAGCATAGTCTATGGCATGCATATGTTAAGCATTGCTGTCCTGATTTTCAAGTTGCATATACAAATGATGAATTTACAAAAGTATGTTTAGAGTATGGTGGTTATAGAGTTGAGAATATACCTTTCTTTGATAGAGAGAAGTATAACAGTACTAGAGTCAGGTTAGCAATGGCTAAAGAATTAGAAGAGTGGAAATTTCTTGTACCTGAAAGTGTAGTTGAAATTATTGAGAGAATTAGAGGAGTAGAAAGGGTTAAAAGATTAGCAATAATTGAGAAAGTAATTTAAACTTATGAAATATCTCTCAATTAATCATGAGTTTTGAAGGGGGTAGAAAGATATATATGTGTTTAAAGTGTGGAAAGACTTTCAGTAAAGATGAAATGGAATTAACACCAGGTATTCATTGTCCACACTGTGGTTATCGCATTATTACTAAAGTAAGAACTTTTCAAGCAAAGAGAATTAAAGCTATTTAAGCAAGATTTAAAATATCAATAATTAGCTTAAGCATTAAAATACCTGTAGTATTTGAAACATCATTAGGTGGTGAGTACTCTACTAGATCAATAACTTTCAATCTTTCAGAGGAATAATCAAGAACAGCTTCGACAATACTATACAGTTTAGGATAATCTATACCTTGAGCTTCTGGATTTGAGACTCCAGGAGCTATTGATGGATCTAACACATCAATATCTATACTCAAGTGTACATATCCATCATGAGATTCTAAATAATCTCTAATTAGTTGTCTGAGCTCAATATCACTACACTTCTCTATCGTTAATGTAGGTATGAGTATGGCATTTCTAGCTTCTAAGAATGTTTTCTCTTCAATATCGTATGCTCTATATCCAAGATTTAGAATGGAAATGTTGTTATAATTTTCTAAAATTCTTCTCATAAAAGTTGCGTGACTTAATTTTCTACCAAGAGGCCATTCATCTCTAGCATCTAGATGAGCATCCACGTGTATAAGTACTACATGATCTCCATATACATCTGTTAAGGCTTTAAATGTACTTAATGTTAATGTATGTTCACCACCAATATCAATTACTTTACGACTTCTTCTTAGAACTTCCTTAACACATGTATATATTCTCTCTAAATCTTTCTCTAAATCTTGAGTCAAATATATATCACCTAGATCGCAAGCTTTAATTAAAGGATCAAGACCTAAATCAATTGTTGCAGTATACTCTATATATTCACTTAAATATCTTAAAGTTTTCATTGAGAATTTAGTTCCTGAACGAAAACTGACACTACACTCTAGTGGTATTCCAAGAATGGCAATTTTATCCTTATCTAGTCTTGTCTCAAGATTAAAGAGTGAGTATGTTGGTTTTTGAAGATAAAATTCAAAATTATTAACCATTAGAAAAACTTAATTTAATCTAAAATACATAAACCTTACATGAATTATGAGAGATTTCTAGAATTCATAATAGAGAAGGGTTTTTTCTGGCCTAGTTTTGATATTTATCGAGGAAGAGCTGAAACAGGAGGTTTCTATGACTATGGTCCTCTAGGAACATTACTTAAAAATAACATCATCAATAAGTGGAGAAGTATATTCATATATCCGTATCAGGACTTCATAGTGGAAATTGAAACACCTATCGTCATGCCTAGAATAGTGTTTGAAGCTAGCGGTCATTTAGAACACTTCACAGATTACATTGTCGAGTGTTTGAAGTGTGGTAGAAAGTATAGAGCTGACCATTTAATAGAGGAAGAACTTGAAAAGAGAGGTATAAGAGTCAGAACTGAAGGTTTGAATGAAAATGAACTCTACGAATTAATTACTAAATATGAACTTAAATGTCCACACTGTTCGGGTGATTTAAGTAATGTTAGAAAATTTAACTTACTCTTTCAAACCATAATAGGACCTTACAGTGAGAATATTGGTTATTTAAGACCAGAAACAGCACAGGGAATGTTTGTATCTTTTTCAAGAATTTATGAACTTCAGGGTAGAAAAATACCTCTAGGTATTGCTCAAATCGGTAAGGTTGCTAGAAATGAAATATCTCCAAGACAAGGATTGGTGAGACTTAGAGAATTTACTCAAATGGAAATTGAATTATTCTTTGATCCTAAAAATCCAAAATGTCCATACATTAAAGATTTAGAGCAGGTAAAGTTAAGAATTATTCCTGAAGACAAAGTTAAGAAAGGAGCATTAGAACCTATAGAACTTACAGTTCGTGAACTTATAGAGAAGGGATATGTCGTTAATGAGTGGATGGCTTTCTTCATGGCATTAGCAACTATCTTTCTAAACGAACTTGGAGTACCACTTGATAAGCAAGCTTTTATTGCTAAACTTCCTGAAGAAAGAGCACACTACGCTACTCAAGCTTTTGATCAAATTGTTAAGAGTGAGAGATTTGGATGGATTGAAGTTAGTGGTCATGCATATAGATCAGACTATGACTTGTCAAGACATGCACAGTATAGTGGTCAAGACTTAACCGTAGAAAGAAAACTCGAAAAACCTGTAGAAATTGAAGAAGTTAGAGTATATCCAAATCCAACAAAAATTAAAGAATCTTATGGTAATGAAGCTAGTAAGGTAATGAAACTTTTAAGTCAAGTTAATCCTAAAGATCTAGTTAGAGAGATTGAAATTAGAGGAGAATACTTACTAGGCAATTACACCATACGTAGAGACATGATATTCATAAAGATTGAGAAGAGAAAGTTAAGTACTGAAAAATATATTCCACACGTTGTAGAACCATCATTTGGAGTTGATAGACTCGTATATGTAACTCTTGAAAATGCCTTCACCATGATTAATGATAAGATATTATTAAAACTACCACCTGATCTTGCACCTATAAAGGTAGCTATTTTACCAATAGTTAAGAAGTATGAATATACTGATATTGGTAAGAAAATACAGAAAATACTCTCAAGGAGTGGCTTCACAACTTTTTACGATGATGATGGCTCTATAGGTTCTAGATACTCTAAATGTGATGAAATCGGCATACCATACGCTATAACTATCGATGAGAAGACTCTAATTGATGATACTGTAACTATCAGAGATAGAGATACTAAAAGACAAATTAGAGTACATATTGATCATCTAGTACAAATCCTTAATGAACTGATTTACGAGAAGAAAGGTCTTAAACAAATTGCTGAAAGTATGAATTTACAAATTATTGAGTATAGTCATAGTAGTTAAAATAATAAATCCCTTAACATATATTTTTCTAAGCTATGTCTAGTGAAGAGAAGAAAGAAAGTACTGAAGAGGGAGTTGAAAAACCAAAACTAATCATTCCACCATTCCTAGTACCTTCAACTTTCAAGAAAGAAGAAAAGAAGGCTAGACTTGAAAGAAGATTAAGAATTAGAAGAAAGAGAGAAGTTGATGAAGGTAAAGCTATGATCAATCCTGAACTTGCTAAAGAACTTGAAATTAAAGATAAAGTCGAAATTGTAGTTGTAGGTGGTGGTTCTAGAGAGAGAAAGTACATAATGTTGACAGTACTCAATGATAAAGTACCTAAAAGTGAAGTTTGGTGTAATGAGGAGGAAATGAGAAGATTAGGTATTGCTGATAATACAATAGCAACTATTAGAAGTGCTAAGTAAGAATTATTAACTAGAGTAACTAAGTTAAACTATCTAGACATGTTTCATGGAGTACTTGTCAATAATGTAGTAATTATTAAAGATGAGAAAGAAGCTAGGGAACTTTACAAACTCGGATTTTACGGTAAGTTTGTAGGTATCGATAAGGTAAAGCCAACGCAGGTAGATCAAGTAAATGCACCATTACAATTATCAATAATTGAAGCTTTATATCTTGTCGAGAATGAACTTCTAGAAGTTAGAGACTCTAATGGAAATTTAATAAATAAGCATGTTCTTGAGGAGATTGGTAGGAGATGCTTCAAAAATTTCGACATTATTTATAGAATCTATAAAGATTTAAGAAGTAAGAGACTAGTAGTTAAGAGTGGTTTAAAGTTTGGTTCCCTCTTTGCAGTCTATGAGAAAGGTCCAGGTATTGATCATGCACCCATGCTTGTACACTTCATAGAGCCTAATAGAGAAGTTACGGCACTAGACATTACTAGAGCTGCAAGACTCTCACATACAGTTAATAAGAGGTTTGTACTTGCAACATGGTCAAGTGATACTAATCAAATTGATTATGTTGCATTTGAGTGGTTTACACCATAGAGAAATTACGTGGAGAGGGGTTCTGTTGACTGGGGGGATACCCCATTTGTAGTTTTTCAAGCGGTTGCTAATTCCTCACCTCGGGTTTACCCGATTGGGAGCAACCGCTATTCCATAACTCAAAATAAATCTTTAAAAACCCTTACAATTCAAAATCAACATACACAAATCAGCATCTACCTATTCAACAGAACCTGGAGAGGAAAAATACTTATTAGTTAGCTAGGAGGATTAGATCTATGACGGAGAGAGTAGTTATTTATGAGAGAGAACTTGAAGTTCCAATAAAAATTAGTAAGAAAATTAGTGAAGATGCAAAAATTAGAAAACTCGAAAGATGGCCTAAAGAGGCTGGCCTATCAGTCCCACTAGATGATTCAGGAGTGAACTTCACACAGATGGTTAAAATGTACGTTAGTGATTATGGTTTAGAGCTTGGTGAGAAGAAATGGCATGTAGAGTCTAATAGCGATAAGATAGTTACTAAAATGGAATGGAAGATTGTTAAGAATGGTAATGAAGTTGGCATAGCATCAATGTCTACTGAGATCAGTAAGTTCCCATCAAGTGAAGAGAGAGATAATTACGTCCATACCTGCAAGTTGAAGTACGTCATTGAAATTGAAAGCAGTATAGTTGCTGAGAAGGCTTCAGCAGTTGAGAACATTCCAGACATGTCACTTTTCTAGGAGATGTTAAAGCCTTAAAGACTGTTTCATATATAATTTGTTCAGTTTTTCTAAGCCTTTCTTTGCTATTAAGTATGCACTTGCCATATGTCGATCAAGACCAAGTTTTTGCATTGTTTGTTTGTGTTCTTCTCTACTTGACGTACCTTTCAGGTCAATTTTAATGGTGTAAATACCTAATTTATGGCAAATCTTTTCAATAAATTCAATTACCCAACTTACAAATGTTGAAACCTTAAAATTATATCTACTTGATTTCCTATCACCTATTTTGACCCATCCAAGTTTTAGAAAACCAATTACTTCAAGATCTTCAACAGAAGTTATGAATTTACCGTATCTTAAGAATTCTCGTAAGATCTTTAGAAGCTTTTGACCAAGATAACCAATTAGATCATGTCTATTATAGCCGTGTATATTTTTCAAATTCTTAAACTATAGATTATACATGTTTAGGATATTACCATCTTCATTAATTAAAATGAAATTTATTCTATCCATATCAACGTCAATACCAAGTGATTTATCTATTGGATATGGATTAACCGTAGTTATCGGCTCTATCATGTCCCAAATCTCTATTGGTATAGCTACTTGAATTTGTGTAAATACTTTACCATTTCTAAAATCATTTATGTAGAATCTAGCATCATAATGAACTTCATGGCTTTTAACTTTTTCAATTAAAAGTTCAAGAATTTTAATCCATTTTTTATATCTTGGTAGTTTAAATGGTAATTCAACATCTACGTAACTTGAGTAGTCTTTGAATAATTTTATTCTCACTTTACCATGTTCAATAAGTTTGATATCACCATTTCCATAACTTTGATATTTATCTCCTCTTGATTCAAACATTTTCCAATTACCAAATTCAATCAGTGGAAGTTTACTTACGTATCATTTGTACGGGTCTTCAAATTCTTCGACATTAAACTTAGCAATAGCTAGAAGAGAACTTGAAAATTTACAAACAAATTCACTACACTTCTCAGCATAGTATTTGTAAGGAATGTACTTGTAAGCAAGTTGATACGTCTCAGTTTTGAACTTTCTTGATAATATAAATACTTTGCTTGGATTTTCACATATGCACCTCCATCTAACACTACACCAACTCTCCACAAATTAGCAGTTAAGATAGTGTATCTACTATACGGATCAGGTATAATTATTGGAAGTATGATAGTTTTGTAATTCATTGTCTCACCACTCCGTGTAGCTTCTTGATTTCAACGATAATAAGTTGATTAGAGTTATACCATTTCTCTATCAATTCTCTAGCCTCTTCATCTTCAAAAACAGATTCAGGAATGTAGATACCATACTTATCTTTTTTAACCTTAGCAATTCTAGCAACAAACCTAACGCCCATCTGTATCTCTACAGAGATACAGAAAACTTTATTAAGCTATCTGTATTCTATTTCTTAGTGCTCTGTTAGATCGAGTCTCCGAGTTCACAAGAGCTCGGAGATAGCCCAATGGGAGAGGTAATGAAGAAATGAAAAATTTAAAAGCATGTGAAATCATATACAGACCCAAACCCTTGAAGACTAACTGAACTCTTTATAAAACCTTATTTAAAATTTAGTATTGTGTTAATCTCTAACTCGAATATTAATGAGTTAAGAAAGCTTCTAGAGACATTGAGAAACGTTGAGTTAGCCATCATTAGTGCCTTCCTATCAAACATCTTCAAAGTGTATTTAAGATTCTCAATAGCAATACCTTTAGGTCTCGCATTAACCTTAATGTTAACTGAAGTGCCATTCATAACTAGGCTAATACCTGACCCAAGTCTCATCATACTTTCACTATGGATATTAATCTCTAGTATACTCATATACTTATCATTTAGAGACTATAATTACTATGTTGCTCTCGCACGTTTAATACAAGGTTCTAAAGTTGGTGTTAAGAAGTTAACATTCACCTTTCTAATACTTATCGTGGTGTTAATTATCGTAATTATTTGGGTTGTAGCAGCCATTACTTCATATTTAAGTAGTTTGCCTTCAGGGCATGTTGCAATACTTGCAGCATTAATAGTCGTTCCTACAGGATTACTAATTTCACATTACGCTCTGATTCCTAGAACTGTAATTCGTCATGGAATACTTGGTTCACCACTTATCGCATCAATACCCATGTATATACTTGCAAGTATTGCATTAATGTTTCCTGGACATGTGGGTCTACAGGTATTAGCCATAATTTTAATGGCAATTTTGATGCTATATTTAGGATACGATGTTCAGAAGAGAGCTAGAGTATGGTTAGTCAAGAATTTATAAGTAAATTACTGGATGTTATAGGTGCAGATCCTGTTCTCTCTAATCAGACAAGATTAGCGATAATGCTAATTCTATTATTTAGAGGTGTAGTCACTTTCTCAGATTTAGCTAAGATTCTAAATGTTAGTCCAAGCACACTGGAAACTCATTTAAGTAAGCTTGCTGAGTATGGATATATTGAGAAGAAGAAAACACTTTACAATTTCTCTGTAAGAACTATCGTCAAACCTACAAGTATAGGCATTGAGAAGACCTTAGAGTATATTAGAAGATTAAGAGTAACTCTTGAAGAAGTTGTTAGAAGTATTGAGAAGAAAGAAGTAACCACTTCATGACTTGTAAGGCATTAACTTAGCAAGATATTCAGTTTCACTAATCTTCTCTAAATTACATGTGAAATCTTTACCAAACATTGCACTTAAGAAACCGCTAAGAAAAACCTCTAATGTAGTGATACATGGCTGGATTATACGTATGTGTTATGGTTATAATAATTCTAACTTCATCAAGACTAAACTTATCGATTCTATAATCATCAATCCAGTTAAGTGCTATTAAGTAGTTTAAAAACATCATAAACTTCTCAAGCTGTATTGGTTTGGAAATCTTAAAGTAGTTCTCATACTCTGCCTTACCGTACTCATAAGCAATTCTATATATGAGGCTGATGGCTAGTTCATCACCTACTGCTGATGCAAGTATTGAGAAAGTACTTAAAAGAACGTCAGTACTTAAGGTAATGAAACACTCACTTTCAGATTTAAATATTGGAAAGGCGGTAACTTTAATAACATGCTTCACATGTCTAAGTTTTTCAACAATCTCATCATTTAAAGATTCAACTATTAGAAGTCCTTTAGCTCTACTTCCTTTAGTCCACGTATATACTTGGAGTATATTTATGTTATAGTGAGCTATTATATCTGTAACGCTCTCAAGAATTCCCGGCTTATTTTCACAGTCAAGTACTACCGCATAATTAATATCACGATCCCTCAATCTAGTGGTTTCTCCAGCAAACACTTAGCTTAATTTAAAGCAATAATCCCCCTTATAAACATTTTTAATAACGGTAATAGTAGTTGTGTTACTCATCAATAATTACGACTTACCTAGGTAATACTTTCTAATTTTTTCGAACAATCTTCTACAAGATTCGTAGTTTAACTTATTAACAAAGCTTATAATCTTATGTTCCTCAAAGAGATGTGGATATGGATTATCTTTGGTAGGTACTTTCTCTTTCTTACTTACGAGAGATATATAGATTAAGCTTCTAGCAGCAAGTAGTTTCTCTTTCTTCGGATCTAATTTTCTATTGATTATGTATGCTAATGTTAATTCATCACCAGGACTTAGCATGAAGTTTAAACCAATGCTATGACAGGCCATAGCTGGAATTGAAATCACTCTCAGGTTTTTGAAAACTCTTCTTAAGTACTTAACTAGATGTATATGCATGTATCCGCTCTCCACGAGAACTTTACCTGAAATTTCTCCTCTTAGAATCATTTCAACAATCTCATGACCTCTAAGTTCATCTCTAAGTTTAAATCTCTCAGCATCCGCCTTAGCATAATTTACGACTTTATTTACAATTTCGTCAAAAGTCTCTTTGAGAAAAGCTTCATAGTACTCAATTAAAGCTTTACTAACTTTACCTTCAACCTCTTTCACAAGTCTAACTCTAGGATCACTAATAATTCTAGAAAGTTCATTCTTCTCAATAGCTTCATATATTCTATTAAGAATTTCTAAGTATGGTTCTAGTTGAAGAATCTTCTTACCTAATTTATACATTTCAATTACTAGTTCAGCTTGAAGTTTTGCATATATGGGAAATGCTTGATCTGTAGATCTTACATAATCATCAATGCTTAACTTACCGTTAAGTAAATCATTGAAATACTTATTTCTAGGTTCTTCAAGAATAATTACATCGTGTTTAATCATTTCCTGTCTAAGTAATTCTAGAATCTCAACTCTATGACATGTTAATGTGATGGTTATGTTAATGTCTTTAATCATTGTAACTTACTCAAGATATATTCCTGAACGCTCAATTCTTCTAGCAATAGATTCTCTCTCCTCTTCAGGAAAGTAATTGATTATCTCTTTCAACCTATCTTTATCAATTTTCAAATTAACTTCAGGATCTGCAAGCATCTCTGCAACTTTCGATAAAAACTCATCACTTTCCTCTGTTGCCTCTCTTGCTTTAAGAACAATCAACTCCTCTAATCTGATACTTTTTATCTTAATACCATTAATCTCTACAGTGATTGCTTTACTTAACATTTCCTTAGGTATGTATATGTCTAGAATGTTTTCCATAAGATCAACTCTTACAACATTTCCTTCAATAACGACTTCATAATATATTAATCCATGCATGGTTGTTCCAAAATCCCAATCATTCTCATTGGCTAAGTTTTCAAAAAATTCAGAGTCAAGTAGTGTTGACTTGTTAAGTACGAATAGATCAACATCATGCACATTCCATGGTATCTTATAAACTACCGGTAGAATCATGCTACCAATAAGCACAAAATCAACATTATTTTCTTGAAGAACTTTAGAGACCTTAACTAATGCCTTAACATAAATACTAACTATCTCTTTCTCTTTACTCATAATTCTCACTGGATTAACAACCTTAATAAACCTCTTAAAATTAATAACTCTTGCTGGTATGGAAATTCAAATTAAGAATGTACAGTTTAGATTAGAGGCTATTCATGCTGAGAGATTACCAAATCCACAAGCTTCAAATGTACTTAACATAATTTTCAACGTAAGTATTGGCAGTAATTTTAGCATTAAAGGTGAAGTTGTGGAGTTACCCTTCACCATATCTATCACTTCAACACCACCTATATTGTCAATATCACTTAGAGGTTCATTAGTACTACAACTATCTCAAAGTGATATTGAGAAGTTGAGCAAGTTGTTAAGTGAAGGTAAAGTACCTATGCAGATACAGACCTTAATAACACAGTACGCTATTTTTGAATCAGGACTTATAGCTAGAGAACTTGGCTTACCACCAATCATACCTATACAGCTACAACATGATAGGAATAGAAATGTTGAGGTTAAGTACTACGCTTAAAATATTCCCAACCAGTAAATTTTAACTCTTCATTATGATATAAAACCTTACCATCACTTTTATCGGTAACCTTAGCGAAAGGTATGTATCCAAGTCTTTCAAAATCATAAACCACACTTGGATCTATAGCAAAAACAGGCAAATACTCTTCACCACCATTAAAGATAACTTCGAGAGGATCTATCTTTAACTGTTCACAAAACTGTAAAAGGTCTATACTTGTTGGTAAAGTATCTACTTCAATAGTGACTCTTCCTAAACGTGCCATAGTCCATAAAACCCTACCTAAGCCGTCACTAGAATCCATAGATGCATGTATGTAGTTAATGTAGGGTTTCAACTTTTCAGGTAATTTTTTATCCAACTTTGGATTTCTTAACATCTCTATTCCTTCAATTACAACCTTATCCTTAACGTATTGACCTAGCTTATCGAGGTTTAATAACTTAAATATAATTCCTGTATATCCATACATAAATGGTGTGACGAGAATGTCGCCAACTTTTGGTTTTCTATGAATTGTAAATTCTGTAAGTCCCAACATTACAACATTAATACTTATCTCATTACCTTCATTTAAATCACCTCCAAGGCATGTAATTTCAAACTCTCTAAATCCTTCATATATTCCTTGAATGATTTCTTCAAATTCCATAACTCTTATGTTAGGTACTGTGATCGATGTCACTCCAATTTCAGGTTTTACTAGTTTGACCAGTAGATCACTAGCACATGCATATACACACTTTCTACTATATTCTTTGAGTGACTGAAATGAGAGTCTTGATGTACTTTCTACATATCCATCAATCTTAACTACGAGATATTTACTCTCATTTAATCTAAAATAAGATACATCATTATCTAATGAGTCTTTCTCAACGTTTAAAATTTTCTGAATATAATTTATGAGATACTCTTCACCATAATTAGATAAGTACATGTATTATTCAGAGAGATTTAGTAGAAATTTATTATTTATTAAGGTATCTACTCAATGGTAGCTTCTATTAACTGTATTATCTTTTCTGAGCTATCTGTTTCTTTACAAATTCTCCACAACTCGCTTGTCTTACATACTCTATATCTAGTTATGCTTCTGGTTGAATCTTTTTCAATCAAGTTCTTCTTCACAAGTTCTTCAAGAATATGTTTAACTAATGTTAAAACTACAGGTAATGTTTCGTTGACATTAGCGTATTCTAAGATTTTCTTAGGTGTAAAACTTACACATGAACCTCTAGCATACTTTATAGCATTCCATAAACCTTCAGCAACAAGTACTTCAATTTTTTTAAAGTCTGTATATAGATTGGTTAATTGATTAGTCATTAACAGTCCTGATAAGTAAACATGTTTAAAATCTCATACTTAGAATTAAAAGTCTAAGATACCTGACATTTCAGGTAGATTTTTTCCTGACATATGTAAGTAATGTTTATTGAATTTAAATGTGACTTTTATAAATACATATACATGATTGCAAATATTATTAATGAAATCATAATTACTGATAACATATTTGTTAATTCATTACTAAACTTCTCATAACCTGAAAGTTTCATAGCATTTTGACCACATTTATGAATTCTTGATTCACAGATAACTCTACATTTTGGACAGTAATACTTTGGTTGAAGAAGACTACCTAAAATACTATCTAAAACTTCACCGCCAATACCTGATATGAAGATTAGTAAGGCAAGTTTTTCATGATTAATACTTGACAGAGAATGCCAGGAGCCTAAGTAACTACTTAGAAATGCTGTGTTAACTAGTTTTAGAAGTGTATATGTTGTCATGGTTATAATTATTGATGCTGAGATTGAGCTTAACTCGCCTAAGAGGGTAATACCGCCTGAAACTCCTGGCTCTACCTTCATTCTTGGTTTAATTATTAATCTTGGTCTACTTCTAGATAGACATCCAATCTCGGAAGCCCACGTATCTGCAGTTGAAATACATATACTACAGAGAGTCATTACTAAAAATGTAGTTGAAAGTTTGTAATTACCTGTCATGTATGATATTTGAGCAATTATGCTAAAAATGGCAGGTACTGCACCTACTGCAAGTACCTGTCTTAATCTTCTACCAGCAACATCACTAGATAGTTCAAGAATTTTCTTTTTCTCTAATCCAAGTCTAGTAACTACTACTGAAGTTGCTATGAAGGTTATGAAAACTATGACAGTATATATTCCACTAAATGTAATTGAAAAACCTATAATGCCTGAGTATGGTAAAGCTTCCCTTCTAAATACTCTAAACCTATACGCTATGAAGGTTAGTACTGCACTTAAAACCATACAAAAAATTATGTAGTTTAATATTGAGTACACTGTGAAAATCTATACTAATCTATGTATTAATTACAATTACTACTCACCTAAAACTTCAATAATTACTCTCCTAGTTCTTGGTCCGTCCATGTCTAGTAGAAAGATTTCTTGCCAAGTTCCTCTAACAAGTCTACCATTAATTACAGGTAGAATTCTCATTTGTCCAATGAATGAACTTGCTAGGTGTGCATTTGCATTATCATCAATTCTATCATGAAGATAGCCTGCCCCTCTTGGAAAGAGTTGAAGAGCCTTACTAATAATGTCTTGTCTAAGTCCATACTCATCCTCATTCAAGTATATAGCCGCTGTTGCATGTGGTACAAATATGAGGACTATACCGTTCTTAACACTGCTCTCCTTAACAATATCTTCAACATTTTTAGTAATGTTTACTAAATCTTCACGTTTATTTGTACTTACTGTAATTTCCTTAATGTGAATTTTCATGTATAGAATTTTGATAAAGTTCTTTATGAAATTTATCTAGATTCTCACTTCTTTAAAAGTTAAATAAGTGTGAAGTCTAGTTAATTTATGAATATTCTTGAAAAACTTCATGAGAAGTATGGTAAGTACATTGAGGAGGCTTTAAGAAAATACTTAATTATTGATGTGTCTAGTGATTTTAAAGATGCAGTTTTATATCAAATTGAGACTGGTGGTAAACGTGTTAGACCATTAATTACCTTACTATGTGCAGAAGCGTGTAATGGTGATTTTAAGAAAGCTCTGCCAGCTGCATGTATTGTAGAGCTTATACACAACTACTCACTCATATATGACGATATTATTGATAGATCAGATGTGAGACGTGGAAAGCCTACAGTTAGAAAAAAATTTGGAGATTATGCAGCAATACTTGTAGGTATTTGGTATCGTGAAGCAATTGAAGAAGCTATACTAGAAACGTCAAGACCTGAAATTTTTAGTAAAGAAGTATGTAGAGTTATTAAGGAGATTGATGAGGGTGAGAGACTAGACATTCTTTTAGAAGTTACTGGACGTGTAGATCCATACTTTATAGATAATAGAATAGTTAATAAGGTTAGTAATATTGAAGAGTTAAAACTTATTTATCATAGAATGATTAGCTTAAAAACCGCAGCACTCTTTAGAACTTCAGCAAAATTGGGTGCCTTATCTGTCACAGATAATGAAGACTACGTTAGAGCATGTGAAGATTATGGTAAGTATGTAGGTATGGCTTTTCAAGTAATTGATGATTTACTAGACATATATGGTGAATTTGAGAAGTTTGGTAAAGAGATTGGTAAAGATATTAGAGAGCATAAACTTGGAAATGCAGTAATTATCTATGCACTAGAAGAATTAACAGATACTGATAGAGAAAGACTTTTCAAAATCTTAGGAAAGGAAAGTATTGAGAAAAGTGATATTGAAGAGGCGGTCAAAATTCTTGATAAAACTTCATCAAGAGGTAAATGCTTAGAGCTTGCTAGAAATTATATTGAAAAAGCCATGACATGTATTGAAAAACTACCATCAAAACATCACGTCGATGAATTAAAGAAGTTAGCACAATTCATAATCACTAGAGAATACTAGTTATGATTCAGAACCTTATCGTTATTAAGATAGGTGGAAGTGCATTAAGTGATAAGTCTAAAACGATGAGTTTTAGACGTGATTGGATTGAACATTTCTTAAGAATTTTAATAAAACATTATAAGCAAGGCAAAAGATTCATAATCGTTCACGGAGGTGGAAGTTTTGCTCACCCTATAGCTTATAGCTATAATCTTAGAAAATTGATTAGTAAAGATCAATTAATAGGCATTTCAATAGTAGATTTAGTGTTAGAAGATTTAAATTCAAAAATTCTTCAAATCATGATTAATCAAGGACTACCTGCAAGATACGTGAAGACTAGTGATTTATTTGAAATCGATAAAAATGGTGAAGTAAAGATTAGAGATACTAACTATTTAGAGAAACTTCTCACTCTAAACTTAGTACCTGTACTTCATGGAGATGTTATTTATAGTGAAAGATTTGGTATTGAAGTACTTAGCGGCGATATTATTGTCAAAGAATTATCAAAAATTTTGAAACCAAAAATAGTAATCTATCTACTTGATGTTGAGGGTGTGTATAGAAATTTGAAAAATAAAGAGTTAATTAGAGAGTTAAGATCAATAAATATTCTTCAAAAAGAACATCATCAACACATAATCGACGTTACAGGAGGTATTGTCAGTAAGTTAAGTAGTTGTTTCGAGATATGTAAGTTAGGAATTGACGTGTACCTATGCGCCATATGGGACTTAAATTCTATAGATGAAATTTTAAATAATAGAAAGCCAGAAAGATGTACAAGGATACTATGTACTGAGTAACTTAATTATGAAATTAAGCTTCTTGTCTAATTCGTCACTTACAACTACACACCAGGGAGTAATATATTTATCACTAATAATGAAGTCAATATTATCAACATTCACTTTCAATACAAAAGCATAATCATCTTCAACTCTCATAAATGGTAAGGTGATGTTTAGTAGAGTGTAGTTGTTGATTTTTCTAAGAATTTCAATATTTGAAGGTCTTGAAGTACTTATGATTTTAGGTACCTCTTTAATCTTTACTAGCAAAGCTTCAGTATTATTCATGTCAATACGTATATTATCTCTAGCCTTAATTAAGAGCCAATTAACACCACTTTCAGTTATATTTAGTATATTTTCTGAAAGAAAGGTGATGAGTATAGTTTTTGACTGATTTACAGCTATGTTTGTAAAGTTTATGCCTGTCTCATTCTCAATAATTGAGAAGAGTGTTAGTAAGTCTACAAGTCTCGTTCTCGTAAGTTCTCTAGGTAATCTCCAATACATCGATAATAGTATGGGTTTATCTAGGTTAACATTACATAAAGCTCTTACGCTTCTTCTATAATCATCTAAGTCACTCTTGCTTAACGAGTAAATAGATACTGGATTCATAACTATGATATAAACATCAAAATTACTACTTACATTATTCAACATTCTCAATACCTTACATTCAGCAGGACTATAGTAAGCTTGATCGAAAGTTAAGTACATTATTGAATTTTCAGTTATATTTGAGTACTTCTCCACTTCTTCAGAACTTAAAATTCCATTAGCATACGCTGTTCTTAAAGCTTCAAGAACTATTGCCTGAGGTGGTAATAACATTGTAGGTGTTGGTACTCTTGGTCTAAATATTGCTGGTCCTAAGACGTACAGTATATATCCAGTCTCAGCTATGATTATTGCTATTAAAGCTATGATGATAAATCTCGTCTTCTTCTTAGGTCTTGCTGTTCTAGATCTTCTACTCATTAATTCAGGAAGAATCTACGTAATATATTAAATTTAACTATTTACCTTAAATTTTCACAGTAATATTAATCTAAATGTAATGAGTGTTATTGGTATTGTCATCGATGTTGATTCTCAATTCTTTACTTTTAAAGTCTTTGAAAATTTTGATCATAAATTAAGTATAGGTTCATTTATATATCTGAAGGATAGTGACGGACTAATACTTGCAAAAGTTATTAAGATTTTCAGAAAAAACTATCTCGCAACTGAAAAGTTAGTAGCTCAAGTTAACATTGATGATCTTGAAGCTTTGAGAGAGTATGGTATTGATATCAAAAGTCTAGCATACGTAACTTTTGCTAAAGCTATCATTATAGGTAAGTGGTGTGGTAGATTTGAAAGAACTAGAAAAATACCTAAGATCCTAGACTATGTCTACTATCCTGAAGAGAAGGAGTTAGAGTTAATGTTCAAAGTTAAAGATGAAACTACATGTCTAGAGATAGGTTATTTTAGACAGTATGAGAGGTTAAAAGTGAGCGTAAATGCTGATAAGTTAGTTACTCATCACTGCGCCATACTTGCAGCTACAGGTGGTGGTAAATCTTGGCTTGCAGGTGTCTTAGCAGAAGAATTACTTGTCAAAGTTAATATTCCAATAATTATCATAGATCCTCATAGTGAATACTCATCAATGCAGGTTATGGCTGATAAAGTAGGTGTTGAACTTAATGATTATGAGAAAAAACTCGCTGAGAGAATCATTGACAATGTTGAGATATACATTCCAGGTAAGGTAGATACTTCAACAATAGATAATTATTTTAAAAGAAAGTTTGGAATTGATAGAAGGTACTGTAGATTCGGCATTAGTCCAACATCACTACCTACAAGTATAGTTATGAAACTTCTAGACTACTATTACGGATTAACAGATACCCAAAGAAGAATTCTTGAAGAAGGTTGGCAGTACATATATCCTATACGTAGTGATGAACTTGTGAGTATTGATGAAATTATTAGAGAAGTCATCAATTATGGAAAATGTGCTGCACCTAAAGGATATGCTGGTGAAATGGCTGTTTCAAGTCTTGCCACAAAACTCAAATTATTACTAGAATCTAGACCATTCTTCATAACGAGACCTGGTGAATATTTTGGTGATGAACCTTTAAGACTCTTTGATCCGAGAAAAGTTATTTCAAAGCCTGGAATTAAAATTTTAGATCTTGGTGGTCTAGACATTATTGATCAGCAAGCCTTGGTCTCTGTAATCTTAGACTCAATATTTAACCTAGCTATTAAGAGACAAGCACCTCCACTCTTCATAATTATCGAAGAAGCTCACAACTTTGCACCTAGTAAAGGAGATGCGCTTAGCCTTCCTTCAATTATGAGGATTGCACGTGAAGGTAGAAAGTTCGGTGTTGGCTTATGTATAATTAGTCAAAGACCAGCAAGAATACATCCAGATATTTTAAGTCAATGTTCAACACACTTCATTAAGAGAATCATCAATCCAAATGACTTAAAATATGTAAGAGATGTAGTGGAGCATTTATCAGTAGAAGAGTTAAGTGAAGTTAAGTTACTAAATGATGATGAAGTCTTAATTACAGGACTTGCAGTACCTGTACCAATACTTGCAAAAGTTAGAAAAAGATATACTGCACATGGAGGAATAACACCAACATTAACAACTCAAGGATCAATACCTCTAGAAGCTAAATAATTTAATAGTATAATCATAGTTTTAGCAATAACATCAAGACAATTCTTAACATTCATATAAAGTTCTTGAGGATTTATATAGATGTAATTATGTACAAGAACATTTCTCAATACTATACATTCATCTATTTTCTTAGCAATTTCAATATCTATAATTGAATTTTCGTGAAGAATTTTAATGACATCTCTATAAGATTTGGGCGTTCTCCATCTCATTACAGATATTAAATATTCAGAAACATCAATTAATGCTTCAATTAGTATTTGAAAATTTCTTTTCAGTCGCATCAATTTTATCATCATTATTTACAAATTAATTGTTTTAATCTAGAAACTGCCTTATAAAAACGCTCAATTAAAATTGTTAATGAAATAGCTAATAGAAATAGTTCAATAATTATGGAGAATTTGAAGAACTTAAAAATCGATGTTTTAGATAATGTTAGGAAAGATTGGAAAATTAAATTAAATCTATTAGCATATAGGAAATTACAGCATAAAATTGAGTATAAACTTAATTGGTATGGTTATAAGGTTCATTATGTTAATCCAAGCTATACATCTTCAACTTGTCCAAGATGTGGTAATAAGTTGATTAGTAATGGTTATAGAAAAATGAAATGT
>CAYMHS010000004.1:0-174071 GCA_964390355.1 uncultured Thermoproteaceae archaeon | reverse complement strand
AAGGTTGTATTTTTGGACATTGCTTGATTGATCTTTCCTGTATAAAAGTTCCAAACCCTAACTGGCACTTCTACGCCTTCATAAGCAACATTTTCGGCAAGATCGATAACACAACAACAATAACCTTCACAACCAACAAATCAGGATGGATAAGCATCGTTTATGCACCAGCGATGGATTTAATGCCAATAAATTTTGAAGTTAAGCTTGAATCTAGAGGTCTAGTTGATCCTAAAGGCATAGATGCTGTAGATATTGCACTAAATGTAGAAGGAACAAGCTATAAAGTAATGACGCTAGGCATGGAAGAAAAGCACACACTAGAACTACCACCTAGATATGAAGTATCAATAAACGCTAAAAAATACGTAATAGCAGTCAGAGGAGAAAAATGTGGATGCGGATACATAGAGAAAGGCTCAAAGTATGAATTTACAAAAATAGTACTGAAAAACTATAAAGGAAACATTATAGAGATAATTAAAGAACCAGAAACAACATTCAAAGTCTCCAAACTAGGCCACGACGGAAAAGTAGAAGTATGGTACAGACACGTCAAAAGCTGGACAAGAGGATCATGCACACCATGCCCCACAGGAGAAGAAGGAGGTGAAGGAGGAAGAGAAAAACCGCCACCACCAGAGAAGAAATTCTTCTATATTTACATGAATGCTGTTGGTACATTTGAAACTAGCGGTGCTGAGAAAGAAATTATAGGAGCAGCTGGATATAGCGCAAAAATAAAGGTCTATTACATCGATAAAGATTATGATGGGAAATGGGATTCCAATGAACCTATAGTGGGTGATGAAATTGAAGAAGAAGATATGGTTTGCATAGGTTGGGAAAAGTAAATTAAAAATCCTATTCTTTTTCTTTTAAAAAATCTATCTTTCTTTTTCCACATCTTTTCTCTAATTTCTAATTTTTCTTTGATTTTCTATTTCTACAATTTCGTAAATGTAGTTGAAATCAATATTGACTTCATAGTTGATTAATTTTTTAAGTACATTAATATCCTGTTCAACAATCTTCACTAACGCATCTTCAAGACTATTCACTTTAAATATTTTTAAATCCTCAATATCAAGTACATAAACATCACTATTAATTACAATGATTATGCAAGGTAACTTATATTCAGGAAATGTAACGTATAGTTTCATAACTTGTCACCAACAATACTAATCAATTTCTTAGCTAGACGTTCAGGAATTTTATTGAAAAATTCTATAATGAACTTCTTCATACTTACATAATCAATACTTGATACGTACCTTCTAAACAAATCAATAATTAATGATTCGTAAGCATCTACAAGCTCATTAAGACTCTTAACCTGAACCTTCAAAACATCATTCTTCTCCTTCAAAACATTTACCTGACTAGCAACACCTTCAAGCTCCTTAACCCTATTTTCCAAGAACTTAACCTTAGATTCTAGGAAAGTTTTCTCAACATCAATCTCAAAAACACTGGAACTAGAAGCAGCATACTCATTAAGAATCAAAGTAACCTCCCTAACCCTAGCCCTATGAACTTCAACCTCCTTCTCCAACCTCTTAACAGTACTTTCAAGCCTATCCTTATCACTTTCAAGAACCTTAACAACCCTTTCATAACTACCAACCTTATCTTCAAGTTCTTTAACCCTATTTTCAAGTTCATTAATTCTCTTTCTAAGTCTAGAACCAGCAATCTTTTTCTCACACTCATTAAGATAATCATTAATCTTCTTGACAATAGATTCAATATCGTCCTTAGTAAGCATATCCTTGGAAGTAAGTAGTAAGTATATTTCACTCATAAGTTTAGGACATGGTTTGTTCAGTATTACTTTCTTAACTTCCTCAGGATCTACACATTTCAAACAAAAATCACCAATTTCTGAAACTTTAATCGTATAATCAACATTGTCAAGATACTTTTTCATTAAGTCTAAAACAGTTTGTATATCACTTTCATTTCTAGATATGAAATCTTTAGCTCTTAGTTTCTGAAAGATTTGTAAGGACTCTTTTAGAGTTCTTATGCATCTCATAGCTAATATACTGGTATACTGGTATTTAAATATTTCCGTATTTAGGTATATTGATATATTGGTTTTAAAAACGTGTTAAAAATACTGGTATATGTGTAGTCACTGTATGGGGAAGAAAGTAACTACTGTCAGAATTTCTAAGGAGTTGCACAACATTTTGAGTGAAATTTATGCTAAATACATGCTTCATCTCAAGAAGAAGATTGAGTATGAAGATATTGTTAGACTCTGCGTATTTCTACTCTTAAAAATTACTGAAAAGCTAGGCGAAGAATATGTGTATAAATTAGATATTACGAACCCTGAAAAAACTAGAGAGATAGTTAATCAATTACTTAATGATTATGTTAAATCTCAGAAAAATTTTTCTGAATAGCTATGTTAAATTGAATGTTTTGGAAATCTTCTAATTTCATAGTAATTAAAGGTAATGCAGAAAATTTTTCTGAGCTTCAATCTCTATATGTCTCGATTTGCTAGGATTGTTAAGGTTCCTGCATCTAGAAAAGTATATCTAGGTAAGATTAAGCATAATGAAATTTATATTGTTAGGAAAGGTCTTATAGATTTAATTAATGATTTTGCTAGATATAGAGTTGAGTTAGAGAAATTATGTCATGAATGTGTTAATGAGATTGAGAAACTCAATATTGATGAAATTATTGATAAACTAATCCTGAATACAGAAATTGGTGAAAAGGTAAGTACATATGAAGGTCATGGAAAATTCATATACCTGAATAGAAGTTACAATATTGATGAAGAAATTTTTGTAATGGATTATGAAATGTATAGAGAAGTTGTTAAGTACTTGATTAAGAACATTATACTTTACGGCATACATAATCTAATTAAGCAAGCCAAAAATATTGAGAAAGTCTTAACATTACTAAACAAAACAAAAGAATCATTAAAAGGTCTTAAAACATGAAGTTAACTATCACTTAGACTCTTTCATTAAGCTTAGTCTCATTAAAGTCTTAGGTTAATGTTTTCTTTTTTCTCTTTTTTGTTGATGTGATGTTTATGTTTAATGATTATTCTGGTCAAAGATTTAAAATTGATTAATCTAGAATAAGAATTGATGGTTATGAACATTAAGATACTAGTAACAACGTTAGTGCTTGTATTAGCGATACTACTCTCTAATACAGTTTATACTTATGAAGTTACTGAAACTAAACATTTTAAAATAATAATTTATTCTAAAAACATTCCTGAAGAATTAAAGAAACATGTAATTAATGAGCTTGAAAGAGCATACGATACCTACGTTAATGAGCTTAATCTAAAAATAGCACCACCATGTAGTGGAAATAAATACACTATTTATTGCCCATGTCCGTCAGAAGTAGGTTCTAGAATATATTTGAAGATTAAGAATTCACATGCATGTGTAAGTAAGATCGTATTTCCACTATGTCCTGTATCTACTAAAGAGGCATTAACTAAAGGTATTTTTCATGAACTAACACATGCGGTGCAATATGCGTATAATCCTCACGATTATGAAAGGTATGAGGCTGTTTACGAAAATATTGCTAACGGTTTTGCCTACACTTACGGTTTTGATAAATTATTTGCCTTTCTAAGTACTTTTGAATGTACATTCAAGAAATATACATATAGAGCTTCAGCTTATGATTGTGGAGGTTTCTTTACATGGTTAATTCTTGTTAAAGACATGACTCCACAAGAAATTCTTGAAGAATCTATCGTTAAGAAGAATTTCAAGTACTTAGACAAGTTATATGATGAGTATGTTGATTGGGTTAAGAGTATGGAAGATGTGGTTTTATATGTTACTCTCAAACTCATTAATTATAGTAGTAAGTATGAGTTGAAAGTCGTGAATAACGAAGTTTATATTTATGAAATTATGAGAATTAAAGACCCTTACGATGCTAAAGAGAAAATCTATTACAAATTATTACGTAAAGGTAAAATACCTTTAACAACATACATGCACATTACTTACGATTTACTACTTGAGAAAGAAAAATCATTCATAAGAATATTGCTAACTAAATTGCCAATTAATGAATTAAGTCTTGGTGTTAATCGTGTTAATGTTTCGTTACTTAATGGTGTTTTGAATTTTACATTGACGTTGATTGTAAGTAAGAACTATACTTTAACAATGATTAGCAATGATTCATTAATGCTTTATGAGAAGTTGTATGTCAATAACACGCTAGTTTCAGGTAGAGAGTTTGCTAGAATAATCTTTCAACCATTTACAGTAGTTGTAAATGTTAATAATGATTCTAAAGTATTTCCTGTAAAATTTAATGCAATTAATGAATTGAAAATCAGTGCAGGTAATGAATCATTAACCATTAAATTCAATATAACTAATCCAAAATTGTTAGTAAATGTTGATAATAATTACTCATTAACATTTAAATTAGGATATAATGTAGATTTCATAAAGCCTGTAAAGACAAATTATGAAGTTAAGAATGAAGTGTTTAAGATAAATATTTTTGGCGCTATCAATAACATTATTGATACAATTCTCTAAACGTGTTTCCAGCTTCGATACGAATGTTACTTTAGAGAAATAAAAAAGGGAGCAGAAACAATAGAGATATAGGGGAACAATATTATCAGGTATTGATTTAGGAATTGAATCAAGGGGGAGCTCGGCGTTAGAAACTTATTAGGTAAAGTGGATATAATTTTCTATGTGGACTTACACAGCGTACATACTATACAAGTATTGTAGAGACATTAAAAATACGCAATGTGAAGTCTTGACTTTTAAAGAACTTACAGAACTATTTTTTGATAAGTTATGGCAAAAACGTGGTATTGTTCTTCATGACTCTAAACAAGACTTGTATGCAGATTTACAATACCTTGAACAGCTCGGCGTAATTGAGATCAATGGCGATGTGAAAAATATTGATACAATTATTATTAAAGTTAAGGACGTTGAAAAGCTCAAACAAATAGCTGATATTGTTGAAAAAACATATACTGTTACAGGTATAGGACTTTTTAATGTTTACAAGTCTAGAATTGATGAGGCATTAAAGGCACTAAAGAGCTAGCTGTTATGATGATCTCGACAGTGTTAGATATATTCAAGACTCTTTTTTACGAACTTGTTGACTTCTATGAATCTAAATATAATCGTGATCCAAGTCATTTTGTAAGATATGAATATATTCATGAACAAGAACTATTAATTCCAATAGATGGTAATGTTAAATTGCCGAAATATATAGTCTACTTGTCTGAAATACCTGTTGTTAAGAGATTGTCTGAAATCAAGCAACTTGCACATACCTATATATTCCTTCCTGGCGCAACACACTCTAGGTATGAGCATAGTATTGGAGTTATGAGTAAGGCAAGAAAAATATTTACTCAATTAAGAAATGAAGGTAAAATTGAAGCTCATAACGATTGGAACATTATAGTGGACTTAGCAACTTTCCTACATGACATAGGACATCCAAGCTGGGGTCATGCACTTGATGGAATACTGGGTACGGTAATTGAAATTATTGAGGGAATGTGTAAATGTATTCTTCCACCTGTTAAGCTTGATATCGTAATTGCTACATACCTTATAAGAGAGAATGAGCAATTAAGTCGTGCACTCACAGTGATTGCCAAGAATGAACTTTCAAACTCTCTCATTAAGCAAAATCTACATGACATTATAACCCAGATAATTTTAGAAGAAGAACAACCACTCTTCGATGTTGTAAGGCAAAATAGTGAAGTTCGTAGATTAGTACATATAATAACTACTATATTAGGTTCTTATCGTTGTAGAGGAGGAGTAAATGTTGATAGGTTAGACTGGTTAATTAGGGATCATCATCACACAGCTTTAAATAAGAAATTGCCTTCAGAGATTGAAGAAAATTTTGAGAAACTTAGATTAAGAATTGAGAAAGGCAACATCAATATTGAAATAATGAATTACGAATATACTGGAATTGGAGATAAGGAATTTACAGAACTATTAAGTAAAGTACGTGAGGACGTGTATAAGCATGTATATGAGAGCCTTCCACGAGCATTTGCTGATTCTCTTCTTACAAGACTTGCTTACTCCGTAATAAGGCTTGTGCATGAAATTGGCTCAAGAATTGCAGGTATGAGCGTAATTGCAAGAGCAGTATTAGGTTATTTATTACTACCTGACTTTGTAATGATTGATTATACACGACGTTTCTTACTAGCATCGAAATCATTTAACATATTTTCAATTATCGAGCCAACATCTGAATTACGCTATTCAGTAAGGTCTGCTAACCTACTTGACCTACTAGGAAAATTAACGTTCTTGATGAAAGAACTTTCACGTGAGAGTATTGCAGTACAGAAATTCTCTCCTGATATTGGAGTTGGGTTTAGAGTTGTAAAATTGCCGGCAATAGACACTACAATAGTTCTATTGGATGCCTATACGCTTGCCGAGATTATTTCAAGGATACAGAAACAATTGGAGCAATTAGGGCTAGACCCTACGAACATACTAACCAAAGTCTATCAATACATTATAATAGCAGCACGGATGAATCCAATTAAAGGTATGGAAGCTATTAAACTTGAAGAAGACTTAATAGAATTGAGTAAAGAAATATACATCCTACCTAACTATTACGCATTCAGGAAGATTGATGATAAGTATTTTCGAGAATGTCATAAAAGAGTAGGAACTATAGATGACCTTTGTGAGTACTTAAAAACCTATGAAAGAAGTGAAGTCGTAATGTTCATAACAATTAGAGAAATTGGAATCGATACTAAGAGGGTATTCGAAAGAACTTTTCGAAATATTCTCAACATATTTACAGACAAACTTAGAAGTTAACCAGAGAAATTTAACAATACCTTAAAACCAAATCCTTTTTATTTTCATATAAATTCTAACATTTCATCACTCTCAAAGAATATCGAATAAATGACCATATTTAAAGGACCAGAATAAGTAAAACAAATAGAACAATACCTAAAAATAATGAATCAACAATGGTAAAAACCAACCCACAACTACATTAAAATCAAAGAACATTCCTCTACCACTCTTAACTTCAAAGAATTGAAATGCCAGTATTAAACTCTTTCAGCACAATTAAAATTCTTAACCATAAGAGCAGTTAGAATTAATGATGTATTCTCAAGATTGAATCATTCATCATCACTTCCTTTCTGTAAATTTTCACTATTTTAATCATTTACTCTAAATTCCTTGCTTTATTCTAATTCTCTACTTGGAAGTGTCTCTATGTTTAGGAATGTCTATGCATTAATGCATGATTGGATACCCCTCAAGTTACATTTCAGAGAAGAGCAATACAATATGATTAAGTCTTATCTTAAAGTTGTTGATCAGGGTCTCGCACCACCTCACATGCTTCTTCTAGGACCTACAGGTACTGGTAAAACTATAACGATCAAGAAGATAATCTCAGAATTTCCTGAATCTTTCAGAAAAAGTAATGTTATTTACACAGTTTCTGGACGTACAAGTTATGAAACGCTAGTTTCTATGACAGAGTCCATAGTTGGTAAGAGGTTTTGGGGTTACTCGTTCGTTGAGGTCTGGAAAAATTTTGACAAGTACTTGAGCAAACCTACGATAGTGATTATCGATGAGATTGATAAAATGATTATCCCAGGCAAAGGTGATGAATTACTTTATCATCTATCGAGAAGACCATTAACTACGATTATAGCTATTAGTAATAGACTTAACGTTTATGACTATATTCGTGATCAACGTGTAAGATCAAGCTTTACACCTAGAATGATATTTTTTCCACAATATGAAGTTCATGAACTTGTAGAAATTCTAAAGTGTAAAGTTGAAGAAGCTTTCTTACCTGGGGTTGTTGACTCAGGAGTTATTGAGTATATAGCAGCATTAGCTTATAGAAGAGATGGTGATGCTAGATACGCAATTGATCTTCTCAGAACATCAGCAGAAGTAGCTATTAGAAATGGCGATAGCAAAGTAACTATTAGGCATGTAGATGCTGCTAGAGAGAAAGTAGAGGTTGAGTACATAGTTAAAGGATTACTTAACTTGAAGAATACTCATAAGCTTCTTCTGAAAATAATTGCAAGTAAAGGACAAATAACTATTTCAGAAATTGTTGATGAGTATAACAAGCTTGCAGGATACTACGGATTATCGACTCTCAGCTCCAGGAGAATTAGTGATTATCTTGTCGAGCTTGAATTACTTGGATTCATTAGAATTATCAGAAAAGGTATGGGTAGAGGTAATGGTGTTAAATGGATAGTGCAGTTAGCTCGGAGAATTGACGGAAAAATTATAGAAAAGACGATAGAAAAGCAATGAATTTAGGGGATGATGTGAAGATGATGAGTTCCACTCACCGTTACACAACAGTAAGTTAAATTATAATTACCTAACTAAGTGTATCATTCCGACAGGCTCTATATAGCCAGGTACTGGTATATTGTTACACACAAATGACCTGGAGAATAATACAACATCACGTCCTGCATAATACCATAGTAGCCCTAATGACGTGCTCATTACTTTGCTGTATGCTACTTTTTCAATTATTTTTTCATCTCTACGTAATTCGTTCATAATTCTATCAATCTCTTCTCTGCTTAATAGACTTCGAAAGTTTAAATAGCGCACTATACTTAAATACCGTATTAATTGCTCCTGACATCTTCTTGCTATTGTCAATAAGTCTGCTCTTTTATCCCGTACCTTAAACAGTAGATCAAGAATTGCGAATGGTGCTACGCAATACTTGATTCTATCTTCTCTATCCATACCTTCATCTAATGCCAGGGATTTGACTCTATAATATGTGGTAGCTATTTCGAGCATCAAGGGTCTTAATGACATAGTGAATCTAGGCGCTACTCCGTATGCCTGGATACGGCACATTATGTGACCGGCCGTGTAAGGGCAGGAAGGAAGTAGTACATTAATGAGAGATACGTATTGATGCATTTTTGCTTTACTAATATCGTATGGTGCTAAAAATATCCCTCCAGTAGCGATGAAACGATAAATTGTATTTACATTATATGGATCACGAAATGAAGCAACAATTTGTGAAAGATTTTCGAGATAAGGTAGCACAATGGGATAATATTCTGTACTCACTAGGCTTTTACCTATATCAACATATTGTAAACTCTCGTTTAGTAGAGAAATACCCAAACTAAACATATATGGCAGCGTCATTCTGATTACATATGTCAATACAAGACCCATTAGGAGTCTATGCTTTGAATCCAATTTTATCACAATATCTTCTACGACTTTTACAAACGCTTTAGGAGCCCAAGCTTCACTTTCTTTCTGTTTAGACTTGTATATATCTTCACACACTCCAGTCGCTTCATGAAATTTTGTTACTGCAATGTTGTAAACTGTATTTACATTAACATCACTAATCAGTCTCTCGCATACTATATGAATTGCAATTCCTGTAATCAATGTCAATTTAGTAAATTCTATTAAGTCTGATTGATCAAAATCGAGTTTCTTAAGGACTTCCAGTGAATCCCTTAATTTAAGCACTGTACTTTCAACGTATTGATCAATTTTGTTTTTTAAATAAGCGGGCAGCTTTTCAAATATTATATGAGTTAGGTACGGCATGAGGTATGTGTGACTTGTGCACATATCATCCTCGCACTTTTGAGCATCTGCAATTGCAGTAAACGGATAATACTTGTAAGCGGCATCTGATATGAATATGTTAAATATTTGGTTCTCAAATACCCTTATAAGTTCGGCATTCTCGTTAATGAACTTTAAGTGATGTGCCATAAGTTCATATACTACTTGAGGTGTTAGTAATCCTCTGTTTTGTCTTGGTATAATTTTAACCATAACTATCTCAGTAGTAGCGCTTAGATATATTTTATGAGGATTTTTGTGCCTTCCAACTCCCCTTTGCTATCGTACATTACGTGCAATCTGGAGTAAGCCTCTCTGATACACGCTAGTAATCTTACACAATTATTTCTCAATACGTTTTTTGTAAATAGTGGAATAACTCTATGTAGATGTCTAGTATATTTCAGAACAATTACCAAGATCTTAATTCCTAACACGTTCATAGCGTCAGTATATTTACAAATTTGAAGCCAAGAATTAACTAAGTCTTCAGCATCATTCTTCTCCTCCACGAAGACAATATCTCTAAGTCCTGAGTCCCTATCTACGAGAACTGCAATTCCATCAGGGCCTCTGTGTCTTGGGTAGTCCAACATCACGAGTGTTGTACATGAATGTGTATGGTGTGTATATGGTGCGTAAATGGCATTCATATAATCCTCTATGTTTTTAAGCTATTTTAAAAGTTTTCTACTAGAAACTTGTTATTTTAAGAGATTTCTAGTAGAAAATTTTTAATTTCTGTGAAGTTATATTGTACTCGTATGGTACCCAGACTCAGGTCTATGGTGCCCACACCCACTGGAGTTGATGCGTTAAGTATTGTAGCATGGACAACGCCGCATTTACTGAGATGGATCATACCAGGACTTGTTGTAGATGATGTGAAAAGACTAGCATTCGATATTCTGAAAGCACACACTGTTGGTGATTTATCCAGAGCCGAAGCTATTGAGAAAGAGCTGAGTAAGTTATGTCAAGAAAGAATTGTTACACTACCCATAATTGAGATTATAGTCGGCAGCCGTGGGAGTGGAAAGACTACTCTTGCAGAAGCAGTACGCTACATGGGCGAACTTGCAGGTTTTGATGTAGTTTACATAACGAGCGCACAAGTATTGCGTGGAAATATAGAGCAATTGAAGAATAGAATACATGAATCTTCCCAAAAAGATAAAGTAATAATAATATTAGACGACCTTGCAGAACTTCTTAAAGCAGGTATAGTAGGTCCCAAGGATATTCTTGAATTATTAAATGTAGGTTTAAGTAAGAAAGAAACAGCGACTACAGGGACTTGGACATTGATGTTATTCATCCAGAGTGAGGAAGATCTTTTAGTCAGTGCATTAACATCAATATTGACACAGTATGTTGAGGAAGCATTACCCGGCCCCAGGCAAGTTCTTGAAACACAGATTTTTGAACATAATAGCTTAGAGACACTGCTCAGAACATGGTACGAAATTAGTCAAGATGTTGCACGTGGTTTACTCTTGGAAAACATAACTCTAGAAACATATAGATTAAGAACAAGAAGAGGGGTCTTTATCGATTTAGATGTTCATTGGCATTATTATAGATGGAATGATGATGCACGTAGGCAATACTTTAAGAATTTAGTTAAAATTGTAAATGTACTTGACGACATCCCAGAAGAAGTAGAAAAAGATTACATAAATAAGTTCAGCGAATTGTTTAGAATAGCTGGATATAGATTTGCTGACTTATCAAGATACGGTATAGGGTTCAAGCTTATTGAGAAGGCTCATGGTGGTTATGCAAGGGCAATCTATAATGAAATGGTATCAGTATATGGAAGCAAAGTCGAACTTAAGAACGAACTATTCAATGCGATTGGCTTGTATAAACAGCATATTGATTCGCTCAATATGCTACAAGAAAGTTTTTGTAATATCGATGCTTTCATAGATGCATTGGTGACGGTATTTAGATATTGGAGGAAGATGGATCCTGTAGAACCTGATTACAAGCTCGAGCTCATCAGAAGATATAGATTTGAGAGTGGAGAGGAAAGTAAAGTGTTAGATGCGGTTTATCGTGATAGAAGCGGCGTTATTAAACTCGCATTCATTAAAGTTTCAGCTAAGCCTAGGCAGAAAAAGAGAGGAGGAATATCTGTTCAAATACCTTCAAGGATTAAAGAAATTCTAGAGATGGAAGAACTCAAGAAGAATCAACCCTGTCTTCTATTCATAGTGTGTAATAAATTTGTCGAAGAAGCTCTTTTGAATGAAGTCTTGAAGTATGGTTGGAGATATGTTGATACCAGCTTAGATAGGATGAGTGATAACGAATGGAGAAAACGTGTTGATTGGATGGGGAGATGTGGTGTGATCGATCTTGAGAACTTGACTATAGAAGACATCGCAGCTATTCTAATGATAGAAGACACAACAATTAAAAAATCAAGCGAGCGAGTCAAAGAGTTTGTCTTAGATACCTTATGTAAGCCTGTCATAATGACAAAACTTAGGGTTAAGCCAAATGATGTACTATTGATTGACATCATCGACGCAGTAAAACAGGGATCGAGCTAACTCGCCAGTTAAGTCCATTGCTGCATATATATTGAAAACGGCTCTGTCTTCAAAATTCCGTCTAACTCTATTTATGTCAATACCTACATACTTGCATAAACTCTGAACATAAACTAACTCTTCTTCTGTCGGTCTTGGTGCATTTCTTCTTTTCCCCCTATCAGTTATCTTTCTATATCCCCATGGTGTCAATATTAATCCTAACGCTGCCGCCCTCCTCCAACCAGCATAATCAATTATGATCAATCTATTGTCCCGAAGTTGTCTTAACTTGCGTAAAAGGTTTGGCATAAATAATCCTAAGAGATGGATTCTTCTGCAATCTATTAAGTCTAGAAGATTCTCTATCCATGTTGCAGCTAGGTGAGGCCTTGTGCGCGCATAAGGCACAAAGCCTCCAAGTGCGATAATATCAGATGCTATATCGTGTAGATATCTAATGTAATAATTGAATGCATATTCATAAGGTGCGTGAATTATGGGAACAACTTTGATTCTGTTCTCATCACAGATCTTGCAAGTGATTTCATACAATTCGAAATTTAGCTTCATAACATAGTTAATATCATCCTTAAGATCTAAGATCACCTTGGGGGGTATGTCAATCTGTAAGACATAATCTATCTCAAGATCATTCTTTACTAGAGTGTTCATCACAATGCTAAACATCTTGATCAAATTATACTTAAGTTTGTCGATATTTACGTACTCTGAATTCAACATTCTGTTTAGGACTTGGTAGCCGCCGCTATCAAGAACCAAATTGATATTATACTGCTTAAATTCTTGAAGCAACTTAAATGATTGATACTGGTTGTTTAGTATATAGTATGCCGATAGAAGTAAGGACCTTACCTTTACATGATACCATGGGTATGGAGGGGCTGGCACAATACCAAGTACCAGTTTCATACCAGACACCTCCAGGAAATTCCAGGGGCTTTTAAGTTTTACATTATTGTTGGTACTTACACATGTAATATACGATATGATAACCTACGATAATGCTTATAGTTCTGACGAGTATTACATGTCGAGGATCTAACAATATATTTCTACTTTATTTTTAGTATCTACTACGCATTCTGAAAGGTAAAAATCTTGAAGGAATGCATCGTTGTATTATATACATAGTTATGAGAAGATTCGTTACATCTAATTCATGTCCATTCTGTTGTAATGTTCTTCAAGGCTCTTCAATATTTTGCTTTAACCCGAAGTTCTCGTTCCAGTACTTGGGTTGATTCTGCGAGTTTTCTGATATATGAAGTTTAGATATATTATACCTGACGCAACCGGTGTTGCGAGATTAGAAAGAATATATTTGAACTTGCCTGGCATTACACATCATAAACTCATCATCAGTTTTGCAGAAAGAGCAAGAGCATAGGACTTTAATACATCTTTGAGACCTCAGAAAGATCTTCTTCACTACCCATCCTATCTATAAGGTATTGCACATAATCATATAGTGCTTTTGCAAGTAGAGTTACCAGTATGTCATCTATAACTAGGAATGTGTATCTTAAAATGTCCTTCAGCTTGTATATGTGATATTCTTCTGGTGTGTCAATGAGTTCTTTAATATCTTCAAATCCATATTCTATCCTGATAATCCTTAGTTGAGCGTATATGAGTATTCCACGATATCTATATGGTAAATCAATACGCATCGGTTCGTGAGGTAGAGTATCATACTCTCTCATAAATTCACGATATGTTTCATCATAGGCAATCCTAGCTTCATCCTGAGTAATTGTATTATCATACACGCGAGTAACGCTTAGGATACTAGTACTAGATGTAGAAATATAAATACATTACCTTAAGTACTAAAAATCACTTTGCATCTCTTTTTCAATTCTTCTATCACAATTTCTTATTGTACCTGAAATCGGATTTAAATGTCTAATCTCAAAACTAGTTGGGGTACTTTATACAGTGTCCATCAATTCCCTCAACGGTGTATAATTGAAAGGGGAAATTAGAAGACTTATCAGGAAAATAGTGCAAAGGTATCTAGGATTGATTGAAGGGTCTTAAATAAGCTACAACCTTCAATTTCTGAAAGAGAATTTAGAATCCCACTTTCATTTCCTTCTTCTATTTTTCAAGTTTTCAATTATTCTAATCTCATGATTAATCTTATTGGTTGTTATAATTGATTGTATAGTTTTTACTAATACTACTTTGAATGTTATTCTTTTTCTTGTTTTCTTAATTTTGTGTTTAGGTATTATTGATGCTATTTTGCATTTCTTACAAAGTAGTGGAACATCGTCCTCATATTCTCTAAAGATTAAGTAGTTACCACAGTATTTGCATTTAATGTTTGTTTCAAATTCTATTATGATTCTTTTACGCTTAAGGAAGGAAATATTACTATTTTGAAAATACTTACTTTTCCTGAACATACATTAGTAATGTAAGGTTAAGTAATTTTTAATGCAAATTTTTAAGATTTGCACACCTTGATGCTTTTTAAAGCATTGTTTTTAATGTTTTATGAAATGGTTTAGAATAGTTGATGCTTCAAGCATAGTGTTAAGTACTGAGCCTGAAGTTGTACTTACGTCATGGGGGAATTACTTGGCTAATGTTTCGAGATTGCTAGTGCTTGTTCAGAATGTTGAAACAACTGTTAGGTGGTGTAGGAATAAGTTCGTGATAAATGATAGAAGATATTACATACTTACCAATACCTTACCACCATTTCAAGTAATTAATGAAGAACCGTCAAGGCTATTAATTGAGAAGACTAAACCAACATATTTGGTCTTGAGTGATGGCTCATTTGCTAAGTGCTTAATTGCTTATCAATTTCAAGATGTTGAGCCAGGATTTGTAGAGTCTAGACTTTGGCATGAAGTTATGTTGACATTCGTATCGGCAAGTGATGAACAGTCTAGACTATACTCAATGTTTAGACACTTGACAAAACAATCAGTTGCAGGAACTATAACTAGTCATGGAGAGATAATGCTAGAAAATTATAAAATGGTATGTGAAGCTTTAAGCAAAGGATCAAGACTATTAAGATTCCTGATAATCTTCATAGTTAGAGCGCATAGTCTAGAAGAGCTCAAAGAGAAAGAGAAAGTACTCGTAAACGAAATGTCGAGTAAGGGAGTCTTTATAGAAGCACCACCATTGATACAGCATAAACTCTATAACATGCCAGAGATACTGAAGTCCAGCAAATTACCTATCGAGTTACCTGCAATGTATAGTTCAAGTAATTACTTATCCATAACTTATCCTGTAACGTCCATGGAACTTGTTGAAGATGAAGGTGTATATTTTGGTAAGAACATTATTACGGAAAGTCCAGTATTTATCAATCTTTACAAGCCTTTTCATGGACGTACAAATTGGCATTTAGCCGTTACTGGTGTTTCAGGTGCTGGTAAGACTGTAAGTGCAAGCGTAATTATTAAGCGCATGGATGAGGCATACAAGCCATGGATATTCATTATTGACCCAATGAGTAATTGGGTAAGGTTTGCACAGCAACTTTGGGATAATTACTACATTATTGATTTTTCACCATCAAGAATGGGGTGTGGTTTAGATCCTGTAAAGTTGGCTAGGAAAGGTGTATTGACTTTTCAAGATGTTGTTGACTTCATAATTAATCTTTACGGTATTGATTCTAAATGGAGAGGTAGATTACTATACTACGCATCTAATGCTAATAACTATGAAGACTTGATTGGTAAGGTGTTTGAACATGAGCTCAAGCTTTATTTAGAATCATTACGTGCTGATAACTTCATATATGATGGTGAGTTAAAACTAGATGTTAAGCGTTATAGACATTTCATTTTTGGTCTTAGGGAAATCGTTAATGAGCGTGTAAAAGCGCTAATCATGGCATTATTATCACTAGTCATTATGTCACTAATTGTGAAGCTGCCTGGTAAGAAGCTTGTATTCATTGATGAATTTCACCTAGTTACTAAGTATCCTGGTACTCAATCACTTGCTGAACTTCTTGTAAGAATGGCTAGAGCAATGGAGTGTAGCATCATCATTGCTACACAATCAATAATTGATTTTACAAAAACACCAACAGGTAAGGCTATTCTTGAGAATGTTTCTTCAAAATTTTTCTTAAAAGATGATCCTGGAGCTGTTGAGGAGTTGAAGGCTCAGGGCTTATCTGAACACGATATCGATAAGTATATTCTTAAGGCTAGTAGAGGATGTGGTGTATTAAGAACAGGCAACGTTAAGGTTCCTGTAAAGATTGAACTTACTGATGAAGAGTATGAAATATTTAGAACTGAATAACCTCTTTTTCGCTGTCCTGTACTAAATGATTCTTAGTGAGTGTGACTGACGTGTTACTATTTGTTGTGTTACTTCTTACCTACGATTACTCTGAAGGTTAACTTTTAATTTAACCTGTTTCTTCAGTATTTATCTCATATCTCAGTAACACTTGTTACAGTTCCTTCATGCCTCCCTTCAATTCTCATGTATTTTTCATTTCTACATATTGAATACTTTATTATTTTGCACACTCCTTAAAATGCTTGAAAGTCCCTTCCTGAGCAAGTAATTATTGTCAAAGTGTCAATGATTTAATGGTTTAGGGTCTAAACTTGGCAATTAGAGTATTTTAAGTGGTTATTCTGACGTTTCTTAAAATCATTACCTTAATGGTTTGTTATGGATTTTTACGTTTCTAAGTATTTTTAATACCTTATTGATTTGCTTATTCACTTCACTACAGTCAATACCATACTTACTTTTGTCTAGAACCAGTACTAGTGCGTTGTTTATTGTTCTTGAATCATTGTTGAATTCACCGACAGTTATTGCGACCTTACTTCTATTTCTCACTTCTGTATATGCTATCGATGTTATGTTGAGATTAATTTCGTGAGCAACATCTATTAAAGCTTCAATAACTTTCAAAACATCCATATAGTACCTACACGTGGAGAAAATGTAAAATAATACTTACATTGAAAATTTAAGTAGATGGAATATAAACGTGAACATAACTTGCAAAGAAATTAGCAAGAAAATAATCATAGCTTAGGCTCACAGTTAGTCATGAATTGTTCAATATTTACATAGCTATGTATGTAAATGTTTACATAATGTTCTACTCGGGCCCGAGTGATCCCGGGTTCAAATCCCGGCGGCCCCATCAGAAAAACCTCTTTTCACTCTGTTAAGAATTTCCACTCTACGAACCATGCATATCAACATTTACACCCATGCATATCAGGAAGGATATACATTTCCTCAGATAGAGTAGGAATACTTATTAGTTAGAACAGTTCAAGTTGCCTGTAGTATGCATTCTCGCATAAATAGAAGAGAAAATATGAAGAGTTTCATAGGGCTTCCCATCGATGTAAAGAGAGCTATCGATGAGGGAATAATTAGTAAGTACGACCTTATAAAGGCTGCTAGGGAGGGAAAAAGTACAATTAGGAAACGTAATCACGTATTTAGGATACTTATCATTCAATTGAGATCAATTGAAGAACAACATGTAGACATCTATTGGATTGTAAGTCATCGATAATCAAATCTTCTTTCCCTGGATTCAATTCTACATTATATGAGTTTTTAAACAGGACCTATCTTGGAATTCATGCATGATAGGGAAATTTGCTAGTGAAAGTAAATCAGTTAAGACTTCATCTTTTCGGTATGTCTAGTGAATCAAATAGAGAGGCAATATATAGATTAATAACAAATAGGTATCTACATGGTAGGAATATTGTAAGAATGGGTAATAGATACTATATTCAATTACCGATAGATGATAATTGGTTATGGCAATTACTTCATAAGAATAAGATTAAGGTTGATGTCGTAATACTATGGAGTTGGGAATAGAATCGAAAATGTCAAGATCAGCAAACGATAGATACTTAATACTTAGTAAAAACTCTATTCTTAATATTCTTTTTTTTAAATTCAAAATCTCTAAACATGTTAAGTATCTAGTAGTTAGTGTAGATGATTATATACTGGAATACTTCTATTGTTTAGGTTTTAGTATTTTACTTAATGTGTTTTTAATATGCTTATTATAGCTTCTTTAACTTATGTGTAAATACTATCTGCACATACTCACTTAATCCAATACCTAGATGCTTCACCATGTAGTATTAGGCTATACTAAATGTGTATATTGTTTATCTAGTATTTAGCTAATACATTCCTATACGATTTGTATAGCGTTAAGGATTTATTAGTAAGAATTCACAGTTTTATCTCTAATGACTATTAGAAAAATTATTGTTGAGTATGAGGATGGTTCTAAAAGAGTACTTGGTCCTGAATCAGCTATTGCTAAATCTTTAAGAGGTGAATATTCTAAAACAATATCAATTTCATTGCCTAGAGAAATTTATGAAAAAGTTAGAAAACTCAGTAAAGAATTGTATGGTAAATCTACAAGTTTTGTTAAGGAAAGTACATTAGCATGTTATGAGATATATAAGAAACTTAAAATAAAGCCGGAACAAATAGGTAGTTTCATTACCAAGACTTCAGAGGAACTTGACAAGTTGAGGCATGAGATTGAGATTAAGAAGAAAGAAATTGAAGAGTTGAAGAAAATTATTAATGAATTGAAAGTTAAGAATAATGAATTAACTAAGGAGCTTGAGAAATTAAAGATTGAGAAAATTGGTTTAGAAAAACAAGTTGAAGAAATTATGTACAACTTCATTACTTATGATGAATTTCTAAGAAAAGTCGAATATAGAGTATATGGACCTAAACTTGTAATCAATACATTAAAAGAAATAATGAAGATACTGAACCTATCAGAATACAGAGTAAAAGAAGTTGTAGAAAAACTACAACAGAAAGGGATAGTGAAAATAGAAACATCAATCATCAAGTAATATAAAGACCTACTAATTGAGTTTCCAGGAAGAAGCTACTTCAAATAGTGAAACATATCGATAAGACTTGCGAATATCGGACCAAAAGTAGTTCTCTGTATAACTTGATTTTCACGTCATTTAAATGAGTTAGACAAGTTTCGAATAATGCTAGAAGATTTCTGAATTGATACAGACATCACAAATTATTGATGATTGTTCAAAGGTTATCATTATATGTATGATTTACTTGAAAAAGAAGGATTAAGTGAAGAAGAAATTATGAAATATTTAAGTAAATGTAAGGTAAAATACGCATATATTGATACTAAAAAATGAATTTGAATTAAGAATATATGAAAGAATAGTACAACTGATATTAAAACCAAAATATTTAACTGAAAAGTAGGTACAATTTTCACATATGCTCTAAGTGTGAAGTAGCTTCTTCTAGCTCTGTATAAGCAGTTGCAAGTTAATTTTTAAAATAAAAATTAACTTGAAGAAAATTAAAATGATGTTGATAGATACTGTTTGGAAGTAGCTTCTTCAAAGTGAGAATAAGCATAAAGCCATACCCTTATTATTTAGTTCTTAATCTTTAATTATGGTCAGGAATACAATTTCTAATTATTCCTAAAGTTACATCACGATCAAGATTATGAAGTATGTAGCTAATCATGCTATACCATCAATAATCGTTAGCTTGCAGTGATAGAGTAATGTTGCTCAAGGTAGTTACCTAGAATACATTCCTTAAATATACTCAACTACCCAAACACAACATTAACCTCATGCTAACACTACAATATTATTCTCTACGAACATTAACGTCATCTTCACTATACTTTACTTTCTTACCTAAGGTGTATATTTCTTTACCTATATGTTTGAAGTATCCTCTACTTGCCACGTAACTTGACCATGAACGTAATGTACCTTTCTTAATATTTGCATTAATAATTGTTAAGATACTTGCCAAATCATGGAGCGTCAAGCCTTCACCATCACGAATGGCAAGATAAGTAAAAACAACAACATAATGAATTCTACCCTCATCAATAAAGCTCTTAACAAAACCTCAAGACCCCTAACCATCAACAACCGAGAAACACCAGTTCAAAAACAATACGAAACCCGCCCAAAACCCGCACAGACTCAAACCCGGCAAAGCAACGAGAAGCATTCTCCGGCTTTGTCTCTCTTCGCTTAGTATTGCCTTGATATCATCCCTTCTCGCCCTGGCAGTTTTGTAACCGACATTTTTATAAAATGTAGGCGTGGGTTTTTATCACGGGGTTGTAGAGTTCATGCCAGTACTTGCCGTTACAAGAGTCAATAGGTGTTATAGAACCATTACACCTCGAGAGTTAGGAAACTTGTCATCAGCCACTACAACACTTCTCGACAAATGATTGAATGGAAGGTGAGCAACGCATCTCTCAAAGAGCATAGAGAAAATATCCCATATGTGACTTATACTACTCCGTCCAACGTAGATGCTAAGACTTGGGCTGGGGGTGGTCGAAACGGGTTGAAATTAAGCCTAAGGAAGTTGAAGCTAAGAGTAAAAAAACTAGAGCTTTTGTAAAGCCTGCTAGGAAGAGGTGAACAGCTTGAAGGGTTGTTATTTAAAGAAAGTGTTAAGAATCATTTTACTAACATATGTGCTTATAGGTATTATGGTTGACGGGGTAATAGTGTTAACATGGTTGGGAAAGTTGGCGGCAAGACGTTTACGTTTCCTATAGGCACTGTCGCAGGGTACATAATACCGTTGCTTTTTTAAACATATGTAAGTACCTAAAGGCAAACGGTGAAAATCATTGTTTTTCAAAGGTTTCTGCAAGTTAATTGCGGAGCTCGTTGGTAGGGTAGCTATCATTATCGGGATTGTCGTTTTAGGATTGTATTGGGGTAAACTCTTTGAAGCTTTATTAGTGCTTGTAGCCATCTTTCAGTTCGAGCTTGCTTACAGGCAACATTGGTTTAACAAAGTATGCGATGAACCGGTGTTTGCTGTATACGCTTTGAAGCACAATGATGCGATTCACTTAAGTATTATGAATGTTGGTTCAATACCCGCGTACCTTGTAGGGGTAAGTAGGGTTATATGTAATGAAGTACCACTACCCCCAGAGGAATGGACTAAACATATAAGTAGTCCACGACATGCTTGTCTAACTCCCCTATCGGCAGGTGCGTCAATGGGCACCTTAGCTATAATTGATAGAGACTTTTACAATAAATATCTCAGCAAAGGGGACTGTGTTTTAGAGATATCTTATGTAAACAGATACGGTGAATGGCAAAGTCTTATGGTAGTATTTCATGAACTTACACCTATAGTTAGGACTTATATGAAGAAACCGCCTGGTTTCCTCTTATCCATAGTAGATTACATAATACTGTTAAAAACATTTGTCGCCCTACACAAACTCAAGCAAAAACCTAGTTTTCAAAAAATGACTTGAGCAAATCTTCCTCTGGTATTAATTCCTAGAAGTAGTGCTGATATTAGATTAAGCATTGAATTGCGCTTTGCGAACTAGTATTAGGGTCAAGACGTGCTGCAGCTGAAACGAATTTAGCGGTTTTCCTACTTGTTATTGAGGATTGTAAGCTTATTGATTTTTTGTATAAAACTCACTAAGAGGTATTTTAATATCGACGATATTGATTCTACAACACTTGCAGCGCTTGACTAATTTAAGGTCTTCTTCATTTCCACCTACTTAATGCTAAACAAGGTCTGTATAAATGTTCATGCGACTTGCAAGCACATCTCGTCTTAAAGAGTCTTGCACAAGCCTAATATGTAGTCAAATTCCCATGCGAAGTCACGAGCACGATCTCTTAAATGTTCTTTAAACATTTACTATCTTCATATCAAGACTTTAATAATGGTAGGAACTAGCCCCTTGAGTTATCATGTGAGGTTTGAAAATGATGAGCATTCTCAAATAGTGTCATTGCTAATAATGCATAGTTCCTTGCAAATTTCTTTGTAATTACACTCTTCACATCCTTTTATGTTGTTTGGTAAGTTGGGATTTATGCTCATATTCATTATATTACAAGTTCTGCAGTTATCTTTTATGCATGAGAATAATATTTCTATTGGTATCCCTCGTTTATTTAGTTTCAGGGGTTTATATGTTATGATGGTGGGTTCTAAGTCTTTATTTATGTATTTTGATGCTAAATCTTTCACATTTAAAAGCCATTGATAAATTTTATCTGACTCTAGAATGCAGGTTTGTGGTATCATCATTCCAAAACAAACTTTATCAACTTGCCTTAGATACTTTGAAGCATTTTTATGACATTTAATTCCAATTAATGCTTTGAAAAGTTCACCAACACTAGTAACATCATCGAACTCATCCATTACGTTCATTGAACGTATATTATTCCAGGTGTTAATAGCATTGATAGGCTCGTCAAAATGGTACCTGAGTTTCTTATAAACAACATCAATGTTCTTGTACATATAATATTGACGAGGAATTAATCGAGTCTTCAATTCAAGTAAAATGAGAATCCCATTCTTTATCCCAAAAATATCTAAATCAATAGATGAACCTTTCGACTTTGTAAGTAATAGATTGCTTAACTTTGGATATTCTTCACGAAGTTTGGAAATCCTTATTCTATAAGGTTCTTTATTAGCAAGTAGGGTCTGAAAACCTAACCTTCTTAAATATTCATAAGCTATATGATGTCTAAACACTTTATCATTATCCCAATATTGATCTGCTCTAGACACCAGATAACATAGTTCTCACATTTTTAAACTTAAATGCATAATGAGAAGTCATGATATCTCGCTTCACGCTGTAGAGATAGACTTTATTAGAACATTCACAAATTTTATATGATGACTCTCGGACTCCGCAATGAAAAGAAAGTCACTACATATTCCAGACTCATCGTCGACATTCAAGATAGATTATTGAGCGTTAGGTCGGACAAACGATTAATTATCCAATTATTTTTCAAATCTTCAATTAGCTCTCTAGTATAATTACAACCCTTTAGTATAGGGTCTATGAAACATGCTATAACTTTAATGACACTATTTCTTAATTTTTCAATCCTTAGCTGTCGTATCATCTTCCCGCTATAATATGCCATAATGGCTGTAGCTATAGCGGCAATTATTGAAGGTAATTTTGAAGAAAATATTGGAAAATTTCCCAAAACATAGCTTAAACTAGTATTTTTGGTGCTTTCTCTTCAAACCATTTTCTTAGCTCTAAAATGAAATGTTGATTCCCGATTATTACATAATGTTTCATAAGTACTTCAAATTCTTTAGGTGGTGCATGTCCTTGAAGAATATCAATAATTTGACCAGGAACACCTTGAAACGTCATAAATGTAGGCCAAAAACTACGAAAGTTGTAAAGATCAATTTCTTTACTAAAAACCCTTCTGAAGGTTTCTTTAATTTCTTGTCTTAATCTATCTTCATCAAATGGTATGAGCTTCAATTTCCATCTCTTAATCTCTTCATCACTTATGTTTGGTAAATTCTTTATTGAATTTTCATAAATCTTAATAAATTCTTCACGATATGGTAGATATGTTTCTTTAATCCATTTAGCAGTATTTTCATGTAAAAATGTTATGTACGCTTTCTTGTACGGATCATCTCTATTAATGTAGATAATTCTATTCTCGAAATCAATATCTGTAACTTTAATGTTAAATACTTCCTTACCTGGCCTTAAACCGCATTCTGCTAGTAGGATAAGGTATAGTTTAGATTCGAGACTTGGAAGTTCTTTCCAAACAGTTCTTATTTCTTCAAGTGTTAAAGTTGGCTTGTTAATGAATTCCCTTTTTGGTTTAATTGTTCTGAATGAATCGTAAAGAACTCTACCGACGTATGGTTCATGTTTCATTACTATAGTTTTGATGAATTTTTTAAGTGTGATTAATCTATCACGTACTTGATAATCGGTATAACCATCATCATAAAGTTCTTGAATTAAATCACGTAACTTATCAGGATTAAGTGTAAAATCTAGTCTAGAAAGTATATCTCTAAGATTACGGACATGATCATTAATAGTTTTTTCACTTCTACCTTGACTTCTCAATTCTTTAATAAATTCATCGATATCACTTTCCTTAACTACATACGTTTTACTAGCCTTCGTAATGTATTCTCCCAAATACTTGTTAAGTAATTGCAGTAAGAATTCTCTAAATCTTGAATCTTCAATTGCTTTCTTAACGACTCTAACAGCAGTATCTAGAGAGATTTCTTCACTTAGTGGTAAAGTACCTACAATTCTGGCATACTCATCAGTTGATAAGTATTTTAGACATTTCTTAACAAGTTCATCGCTAATTCTTACTTTACCATGCTTAATCTTGTAAATATATGTACTATCATAACCAAGTTCAGCTGGCGAAACTTTCTTAACATTAAGAACATAATCAACAATCTTCCTCTTAACATCACTACATACCCTACCCAAATCAATAAGTTCAGGATCAACCATACTACTCAGAAATACTTAAGGTCTGAAGCATATAAGCATTACCTATATGCATGATTATGTTATTAATGTTCGGGATAGCTTAGCAATGTCTTTATGTTCATCAACTTCAAGAAATATAACATCTATATAATCTTTGCAACACCTTTTTGCAAACATTTCAAATCTTGATCTTACATCGTCCTGGGTTGTATGGTATAGTAAATAGGCATGCACATCCATACTGAATTGTCTAGCAAGTTCAGTATAATATGTTACTTGATGAATAGAATCTATTAAGTAATTATATGAATTTGTAAGTTTTACTTCATAGAGAAGTAGTTTATTGTCTTTAGAAACTGCTATATCAACATAAGCACAACCCCTACTATCAAGAGGCATTTGGTAATAGACCTTAACATTATCATGAACTTTGTAAGGTTGAGTAAGTACTTCGGATACCTTGTCACGATATACTATTTTCATTATGAGTGCGAGTGCATAGAGTTCAAAAAGAGTATACAGATGTTCTAAACCAATCGCGGCTAGGTATGGAATATTACCCAGGTAAAGCAAATACTCGTATTCTCTTGGTGTAAGACCAAGTTTTACTCTTAGCTCAACCTCTCTTTTAAGATCTTTCAACTTTACACTTCTGGGAATATCTACTTGTGAAAGCCATGTGTTTCGAAGCAGGTATTCAATTCTTCTCAGTAGATACTTATACGAAGTTATATTCTTATACCTTTTACAACTTTCACAAGATAGTTCAAGTAAGTATTTGAGCATGATATTTTCAGGAGTATTTACATCCCATTTATATATCATCGACTCAATTTCATCATGTACGTATAACTCTGCTAATCTGTCAAATATGGGTGCAATAAATTCTTTTGAAACTATGTATTCAACTCTTAATTGCACGGAGATCAATACTATTCTCTCAGTTAGCTGAATGAGGTATGGTGTAGCAGCTAGAATAAATACGTCATACTCATCGACCTTTTCCTTACTTAAATCATCTGGCATAAATGATAGAACAGCTCTGAATGTTAGATCTTGACCTTTCTCAAGTGCTAAGTTTGAATACTTAAGCAAGATGAGAGGTATAATATCGATTAACAAAATTTTACGTAAAACATCACGATATCGTTTGCGTGCTTCTAATAATTTTTTCGATATCATACCTTGTTAAGTTGAGATTCCTTATATACCCGTAAAAAGCTATTTTGAAAGATTCCTGAATATCTAATCCTTTAAGTCTAAATTGAGCATAATCTAGGAAATATGCAAAGCCAGGAAGATACCATTCGATAAGTTCTTCACCTACTTTCTCCTCTAATATACTTCGTATACTACTCCATAACTTTGATATCTCATCTCTATATTTCAAAGCTTCTTTGCCACAAGTAGCCCCTAGAACTTCAAAAAATCCCTTTCTATGCTTATCATTCTCAAGATCGAAAATTAGTTCAATAGTTGGAAATCTTCTTAATAAGGCAAAACCCAACCTACCAAGTGCACCGACATCAGCCGAGTTTGCTGTAGCTACAATGTATATTTGATCAAGAGAAAATCTTGCTTCCCATGTAGGTTTCACACGTCTATTAAGTATGTAGAAATTTTTCAAAACATCATATTTATCATATAAAACCACTATATCGTTAATAGACTTAATATCATTGTTTCCAAGAGATAATTTCTCCTTTTCAATTAGATAAAGCTCTTCTCTTCTAAGATTATCCTTCTCTTCATCAGACAATATGAGAAAATTGACATAATTTCCTAACTTTTCAAGCAATTGAGGGTCGATACTTTCATTTAAAAATTCAAATTCATGTTTCTGACTTTCTTTCGACATCTTAACTAATTCCTTTAAGATATCAGGCATTGCATATGCAGCTAGATTTGCAATCTTAATTTTGTTCTTCTTAACATACTCTCTTAGTTGATTTATTGTTAATTCTTTTTCGACTTTTTCTATAATTCCCTTTTTTCGACTGCTCAATTTAAGCAGCCTATAAGAAGTATTAGGATCTATGAGTAGTTTATTCACAAGAATAGGTTTAAGTAATACTAGATATCTCCATCGAGGTTCATCGAAGTATGTCTCATCCTTTTCGAATAATACACTTCCAAGATTATAGATTTCGCCTAGAAAACCTAACATTCTATATGGAAAGCGACCTCGAATATATACTGCGAGATATAGCCTACTATATTCACGCCTTAACAAGTCTATATATCGCAAACTTTTACTGGATTCATATCCCCATATTATTGGTTCTTCACATTCCTCGAAAGTTGATGAGTGTTCTTCACATCTAAGTTTCCACTCATATATCGACCATACCACATTGATGGGATGACCGGCCGATATTAGGAAAAGAACGGATTTGGATTTTATTTCAGGTACTTCAAACTTTAATTCAGGATCACTTAATGCCGTGAATATTTCTGCTAAGAATCTCTCGGGTTCTCCTCTATTTATTTCGTCAAGTAGTATTAAAGTTTTTCTATTACTCTTTATTGTCTCAAGTAAGATGCCATCTTTCCAAATGGTTTCGCCATGTTCAATTACGTGACCTCCAATCCAATTAAACCTGGTAAACCAACCATGCACAGTTACTTGCCTAAATTCAGCTCCTAGTTCATTAGCTAATATACGTGCTAATGTTGTTTTTCCTGTTCCTGGAGGACCGTATATAAGTAATGCATGTTTATCAATCAGAATAGACAAGATCTTCTTGATAAGGTCTTCACCGTATATTTTTGTTATTAACTCATAATCAGAAATTTTCCTGTACTCTTGGGAGAAATTCATACATATGATAAAGGCACATCGCAGATATATAACGATACTGCTATGCAAACTCGCTAATCATGCATATCATTAAGTATATGCAATATGCATATAAGGTTCTGCTCAGGCCCGAGTGATCCCGGGTTCAAATCCCGGCGGCCCCATCAGAATAATCATACCTCCCTACAATTCTACATGTTTAAAGATCGTGCCATGAACATAGAATAGGTATGTTATTACTAGCATGAACTTTTACTCTTATAACACTGTCATGTCTTTACTGAAACCTTGATTTGCTCCTGAAAAAGACTTTCAAAACTTTAAATCTTCTTCTTCTCAATTCTTGACTTAACTTGAAGTCATCAGTAATTATTACAGGATGATGATACTTTAATTTTTCAGCTAAAATTATTAATGAAAGATCGGCATCACTAAGATCCTTACTTTTTATTTTTCTTCTTAATCTATCCACCTCTTCGCTATGAACCTCCAATATCTCAATATTGATTAGATCAATTATTGTTTGAGAGATCGAGTCTTTGATTTCATTGATTACGTAATTTGTTGTTAATAACTTAGCCCCTATACTTCTCAGAACTTGAAGATTTTTTAAGTGAAATATTGCAGATGAATCGAGAATTATTATTCTATTTTTCAGCTCCCCGAAAAAATCATCACTATCAGTGACGGAGTTGTTCATCATTATTAAGAGATATTACATGATACTGAGTTAATAATGTCTCCTCTTGTTATAACTTATCTAGTATGTGGTAATTTTCAAGTTTTGCAACATATTTTCCATATCTTGATAGATGCTTAATACTCGGTAAATTTTTGCACTCACCATTAAGTTCAATTACTAATGGTATGTCAGTATTGTTTAAAATTTTCTTCAATCCCTCAACCACATTACTTAACATACCATCTTCAAAATGATTCATGTACATGTATATGCATTGATAGTACTTAATTGGATTAAACATCTCTATAAAGTCATCTTTTGAACCATGCATGAAATTTACATCATGAATCGTGAGTACTCCGTAGTAGTATAAGAAGCTCTCAACTCTTATATAGAATGGTGCATCATTAATCGATGATAGTACGAAATCTGTATTATCTAGAATGTGTGAATTTTTAATAATTGATGTGATTAATTTAAAAAGTGTTGATTCAACCTTGCCCAACTCACTCATCAATCTATCCTTCTCACTCATAAGTTCATCTATGAGTTCATTTACCTCTATACTTCTAGTTATGTGTTTTCTCTTTTCACTATACATTTTCTTGATCGTACCTGTTAGCTCAGTATATCTGTGATGAAGATCTGCTTACTTTTCAAGAAGTACTTTTAGAAATAGATAGTCATACTCTAATGTTGTCGATACTTGTCTACAAATGACATATGCTCTACCAACCTTTCTAATACTTACTATATTCTTCTGCCTCAAAAATTCAACATAACGCTTAGCTGTTCTGTAATGTATATCACATTCAATTTCAATCTCTCTAAGAGTAACACAGTTACGTTCGTTTAATAATTCAAAGATTCTTCTAAGTATGCTTATCTTCTCCTTAACTTCAGGTATAATTTCATAAAGACCTTCATATCCATCCATAACATCACCGTACAACCTCTTATTAATGTAATTCTTCTCAGGTACTACACTTCTACTTAATTTTTAAGTATTTTTCGGAAATTTAGGTAATGATTAAATACTTAAAAGCTTCTCTTAATAATCATGGCAAAAATCTTTAGAGATGAAGATGCAAGACTAGACTTAATTAAGAATAAGATTATAGCTATTATTGGTTATGGAATTCAGGGTACTGCTTGGGCTCAAAATATGCGTGATAGTGGTTTAAAGGTAGTTCTTGGACTTAGACCTGAAGGTAAGAGTTGGAGAGTTGCTAAAAGCGATGGGTTTGATGTATATACTATAGGTGAGGCTGTCAAAATAAGCGATATCATCATCATACTAATACCTGACATGATTCAACCTAAGGTATGGCGTGAAGAGATCGCACCAAATTTAAAGCAAGGATGTACTGTATGTTTTGCTCATGGATTCAATATTAGGTTTGAACTTATTAAACCACCGAGAGATATAGATGTAATTCTAGTAGCACCTAAAGGTCCTGGCAAAGCTGTTCGTGAAATGTATCTTAAAGGTCATGGAGTGCCTGCCTTAATAGCTGTACATCAAGACTATACGGGACATGCATTAGATACTGCCTTAGCTATAGCTAAGGCTAATGGATTTACAAGAGCAGGAGTGATACTTTCAAGTTTTGCTGAAGAAACTGAGACAGATCTTATAGGTGAGCAGTGTGTACTTGTTGGTGGACTTATGGAACTTATAAGAAAAGCTTTCGAAGTACTTATAGAACTTGGATATCAACCTGAAGTTGCATATTTTGAAGTACTACATGAAGCAAAGCTCATAATGGATCTCATATGGGAGAGAGGTATATATGGAATGCTTGAAGGTGTAAGCGAGACTGCAAGATATGGAGGATTAACTGTAGGACCATACGTAATTGACGATTCAGTTAAAGAAAGAATGAGGAAAGCAGCTGAGAAAGTTATAAGTGGAGAGTTCGCTAAGGAATGGCTTGAAGAATATGAGAGAGGTTGTCCAAAAATGAAAGAGCTCTTAGAGAAGATGAAGAGTCATAAGATTGAAAGTATTGGAGCAAGAATGAGAGAGCTAATCTTCAAGCGCTGAAAGTATAGTCGTAAAATTAGACATATAAAGTTAACGTGAAAGAGAAGTAATGTGAAGTTTCTAGTAAGCATTAACGTTGATAGCATTGATAAAGTAAAAAATGTTCTTAAAGGCATGGATGTTGAATTGAACATTAGTAGTATCATTAGAAGTAGAATTATAGAATTCATTCCTAAACTTGCTATCGAGTTAGAAGATAAAGAACTAAATGTTAAGTACGTTAAGGTACTAACCCTACCTAAGAGTACTAAAGCTATGGATATTATTGACAGAGTACTAAATCTTCTAGACTACTTAAACGTTAAGTACTTAATTCTGAATCCAAAAGACAAGGACTTCATCATTGACGTTACTGATACAGCATCACTTTACGGCATCAAAGTTGTCTGGAGGTTTAGTAAGAAGTTCTTTAAAGATTTAAGTGATGTCTATGAAGTTGCTAATCTCATAACTCCAAAAACCTTAAAACTCGCTATTGATGTTTCTAGTAGAAGATCTTTAAAAGACTTTACAAAGACCATACTCACATACATGAATTTTGTAAAGGTAGTATACTATAACAATAAGTCCAGAGTAGAAGCTGGTCTTTCAATATTTGATAGGAGTGGAGTAATTGATTATTTAAAAATTACTAAGGTATTAAATATGGTTAGATATAGTGAGGACATTATACTCAACTATAAACCTCAATATTATGTTAATTATCTTCGTGATTTAGATTTACTGAAGAATTTTATAGAGACTACTGGAACTATAGTTGATGAAAGAGTGAAAGGTTTTATAAGTAAGATTTCTCAAGAATTATTTACAAACCTTTCATAACTCTCATTGCGTAGTTGATTGCTCTATCGATAAGTTCATTGTACATTCCTAGATAGTTCTTGTAATCTATGCCTTCAATTTCATCAGGTGTCAAGTATTTTCTGATCTCTTCAAAGTTCATTAAAGCCTCTTTCAAACTTACCTTATCGCCATATCTTCTCGTTAATTCCCTAAGTAATTTATGTGCTTCCGTTCTTGACAATCCTTTACTTATCAATATATTCATTACAGCTTCAGTAAGTACGTAACCTTTAAGTAGATCAAGATTTTTGAGCATTCTTTCAGTATCTATTGTTAAGTTTTTAAGAACTTTAATCATGGATATTAACATCTCATCAATTATTAGAAAAGCATGAGGTATCAATATTCTTTCACTACTACTATTAGTTAAGTCTCTTTCATGCCATAACGGGATATTTTCTAAAGCGGGAATTACAAGTCCTCTAAGTATTTTTGCAAGTCCGCTAATTTTTTCACAAGTTACAGGATTTACTTTATGTGGCATTGCTGAACTGCCAATTCTCTCAAAGCCTTCACGAAGCTCACTAATTTCAGTTCTTGATAATTCTCTAATCTCAAGTGCAAGTCTATCAAGTTGACTTCCAAGTATTGCAAGAGTTGAAATAAGGTGTGCAAATCCATCACGTGGAACTACTTGTGTAGTTATTTCGTGAGGTTCTAAGCCGAGTTTCTCAAGAGTCTTCTTCTCAATATCTATACCTAAACCATTCCAGGAAGCCATAGTCCCTACAGCACCTGAAATCTTACCCTTAACTACGAGTTTCTCTACATTACATATCATCTCTAAGCTTCTGCTGAATTCATATATGTAGTTTGCAAATTTAAAGCCGAGAGTTATTGGTAATGCATGTTGTCCATGAGTTCGACCAATCATTAGAGTATCTCTATGTTTTTTGGCGAGATCTATGAGTATGTCTATAATTTCTTTCAACCTCCTCTTAACTAGACTTAAAGCTTGTCTAATGATTAAGGCCCACGTTGTATCTACAATATCGTAACTTGTAGCACCGTAATGTATAAATCTGCACTTTGTTAACTCTTCAAGTTTCATTACGAGTGAAGCAATATCGTGTCCTGTGGTCTTCTCAAGTTCATAGATAACTTTAGGATCAAAGCTAACTTTATCAAGAAGTTCACAACAACCCTTCTCAGCAATACCGTACTCTTCTAAAGTACATACAAGAGCTTTCTCAACCATTACGTAATGTTTAACAATACTTGAAATTGTGAAGATTTGCCTCATCTCTTCAGAACCATATCTCCATTGAAGAGGACAAATACTATCATTCATAGTATTGATGAATCTAACGTAAGATTAATAAGTTTTTATGTATGTATAGTTTGTAGAGTAAAAATATTCGAAAGAGTAAAAGAGGATAAGTTAATCAGCACTTGAATTTCTATTATTCAGAAGTTTATCCCTAAAATCGTCCTACTTATGGGGGAGGGGTTTCGGGGAAGTATTTAAGTAGCCATTTGCTTGAACCTCCTCTTACGTGTTTTGGCCAGTATGGTTTTACATATTTTTCAAATTCTTCCTTAGCAAATGTTGTTTTCTTAAACCTTTTAACAGATTCAAGTTTTGTATACTTCTCTGGATGTAGTAATTTAAGTCTTGTCAGTAAATCTGTATTGTATGTTCTAATGTACATGATCTTTCTATCTCGTCCAATCCTTGTATAGTAGTTATATTTATTTAGAAGTTCTTTAATTCTAACTAACCATTTGTATTTAGTTGAAAAAATTCTTAGACAAATTCTATACACCGATTTTGACTTTGTGTAATAGTATCCTATATTACCATCAGCATCACATAATCCTGATATGAAGTCTAGCAATATCTCTACATTTCCTGTTTTCTCTACGCATCTAACTACATAATCAATGATTTCATCTTTTCTCCATGCTAGCTCTTCATATTCATTTCTTGGTAGTGTTACACGTAAGGCAACTCTTAGATTTTTGCCAAATCTATTCAATAAAGTAATGTTCATACTTACATTTCCAAGACTTGAAAATACTCTATATCCCCATATTAGTCCGTAATAGTTAGTGGAAGTAAAATGTATCATTACACTTACTTCATTAACCCTAATACGGCTGAAATCTCCTATGTATGCTCCTAGTAGGTACCATTTACTTATCTTCTCATTTATTTTTAATTCATTTTCTCTTCTCTTAATTACTTCTGGATAATTGTTTAGTAAGTATTCAATTAGTTTTTTCTCAACCCCTTTCTTCTCTTTAATACTTAATTTCATGTTTTCACCTAATGTGAATTCTTTTTCCTCAACGGTGTTTCTTCCTCATCGAAACCTACCCCGCCTTCATAGTTTAAGCGGGGCACCGCACATAGGCGGTGAATTAGTGACGGATTGGGAGAGAGGGAAAAACAATTATTAATTTTGAAATAGTTGTACAATTAATTTCATAATTCTTCAAATCTTCTTTAATCTCAAAAATTCCTCAACATTTCTATTCTTAAATATTGCTATCTCAATAAATTTAAGGCATGATTGTAAAGTTCATTGCAAATCTCATCCTTTAAACATTCATGCAATAAATATTCTAAATACTTCTTTTCTTCAACATTTCTAGATTCGTAAGTTAGTAAGAACATTACATATTTTTCCCGCCCCTCCCCCACAAACCTTAATCAGCCCTTAAATGTGGCTTCATCGCGTGACGTTATTAATCAACCCCCAATGTTCACAGAGGCTAACCCTCCGTGATTTATTGGGGGTCTCATCTCATTTACTAATTAAATGAAATCTTTAAACAATATAAAACCTCACCTAAGACAACCCCAAACATCAACAATTAAATACTTTCTCATAAAGATAATGATGTGAATTTAGAAATTGAATCTTCATGTCAAAAAATATTTACTGGTAGCGTTATTAAGCATTTACTCACTCATAAATTAATTGAGTCTAAATACGTTGAAAAGCTAATCACAATTATTGTTAAGAATTATAATGTCATTTACTTTAGCTATACACCAACTCAAAGTATTTGTCTTGATTGTGGTTATAGGACTACTGCATTAATTTGGGAATGTCCAAAATGTGGTAGTGTTAATGTAGAGCAATGGTCAAGAATAGTAGGATATTATAGACCTGCTAGAAATTGGAATCCAGGACGAAGAGCAGAATTTATAGCTAGAAAATCAATACTACTTTAATATTCATGTCAATTCTCACCTTTTTACTTAACAATTCTATAAATGTCTAATTGAGAATGATTATACAACTTTTAGAGGAACTAAAATTATGACTATACTAGGTTTAGAATAATCAAAATATTAACACATAGGATAGGTATTTCTTTGTAAAGATATTCTTAAAGAATATTTAAGTGATGAATACTTCAAGTACATGTTCGTAACCTACCTAAGCAAAGTCTCCTTAGTGAAGACAATTCTTGAAAATGAGAGTGATGAAGATCAAGTACTTACTTCAAGTATCACATACATGAAGCTTATCAAGTTTGAGTTAAATGAACTAGCACTAATATTTATTGATGTCGAGGAATTTAGAAAAGCATTGAGAAAGAGATAGAGACAAATTCAGAAATTCTAAAACAACACCTAAAACCTACATATCATTACGACTTATCAAGAGACTCCTCTTAATAAATACTCAACAATTTGAGTTATAATTTACTTTTCAACAGCATCTCATGAAGGTCCTTCTATTTTTCTCTCTCTTATAATAATGATACTTGAAATTTTTATGCATTAAACACCTTACTGATCTCAATTAATGTTTGGACTTCCTAATACTTAACCAAATTGATACAACAGACATAACTACTGCAATAATTGATCCGATAGAGCTTGCAATCGAGAACCAAAAACTTAAATAACTATAATGTTCTACGTCGGCTTCATATTTATCAAGTATAGCTCTGAAATATCGCACATATAGTAACTTATCATTTGAAGATAGTACTTCAATATGCCAATCACCAACCCTATAGATAGGAAAAGAAAAATTGTAAGTACCCGAATGATTGAGTACATAAATCAACTTCTTATTACCTAAAGGGTCAACAATGTAAACTCTAGCACTAACATTACATGATGATTTAATGGTAAGATTTAACATGGAATTAGCAATAATGTATTTGTCGTATATAAGATTTTTAAATTCCACATCTACACACTTTCCCAAAAAACCTGAAAAATACATGCTTAAGATTATAGCTGCAAGAGCCCCACAAGCTATAATTACAACTTGAATTAAGTATTTTGTACGATATGTAGGTGTGTAAAGTACAATGTCCATCTTCTAGATGTTTAAGCTTGATAGTGTTAATATAATTTGCCCTTTACTTGGTATTATTTGTTTTCTTTACGTTTTATTGTGAGTATTTGTTGTGTTATACGGCCATAGAAAATCCTCCTCTAAATCCTTCTCTTACTAAAATTTTAATGAAAAGATTCTCATAAAGTGATTTAAAAGCCTCCGTATTAACGAATTTTCTTAAATGATCAAGATCTATGTATTTAACTTCTTTCATAATTTTAATTGAAGGTGTTGCATATAAAGTTGTTGAATAAGTTAAGGGAATTAGAAATATAGTTAATGTAAGTATCATTGCCATGTCAAAATCTAGCATGAAATAAAGAATTACACATGTCATACATATCATTCCTATTATAGGTATCATAAATAAAACAATCATAAATAGAAAACTTAAATACTTACTTAACATTCTTAACCTCAATTCATTCATACAATGCATTACTATTCCGTTCTTAAATAACTATTGCATACTTTATTTACGCTCCAGAGAGATATGTTAATTGTTGATTTGTAATCTGACAACAACCTCTATATCTATGTATTTATTATCCTTATTTTCAACTTAGTATTGTTATTATCATTAAAAACACAATTTATACTCATGATATCATTAGTAACTACTACACTACTTACTATAGGATTTTATAGAACAAACTTACTAAAAGCTTATCACTTCTATATAGCATGCGTTTGAAAAATTCAACTAGAAATTGAGGATATCAAATGAATTATTGTAGATTTATAGGAATGGATATTAAGAATGGGATAGTTTCATGATAAGATAACAATTACTTAATATTTCAAACTTAACAGAGAGCTGTAATAGACAGACTCTAAGAATGAAATTAAATCTCATAGCTTTTCAACCACATTAGGCATTTATGACCTTCACAATACTATAGTTAATGAAATTAAATTTTATGAAGTTCTATCCAGGCAGAAGATTTGTAACTATACGTACTGTAAAGCTCAGTGGTGAGGCGGATTATTTTAGTGACAGGTACTTGATTTTAGTTAAGAATTACTAGGATAGCTTTCTACTCAAACATTCTAAAATAAGTTTTAGTTTTAATTCTATTTCGCTAGGTATATCACCTTCTTTGTACATTTTAAAAATTACATCAGCTACTTCATACTCAGCTACATCTGCTTTATAAGGCCTGAGTATAGCTTTAACATCGTCAGCTGGTATTATACATAAAACAATATCATCATAGCTGAAATATTCTCTGAAATACATCTCATAGAATTCCAAAGCCTTTGTGTAACGTTCATACAGCTTCTCGAATTCTATTTTTCCCCATTTATCAAGTAGATCATTAAAATCCTTATACACTTTAATCCAATCCTCTGCTCTTACGCTCAATTTATCTAATATCTGTCTAAGAATGTTTCTTGCTTGTTCTGGATCCTTAAATGGTTTATGATCAGTTAAAATAATGTATTTTTGTTCAAGATGTGAACCATACTTCCTTATAGGTGCTTCATATAGAGTTAGGAATTGTTTAAATTTGCCTTGTAAGTCAACAAGTTCAACTTGTTGACTTGATCTAATAGCTCCTACTGCAAATAAGGCAAACATTAATTGGTATTCTTCATATCCTTCACAAAACACTATTACATCTGAGAATAATGCTTTTTGTAGAAATTCTAAGTGAGTAAATTTAGGTTCTCCCTTTATGCGAGTTACCTTACTGTAATGGTCTTTATAAGCAAATCTGAATATATTACCCCTACTTAAAATCTCAGGATCTACAAAGAAAGGTGAGTGTGTTATTATAATTACTTGATTCTTACTACGTTCCTGTGACCCCTTAATTAGTGTCTTTACCTTAGCTATTGTTGATGGGTTAAGCCATGACTCTGGCATATCAAGAATTATTACCTTGTTTTTAAATGCAAGTAATGTCGTTATTAGATGTAATAATCTTACTTCACCTAGAGATGCTGTATCAAGTGAATATACAATACCATCTCTTTCGAAATTAAGTTCAACTTTATCTTCAATGCTAGATATGTAGAATTTAGCGTTAGAAAGTTTTTCATACTCATTTTCAACTTCTTGATAAGTATTATAACATTCTTTACATATATCAGGTGGGCAATTCTTAAGTGCATACATGAAGTAAGCTAGTCCTTTTCCTTTACCGAAATCGTTAAGGACTGTAACATCCCTTACATTTGGAAATTCTTCACAAACCTTCTTAACTCTGTCCTTAATTTCCCCAAGTTTGTTTAGCTGCTCTAAGTTAAATTGCTCACTTATGCTAATAATGCTCTCTGAGAACATATGAATTACCAAGCCATAGAGGCTGTGATAAGAACCTTTATATTCAATCTTAGCTTCAGGTGGCATAGCAACAGCTATTTTCTCAGATTGGAGTTTTTCTACAAATACCTGAAATAGCTTATCATCATTCTTCAGCTCGCACTCATTTATCAAGTGGCTAATTTTATCTAATAAATTGCCAGCAGTTGATAGTTTGGGCAAGTCTTCAATTGTTGCAACACGTATGTGAGAGTCATCCGTACAGACATAAATCTCCTTATCATTATGAGACACCTTATGCATACATACATACAGCATTTTCGGTTTATTCTTTAGAATTAGAAAGTATCTATATTCTTGTATGAACAACTTCTGTAGAAATTTGATTATCAAACCATCATTAACTTTACATTCCTCTAAGAACTTATTGAACCATTTATTGATAAGATCTTTTTCAAAACTATTATCCAACTCCACGGTAAGTATAACGAAAGTCTCACCTCGTGCTAAGTTGCAAAATCTATCCAGGCTATCCTTGAGGTCATGACGTATGTTTTCAACTAGTCTTCTTAAATTTGATTTTCCTGATGCATTAGGACCTACAATAATAGTTTCATCACTATTAAATTCAATATCAGGATCTTTAAACGTCAAGATACCATATTCACTAAAGACCTTAATATTTTTTAATTTCATAATTTTAACAACATTAAATTTCTTAAATAATTTTTATGACATTTTATATCTTACTAACTTTGGTAATTAGCATTACAATTCTGTAATTGTTGATATTCATAGATTTCATGCCATGGATAGCATCATACGGTTGGTCAGCTGGGTAGGGGTAGACGTAATTTCAAGCTCGTTGTGATGTCTTATAGAATGCTATACTGATAACTCTATTCATTTTTCATCTCTTAATGTTACTTCCTTAACGAGTATGTTTATAGCTTTCTCTGGATAATCTAAATTTCAAGCTTGTATTCTCATTTTCAAGCATTTTAATCTCAGTATGTGTTCTCAATTATTCTCGAGTAAGGTATATAGGTTTGGTGGTGGCTTTCTGAATGTGTCGTCTGTTGGAAATGTAGAGGTTAGTGTTGCTGAAGATTGGTTAAGGCCTCGTCTTAGATTAGTGTGTAGAATTGAGTGTGGTTACGATGAATTATGTATTAATATCTCGGGTCTTCTTATGAGTGAGGATAACAAGGTATTATGTGAATTAATACCAATAGAAATCAGATCTAGACAACACATCATGGCTAAGAACAATATTTATTTTAATAAACTTAAAGAGAGTAAACAAACAATTGAATGTATATTAGTGGCTCCATTAAGTAAAGAAGCTATTGAACATATCGAAGAACTTAGAGAAAAGAATCCTAAGAAGGACGTGATACTTAATCTTGTCTTCTATATTGGTTACATAAAATCATTAATGTGTACTGCACATATTCATGAAGTACCTATAGATCATCAGAGAATGCCGACAATAGCTAAGGACTTAGTAAATATTCGTGTTGGTAGTAGAGGTAAAATTCCTGAATCCATTCTTGTTTACAGCTATGACCCTGAGTATACTGCTGGAAGAACTGTAACATGGATATTATCTGCGTACGGTACTGAACCTATAATAGTACAATTTTATGTATCTAAATCTACAAAACAACTTAGAATACCACTTATGGATTGGATTAATGATTACTTACCTAAATTGTTAAAGAAGAAAGCAACAATTCTTGAAATACCTATACCTGAAGTTGAGATAGCTGTTGAAGAATTGAGAAAAGCAATCGAAGAACTTGAATATGCATATAGTTACTATCGTAAAGGTGATTTTGAAGGTGTTCTAAACGCTTTAAGAAGATCATTACATAACAATATACTTGTAGTTAAAGAAATTGAAGAGAAGGGAGAAAAGAAGAAAGCTAGATGCTTAAGACCTGAAATTAAAGATAGAATACTGAGTGGAATTCCCGATAATGCTAAAAGTACTTATAAGGAAGTGCTTAAGTACATTGAAGAATCATTATTAAGTATTTGGGATTATTTATGTAAGTTTGTTCATGAAGAAACAGGGAAACTACTTACAATTCCTCTACCTAGCGATATTAAGTATCTGATTGAGGTTACAGCAAGTACATATAGACACTTAATGAACTTACTATCACTTAAATACACATCATAGCACAGATACGTCAGTAAAGAGCATAAAGGACATTGCAACAACGATCAATATGTATAAATCTTTAACACCATGCAAATAATGATAAGTGATGTGAATACACCCGTAAGATTCTACAACTAAATTTAGTGGGTTATTAGTTCATACTTGTAAATGTACGGCCCTAATCCCTCAGAACTTTTACCATAGGTTCGAATCCTGCAAGTGTAGCAAGAGACATCCACTGTAGGAGTTGTGGTACAAGTTTAGGACGGAGTTTAAGATTCTTATATAACTCTTCGTAAGGATTTATCTTAACCATAACGTTACTCCTTATGTATGTACTTCTTTTACTTGTATCATTATTGGTGTTTTTAGTGGGTTTATTAGTCCTGTTATGTAGAATTGTTTTTGTCTTAACTTGACTATACTTGACTCATCAATACCTGCAAGATTAATGTATCTACTCATTTCGTTTAGATCGGCGGTGCTTGGTAAGTTGCTGAAGATTATGGTGTTTAAGTTACTTCTAACATCTGGATCAATATCACCTACATATCTTTGACTTACTAGTATGACGGCAAGATTCCATTTCCTACCTTCTCTAACAGTAGTTACTATTGCTTCCTTGCTTGGCGGTTCTTCACGTGCAGGAACGTAATTACGAGCTTCATCAATAATGAAAACTATATTTAATGGTTTACCCTCCATCTTAACTCTACTCCATGAAGTTTCAATAATTGAAGAAATAATTGCTTGCTTAATACTTAATTCACGATCACAACTAAGATCAATAACAACAATACCATTACTTAAAACATCTTCAACAATCTGTTCAGGCCTAATCGCCCTCCTATTAAATTCTAGAAAGATTCCAGGAGGTATGAATGTTCTTATATAAGCTATTGCTCTAGCAATAGATGTATCTCTAGCACCTGTAATTTTCATAATCTTAATGAGAGATTTAATGAAGGATTCTCTAGCTTCTTCAATATCTCTATCAATTACTTTTGCAGTTTCAGGTATTAGTGAAACCTCCTCACTATTTTTCTCTTCCCTAGATGCACCATTATATCTTAATCTACCTTGTCTACTTCTAGTTGTTGATGTACTTATCTCCTCCATTACTTCTCTACTCTTCTCAATAAGTTCATCAGTACTTATGATATTTAAGTAATCAAATACTGCAAGTTCAATATACTCATCATAGTAGGAACCAAGTCTTGAAAGTCTTCTAATAGTATTTGCAAATACTTCAGGACTAATCTTGATTTTACAAGACTCTACTACCTTACCTTCACCTTTAAAGAATGGTACATAATCAATTCCTGTATGGTCAAAGATAATTACATGCCATCCCTGTTTTACAAGTTCTTTAGCTAACACAACTGCAAGTCTTGACTTACCAGTACCTGTAGTTCCAAAAATACCGACATGATGATTAACGTAATCGGGAATTAATGGAATTTCCCAACCACTATAGACATGCTTACCAATCATTATAGATTTATCAAGTTTGAAAGTTCTTTGTAATAATTCAGGTGATCTTAAAACGTAGACGTAAGAGCCAGGTAGTGGAGGTACTTTACAATCTGTAAACACTATCTCATTATTATCATTAAACTCTATAACTCCAAGAACATGAACTTTACCTGAAATAAAATTGTCAAGTGTTTCCTTAACTTCAGGTCTCTTTAATAATTCGTAATTTCTGATAAAGTGAGTACTTACATACTCTCTAAGCATTGGATTATGAGCAGTTAGGTTTCTCAATACACCAAGTATAAGCCTATTACTTGTCTCGTCAAGAATTATTGTAAATTCTTCCTCACTAACCTTAACATTCTCAATAAGATGTATAGGTATTTGTTTAGTAGTTGCAAAAGCTAAAGTATAACCAATACGTTCAATCTTAGACAACTCTAACAACTTAGCAATACTCACTACAGTTTAGGCTTAGAACTTGATTAAAACTTTTTACTACAAGTTAATGCTTAATCACGTAATGAGTGAGTTATTTCTAGAATTTGAAGAAATTGAAGAACTAAACATGCATGTTCTTCAAAAAATCATAACACATATTAAAAATATTAGTGAAAAAATATGTACAGAACTACCCAAGAGAGACGAAATTAGGCAAGCATTAAACATTAAGAAAATTACTGTTAAACCATCAAGTACAAGATTAAAAGCATACTATATAGATGGTAGTTACTCAGAACCAGCAATAGAACTACTTGGAGGTTCATTCATAGTTTACGCAGTCGGTTACATATCTAACGATGGAGTCATGGAGATACCTTACGGTGGTGTAAAAATTGTAAACAAGCATGTAGAAATAAGTAGATACGTATCATACCTAGAGCATAAACTAGCTATTAAATTATTGAGAGAAAAATTAAACGGTATTAGAGATTTCGACATCATTATTCATGACGGTTGTATCAATAATTTTCCAGGAGAACCCTTCGATTCACCAAAGTACGCTGTTGAAGTTTTGAAAGAAGAACTTAAACTAGCTAAAGAAACAAACACAATCATTGTAGGTATTCCCAAAACTACAAGAGCAGTCTATACATACTCAACACTTAATATAAAACCAAGTAGAAGAAGCATATTAAAGACACTACCAGATAGAACAATCGCAAGCTACATACTTGATAAGGGAGAATATGTAGTACTTGGTAAATTAAAAGAACTATTACCCAAATATGCCAAGTACATAGAAGAACATAATCTCGGTAAAGTACCGGAAGACCCATTAAAACTTGTCAATAGAGTATCTGAGTATGGTGATATAGGTATTGTTCTATTTAAAACACTTACAGGGCACAGATTAGAAATTTACGATCCAACAAATCAAATGCTTGAAGACGTACTAGCCTACCTCTACTGGGAATGCGGTATGGGTAAACTAACATACCCATACATGCACGATAGAGTAGACCAGCTAGTTAGAGTAAAAATTAACGACACAGTATGGGCATACACAACACTACTCAAAAACATAACAAACGAAGAAATAATAAAAAACATACTAATCATAGCAAACCCACAAAAAGTATATCTGTATAGAAGGAGATAATCTAGTAAGTTCATTGCATAATTGAGAAGGAATTCTAAAAATTCTCACTACTCACATCTGACTAATCTCTGCCTGATAAATGGTGTATACTTAGGTGTATCGAGTAGCTTGTTTTCGTAGCATCAAGCGAGTTAAATAACTTAATTCTACGATTAACAAGTACTAAGATTGGTCTTAGAGGTGATGTATATGTACTTGATAAAGTAGGTCTTAAGGAATATGCGAATGAATTAATATACGCATTAGATGGTGTGGGAGTAGTAAAAAGCTATATCTTTAAGACACACACCATAACATTTAGATCACTGCCACCACAAACATACCACAGAAGTCACAAGTAGTAAAAAGAAACACTATTTCTTCTCTATGTACATCACTTCAACATCTTCATTGTCAATAGGAAGTATTAGAACAGATTTACCACTAGCTAGGTTAATACATCTCTTAACCTAGGAGTAGCCGAAGCCATTAATGTAAACCAGGAGGTTATAGAGTGTATGTGAGTCAGATATAACATCATGGATATCCTCGATGAAATAGAGTGATAAACTTCCTTTCCTACAAATCCTCCTAAGCTTCACATAATCAACCGTTCCAGGAAATAAAAGTACCCCACTTTTAACATAACATGTAAGCTTAGCGAAACTTTTCTAATACTACTTAGTCTATAGGTTTAGTGACCACTCACAATGTCGTAGACAGTGAAGAAGTCTTGAGAAAACTAGGTTACGAGTACGTATTATATGTTGACCAAGAAAGTGAACCTAGATCCGCACATGCTAAATTTTCGGACATATTACCATGCCTGAAAGAACCATATGCATCATTTAAGCTATATCTTCACCAAGAACAAGCGATAAAAGCATTAAGTAAAGGTAAAAATGTAATCCTAGTAGCCGGAACAGGAAGTGGAAAGACTGAAGCATGGGCTTTATATGCTATAAGAAAAGCTGTTGAAGATAGAAAGTTTAAGGTTTTAGCAATATATCCAACAATTGCATTAGAATCAGATCAAGGTTTTAGACTACAAAAATATTGTGAACAATGCAGATTAAAGATTTTAAAACTTGATAGGAAAACCGTTAAAGGATTGGAAGGAGAAGGTATTCTTCAAAGAGAATTGGCAAATTCTCAATTTATCTTAACAAATCCTGCATTTTTTATGGTACGTGTAAAGAATGGTTTTAAAGATAAGTTTAAGGAACTTAAAAACATTAAATTATTTGTAGTTGATGAACTTGATTATTATGGTAGTAAAAGAGCAACATTACTAATAAAACTACTAGAAACTGTGATCAAGAAATTCCTTAACTATAAGAGTCCTCAAATAGTTATATTATCAGCAACTTTAGCAAATCATGAAGTATTGAAAAGATGGTTAGAAGATATTACAGGTAGAGAAACAGAAATAATTTCAGGGGAACCATTTAAAACAAAATCAAAAATTTACATCATTCTTGGAAAAAGAGAAACTGTTAGAAAAATATTCAATGACATTATAAAGCTGAAAAGTGATCTTGTTAAATATCTACAAAAAGACCTCATTGATAAATTGAATGATTACGAAGAGTTTAAGAAAAATATATTCAAATTAAGATTTGAACTTGAGAAATTGACAATTCAGGATAAGGTTATACAAACTGCATCAAGCATATTAAATATACTTCCTGATATAGATGTGCCAGAGTTAGTAGCAGAACTTTTACAAAGTTATGAGAACGAAAATTATGTAACAATTGTATATGAGAGAAGTATAAATCAAGCAAACAAACTTGTAAGTTCAGTTAAAGATCTATGTCGAGAAAAGTATGGTAGAGATTGTAATGTTATCATTACACCACATCACCATATAGTATCACGTAAAGATAGAAGTGAAATTGAGAGAAGACTTAGAGAAGGTACTGTAAAAATGGTTGTTACAGTAAGAACATTAATTCAAGGCATTGATATAGGCACTGTAGTCAGAACAATTCACATAGGTTTACCTAAAGATGTTAAGGAATTTTTACAAAAAGAAGGTAGAAGAGGTAGAAGAAAAGACATAACTCATAGTGAATGCATTATAATACCTATAACAAATTGGCAATATTTAATTGAAGGTCTAAAAATGATAAAGAAGCTTGGATTAGAAATAGAAATTTTGAATAGAAATAATGAATATTTAAAGCTTTTCGAATCATTACTTAATGTAAAACATGGAATTAACTTGAAACAATTACCAAAAGATGAATATGCATTATTATCGAAGCTAAAATTGACAGATAAGAATGAAATTGAAAAAGTGTGGAGTAAATTTAATTTCTACGAGATGGATAGGCCTCGGCCGTTAAGACCTAGACGTCCAAGATATGTTATAAGCATTAAAGGTATTAATGAACCTGTTGAAAGTGAAGAAAATGACATATCTTTAAAGGATTATGTTGAAAAATTTCAAGTTGGATATATAGATCATTTAACAAATGCTATAGTTATTTCAAATAGAAGACCAATTAAGGAAAGATACGTAAGACAATACGCTGTAGAGGCAGAGATAGAATGGTTATTAAAAAATCAAGGAATACCTATCAAGATACCAGATGATATTGGTGAAGTTAGAGTACCTAAAGCTATTATAAATGCTATAGAGACTTACAAAGACATAAAATATCGATGGCATAGATCACATGGTGAACCTGAACCTAACTTCCTCAAAGATGTTGTGGGTGGTAAAGTTTGGTCGGAAATTATTTTAGGATTTCAAGTATTTGGTGATGGATTTACAAGAATTAAAGAAATTCCACTTCAAGTATTTTGGATCGTTGAATCTAAACAAAAATATCCAATAAAGATAAGTGAAGACATAACCATTTATCAATATCTAAGAGAAAAGATACCTATAGAATATTCAACATATGGTATGTATGAGGATTTTACTTATGCTTACGTTATTGATTTAGATCCAGATGATATAGAGAATTTTGAAGATCTTGAACTTGGATTTACATACCTTAAAGCATTATTAAGAAAACATTACAGAATAGAATTAGATTTACTAGGAATATCCATAATTCCTCCAAGAACAACATACATCAAGCTTAACGGATTAAAACTTCTACTCATATACGAGAAAGAAGCTACAGGACTAATAGAATTATTAAAACAGGGAAAACTAAAAATTGAAAATGACATATTAAATTGCTATAAGATATTTAAGTTAATAGAATTGAATAAATTAGATGATGTAGATTTAATTTTAATGCAGTTAGTTGATGATTATGCAATATATAAGATAAATATGTTAAAGACAAGACAAAAATCTTTGAATGATTATGCTATGAAAGCTTTAATGTATATATGTCCTCAATTAGCAGTAAACGCATTAACAGAGATTTTCAAAAGTAAAGGAGTAGAGAAAGACATGTCTAAGACACATCAAAGGATAGCATCCCTTGACATTGTATTTGCAGAATTATGTGTTGAGGATAAATGTGAAGATATTTTTGTAACTACAATATATGATGGTAATTCAAGTAGAACTGTAACAACCATTGAAGATCTTGTAAAAGAGCTCATACAACTTAGTATAAGTGGTTATACGATTCTACACTACGGTAAAGATAACTTGATAAAGAAAGTTCTTTCAGAAACATCTGAACTAGGATTACCATGCATAACATTAAGAATAATCGACACATATAAACAATTATGTAAGATCGTACCAAACTATATACCAAAGAGTTTAACTTTACTTGCAAAAGTCTTAGCAAACTTGACAGGTGAAGTAATTGATTTACCACCAACAATTAAACTACTTACACTATTAAATGAAGTAATACAAATGTTAAGTAAGAGAAGACTTAGTCTTGAACAAGTAAAAGATCAAATCGTAAAGATATTGACACTCTATACACAAACATCAAGCTACCTGATATATAAACTATACAAAACACTTATAACACAATAAACACTCTATACAATCTAGTGCATTCACACTACTCTAAGAAATTAATTGAAGAATGGATACCGCTAGAAAAAACAAATGCCTGTGCGATTATTGAAGCTGCCTTTAAACAAGCTATGAGAACTAAAAGACTTAGAGAATATTTCGAAAAGATTCTAGGTATAGAATTGAAATACGACATGCCTAAACTGAGAAATCTCCATGTATGGCCTGCACGAAGACCAACTAGCGCTGTTCGTGTTCTAAATCTCGCAGCAACATTACCAGAGGGTTTTCCGTATCAAGAATTTGAGCGTATTGTCGGTTTCAACAACGTTAAGGACGTCCTTAAGTCTCGACTGCTACCTATCCTTACGAATACTAAACCTAAAGTTAATGGAATTGAAAAATGTGTCAGATCCATATATGGTAAGTCTCCTAACGAAATAACTATACTTGACCCAATGGCTGGTGGCGGAAGCATCCCACTTGAATCATTGAGACTTGGTTTTAGAACTATAGCTATTGAATATAGCCCTCTAGCATACCTTTTACTTAAAGCTACTATTGAATTTCCTGCAAAGTATGCAGATAGTGGACTCTTCGAATTAACATTACAGGAGGCAAAAAGGCTAATTGAGTGGGCTAAAAACGAACTTAGTAAATTCTATGCACTAGATGCTGAGAACTATATAATTGCACGTGGTATAAGATGTCCTGTATGTGAAGGATTAATACCAATAGCACTAAGAGGAGATCCAGAGATAACAAAAAATTCAAGATTTAAGAATAGGTATCTGAAAATAATATTTGACAAAGAAAAGAAAAACTTTATTGTTGAGACCACCAATTCCAAAACCAATAAATACATTGAATGGATTAGTCAAGGAAAAGGTTCAGCTTCACAAACCTTCATAAAATGTCCTTACTGTGAAGCAGAGGGGAGAAAGACAGTAATAAAGTGGAGAGGTATAGGTGAGGATACAGCATTCAATAGATGGTGTAGAGAACATGCAGAACTTATGAGGAAAATTGTTGAAGAATATGTGCAATTCGATAGTGAAGTTGAAAGCAAGTTGCTTGAACTACATATTCCTCTAATTAAACAAGTTGGTAATTCATTCAAACCAGCTGAAGTTGATACACTAATTGAGGCTACAAAAGCTCTATGCAATGAAATTATGGAGTTGATAGATTACATACCAATAGATGAAATACCCAAGGAGAATGAGTGGGCAAGACCAGCAAGAGATAGAGGACTAGATAAATGGTACATGTTATTTAATCCAAGACAACTATATGTACACGCAAAGCTCATAAGATATCTAGCCAAGAGAGCTGAAGAATTAGTAGCCAATGATGGGGAGTTAGGGGCTGCAGTAATCTTGTATCTAGCATTCGGTTTTGATAAAGTGTTAAACTTTAATTCAATCGCAACGATATGGCAAGGTACAGAATTTAGGTCTGCTATCTCACCAACTATCCGTGGTAAGGAACATATCGAGTTTTTGAATGAATATTGTGAACTTGTATTGACGGTTCCGGAGCGAAGTCTTGAGTGGGCTCTTGAGGTTGGTATTGCTGAAAGCGGTAAACTGAGTGAGACCGCTGGTGGTGTTCTTCCTGTTGTTAAGTTGCTTTGTGATTGGTTTAAGGGCTTGGGTTTTGGTGATAGAGTCATTGTCTACCTTGGTGATGCTACTAGACTTAGCGAGTTCGTTCCTGTTAAGTCTATTGACGTTATTAATGTTGATCCTCCATATTATCAACAAGTTGATTATGCTGATGAACTTGAGTTTCTATGGGTTTGGCTTAGACGTGTAATTAAACCAATTTGGGATATTCTATTCCCAAGTGATAGAGTTAAGTTGAAAGGTTTTACATGGAGTACTTCGGCTAAGCTACCACGCGAGAGACAAGTGGTAGCTCCTAGGGGTATGAGAGGAGAAGAAGCTCATAGAAGATTTGAATCATTATTTAAGGAAGTTGTTAATGAGTTTGCTAAAGTTTTGAAAGATGATGGTGTACTAGTTTTATGGTTTACTCATCCAACTGATAGAGCTTGGAAAGCCATTGGTAAATCTTTGTACGATGCAGGATTTGTAGTTACCAGAGTTTGGCCAATCTACACTGAGCATCCTACCAGGTATCAAAAGCAGGTAGGTATGACTGAACAAGAAACTTCATTAATTATTGTTGCTAGAAAACTTTCTAGACATAAACTTATAGATATTTCTTCACAAGTACTTGATTCAGATTTAGTTAGGAGAATTGAAGTGCATGCTGAAGAGTATGTGAGAGATATTCATGAAAAGTTTCCTGGGGTAGGACCTGGTGATATCATGGCTTTAGTATTTGGTTCTGCCATGGCTCTTGCAACAAGACTTGAGAGTCCTGTATTATCATACGATAGATTGTTTAATGTTTCTGTAACAGCAATTTTGAGAGTTTTTACTAAGGAATTGATGTATAGGGTTCTTAAAGAAACGGGACATTATCCGATTAAGGATGGGAAATTAGTATATGAAATTGCTAATGAATTGCTTGATTTAGCTGTAAGAAATCCAACCGTTAGATCTTACTTAGCTTTATGGATTGTATCTAGAGTAGATCTTATTAAAGGTGTTTTACACGATCCAGTACCCATTGATCCTGATTTTGCACAAACTATAGCTAAACTTGTAGGTGCTGATCTTGATAAGCTTGAAAAACTTGGTTTAGTGAAGAGAGCTACTACGTCAGTTAATAAAGTTGAGGAAGAAAGTGAAGAAACTACACGAAAGCGTAGAGGTAAAGCCGTTATGCCTATCTTGTTAGAAGCGTTAGCTGTGCAAACAGGTAAGCAAGCTGTGATTAGTTTTAGACAAGATCCTGTTGGTCAAGCAATTGAATTAATTTATAGAGCGATGATAGAGAAAGGTCTTCCTAAGATTAGAGCATCAAAAGTTAAGGAAACTTTTGTTAAAATTGATAGAGGTGTAGTGGCTTTAGCTATTCTTCTTGCAGAAAGTGAACCTAAGTTTATTAAAAGGAAGACCCAGGATATACTATCATTTACAGAAGTTGGAGAAGATGAAAAACTTAGCATAAAACTTACAATAGAGACATTAATAGAATTATTTAAACAAAGTGAGTAAACATGGTTAAAATTGGAGAATTACTAGAATTACGCATCGCTGAAGATAAACTTCAGATAGAATTAACTCCTTCATTTCATAATGTGATATGTAAGTATATTGGAAAAGTTCCTGGACATATACCAGCATTCTACCTTGATCATAGAGATTTCATTGAAACAACAGAATTTACTGAATCACTTAAAGTTGCACTCATATCTATACTTAAAGTCCTAGTAAAAGGAGGAATATTAACAGATATTTTAGAGTATGGTTTTGGTTTTGGTAAATCTCATTTCTTAATTCTACTTTATCATCTACTAAATAATCCAACAGATGAGAAAGTAAAACAAGTCTTAGAAGATCTTGCCAAGATAAGTAGAGAATTTAGATATGATCAACTCTTAGACGTATTAAAGAATACGCTTGTTATAGGTATAGATTTTCAAATACTTGAAAATGTAGTTGATTATGTAATAAAACAACTTGAAATACAAGCAAATTACATTTGGAAATCTCAGGAATTTATTGATGTTATTACTACATTAATTAATGAGATAAAATCTTCACAATCCTCATCTCTAGATAGAATTAGAGAATTGATATTAAAGTTTCTTAATTTAATGTATCAAAAAGGCATAAAACCAAATATTGTAATACTCATAGATGAATTAGGAATAGGAATACTGAAGAGATTGAAGGAGTTTAAAGAGAAAGATCATATTTCTCGAGTTTATGAAGCACATAGTTTAATTACATTTATTAGTGATTTAACTACAGAAGTTAGCAATTTAGCATCTACGTTAAGACTATCATTTATTTCTATTATTGCACTTGCAGAACAAGATATTACTAGACTTGAATCTGAAATGAAATTATTTGAAGATGAGAGAATTAGAGAGAAGTACGAATCTATATACAATCTCATTAAAGCAGAGTTGTATGGTAGATTTAAGAGACCTCATGGTGGTATATCAATGATCAAACCATCTTATAAAATTGAAGAACAGATTGGAATAATACTAAAGAAGTTAACTAGATTTGACATTGAGAAACTGATGACTAAGAAAATATATGCTCAATATGTACTTAACATATTTAGACAGCTTGGTCTTAATATTGATGTTAGTAAAGTTGAACGTTATTACCCATTTTCAATTGACGTAGAGCAACTTCTAGTTAAGTTAACAAGATCAAGTGATTTACCTGAGACTGAATATACAAGATCAATACTTAACATTGCTTATAAGATTATTAGTAATGCATTAAGTGAAAGTCCTGAAGATGAGGTTCTTTCACTTAAACATTTAAGTTTTAAAGATCTTGCGTATACTCTTGTAGGTTTTCTAAGAGATTCTAAAAATATTTGGGTTAGTAAAGTTGTTGAAATTGAAAAATCTCTAGATGAAATTAAAGGAGTTTATGATAGAAAGTATGTTGAGTATGTAGTTAAAGTCTTATTCCTACACTCTATAAGTGAAAATATATTATCATTATTAACATCACCAAGTAGTTATGCATGTACAAATTCAACGCTTCAAGCATATTCACTCATTGCATTTAATTGGGATACACAGTTAGTAGGTACCTTACCAACAATTCTTAATGAATTAATCAATAGAGGTATTGTATCTAAAACTGTACTACAAAGTGAAAGCGTTGGAGAAGATGCGTATTATGTATCAGTACTACCTACTCTACGTTCATACCTAATTAAGAGAATTGAGGAAGAAAGAGCTAAGGTGTATGACGGTGATAGGTTAAATATTGGTAAAGCATTATTTTATATAGCACGTGAAGGTTACATACCTCATATTTTTAGAGATTACAGGTTTGGAAACTCTAAAATACTTGGTGCACTAGGAAATACTGTCATACAGTTATGTAGGTATGATAATATGAGAGATATATTGTTGGAGGATAAGATAGGTGATTTTAGGGTAGAAAGTGCTAGAATACTTATACCTGAATTTTGGGATTTTGAAACATATAGATTTCTATCTTCAGGTGAAGTTGAGAAAAAGATTTGCTCAATGATTGAGAGGTTGAAAGATTATATTAAACCATCTAAATTTCATACATTAATTGTCGTACCATCACTTGGAATACTTAATAAATTAATTGATTTAGTTGTAAGATATCAAGCATGTACTAAATTCATTAATGAAGATCTTGTTTCTATTGACAAGTTGATAGAAAATACTGTAGAAGAGTATGCAGGATATGTTGAATCAGTAGTAAGAAGAAGAATATTTACTGATCATGATAAAGCAGTATTAAAGAATTGGTTAAGACAACAAGCAGAACATGAGAAAAATTATGTACTTGAAGAACAATCAAAATTAGCTAGAGAAATTGTTAAACATCTTATCGCAATGTTCAACAGAGCTTGTAAGGTATTTCTAGATAATCAATGTCATTGTATAGATATTCTTGAATCAAGCGAAATACTTGAGGTAGGGAAAGAAATTGATTTTAGATTTGGTAGAGAAAGAGATGTAATTAACATAGCATCACTCATTATTTCATCATGGGCAAGAACCATAATTAAGAAGTGTGGATTCGAACAAGACAATAATAAATTCAAAGAAGCTTTCATTAAGTATTTAGAACATCATTATTGTACTATTGATAAAACGATAGAAATGAGTCTTGATGAAGTAGAAATACCCCTATTTACTGGTGGGATAGGAGTTTTACCACTTAATTTATATCTCGTAAGGGAGACATTAAATGAGGTAAAGAGAGAAAGAATATACTGTCCTGATAAATCCATTTTAGAAACTCAAATTGATTTTGGTAATAGAAGATTTAGAATTAGAAAACTCCGTAGAGCTTCTAAAGAAGAAGTTACGAAATTGATAGAAGAGAGAGTTAAAGAAGTAATACCAACAGAAGTCTATTCAGAATCTTTAATTCCTTTGAATGTTGAGGATATAGTTAAAGAATTTGAGAAAAAAGATTTAATAATTGATAAGGATGATTTAAAGAAAGTTTTAAGTGAACTTCATGATCGTGAATTTGTTAAGGGTTCTGTTGAAGTTCAGATACTAACAAGTCCTGAAGATCTTAAACTAGTTGCTAAAGTAAGACCAGTTATCGCGTATGAGAAAGTAAATGTCATTAAATTATTAAATATATCACGTGATAGATTAGAGTGTATTGAACGTAAGTTAAGAGAAGGAGGTTTCGAAATTGATAAATTGATCATACTTTTCAATAAAGATCAAGACTTTATTGTTACTGCAGAAGCTCATCCTCAATACATAAGTAAAGCAAAACAACTCCTCACACCATTGAGTAGAGTATTTCAGGATTTTGATAAATTTACATCTTACGTGAAGATTCATTTTAAGTATGAATATTCAAGAGAAAAAATTGAAAAAGAATTTAAGGAATGCGGTGAAGTTGAAGTTCAATTTACTTAGATTTCATGACTTTCAACGTTGTAAGTTTAGTGAATGATTTTTTGAAAACTTCTGCAAAGTCATTTAAACTTGGCTTATCTACTTTATATAATTTTATATTTCAACTTTTTCTGAGAGAAGTAGGTATTATTGAAAAGTTAAGTATTGAAGTTCTTGAAAGTTGTGGAAGGATTGTACCTATCTGGCAAAACTTCATTCTCAAATTACTTAAGATGTTGGAAAAACAACTAAGCCAAGCGATTTTAGTGAAAGATGCTAAATTTAAGGAAATTGTTAATGACGTAATAATTGCTATTTCAAAATCTATACCAAAAGAATCAAGAATGTGTGTATTCCTGGTAGATGGATTTTCAATAATAGAACATATCGTAACCATGTATTACGTTATTCAAAATGATTACTCCGCATCAATGCTTAGAATTATAGCTATAAATCCTATTGGTAAAACTCAATACTTTATAAAGTCTCAAGAAGTTGAAACATTGCGAATGTTTTGTAAATATGTTGTAGATAGACTTAACCAACTTAACTTTAATGCAGAATATCATCTCAGAAGAGATTTAGATGAATTTATTCATACTGAAAAAGAACTTGAAATTAATGAAGTTATACATAATCTTCAATATATTCTTAAGAATATTATCGAAGAAATTGAACATTATGTCAGAAGAGGATATTATGTATTGATTACAAGTGATCATGGATATGATATTGTTAAATCCATTCAGGGATTAAGATTAATGCATGGTCTTAGTACCGATAAAGTAGTTAAGTATGGCGAAGTACTTGCACTTAGCCCATTCATCTTCTACACTATACTTCACAAATAATTATACTATAGTGCGGTAAAATGAGCTTTTAAAAGTTTATAATATCTACCTGTATAGTGAGTGTAGAAAGCATATTTGAACTAGCTTTAAAAGGAAATAGAGTAGAATTTACCCAAAGCGGAAATACCATCTTTACTATTGAAAATGAATTTACTCACATAATTTTTAGAAAACTTACATCTACTTTACGATTACATGGTGCAGTAAGTATAGACGGTAATAAACTACAACTTAGACATGATGTAGGTCCTGTAATTGGAGCATTATTACTTCTTTTTAGAAGAACAACTAGTAGGAGAAGAATTCTTCAATATATTGAATTTATAGATAAGTTACTTATTGATAGTGAATCTACAACACTTGGTGAAGTTTTTGCAAGACTATACTACTCAATTTTTGATTTTACAATAACATTCAAGGATAGAACTATTGCACTTGATATAGTATCGAAACTTGTAAAAACATTATATGAAACCTTGTCCGAGATAGAGAATAGAAATAAAGCTTACAAAAGACGTTAAGTATATGAACCTTGTTCACTGTATTACATTCCACTTTTACACACAAGGCATAAATTGATTCAATAAAGGAAGTTAGATATATGTATCGCTGTAGATTATGTGGATATGCAGCACGAAGTTTTGCAGAGTTACTAATTCACATTGAAAGACAGTGTTCAAAAATAAGTGGAGTGATTTGTCCTGTCTGTGGTCGTGTTTTTAGAAGAGAAAGAGATATGAAAATGCATTTAGCCAGAAAATCAATATTATACTACGTAGATTACGAAAGTAGAGAACATTTTGATTACATAGTGAGACGTGTTGACTAGAATTGTTAAGTTCATAGCAAGCAGCATCACACCTATCATAGTAAGACATACTAAACGCGGTCGTATGTGAGTCGATGAAATTTGAAGATTAATCTTATTAAAGAGTAATTGAAGTTTGTTGTATATGAGTTATTGGATTATTTCCGTTGTTGAAGATAATTGGCTTGTTGTTAAGGAGAAGTTGATTTTTGGTTGTAAAGAAGAATTTTGTACGGAGAAGATTAAGAGAGGCGATTACATAATTATTTATGTACCATCTAGGGGATGTAAAGAGTATTGTTCATGTTTTGTAGGCGTTTTCGAGATTGAAAGTAATTGGTTTGAGAGTAGCGAACTACTTTGGCCAGACGAAATTAAGGAAGGAAAAGTAATTTATCGCTATAGAGTAAAATTGAAACCGGTTATACTTGGTAAAGTCAAAGTACAAGAATTAATCGATAAACTAACGTTCATAAAGCCAGAGTTAAAAGAGAAGAAGAAATGGAACGTATATTTCATGGGAACAATAACAAATTTCAGAAGACCAATACCTGAAAATGATGCTAAAATAATAATTGAAGTATTAAAGAAATCTTCAACACAATGAAATGAATTTAAAAGGTAAAAATACTTCGTTATCGTTAAGTGTGAAAAATATAGAGGAAGGATTTCAATAATTTGGTCTTAACTTTTTCAAGATTTTCTACTTTGCTTTTCTTCGCTTTTCCTTTCCTCCTTCTCTTTCTTCTCTTTAGGTTTAGGTTGAACACATCTTGGAGGAGGCATATTGAAGGTTTAAAGTGTTTAATGAAATATAAACTTAACTTGAATAGATAAAGTTTGTTAGTTATGATGTGATAAGTTAATCTTAAGAATTTGCGAGAATTGAAATAGTCAACATACATGTAAAATGTAATAGCGTTATGTGGAAAATCATTTATCTATTGTCTATAACCTTAAAGTGGAGAAGAAATGAAACTAATCCTGCTCTTAACAACTGCTTAATGGGAATTTAAATCTTCGTTTGCGTCCTTAATGCCGAGTTAGTCAATCTAGAACTGAATGTGACTTGTCAGTGAAGAAATTTTTATAAGTCATTACTTGTCTGAATGGTCGATGAGTGGTTGGATTTTTCATTTGAAACCTAATAACAAGCTGAGAGGCATATTGTCTCAAGCTTTATCCTATTACGGTTTGAAAGTTGCTTCTCACGTTGTTGAACAATTTATTAGGCAGGTCAAAGATATTCAACCTGAAATCCACATAATAATTAGTACTTTTGGAACGATTGGTGTAATGTTTAAAGAGACGGCACAATTGTTTTCATTACCTACAATACCAAACTGCGATGAATTGAAAAATTATGAAAGGATTCCACTATATGTAAAATTAAATGATATAGGTGATAAATTAGGGTTGAAAAATAAGTGAAAAAGTAAATGGAAAAAGTTATCCATATTCCTACCTCTCGATATTATTGTTTTCTATCGCTCTAAGTTCGAACCATATTTAGAACTTTACGAAAATGTTCATGGAATTTTATGTGAAGTTTGTAAACACTGTTCGCTAAGCTTGAAGCCAAATTAACTGGGGATACTAAGATCTTGCGTATGGAATATTGTGAATGTCCATATAATGAATTAAATTTATGTTTCTTTGAGGTAAAGACGTTTATTGGCTTTAAAGGTGAGGGTAGAAAAGAGATAGATTTAACAAAACTTCAAAAAGAAATATGTGAGAAATTAATTAAGTTAGGCTATGAAGTGTATATCGTACTAGTAACATTAAGATCGATAAATGGTGAAGCTGATGTAGAAATAATACCATACAGATAACTGGAAAAATTATTGTTGTTTTTCATAGATTGTATAAGTAATATCATCGATATCACTAATCACTATATGCGTCGTATGTATGTATTTGCTTAAGTTTTCTACAAATTCAACCCACAATTTCCTCCAACTATTTAAGGTATGTCTTCTAGCGTCTTGCCAAGATGGTAATGTATTGAATAAGTTTACAATGACACCGAATACTAGTGATGGTTTTGAGTATCTAACTAAGTGCTCTAGCTTATGTCTAGGTGTAATCCATGCAACAGATAATTCTTTTGACAAAGATATACCGTGAATTTCATCGGGAGTAAAAATTTCACAGAAACCAATAACCTTACCATGGTCAATAAAAGCTACATCTACAGCAATCTTATGTTGATATCTAATTTTCTTTCCTTTAAATCTTTCATCAATTTCATACTTGTCAATCGATTTAATTAGATTAATCTTATATTCAGGAATAGATATAAAGCCTAGTGAAGTGCCGGCTTTAATGATGCAGTACTGAAGTATTGAATGAATATTGAACTCGCTATATTTGGTTAAGGTTCTCTCATTAATTATATTGAGATTTTTGAGATTATTGAATTCGGATATGAATTTTTGACAAAAATTTTCTAAGACATTTTCAATTCTCTCTAAATTCGTCTCCATACCTTAGATTGTTCTACTCCTCTTCACGTTTTTATGTATTTTGGTAAACATATTTCAGCGTGTACTTTGTAGTCTTTTATCGTATCTATTTTATTTAATAGGTATGAATCCTGAAGTATCGTTATTACTAACTTCAAATCATTGATCTCTATCTTTCTTAGTCTATCAAATATCTTCTCAAGATTTTCCTTACCAATATCTTCATAAGGATTAACTAAGTTGCTTGAGAGGACTTCTCTCTTAGCTACTTGTTTAACTAGGTTAATAATTTCATCATTTTTCATAACGTAAATAGCTATCATTAATAATGCTTCCTCTAATGGGTGCTCAACAATGCAGTTCCAACCAATATATCTGCCAGTACCTTTATCGATTGAGTATTCCATTAATACCCAACCAGGAACATCATTCTCATAAAAAACTAAGTAATGAGTGGGCTGAATACCGCCATGAAAAGGATGTTCACGACCAACAAAGATAATACAGGTGATAGTACCCATAAATCAAAGCAATTTGAATAAGTATTAAACATTGCTACCGATAGAGTTCATACATACATTTTAGTGATTAGTGATGTGCCATGTCTTCTTCCCATATGGAAAGGGAAATAAATTGGAAACACCGCAATAAAAATACTTTAGGAAGTTTTAATATCTTGAGTAGGAGTCTTGAACTTTACATAATCACTCAATTCATAAGTCGTTTAGTCGGATTGAGCAAGCTTTTTTAATTTTTTAACTATGTTGAGAAGTGGTATTGGAATGACCGTAGAGTTTCCTAGACTTGGAGTTACAAAAATGAGGATATTAGAATTACTTAAACAACATCCTGAAGGTCTTCGATTCACGGACATATATAGGTATTTGCATGATAATTATGGTATTAAGAGTAAAGCAACAGTTGCACAACATCTTCAAGAACTTATTGAAGAAGGCTTCATAATTAAAGATGGGGATAGATACAAAATTCAAACTAAAAGACATTCATCTCCCCAACTTCCTCTATCTCCAGCACCGATACGTGCGGAAATTGAAAAAAATAAAGAGATTGAGGATATCACTATGGCAATGCTCACATTTACTATTAGACCTTCGAGTTTGAATTTAGGTGAAGGTACTGAAAGAAGAGAAGGGGTTAAACCTATTAGAAAAGAAGAGTTTGATCTTGAGAAAGCTTTAATTGTTCTTGAAACGGTGATAATACCCCCTTTCGATAGAGATGAACTTGTAAGCTATTTCTATGACGAATTAAGAAGCGCTTATGGAGTTGAACCACGAGGTATCGGCATTGTTAGATTTGTGCTAAATAGTGAGATCATTCTGAAATACTCGAAAGATCAGATATCATTTTTCGTACCCTATCAAAAGATAGATGTTGGACATATTGAACGTAAAAGAATAGGTCTTGTATACCTAAAACTACTACTTCTTGACCTACTGACGTGCGTTATTATGGTGGAGAATTTATTGCGTAATAAATTTGGTGGAAGATCGTTAGGTATAGTCTTAGCTGAATTTAGAGATTTTGAAAGAAAGATTAAGTATGAATTTAGATTTGAAGAACCTCAACCCATATACGAATTCGTAAGTAATGTTATACAATTTAAAGGTGCTAAAAAAGTAGCATTCGAATAAGATTGGTTAGTGAAAACCGCAAAACCGACCTAAAGTTCGGTCGGTTAGAAAAGCTTATATTTCACTTAATTTAAAAGTGTAACGTGCAGGAACTCGAGATTCCATACTTTGGAACTGTAAGGTTAGCTATTGAGAAGATGTATAAGATACAGGACTTGAATCTCTACATAGTTCCAACAATTGAGAGTAACTCTACATCACATGAACGTGAGTACTTAGTAATTAATGAGAAGCCCGATAGTGTTAGGTTTAGAGATTCTGGTAGTATCGATAAGGTTTATGCTGATAACTTAACTGGATCATATATCCTACTACCAGTTGGTATAGTCATTGCAGGATTGACGCAACCAAGAATAATTAGAAATACAATCGTTCTAGAACCTTATGCGAAGGATGTACTTGTTGATGTAATGTGTGTAAGTGCATCAACACCAATTACTCCACGTGCTTATATGAAGATGCATAGATATGCTCCTCTTAGTGTAAAGAAGGCATGTAGATTTAGTCAAAGAAGAGTATGGTCAACAATTAGAGCAGTAATAGCGAGTTCAGACTTATCAAGTCACGATAAATCTCGCATACTTGATAATCTAGCTCTCTTTATGAAAGAAATTGAGAGAACTAAACAGATAGGAAAATTCTTAGAGGATGTACAAATTCATGAAGGACAAGTAGGTTTTGCAGTATTTGATCATGAGGGAATTATTGCACTTGAACTTTTCAACCATGCAGACTCATTTAAGACATGTTCTAAAGACATACTTAAAAAATATGTTCTTGAAAGAGTATTCACAAAACATACTGAGAGAATATATGATTTAAATGAAGACTTGATAGGAAAGGCTCTAAACATGCTTATAAAAGATCTGGAGAAGGCTGAGTATAAACTCATTAAGAAAAGTAGTGAGCATGTCACATATGAAATTTCCGGAACATCCTTTGAAGGACAATATGCAATACTGAAAGGAAAAACAATTTACATGGTAGTTTGGAGAAGGTGATATTATGAGTGATTTTATCTGGCATAATATGAAAGAAAGGAATAGACCGAGAGGTCGATCATGTTCACGTAATGGATGTGATGATCTTTTTAAAGATCTTAAATGGGTAGATCTTACAAAGATAAGCTATAAGGATATACCTAATAAGCCAGGGTTTACGTAATTAGACTTGTATTTGAAGATGATTATTGGTACGAGAAGATATTATACGCACATAGTCTAGGTACTCGCCTGTTAAAATCAGCTGACTGGAAGGAATTTACCAACTACTGGGAGAGTAGAATTGAGAGATTGAAGAGAATATTAACTCTTAAATGTCCCATTATATATATTGGGTCAACATCTCATCTTGGCGGTAATGAAGCTAAGGCAAGAGTTATAGATCTTGCAGGAAAGAGACGTACAGTATTTCTTCCAGTACTCTTATTACGCTTAGCAGGAGTGGGTATGGATTTAGGATATAAAGAGTTGAGTAGTAAAGAGGAGGCTAAAAGGAAAGAGAAGGAGCTACTAGAACAGTATAAGCAGATACATGATGAATTTCCTGCACTAAATGAGCAGGAGAGAAATAGAAGAGGAAATCCAAAAAAGAATTCCAAATTAAATAATAAGGCCATAACCCTTCTAGATCCGTTTTTACAATTATAGCCCGAGAAGCTTAAACTTCCACGCATATACTTTTCTCATTTTCATAATACTCCCTCAGTAACTGTATCGGATTTTCACTATGTATGATTTTGATTCCAACTATTCCCTCTTCATGTGATTTCTCATACTTTACGAAGTATTCAATTAGAAATTCACTACCCTTAACATAACTACAATAATGATTAACTTGGAGAATTTTAGCATCAAATCCAAGCACTTCAATTACTTTACCCTTAATTAATTTAAACACCTTTGATTCGTCTTCATCAAATGTCTTAAGAACGTCTTCATATTTTAGTTCTGATACTGGTATGAATTTGTCGAAGATGTATATCCAAATCATTTAACTTAACTCAACTATGTATTTAATTAAGTTTTTGAGAATATAGTGATGTTGTTTTTGAAATTGATAAGACATATTTAAGAAAGATTTCAATAAGCTACGTAAATTACTCTACATGCAGATTATGAAAAATTACATATTAGGAAAATTAATGAAAATATGATTAAAAGTATAGTTAAAGAATTAGAATTCAAAAGACATGACAAAATAAACTACACCATACAATTGATACTTAAAGTATTAAAGTAATTCTTTCTCAAAATACTTCAAAATTTCTTCAAAATATTTCCTTATTCTCTATCTAATCTTTAAATCTTCTATTACTACTGTAGAAAAATGACCCAAATAGCACACTCCACATAATCTCGCTACTCATGATTTAAGAATTAGAGTTTAGGAAAATTAAGTATTTCTAAACTTGGTATTTAAGATATTTAAATGGTCTTGTTAAATTCATTCAATCTTTATTTCAAAACCTCCTTTCTTCTTTTCCTTCTTTTCAAGCTCTATAGTTAAGACACCATTTCTATAAGTTGCTTTTGATTTTGAAGGATCAACTATTGCAGGTAAGTCAATCTCCTTATAGTACTTTCTATCATCTGTTGCAGATACTATGACTTTCTTACCATCCTCAGAAACTCTAATCCTAATATCCTCCTTATTAACTCCAGGTAAATCCATTACAACTTTAATTTTATCTTCCTCCTCAATGACGTCAGTTAATGGTTCTACTTCCTCTTGAATGATAGGTTTTGTTCCTTCCCTAGGTCTAATATTACCAAACTCTCTAACTCTAGGTTTTCCATCAGGTCCAATACTTATCTCAAAACCATAATAGTAGTATCTAGGCTTTCCAGGACCCATGAAGGGTCTTTTCTCAAACTCCTTAAACATTCTTTCAAAATCTTCAAACATCTCACGTTCCATTTCTTCAAAGAATTTTCGTAATCTTTTCCACATCTTATCAAAATCTTCAAAGAAGGACATACTATACTATGTTACGTAGGTCTGGTTAAAAATCCTACTTCATACACTTACTATGTTAGAATACGCATAACTTCTAGTAAGACATATTTAAGTAGGACCATGCAGTCTCTCACCTCATAACACACTCCATCTCTATCAAGATCGCAGTGTACTTCTGGAATTGTAATTGTGCTTAGTGGTAATTTAAGGGTTCGGGTCTGTATATGTTTTTATATAGTTTTATATGTTGTCATCCCTTCATTTTTGTTGAGGGAGGTCTGTCTGATTTCATTCATCATTCCTCCCTCATTCGGGGAGTACCCATTTCTCCCTACATACTCAAAAAGTTTTAACAAAATATTCATCGCTCCTATAACATCTCTATCACTTGCAAAACCGCATTTACTACAATACCCAAGTCTATGTACGTATATTAATTCATTTCTACATCTTGGACATTTTCTAGAAGTATCTTTAGGTTCAATGAAGTAAATAGGTACATTATACTCAATTGCTTTAGTAATAACAGCATTAATCAACTTTCTATACGCAAATCTTGATAACTTCCATAAGATTTTTGAATTACTAATTTTTAAAACATTAAACCATAAGTAATCAAGTTTTTCAAAAATTAAACCTTCTCTATTTCTACAAGCTCTAATAACCACGTATTTTGCGAATTTTCTACACCAATCAATTACAATACTTCTAGATTTCTTATGAAGTTTCTTAATTCTATTCAAAATCCTTTCATTATATCTCCATCTCTTAGAATATTTCTTTTGTAATTCTTCAGCTTTTGCTTTAAATCTAAGAGCGTCTATAAAACCTTGTTTTGAATCTCCTAACTGAAACTCCATCATAAGAAACAACTTGTTTAAGATTCAAGTCAAAACTTCTCAACTTCTTTGGAATATATGGATTGTAGTTAAACTTAAATGGATTACAAATCCATATATTTCCATGCTTATCGAGAGTTATCTGTACTTCATACTACTCTTTCCTAATGAATTTTTTTAACGTAACTTTTATCATGTAGTAGCTTTAATTTAATATCACCATTAATTCCCGTTTTGATAACAATAATCATCTTCTCTAAATCAAGTGAAACATCATATCTGTCCAGTCTTGCGAATAGTTTCTTAATGATTGGTTTAGAACCATTACTTGACTTAACTGATTTTACTAACCCATAAGCATACTTGTAAATTTGTTTACATATATGCGCTCTGAATTCACATTTTCGCAATTTGTTGTAGAATAACTGATGAAGTTGATTAATTGTTGGTACTTTATCCAAATTCCAAATAATATCAATTATTCTCTGTACAGCACTTGAGAAATTGTATAGAAATGCTCTCAATCTTTCAAAATCATGACCATTCTCAGTTATAGCTCTACATTTCAAAGTTATTAAATATGTTCCTCGGGGAAGTCCTGCAGTTACAGGACTTAACTCCTTCATCGGGAATCTAAAACATATCTTGTATATGTTTTTATATAAATTTTTCTTCAAAAATCTTCAAATCAATAGGTATTGTACCTTTTAGAAATTGAATATTGTGTTCAAGAAGTTTCTTAACTTTATGACTTCTCATACCGTAAATCTTACCTGCAAATGAAACAATAACGGATAAGAAGTCTTCTATAAGTTCTTCTAAAGGTTCTTTTTCTTCTTTCAAAACTTCCACAATTCTAACTCCAAAATGTTTAAAGAAATACTCAAGGTACTTGAATCCAAATCTTGTTAATCTATCTCGATAAGTGATCAATATGATATCTATCTTTCTTTGAGTAACATATTTTAAAAGTTTTTGAAGACTTTTCCTATCTTCTTTAAGTCCACTATCTACGTCTGTTACAATGTCAATAATTTCATAGCCATGTTCAATAGCATATTTTTTAAGTAATTCAATTTGCCTATCTAGATCACCTTGTTCTTTTTGTTTACTTGAACTAACTCTAACATAGATAACACATCGAGGTTTTCTCTCAGTAACAACCTTACCTTTAAGTTTCTCAATTTCTTCTCTCAGTATTAAATATCGACCTGAAGGTGATTTAATAGCTTTTATCTTACCTTCTCTAATCCATCTCCATAACGTCATGTAAGAAATACCGAGAATCTTACAGACATCATGACTTGATAAAAATTCAGACATAGTCAATATATGAAAATATATACGATTATATAAAACAGTCTACGGCGTGTATGAAGCCAAAACTTCCATTTTTGAAGTTATGTACCTTATGTACGTAGTATACATCTATGATGAACTTATCAGATATGTTATTTATACTCCATACAATTATTCTAAACCTACCTAAGAAAGTACTGTAAGTCATGTTACTCCATCTCTAAGAAATAGGTTTTCCATTCATATACACTGCCACATTTATAGAACTATTTGGTATAGGAAAATACATCACCACATTCTCAACTCTACCAACACTATCAAATGGGTATTTCCCATGAACATAGACTAGACCTTTCTCAGCATCTACATGTATATCTATATATTCTGCAGACATGATTAATGTTGGTACAGGGGTAGGATTGGAATGTAAGGTTAAAATACTTAATGCTGTAACGATCAGTATTGAGATTGGTATGACTTGATGTAGATATCTCGATCTCTTACCAAGATCTAAATCCATACTATAGAGAAGAACTTGAATTCTTTATCTTTTGCTTATCGAAGTTAATTTAAAGTTTAGATACTTCAATACATTTTAAGACATGAAGTTTAGTAGATATGTACTTTACTGGTGTATTGATCAGAATGTTCCGATACTCAACTATAATCTTGCTGTTAAGTATTGTTCAAGATTTAACCAAATACCAACTACTGGACCTGATGTTAGAATCGCATTTCCTATAGACATTTCACTCATTAGAGAAGCCATCTTCAATGAGTATAATGATTGGTATGTTGTTGAGAAGCTAGTACCTACAGGTTCTACCGTTCTTTTAAATAAAATTTCGGGGTATCCCGATGAGGCTGATGAAGTTATTGTTAATGGTGAAGTTATTGGTCATAGATGGTTCGATCCAACTAGGTGGTTATGGAGATTTAGACCAACACTTCATGGTGTTGCAAGAATGGTTAGGGATGAATTTGGATATTATGCTAAGGTTGATTTACCTAAATTAACGAGAATGTATGAAATTCATAGAGATAGAATTGTTAAAGCAGAACTACCTGAAGAGAAAGGAAAAATTGTAGCTCTTGAAACTATTAATGGTAAGTGGCGAGGAATTGCAAGATTAGTTAGAGGTAAGAGATTGCTTGTCATTAAGGCTTGGAGAAAAGTTGAACCACTATATGTTGAATCTAGATCAAGTATTAAAACCATAATTGAAGTTAACAATGAAGTTCTTGAAAATTATGAAAATGAAGCTATAAGATTCTTAAAGAAAATGAAGAGTAAGTACTTGTCTAAAAAATTTGTAGTATCCTATAGTGGTGGTAAGGATTCTCTGGTAGCATTAGATCTTTCAGTTAAAGGTATCGGTGAAGTTGATGTTCTATTTAACGATACAGGCCTAGAGTTGCCTGAAACATTAATTAATGTGTTTGAAGTTGTGAATAAGTATGGTTTAAAGCTACATCTCGCCAAAGCTGAAGTAAATTTCTTTAAAATAGTGAAACTTCTAGGACCACCAAGCAGAGACTATAGATATTGTTGTAAAATCATTAAGCTTGCACCCATATGTAAAGCTTTGAAGAGGATTTCAAATTTAGGAACTGTAAGTATTACAGGTCAAAGAAGATGGGAATCCTTCACTAGAGCAAAAATTGCTAGGGTAAGCTCTTCAAGATGGATAGCTGACACCGTAGTTCTAGCACCTATAAATGATTGGACAAATCTACATGTATGGCTGTACATACTTAAGTACAACCTACCATATAATAGAGCTTATGAAAAAGGATTTGATAGAATCGGCTGTTGGTTATGTCCTGCATGTGAACTTGCAGAATTTGACCTTATACGAAGATTTTATCCAAATCTTTGGAAATGGTGGCAGGAGTATTTAGAAAGTTATGTTAAAGAAAATCAATTACCAAATATTTGGTTAAGTTATGGATTGTGGAGATGGAGAAGAAAGTATCCAGGAGATCTTGTGAGATTTCTAGATAAGGAACGTAAGGTGAGCGTAAGTAATATCATCAGTAAAGTACCTAAATGTTTAGATGTTAAGGTAGAGTATAGAGATGGTAAGTTCTACATAAAGTATAAGACCTTAATGAAGATAAGTTATGAGAGATTTTTAGAATTGGTTAAGATACTTGATAAGAACTACCTCATAAGTGATGGTAAGATTATCATTAAGGAACAATCAATAATTGACTTAAGTAATAATCAAGTCATATGTAGATCTAACGTCGAGTGCTTGAATATTCTTAAAGTCATTGCTAGAAGTATTTACTGTACATTTTGTCAATTATGTAGTGAATGGTGTAAAACGAATGCAATAACTATAAATGATGATCTAAGAATAAATAAGGATGCATGTAAAGAGTGTTTGATATGTAACAATGTTTGTCCAGTAGCTGAGTATTTAGTTGTGAGAAGTGATGTATTTAAGAAAATTGAGGAAAGCGTGAAATCAGCTCTTCAGTCTTAATCATTAATCATTCCCGTGAACCCATCATCACAGTTATAGCAGAATTTTAAGCATGGTTATAAATTTTGTTAAGATACTCACTATTCCTAAATCAATGTTTAAACTGTAAATGTTTTTTCTATTCTTTGCTCTTTTCAAAATTTCATCGACATAATCACTACACAGTTCTTCAAGATTTAGAAATTGTTTAAGTACGTTGTTATTTAATGAATCTACATATTTAGACACTACCTGCTTTATACTTTTGAGATTTAAAAGAAGTGAAAGTGGTGTTTGTCCAATATCATCAACTCTGTAAATTTTGTTTCTTCTAGGATCGTAATGTAGTAGCCTAAGTTTAAGAATTCCTTTTCTTGCAAATTCTAAGATGCCGTATGGTGGTGAGAAGACCACATAATGCGCTCTTTCTGAAGTGTCGATGATGGGGACGAAGAAAGATAAGTCGCTACTTGCTTCAAAAACTAACCTATAATCTTTATCTAGTTCATCGTTTAGATAAGTAAGTACTTCCTGATAATCCTTCATTACGTTCTCATACTTTAAAGAGACTTCAGATCTCAATAATTCAATATATGAAGTAACCTATAAATTTGTATTTCTACATTAAGTAATCATTAAGACTTTCTAAGAATAGTGTAGATTCTCAAAGAGACTTATTGAGTATAGTTGAGTTGAATCTTTCAACTTTTTAAATCTCAATCTTGATGACTTTAAATTTTGAGGGTAATTTAGGTATTTCCAATGTTGTTACGAATATAGCTTTACTACTTTTCATAGCTAATCTTGAAAGTACTTCTTGAACTTCAATGTTATGAATATCACTAATTAATCCATCACTTAATATTATAACTTCATCGCTTGATTTGTGAATTTTTAAAGCCATCTCTAGTGCTGGCTTAATAACTGTTCCTCCACCACCTTTACAGTATTTTTTCCATTTCTCTAAGAGTTCTGATGGTCTTCTGATTCTCAATACTTCATAAGCTTCAGCATCCCAAAATACTACATATACTTCAGTATTGAAGTTTCGAGCGATATTTAATACTTCACATGCAAATTGTTCAAGTTCTCTCTCTGTAATACTCCCTGAAGTATCTAGTAGTACTAATATTTTGGGTGTTGTATATACTTTATGTCCAGGAAGTTCATCAGGCATTTTTCTATTAATCTTTAGCCAAGTTCTCCAAAAACTTCCTATAAATCCTTCTCTTAAGGCTTCTCTAAGTATACCTTTCCAATCAATTTTACTTTTAAGTATCCAATTAACTTCTCTATTAAATCCTTCAGGAACTTTACCTATAAGTTTAGCGTAAATTAATGCATTAAGTAATCTTCTTTTCAATTCTTCTTCAAAATCTTGACCTTTCTTACCATATAGCTCATAATCACCTTCCTGCAGAACTTCATAATTAAAAGTTGAACTTCCGGTCAGAATTGATATGGAGTACTCGATATCGCTTGGTGGTGATACTTTACTTAAAACTTCATCTTCATGCTTATAGAGTAGTAGTGCTATTTCTTCCATACTCATCTTTCTAATCTCATCAATATTTATCTTCAAAAGGTTTGCAATAAGTTCTGGAGTGATTACTTTATCTTTAAATTCTTCAGGAATTTTGACTAAACTATTAACGATAACGTCAGCTGCTATTCCTGAAATGTTTATGGGTATGCCTCTTTTATCATATAGTTCCTTAACTCTAACTGCATGTCTTAAAATTAAGTGAAAACACTCATGTTCAATTATGAATTTCTTAATATTTAATTTTAGATTTTTCCAAAAGTGAGCGTTGATAACTAGCTCCTTATCTGTAGTGAATATTGCTGGAGCATCAGGTTTCTCTGTGATGAGAATCTTTAAGGCCCTAATTAATGAGGTTAGGTATGGTTTATCTATACTTAACGCTGTATATATCTTACTTAACTCTTCAATGATCAACTTCTTATCAATACTTATCATACCAATACTTCAGAGATTTCATTAAGAATTTTTGAGATAATAGGTTTAATCATCTTTACAAATCTTAATCTTAGATCTTTCACATTTATCATTTTCACAATTAGTACTACGAATTCAGAACTGATTTCCATTATAGCACTTAAAGCACTTATCACCTTTGATTTTACATCACTATGACTTTCAAGGGCTTCAAAATTTCTCATAATCCAATTAGCAAAAATCCAACACATTACAGCTTTAGATTCATTATCAAGATTTTTAAAGAGTGCTGGATTTTGTAGAAATTCTTCAATATCTGGAACTTTCTTTCTCATAAAGGCTGAAAATCTTGTACCTACCTCATCACCTAAGAGACCTCTTGCTAATTCCTCAATAATGTAGTAGTTCGCTAAGTTCATGCTGGCTATAGTTAAGGCTAGCTTTGTCCATGATCGTGGAGTTGGATAGTTCTCCAAAGTTTCAATTTCTCTGGACGGCTTTAGAAGATCTTCTGGAAAGAGTGTAAGATATGCATATGTTAAAGTACACCATTTATCACCATACTTTGTATTCATATAGATGTACCAATCCTCAATACTTGGAGCATCAACTTTAACAACAAGTAATCTATTAGTTAATGGTGCAGGAAGCATTCTTGCAATGCTTGAATGTTCTGGAGCATTTCCCGCACAGATAACTCTAACATTATTACTGAGTTTTGTAAAACCAACAACTCTATCAAGAATTATTCTATAAGCTGCAGCAATAATATCATCTCTCTGAACATTGGTTATTTCATCAAGAAAAAGCAGACCACTAATTCCAGTTAATGATAATATCTTTGCCCATAGAGGTATGACGTATATGAAGTACTCATTACCTATTCTTGAAGGTATTCCTAAAAGTTCGTCAGGATTAATCTTGGTTAAGTCTAGGTCGAGATATATGTAGTATTTTTCAGGTTTTTGAAGAATCTCATCAAAATCCTTAACTTCATGAAAGTTTGTAAAGATTCTATCTTCACTTTCAGCTTCCTCTATTGCGAAATCTTTAACAACTTCAGTCTTACCAATTCCTGGAGCACCAAGTAAGAGTATACTCAAGTCCTTAGGCACATTGCGGAGTAACTCCTTGAGTTTGGAAATTTTCATAAATCTAAACTACCCTAAATCTTCAATACTTAACGCTATAATAACAATTACTTAAATACAGTTTTAGAGAAAAATTTACTTAAAGCTAGTCAAATCTTCATGTATGAGTCTTGAAGAAATTATTCTAAAGTATGCACTATATAATGCTGTTAAGTATGGTGGTAAAGCTGACGTTAAGGCGGTTATGAGTAAAGTAATGAGTGAGAAACCTGAACTTAGATCTAGAGCTAGAGAAGTTAAACAGCTTGTTGAGAAGATTATTGAGAAAGTTAATTCTATAAGTATTGATGAGCAGAGAAGAATTCTCTCAGAGAGATGGCCTGAACTTCTTGAAGAGAAGAGAGTAGAGTATAAGAAAACTGTCGAAACTCTACCTAGACTTCCTAATGATGATAAGTATGAGGTTATTACTTTAAGATTTGCACCAAATCCAGATTTTGTACTTACTTTAGGTAATGCTAGACCAGCCGTGTTAAATTATGCATATAAGTTGAAGTATGAAGAGATGGGTAGAAAAGCAAAATTCATACTCAGATTTGAAGATACCGATCCAAGAACTAAAAAGCCATTACTTGAAGCTTATGATTTAATTAAAGAAGATCTTAAATGGCTAGGTATTAAGTGGGATGAAGAGTATATTCAATCTGACAGAATGGAGATCTACTATGAAATGGCTAAGAAATTGATAGAGAAAGGTGGAGCATACGTTGTTGCTGAGAAGACGAAATGTACACCTAAAGACTGGGAAGAAAGTAAAAGAGTCGGAAAACCATGCAGTGCACGTAATGAGAGTCCTGAATACAATCTCGAACTTTTTGAAAAAATGCTCTCTGGACATTATGGTGAAGGTGAGGCTGTGCTCGTAGTTAAGACTGATCTTAATCATCCAGATCCTTCAGTTCGTGATTGGGTTGCTATGAGAATTATAGATACTACAAAATATCCACATCCAAGAACAGGCAGTAAGTATATTGTATGGCCTACGTACAACTTTGCTGTAGCTATTGATGATTATTTAATGAGAATTACACACATACTTAGAGCTCAAGAACACTACGTAAACACTATCAAACAATCATACATCTATCAACATATGAATTGGAAAATGCCTGAGACTATACATTTTGGTAGATTAATGATTGAAGGAGCTACGTTGAGTAAGTCTAAACTTAAAGCTCTAGGTTTAAGCTATGACGATATTACCTTACCAACACTTGCTGGTCTTAGAAATAGGGGAATACAGCCTGAAGCTATATGGGAAATAATACTACATGTGGGCATAAAATCTACAGATGCAACCATATCTTTAGAAAATTTATACACTATCAATAGAAGAATCCTAGAACCTAAAGCCAATCGTTACATGATGATACATGAACCTGTAAGACTAGTAATTGAGAAAGTTTATGAAGTACTTGAAGCTAAAATACCATATCATCCATCTTATCCAGATAGAGGATATAGAGTACTAAAACTTGAACCTAAAAATGGCAAGATTGAGCTATACATTAACAAGTCAGATATTGATTATCTTATCAAGAATGGTATGGTTAGGCTTATGGATTTAGCAAATATTAAGCTTAAAGAGCTAAGAGATAATGAGGTACTTACAGAAGTACATAGTTTAGATTTAGATACAGCGAGAAAATTGAAATTACAGATAATTCAGTGGGTATCAAGTACTGATAACGTTAAGGTCATTATTAAGAAACCTGTCAATAATTATAGAATAATTATTGAGGAAGGTTTTGGAGAAAAGTATTTACTCCAAACTAGACCAAACGATATAGTTCAATTTGTCAGATACGGTTTTGTTAAGATCAGAAAAGTTGAAAGAGACTTAGTAGAGTGTAACTATGTTCACGATTAGATTACTCTCTATAATTACACTTACAAGGTATGGATTTACATTTTGGACATACTAGATTATACTTCTTTAGAATTACTTCTTCAAGATCAATGTTTAGTAAGTTGCATAGACTTACAAGCCATGCAAATACGTCAGCAAGTTCTTCCCTAATACTTTCATAATCATTCTTTAAAATTGCTCTACCAAGTTCACCAACTTCTTCAACAAACCATATGTAAGTCTTTTCAAGACCTCTCTTAGAGTCCCTTTCGTAATATAGATCATGCATTAATTTTTGAATATCTCTAATGGAGACCATTGCTATTATAGGTTTGCTGTAGTATTTAAAAAACCAATGTATACGATATTTCAATATCTTTTGGCAAGTCTAATCCAGTAATTTGCTCTCTTCTCAGGACATGCGAGATCTCTTAAATCTTCTATTTCTCTTGTTGGATCTTCATCAATAGGTACTCCAAGAACGTCAGCATCAAGTATTTCTTGAATCTTTATTCCACAATCATCATCACCACACCAAGGCACGTGTACAATCATTCCTTGATTAAGAGCCTTCCTAGCATCATCAATATTTACTGCTCTTGTAATTCTTGATTTTAAGAAGTTCCAAGCATGTTCTTTAAGATTAGTATTGATTAATTCAAGAATGTACTTGACGCTATCGATCAGTTCTTCTCTAGGTATGGCAATTTTCTCAAAATTATCACGCCTTACAAGTACTACTTGTCTAGCTTCAAGGTCTTTAGGCCCAATTTCAATTCTTAAAGGAACACCTTTAAGCTCCCAATAATAGTACTTCCATCCAGGTGTTTTCTCTTCCCTATCATCAAGATAAACTCTAAACCCGCATTCTCTAAGCTCACGTTCAACTCTTCTAGCCTCCTCAAGAACAGAAATTTCTGTTCCCTTATACATTATAGGTATAATAACTACCTGTATAGGTGCTACTTGTGGTGGTAGTACTAATCCACGATCATCACCATGAATAGCTATCAAACTAGCAATTACCCTCTCAGAAATTCCATAACTTGTAGTATGTACGTAATCTAGAGTACCATCAATCTTTAAGTACTTAATATCAAATGCTTTAGCAAAATTGATACCTAAATAGTGTACAGTACCTATTTGTAGTGTCTTACCATCAGGTAAGAGAGTGTCAAAAGCTATAGTGTAGACCGCTCCCGCAAACTTATCCCACTCTGGTCTTCTAGATATTAGGTAAGGTATTCCCAAATAATCAAAAAATTTTCTATAGATCTCAACTGCCTCCTTAACTTGTCTCTCAGCATCTTCACGATCAGCATGTACTGTATGTGCTTCTTTAAACATAGATACTTCTCTAAGTCTAATCATGGGATGGGTTGCTTTAGTTTCAGCTCTAAATACATTAACAATTTGATAAATCTTGAAGGGTAAGTCTGTATGGTCTCGAACCCAATATTTAAGCATAGGCATGATAGCAGTTTCACTTGTTGGTCTTAAGATGAGTCTTTCCTCACCAACACCACCTTTAGAAATCCAGAAGACTTCTTTCTCAAAACTTCTAACATGTTCACTCTCCTTAGCTAAAAACTCGTAAGGTATGAATGTGGGAAAGAGAACTTCTTCATGACCCGTTTCTTCAAGAAGTTTTCTTAAGTAATTTTCTACAAACCTTCTAACTTTTAATCCATATGGTCTCCATATGATCGTTCCTTTTACAGGATATCTAAAATCACAAAATTCACTTTCCTGTATGATCCAGTTAAACCATTCAATAAATTTATACCATTTTTGTCTAGGCCTTTCAGTACCTTCTCTAACAATTTTGAAATTAATAATCTTGCTTGTACTCATTTATAAGGTTAACATGTTTATGAATTTTTAAAAACTTCGTTCTACTACTTTGAACATACTTAAAACAAATAGATAGTTTAATAAATTTAAGTTGCCCATAATCTATGAGATTTAATGCCCCTGATTATTGAAGATATAATTAAGGAAAGTACTACGCCAAGATCAGACGTAACATCATTCTGTGTAGAAATTGAAAATAGGTATTTCTCGAAACAGTATAATCTTAAAATATATGATGCTAATTGGGCTGAAGGAATGATACTTGATATATCTAAAACTTCAAGTGAATTATCTAAAGAAGAACGTGAAGTATTTGAGAAGTATGTAATTGGTAAAAATGTTCGTCTCTATATAGTTCCTGGAATATTCACACCTTTTGATAAACTATATTTTGACGAAAAATCTTGGTCTATATTAAGAGATGCTGCAATATTTCCATATGAATATAGAGTGAAAATAAAAATTGAAAGAATCATTATCGAAGACTTAATAACTAAGACAAGCAAATCTATTAATGTATATCCTTACAGAGACGTTATGGTGAAAACTTCTTGACAACAATTTCAGAACTCCTAAAAGAGGTAGAACGTAGGAAACTTATTGTAGAAAATTATTATAGAAATTATCGTCTTCATGTCAATAGTAAGAATTATAGTAAAGCATCTGAAGATTTATGGGGCGTAGTTAATAATCTATTAATCATTTTAAGTCTAGTCATGACAGGTAAATCAGTATCATCTCATTCAGCACTTAGAGACTTTGTTAATCAATTAATCGCTATAAAGAGAAATGAGAAATTGAGAGAACTTTTCCGCGCAGCAGAACGATTACACGCTAATTACTTTCATAACTTTATGGATGAGGAAATGTTTAATGAAGATAGAGAGAAAGTTGAGGAATTAATTAGAATTCTTGAACAATATATACTTGAAGAGTTAGAGAAACTAAGAAGCTTTTACTAAGTATGGAAAATCCATGACTTTATTTAATGGGAAGAATTTTTCAAGATTCTTCAAAGATTTTCATACCTTCAGCAATAACTAGTATTGGATATGATTCTAAGCTAAATGGATCACCATTCCATACAATAAAGCTGGCCCATTTATTAGGTTCTAAAGTACCTAATACATTATCGATACCTAAGATCTTAGCGTTATTGTAAGTTATTAATGATATGCATTCAGACTTATCCATACCAAATCTTCTAAAGAATCTCAATTGTAGATAAAGATTTCTTTGAAGGATTACAGGATGATCACTCATAAGTCCAAAGAATGGCTTAACTTCTATGAGAAGCTTAATGTTTCTCCAATATTCATGTTTAAGCTCTGTCTTGTATGAGAAGGAATCTACTGGTCCATAAACGATTGGTATTTCTTCTCTTTTAATCTTCTCAAAAATAGATTTATCATTAACATCACATGCATGTTCAATAGTTACTTTTAGATTAAATTCTCCTTTTAATCTAATTAATGCAACGATATCATCGTTCTTGTGAACATGAACTCTAAGAATTTCCTCGCCTTTAATTATGGGAAAGAGTAGTCTTATCTCTGGTTCAATTTCTTCAAGATCTCTCTTACCTTTCTCTACAAGTACTAGTGAGTCTTTAGCTTTAATTAAGTACTTTCTTAAGAGACCAATAACGCCCATTCTAGTATAGGGTCTATTACCTTTCCAATTAATGGTACTTCTTGGATTATATCCAAGAGCAGCTTTAACACCTGCATACTTAATGAAAGCTTCCTCTACATCTCTAGCATAATTTTTAATAACTACACATTTACCACCAATAACATTACCACTACCAGGCATTATGCAGGAGTAAAGTACACCAAACTCTATAGATTCTCTAAATGACTTATCATCCATGTATATACTGTAAAGTGCGTCTAAGTGTGGAAGTATGGTATCCATTTTTTCATTAGTCTCTTCTTCACTTGGATTTTCACCTGCACGCTCCATACCGATATGAGAATGAGCATCTATGAAAGCTGGAGTAACTACTGCATAGTCATACTCATAAACTTCCTCAACATTTTTAGGTTTCTCACTAGTAATGTCTACAATTCTATCTCTATTCCAGACAAGATAGACGTTATTTAAAATCTTACCAGGAATTCCTGTATATAGAGTATTTGCTCTAATAGCTTTCATGCTAGGATAGTTTAGACTTTGAATACTTAATTTTTAACTTGTAAATTCAAGATCTTGAAGTACTTCCTCACTAATAACTCCACATCTTGCCCATATTGAGCATGAACCTTCAAGACTAACCATGCATGGTCCCCACGGACTATCTGGTCTACACTTTTTCATAAATAATTTACAATCTGTGGGTTTTGCTTTACCAAGAATAACATCTGCACATCTACATCCTGGAGGTAGATCATATTTCCAAGTTTCTGGTGTAAGATCAGGTATTCCAAAGTAGTTTAGAGCATCATACTTATCGTAATAGTTATCTCTAAGTCTATAACCACTCTTTGGTATATATCCAATACCTCTCCACGCAGCATCTACTGTACTGAATACTGTGTTCATAAGTTTTTGAGCTTTAACATTTCCATCCCAAGTAACAGCTCTCTTGTACTGTATAACTATCTTTGCTTCACCTTTTCTAAATTGTCTAAGAATTTCAGTAATACTCATAAGTACATCTATAGGTTCAAATCCAGAAATAACTGTAGGCATTTTATACTCATCAGCCAGTACTGACCAGGCTTTAGCACCTGTAATTGTCGATACGTGACCAGGAGCGATAACTCCTATCAGTAACTTTCCCTCAAGTACTTCATTCTTAACAACATTAATAGAATATACAGCTGCAGGTGGTGTAAGTCTAATAATGTTTAGAAATTTCAAGTTCTCTGGAACTTTTCTCTGCATTATAAGTTCTGCATATGCAGGTGCTATAGTTTCAAAACCAATACCGACAAAGACACTATCCTTACTATGCTTTGAAGCATCTCGAGCAGCTTCTAGAAAACTGTAAACTAAAGTGACATCAGCACCTGCAGCTTTAGCATCTGCAAGACTTCTAATAGCACCTTTAGGTCTAACTGTTGGTAATCTATACGTATCACCGTAAGTATATACTTTCACACCATCAAGTGCAAGCTTAATAGCTACATCGATATAGTATGCAGGGGTTATACATACTGGACATCCAGGTCCCGCTACTAGTTCAACATCTCTAGGCATAAGTGTCCTTAATCCATAATGTGTAGTAGTCCACTCATGAGTACCACAGAAATTCATTATTCTAATAGCAATCTTTCCATATCTAGCTTTCAAATCTTCAGTAAATTTATGAATAAGTTCTTTAAGACGAAGAGCAAGTTCAGTATTCTCTCTAAAAATCAATTCAATACTCCTAGATGAGAAATTCATAAGATACTTAACTAGAATCTGAGGTAATTAAGTATATCTTCATGAAGAAGCAGTGATTAGTTAAGAATCATAACTACTTAACTAAATCGTCAACACTGATTTAAATTATTTAATGAGAAAAATTAGCGAAACTCATCATGATGAACTTCACGGTATCTGATGAAATGAGGAAACTCCTCTAAACTGAATGATGTTGAAGAAATCTTCTCTATAAATTCTCAAAATCTAAAATCTATGAAAAACGCACTCATACATAATCATAGTGTCGAGAATCATTTACACGAGATACATGAAGAGCTTAAAGCATGATTAAGTGAGATGGTGGATGTTGACTCAAATATTGAGAAGATTGAATTAAGCATTGATGATAAGTCTTAGATGGGTAGTACAGGTAGAATTACAGGATTAAGTGAAGGCGAGCATGTTATTAAGTTGAGAGTAATAAATAATGTAGAAAACATTGTTGAAGAGAGCTTGAAGTTAAAAATGTCCAATAACTTAAGCAGTATATGAATAAATACGAACATCAATATTGCCACGTAATAATACCGCTATTATTATCATTAGAGAGAAATTTACACACTAGATCCACAGAGGTATAATTCATCTTAAACTTAATGATTACAATAAAGAAAAATAAATAAAGCACTTGAGGCTAAATGATTATCCATATGCGTAGCAAGCAAAGAATGGAATGCAGCAATTACAGTCACAGATATTGTGTATTTAACAACATCTACTTCCTATGTAGGAAATCCTACTCTAAAACCTCTTTCAACTTAAGGATTGATTCACAAATGATTTCTGCAATTTTAACATGCCTATTGTTAAGGCTAAAGTCAAGGCAGACTCTATAAATCAATGTTAAGTATGTTGAATCTATATTTATATGTCTAGATATTGCACTGTTCGTAAAACTATCAATGAATTTGTCAAGAAGATCGAGAAAGGCATGTATGTTATTAGGAGAGTTTAAACGATGTAATTGATCATTTTCTCTTTTCTAATCTTTCTCATCTATGTCAGAGGTGATGTAGTACTTTGAAGAGAGGTAAAGCTAGGTATTGTGATTGATTGTATTTACAGTTATGTATCTTTTAGAGAGTTCTTTTCTTTTCTAATCTTCTTCACTTTCTTTTTCAGTTTCGTAGAGATTTTCAAGAAGTTGCTTATGGTAATCTTCCATGAGTTCTCTCTCTTCGCTTGAAATTGCCTTAACTTCAGTTCTATCTACAGCAATTGCCTTACGTTTCTCTTCACTAACAGCTTTCTTATCAATATATCCTGATCTAGCTCCACTACTAATTTCTTCCTCATAACCACACTTGGAACATCTAAGAAATACTTTATCCTCTTTCCTAATAGGCATCATTAAGACTCTACACTTAGGGCAAAACTTCATTTTATCACAAACCCCCCATGAAAATCCTTTAAATACCTTTCCTTACATAATTTACATGACTCTCCATGCAAGAGATTGTGCTGTACATGTATGTATTTCAAAGCTTGACTGCTTATTAAGAAGTATTAAATGCTCGTTACTGGATAATCAGTATCAAAGTTTTAATTAAAAAGTATCCTAAACACTTACTATTGTTTCCTAAGATTTAAATTTATTAGAAAAATTCATTCAATCTCGACATGCAATACGTAGGTTTTGAAGGTCGAAAATTAAAGTTGAATGTCAATGTGGTTATGAATTTTCAGCTGAAGGGTTCTGTTGATTTTGTGTATGTTGAATTTTGAATGTTGAATTGGAATGGTATCCACCTAATCAACAGAACCATTTATTAAATCCTTACTATCCTAAACTACAGTGATGTCTAGAGGTATCAATGTTATCGTAACTACAGTACTATTAATGATTATTGGAGTAACTACTGCCACATTAATATACATGTGGATGAGCGGCTACGTTACTAGAGAGCTAAGCATATTAAGGCTGAGTCCCGCTCAAGAGATAACCATAATTGGTGTGAATGTTGTGAATGACACTACAAGTACTGTTAAGGTGTATGTACTGAATTCAGGTGAAGTTAAGGTAACAATATCTTCAGTCTACATCTTAGATACTTACGGAAACGTCATTGATGACTGTGTAAAACTTAACGCTAATATAGATGTAAATATTGGTGAAGTAAATTATGTAGAAGTACAGTGTAGTATTGCGTTAAGTTCAGGAACATATATTGCTAAAGTAATCACAACTACAGGAATTGAAGATGAGAAATACTTCACAATATGAGAAAACAATACTCACCTCAACATCTATAAGTCTCTAAGAATTTTAAGGAGAAAATCAAGATAATCCTCATAACGAAATGTAACAACTTTTCAACATTAACCCCCCCTTTCTAAAGCACTTCCTTTACACTGAGAGCTCCTTTGTGTATGTTTTTCAAGTTCTGTTAGTTTCTTCTAAGTTCTTCATCTTTCAGTCATTTCCCCGACAGTCATTGCTCTTTTTTCTCTCGGGCGGGCTGCGGCTGTTCTCGCCATACCGATCGGGTTCCATCGGTATGGGTCATCGAACAGTCATCACGCACCCGAGAGACTCTTCAAATTTAGAGAAAATAGCAAAGCTTTATATATCTTTCTGCTAATTCACGAATATGCCCAAAGTAGTTGAGGAATACGAGTTTGATAGTACAATAAGTATTCAACAAAAAATGAAGAATTACTATCTTCTAAGAATAGTCATTCCAGCAGATGAAAGTAGAAAAATACAACACTTAATTAACAAGAAAGTTCATGTACATATCAAGGTGATTGAATGAAAATTGTCGAACTACCTAAATATTTGACAATAAAGCTTGAAGGAGTTATTGAAAAACAAGAGCATCAAAACAAGTTATTCAATAAGATAGTTCAATATAATATTGCGAGAGATAAATATTTCAAATACATTATTCAAGATTATGGTGATTTGAAAACATACTTATTAAAGAAGTTTAATAAAAAGATTACAAGATATGAAGATTGGAAGAAACTTTCTGAAAAAGATTTTGTAAAGGTTATTGCAGGAGCTGAATACCATATTGTTTATGACATTCTTGAGAATGCAAAATATAGTGAAGCAGTTGTTATGGAAACAATTTCAACATTAATGAGTATTAATGCACTTAAAGATAAATTAAGAACACTAGGTGAATACAAATTAACAAATGAACTTCCAAATGATTCAGAAATAGAATTCAATATTTGGAGGCACATCACATGTATTGGAAGTACATATAGGACAGATAAGGGAAATAGAAATGTAAAGTTCTTCAGTGATAGAACATTTAGAATAACATGTTCACAAAGAGATTATGTTTATGGTAAATTTTTAGTACATGGGAAGTACAGAGAAATTATGTATGACTTAATCAATAAATGTCAAAATAACAATCCAATACCATATACCGTGAGAGCAATTTTAAAATCAGATGTTACAGAAAATATTTGGAAAATTGATTTTCATGTTTCGTTACCTTTTGAGTATATTATACAGTTTTATCAAAAAGTTGAAATAAATCATGAGATTGACACAGATAAAGTTACTGGTCACGATATTAACATTGATAGATTAAATGATGTCGTTATTAATATTAAGAATCTTCAAATAATCACACATAAAACATTCTGGTTCGAAGAAGCTTCAAGAAAGAATATCTTGAAAGAAAGAGTTTGGAATGAAATAGTTAAAGCGATTAGAGAAAGTATTGTTTGGAATTTAGAGAATAATTCGTGTAATCATGTTTTCGAAGATTATGAATTTATCGGTGATTGGAAACTAATCTCTACACTTAGGGGAAAGAAACTAAAAAGTTCTGAAGCTAATTGGAAAATAACAACGTTTAGAAGCTCAGTAATTGAAAAATACGCTATTGAGCTTTACAAGTACAACTTACCATTACCAAAAGTTATAGACCCTTCATTTACTTCAAAAATTGCTGAAGAAATACATAGTTTTCTCGGTTTAGATAAACACACAATAAGTGCATATTTAATTGCTTGTTTTGGAGTAATTGAAAAGGAACTTCAAGTACATTAAGAGAACTTTAAATAACAAAAAGAACATGAAATATCATTACCCCGTGAACAGACTTGTTTCCTAAAAGGTTACAAGTGGAGTAAGGGTTAAAAGATACTACAAGCGTAATATCTCGCATGAGTACTTTCAAAACTAGAGGAGTCGAACCAATAGTAGCTGCTATTTTATTAATCGTAGTTGCTGTAGTAGGAGCAATACTACTATACATGTGGTTTAGCGGTTACTTAGGAAAAACAACAGGAACAATACCTACAGTAGCAGCAGTTGAGAAGATAAAGATAGATGTTGTGAATTGTAGTAAGACAAATGCTACGGTGTTTATCAGAAATATTGGAGATGTAGTTGTTAACTTAACTACAATCTATGTTTACAATACAACAGACACGTTCGTATGTAAGTTTGATCCAAAACTTATTAATCCGGGCGAAGTAAGTAGAGTTGGCTGTAAAGAGAAATTAGATCTTTCTTCCGGAAAATACTATGTTAAAGCTGTAACGGCTAAAGGTACTGAAGTAGAAACTACATGCACAGTATCATAGTGAATATTTTCTAGCTTTCAATTCTAACTTAAAAAATCAATTTTTCCTTAAAAATTCATTTGAAAGAATTTTAACACTTCTAGAAAGTACTTTCAAACTAAGTAGATACTTCATTTATTTGACAAAAAGATACAAGACAGCAAGTTATTACTTAATCACATTATGCATATAATTTTAAAATAAACATTGTAATGTCTTGACTTCCTAACATCGTTAGGTCATGTAACACTTAGGTAGAGTTTTTCAATATTTTTGTAAAATAAAAATAGTCTAAGTGTGTTAGAGTCTTCAAAGATGTAGGTATTGAAAGTGTCCTTATAGAGTATTAATTAAACTTTAGAAATAATAACATTACTAGATAGATTTATAGTTTAGTAGAATTTGAGTTCTAGTAATGGTGCTTGAACAAGTTGTTAAGATTACTCGTAATTTTCAAGTTACTATACCTGCAATTATTAGAGAGAAAATGGGTTTGAAAGAGGGTGATTTTGTAAAGATAATTTACGATGAGCATGAGAATGTTATAAAGATAATTCCTATTAAGAGAAAGAGATTAACGATTAAACTTGGTAGACAAGTTACTGTAGAGGAGATTGAATGTGCTGTTGAGGAGATGCTTAATGAAAATACTTCCTGATACTAACGTCTTAATCTACGATACTATTGAAGATTCAATGCATCATGAAGATGCTGTAAAGATTATAGATAGTGCAAGTGAATTGATAATCCCATCAATAGTAGTTTACGAATATATATGGGTAATGCTGAAGAAATTAAATCTAGATATAAATTTCGTGAGATTGAAAGTGCTTGAATATCTTGAAGATCCACGTACAAGCCATGTTCTTGAGAATATGAATATTCTACAATACGCATTAACTATGCTCAAAGAGGATAAGAGAAATTATAAATATGTTAATGACTATGTAATATTATCAGTAGCTAAGTACTTTAAAGCATATTTAGCAACTTTTGATAAGGAATTGAAGATTATTGCTCAAAATAAAGGTCTTAAAGTTATTCCATGAATTGAGAAACTTCTAATTTAATTCTTCAGTTTAGTACTTCCTTCAAGTCTCTTCTGCTGAATCTTGCTCATAAAGGCACTGCGCTTATAGAATCTTTAACCTCTATTTGGTTTTGAGAAATACGTGCTCGAAGGTGAGTTCAGTGTTTATGTGAATGATTGTGTTTTACTCTATGCATAACTTTAAGTGTATTAGAACTATCTCTGGCGGGGATAGAAGTCTTAGTGGAAGGTTTTTGTAAGTACCGATACCTCTAGAGACGTATAGTGTGGTGTTACCTATCCTGTACATTCCTGAAATGTAGTGATTAGAACCTTCAGGAACATATATCGGCCCTAGTAGTGGAAGTACTATCTGTCCTCCATGTGTGTGCCCTGCAAGTATTAGACATGTTTTAGGATATTTCTTAACTACCTCATCAGCAATTCCTGGCGCGTGAGTAATGACGATTATGGGTAGGCTTGAATTTAAGCCTCTAAAAGCTTCATCAACATTGTCGTGATGTGTTACAGGATCGTCAATACCTACAATCCATAACTTAACACTCTTAACTTCAACTAAGTCATTACTGTTTATTAAGACTTTAACTCCACAATTTTCTAAAATCTTCTCAACTCTATCTGTAGTGCCTGACCAATATTCCCAATTGCCGAAAACGGCATAAAACTTAACAATTCTAGGACAAGTTCTTCTCAACTCTTTAACAAATTCTTCAAGTACTTTTAAGTAGTTAGGGTCGTCTACAAGATCACCAGTAAGTACTATAATGTTAGGCTTAACACTACATGCAAGATTAATTACCTCAACTTCTCTATGTGAGAAGTCACGTAGATGTAGATCGCTTAACTGAACAATCCTGACATCAACATATCTGGAACAATTTGAGATGCAGTAAACCTCAACTTCACTAATCCTAACCATGTTAGGCTCAACAAGGTGGGAGTATAGAATTAATGTGAAGAAGATTGCAACCATTACTATTAAAGTAATTATACTTTTCTTCACATCTCCTCATCACGTGTAGTTAAGATATTAAGCATTACCTTAAGTTAAGTATTCCTTATTTACGTAATTTTTTTATAATTAAGATTGACTTAAAGTTTTAGAAATGGACTTTAAAGCCATATCTACCATAGCATTTACGGTTATTCTAGCTATATTAATGATAATAATCATAGCAACACTAAACACGACATGGAGTATGGTTGAGAAAGTTAAGTTAAAAAATTTGAAACTACTTGAAGAGACGTACTTAAAACATGATGAGTTAAAGATTAATTTACTAAATGCAACAATTAAGAGTATTACTTTACAGTTAAGTAATGTTCATGGAGATATAGTTAAGACACTTTGCAAATTTATTAATAAGACACATACCTTAATTGATTATTGTGAAGTTAAATCTTTAAGTTATGGTAAGTACATGATTATAAACGTAACATTACAGCACGACTTGATGTATTATAGAGATTTAAATCTTCCATATCTTGAATTAACAATTATTGATAGTGTAGGTCAGGTTGGAAGTATTATATTATCGACAAACTGTAGTGACTTAACTATTAAGTTCTTTGAAGTATATCCAAGAAGTGAAGTTATTAAAGTAAGAAATGTAGATTATCTTAGAGGTTACATACTTGCAAACCTGAGCTACACACTTCTATTAAAATCTAGATCAAACATTTACTGGAATAGAGAGACAACTCAAATACCTAATCTAGGCTATTATCATCAAGTAGTACCAATATGTCTAAACTCTACACAAGTACACATAATCAATACTACAGACAATACTTACTTTAAAAAGCCATGGACATGCAACATAACAGAAACAGACACAATAGTCTACAGCATAAACTATACAAACCTAACCATAAATCCAACATGGACAAACACCACACACATAACCTGCAAACTACCCATAGGAGCATACATACAACCAATAAAACTAACAGCGAACGGAACATGCAACATAGACACAGATATCTCAAAAATCAAAGTAATAGCATGTCTTAATGACACAGACCTTTGGACAAATCCAGAGACACCAAAAGTTTGTGTCTACCTCAAAATACGAGGAATATGGGATTGGAGATGTGTTGATTGTGAGAGAGTAAATGAAAATATCTGGAGATGCAGGTTTGAATTATGGATATTTCCATTCTATTACTCTTGCCGTCGCAATCTATTTGAACTTCAAACATTAGGTTACGTAGTAATTAAGGATAATACTGTGTTCCTTAATGTATCATACTGTCAACTATGGAGAGTAAATTTCAGGGGTTTTTACCCTGCTGCAATAGTATTACCTTATAATACTTCATCGTTTAGGACATTAGGAAAGATCAAAGTTATAGGCAATTACTCAATTCCTGAATCTACAAATAAGACAGGAATTCTATTTATAAACTACCTCAATCCCGGTCTTCCAAGCGAATTGAATTATACAGAACTCTACAATCCAGACAGCATTAATCCTCCAGCATTTAAACAGGAGGACATATTGTATTACAGGAACTTTATTATATCCGTACTTGTAGCCATTATATACTATTCAAATTACGTACCTTTAAATCAATACATTGCGATTTATGACAGTCCCGAATATGTTGGTATTTACGTTGAAGCTGATCCTTATGAATATAGTGAGGCTACTTGGTATGGTCTTTGCTTTATTCCTGTTAACTCGTAGTTACGGCTCTTCTTTTCACAATTCATTAAAAGTGTCTATACTATTTAAAATATGTCGTGACTTAATGCGGAAGTATTTTAAAATCTCTTCGTGAAGATGTGGTGGATGTGAGTTATTGTGAAAGCATTTAGTAGAAGAATTGGAAGACTATATAGGTTAGGTAGGACTCATTTAAGGCCTAGATTAAGAATTGGAAGATTGTACAGGCTTAGATATGCCTGTGAGGGTAAGGCTAAGGATTAGGAATAGACTTAGTGTTGATGAGAATGTTGCAGAGTCTATTGCTCTTGTTGGTAGTGGTTTTGAAGCTGATACGCCACAAATACTTGTACCTATGAAGTTAGCTGAAGTTCTTGGCCTATATTCAAGACTATTAGAGGCTAGGATTGAAAGTTATGGAATACCTGCAGGACCTGTAAGAATGTATGTACTGCCATCCTCACTTGAAGTGTGGATTGTTGAGGATGATGTAGAAACGAATAAAGTAGTATGTGATGCTGTAATATCAAATATTGAAGAGGAGGTATTGATTAGTGATTACTTAGCAGGAGAGTTGGAAATAATTGTTGAAGATCTTAAGAATGGCGTATGGAGGTTAAAGGTAGATTCTCCTGAAGAGAGGAGAAGAATTTATTCTCCACAATATTGGAGATAATTTTTCAGTTAGAAATTGGAGATTTTCTACTCCTCTTCTTCAATCTCTACTTTTCTTTCTCTCTTAGCGGGTACTGTTGTTACCGTTTCTACTGCTTTTCTCATTGCTTCAACTTCATCTCTAGTTAGGTCGGCGTATTCGACACCAGCTCTGGTTACTTTTAGGTATTTATTCCAATGTATGAGTAGTCCCTTGTCTGTAATTTCTAAGGGATGTCTAAGCATGCTATGTTTGGTTGCTCTCATTTTCCAAACAATAATTGATCTGTAAAGTTTTCCATCATATTCATCAAGATCTAGTCTAATTATACCGTCAACTGCATGCTCAACACCTGGACCGCCAAATCCTCTTTCTCCTGCAGATACTTGACTTACAAAGATAGCTGTGCATCCAAGTCCTGCAATTACTCTTTTAAGATCCATAACTATACGTCTAGCAACTGCAGGTCTTGTAAGGTATAGTGTAGATACTGAATCAATAGTTACTCTTTCAGCTTCTACTTCTCTAATTGCTTGTCTAAGAACATCAACAAGTTCCCTCACGTCATCAGGGTTTTTAACAACGTACTTCTCTTTCTCAGCATACTTACCAATACCACCAGTAAAGGCATCAATAAGTGCAAACTTACCTTGCTGTTCATACTTAGTTACATCCCAATCAAAATGTTTAAAACTACGTCTAACAGCTGCTGGATGTTCTTCAAGAGCAACAAAGACAGCGCTCTCACCCATTTGTAATCCTTGATAAAGAAATTGCATACCCATTATAGACTTGCCAGTACCTGGACCACCACTAACTAGAACAATATTTCTTTCAGGTAGACCACCATAAAGAATTTCATCAAGACCTGGAATACCTGTCCTAACTTTTCTAACAGCTTCAGGCATATCATTCACTTTTCTAAAAAGATTAAAAACTTAACTTCAACCACTAGACACTAAAGTTTAGAGAAGATCATTACCTTAAATCTCTTAAACGTTAAATTAGGTATGAAATTCTTACTTTTATAGAAATGTAATTTCTGAACTACGTAATTATTTTGTACCTCTAATATAATCGATATAGTTTTTCAACTTTTCAATCAATTTAAGAACATCTTCTCTATGTATTTCAAATTCTCTCTTACTTAAGAAATTATGGTAATAGTTTGCGTGAAGTCTTTCAGTACTTGCAAAAAGTCTAGGTATTTCCTTATCATTGGTTTCTTCAAATACATGACCAATAATTTCAGCATAATGAATATGTTTGTAGTGTGGTAAATTCTTTAACTCACCAATAATATTTAATAAAGCACAAATAGCACCCCAATATTTTTCACTTGCTTGTACAAGATCACCTTTACTATAAAGTTCTTCAGCTTCTTTAAGATATTTGTTAAATAATTTTTCATAAACTTCAATTCTTGTTTTAGGGTCAAGCTCGTTAACAATAATATCAATAATGATATCTAGAATCGTCTTACCTGAATTTCTAGCTTTTACTTGTAATGTCTTATATATTTCTTCAGGAATTTCAATTAAAACACTCATAATAGATACATCATGATTAACTATATAAAATTGAGGGTTAAAGATTTACTTACAATTTTACAAGAACGTCCTTAATATTTCCTGAAATTTTTAATGCTTTTGCATGTGGTGCATATATTTGCCAAAAATCAACTTTAACTATACTATTTAATTGATTAACTAATTCTTGGATGGTACTATATCTTAAGGGCTTCTCATGAAAGATCTTAACATATAGATTAAACTTTCCTTCACTATCTATAAGAATGCCAACTCTAGTGTATTTTAAAGCTTCAACTTCTCTACTTCTTAATAATTCATCAACTTTCAACTTTATAAATCTTTGCAATTTACTTGCGTATCTTATCTTTACTTTCTGATGACTCATTACTTATAAAGTCTAGTAGTGGTTTATTAAATAGCTTACTTATCAATTCTTCAAGACTTAAACCTTTATCAACATCGTGAACTGTAATGACTATGTCATTGTTAGTGTTGTTTAGTTCTATGAATTTCCAATCTTTACCCTTGTACTTTACGGCTAAGTATATCTTACCATTACATCTATTTGCAAATTCTGAGAGTTTTCTTAACTTATCTTTACTTAACTTTATACTTTCCATTCTAGAACGGTACTTAACCTCTATTATGAGTACTTTATTACCTTTAATAGCTACGATATCAGGGACATACCTCTTCTTAACACCACTACCTGATGAACAACCTCTAAGTACAGCAAAACCTAGAGACCATAATTTATTTGCAAGTTCTCTCTCATACCTTGAACCTTTAATTTTAGATTTCATAACATTAATTGATTTGTAAATATCTAACTAGCTCAACATTATTACAAGTTATGAATTTCCATAAGTTATCTTGATTCAGAACTTCTTCGGAAGTATCTAATTCTCTATATCGTAATGCATATTCTTTCATGAATTTTCTATTAAGATTTTTAAGTAATTTAAATCTTAATATACTTTCAAGTTTACGTGTAATTAAAGTATCAATATTATTTAGAAATTCACAAGATGCGTATGGTTTAGTCATAAGTAGATATATATGTGTATTTCTACTTCTCTTTAAATTCAGTATTAGTCTTTCTTTAATGAAATCTTTAACATTTAGAATTATTAAGATCTTATTGAACTTACTCATCAATAAGTCAATGTGTGTAATTTTCTCGTGAAAGTATATTCCAGGAATTAAATCGTTACTTAGAAATCTGTTTAGAGATAGTAAGTACTCAACACATGGTGTATTGTGATTTTTAATTACTATAAAGATCTTATCTACAATTTTTTTAAGAGTTAGTAAGTATTTGACATTAATTTCATTTAAATCTTTATAGTAAAGTATGACATCTATTCTACTCAACTCTTCACTAATACTTCTCAAGTAGTTAATTACATTTTCATCTAGATCTTTACGTAATTTAAGGACAATGTTGTTGGTTATTTTTAGTATGTACTTTACATTTCTCTTCAGGTGATTAAGTGTTGTTAAGTATTTAATTTCCATGATTTACCAGAGTTCTTCACTTTCTTCAACTTCTTCTTCGATAGTGCTCATTCTAGGATATTCTTCTCTTCTCTCTTCATAAAGTGCACCTATATCTTTAAGAATCTTGTAGATTTTAGTTATGGCTTCCTGTACCTGCATTTCTTTCTTAGCTCCTGTACATACAATTTTTCCTGAACTAAATATTAGTAGAACTACTTTAGGATCACTCATTCTATAGATGAGTCCTGGAAATTGTTCTGGCTCATACATGGAGTGTTCGAGCATGAGAGCTGCTCTCTCAATATCAACTTCAGCTTTTAAGTTACCTGAAGCTACAATATTCTGTATTTGTATTTCTGGTGGATGTTTAATTTCAATACCATACTCATTTAAGAGACGAACAAGTGCTTTTACAGCTCTCTTCAACTCCTCCTCACTTTTAGCTCCTGTACACACCATCTTTCCCGTTCTGAAGATTAGGGCTGATATTTTTGGTCTCTGATGTCTAAGTATGAGTCCTGGAAATTGCTCAGGATTATACTCAGCTGCTGGTAATTTTTCTGCAAGTTCTTCAAGATTAAGTTCAACACCTAAATTAACGGTAGCTACGACATTTTCAATTCTGTAGGTGGGTTTAGCCATACCTGCTATTTAAAGCTTTTAATAGGCTTTAAATAACTTTTGTTTTAAATAGACAGAACAAGTACGTGAGGTTATAGAATACTTAAGGCAGATTTTTAAAGAGCTTAACTTCAAAATTTACACGTATGGGTAGTAAGAAAAAACCAACACTTTCACAGCTAGTTAAAAGACAAGAAAAGGAAAAAGCTGCTCAGAAACCTGAAATTAAGAGGAAAGGTGAAGAAAAGACTACTACAAAAGTTACATTAATCGATGAGAAGTTAGTAAATACTATTGCTAAGGAAGTAACTAAGTGGGAATATGTTACGCCATATCTCGTATCTAGTAAGTATGGTGTTAAAATGAGTACAGCTATTCATGTACTTAGAACTTTAAAAGAGAGAGGAGTACTTGCACTAGTATCTAAAGGTCATAGAACAGAAATTTACGTACCTATAGAGAGAGTTAAAAGTTTAGAATTTCATGCAGCTTAACATCACTAACTAGGCTCTTATCTATACCTTCAAAATCTTTAATCTTATTAACAACACCTGGTTCTACAATTTCAATATATCCTAAGCTTTTAAGTAGGTTAAGCACTTTTCCAGCAAGTTCATAAATCTCATCTTCATTAATCTTTAATTTAGAGCTTAAAGATTTTGAACAATCAAGTCTAAGTCTTAACTCACCAACACTCCAATACTTATTAAGATAGTTAATGATGTATGTTAACACATTCATAGCCTCACTCAACTTATCTTTAAATTCCTCTTCAAAGATTTGTTTAAATTTTTCAAAAACTTCACTTTCAACTTTAACTTCAGGTATTTGCTTTTCAACATCTTTCTCTTTAACTTTCTCTTTCCTTTCTTCAATTTCTCTTTCCCTTTCAATCTCTTTAGGCTTACTCTCAACTTCTCCCTCTCTCTCAAACATTAATAAACTTGCACTCTTCTTAGCCATTCTCTCTTTCTTTTTCACAACTCTTTTTGAAGTCGCCTTCTCTTCTCTAATCGAGATGTGTTCAGGTAGTGATAATTTTAAAGTTGAATTTCCTGTTTTATATATTCTCAAAGTATACTCACCCTCCACATGGTAGTTTCTATTTCTCAAAATTTCCTGAAGAGCGTAGTATAGTGTTAATTTTCCAACATCATTATCACTACACCATTTCAGTAATTCTTCAATACTTACTTTTCCTTTCTTAAGTATTAGTGATGTAATATTCTGCTTAATGTAGTCTAACTTACTACTCATCAAACTTATTTAACTAATCTTAACATTTAAATACCTACCTTGTAAAGATTAGGTAAGTGATTGTCTTTGTCAAGTATTGACGAATTAATACAGATATATGGTTCAATAATGAAACCTAGGAGAGTTCAAATACTTAAGATACTTATGGAGAAAGGTCAAGCTGATATTAATGAATTAAAGAATATTCTAAACATACCTCTCTCCTCAATATACTACGATATTGAAGTTTTAAAAAATAATGGACTAATCATTAAAGAAAGTACTAGAGTTATAATTACCGAGAAGGGTAGACAAATAATTGATACATTGTTAAGGTTAAATTCACAAACACATATACATAAGAAGCTAGAATTGACTATAAATTTACTACTTCTCAGACCATTAATAATGCCCTTAGTGCAGCTTGACAGTAAGATATTAGCTCTCTTTACATTAATAATTACAGCCTTGTCATTAACACTTTCACAAATACTTAACTTAAGATTAATACTCATAACCTACGTTACTAGTCTCACTATTCCTCACGTTGTGACCTACATTTCATTACCGGCATATATTGGTCTTCTTCTATGTATTTACAGACTCTGTGGTGGCGTGTTTATTAGTAACGTTAGATTATTAACTTTACTAACATCTTCATTAATACCCATACTTACATATCCATCAATCTTCGGAATAGTTACGCAGATGTTAAGTCTAGAATTATCTTCAGTAATTCTTCTTGAAGTAGTTAAGATACTACTTGCAGTTTTAAGTATAGTCTATTCAGCCACTGTAATTTCGGTAAGTACTGGTAAACCTATAGAGTTGATATTTATGCTTGAAACCTTACTAATACTTGTTCCAGGAATAGTCATGTATTCAATAATAATTAGCTATGTATAGAATAGAAATTTGGAACAACACATATCCAATCCTAGAAGATACCATACAGACCATCAAAGCTATAGATAAGCATATACATAGATTAGTAACTAAATATTTAGATAGGCACTTAAACATTATTGATGTTGGTTCAGGAAGTGGAATACTAACTATACACACAGTATATGCTTTGAGATGGAGAATGACGTTCAGAGTAGTGAGTAGTGATATTGATTTTAATGCATGCAAAAATACTTTACATAACTTAAAGTTGAATGGTATTGAACATTACGTAGATGTTATATGTACTTCAACTTGTTTATGCTTAAAAAATAACTTAGAAGTTGGTCTCATAATATCGAATCCACCATATCTACCTGAAGATGATGTTCATAATCATAGAGTGACTGCTGGTCCTGATGGTAGACTTGTCCTTGATGAATTGTTAAGAGAGATTTCAAGGTTAAAACCATATATGATAATTCTTACACAATCATCATTTTCAAATCCAGAAAAGACTATCAACACCTTGAAAAATCTTGACTACATCATTATTGACCTACTGAAAGAACATTACTTCTTTGAAGATATTTACACTATAATTGCTATCTTAAACTGATACCAATAGTTAAGTTCAGTATTGATTCTGCAATATCTGATAGCCATTCAGCTACTCTTAAAATTCTGTAAAGTATTACTCTTAGAGACGCTATAGTTATTGAGTCAAGTTCATACTTGTATAGTTGATCTAATATTTCTTCAATTTTTCTAGAAATACCATTCTTAATATTGTCAAGAACGTAATTTATCTCTACCGGCTTTGCCTTATTTGATAGTGCACTCGATATGGTATTGAAGAGACTTGTTATATCGTTTATGGTATCTATGATCTTATCTTTAAGTTCACATGGAACTTTATCAATTGCTTCCTTACCCATCTTGTTAGCAATTTCATGAACAACGTCTGAGACGTTATCTGCAATTCTCTCAAGTGCTTTGCTTATGATTTGATATTCAAGTACTGCTCTTGGATCTGGAGTTTTTGAACCAACAGCTCTACCTGTGAGTAGTATTTTTCTTAATTGCCTATTAAGTAGTCTATATAGCTTATCTACCTCGTTATCTCTATCGATTAAGTCCTGTGCAATATTCTCGTCAAACTTTGTAATTATTATCTTTAAGTCTTCAAACATGTTTATGACTGTTCTCACAATCTTATTCAATATGTCGTCCATGCTCATGTTGAGTACGTCTATTAAGTTTTGAATCGTTAGTACGTTTCTATCTTCCTCAATAACTTCAGTACCTGCAAGTTTTTTCCTAGTAACTTCTTTCACATATCTTTTGAAATTGATTGTGGTGTCTGTGAAGCTTACTCTCAAAACATCATAACCAGCTAGATAGTATGACAGTAGTATTCTCTCAATATGTCTAGCATCTTTAAATTCATCATTGATATGTATAGTTATTTCAGGTATTTGATGTTTAGCTATCTTTTTGGGAATGATTAGTAATGAATTGTCGTGTTGAGGGACTATTAGAACTTCATCACCAGGTTTTAGACCCACATGTCTAGCCCAATCTTTAGGTAAGGATATGATTAATGTTGCTCCTCCAGTCAATTGTACTTTTCTGGTCTCAACTTCGTAACCCACGAAATATAGCCCCTTGAGTTATCTATTTAGTTTCCTATAAATACTTTATGCGTATCGGTTGTATAATTTTTAGTATAGAGTGTCTGTATTTCTATACAGTCACTATTCAATGCTAACTTCGGTCTCCATATACTCACTGAGTTTTGGAATAACTACTTGAAGTACACCATCTCTAAATAGTGCTTTTGCTTCACTAATTTTTAATCTATAAGGAAATTCTATCTTTCTATAAAGCTTGTAGTTACTTAATCTTTCAGCTCTAATTACCTTACCGTTGATGTAGTTGTTTGAATTAGTAGCTGAAATCTCAAGAAAGTTTAGACCAACTCTAATCTTGATATTCTCCTTCTTAACACCTGGAAGATCGATCAGTACTGTGACTCTATCTCCTTCATCAATAACATCAACTAGAGGTTCTCTCACAATTTCAGTAATTCCGTACTGTGAAGCCTTACTAATAACTTCTCTTATCTGAGTTTCAATACTAGTTAACTCTTGAAACCATGATTGCAGTTGAGTTTTCTCGAAGTTTATAGGTAAGAGTTCCTGCATAGTCATGAGTAGGTATAGACTGAGAAAGTTTAATTTAGTATTACTTACTATGCTTAAAGTATTGTCTCTAAGATGATAACAGTAATATTCTACTCATGTTTCTTAACTACACTTAACAGATATTCGTCACACTCCTTCTTGAAATTACAGTAAATACATGATGTTGGATTCTTATTAAGCATTCTTTTTCTAACTAGTGGGCATAACTTCCTAACATAGTATTGTGGATAACACTCTCTACATATGACTACATTTTCATGAATGTACTTGACATCTCTGGATTCTATAGATTTACCACATATAGAGCATTTAAACATGTATATGTTGCGTTTTTAGTAATTTTTAAATTTTTTAAATACAGAACTTACCGCTACCTATGAGATTAGCAGCAGTATTAGCTATAGTATTTACTGTACTATCAATAAGTATTTTAATAGTTCATATTGCTACTTTTAACAACTTCAAATTCATAATTAATAGTCCTAATCCTAGATTGGATATTCTCTTCTTATCCCTGACTATTGTATGTATTGTTTTTGCAATATTTACTTTAAGATTCTCTAGAGAAATTGAAAAATATGAGAGAGCTCCACCGTATCAGTACTATTATCAATATGGTAGTATGAGTAGAGAATATTTAAGTAGTGAGGTTGAGAGAAGAGAAGAAGAGTATGTTTAAACCCTACACGATAGATGTTGGTAAATTCTTAATTAAACTTGCAAGAAAAGCTGTAGAATCTTACCTAACAAGAGGAATCATAATAACTCCACCTGAGGATACACCTAAACAGTTACTTCAAGATAATTATGGAGTATTCACAACTATCGAAATCATTAGAGATAATGAGACTGAACTTAGAGGTTGTATTGGTTATCCTAAAGGTTATCAAAATGTAGCTACAGCAACTATTAGAAGTGCAATAGCAGCTGCAACTGAAGATCCAAGATTTGAACCTTTAAGAGTAGAAGAACTTAATCATGTAGTTTTTGAAATATCGATATTAGGCCCCATTACTGAACTTAAAGTAAGTAAACCTAGAGAATATCTTGAGAAGATAATTATTGGTAGACATGGATTAATAATTCAGAAAAACTTCTTTTCAGGTCTTTTACTACCTCAAGTACCTGTTGAGTTTTGTTGGGATGTAATTACCTTTCTAAACGAGACTTGTGTAAAAGCACTACTTTTGCCTAACTGTTGGGTTGATCTTGAGCATACCAAATTAATGATTTATGAAGCTCAAGTATTTAAAGAATTATCACCAAATGGTGATGTTATAGAGAGAGACTTAGTCAAGGAGTATCGTGAAAAATGTGAAGGTAAGAGCTGATCTACACATACATTCAGTATTTAGTGATGGTAAAGCAGCACCTCAAGAAATAATACTACAGGCATTAAGGGCTAGATTGAAGATAATATCTATAACAGATCACAACACTTTCAAAGGCTCAATTGAAGCTTTAAAATTCTTGAAGAGAAAGAACATAAATGACGTAGTGGTGATTAAGGGATGTGAAGTTAGGACTGAGTATGGTGATGTATTAATACTATGTCTCGCAGAGGTTAATGATAATTTCCCTAAAAGACTTAATGAGCTTATTGATTGGGCTAAAAGTACTGATTGCCTCTTAATTCCTGCACATCCCTTTGATAAGTTTAGGAAAGGTATTGGTAAAGCCTTATTTAGGTATAGGTGGGATCTTATTGAAGTCTTCAATGCAGGTACACTCAATCCAATAGCTAATTATAAGGCATATCTTGTAGCTAAAAAGTTGAATATACCTGGAATAGCTGTTAGTGATGCTCATGTAGTGGTAGATATTGGTAAAGCATATACATTAATAAACGTTGAAGATCTTAATGATGAGTGCGTATTTAGAGCATTAAAGAAAGGTTATACAGTACCTATCTACAAGATTGTGAACTTTCCATCGATAGATAGACTTTCCTGGTCACTTGTTAGGAAGTTAAGACTTCACTAACGTATTTCTTAATCATTTCTCTTAAGAAGTTAAGTGTTGATTGTTCAAGATATTGAGTACATTGACATATAATTAAGTACTTATCTAGTCTTATGATGTATGTATAATTGTTTTCTCTACTAAACATTACAAGATCATTCTCTCTAGCAAGTTCTGTATGACTAATCTTTAATGCTTCTTCATCAATATCTCCAAAGCTTTTAACTACTTCACTATCTTGAAGTATGGCTATTGAACTTAATGAGAAGAGAGATACAATCTCTTCAATACTCTTAGGTACATAACCAATCTGTGCAAAGGGTGGATATTGTGGTGTATATGCTGTCTTTATTTCTTGTAGAGTCTCTTCAATACTGCTAATCTTCTTTCCAAGATTCTCATTAATTTCAGAACTTAAACTTCTAATACTCTCTTCAATACTTCTCTTCAAATCGTTTACAATTCTTTCAAAATTACTTACCTTATGCAGAGGCTGTGAAGGTTGTTCTGGTGGTGATGGTGCTTGTATAGGCTGTACCTGTATGGGTTTTGCTCTAACAAGTTCATCAAAGTATGCAGCAATATCTTGTTGAGGAGCAGTTTTAATTTCCTCTTTCTTTTTTCTCCACTTTATAAATTTCACAAGGTAAAATCAATTACTCCACTTAATAACACTTGCGTATAGTGTTTAATCAGTTTAGAGAAAGAGATTTCAAAACTAAAAACACCATCACACTATGGCGTTTAGAAGAAGATTTCATGATGAAATGATTGGTCCACAACTTGTAAGTTCTCTAAATCCAAATTTTCACAACTATATTCGTAATGCATGGCTTAGAGCTAGAGATTTAGCTCAAAGATTCGGAGGTACTATTGAGAATTTAAAGCCGAATCATATATATGGTAATGAGGCATCAAGTATTGGTTACGTACTTAAAGTCGGTGATATATATTTAAGTAATACCTTGCCTGAAAAGTCCTATATGGTTATTTACGGAATATTCAATAATGATGAGAATTTTGACTACGTAAAGTTTCAAGATGGTTCTAGAATTACTGAATGGTTTGTAAAACCTGTCTACTACTTTACAGAAAAGATTGGTGTTTGGGGAACAGACCCTGTAATTCTATCTTCAAGTGGTGTAATAACTATTCATTCACAAGATTCAGGTAGAGATAAAGTTAATGCATGGATATTAGCATACGTGATTATGCCAAGAATTGTAAGTAGTGAGGTAGGAGTTAGAGAAGAAAGAAGAAGGCGTAGAGGTAGATCTTAACATATGATTTTTACTTCCTTTAAAGTCTGCAACTTATTTTTAATTCTTTCAAATCTCTTACCAATAATGTATATAACTACACGTTCAAGATAAGCCTTAACTTCCCTATTAATGATCTTTATGGATAACTCTTTAGTAATAAGTACACCATAAAATGTTATTATGAGAAAGATAGGTGCTAAAATTTTGAAACCTTGACCCTCATATTGTATGGTTAATTGACTTTCTTCACTACCATTAGTATCACTTAGATAGCTCACCTCTCTGACTACTAACTCTCCCGTGCCTGTATATGTAATTCCTGCAACTAATGAAAATGGTTTTTCAAGATTTTCTAGATAATAAACTTCAACAGGTACGTTATGACCTAGATACTTATTAACAACTTCAAGAACAAAATTTTCAATAACTTCTATAGGTTCAAGCCTCTTAACCAATATTGTTGGTAATAGCATAGTCATGAATATTACTTGTTAAGATAATTTTAAAAACTACGAGTCTTAAAGTTCTTTCTAATGACGTAAAAGTTAATTACGGTTAACTACTCTTTTAAATCAATGTCAACGCCTAAAGTTCATATCAAGATTGTTTCTTGGGCTGAAATTATTGATTGGGTTAGAAGTCTTGCAAACTCCATATTAAGTTCAAACTGGAGACCTGAAGTTATTGTCGCTATCGCTAGAGGAGGTTATGTACCTGCAGTTCTTTTATGTGATTACTTAGCCATTACTGACCTAGTAAGTATACAGCTTGTACATTGGCCTGTAACAGCTGAAGTACTTGAAAGAGCATACGTTAAATATCCGTTAAGTACAGATCTCAGTGGTAAGAAAGTACTCATTGTTGATGATATTGTAGATACAGGTGAAACTCTCGAGCTTGCTAAGAAACACATAATGGAGAGATGTAGAGAAGTTGATGTAAAGACAGCAGCACTTCAATGGAGAAGTATTGTTGCTAAGTACAAGCCAGATTATTGGGGTATTGAAGTTAAACATAAGGCATGGTTTGTATATCCATGGAACTTCATTGAAGATACTACAAACCTAATATTGAAAGTGATTAAGGATATGAAAGAGAAAGGTATTAATGAAGTAACACTTAATGATTTATTTAAAAAGCTTCACGAATGGTATGGCGATGAGTTTTTCAGGATAGAAAGCTATTACATAAATATTGCATTAAAGAATTTAAAAGAGAAGAGAGTTCTTCAAGCAATTAGAAAGAACGGATATGAAGTGTTGAGAATTGAGTGATTAGGAAAGTTCTTAACAATTCTACATATCGCAATGCTTGAATTTAGGGTTAAAGATTTAAGAAGTTAAAACTCCTACCCTCCTTATAATGTCTACAGTACCTTTAAGCTATAGGCTAAACCGTGTGAGAATTTCAATCTTAATACTTATAGCACTATTACTAATTAGCTCTGTAATCTTTGGCTACTCTATTAATCTTTCAGAAGAATCTATGAAGCAGATAGGAAAAAGTCTTGAAAAGAGATTTTCAGAGCAGGTAACGTTGGGTAGGGCACTTCTACAAACCTGTTCTAGTGTTATAATACTTTCTACACCTTTAATGGGAATTTCATTAAGCAGTTATCACTTAATACTTTATGGAATATACACTAAAGTCTCTATGCTTCTTGGAATAGGAACTTATCACTACCTTATTCATGGAGTAATACTTAGTGTACTACTAGCCTTACCAAACACTGATGGTATCTTGCTATTATGTTCATTTATTAAATATTTGAGAGAGAAAAATCGTGAGGTCAAATCTACACTTAGAGGTTTAGTTATAACTTGTGCTAGGTTATACATCTTTACATTACTTTTCGTGCTAGTTATTGTTAGTCTAATAGTCATTACTCAAATTGTTGGTATTTAAATAGTACTTCTTAATCTTCTAAACTCTAATCCATAACTTCTCAAATACTTAAAAGCACTAGCTGAGATGTCAGGAGCTACGAGTATTCCTCTAATTTTCTTATTTTGAAATTTATTTGAAAGATACTCAACGTATCTTTTCAACTGATGAACAGCTTCAGGTCCAGCTTGTGCTCTTTTTATCTCAATAGCTACGTAATTTCCATTCTTATCTTCACATAGAAGATCTATAGAGCCGACTTGTGTATGGTATTCTTTACTTATGAGTTTTAATCCATCCTCAACTATGTGTAGATTATTCATTAAGTAATTTCTTAAGTCTTCTTCACTACCATGAACTTTATAAGACTTACTAACACCTACATTGAAAGCACCAATGAAGTGTATTACAGGTACTTCAATAGTGACGTACTCTTTAGGACTAGGTCTTACACTTTTAATAATTAATATTCCATACTCTGAAAGTGCGTAGAAGGTTGAGCCTGGAGGATTCCAGATAACGGGCTCTCTCTTACTTGATTCATGAATCATTAAGGTACCGTCTGGTTTTGTAATTACTATTCTTGGTGCAAGTTCGAGTTCAGCTCTTGCTCTACCTTCATACTTAGCTGATAAGTTGCCGTAGAGAATGATTACTTGACTTGACTTCTTAGTGTTTATGAATTTACATGCATAATCTGGTGATGGTTCAAGTATGTAGTCAATACTCATAGTTATACATTTTAAAGTTTGTACTTGTGAAAGTAAAGTTTACTCAATATCTTCACTCTCAACTTCACTACTTAGAGATTCTTCAACACTAGTTTTTGCCGTTTCTGAAGCACGCCAATAAGCAACTTTACCTCTCTTAATTTCTCGAACAAGACCATCTTTTTGAAGAAGTTTAAGTGCATAAAATACTTGAGAATGACTTAAATTTGTCTTTCTAACAATTTCATTTGTCGGTAATTCACCTTCACGTAGGAGTAATTCTAGTATCATTTTCTTCCTCTCTAAGATTTTATTGGTCTGTCTTCTAGGCATATTCAAAGAATATTCATACGAATTTTTAAAAATTAATTTTAATGACTTCTAGAGATATTTTAACTGTATTAATGTTAGTGAAGTAGTGTTATAATTTTTCTAAATTTAACGTAGAGTCCATAATCGATGTATCTATAGTTTTCCAAATATTCTTTAATAGTCTTTGCAAGATTTACTTTTCTCGAAATTTCATCATTAACCCATATACTGAAGGCTATTGAACCAGCACCGCTACCATAAGTCACTACGAGTATTCTTGAATTCGGTTTTGTCTCTTCAAGAACCTTGCATAAGCCTAAGAGAGCTGAAGCATTATAAGTATTTCCAATCTTATCTACTACTATTCCTGACTTCACTTTCTCTAATGGAAAGCCTAGAATTGAAGCTACACGTAGTGGAAATCTTGTATTTGGTTGATGAAAGACTGCGTAATCAAAATCACTTACCTTTAATCCAGTACTCTCCATTAAACCTTTAGCTGCACTTATGATATGTCTAAAATATGCTGGTTCACCTGTAAATCCTTCACCATGTACAGGATATGGTGATTTATCTCTACGCCAAAAGTCTGGCGTATCTGAAGTGTATGGATAGTATGCTTCAATTTCGGCAACAACGCCATCACTACCAATAATAAAAGCTACTGCACCTGAACTTGCACTATATTCTAAATGTTCACCAGGTTCTCCTTGACTGGTATCTGTGCCTACTGCTAACCCATATCTAACCATTCCTGCCTTAACCATGCCTAAGATACTTACCATACCTTCAGAGCACGCCTTACATGCAAACTCCATATCTACGGCGTATGTCTTTCTATCAATACCCAATGCATCAATTATTGATGATGCTATAGGCTTTACAGCATATGGTTTAGATTCAGTACCAACATAAACTACATCAATACTTTGAGGATGAATCTCAGCTCTCTTTAAGGCGTTAAAGCTTGCTTCAATAGCCATAGTTAATGCATCTTCATCAAAATACTCGACAGTCTTCTCATCAATGAGGTAGAGATCCTTAATTCTTAAAGCATCATCACCCCATACACGTGCAATTTCTCTGGTTGCAATTCTAAATCTAGGTAAGTATGCCCCCCAACCAACAATACCAACACGCACAATCAGACATACGTCAAGTGCAAATAAGTTTTACTACAGATGTTACAAGCAGACAAAACGGCTAGTTGATTTATTAAAGCTACATATCTTTACTTATCATCTAGCACTTTACTATAGGCATCTATGTCGAGTAAACCATGACCACTAAGATTGAAAATTATTACTGTTCCTGGTTTTGCTCTCTTAGCTTCATCAATCACAGCCTTTATGGCGTGTGCACTCTCTGGTGCTGGTATTATTCCTTCACATTTAGCGAAGAGTCTACCAGCCATTAATACTTCTTCTTGACTATAAGCTCTAGCTTCAATAATTCCAAGTCTTACAAGTATTGAAAGACTTGGTGCAGCTCCATGATATCTGAGGCCAGCTGCATGTATTGGTGGCGGTACGTAGTTTCTACCTAAGGTATACATCTTTATCATAGGTAAAGTACCTGCAGTATCTGGATGATCATACATGTATTTTCCTCTAGTTAATTTTGGTGCTGCAAGTGATTCTACAGCTATGAATCTTGTCTTTTTGAAACCTTCATCTCTAAGTTTCATACCGATCATGGGGTATGTAAAGCCTCCAAAATTTGAACCACCACCAACACATGCAATAGCTATGTCCGGTTCTTCAGGTAATTGTTCAATTACTTCTTGACCAATGACTGTTTGATGTATGAGTGCAAACTCCATAACGCTTCCTGGTAAGTACTTTCTATTATTTGAATCTTGAAGTACATACTCAATAGCTTCACTAATAGCAATACCTAAACTGCCTGGATGTTGAGGATCTTGATTAAGAAGTTTCTTGCCAAACATGGTCATGTCACTTGGACTTGGATATACTGTTGCGCCTAGTACCTGCATGAGTATTCTCCTATGACTCTTAGATATGTAGCTGGCTCTAGTCATGAAGATTGTAGCTTTAAGATTGAGTAGAGCTGCAGCTATAGATACTGCAAGACCCCACTGACCAGCACTAGTTTCAGTGACTACTTCATTTGCATGATCTATCTTTGCATAATATACTTGTGGTAAGGCAGTGTTAAGTTTATGACTACCACTAGGTAGTGCACCCTCGAATTTGTAGTAAATCTTTACCTTAACACCAAGTTTTCTCTCTAAACCTTCAGCTCTGAGAAGTGGTGTTGGTCTACCAATCTTTCTATAAAGCTCTCTTATCACTTCAGGAATGGTGATGTATCGCTCAGCAGTGAATTCTTGGTCAATGAGAGTACTTGGTAATATCTTGTTAAGTAGGTCAATTCTTGAGAAATTATCATTAGGATCTCTAGGTGGTGGTAATGGTATAGGTAAGTCAACAGCGATGTTGTACCATCTAGTTGGAACATTCATAATTATCACTTAAACTTCTCTTCAATTCCTTAAGAAAATTTAAAGCTCTTATTAAGCCATAGTCCTTAAGCAGCTTAATAAAACTTGAACCAATAACTACTCCGTGAACTCCAAGTTCTCTTAAAATCTTAATCTCCTCAACATCTCTAATAGCAAAACCTACGTAGAGTCTACATGAATCTCCAATTAGTTCTCTCATGATTTTAACATTTCTCTCAACAATGAGTGGAAGTTTAATACCACTTGAAGCTTGAAGTCCAAGATAAATAAAGTAAGGACTATATGTTAATAACTTCCTAACAATCTTATAGGGAAACTTGCTTGAGATAAAGAATGTAGGTTCCATACCATATCTTTCACATAACTTAACATAACTATCGACGTAATGGTAAAAGTCAAAAAGTAAGTCAGGTAGCAATATAGATCTTGCACCTAAAGATTTAACAAAATTCACGAAATGCTCAAAATCGTGAAGATAATCTTCAAGGTAAGTCATTATAATGAAATTCCTCTTAATATTTAAATCACATATAACTTCAAGTGCCTTCACGCCTAGAAGTTCGGCTTCTCTATACGTCATTCTGACTGTAGGTCCGTCATACTTAGGATTGAGTGTAGGTACGCCAATTTCAAATAAATCAACAATACTATCACACTTCTCAACTATTTCCTTGAATTTCTGTACTGAGGGGTATGTTGAAGTTAGGTAAAGTACTAAATTAATATTTATACTCATATGCTCATCACCAGTGAATTCATGTGAACCTCTATAAGCTTTATAGATTATTTAAGCTTTACTATAGTCGATACTCGTAAATTAAGACGTGAATGTGAAATCTTGTTAGGTGACGTTTAAGTTATGTGAGGTTGAACATTAATTTCAACTTCTCTACGGCTTCAAAAGCGTCTCTTGCATATGCATCTACTTTGAATTGTTTCGCTAATTCTTCACTAACTGCTGCACCACCTATAATTATCTTTACCTGATTTCTTAGTCCTTTTTCCTCAAGCTTTTTAACAATGTTAGGTATTTCAAGTGCTGTTGTTGTTAGAAATGCACTTAATCCAAGCACATGGGGTCTATATTTCTCAACTGCCTCTACAAATTTTTCACAAGAAACATTAACTCCTAGATCAATAACTTCAAAGCCATGTGCTTCAAGTACATACTTAACAATATCTTTACCTAAATCGTGAATGTCACCTTTAACTACACCTAAAACAATTCTTAACTCTCTCTTCTCATTCTTACTAATCTTATTCTTCAAAAATTCATTAACTTCTTTAAGCATTTCAGATGCAAGTACTAGTTCAGGAATGTGATATTCACCATTCTCATATTTCTCACCAATAATCCTCATAGCATCAGAGATAGTGTTGAGTATGGACTTAACATCTATATCATTATTTTTAATTTCTTCAAAGATTTGGTAAAACTTCTCTAAATCTAATTCAACTATTACCTTTCTAAGCTCTTCAAGCGTATTCACAGTATGAAACTATATTTACCTTACTTAATATTCTTATCTTATGAGAATTACTTTTGAACCTATAGGTTACGTTAGGACTAAGTATAGTGATGAAGAGATTAAAGAGCTAGGTTTTGTAGATGCCGAGATTGTAGTATTTGATGAATATGTTGAGGGACTTAAAGGTATTGAAGAGTATTCGCACATAATTATAGTCTACTACATGCATAGAGTTAGTGATAATTGTAAGAGAGTGTTAAAAGTCAAACCTAGAGGCCTAGCTAGAAGATATGGAATTAGCCTCGATAAACTTCCTGAACTTGGCGTCTTTGCAACAGCATCACCATGTAGACCAAACCCGATAGGTATTACTGTTGTTAAACTTTTAAGTGTTGAGAAGAATGTACTAAGAGTTAGAGGTTTAGATGCTTTCAATGAGACACCAGTACTCGATATTAAGCCATACACTGAAGATAAGTGTGTAAGAGAGTTTAAATTGCCGAGATGGATTGAGGAATTACAACGAAGACAAGATGCGTAGTGTTAACACATCATTCCCATACGTGAGGTCCAATTTTTCTATCTTCAAAATTAGATCTTAAGAGAAGGTATTTAAAGACTAGATGTTATGGAAGGATTGGGGTTACTTAGTGGGTAAAAGATTACTTGTACAGAGACGTGGTAAGGCTAGTCCTACCTTCATCTGTCCTTCATGGAAACGTGAAGGACCTATAAAGTACGTTCCTCTAGATGATGTACAGTTAAGAGGAGTTATTAGAGGTGTCGTTAAGGAACTTACACACATTCCTGGAATTTCAGCACCAGTTGCTAGGATTGTTCTTGAAGATGGTAGAGAGATGCTTAATTTTGCTGTTGAAGGTATGTATGTTGGTCAAATTGTAGAAATTGGTTATGGTGCAAGTATTAATCCTGGAAATATACTTCCACTCTCCAAGATTCCCGAAGGAACTATGGTGTGTAATGTTGAGAAAGCTCTCGGCGATGGTGGTAAATTTGCAAGAGCTGGCGGTACATATGCTATAGTGCTCTCACATAAGCCAGATGGCAAGACTGTGATTCAATTACCAAGTGGTAAAGTTATGGAGGTTGACTCACGTGCAAGGGCAACTATAGGTATTGTTGCTGGCGGTGGACGTACTGAAAAACCCTTCATAAAGGCAGGTAAGAAGTATCACTTATCCAAAGCTAAGGCATGGAAGTACCCAACAGTTAGAGGTAAAGCTATGGGTGCCTACGCACATCCACATGGTGGTGGTCATCATCCAACAGGTAGTACTCCAGTATCAAGAACAGCACCACCAGGACAGAAGGTAGGCTTTATAGCTCCAAGATGTACGGGCAGAAGATGTCCACAAATCATACCATACTCACAACGTTATAGAAGGAAAAGATAGTATAGATTAAACTTAATAACTACATAGTGAATTATTACGTTTAATGAGATTTTCAAGTAGAGCAAACGTACTTCCCGGTTCTAGAATTAGACATGTACTTGCGCAAGTTGCTGAACTTAGAAAAAGAGGGACTAATATTTATGAATTTCACATTGGACAGCCAGGTCTTCCGCCAAGTAAAGAAATGCTTGAAGATTTCTGTAAACTTCTTCTCGAAAAATCGTTTGAGGTAAGTTCATACACGCCAGTTCCAGGTATTGAAGAACTTAGAATGGCGATTTCTGAAGACTATACGTATTATTCAGGTGTTAAGATTAATGTTGAAAATATTTTAGTAACTACAGGTTCTTCAGAAGCCATCATAGGTACTCTACTCTGTTTGCTTGATTTTGATGATGAGGTTGTCATGCTTAATCCAGAATACCTACTATACAAACCTATAGTTCAATACTTAGGAGCTAAGGTTAGAGAAGTCAGAGTTACTGTAGATAATGAGTTTAATCCAAGAGAGGAAGAATTGAAAGAAACTATAAGTAAGAGAACTAAAGTTATGATCTTAGTAAATCCTGATAATCCAACAGGAGCAGTATTGAGAGAAGAAATTATAAAACTTGCTATAGATCTTGCAAAAGATTACAATTTCTACATAATTTACGATGAAGCATATAAGCATCTCTACTATGAGGGATATCATACATATGCTGTAAAGTACGATCTAGAACATGTAATCGCACTAAACACCTTCTCAAAAGATCCTGCACTTCCTGGATGGAGACTTGGCTATATCGTTGCTCATGATGAATTTGTAAAGTTCTTTCAAAGAATAAAGCAATACGTTAACATCAATGCACCAACACCTGCCCAATACCTTGCTCTTCTATATCTCAGAAAGTACAAGAGAAAATATCTTGAAGAGACTTTACCAATATATAGAGAGAGAAGAGATGCTATGTATAATGCTCTAGTCAAGTACTTACCTGAAGTTAAAGTCATCAAACCTAAAGCAGGACTTTTCATATTTCCAAATTTTGAAAACTATCTAAAGAAGCTAAACATGGGTGATGATGAATTTGCTGTAAGATTGTTAAGAGAGGAGAATGTTGCTGTAGTTCCTGGCTCAGCCTTCGGTGATGGTGGTAAGTATCATGTGAGACTATGTTTTGCAAAAGAGAATCCTAAAAGGATTGATGAAGGAATTGAAAGAATAGCTAAATATCTTGAAAAATACCTTTAGTAGATTATAGTCTCGCTTGTCTTAATTATCTGAATATTTGAACCTTTAACAATAATTAACTTTCTCCTACTACTCATAGCATTAAGTACGCCTAACGCAAATTGTGCCTCCATTAGGTCAATATTTTCATCAAGACTTTTAGGTCCTTTTCTTATTCTTGAGTTAATGAATTCTTGAATTTTCATACGGTACTTCTCTTCAATATTCTTAATAATTCTCCTAAAAGATTTCTCACTATATGATCCATAATCATCAAGACAGGGAGGTTTTCCAAGACCTAAAATTTTACTTAAGTTCACCAAGTATAGACATGTCTCTGGATCTCTATCACTTGGACATCTATCTTGACATACAGTTAAGGCATATCTCACAATTTTCTCCATGATTGATATTGGAAGTACTATGTAATACTCATCCTTATCGACATAAACATTCTGCATTACTCTCTAGACATTAGATGATTTTAACTTAAAAACTCTAACCTCCTCATTTTATCTTTCATTCACTTCTCGACTCTTCACATCTAGAAAGTTAAGCAAGTTGTGGAAGCTCGCCATACTTATTGATAACTTCTTTGTCTGAACGTCTTTAAGGAAAATCTTTTTAAAGGTAATCATAGCCAACTTACTAGGTGAGATGAATTAGGATTTATGGTATCGCCATATTCAGCATTAATAGGGATCTTGATGTTGTCTTATTCGACTTGGAGAGTATTGGTATGAAGAATCATGAGGTGGAGACTATACATTATAGTCTTTTAAATCAAGCAGAAAGAGAATTTAAAGAAATAGTAAGTACTTATGAGAAAGCTAGAGATTACGTGCTGAACTATAATGGCAGGTTAATACTTGTAAGGTTTTTCTTAAAAAATGGTAATCGTGTAAGTAAAGCAATACTTGTAAGTACTAGATGTGGCATTATTAGAGGTATTGTTAAGAAACTTGAAAGACTTGGATGGAAAAGAATGCTAATGTTCGAGATTAGAAGAATTAGAAGTGTTAGAAAGATTGATTTCTAAATTTCTCAAGCGTCATTAAGAATTCAACATCGCAGATACTTAACCAATCAACAATACCAAAACGTGACTTACCTTCGCTTATGTACTTAATGATTTCATTAATAACTTCATCAATAGACTTATTTGTAGTATCTATTTCAATTACTCTATCCTTATTAAATGTTTTGAGAACTTCCTGTAAGATTACATCAAGAATCTCACTAAAGACATTATTGTAAATCTTAATCTTCTTCCAGCCTCTCTCAATTAGTCTTCTTAGCAATTCTTCAGGATGCAGTCTAAGAACGATTACCCAATCAATCTTTTCAGGCTTTAAGACATTAAATACTATAGTTTCAATTACACAGTTATTAGTGATTTTATTACTTAAAATTTTGATAACTTCATCCATGTTAACTACTTCATAACTTCCAAGTTCTTCATTATACTTAACAAGACCTGTCCTAACAATTTCTTCATGAAGATTCACGTACTGTAAATTTAATGTTAAAGCTAGCTTCTTAGCAATGCTTGTCTTACCAACGCCTGGAGTTCCTGTTACGATAATGTTCATTACTTCTCTACTTAATGATGAGAATATTAATTACTTTTATTCTAATATTCTAGCTATTGTTAGTTAGTGAGGAAGTTAATAATGATTTTGAATAATCTAAATCTTATCCTTATGGTTTGACTCTTCTAATGTCTCTTGGGAATGGTACGGCATCACGTATATGGTCTAATCCGCAGATCCACATAACAACTCTGTCAATACCTAAACCAAAACCTGCATGTGGTATTGAGCCATACTTTCTTAAATCTATGTACCATTGATAATCTTCAGGGTTGAGTCCAAACTTCTTAATCTTATCTATAAGTTCTTCCTCATTCTCAATACGTTCACCACCACCAATGATTTCACCGTAACCTTCTGGTGCAAGCATATCTACGCTTAAAGTTACTTCACGTTTTTCAGGATGGTTTTTGTGGTAGAAAGCTTTTACGTGTTCAGGAAAGAGATATAGATGTATTGGTTGATCAAATTGTTGTGTAAGTATTCTCTCCTCATCAGCACCTAAGTCATCACCCCACTTAACGTTTAATCCCTTACTCTGCAGTAACTTTATGGCATCATCATACGTGATTCTGGGAAATGGTGGTTTAATATTTTCAAGAAATTCCACATTTCTTTTAAGTATCGATAGTTCTTCTAACCTCTCATTAAGTACCTTCTTAATTATGTAGTGTAGAAGTTCTTCACAAGTTCTCATAATATCCTCTAAGTGTGCCCATGCAATCTCAGCTTCTGCATGCCAAAACTCTGTTAAATGTCTTCTTGTTCTTGAAGGCTCAGCTCTAAAGCTTGGAGCTACTGTGTATACCTTTTCTAAACTATAGATTAGTGATTCTAGATAAAATTGCGCACTCTGTGTTAAGTATACGTCATCTCTGTCGAAATACTTAACCTGAAAGAGTGTAGCTCCACCTTCAACAGCTGCAGATACAAATATAGGTGCCTGCACTTCGTAATATCCATGATTTCTAAAATATTCATGAATAGCTTCAAATATGGTGTGTCTAATCTTTAATATAGCTGTCATTTTTCTACTTCTAATCCATAGATGTCTAAGATCTAGTAAGTATTCAGAATCTGTAAGTGCTGCATCTTCATTTATTGGAAATGGATAACCTACGTAATACCATTCAAGATTTTGAGCATGAATTTCAAAGCCACCGGGTGCTCTAGGTTCTTTCTTAATTATTCCAGAAATAACAACTGCAGATTCAATATTGAGATTAGAAGCTACATTGAATAATTCACTATCTAATTCTTTATCAAAGACTACCTGAATAATTCCTGTAGAATCTCTAACCATTAAGAAAACTTTACTCTTTAAAATTCTCTTTCTATAAATCCAGCCTTTAATAGTTACGTAACTTTCTTCTCCCTCTTTGAAGATCTCCATTATAGGTTTAGCTTTTATTAAAACAAGTCACGATGATGAGTATTTTCAGAATGTTATATAAATGTTTCTGTAAGATGAGATTTAGCAATGCCTATTCTTTAATTATCGATGTGATGATTAATCTGTTATTATCTCTAGGACAGTACTCATCACACAACTTACCGACATAATCACCTTGCTTGAATTCTCTAACTAGTGAGTATCTACATATAGGACATTCAAGAATTGTCATTACCTTTCTAACAGTCTGTACTTGCCTCATTATTTCTTGAAAGATTATTCTCCTCATGGCAAAGTAGGTTATGGTTAGTATGACTAACGTGATCATCATTACGAACATCATTACCACAAGGTTGAGCGCTATACCTTGCTCCACGACTATGTAGGTAGTCTTAACTTCTTTAAATAATTTCTTTCTTAATAAACTCTAACTGACAGTAAAGGGAGGGATATTTTTAATCTTAAAGAAGCTATTGAGAAACACCAACAGTATTACCTACACCGATGAATATAACCTCATCTCCAGGCTTAGTTACTGATCTAATAATCTCCTTCAACTTCTCAATAACTTGATCGACAGCTATCGAAACTTCTTTTGGCATGGTTGTTAATGCTTCTTGTATACTCATTTTAATTAATATAGCGTATAATGGAATACCGTACTTAGTAGCTATGGTTTCTATGTTAAACTTCTCAATACCTAAACCGCCAATGGCAACGCCAATACCTTCAGTTATAATTCCTGTCTTCTCACCTTCAAGTTTAAGTGCAGCATCGACGGTAATTATTACCTTAGGCTTCACTCCTGAACGCTCAATTAAGTATAGTAAGGCATCATCTAAGTGACCCACTGTACCTCCTGGTCCTAAAGCTTTAACTACATAGACCTTTCTATCCTCAAACTCGCAGAGACATATATAGGTATCCTTGATGGTGTGTTTAATCTCATTAACGCTTTTACATTGTTTTAAGAATTTAAAAGCTGTTAAAGGTCCTGCACTATCACCTATTGGTTGACCTTTAAGAAATGTAGATACAGCTCCACTTAGAGCATTAACTACTTCTTTAATGAAGGGCATAAGTACGTATATTTGTACAAGTGGATATGGATTTCTATATTTCATACCTAGACGATAGTAATGATTAACGGTTTTATATATGTAGTTAAGCACTCTTAAACTTTCAACAGCGTTTACAAGATTCTGAATTATAGGTCTCTCAGCATTAGGTATAAGTAATGAGACATCTCTTTCAAGCTTATCATTGTAGAAGTTAACGAGTAATTTCAACTTCTTGACAAGACCTTGCGTTTCGAGTGTTGTTGGTTCGATAACTACAAGTTCCATAAGATTCTTAATGCTAGACTCAATTCTAATCCTACTTTCAGATGTTCTTTCAGATTTCAATAACTGTTCAATAAGATTAACTACACTAGTAAAGCTTGAAGTCACAATTCTATCTAGAAAATTTATAAAGTTACTAATCGTGTAAGAAAGTCTCCATAGCTGTATATAGTCAGAGAAAAGGAAGGGTATTGTGAAGAGTAGTATCCATAATAGTAGTATGAAGAACCAGTTATCACTTGCTGTCTGCATGACTCCTTCCATAACGAGTACAGTAAGTACTTCTCCAATCATCACGCTTACATAAATGTGATTTTTAACATGAGTTATAAAAGTTTCTATCATAAGTTAGTCAGATTCTACATTATGTATACAGTATTGTAGAGTTAGATATAAATAGTCTGGACGTGCGATCAAATACGTGAAGTATAGATTAATGGATATTCTTGCATGTCCTTATGATAAGAAATTTCCATTAACGTTAATAGTGATTAATGAGCAAGTAGTTGAAAGACCTTATGAGTGGGAGAAAAAACCTCATTGCGAAGAATACTGTGGTCTTAAGAGAATATTTATTAAGGAGGTTAAGGAAGGTATGGAATTTCCATGTGAAGAATGTATTAAGAGAGAAATTGTTGAAGGTATTCTTTACTGTCCAGAATGTGGTAGATGGTATCCTATTAAGGAGGAAATACCGATACTATTACCAGATGAGTATAGAACTTTAAAGGAAGATTTAGAATTTCTTGAGAAAGTTAAAGATATTCTTCTACAAAAAGAACCTGAACTTGGTAAGAGAATTCTTGAGAATGGTAGACCTTTCAACCTTAAGAAGAGGTAGTCGCTTCTAATCTTGAAACCTCGCTCTCAATCTCGCTCATGAAGTCTATGAACTTCTTCTTCAAAATTCTAAAAGCTTCTTTCAGAAGTGCTTCAATACTCATATTTCCAAAAGATTCAGCCCAAAAGACGTACTTTTCTTTATCCCACTCAACACTTATAGAACCTTGACATAACTGTTCACAAGTTTTCCACCTGTTAAAACTGCATTTCTCTACATCTTTGATAACAATCTCATCTACATAGTCTAAAGCTTCAGGACAAACTTCTACACACTTCTTAAAGCATTCTTCATCTTTAGGATTATTAATTATAACTTTGGGATAGTAGTGATATGCTGCAAGACCTGCTTGCCACTTATAATGTTCCTTGGCTCTTCCTAACTTAGCTATTGCTTCAATAATAATTCTCTGACCTTTACTAAGCTTAACTACTGGTATGTCTGGATATACTACCTCTATTGATGGATCTTCACATTTTAAATCTCTACTATACACTGTCATGGGTTCTTTAGCCTCTACTTGAAGTTCAAATCTTACTTGACAGAGACTTGGATCTACAAGACCTTCTTCACATTCTTCAATTTTTGGAAATTTGTCGAGATCTGTCTTTATGGGTATCATGGCTAATCTGTGTGCAAGTATTTCATCATAAAGAACTGAGGTATTATCTAGAATTATTACTTCATCAATAGCTAATATAGGTACTTCACTAATAATGATTCTTCTAAGCGCATTTACTAGTGAGGGAGGGACGTTTTCAATAATACACTTAATGTATAATTCTGTTTTCTCTAATATCTTGACAGATACCATAGAGATAGGCTTCTTTACGCGTTAAAAATTCTAACTACTCAACAGGGCTTATGAAGAGTACAGTATCTCCTCTAACGAAAACTACTCCTCTCTTTATGCTATCTTTACCTGAAACTTCCTCAGCATCTTCTAGTAGAAGATTCATGTGTGAGTCGTAACTTCTTAATCTACCTCTGAGCTCTGTACCACCTCTAAGCTTAACAAAGACAAACTTGTTAAGAGCTTTTTGCAATTCCTCATTTATAGTGTCTATACATCTGCTTGACATAGTTCTACATACGTGTTCTCACAGAATTTATAAACTTAGCGATACTTAACATTCACTTTACTATACAAGTCTAATAGCTTCTAAGTTGTTTGGCGTAATTACTGGTATCTTATACTTCAACTCTATTGTTAATGCTAGATTCACAATCTTGCTAGATTCTCCATGTACAAGAACTATCTTTTGTGGCTTAGGATCGATATCTCTGATATAGTTTAGTAATTGTTTTCTATCGCTATGACCTGAAAATCCAGGTATGTCTATAACTTTCATCTTAACGTTTAGTGTAAGCTCTTCATTGTAATACCTTAAACTTACTTTTCTATCTCCTTGAACGAGTTTTCTACCTAGAGTTCCCTCTGCTTGATATGATACAAATATTATGGAGTTCTTCTCATTCTCGGCCATATGTACAAAGTAGTCAAGTATTGGTCCACCATTAAGCATGCCATGAGGTGCTAATATTATGCATGGTTCTCCCTGTACAATGCTCATTACCTGTTCATGTCTTTTTTCAGGTCTTTTTGGTCTCTCTATAGGCTTTACATACTCATTAAGGAAGGGATTAATGCCATCATATATCTGTTCTCTAATACTCTTATTCAGATAATCAGGAAACATTAAGTGTACGTTTAGAGTTTCAAGTATCATACCATCAACGTATATAGGTACTTTAGGAATCTCTTTTCTCATTAATGACTCATTAAGTACTAGCAGTATTTCTTGTGCTCTACCTGTACTAAAGACAGGTATTAGTACTTTTCCCTCATCTTCAAGAGTCTCTCTAATTGCCTCTATGAGCTTTTTCTCACTTTCAATCCTTGGTGGTTGAATGTCTGCCTTACCACCATAGGTACTTTCCATAATTAATAGTTCAACTCTTCTAAACTTTCTAGTAGCTTGATTTAGTAGTCTTGTAGAGCCATACTTGAAATCTCCAGTATATATTATGTTATAGAGACCATTACCGATATGTAAATGAATAATTGATGAACCAATCTCATGACCAGCATCGTAAAGTGTTAATTTTATATCTGGAGCAATATCTGTAACACTATCGTAATCTAACGTTATAGTGTGATAGAGTGCTGAAGTTAAGTCTTGAGCACTATATGGTGGTTTCCTACCTTCTCTTTCACAAAGTTCAATGTAGTCAAGTAGTAGAATTTCCATTAAATACTTTGTTGGTTCAGTCATGTATACTGGACCTTTATAACCATACTTGTACAGGTAGGGTACGTATCCAATATGATCCATATGTGCGTGAGTTATAATAACTGCATCCAATTCATCGAGATCTAACTCATCAAGATATGGTGGTTCATCACTTGTAGTTGTTGGTTTAAGTCCACAATCTAGAAGTACTGTACTTTCTCTAGTCTTTACAAGTAATGCACTTCTACCTACTTCAAAACCTGAACCTAAGACTTCAAGTTTGATTGTTGATTCTCTAACTATAGGATCTCTATGAATTCTGTAGCCGAGATTTTTTAAAAATTCATGTCTTTCTTTAGCCATACCAATATCTACCTGTCTGACATGTTCAATCTCATCTCTAGGTAATCCTCTAGCCATTTCTAGAGCTGTAGGTATGATTTCAGCTTTCCAACCTGTCTCAGCAAGTATTGTCTTTTCAAGTTTCTTTCTTTCTCTAACAGGTCTCTTCAGATAGATATACACTTCACCTGCATGGTCATTAAAGTATATATTGTCAAGTGCTTGTTCATCAAGAATTCTTGAGAGAATCTCTCTAATCTTTCTATTACTTTCAGTTTTTGAAAGTCTAACCTTAGGATCACCTCTAATAATTATATGCTTCTTCAACTCTTTAGCTAATTGCTTAATACATTCACTTTTCTCCATTACAAGTCTTGGATTAAGTACATAAACGACAACTGAAGGTCCTTCAAAGTCGATTTTAGATATTCCTGCCTCTTGAGGAATTATCTTCAAAATCTTCTTCTGTATATCTTCTCTAAAAGGCATGATTGAGCACCAAAATGAAACAGTAAGTTTCTCAATTTAGTTCTAATTTATAAATTTTAAATATCTTTAGGTTAAGAATTATAAATCGAAAGAGCGCTCTTCATACTTATCTCTAGTAATCACTATAGCGTCAACACCTTCTCCTGAACCTGGATCTCTTCTCATGGCGGCTTTAACAGCTCTTACAGCTAGCTTTAAAGCTTCATCTATAGACATGTCTCTTTTATAACCGTCTTCTAATACACCAAAGGCTATAGGTGAGCCACTACCTGTTGCTGCAAATTCCGTCTCTCTCGTCATAGTTCCAAACCAGTCAAGAGTGTAAATTACAGGTCCTTCTTCAGCATCTACACCACCAATGATTAGATGCGCAATGTATATGAAGGGTCTACCTGAGAAGAGTATAAGTGATGCGTAATTTGCAAGTGCTTTTAATGGTATGGGAGTACCTGTCTCTATTCTATGTCTCTGTGCAAGTCTTGTAAGTACATCGAGAATTTTCTGAACATCAGCAACAGAACCACTCATAGTTGCGGCTACGTGATTATCAATTCTCCAAATCTTCTTACCTCTCTTATGAGCTATGAAGTAGCCTGCTGTAACTCTTCTATCTGTTGCAAGTACAATACCATCATTAAGAACTAAACCGACAGTTGTGGTTCCAGTCATGTACATTTTTAACTTATCCTTAACTTTAACATAATCTTCTAGATACATGAATATCTTGAGAGATATTGAAATTACTTGCTATTTAAATCTTAATATATAGGACTAGTCAATATAGAGAGTTTTTAAGAACTTTGGTTAAATTTATGAACTTCTTCGTAATTCTATCTCATCAATAAAGATTACCTTGTCAAGATTGAATTTTCTGCCTAAATCATTTGCTAGATCAGTCTTAACAAGACCTATCCTATCTATAAGTAATGTTTCTAGTGGTAATTTTATAGTAACGATCTTCTTATCATCACTTAACGTTACTTGTACTTTGTCAAGATCAATTCTTGGAAGATAGTTCTTGATAATATGCTTAATCTTCTCTTCATCACTTTCAATCTTCCTAACAATCTTAGCTTTAACTATTAAGGTTTTACCTGCAAGTGGATGATTAAAATCAAGAACAACTCTACCACTAGATACACTTACAACTCTTGCTCTCTGATTTTCAAATTCAACAATATCACCAACTTTAGGAAGCTTGCCATATCTATAGAATTCCCTAATAGATATTACCTTAACCTTATTAGGATCTCTCTGACCAAAGCCTTTTTCAGGAGGTACTTCAACTTCAATTTCTTGACCTTCATCAGCCTTCATGAGGGCTTCCTCGACAGGTTCTAAAAGTTTAGTTTCACCAAGAATGATCAGTCTTGGCTCATAAGTATCATCAGGACTGTAAATACCGGCTTCTCTAGCAATATCTTCAGATGTTGTTTGTACTACCTTATTTTCATCCTTAACAATAATGGTGTAGTCAAGAAGTATGTAATCTCCCTTCTGTAAGGCCATACTATTCAACCTCCAGAACTTCTTCTTCTTCAATTTTCTTCTCAACTTCTTTCTCCATCTTCATTTTGACTAGATGTGTAATGTATCCTGCAACTTTATTTCTAACTTTCTTACTAGGTATGTCTGTGAACTCCATAACTAGCTTCTTATTAGTTTCAAAGTCAGTTGTGAACTTATCACCATAAAGTTCTAACAACTTTCTTGCAAGATTCTTTATAAACCTAGGTCTAACCTTGCCGATACCTATCACCTAACTTAGGCCCTATCTAGGACAGTATTTAATGATTTCTTAAAAACCAGACGTCACTTTTAAGATTTGATACTATAGCAATTCAATATTTACTCTTCTTAGTCAGATTCACTATTTAATAGGCTTCGTTTTCACACCATATATGTGTAGTGCTGTTGCCATACTTAATCATTTAACATCTTCATCACTCAACTTGTGTTGTACCTATTCAAACTGCTTATGTAGTTCATGATCTTGCAAAACTTGATAGTTTTAGCACTTACGATAACGCTTCTAAAATTAGAGCCTGTCATTTAATAACTCTAGAATGTGTAACAGGTTCGTATACAGATCTTAAATAATCGTCTTTGGTAATTCCAACGAGTTCTTTGAAACATTATGAGAAACTCTACCTACCTGTTGAGTTCACATGTCATAGACTTTTTCAATTATGTGAAGTACATTCAATTTGTTTAGCAAGGTGAGAAGTATGATACTGCAATTGATGAGAAAAGACAGACTTATTCTTACATATTCATATTCTTCAGTACAAGTATGGCATTAGAAACGCTGAATGTATCTTAAGAACGTTGGTGGAATCTTCAAGTTTAATTGCAGGATGAAGTTATGTCGTTACCGAGAAGTCTGTGAGAAATAACTTCAACCTGGAAGTAGTTATTTAATATCTTTCCTAAAACTCCATGAGTACGACTTCACCTCTTTAGACTGTACATGATCCTAATACTTGCTGTAAGAGTAATTAGAAGGAGCTACAGATGGGACAATTGTTTAATCTCTTAACATCAATCTTTTCCATACTTAATCTTTTACCATCTATAATGAGTAATTTACCTGCAAGTTCAGTCTTCATATTGATACTTAATCTCAATGCTTCAAGTGCTTGTATGGAAGCTACGATGCTAACTACAGGACTAATTACTGGTACCGATTTTTCAACTTCAATTTTACCCAGAGTTAATTCCCAGAGACATGGAGTAAGTTTAGGTATAATTGTCATTACTTGACCATACCATCCGTGTGTGGCACCGTGAATTAATGGTTTACTATACTTAATGCATAATCTATTAAGTAGTAGTCTTGATTTCCAATTATCAAGTGCATCAATTACTAGATCCACCCTATTAATTAGTTCTTTACCATTATCTTCATTGAGATATTCGCTTACAGCTTCGATCTCAATATCTGGATTGAATAATTGTAATCTCTTTTTGGCAATTTCAACTTTACTTAAGCCAATACTTGAAGTGTCATAAAGTATCTGTCTATTAAGATCGGTAAGACTCACCTTATCAGGATCTATGAGAATGAGTTTTCCAAAACCTAAACAAGCTAAATGATAGGCTATGAATGAGCCTAAACCACCAAGACCAACAATGAGCACTTTAGTTTTTCTTAACTTCTCTTGACCATTAACGGTTAGTATAGGTATTTGTCTAGAGAATCTCTCCATTAAGGTCATGCGTATTCAGAGCTTCCTAATATTTAAAGAAGTTGTTAAAATTCATTTTCTTCCAAGCTTTTAACAGCTCGTTAAGTGAAGAATCAATAACTACTCTATCATCTAGACCGTGGATGATTAGTCTAGGCTCTTTAACTACTTTACCAATTACGGCATGTGGAGTATCTTTTACAAGTTTTAGAAAGTCATCTAAATATTTCTCATCAACTTCTAGTGCAAATCTAGAGTTTGATTCTGAGAATAGTATGTAGTCATTTCTATTAACATCACTTGTTCTTGGTACTCTATTTAGCCATACTTCAATACCATAACCACCACTAAATGCCATTTCTGCTAAAGCAACTGCAAGACCACCTTCTGAAAGATCGTGACAAGCTTTAATATAACCTAAATCTATAGCCTTCACTATAGAATCTACTACTTTCTTAGCTATGTTCTTATCGATTTTCGGAACTTCACCCTCAAGATAACCTAGAAGTCTGTAGTATTCGGAAGCTCCAAGTTCTCTTCGTGTTAATCCGAGAATAACTATATAGTTATTGGCATTTTTTACATCCAGTGTTACTGCCTTTCTAATATCTGGAATGATACCTATAGCAGTTATGAGAAGTGTTGGAGTTACAGGACCTAATGGTGACTCATTGTATAGACTATCTTTACCTGAAATGAAGGGTGTTTCAAAGTACTTAGCATACTCATAACATGCCTTAACGGCCTCTAGCAATCCCCACATTCTATCTGGCTTCTCAGGATTACCCCAAGTGAAGTTGTCTAAAAGTGCTATTCTTCTACCACCAACAGAGACGTTATTCCTAATAGCTTCCTCTATACTCGATGCTGCCATCCAGTAAGTGCTTAGCTTACCATATCTAGGTTTAATACCTACAGAGATAACAATACCTCTCCAAGATTTGGGTAGAGGTTTGAGAATAACGGCATCATTAGGTCCACCAATCATTCCCTGAAGAGGTTTGATGGCTGTTAATCCTTTAACTTCATGATCGTAAATTCTAATAACTTCCTCCTTACTAGCGATATTTGGTGATGATAAGAGTTTGAGTAAGATTTCATTAAGATCTTCAGGTTCTTCAAAGTTTACCTCTTTGACACTATAGCTAACGGGCTTTGCTGTTCTCTCAACTGTTGGTGGATTAAAGAGGAATTTTGTCTCAAGGTTAACAACTTCAAGATCTCTATAATAAACTGTTATTCTTCCAGTATTGACGAATTTTCCAATAACTGTTCCTTCAATCTCCTCCTCATCAAGAATTTCAAAGACTTTATTAACTTTATCTTCAGGTATGGCGAGCAACATTCTTTCTTGTGATTCAGATAGCCATATTTCCCAAGGTGCTAATGTTGGATCTTTAAGTGGAACCTTATCAAGCCAGACAACAGCTCCACAATTATACTTATAAGCCATCTCCGACACAGCACATGATAAACCACCACCACCAAGATCTGTAATTCCATTTCCAAGTTCTTCATCTCTAATTCTAAGTATTGCTCTTCTAAGTTTTTCCTCCTCAATAGGATTAGGTATCTGTACAGCTGGTCTATATTTTTCAGCCTCTTCCTCAAGTTCTGCTGATGCGAAGATTACTCCATGAAGACCATCACGTCCAGTTCTGCCACCGATAAGTAGTATTAGATCTCCAGGTTTTACTCTCCTGAAATACTTACTTTTAGGTAATATTCCTATACATCCACAATAGACAACAACATTACCAACATAACCTTCATCAAAAATAATGGCACCGGCTACTGTTGGTATACCCATATTGTTACCGTAATGTGCAATACCTGCAATGACGCCATTATAGATATATCTTGGATGTTTAATACCTGGTAAGAGTTTTTCATAAGGCCAATTTAATGGTCCAAAGCATAGTACGTCAGTGTTGGCTATAGGTTCTGCCCAAACTCCAAGAACATCACGAATAACACCGCCAATACCTGTAGCTGCACCACCGAAAGGTTCCACGGCTGATGGGTGATTATGTGTCTCTACTTTAACTGCTATTGCGTACTCATCATCAAACTCTACAATACCTGCGTTGTCTTCAAAGACAGATATTAACCACGGATAATTCAATTCTCTAGTGGCTTTAACGATGTAGTTTTTAAGCATGTTCTCAATAACTTCGCCATCAGTAACAATCTTACCTTTAAATGTCTTATGATAACAGTGCTCACTCCATGTCTGTGCTATAGTTTGAAGTTCAGCATCTGTAGGATTTCTACCAATACTTGTAAAGTAGTTTCTGATATACTTCATTTCGTTAAGATTAAGTCCAAGACCAAGCCCTTGAGAAATGGTTAGTAAATCATTGTCATTGGCATTTATAATATCTACTTCATAAAGTTCCAAATCTGGAATAATTTTCCTGTATCTAACCATTCATCTTAATAACTTACACCACTTACCTTATAGTATTTTCTCTATCTTTCCTGAAGAATATATTCTAATACCTCCACGTCTATATGCCCAACACGATATTATGAATGCTATGGAGAAGGTTGCTGGATGTCTATAAGCATAGTCTATGTGCACGTCAATGATTGTTGGATAATCACCAACACCGTGAGGTCCTACTTCAAGTCTATTACCAAGATCTATAAGTTCTTCTTCAATTCTTGCAATGAATTTTTCATCATGTCTCTCATTAATCCTTCTAAGATATAATGCTTTCTTAGCAATCTTTACTGCCATATCTATTGTTCCACCAATACCGATACCTATGATTAAGGGCGGGCAAGGCATGGCATGATATTTAGTTAAGATTTTTAGAAAGAGTCTTTTGAGCATGTTCCAGGGATTTCTTGGAGTTATTGTTAAAGCTTTACATGGATACTCACTACCACCACCTTTAGGCACATAGAATATGTCTACATAATCTCCCTCTACAAGCTCATAATCTATCCATGGAACGTATCTACCAACATTACTACCTGATAACTTATTCGTTATAGGACAAGTAGTGTTAGGTCTAAGAGGTATTTCTTTTGTTGCTTCCATTACTGCATACTTTAAGATATTTTCAATTTTAGACTTTAATGGAAAATAGTCACCAATTCTTACTATGAAGGTTGGTATGCCAGTATCTTGACATATAGGTACCTCTTCAGTGATAGCTAACTCACAGTTCATTAAAATACTTTTAAGCATAAATTTAGCTCTTTCAGATCCAGCAATGTTGTCTAGGTAAAATTTAAGAGCGTTTAAAAGATCTTGAGGAAGCTTTATGGTTACATCTTTAATTAAATTCTTAACTTGAGTCTTAACATAATCTTCAAGATTCACAATGAGAAGAGCTTAGTAGACTTAATATTAAAGATTTTTACAAACATATTTAAGTTGAGTAACTCCCAGTTAACTGTGTCTGTCTATAAGTGTCGTGTATGTGGTAAGTACTTACTCGATACAGTACACTGTAATAAACCATGCATATACTTAATGAGTAATTCTCAAAGAAAAGCTCTAAGTCACTTAATGTCCGCACTTCTCAGACACATACCTCATGAAGTTGATCTTGAACTTGATAATGAAGGTTTTGTAGATGTTAGTGAGCTTGTAAAAGCCATTAAAGAGAGATGGAGAAATAAACATCTATATAGATGGGTTAATGAGGAACACGTTAAAGCAGTAGCACTTCTTGATGAGAAGGGGAGATTTGAGATTAGAGATAATAAGATACGTGCAAAATATGGACATAGTGTGAAAGTTAATCTAAAGTACGATATCGATTATGAAGTTCAGAGACTTTATCATGGAACAGTTAAAAGATTTTTGGAATCCATATTTAGACAAGGTCTCTTGCCAGGGAAGCGAATGTATGTACATTTAACTTCAAGTATTGATGAAGCTCTAAGTGCAGGTAAAAGGAAAGGTAATGATGTTATTATTCTTGAAGTTAATGTTGATTGTCTAAGAAATCATGGCTATGAGGTATATAGAGCTTCTAGCAAGATTTACTTGACAAGGTATGTACCACCGGAGTGTTTAAGAGTTGTTAAGGAGTGAGTGTTAATGAAGATTAACGAAATTATGAGGATTATAAGGACGGATTTAGAGAAAGATTACGCTAATCAGATAATTAATAAGATTGAAATTATTGATAGAGAAGTTAAAGATGATGAACTTCACTTAGTTATTGGTTTAACCACAGACTATGGATTTTACGTATTTAAATACATACTTGACTCTAAGACGTTAGGTATTAAACGTCGCGAACTTACGTATGCAGTACCTATTTAGAACTTATTAAAAGAGATACTTTAGTTTTGATTTAGAAATCACTTATAAACTACTTTAAGAGACCCTTCTCTCTAAGTATCTTAACTATATTTTCCACGATTTCTTCAGGTTTTGGTGTTGCATCAACATCTACAAGTAAACCTTTTCTTCTGTAATAATCAATTATGGGTGAGAATTGTTGTCTATATACTTCAAGTCTATGTCTAATAACTTCAGGTTTATCGTCCTCTCTCTGATACAATTCTCCACCACATTCACATTTATCAGGTTGTGGTGGTGGCATAAACTTTATGTGATAATTTCTACCACATTTCTTACATACACGTCTACCACTAAGTCTTTCAATAATGACTTCATCAGGACATACAAAGTTGAGTACAATATCGACTTTGGCAAATTTATCAAGTTCTTCAGCCTGCTTTAAAGTTCTTGGAAAGCCATCGAGGATGGCACCTCTTGCCTTACAATCTTCCTGACTTAATCTATATCTAACCACCTCAACAACTACTTCATCAGGTACAAGTTCGCCTCTTTCTAGGTAAGATTTAATTTTCTTACCGAGTTCACTTTCTTTTCTAACTTCTTCTCTAAAAATATCACCAGTAGATATGTGTGGTATTTCTAACCTCTTAGCAAGCATGCTCGATATAGTACCTTTACCAGCACCTGGAGGACCAATAACAACAATCAGCATAGAGTTCATAATTAATATTCATATTAAAGCTTTACTATTAGGGTAGTTCTTACAGGCATGTAGTTTTCTAAACTTAATGTAGTATTTAGAGTAAGTGTTAAGAGAGAAGTCTCATAAAACTAATGTGTGAATTTCAGACTTGAAGCTTTATGGGTTGAGAAGTATAGGCCTAAGAGATTAGTTGATGTTATTGACCAAGAACATGTTAAAACTAGGTTATTAGAATTTATAAAGTTGAAGGATTTACCTCATCTTCTTTTTTATGGTCCTCCAGGTACTGGCAAGACAACTATGGCATTAGCATTAGCCTACGAACTATATGGTGATGCTTGGAGAGAAAACGTACTTGAACTTAATGCAAGTGATGAGAGAGGAATTTCAGTTATTCGTGAACGTGTTAAAGAATTTGCAAGAACAGCACCCATGGGTAAAGCAAACTTTAAGCTAATCATTCTTGATGAAGCAGACAACATGACAAGCGATGCACAACAAGCTCTTAGAAGAACAATGGAGATGTATGCACAAAATGCAAGATTCATACTAATAGCTAATTACGTCTCTAGGATTATAGATCCTATACAGTCAAGAACAGCCATGTTTAGATTCTCACCACTACCTAAAGAGCTTGTTTTTCAAAGACTTGAATATATTGCTAAATGTGAAGGTATTAGCATCACTAGAGAAGGTCTTGAAGCTATTTGGGAAATTAGTCAAGGAGATATGAGAAAAGCTATAAACATTCTACAAGCAGCTTCTGCAATTGAAAGTAAGGTATCTGTAGAGACCATATATAGGGCCTTAGGTAAGGTAAGTCCATCAGTACTTAAAAACATTCTTTATGAGGCTATTTATGGTAATTTCTCAAAAGCATTAAGACAAATCTATGAACTCATACATGAGCAGTGTGTTGATCCTATAGACATCATTAAAGCAATTCATAGGGAAGTAATGTCATATGCTTCACAGTTAAAGATACCTGAAAATATGAAGCCCAAACTAATCTTTACAGTATCTAATCATCACTACAGAATACTTAGAGGATCAGACGCTGAGCTACAGATATCAGCTTTACTTGCAAAATTAAGGAAAATTGTGAACATGCTTGGAGGGACCTAATAATTCTTAAAGTTTAAGAGAAAGATTTATAATTTAGTTAATTTAAAAAAGAGCAAAAACTTTAAATAGGGTAGAATCATGAGTTCAGATTCCCCATCCAGAAGCGAGGAAAAAGTTTCAAGATTGGCCTTAAGGAGAGGTATCCAGGTACGTTCAAGAGAAGAATTTGAACAAAAAACTTGTCCTCACTGTGGTTCATCAACCTTCATTTATGATGCCGAAAATGGTCAGATCGTATGTGCTAGATGTGGACTAGTTATTGAAGAGAGAGTTCTAGATCTTGGACCTGAATGGAGAGCTTTCACACCAGAGGAGAGAGAAGCTAGAGCGAGAACTGGAAGTCCACTTACCAGACTTACAAGCGAAGCATTAACAACAACCATTGACTGGATCTCTAAAGATTCTACAGGTAAAGAGTTAGATATAAGGAAGAAACTTGAAATTTTAAGATATAGAAAGTGGCAACAGAGAGTCAGAATACAGACAAGTTATGAGAGAAATCTTTTACAAGCTATGAACGAACTTAATAGAATAGCATCACAACTAGGCATACCTAAGGCATGTGTTGATGAGGCACTAAACATTTACGAACAAGTATTACAGAAAGGACTTGTTAAAGGTAGAAGTGTTGAAGCCATCGCAGCTGCGTGTCTGCACATGGCTTGCAGAAAAATTGGTGCACCTAGAAGTCTTGATGAGATTTCACAATACACAAGAGCCTCTAGAAAAGAAATTGCCAGATGTTTTAGATTAATAGCTAAAGAGTTAGGTGTTAGATTACCATTAAGTGATCCAAGACAATACGTTCCAAGAATTGTTGATCAATTAAAACTTAGTGGTGAAATCCTTAGAGAAGCTCTGAAAATACTTGATGAAGCTAGAAGGAGAGGATTAACTGCAGGCAAAGATCCCGCAGGATTAGCAGCTGCTGCAGTATATATCGCATCATTACTTAGAGGTGAAGTTAGAACTCAAAAAGAAGTAGCTATGGCAGCACAAGTAACTGAGGTTACTGTTAGAAATAGATATAAAGAACTTGCAAGAGAACTTAACATCAAAATACCAATAAAGTAAAGCCATGAAAGGTAAGATCTTAGGAGTAGAATATAGAGAGTACTGTGGAATATGCACATTAATCCAAAGTTCAAGTGATCTCACACTATTTAGAGATAATAAATTCATAGTGATAGTCCACCCTAAACCTTTCAACAATGGTCATTTAATAATCGCAACAGTAAAACATCTCTCACTCAATGAGGTTAAAGATGATGAATTAACTTTAATGTTTGATCTCACTAGAAGATTAATGAATCTTTTAGAAAAGATCTACACACCACATGGATTTAACATAATCATCAATCATGAACCTCATGTGAATATTCAGTTAGTACCTAGATGGATTGGTGATGTAAGTTTTGTAACTATATCATCAAGTACTAGAGTTGTTCCTGAAACACCGTACGATACTTTTAAAAATTTGAAAGAGCTAGTAGTCAAGTACATACATGATTAATACACTAGATATCATCTTCACAGTACTTGTACTTGTGATCTCATTCTCAATATTCATCAACTTAATAAACGACTATAGAGTATTGAGTACCATTACGAAACTTTTCAGAAAGAGTATTAGAACTTCTAAATCAAGAACATTAACCATCACAATACCATCATTAGCTCTAATTCATGGTTTGAAAATTCTAAACATAACTGTTAATCAAAGAAATGTAAAGGCAAGAATCATACAAGATCATACCATCGAGCTAAGTAACGTTGAGCCTAATCAAGATTTAAAAATCGTTATAGAGTTTTCAGTCACAGGTAGGATTGGTGATTACAACGTTAAGCGATGTATAACCTTAAGTCCTGAGTAGCTCTACACCGATTAAGAATAGTACACAATCTATGAGTATGTTTATTAGTGATGCTACATACATGGACAGTATTGTGAAGTATATTCCATGCATAATTATTTGAGACGTAATGTACGCATCAAGTACTATTAATATTACGGCTATTATCAATACTATAGAACCTGTGGTTGTGAAGAATCTAGAGATAATGGCAATTAATGCTAAGACTATAGCTGATATCAATAAGGTCGCTATTAAAGGTTCAAGCATTTTGAGAATTTTACTATAACTTGAAAGTATGGTTATGAGTACATACTCAAAGAATCTGAGTAATGATAATGCAGTAAAAAGTCTATACATAGAGCTACTATGGAGGAAAGTATTTAAAGAAATTTTCTCACATCACTATCATGACACAACACGTACCACCACCCGCACCACTTGTTAAGCCCCCTAGATTGATTGAAAATGCAGGTCTAACCTCTAAGGAATGGAGAAAAGGAAGAGGTTACTCCATTGGTGAAATTAAGGCTCTTGGATTAAATATCGATGAAGCTAGAATCTTAGGTATTCCAGTTGATGAAAGAAGAAGAACCGTCTGGAATGTGAATATTGAGAATTTGAAAGAATGGTTGATAAGAGTATTAAAGGGAGAGATAACACCACCCCCACCTACACTTCCAAAACATGTGAAGATTAAGAGAAAGCGTGGTAGAGTCTTTAGAGGACTTACACCTTCAGGTAGAAGAATGAGAGGATTGATGAGTGTAAAGTTAAAAGAGACACACAAACATAAGTGGAAGAAGAAAATGAAAGAAAGAAGATTAAAGAAGAGACATGAGGCTGTAAGAGCTAAAGGAGGGCATTAATCAATCTCTTATAACTTCGGAAACAGATACGAAAAGAGAAAAACTACGTTAAGTATCCATAGCTCTTCAATAAGAAATTATCACACTTTTGATATGATTTCAGGTATTTTAGTTAACGAATCTACCTCATAATCTGGTTGTACTGTTGGTTTTAGACCAAGTCTATTAATGAATATTATTTTAAGACCAAAGAGTTTAGCACCAATAATATCCTCAACTAGACCGCTGATGATTAAACCCTTATCCTTACTTACCTTAGCTCTGTTAAGTGCTGCTTGAAATATCTTTACTGATGGTTTTCCAGCTCTGGTTAGATCCGAACTTATAACTCCCTTAAAGTATCTTAAAATTCCGTATTTGAGGAGTATCTTCTTAACAATATCATTATCTAGGTTTGTAAGTATGTACATTGGAGCTTCTATTTGATTAAGCTTCTCAATAGTGTCAATAACGTCGTTATAGAGCTCTGCAGTCTCCACAATTATCGATGATACAGCATTTCCAAAGTAGTCAATCTCTTGAGGACTCAAACTAACCATGTGATGTTTAACTATTGAGAGAACAACTTCTTTTGCTAATTGTCGAATAGATCTATATATTCCCTTACTTACAAGAGTGTTGTATTTTCCACTCCACTCATGTTTAATCTTACTACTTAACTCCTCTATACTTATTCTTAAATTGAGCTCAGCTTTTAGTAATTTTGCAACTTCTTCTTCAAAACCTACATTCCTGATAAGCGTATTCATGACTTCAAAAAATAAAGTCCTCATTATTACTTCACGATCAATTGAGTGAAATATAAATGTGACTGAACAATACCAATAATTCAATCTTGAAGTTTAAGATTTATTAAGACTAACGATTAGTTATCAATACCTCAGTAATGTCAAGTAGTGAGAAAGGTAGGATTAAGAGGATTGAAAAGTATGTAGAGATAATTAATGAGATTAAGCGGTATGGATTAAGTATTAGAGAATTGTTGCTTGACTATTTACCTGACGAAATTAATCATGTACCTGAAATTATCAGAGAAACCTTCACTAACATAATTCACCATAGAGAATATACCTTTACTGAATGTTTAGATAAGTATAGAAAAATCCCTAAAATTGAGACTTTAACGCGATATGTGATATTCGTATTGACTGTAGTTCTTGCAGCTGAAAAATTAAGAATTGAAAAACTTTATGAATGTATTAAGAATCTTTATAGTGAAGTCAGTTATTTTCTCGAAAATCCAAACTATAGTGATACTTCAAAGATTGCCAACACTATAAGTCAAAATTACGAGTTAAACATCAAGCTAACTACTAAACTGTTAAGAAACTACGTTAGAGGTGTTAATAAGATAGTTAAAGCTCATAAAGAGAATGTTTTCGAATGGATTTTCAAGTTTAGAAAAATTCACGATTTTGAACATGACTTAAGAAGATACTTCTATCCTGACTTCTCAGGAGAACGTAGAAGAAGAGTTATTAGAATGATTATTAGAACGTTCTCTCACGAGACTAACATTCCCATAGCTTTAACTATATTGAGAAGTGGTGAGTATAAGAATTACACACCAGCTGCGGATATGTATAGTACTTTAGTAACCATGAGAAGTGGTGCTTTTTTGATCTTCTATAGAGATGATAAAGTACGTAGAATTAGAATGAACTTAACATACGGTATACCTCTGAAGTTAAAGTTAAAACAAGTTAAAGGCATCATTAGAAGAGTTGCTAAGTTCAGTCGTGATCCAATACTGTACGAGAGAGGTGCTTTCAATATTGGATATAAGTACTGCTCAAAGAGTAAGTGTGAAGAATGTGTATTGAGTGGAGTATGTGAAAAGTACTTAAACATAAGTATTAAGTAATGCTTATGATTGAACTTGTTGAGAAAAAGATTCTTGAAAAATTGAAGAACGTTAATAAGGAAGTTAAAGTTAGGACTATAGATTTCGTTAATGAAATTATTAAGGAACTTAAGAAAGAGATAGAGATCGACAGTGATAAAGAGGTAGAAATAAGACCATTAATTGTTGATATACTATGGCAGTATAGAAAGAAGGGATTGGTGAAATTTGATGATTCTTTACTAACCTTTGAGAAGATAAGTGATCTATGAATGTAAAGATCAGTGTGGTAGGAGCATCCGCATTTGAGCCTACTTAGTAGAGGACCACCTCATCACTTAGAATAACTTATGTCTTAGTTTTTACAAATCTATCTAATGTCCAGTATGTTTTAACTTTAGTATCACTTAGATGTATCTTCAAATCTGAAAGTCTACTTCTAATCTCATCAGCAAGATCATACATCTTCATACTCCTAAGTCTTGACCTTACACTCAATAATAACTCAATTATTTGTACTAACGTATTATCTATCTCAACTTTATTTAGTATTCCAAGTACGTTACATAACTTGATGTATATGTTTAGCAGTGTTGATATGGCTTTTTTAGAGACTTTCTCAGGAATGTATATTAACTTAGATGTTATGTACTTACTGAGATCTACTACTGAGGTTAAGGCACTTGCGGTGTTCAAATCGCTAAGCATATCTTGATTAAAACTTTCCTCAATCTCCTTAACTTTACCTAAGACCTCGTAATCTAGTTCTCCTTCCTCATCTTTAGCTTCATTAAGTGCCTGTCTTGCATAATCATAGGCTAGATATAGTGATTTTAGCAAGGCTTCTGCTTGTTCAAGTCCTTCGAAGGTGAAGTCTAGAGGTTTTCTGTAATGTGTGGATGCGTAGTAAAGTCTAAGTACTTCACCATCAAATTTCTCCAAAACCTCCTTAACAGTAATTATGTTACCTAGAGATTTACTCATTTTTTCACCACGAATAGTTACTAAACCAACATGTATCCAATAATTTGCAAAGTTATCAATCCCAAATATAGCCTTAGCAATTGCATTCTCATTCTCGTGATGTGGAAAGATTAAGTCTTGACCACCACCGTGAAAATCCAATGGTATGTCTAGGTACTTGCTAGCCATTACTACACATTCGAGATGCCATCCGGGCCTACCAGGACTCCAGGGACTGCTCCACCAAGGTTCACCTTCCTTCCAGGATTTCCAGAGAGCAAAGTCTAAAGGATTTTTCTTTCCAACTTCTGGTTCCACACGTGCTCCTGCAATTAACTCATCAATCTTTTGACCAGAGAGTTTACCATAGAATTCTTTAACTTTGTCAATACTAAAGTAGACAGAACCGTCTTCTGAAACGTATGCATATTCATTTTTGAGAAGCTTATCTATAAAGTTAATCATGTCTTGTACGTGATCAGTAACTTTTGGGTATGCATATGCTGGCTTTAGATGAAGTTGTTCACATATCTCAAAAAATTCTCTAATATATTTCTTAGGTATTTCATACCATTTATCGGCAATATAGGTACCCCATTCCTGCTTTGCTCTATTTATGATCTTATCATCAATATCTGTGAAGTTGATTACCATCCTAACCTCGTAACCCAGATATTCTAAGTATCTTCTAAAGATATCAAAGAATACATACGTTCTTGCATGACCTACATGTGTAGAGTCATATACGGTAGGTCCACATACGTAACCTCTAACAATTCCTGAACGTAGTGTTTTAAATTCTTCAAATCTCTTGCTTAGAGTATTATATATCTTTAGTTTCTTAGAAGTTATAGTGTTCACTAAATTTTCAAAATGATTTAGAATTTTAAAAGATTCCTAAGTATAGTGTCTTAATGAAGATAAGTCTGAACGAGTTCACCATTCTATTTCTACTAAAACTTCATGGTAGAGCTGGTAGGTATGTTCTCAGTTCACTTTCAGGTATTAGTGAAGGTATTGTTAGAAGAATTCTTGAGGAGCTTAAGAGTAAGGAAATGATCGAGTCAGGTAAAGGTGGTTCAAAGATTACAGAGAAAGGGATTGAAGTTCTTGAAAATATCTTTAAGGAATTACATTTAGCAAACTTTACAAGAATTGACGAGTTTTGTAAGTTATTGAATTGTGACGGTATGTGTATGACTTACGTGATTAGAGATCTCAAACTTGATGAGAAGAATGTTATACTTATTAGAGATGAAGCCATTAGATCAGGTGCTCATGCAGTACTTATTACACGACTAAATAGTGATTACAAGATTAAAATACTAGGTACTGATTATTTTCTTGAAAATTTTAATGAAGAACTTAAGGAACAAGTGATAGAGAAATTGAAACCTAGAGTTGATGATTATGTATTCATTATTTGTGGAAATACTTATTCAACTATTTTGAGAGCTTTAATAAGAATGATGTACTATTTGAAGAGAAGGTTTGAATATATACTAATTTAGGCACCTTTCGCGTATTGTAGTATTATGTTTTCAATGCTCTTAATAAGCTCTTGTTCATAATCTATAAGCTTCTTCCACTCCTGATCTGGAACTTCCATTCTAAGTCTTGGATATCTTCTAACAAGGTCAAGTTCTCTTAATGTACTTGCAGGTACTCCCTTCTGCACTGCTTCAAGTCCTTTTCTATAGAAGGCTATAGCAATTCTTAAAAGCCAGTATGACTTTTCAGGACATGATCTACAGTCAACTGGGTGAAAAGCATCCTGTTTTAAGAAACCTTCTCTAATTAAGTATGCACTATTTAGAATATGCTTCTCAACTTCACTAAGTGCTTCCGTACCTAAGATTCTCACAATCTCCATAAGCTCTGCCTCTTTTGTTAATATTGCTACAGCTTCGTCTCTAAGTTCTTTCCAGTCTGGTGCTACATTCTTGTGCCACCATTCAACTACTGTTTCTACGTATTTGGAGAAGGCTATTAACCAGTCAAAAGCTGGGTAATGTCTCATAGCTGCAACTTTAGCACTAAGTGGCCAGAAACATGATACAAATCTTACCGTATGGCTTGTCACTGGTTCTGTAAAGTCACCGCCCGGTGGACTTACTGAAGCTGCAATTGTTACTGAACCTATTCTTCTCTCTTTACCTAGAAGTACTACTCTACCTGCTCTCTCATAAAATTCTGCAAGTCTAGTTGGTAAGTATGCTGGGAAGCCTTCTTCTGAAGGCATCTCACCAATTCTTAAAGCTACTTCTCTCATTGCTTCAGCCCATCTACTTGTGGAGTCAGCCATTAAGAAAGTATCGTAACCCATGTCTCTATAGTACTCTGCTAATGTGATACCCATGTATACTGATGCTTCACGTGCAGCTACTGGCATGTTTGATGTATTGACAATGATACTTGTTCTCTCCATTAATGGTCTGCCCGTCTCTGGATCTTTCAACTTTAGTAAGCTGTGTAATGCGTCTGCTGCTTCATTACCACGTTCACCACATAGTACTGGGAAGATCAATCTCGCATAGGAGAACTTCATTAGCGATTGTATAGTTACAGTCTTACCTGTACCGAATGGTCCAGGAACAGCTGCTGTTCCACCTTTAGATATTGGGAAGAGTACATCTAGAATTCTAATTCCTGTAATTAATGGCTCGACTGGTGGTAGTTTCTCCACAAATGGTCTTGGTTTTCTAACTGGCCATTTATGCCACATCTTAACCTTGACAATACCTTCCTTAGTCTCTACTTCAGCAATAACCTCATCAATAGTGTATTCACCTTCAGATGCTATGTATTTGATCTTACCTGGTTTACATTCTGGAAGTGGTGGATAGAGTATTCTATGCTCTACAAGTGGTGTTTCCTGAACTGTTCCAAGAATATCTCCTGGCTCTACTTCATCACCAACCTTAACTTTCGGTACGAACTTCCACTTCTTACTAAAGTCTAGTGGTGGTGCTTGTTCATAGCCAATACCTCTTGCTACAAAGGGTTTTCCAGAGACCTCAGCAATAAGTCTTAATGGTCTTTGAACACCATCATAAATGTTGTTTAGAATGCCGGGGCCTAGCCATGCACATAGTGGACTGCCTGTTCTTGTTACTGGTTCTCCAGGCTTAATTCCCGTAGTGTCCTCATATACCTGTATGAAGGCCATGTCTCCCTGAATTCTAACTACTTCACCAAAGAGGCCAATCTCACCTACGAAGACTAGTTCGTACATTTGAGCTCCTGGAAGTTCAGCTTTAACTACTGGACCGCTAATCCAGACTATTCTACCTCTTTGAGCGCTCATACCTTTTTCACCAGTCTTATGATTAAATTCTTAATATCCTCCTTTATTAAGTTTAACCTAGTTTCTAACGTTATGTCGGTAACTACGCTACCATCGATTGATGATGCTTTAACGCCATAGAGTTCTTTATCTACTGTTGTTATTCTTGCATTAAGTTTTAACTCCTTAACTATGGAATCTACAATGTCTTTATCCTTCTCACTACATTGAATGACTAATTCATCAGTGCCGATAATGTCTACAGCGCTCTGAATGCACTTCTTTAAGTATTCTCTATACTGTTCTGTACCTTTCATTTGATTAAGTTTTTCCTGAATCTTACTTACAATCTTACCTATAGTATCTTCTACGAGTTTTAATCTTTCCTTCTCATAATCCATCATTATGGTGTAGATCTTATACTCCTTCTCTAACATTAATTCTTTTTCAATCTCGTCAATAAGTCCACCATACTTCTCAACTACAGATTTAACAACATCGTAGAGTTCAGCTTCCATTTTGAGTTTAAGATTTTCTTTCCAAGAATTTATCTCATCTGTTAGTTTTGTAATTATGCCTTCTACAAGTCTTTGAACAAGTTCTCTTGAAGACATTATTATCCTAGCACAATAGGTAGTGTAAATATTTTTAACATTTTCTACTTATGTAGCATCAACACTAGATACCTAAGGCTGTTCTGAGAATTTCAAGATAATTTATAGGAACGTACTTAACCTCTTTTAAGCTTGGAATTTCCATTATGATCTGCTTCTTGCTTGTAAGTCTTAATCTATTAAATTCATCTCTAACTTCAGATACAAGATCACTAGTTACAAGTATCATTCCTATTTCTTCTTCTTCTGAAAGTTCTTTAATAAGTTTTAATGCTTCGACTCCTTTCTCTACGATATATCCAGGAAAACCTAAAAGTCTTAATGAGTGAACGGTGTACTTATCACCAATAATTACAACCTTCATATACAGTTTTTGTGAATTTAAATACTTATAAGCACTACTATATATACTAGTATGGCTCTTTCTTGATACCTAGAAGATATGCTATATAGTTTGTTAGTAAGTGCATAGCTATAGTTAATAGTATTGCAGTTACAATAATGCTTGAAGTTAAGACTTTAGGTACAGTCACATGTAGATATATGAGTGGCAGTACCAGAAAGTCTAGTTGATCAAGTATTGGTGCAGGTGCACCTCTAGGTAGACCTATTCTTCTCTTTATGAAAGAACCAAATAAATCGCCAGAAAGCGCAAGTATGCACATAAACGATATTGCGGTGATATCTGGGTAATAATATTGAGGTACGTATTGCTTAATTACTATAAATGTCAAGTAGCTTATAACTATGCCTGAGAGGATACCTAATGCGAAACCTTCAATAGTTTTCCCTTCACCAAAAATTCTTCTACCATCGATGAAGTTCTTACCAAAGTCTATAGGTCTTCTCTTTCTGATTAATTTTGCAATGATAGGTGGAGAACCATTAGCAACATATGCTGGCCAAACTAAGATTATTGTTTGAACAATTGTATCGATGATGCTCATAGAGTTTTCTCATGATATCTAAATAAATGTACAAGTACAGACTTTTTACTAGTGAATTCTCTCAAGCACAAACCACAGATCCAAATCCACATACCATTCCTATAAATACCCAGAGTAAAATGTTCTTTTAAGTGTCTTAAAGCTAAACCTTTACTTTTAAACTTAGAATTACATAAAGTACATAAATAGTCCTTACCTGAGCTCTTAATGATGTGATCAGCTATGTGCGTTATGTATGTACTTATATCAATCTCTTCATTACATTTGATACATTTCAATCTTCTAGGTACTATATTGAGCTTCGATAATTCATTAACTATTCTATCAACATCATCACCTACATAGTTTAACACTGGAATAACTACTTGTCTAGTTAATTTAAGTATTGAACTTGTATTCATTAAGGTTTTGAGATTAGCTAGGTTATAAAAAGATTCTTCTATAAGTACTGTAGTTATGGTAATTACTTGTCTCTCTATGCCAATATGGGAGAGTGGCCTGGTAGGTTATGTACGTGGTAGTGATGAACTAATTGAAAAAATATTCAATGATGCTAAGTACTTCTGCTACGTACGTACACTTAACTTAGTAGAATTACCATTTTCAAAAAAATTATGTCTATTCAAGATCTTCTCTAAATATGATGTTGAAAAGATTATCTTCAGAGTTGATCTTTACGGCATCGCTAATAAGTATGGAACTAGATATGGTGTGAAGAGAGAGATCATAATTGACATTATCTCAAGATATTTCAGTAAATATTTAATTAAGAATAACTACGTTAATGAAGATTTTAAGAATTACATAGATGAAGAGTTGAAGGTTCTTAAAAAGTACATACCCTACGTTGAGATTCATAAATACAGCATTATTGCTCAATTTGTAGCTTCATGTCCTTTGATCTCTAAGAGAAGTGATGGTAAGTATAGACTTGATAATTATGAAGTAAGTATTGAAGTTCTTGATTTAGTTCCAGAGATAGAGTCTTATGTACACTTAGAATTAGGTAAAGCTACATGAGGTATGGACTTTTCTCTCATAATCTTAACGAACTTGTACTATGAAGTTCTCACATCTTGAAGATTAATGTTGAGCTAGAGGCTACTTTTGTTCGTAACTACTCTTCAGTACTTATTTTCCATGACTTCTTCATTCTTAGAAATTCTTTCAAAAATTCTACTTCATCATCATTAAGGTATTGTCTATATTCTGTCAGTAATTTAATCGCATGTTCATCAGGAACGTCTACGTAGAGTTCATCGCCTTCTTTTACATGTCTACCAATAACTACATGTCCTTCTATAGATATGGCAACTTCCATACCCTTAATAGCTTTTGGTATGGTTTTTCCCCTGTCCTGTATTTGAGCTATTTTGCCAATTCTTCTACCATCACTTCTTACTAGTGGATAGCCTGGCTTTATCATACCTTCAAGTACACGTATACCTACGATGGCGGGATTGCTTCTTCTAAAAATGTAGCCTGGAAGTACTCTTATTTTTCCAGGTCTCACAAGCTTATCTAACTCTCGCTCTATCATTCTATTCTTCTCCTCTTTAAACCATTTTGTAAACTCTTCAACAAGTCTGTATAGAATTTCGTTTCTAAAAATCTTAACGCCATGTTGTGAAGCTTCAATTTCAACTTCATGAGGAACCTTCACGTTAAAGGCAAGTACAACACCGTAGAGTGGATGTTTTTTCTTCACAATTGAAGCCTCAACAATATCTCTCTTACTTACAGGTCCAATATCTGCCTTTCTTACAGGTATTCCCTGATTTTTAAGATACATAATCATAGCTTCTAAAGTGCCTAAGGTATCTGCCTTAGCGATGACACCTTCTTTATCAGTTTCAATCCTTACTTCAGCAAGTTCTTCTTTAACTATTCTAACATAATCTTCAAGTTTTGAAGAATCTTCAACAACAAGTACTGGCGCTCCTGGAAGTACATGTTCAAGATTATCACCTATAATTTTAACACCAACAGCAGCTTCAACTTCATTCATGAACATGAACTTGTCTTCAGGATCTCTCATCTCATCTAGTGGTTTAGGCATGATTATCATTTTTACCTTGCTAGTTATTGGTCCTTCAATTCCTGCAGTTATAATTAAATCTCCTTTTCTTAAAACTCCATCATATAGAATAATGTCTGCAGTTACTCCCCAACCTTTCTCCTCCTTAACTTCCATAACAACACCTTTGCCTGGACCTTTACTTACTTGTAATTTTTCTTTAGTGAATCTTTGAGAAATACCTGCAAGAACAACTAAGAGGTCTGGAATACCTTCACCAGTAACTGCACTTGTCGGTATGATTGGTATTTGTCTTGTAAAATCTCTAACTCTATCATATCTATCAGCTTCAAGTCCAAGCTTCTCAAACTCAATAACTATCTGTGAAAGAAGTTCTTCAAATCTCTCTTGTACACGCTCATCCTGCTGTTCAAAAGTTTCTATGAAAGGAGCATTAGGTATGGATTTCCAGCCATATATTCTATCGATCTTATTAGCAGCCACAACGAAAGGTATGTTTCTTGATTGAATCAATGTTAGACACTCATATGTCTGTTCTTCAAAACCTTTCATTAAGTCTACGACAAGTATTGCAATATCAGCAACAGAACCTCCACGTCTTCTAAGATTTGAGAAAGCTGCATGTCCTGGTGTATCTACCATTAGGAAGCCTTTAATCCAAACCTTACCTCTCAATTTATATTTATCTAAAAGTTTTGAGGTAAACTTCTCAACAGCCGGCCATGGAATGAAGGAGAGACCAACATGTTGAGTTATCATTCCTGGCTCTCTATAAGCTACAAAGGTACCTCTAATCTTATCGAGAAGTAATGTCTTTCCAACATCTACATGACCAACAACTACGACTATGGGTGGTCTATAGCTGGTGCTCATAGTTTACACAATAACTTACTTGTAAAGGTATTTTAAAAACCTAGTCAGATCTGGATGCTATATTTCAACTCTTAATCCCTTCAATAATCTTCTAGTAATTTCTTCAAGCGGCTCATTTGGGTGGATTTCTCTTCTAAGATAAAGTCCTGTCCTACCTTTTTCAGCTCTTCTTGTAAGCATTTCTATTCTCTCAAGAACTAACTCTACAGGTACTTTCAAGATTCTTGAAACTTCAACTTCATTACCAATCACTGAGTACTCTTTATGACCTTTCTCTGTAGGTATTATGAGTAGTAAGTTTTTGTTAACCCCAGGAACTCTAGCACCTCGTTTCAACTCTTCAAAACTTAAACAACCACTGTACTTGTAGAAATACTCTTCAATTCTTGAAAGTTTAGTTAAAGGTAAAGTGACTACCTGTTCTTCAATTTCATCCAAATAGATATAGAGTTTAGGTGTGGTTTTTGGCGTTGCTACTATAAGTTCATAATGATGAATATTAAAACCACACTGTTCTAGCTTAGTAATTATCATATATGGTGATGAAGATTTTAAGAATGCAATCTCAACATCACTATCAATCCTGACATCACCTCTGGCTACAGATCCATGAACAACACATTCAAAGCTTTGAAGACATTCAAGAATTTTTAGAGCTTTTAATCTCTTCTCTTCAAGTAATTTCCAGTGACTCTCCGTGTAGATAACTTCACGTTCATAAATGTTTTTTAGAGGTCTGAAGTTCATAGATAACTATGTAGAACTTATCTAAAACTTACTAAGTACTAGTTCAATCAATTTTCTATCAGTAAAGAGTTCCTTAATTTCAATTCTTATACTTTCTGAGGTAATGTCCATTATGGCATAAGTTGCTGGATAACCTTTCTTATCACTTTTCTTCAAGTGGCCTGGATTTACAATTAGTTGTCTACCTCTAACTTCAACTTTAGGTATATGAGTATGTCCATGAAGTAAAATATCGATCTCACCCTTACTTAGTAACTCCTGAGGATCAGGATCTGCTGGTAGGTCGTTTTGATGTTTAGTTTCTGTATGTGTTAGAAGTATTCTCCAACCTTCAATGTTCTCAATACGTCTGTTGGGAATTTCAGGTTTCTTATATATTTCTTCATAAACTCCAGGAACTCTTATCAATTTAAATCCTTCACGTTCAATAAGATCTACATCACCATAATCATCACCAAGATAGATGACCATATCGATGTTTTCTCTTCTTAACTTATCAATAAGTAATTTAACGTTATCTAGCTCTCCATGAACGTCAGAAATTATGCAAATTCTCATTAATTACGTACTCTACATTAGGAATTTAAATGTTTTGAATCATTATTCTTTCCTTTGCTTAGCCAATAATATGCTTGTGGTGTTAAGTTAATAACTACTCTACCATCACTTAAGTATCGAATGTTAATTAAATCCATAGATTGGAGTTTATGAATGAGAGATCTAAAGAGATCTTTATCGATACCTAGTGATTGTGCTGCTATATCCTTAAGAGCGTTAAGAGTTGTATATCCAAATTCGTCAATAATTTCAAGAATTTCCAGAAGCAATTTCCAAACATCATCGCTTAGTAGTTTAAGATCTCTTAGATATATATCATCAGTAACTTTGCACATGGTTAAGGTTCTAAGTTTAAATGATGTAGATATTTCATCAATACTATCAAAAACATGTATATTTTTAGGCTTAATGAATGAGTATATGATAGCCTTCTTAAAGTTCTTAAAAAGTATTAAGTAATCATAAACTTCATCTACAAGATCAATTGGTAATGCGATAGTTACGTCATGACTAGCATTGTCTAGTAGCCATAAGGCATATATTATGCATGTAAAGGTTCTGTAAGGTTCAAATACAGGAACTTTTAGAAATTTCTGAATTTCAGGTTTATGCCATATGTCAAGATTTTTCAGAATCTGTATGTGAAATTGTAAGTTATATGCATTATAGTATGTACTGTACTCGCTCAAATCTTCAATAAGACTTTTTAAAGATTTACAGTGACTTATCGACGTTGATATTACTTTCAAATCCTCACCACGCAAACTAAAGAGTCTCTGAAAGAGTATTATTATTCTTGAAGAATTTTTAACAGATAGTTCAACATCTATACCAACATTCTTAACATTCTTATTTTCACACATGGTTAGTAGAATATCTATTTGATGAGCAAGACTCTCGATGTAATCCATAACTAACGTACTTGGACCGTAGATTAATGTTAACATTTAGTCAATACTGTTAGAAGTGGTTAAGCAAGATAGCGCTTAAAATACGACATTAACTCTTGCTAGGTATGTATAGTATTCGTGGTTTTTCAGCACTCATACTAACTACGATATTTTGGTCATCATCCTTTCCAGTAATTAAGATTGTGATAGGAAGTATTGGTGGTTTCGGCTATACTTGGCTTAGAAGCGTCATTGCACTTCTAGGTCTCTCACCATATGCAATCTATAAACTTCGTAAGGGATTTGAAAATGAGATTGCTTGGGGTGGGTTAATTACTGGGATTGCTTATGGTCTTGGCTTATGGTTGCAAGGTTGGGGTACTGGAATAACCACGGCCTCTAATTCAGCCTTCATTACTGGGTTGAATGTAATGTTTGTTCATCTTTATGCAGCTCTAGTTGAGAAAAGATATAGCTTCAGACTTGGTGTTGAGTTGATTTTAGCCATTACTGGTCTTTACTTACTGACATCTCCACGTGGTGGTTTCAATCTTGGCGACCTACTTGTACTTTTAGGTTCTATTGCATGGGCATCACAGGTGATACTAGTATCGAAGTATGGTGGTAAAGATCCCATACTCTTCACATTCTTCGAGATGAGTCCTGCTCTTCTATTCATTCTTCCTGACCTCATCGACGATGGACTTGAACTTCCAAGTTTTTCAAGTCTTCTCGGAGTTACGTATCTTGGACTTGTATGTAGTGATGTAGCATTTATACTACAAGCATATGGTCAGCGTTATATCTTGCCTGAAATTGCTGCGATAATATTTCTTTTAGAGCCAATCCTTGCCTCAATCTTCTCTTGGATAATGCTTGGTGAGGTATTGATAAGTTTACAGATTCTAGGTGCAGCACTAATAATGTGCTCTATAGCTATGGCAAGTGTTTATAAGAAGTAAAGTCGGGGAAAGTCGGCTTGTGGGTTCTTCTTCATCAAGAATCTGCACTTAAGTCCTACCTCACTCATTGACTCTATAGAGATACGAGTCTATAAATTTTTATGCCAAGAATTATGAGAATTGAGTGATGTAGATTGGACTTTATAAATGTAGCTATGCTATACCTTAGGTTAATCCTAATCTTGAGAGTAAATCAAATGCGTTATGTTTTGAGCTTAACTTAACGTACGCCTTCTTCTCACCTTTAGGTGTAATTAAAGTATTTACCTTCTCAACTTCAACTTTGTAGAGTTTCTGAATAGTATCTGCAATTTGTTTCTTAGTAGCTTCTCTCTTAACAATGATTGTTATTTTATTCTCTTTCTCAGCAAGTCTGAGACTTTTCTCAGTAAGTACAAATCTGATGATGATGTCTTGACTCATAGGTCTAAAGCATTCGGCCTATCTTTAAACCTATCTTTAAATAATGTCTTTGAATCTATCTCTTAACTTCTCAATAGCACTTAAAGTCCATAATGTTAATCTTCCAGGAACACCTCCAGGGGCTAGATGAAGTATGTTTAAGTTATCTACTGAAGTCACGTCGATCCCTGGCAAGTTCTGAACTGCCTTAAATACTTGTGATTTCCCTCCAAGAACTACAAGTACACTCTTGGGCGTCTTGTATCTTCTACCTCTCATCTTTCCCTTACCAGCTCTAATTCTCGTTTTATTATGTGCTCTTTCAACATCATCCCAAAGTCCAAGCTTCTTAAAGACTCTCTTAACCTCACTAGTATACATTAATTCTTCAAAATCATTAGTAATTATTAATGGTATTTGTGGTACATTATCAATGATGTGCCCTCTAGCTTTTACAAGTTCAGGGATTGCTGTTGCTGCTATGGCTGAGATTATGGCTAACTTTTTCTCCTTCTTATTGATGTATTCATGAATTTTCTTCTCTACTTTTGGTGGATGTGCACGTCTACCACCTACTGTGTTTGGTGCGAAAGCTGCACGAGGCCATAGATGACCCTTGATTCTGGGAAGTCTTGCAATACCTAGACCAACACCAAAAGATTCAGCTGTAGTCCTCTTACCAGCCATAGGATCTGTACCTTTGGGTTGAAGTCTCATGGTGAAAGCGCTTAGAAAAGCTCTTCTAATAAGGTCACATCTTACCGGTAATTGAAAGTGTATAGGCAATTCAACTTCACCTATAGGTTCAGCATTCAGATTATATACCTTAACTACTCTAGGTTTCTCCTCTATTGTTTTAATCAATGGTTCAAAGTTTGGTTTGAGTAGTTGAAGCCAAATATTACTTAAAGATGACATGACTAAAATGTCAGTGTTGACAAACTTATAAGTCTTTTTATTCTTTAAATTCTTCACTTCTTTTTCTTTTCTTTGGCTTTTCTTCTAAGCTCTTCCATAATCTTTTTAGCTTCTTCTTTAGGCATATTCCTTAGTTGTATGTATAATGGTTCAATTATCTTAGCTTGCTCTATAGACTCGTATACATGAACTTCAGCAATACTTTTACCAAGACCAAAACCAGTAAGTATTTTTCTAACATATACAAGATTCTCATCAACACCTAAAGTTGATGCTACATGTCTCTTAACGTCTAGTCTTGTAGGTGTTGATGCACCTATATGCCAAATTTCAATTCTTAATTCCCTTCTCTTAAGTAGTGAATTCTTTCTATCATCAATTACTCTATATGTAACCTTTCCAATTTCAACACCTTCAGGAATTCCTGGAATCTCCATGATAAACAACTCCCTATAGAGATACTATTTCTTAAAAACCTCACGCTATGAAAATTAGAAATCCTTAAAAGTATGTAAGCCAAGGTATTCATGGCCCCGTAGCTCAGCCTGGAAAGAGCGGCGGTCATAATGACTGGCCGAACCTCCTAATCTTAGAAGAAAGCCGTAGGTCCCGGGTTCAAATCCCGGCGGGGCCGCCAGATTCTTTAAACATCGAGCTAAGTCTTATCAAACAGTTCACAATACATGGAGTTGAAATGACAGATACTGAAAAGCATGTTTTAAAGAAAAACAACACACTTACTCCTTAGTACTACTCTTCCTCAAACTTAAAGGTGTTGAGAAGATGCAACACATCATCAACATTATTGAGAAGATGTACGTAAAAGTTTCGTACGCCTTCATTAGGCGTATCAACGATGAGTACATGTTAGCATTAATGCTTAATGATGTTAATGATGAGGTTATAGCTAAACTTTCAAGACTAGCCAGTTACAGTTTTGAATTACTATACAAATTTAAACCTAGATTTATCTTAATTAATCTTACAAATATTGTTAATTGCTTTAAAAGAATGATCAGCAGATATGGTGAGATCATTAAGCCTATAATTTATAGACTTGCATATATGCATGGCTCAATAGTTTATGAAGAAAGTTTCAACTATGCTGATAGACCTGTTAGTAAGTTTGAGAAGTTTATGAGTTGCTTAGTAGTTTTAAATGTAATTGAAGGATATGAGATTAGAAGAATGAGTATTTTGAGGAAGAATACACATATCTTAAAGGATATATAGCAGGCTTTTTATCAAAACTTTTCAACAAAACTTTCACTATAGTTGAAGAGTTAGCTCATGGTAGGAAGAGATTAGTGAAGTTAATACCGTATAGAGAATAGTCAAGTAATCCTTATAATCTTCTCAGACGTAACTAATACATCATGTACAGGATTGAAGGTTATGAATTTGGTGTAATTATTGTTAATGGAGTGAAATATACTAGAGATATAATTATTTTACCAAGTAGAGTTATTGATAATTGGTGGAGAAGAGAAGGGCACAAACTATATCTTGAAGATCTAGAAAAGTATGGAGTGTTTAGTGAAGAGTTTACGCACATAGTTATTGGCACAGGTTATCATGGATATATGAAGGTAACTAATGAAGTAATTAAAGAGTTAGAAAAAAGAGGAATTACGTACTACATAGACATTACTAGAAAAGCATGTGCTAAATTTAATGAATGGTCAGAGAGAGGCTATAAGGTTGTAGGCGCTTTTCACTTAACTTGTTAAGTTAGGATGCTTAGAGGTGTAATTAAAGTACCATCTCTATGAATAATCACAAGAAGTACAACATCGCTACCGTAGCTCCTTTCAATCTCTCTTAACTTATCGATAGTCTTGACAATCTGCTTAGCAAAAGCTTCACATTCACTTTCAGCTCTCTTGAGAATTTCAAGCAGCTGTACTGGTGATGGATCTATGTAAAACTTATCTTTAAAATCAACATCTTGAAGCTTTTGTCTTAATTCTTCTGTGGGTAAAATTTCAAGTATTCTCTTAAAATTTAATGCACGTTTCTCAGTAATCGTTAATTCTCTTCTAATCACACCTAAAGTTCTTTGAAGATCAACACTTAATTGCGTCAGTTTTGTTAATAAACTTCCAACTCTGTCAATAATTACAACACTCATAAAGCCCTTTCATTACAGTACTGATTCATTTCTTTAAAAACTTATACCTTCATTGCAGAAGTAAGAATTACCTCATTAATCGATAGTGAGTAGAGAAATAATTATAACCTAAGAAGTCTAGAAACAGTCGTGTCAAAACTGTTAGAGATTGTTTCCAAGATATCTATTATTAGATTACCCATAAGCCATACTAGACTTACCAAACTTAGAGATGATCTTGTACGTGCAGGAATTAGAGTACCTGTAGAGCTTTACTACTCCTTCGTCATAACATTATCATTAATTCTTGAAATTCTAGGTATAATATACTTTATAGCTACGACATATCCCATTATTGATGTATTTCTAATATTGCTAAGTCGTGGATTAATATTTAACTACACAATGCTATGTATAAGGTTCTTTACAGGTATTATCGCACTCTTTATAGGACCATTAGTGTATGTAGTGCTTATTAATTTACCTAAAGTCTTAGCATCAAATATTAAATACTATATTGATCAGGAGCTTCTCTTTTTCGTATCTTTCCTATACATGACTAGTGTTGCTAATATCTCCTTAAACAGACTTGTAGATTTTGTCTTAAAGTCTAGACTCTTCAATGCCATTAAGGGACTCATTAAGAGAGTCTATATTCATACAGTCATTGGTGGTCACGATGTACTCTCAGCACTTAGGAAGGTTGCTCATGAATCAGCCTCTACAGATTTTAGAGAAGTTATTGAAGGATATTTCACAGCTATTAGTATTGGTGCCGATCTTGCAAGTTATTTAAGTACTAAACTTAAAGAGCTTGTTAGTAGACTTTCAGAAACTTTAAAGAGAAATACTGAATTCATGCAAACAATAATGCAATCAGCAATGGGTGCAATACCTATACTTGAGATTTTTGCATCAATATTCTTTATAGTTCAAGCAGTATCACCAACAGGTGCTGCCATTGTTAGTAGTGAAAATGCTATAACTATGAACTTAGTTATTGGTCTTGCCTTACTACCATTCTTCTCGATAATCTTTCTAATTCTTGGCGATAAGGCATATAAAATACCAAGCACGACTATGAAGCATCACATATCTGCAGCTATCTCAGCTCTAGCTGCAGTCACTATGTCATTAATAATACTCGCCGTAGTGTATAATGGTGATCCACTTTCAGCAAGATACATACCTTTAATATCTTCTCTTCTTGAGAAGTTGAATGCAAAAATGGTCGAGATTCCTTATGCTCTAGTTTTGGGTATAATCTTAACCGTAACTTTCCTACCAGCAGCTATATATGGTAAGCTTTTCGTTAAGGAAAAGACTGGAATTCAGGAAGAGACTGCAGAATTTACTAGAGAGTTTGCTGAAGCTATAAAGTCAGGACTAACTCCTGAAAAAGCTTTTACAGAACTTTCAAAATCACCAAGATTTAACTATTTGAAGAAGTATCTTAGAGGTATTGCATTATCTTTAAAACTTGGACAGTCAATTACTGAGCAGTATAAAATTATAGAGAAAATGAAAGACTACATCTCAAGAATGATAATGACATTACTACTTGAAGGTTTAGACATTGGTGGTGCAAGATACGACATGCTTGACTATATAGCATCATTCAGTAGATCTCTTGTCGAGTCCATTAAGGGTATGAGAGCTAGCCTTAAGGTACTAACATACATACCATACATAGTAGCTTTACTTGCAGTTTTTGCATCAGTAGTAACGACCTATTTGATAGATGCACTAGTAGGCACATTAACAACCTTCTCAACAAGTTTCATAGAGAGACTTGCATGCTCTGTATACTTGACATTAGTAGTCAATAACTTCCTGCTAGGACTTGTTGCTGGTAAGATAGGTACTGGAGAATTAGCTAGTGGATATATGCATGCTTGCATACTCACATTGATAACCGTATTATCGCTAATCGTATTGACAGCCTTTCCTGTAATATCAATTACACTACCAAAATTTGGTTAAACATAGTGAACAAAAATATAAAGTTACTACAACTACATCTGAACTATGAAATTACTAGTAAGTACTGATAACTTAGACACTGTTAGGAAGGTTCTTGAACAAGCCATTAGTGAGTTGAGAGCTTACAAAGACTTAAATATTGATTATAGAACGTTGGGCTTAACTAAATGGTTAAATATAGTTAAAGGAAATATTTACATAAATCCGACACCACGTGTAGTTAAGCATCTTTCACAAAACTTAGTAGATACTTACAAATCCGTACTTGACATCATAAAGGAGATAGATAACATGAAGTATAAAGCATCACATTACCTGATTGATTTGAGTTCAAGGGTTAAGAGAATAATAATAATTCCATAGTGCCCTTTAAAAACTAGAGTAAGAGTAAATTTAAATACCTAAGATTGAAATTAATTAAATAAGCACTCTATGATAATTACTTCAAGAAGTAAGGAGAAAATTTTAAAGGAACTTTCAACATTAGTACTATACACTAAGCACGTTAGTGGAAGAAAGGAAAGTAAGGTACTGAGTACTCATAAAGATTTCAGAGTTGAAATTGCTACTACAGAGGAAGAATTAATGAGTACTATCATGAGCTATATTGATTATATTTCTAAAATTATTGGGACTCTAGTCACGGTCGTGCAGACACCTTACGCTGAAGATATGGCCATAATTGCTCTCAGGGATAACATCTTCATACTTGTAGCACCACCACCACTTCCAGACACTACAGAACTACTACTACTTGCTAATTGGGATGAATTGTTAAGAAGTCTTCAAGCACCTAGTACTGAACCTATTATTGAGGAAATAACATCAAAGTATGAAAGTATTAGAAGTGAAGAAGTTATTCATAAGGTACTTAAGTTATGGTGAAGATACTCATTGTCAATTCTAGACATGATGGTAAATTCGTTAGAAGAGCTATAGAACTTACATTGCAGTATATGAGTCAGTTAGGTCTTATGCATGAGAAAAGCAGAGCTTATGAAATTCTTGGAAGCTACTTAAAGTTAAATGAGTATTTACCTACATACTTGACCTGGTCTGATCATGGCTCATCATCAGCACTTCAAGACTTTGTCAGTAACTTAGTACAAGAACTTAAATATGCACTTAAAGCTCTTAATGAAGGTAAAGATGTGACAATTATAACTATCAAACATCAAGAATACGTTCTAGTTATCGATATATTATTGAGGTAGTACAAGCACTCCTACAAGCTCATAATTATTAAATATCAGTATTATGTTATGACTTGTTGAGTAATGTTTAGCCATTCTAGATATTGTTTCTATTCTACTCTCAAAGTTTAGTAATGCATGATAGATAGTCTTGTAAGTATTTTCGGACATTAACTTTAACTTATCAACATCGATAACTCTAGATAACACTTCTAACCTCTTATTGACACATTCCAAATCCTTGATAAAAATTCTGTACATACTTCTAATCTTATCAATACTATCTCTATCATAAACGATATATAATGTGCAGTTTTTGAGAAAATTAAGTGAAGGTCCTTCCTCTATCTTACGCTCTTTGGTTTTATAGACTCTACTTTCTAGATATTTCTCATATATTTGAAGAATATCGACTTTCTTCTCTTCAATACTTAAAGTAATGCCAAATTTCTTGAGAAATTTTTCAAGGAATTTCAACACCTTATCATACCTTGCAGTTATGGCTTCATAGATTATTTTTACTGTAAGAACTATGGTTGAGGTTACTATTAGGCATAGTGTTAAAACATTTTCAGAAATTACTTCCGGAAAAATTACTAATGAAGCTAAAGGTACCATCAACGTCCCAACTAGAATCATAGCAAGTATGTACGTTGGAAGCTTTACCTTGCTTAAAATTAGTGATAGAAAAGCTGCAAAAAGTGCAATTATTAAGATTTCTATCATTAACTCTCACCAAATCTAGGAAACCATAGAGGAAGTATAACAACTTTAATGTCACTATTAAGATCTAGTATTGCAGATAACTCATTACAAGCTTTTGAAAGTTTCTCATACTCTTTCTTATACTTATCAATTAACTGTTTAATTACTTTCAAAACTTCACTCTTCTTAACAATTATGAAGCCTCCACTTTTCAAGTCATAATATGTTAGTAGTTCGTCCTTACTCTCCTCTAACAATTTCATTGTTCTTTCAAGTTCGTTAAGTATGTCACTAAGTATCTCTTTAACTACCTTAACTGACACTAAATAGTCACCATATGATACTCGTTCTTGACTGCAGTTTCAATTTCAGGTCTAAGCTTTGCGAGTAGTTCTTTTCTCTTTTTCTGATTTGAGAATTGAAGAATAAGTTTACTAACATCTCCGTAACTTAATTTCTGTTTTGAGAGCCATAGTAAGAACTTTGCCCTAGTCTCTAGCTCGTTAACAATGTCTGTCATATCTATCCCCTTAGTCTCACTAATCTTTAACAACTGTATTGATCTTCTATAGTCAAGGATGTGAGTATCATCCTTAGGATCCCATCTACAGACTATATTGAATCTAATCTTTAATTCAGATCTGGGATCAAGTATAGATTCACCTACCTCTCTAATTCTTCTAATGAATCTGTAGATGCCCTTCTCATAGTCAAAGATCTTTTCTCTAGATATATGTAGAAATAGGTGCATTGAAGGTATAAATGTATATGGTACATTCATAGGTGGATTTATAAGTCTTTGAACAGCTTCTTCAAAAGTCTCTGCATGCATAGTTGATAATGTACCATGACCTGTGGCTGCTGCTTGAAAAAGTACATAAGCTTCCTCACCACGAACTTCACCAACGATCAAGTAATCTGGTCTCATTCTTAACGTTGCTTTTACTAAATCATAGAGTGTTACTTCACCTTTCTTCTCTGAACCGTATGCTGGTCTTACAACTAATGGTTCATAATTTGTGTATATGTCTTCGGGAAGTCTAATTTCTCTAACTTCCTCAACAGTGACTATTTTGTAATTTGATGGTATGAATGTTATTAATGCATTTAGTAAGGTTGTTTTTCCGCTACCTGTAACTCCAACAATCATCATGTTTTTATGATGTTCAAGGAGAAACCAAAAGTAAGCTGCAAGTAATGGTGATGTCGTTTTTGATTCAATAATTTTGGCAATAGTTATTGGCTCTTCTTTGAAAAGCCTAATAGTTAATGATGAGCCTTCAGGTGAGACTTCTCTCTTATAGGTAACTACTACTCTCGAACCATCAGGAAGTTGCGCATCAACTATAGGTGTAGCTACAGATACGTGTCTACCAGCCATATGTACAAGTCTTTGTACAAGTGCATCAATATCATCATCATTATCTATTATGATGTTTGTCTTCATGGTTGTTCCATAAGCTGTATGTGTGACATGAATAGGTCTACCAACACCAGGTATGTGAATATCCTCAACATTTTTCTTATCAGCTAGGAAGGGAGTTAAAATACCATATCTCATCTCCATTAATACCCATTGAATGACTTTAGCGATAGTAGTCTCGCTAAATCTCCTTAACCATTTTAGATACCTTCTAGCAATATCTATAGTTTCCCTAAATAGAAATTCTAAGGCATCTTCCTCATTAGTAGGCATCTCCTTTTCACTTATAGAGTCTAATACTTTATCTCTAAGCGTTTCCATGACCTTAACCTCCTCAGGTGATAGTTCAGGAATATCGACATTATACGTCAAATTACCATCCTCATCCTCAACAATATTGACATTAAAGGACATTAGAGTTCTAGTACGTACTCTGTATTCGACCATGTAAGAATCTATAAGCTTACCCTCATACCTAATAATCTTCATTATACTTCACTAGACTGAAAGATTCATAACAACGTTACTTATAAACCTTTACACATAAGAAACATTTATTTCCTACATGTATTTTTAACACATAGTTAAAACGAGGAATAGTCTTACTGAAAAACCTTTATAGCTCTGAATGTGTATAGAAATTGAGAATACTGTATGAGAGTTAAGAATATCATTATTGGATTATTAGGTGAAGGTGCAACAGGTAAAACAACATTTGCATTAACATTAAGTGGACAAAAAGTTTCAAGAACACTCATGACTGTAGCACCCACAGCTCATGTATTAAAAATTAGTGACGTATTTGTAACTTTATGGGACTTCCCTGGACAAAGAATTTTTAGAATTGCCGTTGAGAATAAGTTAAGATCTTCAGATTTTCATGTAATATTCTTCTTCATAGACGCTTCAGGTATGAGTAGACTGATAGAAACTCTTTCAGCGTTACCGCAATGGTACAAAATGCTTAGTGATGATGTTAAGAATAAAGCTTTAAAGTACATAATTATTAATAAGGCAGATATACCTACTTCAGTCATTAATGAAGCTATAGCTATTATGGAAGGAAAGAAATATACAACACTTATTGAAGCTTTAAAAGAGTACATCCCTGACCTGGAGTACTTCATCATAAGTGCTAAGTACGGTTTTGCACTTATTGATAGTAGAAAGATAAACTTAGTTACACTTATAAATCTAGTGATAGATAGAGCTGTAGAGAGAGGACTCTATGCCTATCAGTATATTTAAAGGTAGAGGTGAGAAGCAGAAACTTAAGAGAATTGCCGAATTTCTATTACAAGCATCCACAGAACAACTAGAACTTACAGGTGGAAGGTATGGAATACTCATTCTAGATCGTAAGTATGGCTTCATTGTTGAAAATACTTCTAAAATTGAAGATTTAAATGTATCTAGACTTATGAGAAAATTAGCATCTGTGTATAGTAAATTCAATGGTAGAGTTGAAGGCACGGTTAAAGTTAGTGGTTTTAATATAATCTTCGAATCAACAAGATACTTCATACTCATGATAGCAAGCGATGTTGAGGAGGAAGATAAATTCTTAGCAGCTAAGTTGAACATAGCGTCACTTATAGATGTCGTTGAGTCTCAATCACTAGATGATATTTTGAGAGAGATAGAACAAGCATACCAGTACAGCCCCGAAAGTTATGGTCATGAAAGTGGTGAGAAAGAAGAAAGTACTACCTATTCAACGTCCTAGTTAATTGTAGATAGTAATCTAAACCGTCAGAGAGAGCCTTAATACTAGCTTCAATAATGTTTGTAGATGCTGATGTTGTAGTCCATGTCTTCCTACCATCTGTAAACATTATTTCAACCCTAACTGTAGATGCTGTGTGTTTTGGAAGACCTAAAAGGCTTACTTTATAATCGATAAGCTTAACATTACTAACTTCCTTAAAGACCTTCTCTAAAGCTCTTCTTAAAGCCATATCTGCTGCATGTACAGGACCAACACCTTCACCTGCCTCCATTAAGACTTCATCCTCTGCCCTAACTTTAATCCAACTCCATGCTCTTGCATACTCATTACCTTCAGAGACTACTCTCCAATCAATTATCTTAAAGTACTCTCTATACATTCCTAGATGTTTAAGTATTATCAAGATTGCTGTTGCTGGGGCATGGTCAAAACTGTAGCCTCTAACTTCAAGTTCTTTAATTTCTCTTAACGCTTTTTCAATTCTCTCATCACTCTTATCAACATTTATGCCTAATTCTTCAATTATTTTTGCCATAATGGTTGATCTACCACTGAGTTCAGATACTGTAAGTACTCTTATATTACCCACAACTTCTGGATTTACATGTTCATAAGCTCTTTGACATTTAAGTATTGCATCTATATGTATACCTGCCTTATGTGCAAATGCGTTCTCACCTACATATGGTTGGTATGGATTTTTGAAAATACCTGTAATCTCATAGACTAGTCTTGATATGTACGTCAATTTCTTTAACTTTTCAGGACCACCTTTGACGCACTTAACTTTCATTTTTAATTCTAGATTAGGTATTACTTGACAAAGATCAGCATTTCCACAACGCTCGCCAATACCGTTAATCGTTACTTGAACATGTTTGGCACCTGCAAGTACTGCCATTAAGGTATTAGCAACGGCATTTCCTGTATCGTTATGCATGTGAACACCTATTTTACACTTAACGTTCTCGACAACCTTACTAACAATATTAAACACTTCGTGTGGTAAACAACCACCATTAGTATCACATAGAACTAAGACTCTAGCACCAGCATCTTGAGCTTTTCTTAAAACTTCAAGAGCATACTCTGAATTCTCTCTATAACCATCGAAGAAGTGCTCTGCGTCAAAGATGACCTCTACTCCATGACTTCTTAAGTACTCGATAGTATCTTCAATCATTTCAAGATTTTCTTCAAGACTTGTCTTTAGAACTTCTCTAACATGAAGATCCCAAGATTTACCAAATACTGTAACATAATTTACATCGATTTTTAAGATTGTATTCAATATACTATCATCTCTGGCTTTAATACCTTTTCTTCTAGTACTTGTGAAGGCTACAAGTTTAGCATTCTCTAAAGAATAATCCTTCATAATTTTGAAGAATTCTAAATCTTTAGGATTAGCGCCTGGCCAACCACCCTCAATAAAAGCAATACCTAGAGAATCAAGTTCGAGAGCAATTCTAACCTTATCCTGTATGGTAAAGCTTACACCTCTAGCTTGTTCACCTTCTCTTAATGTTGTATCTAGTACTTCAACCTCATCAACATCCTTTACAGAAATTTTCATCTAGAGTCACAAGTAATTTAGGCAGTGTATATTTAAATTTAAACATACATACAGATGAACATGACGTTGGGTAAGTGCTTTAAATAATTTTTAATTTAAAACTACTTCTTGAGGATCTTGAAGATTCAGGAACTACCTATACATGAGAAACTTAAAGAATTCATAATTTACAGGAGAAGAATTAAAGAGCTATATCCACCACAGGAAGAAGCTATCAAAGCGGGCATCTTGGATGGTAAAAACATTCTACTCTCAACCACGACAGCTACAGGTAAGACTTTCCTAAGTGAGTTGGCTATGGTCAATACAGCACTTACCAGAAGGGTTAAGAGTGTACTTATTGTTCCATTAAGAGCTTTAGCTTATGAGAAGTTTAAGGATTTAAGAATGTATGAAGAGTTAGGCATAAAAGTCGCAGTCTCTACTGGTGAATATGATTCTCAAGATGAATGGCTTGAGCATTATGATATCATCATAACCACTTACGAAAAATTTGATAGTCTATTAAGACATAGACCTAAATGGTTAGAAAAGGTTGGTATTTTAGTTATTGATGAGGTACATTACATAAATGATAGTAAGAGAGGGCCCATAATTGAAGCTATCATCTCTAAGTTAAGATGTATAAAGCTTAATACACAAATAATCGCACTTTCAGCCACTATTGGTAATCCCGAAGAACTTGCAGAATGGTTAAATGCTAAACTTGTAAAATCTACATGGAGACCAGTAGAGTTGAAAGAGGGCGTATACTACAATGGTGAGATATACTTCTCAGATGGTACTGTTAGGAGCGTTAAGAGGATCGATAATCCCATTGTAGACTTAACGTTAGATTCTATACTTGACGATGGTCAAGTACTAATCTTCACAAATTCAAGATCAAGTACAGTCAGGATTGCTCGATACTTAGCAGACTTCATAAGTAAGAGTAGTTTAAACATTATCGATCCAAGAGAGACCAGTAAATTGGCCAATGAAGTATTAGATATAGGTGTATCTAGATCGTTAAGTGAGGAGTTAAGTAAAATTGTTAAGTTTGGCATAGCCTTTCATCACGCAGGTCTCGATTATGAGACTAGAACTTTAATTGAGAACTCCTTTAGAAGTAGAGTAATTAAAGTCTTAGTTTCGACAACAACACTTGCAGCTGGTGTTAACTTACCTGCACGTAGGGTAATCATTCATGATTATAGAAGATATGAGTCAGGAGTCGGTATGGAAGAGATACCTGTAATGGAGTATAAACAGATGGCTGGGAGAGCTGGAAGACCAGGTTTAGATCCTTATGGTGAAGCAATACTTATCGCTCGAACAGAAGATGAGATTAATTACCTTATAGAAAACTACATCAAGACTGATCCTGAAAGAATAACTTCAAAATTTTTCATTGAAGAAAATTTAGCAACACAAGTTCTTGCAGCTATCGCAAGTAACTACGTAAATAGTGAGAATGATATTCTAAATTATGTTACTAAGTCTTTAGCAGCTTATCAAGATAGAATTGATAGGAATATCGTAATGAAGACTCTGTTAGTATCTAGAGTAAAGAACATAATTCAATTACTCGAAAAGAATAATTTTGTCAAGAGAACTGGTAGTGAAGTGATACCTACAAAACTTGGACTAGTAGTTAACAGGACATACCTAGATCCATACACGGCTAGTAAATACATAGAATTACTGAAAGGTAAAGTTGAGTATTGCGACTTAGGTTATCTACACATCATTATGAAGTCTAAAGAGATACCTAAGTTAAGATTAAGAAGAAGTGAGATTGATAAGTATGTAGAGCTTACTGTTAACTACTGGAGTGACTTAGTAATAAATGAAGTTACGTTTGAAGATTTGATTGAAAGTAATGTTAGCAAAGAAATCCTAGATAAAATATTGTCTGAAGTTAAGACTGTATTCATGATATTTGACTGGATTAATGAAGTTGATGAAGATACCTTATTTAGAAATTACGAAATTGGACCTGGAGATTTAAGAATGTATATCGATACTTTGGAGTGGTTAATACATGCGGCTCAACAGTTAGCTAAGGCTTTAAATCTTAAAGATCATGAGTACAATTTTGAAATTCTTAAATGGAGAGTTAGGTATGGTGTTAAACCTGAACTTCTTGAACTTGTAGTTAATCTCGAAGGTGTTGGTAGAGTTAGAGCCAGAGCACTATATAATGCGGGATTTAGATGTATTGAAGAACTTGCACAAGCCACGGTATCCCAATTATCAAAAATTAAAGGTATTAGCGAGAAATTGAGTGAGAAGATCATTAAACAGGCGCAAGACCTTATAAGTAAGAGAAAATTTGTAAAGTTTAACGTTAAGGATAAGGTAAGGACCAACTACAGATCCCATCATAAACTTTCCAAAACTATACTTGACTATTTTAAGAATTAATAAATGAGTGAAAGTGATGTTAAAGATAATTACATCAAGAGCTTTAGACTCTCTAATTTCTAGAAGTGAAGTGTTAGTGAAACTTCAAGATTATGAGAACTCTTTAGAGAGAGTAGCATATCTTAAAGGTAAGATTTCTATCGAAAATATTGAAGAAATGTATACTAACGATTACGAGAAGGAATACTTAAAAATACATAGTAGACAATTACTTCTGAACATTAGAAAGCTAGAGAAGAGTATCGACATCATTAAGATACAGCTAAGTCAAGCTAGGAGAGTGTTAAATCTTATAAATGATTATAATAGTATCATATTACTCACTAAACCTCAAGATTTATGGATAGGTAAGACCTTCACTAGAAGATCAAGTATTTTCAATATATCGACATACATCGCTAGAGAATTGAATGATAGAGTTTTAATCTTAAATTTAGATCAACATCTAGGCATCGGCTTTCTAGACTTAGTACCAGAAACAGAGAGAATATTATATATTGACATCTATAGCGCTAGTGAAGATAGTAAGAGATTACATAAGATGTCTATTAATAATCCTTGGAGAATCTTAAACATACCCTTACCGCCAGGAATCACTGATAAACTATATCGTCAAGTTCTTGAACAACTTATCATTAAAGATGTAGTACGGACATTCAATCCCAAATACTTGATAATACCTTTAGGTTTTGATATTCATAGGAATGATCCTAAAGGTGAATTTCAGTTGACATGTGACTTTTTTCACTATCTCGGCATTGTCTTGAAAGAGCTCAATGAAAAAGTGAATCTTAGAAGTATAATAATTACTGAATGCTGTCATTCAAGAAAAGTATTAAATAAATGTTTTCCAAATCTTGTTGCAGGATTGCTAGGTAGTAATAAGATGTATCACGAAGATGAAAGTATTCCTTCAAGTCTTGTTAAAGAGTTTTATCTTCAATATTTGAAAAAAATTAAGTACGTGATTTATAAGTACTGGTTTGAGAAGTAGAAAAACTCACTTATGTGTAGCATTTGGTACTGGTGATTTTGATGATTCATTTGGAAAGAGTTTATCTAGAATTTTCTTAGGAACTTTATATACTCTTAAAGCAACTTCTCTGATAAGTTTGTCTGATGGTGCACATTTGGGCACGTCAATCTTTACACAATATGCATATTTCATAATTTTTCTCTCAGTGAATGACTTGATTTCACCTAAAGCTATCTGTTCAGCAAGTTTAAAAGCGACATAGAACTTTACGTAGTTAATAACTTTCTGGCTTAATGGATCATTAATTTCTGAGAGTACTTGCTGTATGACCTTGAAACATTTTGTGAAATCTTCTTCTGTGAAGAAGTTTAGTATCGTTCCTGTAAACACAAATCTTAGAAGTCTAAAGATTCTATCTTCTCTACTAACACCAATGCTTGAATTATCTAGAAGCTCTAGAATCTTTCTCTTAACCTCATCATTAATGCCATAACCATTGCCCTTAATCATTGTGAAGATTTGATCACATATTAATTCAATATTGAATAGATACTTTAATCCTCTCATGACATCATCATCAAGTCCTAAACCATACTTACCAACAAGGTATACTGTGGCTATTTCTTTATCATAAATTCTGATTTTTGATAATCCTCTAAAGGGTTCAATACCTCTTTGTCTATATGCGATGTATAGTAATTCTTCGAGTTGAGTTCTAGTACTTACTTCACCTTTCAATATCTTGTCCCATATATCTATTATGGTCTCAATTCTATCTCTATATAGTTCCTTGTTGCTTGACATCGATTTATCACCTTACTACACTATCACTTCACTATACAGTTATGTTCAAATTTTTAAAAATATCGAAACATCTTGAGCTTGAGAATGTCTATATTAGTGAGAATCTGACACGCCCATCGTTCATCAGACATCAGTCACCAACGCGCTCTTCATTAATTGAAGTTATGTAAGGACTCCTTTTATATATCTTTTTCATGTAGTACGTTAGTGTGACTCCGTAACCTTAACTTTCAAATTTTTCTTTTCTACAACAATTCTACAGGGTATCGATAATTTTGATTTTGCTCTTCTTAAAGCTTCCTTAGCATCCTCGATATTTTTCTCTTCAATTTCTACATACATGATTACAGTTCCTGGCTTTTCAATTCTTACAGCCCTACCTACAGGACTTCCAAAGGCAAGTCTCATACCTTCTTGAAGTCTATCGGCACCTGCCATAGCAAGCATCTTATTCTCTCTAAGTACATGAAATGGATATACATTGAGTCTTAAGTAGAAGTTCTCCTCACCAATCTTTCTATTTAAGTATTTGAAAGCCATTTGACGTGCAGCTTCTAAAGCATTTGCGCGTATTTGACCAATTTCTTCAGCAACAAGTTTGACAATAGTATCGAATTTACTTCTCTGGACATGGCTAGTAGCGCCCATATCGAACTTAGGTATCTGTACATATGGAGCACCATGAATGTACTCAAGTCTAGTATAGGGAGGACCACTAAAGTGGCGATAGCAGCGTCCAGGTCTTAGAGGCATACCGACAGTCTGATTTGTTAAGTACTTTTAAACCTCACTATTTAAGAATATGCTTTCTACTGATCAATACTGTTTTACCATCTTTACTTCTGATCTCAATTACTCTATGATATGGTATGTACTTGATCTTACCTTGTTCTATATATTCAAAACCATTACTATAAACACCTACGAGATTTTCAAGATTAATCTCCTTAACATTACCTTCATGACCTCTAGAGAGATAAGTCAGTACGTAGTTATGTAGTTGATTTGTCCATTTCAATTTGTTTAAAATTTCTCTAATTGTAACCATGTCTATTTAATGTTGATTAAAAATTTATAAAGTCTATAGTGTCTCATTAATTTCATGCCAATCACTGATCCTGAAAAGTTAAGAATCGCTATGGAGCACAGATTTGGTTATTGGATTTGTAGAAAATGTGGTGCTCGTAACCCTTCAGGCGCTGAGAAGTGTAGAAGATGTAAAAGTAAAAACTTAAGACCTAAGAGATTAAAGAAGAAGTAACATGATCAAAGATATTATAGGTAATGCAGACAAAGTCTTAGTTATAGGTATTGGCGGCGGGGGTGATGTTATTGGCTCACTACCAACGTACAGACTAGTAACTACTTCAGGTTTGGAAGCAATTCTGGGGGCTATTCCTTGGGAAAGATTCATCATAGATCCAAACCCAGGACCTATAAGTCTTGAGGAGTTTGTAAATATTGAAAAAATAAGTAGTTCCTTAGCTTACGTTAATGAGAATAGCTATGCTGTTAGAGGTGATGATAAGAGAATAGTCACACCACAGATAGTGAATGTTTCTAGAGTACTTAAAATTAAGGGTTTAATAATTGATGTAAATAGACCTATCTCGCTAATATGTGAAGAACTGAAGAGATTCTGTATTGATGAAAAGATTAAAGCTATTTTTGGTATTGATGTAGGAGGTGATGTTCTTGCTCAAGGTCTTGAACATGGATTAAAAAGTCCTTTAGCTGATGCATACATGCTCACAATTCTCTGGAAGCTACATGGAGAATTGAACATACCTGTCATTATTGGCATATTAGGACCTGGAGCTGATGGCGAATTACCTAAACATTACGTACTTTCAAGAATAAGTGAAATTGCAGCTAAAGGTGGCTATTTAGGTGCTAAGGGAATTACCAAGAATGATGTTGAACTTATGGAAAAAGTTCTAAAATATGCATATTCAGAAGCAAGCAAGATACCTATCGATGCCTTTAAAGGATTTAAAGGTATCAAAGTATTAAGAGGAGGTATTAGAAAGGTTAATGTTGATATTAATGCAACAATAACCTACTACTTAAACGTTAATCACGTATATAGTATGAACAATCTCGCACAGAAAATAGTGGATACTAATAGCATTGTAGAAGCTTCTAAAATTTTAGAAAGTAATGGAGTAATGACTGAACTACATATTGAGTATGAGCTTTATAGATACTATAAAATTACAGGTAAATATCCATCAGATACAGAACTTCTAAACATAATTACAAGTTTAGAAAGAAGAATTAAGGGAAGAAGTTGAGAATAATGATAATCACATTCTTAACATCAATACTTACAATTCTAATCATTATAGCTTTCTACCCCTTACTACTTCAATCAATCTTGTCTTTAAAAGGTATGAAAAATACCTATAGGGTTGATGTGTCAGAAAGAGAGAAGAGATGTGGAAGAATATTCATCCTAGTACCTATAAAGAGAGAAAGTGAAGATGTAATTGAAAGTTTTCTAAAGAGTATGATGCAGATAAATTCCTCAATAAGTTACAATTTAATCTTTATTATCGATGAGGATGAGCCTAAAAAGTTGCTTGAAGTCATGAGGAGAGTAAATTTTCAGGGAGATGTCAAGATACTACATAGACCTAAGGCTAAAGGGTATAAAGGTGGAGCTCTAAACTATGCTTTAAGTAATTTAGAATTGAAAGATAGCGACATAATAATAGTACTCGATATTGATTCAATCATTACTTCAGAATTTCTTCACAAGATAGTTGAGTCTGATTTCAATGTTCTTGTACCTAAATGGGTCGTGAAAAATGAGGATACTGTATTAGCAAGAGGACAGAAATTAGGTTATGAATATTTCTTCAAGTTCTTAAAAGGACTTTACAAATATACCGGCTGGATACCTACATTAGGTAGTGGTCTTTGCATTAAGTACTCTACATTAAAGTTAGTTAATGGATTTCCAGAAACTATTCTTGAAGATGTCGAGCTTGGTGTGAGACTACTTATAAATAACGTTGATATCAAGTATTGCGAGGACATCTACATATTACTTGAAGCCCCAAGTAATTACTACTCCTTCACTCTACAACAGTGTAGGTGGGCTTATGGTACGATAAGTATTGTGAGAAGGTATTTTAAGTACTTTCTAAAATCTTGGAGAAACTTCATAGTCTTACTTTATCTCTGCCAATATCTGGCATACATGACGATCATACCCATAATCATTATCATGTACATATTTTGCGTCATGGATATTAACTTAAACTACTTGACCTTACTTATCATCACTTCATTCTCAATCTTTGCAGTCACATTATACATTTTGAGCATGTACTCAACTTTAGGTAAGTTATGTCTAAAGGATTTAATGAGCATTAATTCTATAAATATGGCATACATACTTGCTATTCCAAGAATGTCATGGTCTTTACTGCTTGGCTTGTCTGGATGGTCTTTTAAGTGGATACCTACACCTAAGGGTGCTAGAAAGTATAGTCATGGAGTTATTATTGAAGTTATATACTTCTTTATAGTACTTACTCTTCAGATATTGAGTATTGTGAAGATGTTACTCACAATTACATTACTAACACTACCTCTAACTTTATGTCTAGGTAGAGGACTATATAGATTGTTACATGGTACTCTATAAGTAATCTGTAATTAATGATCTTTTACAGGTGTGCATTAACTTCACACTATCAATAACTTTGCGTAAGTCATTTTCAATAATTTCTTTCTTAGAAGGATCATAAAGTGCTGAAGCTGGATGATACGTCATAGTTAGTATTACTCTATGATTTTGAATGTTTACATCAAAGATTTGTCCTCTAATTCTAGATATTGATTGTGTATACTTACCTTTCATTCCTGAAAGTCTTAACAATTCTCTAGCACTATGTCTACCAAGACAGATTATAATCTTAGGCTTAATTATTAAGATTTGCTTGACTAGGTAAGGTAGACATGCACTAATTTCTTCCGGTTTAGGATCACGATTTTCAGGTGGTCTACATTTGACAATGTTTGTAATATATGTTTGACTTCTAGGTAAACCTATCTTCTCTAAAATCTTGGTAAGTAATTGGCCTGCAGGACCTACAAAAGGTCTTCCCTCAAGATCCTCTTTCTCACCAGGCGCTTCACCTACAATCATGACATCTGCATTTAATGGACCTTCACCAGGAACTACTCTTCTTCTATGCTTATGAAGTTCACACCTACTACACTTTAGAATTTCTTTGACAAGTTCATCATATGCCTCAGTGCAGGACATATGCTTTTTTACACGATGAGGATTAATATATCTTAAGGTTAAGAGAAAATGTGATTTTCAAGTTATTTTCAAGAATAGGTAGGAATAGACAGGATAGGTATAGAAGGTTGATTGGACTTCCAGTGTATAGTAGTACTGGTTTACCTTTGGGGCACGTCTCTGGTATTAAAATATCCAAGAAGTCACAAACTATAAAGGGCCTTATAATTAAGACATTAACTGGTGAGGAAAGAGAGATTGAGGTTAATGAAGATAATCTTAACATAGTGAGTAATAAGATAATCTTAAACTCATCATCTAGTCAAGATCATGATAAAGCAATAGCGGCTATAACTAAAGATGTTGAAGTAATTAAAAGTAAGATTCGAGAATACAATGATAAGTTAATTAAACTTAATGATCTGTTAATTCAGGGAAAAATTAATAGTGAAATCTTCTCCCAAGCTAAAGAGAGGATCGAGAAAGAGAAAAATAGGCTCGTTAAACTATGTATAGATACTATTAATCAAATCGATGAAATAATTAATGATCTAGATAGGAAGTATCAAGATTATGATAAGAGAAGAAGTGAGTTACTTATTAAGAAAATACTTGAGAGTTTGAGCATAGAGGAAGAGAAGGAGTTAGAAATGCTTGATAAGATTATAGATAATGTTCGCAAAGAAAAATCTAGGCTAAGTATGTTGAAGATGGAACTACAAAATGATTGTTTAGGCTAGACTGATCTAAACTTTATAGTCACTGCTTCGTCGAAGTGTATGAATCTTTCAGTATCATCATCGATAAAGCCGAGAACTTTATGTTCAGTATTTGCTTTGCAGTTCTTACAGTATAGCCATATTGAACTACCGTATATTGTCAGGTCAAAAGCTACGTTGAATTGTTTTTCAACTCCACATCTCGTACATTTTATGATCCATCTAGTCAAGATTATCAGTTACTCTTATATTAATAAAGATTATAAACTTTTATCTTCTTAACCTATTAATCATCACCTCTATAAGTTTTCCTGCAGGATTTTTACCAAGAACCTTAGTTAATTCTCTCCAATCTGGTGAACCATTCACTTCGAAGATGACATATCCATTACCACTTTCACCAATATCTACACCGCCATATATTAATCCTAAAGCCTCAACTGCTCTTATGGCAATTTCTTCTAATTCTGGATCACGATTTTCACAAGGTTTACCAATAGCTCCTTGTGCAATGTTTGTCTTCCAACTGCCATTAATGGATATTCTATATATACATCCAAACACTTCACCGTCTATAACCATAACTCTAATGTCTCTATTAGGCTTATTCACATACTTTTGGATGTATATTGGCTTTTTGAAATTGATTAAAGTTTTCATTACGTGAAAAGCAACATCAGCATCACTTAACTTTACAGCACCGTAACCTCTTGAACCTTGTATAGGCTTTATAACAACATCACCGAACTGTTTAACTATCATGTATGCGTACAGTAAATCTTCAGTACTTACTGTTGGTGGTATGGGTAGTTTTTTAGCATGGAGTATGAGCATTGTTTCAAGCTTATTTCTACTTCTAAGTAATGCGTCGAGTGGATTTATGGTTATGATTCCTGAATGTTCTAAATACCTAATTAATGCTATTCTTCTCAAATATTGCTCAAGATCTATGAGTAAACCTATACTTCTCAGAAATATACCTTCAGGATTAAATACATGCTCTCTTAAGCATATCTTGATATCATTATCAATAATTATTGACAATCTTGATAAAGGAACATACTTAACATTACATCCAAGTTGTCTTGCATAGTTAATTAAATCTCTACATGGATAGTCAGGTATTGTTGAATCTCCAATTATAGCTATAGTATGACTAGACATATAAGAGATGGTTGTTTTAATGATTTTTAAGGTTTAGATTAATTTAGTACTTTGACCAGTATTCCTCGTTAAACTTATCAAGCATAATTAGTCTCTTCTTAATGTTTGGATGAGTTGAGAAGAGTTCAGCAATTTTCTCACCTAGAGTTAATGGTTTAGATTTTAAGTACTCAATAAATGAAGAGACGTCTCTAAAGTGTGGTTTAACCTTAGTAGTTACATCTTGAATAAAGAGTGCTCTAAATTGTGAAAATCTTGCAAGTTCCTGTTCATCAAAGTTGTACTTAGAGGCAAGTACTATCTTGGCAAGAGCTCTCTGCAGTAATTTACCACCATTCGGTATAAGTTTTACTGAATGTCTATCTGCGAAGTACTCTCTAAATCTACTAAATGCAAGTACAAAGAGGTTCAGTATAAAGGCTACAACAAGTAGAGCTACTCCTATAGCTATAAGTATTAACCATGATGGAGCTCCCTCTCTAGTTTCTCCACCAAAAATAGATCCGAAAAAGCCATACCTCATTAGTATGTCACCAAGATAGTAAATTAGCATAGGTAGTAATGAAATTGCAAGCATCCAAGCAACATCTCTATGCCTTAAGTGGCCAATTTCATGACCAAGAACAGCTTTAAGTTCATCTTTATTTAAAATTCTCAATAAAGCGTCAGTTACAGCAACTCTAGGTCCTGTAATTGGTGAACCATAGGCAAAAGCATTAGGTATTGGTATGTGTGCAATCATCACTTTAGGCTTCTTCTTAAGGCCGGAAGCTCTAGCTAGTTCTTCAACCATTTCATGAAGCCAATCATATCTTACAGGGTCTGCCTCTTCAACACCGTAGATTGCCTCTATAATTTTAGGTGCAAGTAACCATTGAATAATTGCTAAGCCTGTAATGAAGGCTGCAATTGCGGTAATTGTGATGTTTGTTTTAAAAATGTATGTAGTTACTCCGTACAGTATGGCTGAACCTACGATTATAGTACCTAGGAAGCACGTAAGCATGGCAAGTCTTAACTTCCACACGCTCATAGTTTAGGATCCTAACGAGTTGATTATGTATAAGTTTATATACTTTTCTCTCTTTAAAATCTATAAAATCTATTCACGAAATTTAATACCGTTACTCTCCAAATCGTGAATAAGTACTCTATATCCATTACTGCTCAAGTAATTACTTACTCTTTCAAGATTCTCAACTCTACATGCAATGACTAGAACTTTCTTCTTAACGTAATAACCAAGTACTAAATCTCTTAACTTAGACATTACTTGTTCAACATCGTTAGGTATGAAGTTCAATTTTTTAGAAAATTCATATGCAAGTTTTAGAAAATTTATAAAGTTTGGATTCTTAATAAACTTCGTGAAAGCTAATCTCCCATAATGATTAATCTCATCTTCATATTTAAGAATTTTACAAGTCTCTTCATAACCTAGAGGTACAGTTAAGATCTTGATATCATCCGAAACATCCATTTTACGTATTCTTCCAATGCCTGGAGGGCCAGGTTTTTCACGAACTACAAGTTTGCCACCATAGTATTCGGCTATGACATCTCCAAGACCAGTCATATTCTTAACTTCAACTTTATGTGCAATATGTGATGCTTCAAGTATGTTCACTCTTTTAATCAATGCCAAACCCACAGCCGTGCCTAAACATAAAGCTCCGCTAACACCATAACCGACACCTGGATTTACCTTAGAGTTTACTTTAATAATTACTTTATCATTAAGTGAGAATTCTCTAATCACATCATTAATTATTTTCAATCTTACAAGCTTATCATTAATGTAGATCTGATCTGTAGTGTCTCTACATATCTTGACATTAATTTCAATTCTAGGATCAAGTACTATACCAACACCTATAGATCCTGTCTTAACTACATCGACATCTCTATGTATGATCCAAAAACCTGTAATATGTATAGGCACTGATACCTTTATCACTATAAATTCAACTTAATTGTTAGTTTTAAATATCTTGAGCTCTTTAGCTGAAGAAATTTTAGACTTTATTGTTTGGTTTTCCTGAATTATTCTGAGAGTAACATATTTAAGCATAGGTTAACATCTAAAATCGGTGATTAAGGTTTGTGGAGTAGAATAAGTAAATACTTTACGAACTACCCTTCTAGAGCTAAAGTTGCCAGATTGCTCTTTGAACGTGGTTTTCAAGTAAAACCACCTGACAGAATTGTGAGTGGTGAAATTGAAGTACCACATACACAAGTAGCTAAGGAGGTTGGTGTTGATCGTAGAGTCGTTAAGGAGACTGTTGAAATGATTCTTGAAAATCCTGAACTTAAGAAAATTTATGAGAATCTTAAACAGGCATGTTCATTGATAGATGCAGCTAAGTACTTAGGTATGGATGTTATAGTATTCGTACCTGAGGACGCCAAAAAGCCAGGCATTGTTGCTGAAGTTACAAAGAAAATTTCAGAGAAGGGTCTCAGTATTAGACAACTCTTTGCGGAAGACCCTGAAGCATCTGAAGAACCAAAACTCGTCATAGTTATTGATGGTAAGGTACCTCCAGACTTAATTGTCGATTTAAAGAATATTTCTGGTGCGCGAAAAGTTATTCTACAATAAGAATATGTCTCGAGAGAGACTTGTTAAAACTTTACCTAAATTTTTCTCAACTAGTATCATATCTTCAACTCTAATGCCAAGATTATCCTTAATATAGATGCCAGGCTCTATAGTTATGATATTTCCCTCTTGCAGAACATCTCCACTACATGGATTGATTGAGGGTTTTTCATGAATGTCAATACCAACACCATGACCTAATCCGTGAATGAAGTGATCATAAAAACCATACTCTTTAAGTACTTGTCTAGCAATTTCATCAATTTTTGAAGCTTCAATACCATGTTTAACATTCTTAATAGCCTCTTTTTGAGCCTCAAGAACAGCATAGTACATATCTTTCATTCTACTATCAACATATCCTAGACATAGAGTTCTAGTAAGGTCTGAACAGTAGTTTCTATACTTAGCACCGAAATCAACAATTAGGACATCACCTTTTTTAACAACTCTATCACTAAATTCATGATGAGGTTTGTAAGTATTTGGACCTGAAGCAATTATAGGTTTAAATGCTACATCATCACCACCATAGTCAAGAATTAACTTGTAAACAATAGCTGCAATTCTTCTTTCACTAAGATTTTCAAGATTACAACTTAACAACTCGTTAAATGCTTTCTCACTGATTTTGATAGCCTTCATGATACGTTCAATTTCATTCCAATCCTTGACAGCTCTAACCTCTAGAATATCTCTGTTAATATTTATTAATTGTATATCCTTAGTGTTAATATTTAGTGCTGAGTCAATACATACCTTATCAACATTCATATTCCTAAACTTATCAATAAGGTACTTAACTAGAGATTCATGAATAATTAGCTTCTCGTAATTTCTCTTTCTAGGTGTTTCACATTTGGCATATGCAATCACGTCTATATCTCCTTTCAACTCCTCTAAGGCTCTATCATATTCAAGTCTAGGTACATATAGTGCAATTTCATCTTTACATACACTTAATGCTAAGCCTGCATTGAAGTCTGTGAAGTAGGTGACATTGCTTCTATTAAGTATTATGCAGCAGCTAACATCATACTTTTCAAGAATAGCTTTAAGCTTATCTAGTTTCATCATCTTAGGACTTCCCTATTATCTTATCTAATCTTTTAGGCTTATCAAGTATCTTTTTAACTTTAAACCATATTAAAGTTACGTAGTCAGTAGTATTGAGCTTGCCATATATACGTTTTAAAGCTTTAAGTAACTCCTCTTTACATTTAAATCCCTCACTCTTAACAATATCTTCATCAAGTTCATGAACCTTCAGATATTCTATTCTTTCAATTTCTGCAATAGCATATACGTAGTTTTCACAAGCTATATATACTTCGCTATATCTTGGTCTAACAATACCTAATCTGATTGTTGTTCTTTTCTTACCACTAAGCACTTGCTCTAAAAACATTCTCTTAAAAGTAATATACCTGTCAATTTCGATAAATCTACTAATCCTACCTCTCATAGATCACTTAATAGTTGTTGCTTGAAAAATCCTCTCCTAAATTTACTATAAGGTGAAGGTTGAAAATTGTAAGAGTAATTTTAATAATACTTTGATTGTAAGTAATGTCGTGATTAACTGGATTATCGAAGAGGAAACTCCTAGTGAGCAAACCCTTGTATCTAGATTTGAAGTTAAAGATAAAGTTATGGAGTTTAGAGTGAAATATAATAAAGTCTTAGGAACGTACAGTTTAAGCTTAGTTTCCATATATCCAGTCAGTGAAATTGAAATTTCGCTGATATCTATAGTCAGTTCAAGACTAAGATTAGAGCTCGATTATGTAATTGATAAGAGAATGGTAGTACTTAAACCCACACCTCAATGGTATAATCTGAAGAGAATCGAAATTGACAATCTTGTAGAGACAACATATCAACTCGTAAATCAATGTATTGCACAGTCAAGAAATACAAACTTCATAATCGATCTAGTCAAGGAATTTTTAGACAATGACTGGCTTGTAGATTATGATAAATTCAGAATCTCAAAATTGTATAAGATTAAAAACGTAAATAGTGAAATTATCATTATAGTTCAAGTGTATTTACCAGAAGTTGTTGAATTTGGAAAAGTCATGATAGATCTCACCATCTATAGTCGTAATGTTGAGAAAATGAAATGTATTATTAGTAAGTTATCAGGAAAATGGAGAATAACTAGACACATTATTGACAATGTGGGTGTAGTGTATGCTAGTAATGAATATGTTAGTCTAGGAATTGTTCCTGAAATTATTAAAAAGATCGATAATGAGATTAATGAGATTTTAAGGTGTTGATAATGAATATCGAAGTACTCACACTATCAACACTTAACCTATTAGTAATTTTCATTTTAATAAGCCTTAGTCTACTTGGAAGACGTAAAGAAAAAGCTAAGCTAAAGATTGAGAAGTTAAAAGCTAGTGAAAAAGATGAAGATACAACTAGCCTTCAAGTCAGAGAAATAGTAACTGATAGAGATACCAAAGAAGCTAATTTTGAAGGAGGGGATAGTGAAAGTGAGGTTGTTGAAGTAGATACTTCAATAAGATTCAGTAAGGATGAAATAAAGATTTTACAGTACCTACTTGATAAGAATGGTGAGGCATATCAAGTAGAACTTTATAAGAATTTAAATATACCTAAATCAACAGTTACGAGAATCTTAAGAAAACTTGTTGATAGAGGTTTAATCGTAATTGAACGTAGGGGTAAGTATAATTATGTAAAGCTTACTGATAGAAGTTACGTTAAGAATTTACTTAATAGTACAGGGTAGATAGAGGTCAAGCAGTATCTTAACATCATTATCAATCTTGCCAAATCTAACATCGTGAACGATTAATGCACTTCTCAGCAATTCTATAACGATATTTCTAAACTTGTCAGTATATGCTGACGTTGATGATATGGAGAGGTTAAATCTCTTAATGCCAACTCTCTTAATAAATACTGAGAAACCTGCGCTATAGAATATTATGACATTTTTAAGAATTCTACACCTTAATTCCTTAAAGATCCTTATAAACTCATCATCAATGCTTAATTTGAGGTATGCAGTGTATATTGGTGTACCCATACTTAGATAGTTATGAATGATTGCTCTAATTACTTGATGGAACTCCTGAGTTGCATCACCATTATTAACAAAGCCTCTAAGTACTTCTTCGCTAGTTAAGTACTTCGCAAAGCTTATCTTACCGTCACTTAAGTGTATATCGTAAGTTAGTGAGTAATCATTATGTACGGTAATCACTTGAACATACCTGGTACTGTTATGTCTTAGAGGTGTAAAGTCGCAATTCTTAACATACACTCCACTGTAAGGTATGTATAGAATGTATTGAGTGTTTAAGCCATGCGGTGTGAAGTTCAAGTTTCTACCGTCAAAATTAATGAATAGCCTATCATTACCGTTACTGATGGTTAGGGTGTGGTATTTCCTAGTAAGTACTATCTTTGGAATCATTATATCTTCAAGATACTTTAAGTCTTCAAGATTAATATTGAGTTAACTTATTTTACACTGAGAATATCTTAATTATGAAGGTATTGCTATAATCTTTTAAGAAATATTAAAGGTCCATATCTTGATAGCACACTCGATATTAATCTTAAGATACCGTCATTTTCATCTTTAAAACCAACAATTCTAACATCTTTATCAGTGAGTCTGATGTAGTGATCTAGATCGAATCTCGTAATGACCTCTTTAGGTCCAAAAATAATTTTGAACTTGATTTTGTTGTTTATTAAGATTTTAACTACTTCTTCAATAGTTCTTAATTGCCTATCTGTCGGTTTACCTCTAGGTCTTCTTCTCTTTAACTCACCTAAAGTCTTCTTAACTTCATCATCTAGCGACATTCTTACAATTCCCTTAACACCACTCACAACTATATCATTACCTTCGTATCCAAGTACTTCAAAATTTTCAATTTTTCTGATCTTCTCTAAGAGATTTTCAAGATTTAATCTCTCACTCATACTTATCACTGAGATATTTCACTAGAAATCTCTTATATTTTTCATCATGAGTTATTAAGTGCATGATTGCATCTTTTAAATTAAAGAATAAGCAACCACATTCACCTCTTCTTGTCTGATACTTACATTTTATGTGTCTTGATTTACCATCACTAACGACTTCAAGTATATGTTTTAATTCTTCAGGAACATGCATAATAGCTACCTAGAGTTAGTTAAGTTTAAATTTCTAATCCAGACCTTACTAGTAATGTTTAGTAGATTTTCAAAGAAACACACGGCACGTACTGCAAATTCCACCTTATCATCATCAGTAATTAGCAGTCTAGCTAATAAGTGTCCAAGTTGTGGCAAGACTATGAATATTGATTTTGAAATTACTAGGGATGATTATAGGTATAGAACTAAAGTTGTTGAGAGAGTACTATCTTGTAACTTGTGTAGAATTAGAATTAGACAATACATATATCTGTGGTAATGATGACATACTACTACGATATTAGTAGATTAGTAAGTAAAGTACTGACTTACGGTTTCTACACAGTAATGATGTTATTGATCTCAATCATTACTTTCACATTAGCTGTACACTTATTTTCTACCACATTGGTTCCAAATCTTGTAAGTATGTACATGGATAAGGTAGAGATTCTACAAAAACTTCAAGATAGAGTGTTCTTTCCATCACAGAATATGCCAACAATTTTATGGGCTATCTATATTGCTGCTGCCTTAACATCATCATTAATGATGTATATCTCTAAATCTAGTCTTGAGAGGATGGAAATATTTACAGCTTTTAGAGATTCAATAATTGCTTCAGCACTGAATGGTACGTCAATAGTAGTGGTCATTATGTATTTGATGTATGTTTTGTTCATGATTAGTAGTGAATTTGAGCTATCTATGGATATCATAGTTAATAATTCAATCATCTCAATTATGTTGGTAGTAACGACACTAGTACTCAATATATTAACACTATTCTTCATAATATCTACATTAAGAGTAGCTAGATACTTAAAGGAATATTATAGACCTAGAAGAGTATTAAGGAGACCTACACATTACGAGTCATCAAGTACTTGGTAAAGGTTTTGTTTAGAGCTTTTAAAAATTTACTTATAACGAGATGATCATTCTTAAGTTCTAACTTAATTCTCACGTAAATGATTAATAGTAATTTTAAGACATTAATTATTGGTTCAATAATTTCATCATTATGTACTTCAAATCTCATTAATAACTCTCTTAAGGCAAATTTCAACTTCTCATCTACATCAATTACATCAATGCTTATTTTGGGAATTAACTTTATAGTTTCTGGTGAAAGAATTGAAATTATCCATTTGGTGATGTTTCCTCTCATCTTTATGAGAAGAGCTACTGCTGATAAGTATATTCTAGTAAGTATCTCAACTGTATAATCATCTACGTTAAGTCCTAATTTTCTAAATATTCTACTAATCTCACTATTCAGCAATTTAGAAATGTCTACAATTAAATCACTTGCACGTTCTTCAAGATTCTTATAGAAGATCAAGCCTTCATGAAGAATATCACATACATTCTTATCTTCACAAACATTACACTTCTCTTTAAGTATTGTTCTTGCACAAATAATGCAGGTACCTGTTAGTCTACATGCATCGAGATCAGGAAGGTAAAGTCCACAATTAGGACAGGGGGTATTAGTGAGCTTGTAGAGGTATTTAGCCACAATTAGACTCCAATTAAGGTAAATTTAAAATCTTCCTTACAGTTATCTATACGCCTTTTGTCTCTTAGATCTAGCATGCTTAAGGCCTGGTTTTTTAGGTTCTGTTCTTCTTGGGTCTCCTTTAATCATTGATGGATCATATTTCATGTACAGTTCCAGTAATTCATTACTTTGAAAATACTCTACTAGTCCTCTAGCAATAGCCATTCTTACAGCCGAAGCTTGACCCATATACCCACCTCCATGAACATCAACATCAATATCTACTTTAGAGATTAACTCATTACCTGCAAGTAGTAGTGGCTCCATCATTTTTAGTCTAGCCATCTCTATAGGCCAAATTTCGATAGGTACGCCATTGATTCTAACACGTCCAATTCCTGGCCTAATAATTGCTCTGGCAATAGCTGTCTTTTTCTTACCTGTAGCAATGATGACTCTAAGTCCACGAACTTCTTGTACTGTAACTCCAGGTACTGATCTTGAGAGACTAGACCTATCTAAGCCCATACTCATAAACTTGCAGTTGAAGCTTTATTTATAAATTTGTCTTCATTAAGTACTTAGTAACTTCTTTTCCCAAATTTCTTTAGCTTTAATCCATTCTTCATATTTATGAGGTTCTATATGTTTCCAAAGTTCTTCAAGAGTTACGTATTTTAATCTTGGTCTTTCCTTAATTAATGCTCCTACAATGACTACTCTGGGTCTCTTAATATATTCTGGAGGGGTGCTCATGTATACTTTCAACCTCTTTAATGCTTTTCTGCCTCTCCAATCTTTTCTAGGAAGCATGCCTCTAACAATTCTCTTTAATATGCGGTCAGGTCTTCTAGGTATTTTAGGACCAACTTTCTCAGGATTGTAGTGTGTTCTCCATTCAGTGATCTTTCTCTTATACCAGTTAAGTACCATATTGAAGTCTCCCGTAATTACAGCCTTCTCCGCATTAACGATGATGACTTTTCTACCTTCAAGTAACCACTTAGCAACTATAGCTGCAAGTCTGCCAGCTACATGATTGGTAGCATCAATAATAACCTCAGTGCTTGGAGGGTTTCTCACAACATTAATGACATTACCTTCACTACTCATGAAAACTCGAAAAGCAAGTAATGACTAGGCTTAAAAACTTAACTACACTGAATCACGTAGTTATGATGTTATTTGCATGATTAAATTGATAAGAAGATAAGTTCTTACTTAATGGATTATTGGGAGTGATGTGAGATTGAGCAATTAGGAAAAAGTTATGAATTTTACACTACTATCTTTACATTTGATCCTTTTGGGTTTCTCCTGACCAATTCGGGTATGGTTACAACTTCGCAACCACTTCTTAATGCCTTCTCAATAGCTGATTTTGAAAATCTCCATGCAGCTATCGTTATTTTCTTATCAATAATTCCTGCTGCAAGTACCTTGCCTGGAACAACTACTTGATCACCATCATTGACTAGTCTGTTGATTTTGCCAAGATTAACAGCTATTCTTTGTCTTCTAGGTTTTTCTAGAAGCTCAGCAACGTATTTCCAGATACTTGCCTTATACATACTTGAGGCTTTTCTTAGAAATCTGATAAGCGTTCTTAGTTGTAGATTTGTAGAACCTCTAACCGGCATTAACGGCAGTATCTTCTCAACTCCTTTTTAAACCATTCTAATCAGGAATGATCACTGTGCCATAATCTCTGTTGTGAAAGATTATGTTTAAAATCTTTCTAGGCTCTTGTGCAGATACTACATATATTGTAATCTTACTTCTCTTAGCAATTCTCAAAGCCCAAGTATCTATAAGCTCGTAAGTACCTGCTTTAACGTTTGTTCTTGAAAGTATTTGAAGAAGTTCTGAAATACTTATTTTTTCTAATCTTCTAGCTTCAGGATTGATCTTAGGATCATCAGTATATACTGCATCAATGTTGGCACAGTCAATAACTTTATCAATACCTAAGTATTCAGCAATGAGAATAGCGACAGTAACTGTTGATTGGCCAGGCTGCAATCCCCCAAGAATGACCACTTTGCCAGTGCTATAGGCTTGCTCTATCTCATCGATAGATGTTGGGATTTTCCTATAAGCGTAATCTCCAAGACCAGTAGCTAAGATATAAGCATTTAATCTACTAACCATTATGCCTACATAGTCTGCTAAAGCCTCATTACTTGTTAATCTCCTAACAATATTTACATATTTTCTCGCAATTGAGCCTCCTCCAGTAATTATTACTAATTTGACCCCTCTCGTGATTAGCTCTTTAATAGTCTTAGCATACTCTTCAATAAGTTCATCACTATCAAATACGTGACCACTAATTTTCAAAACATACTTCATGAGGATACTATGCTATGCGTTATTTTTAATTCTTAAGTACTCACTTAAGGCTCTTTTAACACCTTCAGCAACATAATCGGCAAGTTCATTTAGGGGTAGATTGGGATACTCACCTCTACATACACTTTCGATCACATCTATATACTTCTCAACAAAGTTTACAATATTGAATTCTCTACAATCATTAATTTCGGAAATTATTGATGATAAGGAGCAGTCAGTTTCATACCATTTAAGAAAAGAGCGAACACGACTTATTAAATTTAGGGCTTCATTTTTACTATAAGTTCTACCATTAATTTCAAGCTGAATTTCTTTTCTTAAAAATTTCTTCAAAACTTTGATCTTAACGTCACTACTTAGAGAACCTTCAATTCCATTAACAATTCTTCTCTCAAGCTCATCTAGAAGAGGAGCAATTTTGAAGTATGTTATGTTTTGAGATTTAACTTCTAAACACTTACAGTACCTTTTAATGAATGTTAGAAATCTCTCGTAAATAAGTTCAGTAATTACTTGTCGAGCCTTTTCGCTATAACTACTCATTAAGATTAGAAAGGAATAGGAAAGGAATAAAATGTTTTTGTTTGAGGTTTTGGAAAGGTATGAGGAGAGAAAAGTTTAATTTAACTTATCCTGTTGGTTCTACTTTTCCTATGGCTTTTCTTACTGTTTTTCCGTTTGGG
>CAYMHS010000003.1:0-182297 GCA_964390355.1 uncultured Thermoproteaceae archaeon | reverse complement strand
AAGGAGTAATAATTGGACTCTTCAAATGCCCAAACGGAAAAACAGTAAGAAAAGCTATTGGTAAGGTAGAGTCTGGATAAGACTGTTCTCTTCACTTAATAGACTAAAAATTAATAATTTTTTCTCATCCTCACTTCTTAAATATCCTGTAATATCTATCCCTACACTCATCATAACTTAACGAATATATTAGTTTAAGTACTTCTAGCTCTCTCTTTAAGTATGGGTATGGATTGTCAGGTCTGGGTTCGTACTCGGTTCTTGGTGTTAAGAGTACGTAGAGTAGACTACGTGCTGCCAGTAATTTTTCTTCTTCAAAACTTAATTTTCTTCCATAAACATAACTTAAAGTTAGTTCGACTCCAGGATGTGGTGGTATCTCTATTTTCAATTCTCTAGACACAATATCTATGACAGATACATACTTAACTTCACAATTCATCATATTCTTCAAGTAGTCCTTAATGATCTCATTAAATGGATGTGTTTGAATTATTACTTTCTTATTGCTTAGCTTAAAGAATTCACTTATCTTCTTCGCTCTAAGTATACATCTAAACTTAACTCTATGTGCATCTGCTTTCGCATACTCTATCGTTAATTTTACAAGTTTATCAAAATCTCTTTCACGTAAGGCTTTATGATACTTTTCAAGAATTCTTTTAATACTTGATTCAAGCTTAATTACATAATGTATTGTTGGGTCTCTCTTATCGATAAGTTCTTGAACTTTATTAGTTATTAACATGTATCTTACCTCTTGTGAAATTGATTGATATGGATCAATAACCATCACTTCAAAACCACAATCGTGAAGTTTCTTAGCGAGCATGTATAGATGATAAGTAAAGAGTGGAAAATCTACTTCAAGCTCCATTAAGTACTCATTAATATCAACTTCACCTTTAAGAAATTTTATGAAGGTTTCACTCTCCACTCCTTCAAATACTATGACGTCGTGTTTCTTAGCATTTTCTTCAAAATGTCTTAAATACTCAACACGTGGATAGAGTATGAATACGTTAAGTCTACACATACATGACATTATTTAAACTTCATTAAATATCTTATTGTCATAACGTAATGTATAAGAACTTCATCTAATCTACTATACTATGTAGGTAATGTTAGCATTTATAATTCACTTAGTAGGTATTGTCCAAGGTGTTGGTTTTAGACCATTCATTTACAGAATAGCTACTAAAAGTGGCGTTTATGGTTATGTTAAAAATCTTGGAGGTGCTGAGGTTGAAATATATATTGAAGGCTCTAAAGAGGGTATTGAAAAGTTCTTCAAATTCTTCTACAAGGAAGCTCCATCAGTAATGATTATTGAGAAGTTAAGGGTAGTGAAGACAGAACCTAAAGGTTATAGAGAATTTAAGATACTTAAAAGTGAAAGAAAGAGAGCCTCTCTATCTATGATACCTCCAGACTTCGCTATATGTGATGATTGCTTAAAAGAAGTGCTAAATCCTGAAGATTCTAGAAGATATAAGTATCCATTCAACTCATGTGCTTTTTGTGGTCCTAGATATTCAATGATGTTTACTATACCGTGGGATAGAGAAAATACTTCTATGATTGATTTTCCACTATGTAGGGAATGTCTTCAAGAATATGAGGATCCTGAGAATATTAGAAGATTTCATGCTGAAGGAATTTCATGCAGTAAATGCGGTCCTAGAGTTTACTTAATGAGCATTGATGGAGAATTGATAGATACTGACGATCCTATACGTGAAGCTGCTAAACTTGTCGATGAGGGTTATATAGTAGGTATTAAGGGTATTGGCGGTTATCACATAGCTGCACTTGCAAGTGATGATGATGTTGTTATGAGGCTTAGAATTAGAAAAAGTAGACCTCAACAACCATTTGCAGTCATGGCTCTTGATTTAGAAGTTGCTTCTAAACTTGTATATCTAGATGATAAGAGTGTCAAGTTATTAACATCTATTCAAAGACCAATAGTTCTACTACCTATACGTGAAACTGCAAATATTTCAAAATTCATAGCTCCTGGACTTAAACATTTAGGCATATTCTTACCCTACACGGCACTTCACTATCTATTTCTATCATATCTTAAGGATCACTTCTCCATAATGACTAGCGGCAATCCTCATGGCTCACCTATGTGTACTGATGAATCATGTGCATTTAGTAAGCTTAAAGGTATTGTTGATTATTTACTGGTTCATAATAGAAGAATTGTTAATAGAGTTGATGATAGTGTTGTAAGATTTACACTTAACGAACCTATTCTTCTCAGAAGAGGTCGTGGATATGCACCTATGTGGATTAGAGTAAAGACTTTCTTTAAGAAACCAATAATTGCTTTTGGCGCTCTTCTCCAAAATACTGGCGCTTTAGGTATTGAGGATAAGGTGGTGTCAACACAATTCATTGGTGATTGTGATGAGTATGAGACGCTTCTAGATCTTGATAAATACTTAACAACACTCATGAGAATGTATAGAGTAGATGTTAATGATTGCGTACTTGCCTGCGATCTTCATCCTGAATATTCGACTACAAAGCTTGCAGAGACTTGGAGTAAAGAGTATAATCTGAAATTAATAAGAATTCAGCATCACTGGTCACATATAGTATCTACAATGGTCGATAGAGAAATCGACGAGGAAGTTATTGGTATTGCTATTGATGGTATTGGTTATGGAGTTGATGGGAATGCATGGGGTGGTGAAGTTATGAGATGCACATATAGTTACTTCGAGAGAAGAGCACATTTAAGATACGTCATTATGCCTGGAGGAGATATAGCTACAATATATCCTGCAAGAATGCTTGTAGCTTATCTCATGAACTTCATGAATGAGAATGAAGTTAAGAGTTTATTTAGAAAGTTAAACATTGTTGAGAAAGGTTTTAAGTTTGGAGAGCTTGAACTAAACCTAACAATTAGTCAAGTAGTTAATGGTAAGGGAGTACTAACATCAAGTACAGGTAGAGTTCTGGATGCCGTAAGTACACTACTTGGAGTATGTTTTGAGAGAACATATGAGGGTGAACCGGCTATTAAACTTGAAGCGCATGCAAGACCTGTTGATGAAATTATAGACGTACCTATAATAAATGAAGAAGACATATACATCATCGATACTGTTAAAATTTTTGAAAAGATTCTGGAACTTATGGGTAAGTATGATAGTGAAGAATTAGCATACATGGCTCAGTACAGTCTAGGTTACGCATTAGGTGAGGTAGCTGTGCTCATGCGTAATAGAAAACATAGATACGTAATTTTATCAGGAGGTGCTGCTGTTAATAACTACATAGTTAAAGGTATTAAAGATGTTGTTGAGCAGGTGGGGTTGAAAGTTGTTCTACCTAGAAGAGTGCCTCCAAATGATGGTGGTTTAAGTCTTGGTCAAGTAGTTATAGCTAACGAGTTGATGAAAGATGCTTGAGAACTTTGTCAACAATACTTACAATAGCTTTTCTAAATTCTCCAGCTTTAAGAGGTGAATCACCTCTTTCTAATGCTTTATTAACATCAGGATCTAGAGGTATCTCACCAAGTAGTTCAAGATCAAGAATATCACTAACATTAACTTCACCAAACGGTTTGATTACAGTGTCACCATGCTTTATGTAAGACATGTTATTAACAATGCCTAAAATCTTAATTTTAAGTTCTCTTAGAAGTTTCACTAACCTCATAACCACATTTAAGGCTAAATCGTTAGGTGTTGTGACAACTATTAGGCTTAATTTATCTTTAAAATATCTTGATGTAAGTATAACTTCATCACCAGTACCTGGTGGTAAGTCAATGATTAGGAAGTCTAGATCTCTCCAATTAGTGTAAGCTAGTAAGTCAAGAATAGCATCCTTCCTTACATCTCCTTTCAGAGGTGATGGTTCATTTTTAATTAAGAAGTATATACTCATGACTTGTAGCTTCTGATCTATACTTACAGGTTCAATACCTTGTTTAGTAACTTTTAATTCTGTGGAATCTACTTTCAATACTCTATGTACTGAAGGTCCATATAGATCCAGATCTAGAAGTCCAACATTGTAGTCTCTTCTAGATAGTTCGTATGCTATTGATGATGCTATTAAGCTCTTACCAACACCACCCTTACCACTACCTACCGCTACTACCTGCTTTATACTTTCAATTCTTCTCTTAATTAAGGATTCTCTCAAATCAATCACTTACCTCACCCACAACTTTACTTATTCTTACACCATAATTTGTAAACTCAATGTCTAGACTTCCACATCTTGGACATCTAACATATACTGATGCAAGGCTAGGACTTAGATGTATAGGATTGTCACATTCACCGTCATCTCCACATAGTTCTTTTATAACATCATTTTTAATATCTTTCCAACTCCACTCATAGTTACATGAATGACATCTGAACATAGTTGATACTTCTCTAATGATAAATCTTGTATCTTCTAGAGGAGTATCTTTACTTAATTCATTTAGTGCTGTCTTGAAGATCTCAAGATCTATCTGTGCTAAATCATTAACTTCAATTTCAACTTCTTTCACGCTTTTCAATTTCTTCTCTCTAACTAAATCTAGAATTGACATTATGATACCATAGGCTAGTGAGTATTCGTGCATCGGTAAGACTGTGAATTTGTTAATTTTAAGTTTTAAAAATTGCTAGAAGGAGGAAAAGAATGATGTGTAGTTTGAGAGAAAAGTTAAGGTTAAATCATGTATTCAGACACGTATGAGATGACATGTTTAACTCCTATAGTTAATCCTTTAGCTCCTACAGCCATACTTAACATAGCTATACATTCAGGACAAGCAGTAGCTACTAAGTCTGCTCTTACCTTAGCAATATCGTCAGCTCTAGTGTAAGCTAGGTGTCTAACATCTTCTTCAAGTTCACGTAGAAAATCTAATTCTTTCTCTGTAAATCTGAATTGTAGTCCAAGTTTTTCAGTGAGCATACTAATTCCACCTCTTGTCAAGAAGTAGAGTCCAGCACCACCGCCACAGCATCTTGAGAAGATTTTCTTACGCTTTAATTCTACAAGGTAAGGTGTTGCAAGTTTAATAACTTCTCTAGGTACTTTGAATAGTCCTGCACGCTTACCCATCTGGCAAGGATCATGCCATGCCACGTATAGTGGTTCTTTTCTGACAAATTTTACCTTCTTCTCTCTATCATACTCATAGACAAGCTCGACAGCATGCAGTATCTCGTAATCAGGTTCTACATTGGTTATGTATGGCATTTCAAATCTAAGCATAGTGTATGTATATCCACCATCTAGTGTAACTACTCTCTTAGGTCTTAACCTAGATACTTCACCGTGAATTCTGGCAAGTACTTTAGCTGTAGCTCCTCTATCACCTACAGTATAACCTATTGGTGGTTTAATACCTAATGGTCTTGATGGTAAAGTCCAATTTTCGCCAGCTCTCTCAAGAATCCTAATCATGCTTAATACGGCATCTTCAGTAATTAGTAAGTCCATGACAGTTACGAGTAGACACACATTTGCACCTTCCTTACCTATAGGTGGATCCTTACCTATAGTTTTCTTAACGTTATCTAGGAATGTATTCCATAAGCTTTTGACACCATCAAGTTCTAGATACTTTTCAGTTACTTCAAGTTCTTTCAGCGTCTTAAGTACTGTTGGTGAGAGTCCAAGGTTATCAAGTACCTCTCTTAAAGCTTCAACAAGCGCACCACTATATATACCTAACGTGCAGTATTGGTAACATGTACCACAGTATGTGCATCTATAAGCTATCTTTAATACCCTATCTACGTCTTTAGGCTTAATTAATCCAGCACGTGCAAGAGGTCCTAACAATCTACCAATTACTGTAGTACTTCTCCTATATAGTCTTCTATACTCTTCAGCCTTATTTACAGGTGCGTATTTTAGGTCGAGATGTACGAAGGGGCATGCTTCAAAGCATAAACCACAAGATACGCAATCTTCAACGTAGTGTACATATACAGTATCTACTCTCTGTATAGATTTCCACACAGCTCTCTTAACTTCTTCTTTAGTTAAGGCTGGAAGTGCCATGTTAGACACCTCTCTTTAGCACTGAATCGTAGTATTCATGAATTTTACCGTACCAGTAACCGAAGAGGAAGTGGAAGAATTTCGTTAACGGTAATACCATTATGAATATCTCGGCAAAGAATATGTGAAGCCCAAGTACTGTCCTGTACACCCATACAGGCTCCATGCTTGGCAAGTGATGTGCTGATAAGAATCCTGTAAGCAGTATGCCAAGTAGTAGTAGTAGTGCTAGAAAATCTCCAAGTCTTATATGTGCCATCCTAGCTGCTGCTCTATAGATATGATCACCAAGCTTATAGCACACACCGATAAGTGCAAGTATGAACAGTACATCACCATTAAGCACTACCGTTAAGGGTCCCCAAATTCCAGCACCTAGAAATCCCGTAGTCATGTTCAGTGGAATAGCTAATGGCCAAAGTATAGCAGCTAGCCATGGCGCGTAGACTTCAATACATGCTAAGTGTTGTGAGAGTAGGAAGATTAGTGGTATGAGTCCTGCTATATGCATTATTGCAAGACCAGCTGCGAAGTCTGTGATTATTGTCTCAAAGCTACGTGAAGCAGCAAAAACTATCGGTCTTAAGAATGTCATGATGAAGCCTCCAACAATATGTCCACCACCAATTTTTCTCCATCTAAAGACAGGCTTAGCTGGGTATCTTCTTATGAAGAAAATGTATCTGAATAGTCTGTAGAATATTAAGATTGCTCCAATGATTAAGCTCGGTATGAAGAAGCTATATGCAAATTCTAGAAAATCCACATTACTCACCTCCTGCAACTGCTTTCTCTCTCTTAGCCTTAATTACTTTCGCCATTGCTGCTGCAATACCAATACCTGCACCTACAGCGGCGATTCCAGCAGCAGTTGCTTGTGCAGCTGTTAGTGGTGTTGGTGGTGGTAGTGGTTTGAAGAATGGCTCATAGTGGTCACTAAATCCTGGCATTGTGCAGCCAATACATACTGCACCTTGCTTTACACATCCTGCAACACCATTGATCCAACCTAACTTACCGCCAAATGGGCAGTTAACTACTGGTCCTTTACAACCAACAGCAAATAAGCACCTATAGTCTGGATCTCCTGGATGTTTTCTCAAATCGCCAGCCGCATATGAGCCTGCTCTTGGACATTGCTCATGTAGTGTTTGTGCAAAGAGGAATTTTGGTCTTCCATACTCGTCAAGTTCAGGTACTGGCATTAATCCCTTTAAGGCAAGTACAGCAACTGCTAGAGTTCTGAGAATTGCATTTCCATTTGCTGGACATCCAGGAACGGCAATGCATAACTTGTCTCTAAAGATTTCTGGATATAGACTTCTTAATCCCTTAATTCCCTTAATAGGATCATCAAAAAGACCTACAGCACCTGTAGGTGATGGTGACCAATCAGGTAAGCCTTCTGGCATTTGCTCGGTCTGGTATACTTTATTTGCAGGTAATCCTCCATATGATGCACATGTACCTACAGCAACAACAGCCTTACACTTCTCTGAAGATGCAAGTCTTAGTATCCAGTCAGTACAAGTTATTGGCTCTTCATGCTCCATACCAACCATGGAGAACCATCCTTCACGTCTCTTAGCCCACTCCTCATCAGGTATAGCACCTTCAATGACGAGTACGAAATCTCCAAGCTTACCCTCAGCTGCAAGTCTAAGAACATCAACAGACTCAAAAGGCCATGACTTAGCATATCCATCAAGAATGTCAGTTAGAGGTCCTAAGTTTCTAGCTAAGTCAGCAAGTACTTTAGGTAAAGCTTCAAGAGGTACACCATAGAGTCTGACAATGTCCTTAACTATGCTCTCAATGAAGGTTAAGGTGAAGCTTGAAGGTATCTTGACAGGTGTTGGTACTGTTGGTATTTTCACACCCTCAGTTTCAAGTTTTGCTGCAAAGTCACTAACCACCTTAAGTATATCAGTGACACTTAATTTCTCAACATTTTCTGGACCTACCTCTTTAAGTAACTTAATTAACTCATTAATAACGACAACGGGCATAGCAAATTTAATGAAGCTTCCTGGCTTACCATCAATTTCAACTCCCCATTGAGGCATGACTGTCTGATGCCAAGATAGAATTACTGCTCCAGGACCTACTCTATGGAATGAGCCTAACAAGACTTCTAAAAGAGTTGGTTGTGTAGCATCGAGGAGCGCAATTGTGTCTCCAGCACAATCTTGAGATTCAATCCACACGATATGAAGCTCTCCTTTCTTTAAGATTTCGGCAGCCTTAGTGATAGCTGATGTCCAGTCTATGGCAGATAATGCACCACCTACGAGTGAGGCTGTGAGACCGAGTTTTAGAAAGTCTCTACGACTTAATGTGACATTTATGTTGTTCACATCTCTTTTAACGATTTTTGACTTTTTAAGCATTAAGTATTGATGCTTAAAGAGAAAATTCTCACTTAAAATGATTCAATTACGGAAAGACAGCAACTTAACACTTAAATTCTCCATAACATCACCTTTACACGTGAGGGTAGTAATTATAGGTGTTGGTAATAGACTTATTGGTGATGATGGTTTTGGAACCTACTTCACGTACTTACTTAAGAAGTACTGTGTAGTTAATGCCGAGATTTATGATTTAGAAGTTAGAAGTATAGACATTATTAATCTTGTAAGTAATGCAGACTTAGCCATAATTATAGATATAGCATATAATCTAGATAGAAGAGTTGAAGTGTATAGAGTTGACGTTCAGAATTTCGATATTAACGACACTACACAACTCCTAGATAACATACATAATGTAGGTCCCGTAATTGCTCTAGTACTAGCATATGTTAGTAAGTTCTTTAGTGGTGATGCATATGCAATTCTCATCAAGCCATATAGGGTAGAGTTCTGGAAAGGACTTAGTAAAGAAGTAGTTATTCAAGTACCTGAAGTTCTCGATAAATTGGTAGCTATACTTAAAAAATACGGTTTATCTTGTAGGTGTGATTTTGCTGAAATTATGAGAAGCTTTTGGAAAGGTCTTGATAATGTTGATTATGTTTTTGAAGATTTAGGAGTTGAGAGTAAGGGAAAAATTGAGAGATTTTCAAGATAGGCTAGAGTGAGTGGTAGGCTGGTGATAAGTACTTCTTAATTACTCTGTTAACTTTACCTGTAAGTTCTACATGTACTGTACATCCTAGACATGGGTCGAAGCTACGTATAGCTCTCACAAAATCTAGACCTATCCATTTGTTAGGATCTCTTTCTTCCTCCCAGACCGTCGTGTTGAGTAGCGCTGCTTCGTATGGTCCTCTTACAGCTTCTAGATGCCATGCACCTAATTTCACAGATATTGGTCCTTCTGGTGGTGCTTTCAGTCCAAAAGCATCTAAGAAGTCTTTCTTAGTTCTTGGTGTAACATTTCCTGTTGTGGGTGCGTGGTATTGATAGTTAGCTATTCTACCATCACGAACGACGATCCAATGCCTAACAGCACCACGAGGAGCTTCACACCAACCAACACCTACAGAGCTTGCTGGATACTTCCATGGTCTTGAAGTCTTAATCTCTGTATGTCCAGCTGTTAAAAGTTCAAGCAATGTTAACACATTTTCCCAAGCTACAGCAACTGCCATGGCTAATGAGAAGGCTCTACCTAGTAGTCTAGCCAGTGTTGTTGAGCCATTTTTAGCCCATTCATCAATACTCCATTCAAAAGTTACTTCTCTCTCACACTCTATAGGTAATCCCTTAGCGTGACCTATAAGTTTGTAGAATCTAGTTTCTGGAAGAGTAACTCTTATTCTACCACCACCAGACTTAATTAATCCGTGAGGTGACTCGTAATCCCATAATGAGTGCACCCATACTTTAGGTAGAGGTCCTGCTTCGAATGGGTATAGGGTGTTTCCATAAACGATTCTTACCTCACAACCCCAACTATACTTACCACCTTCCCAACCTATCTTTTCAGGTTTAGGCATAGTCCACTTATTCCACTCATGGTAAGTTGCTAATTCTGGATTTGTAGCTTCATCAACAAGTCTAACACCTTTAGGATCAGTATCTACAAATCTTGGCTTATCTCTCCAATCCTCATAGAATCCTGTAGTTACCATTTCAACCATGTTTCTCTGAATCTTTGTAAAGTCTTTCCATACAAGTGTTTTGCCGAAAGCTACGCCTGGCTTTTCGTATCTTGCAGCGTATGCTTCATCAATTTTATTGTAGATCTCTATGGGATCACCTTTCTCACCAATTTCTGAATATTTGAATGGATCGTCAAAGAGACCTGCAGATAACATTATTGGTGGATCGTACGTCTTTCCCTGAACATAACCTACCTGATCCTCAAAGAACCAGTAAAGTTCAAACCAAGTAGCTACTAGGAACTTAACCCACGCGGTTAATATGTTTAGTCTGAATACGTAACCTGTAATTAGGTGTTCAAGGTTTGTTAAATCCGTAGCTATACCTCCAGGAATTAATGTTGCCGGATGTGGATATTTGCCATAAATTAGTGAGCCTGCCTCTTTTGCAAATCTTTGATAATAGACTGTAAGTCTCCAAATACTTTTTAAAGTTACTGGATCACCAATTATGGGATTGTAAGCTCTTAACAGGTCAGAAACTTTCTTAAATCCATGAATATTGGCATAGGGTGAGCCGCAGTCTGTTTCTTCAGCAATTTTCCAAATGCTTGGCTGATAAGTTCTAACGAAGAGACAACCATAATCTGGCCCTTCTAGAACTCCTAGTAGGACTGAATGATCATATATGTAGTCTGTCATGGCGTATGCAAGATTTCTCAAAATGACACCTAGAGGTTCAGGTGTTGCTCCACAAGCCATATCGCATGCAAGTACTGAAGCATTTGCATGAGCAGCACCGCACACACCACATGATCTGCATGTTATGAATATTGCTGATTCTGGATATCTACCTCTAAGGGATACTTCAAAACCTCTAAACATTGCTGCTGAACTCCAAGCGTCAATAGCCTTGTTAGCATCTACATCGTATCTAATTCTTAATGATAAGTGACCTTCAATTCTAGTTACGGGATCTATAAAGATTGTGACCTCTTTGGGCATAGTTTACGTCCTGTATTACTATACGATTCGTTTTAAGTTTTACCTATACGTTTATAGCATTGTAGGTGATGTATGTAGAGTTGAATTAAGTTATTACTTGAATCTTAAAAATCCTCTTAAAACTCACTTAATGTAGAGCATGAGTTATATAACTTTAGCTCACGGTAGTGGAGGTCTTGAAACTTCGGAAATAGTTAATATGCTTCTCTTTAGAAAAGTTCCTGACAAATTAAAACTTATTCAGGGAGGTTTAGGAATTGACTTTCCAGATGATGCGGCTGCCATACCTATTAGTGATGGTAAGTTCATAGTCATTACTATGGACTCCTACACAGTTAACCCACCATTCTTTCCAGGCGGTGATATTGGTAAACTTGCAGCTTGTGGATCTATTAATGATGTTCTCATGCTTGGTGGTAAACCAATAGCCATAATGGACTCTATAGTTGTTGAAGAGGGCTTTCCAATAGATCAACTTGAGAAAATCATTAACTCCTTCATGAATGTCATTAAAGATGAAGATATAGCCTTAATTGGTGGTGATTTCAAAGTCATGCCTAAAGGACAGATAGACAAGATAGTGATAACCACTGTAGGTATAGGTATTACTGATAAGTTAATAATTGATAGAAATGTAAAGCCGGGAGATAAGATCATAGTCAGTGACTATATTGGTGATCATGGTGCTGTAATAATGATCATGCAGCAAGGCATTGGTGTGGAAGAAACTAAGCTTACAAGTGATGTTAAATCATTAACAAGACTTATGATACCTCTAATCGAGAAGTATGGAGATTACATTCATGCAGCTAGAGATCCAACAAGAGGTGGTGTGGCTATGGCACTTAATGATTGGGCTAAAGCAAGCAATACAGTCATCATCATTGATGAGAAGAAGATACCTATTAGAGAAGAAGTAGCATCATACTCAAGTATGTTAGGTATAGATCCACTATATCTTGCTTGTGAAGGAGTAGCATTACTAGCTATCGATAATGAAGTTGCTGATGAGGTAGTAGAGTTTATGCATAAATTAGGTTTTAAGAATGCTAGAGTAATTGGTGAAGTTAAGAAGAGTGAGAAGCTTTCAGGAATAGTATTGTATAGATCAGCAGTTGGTGGTTTAAGAATTCTTGAACCACCAAGAGGTGAGCTAGTGCCAAGAATATGTTGAGATACATAATATTGAGTAAAGTATATTGTCTTAATTTAGGAGAGAGTACGCAATAACCTTATATACTCAAGACAGAAATTCTACAAGTAATGTCTACCGTAAGAACTAGCATATCTCTAAGAAGAGAGGTCATGGATATACTTGACAGAGTCGCTAAAGAAACAAACTCGACAAGATCTTGGATCATAACCTCAGCAATTGAGTCATATGTGATGGATAGAAAATGGATGCTTGGTAAAGATGAAGATGTCGTAGGTGGTGCAATAGTTATACTCTACGAAACAGGTCACATGGAAGCTGAGGCAAGTATTGATAGAGTTCAACATGAATATCTCGATCAAATAAGAGCTACAATGCATGTACATTTAACACGCGATCTTTGTCTTGAAGTAATTGCAATTAAGGGTAAGTTAAGAGATATCAAAGAGCTTGCTCAGAAAATTGAAGGTAAGAAGGGAATATTAGCTGTAAAATACAACATACATCCCCTTTCCGAATAACCCTCATAAATACACTTATCTCTTTCTAAATCTTTTCATTTAGCAACGTTAAGGAAATCTTATAAGTTAAGTTTTATTGAAAAATTTAGCAATTATGAATATGGATTGGGTTGATAAGTATTTAAGTAAAGACCATAATTGTCTAGGAGTTTACATAGCATTACTAGCCTTAAGATTTGATAGAAGAAGTAACTATGAGAAGATAATAAACATTGATGAACTGCTTAATCAATACAAAATTACTTACAACACATTACTAGGACCTGAAAATGCTCATCAAGCCTTAAAGATAAGTGAGGAGTTTATTTTTGAAGTATTTAATAAATGTCCAAAATGTCTTGAAGCCAAAACTAGATTCAAGTTTTTAGATGAGATTGAGTCAAAGTATTACAGTATCTTTAGAAAAGTACTTTACAGATTTGTAAATATTTATGAAATTCCTGACGAGTATAGAGAATATTTTGCTAAAATACTAGAACACGTCAAGTACGGTAGGATATCTGCAATTGATAGAACAAGTTCTGGCTCTGTATACATTCTCAGATATGATCTATATGATGTTGATGAACCTATTAAGAACGTTAGTGAAATTGATAGATTAATACCATACATGTACAAGTTAGGTATTTTCAAAGCAAGTAATACTAGATGCATAATCCCTGCACCAATACTTGAAGATAAGTTCATAATGAAACTTAGAGGTTTTGAATTTGAAGAGTATATTAAAGGTACATTATCACAAGTATCAATAAAGCATTACTTAACACAAATACTAACATCAATGAAATATGATGTTAAAAGTAATGTGAAGATGTTAAGTTATGAGCAGGAAAAGATCGACTTAATAGCCTCTAAAGAAATTGGAAATAATAGATTCATAATATGGATATTAACTAGATGGTTCAACATGGACCTCACAGATGACAAGATTAGAAAAATCCTTGAAATGTTGGAACTTCATGAATCTAGACCAAACTTAGTAATAATTCTCTGCAAGAGATGCTATACCAATCTACATAAGAGATTTAACTTTTTCATTATTGAACTCGGAGAATTAAAAGTATTTGAAGATTTGGTTGATAGGGTGAGGAGAGAGATCTTCAATATCTTTCTCGAAATTTCACCCATATCTAGATATCTTGACCAAGCTTTAAGCATCTTAAATGAATTGAAAAACATGAGTAAGTACATGCATAGTGGATACTTAGTAAGGTGAAATGTTGTAGGAAAAATTATAAATGCCTCTGTAAAGACGTTTGGTTTGAGAAGTAATGTCTGTTAGGGTTATTGAGAAGAAAATTGAAGATATATTAGCCATAATGAGAAAGCCAGAGCAAGTAAGGAATGTAGGTACTCTAGCTCATGTAGATCATGGTAAAACAACTACAACAGATTCATTGCTTATGGGTGCTGGACTTCTCAGTCCAAAAGTTGCAGGTAAAGCTCTTGCTTTAGATTATGTAGAAATTGAACAGCTTAGACAGATGACCGTTAAGGCAGCTAACATTAGCCTATACTTCGAGTATGGTGGTAAACCATACATTATAAATCTAGTAGATACTCCTGGTCATGTAGACTTTACAGGACATGTAACTAGGTCGTTAAGAGTTATGGATGGAGCACTAGTCGTTGTTGACGCTGTTGAAGGGGTAATGACACAGACTGAGACTGTTGTTCGTCAAGCAATGGAGGAACTTATAAGACCTGTACTCTTCATTAACAAGATAGATAGATTAATTAAAGAACTTAAATTAAGTCCAAATGAAGTTCAACAGAGAATCTTAACCATAATTAAGGAATTCAATAATCTCATTGAGATGTATGCACCACCTGAGTTTAAGCAGAAATGGAAAGTTGATCCAGCTAAGGGTCAAGTAGCACTTGGTTCAGCTCTTCATAAGTGGGGAATAACTATACCTATAGCTCAAAAAGCTGGACTCAAATTTAGCAACATCATTGATGCTTACGAGAAGGGCTATGTTGATGAACTTGCACAAGAATTTCCACTCTACAAGACTATCTTAAGCATGATTATTGAGCATACACCACCACCTCATGTAGCTCAAAAGTATAGAATTCCAAAGTTATGGAAAGGAGATCTTAATTCGCCACTTGGTAAAGCTCTTCTTGAAGCTGATCCTGAAGGACCTATAGTTATTGCTATAAGTAAGATGACTAAAGATCCACATGCAGGACTTATAGCTACAGGTAGAGTCTTTAGCGGAACTATTCGTGAAGGTGATGAAGTATATCTGATAGGTGCTAAAGTAAGTAGAAAAGTACTTCAAACATACCTATACATGGGTCCAAATAGAGTAGTTATTCCTGAAGTACCTGCTGGAAATATTGTTGCACTTTTAGGTGTTGAAGATGCTAGAGCTGGTGAAACTATAATATCACAATCAGTTAAAGATATTGCAGCACCTTTTGAGAGATTAAGGTACATTACAGAGCCTGTAGTAACTATCGCCGTTGAGCCAAAGAATCCAAACGATCTTGCAAAACTTGTAGAAGCTATGAAGGAATTAGCTATTGAAGATCCAACACTTTCAGTAAAGATTGATCAAGAGACAGGACAGATACTACTTAGTGGTGTAGGTACTCTACATCTAGAAATAGCTACATGGATGCTTAAGGAGAGAACTAGAATTGAATTTTTAACATCACAACCACTAGTCAGATTCAGAGAAACTGTTAGAGATAAATCACCAGTGTTTGAAGGTAAATCACCAAACAAGCATAATAAGTTATACATAAGTGTTGAACCTCTAGATGAAGAAGCCACTAGACTCATACAGACAGGTGAAGTTACAGATGATCAAGAACCTAGAGAAAGAGCTAAAATACTTAGAGAAAAGGCTGGATGGGATACAGACGAGGCTCGTGGTGTATGGGCTGTTGATGAGCAGTTTGTAAATGTCTTTATAGATAAGACTACAGGTGTACAATATCTAAGAGAAGTCAGAGACTACATAATTCAAGGTTTTAGATGGGCAGCATCTGCAGGACCACTTGCTCAAGAACCACTCAGAGGTGTCAAAGTAATTCTACACGATGCTATTGTTCATGAAGATCCAGCACATAGAGGACCAGCACAGATAATGCCAGCAGTAAAGAATGCAATATTTGCCGGCTTACTATCAGCAAAACCAACACTACTAGAGCCAATACTCTATATAGAGGCAAAAACAACTGAGGAAAATATTGGAGCAGTAATTAGTGTCATTACCAGACATAGAGGTAAGATTCTAGACATGTTACAGTCAGAATACATGACTATAATTAAAGGTGAGATACCTGTAATTGAGTCATTCAATTTAAGTGATGAGTTAAGAACAGCAACAGCAGGAAGAATTTTCTGGAGTATACAATTCTCAAGATGGGCACCACTACCTGAAAGTATGCTTATTGACATGATAATGAAGATAAGAGAAAGAAAAGGTTTATCTAAAGAATTACCAAAACCTGAAGATTATGTACCACCTTATTGAAGTGTGTAAACTTTCCTCTCAAGACCTCTAACTATAATTTTTTCACGTCTCTAACTTCTACACGATATTATCCTAAACCTGTACCAGCCTATCAAAAGTACTATTAAACTAGTTACTGCGGCTAATATTCCAGGCATAGTGAAGAACATCTTTATCGTAAAGATTGAAATTAATTTCAAAATTATGTATGTTATAATACCTAGAATAATAGCTACATCAATATATATTCCTTTAACTCTACCGTATATTGAGAATAGAATTGTGGGTACAACATACATTAATGCTGCTGCAGACTCAACAGCAAGCTTAACTATGGGACCATACCTAGTAAGAGCAAAATATATTGTAGCTATAGTTATCATAATCACGATTAACTTAGCGATGAACAAGCTTCCCCTCTTTTTAAGAAAGTCAGTAAATATACAGGATGATAATGTCAAAAGTATGGAATCTAATGTTGATTTTGCAGCTGCAAGGATAGAAACTACAACAAGTGCAGCAAGTACTTCAGGAATGATAGTTAGTAAAGTTGGTGTTACAAGATTAACATCAAGTTTAGGTAATACTTCAGGGCTAATCAGAGCTCTAGCTGAAAGTCCTATAAGAACCATAAGTACAGTGTATACTAATCCAGCTATCGAGAATAGAATAACCATTCTTCTATAAGACACATAATCATACGTAGTATACACTCTTTGAAGCACTTGAGGATTAGATAATGCAAAGAACATCCAAGGAATTATAAGTAGTGTAAATTTCTCAAAAGTCCAAAAATCATAACCTCCTGGTACTGTAAAGAGTTCAGGATGAGTATTCTGAACTTGACCAATATTGTTAACTAGAATACTTGTTAATACTATTGCTGTCGCTAGAAATAGCATTCCCTGAAGCATATCTGTAAATGCAACTCCACGAAATCCACTTACTAGAATATATATCAGAACTACGATAGCCATAATTAGAACTCCATAACTATACGGTACTCCGTATCTTGACAATATTAAAGCAGGACCTATTAGCTGTATGGACATGTATGGTACTAGAAAGATCATGTACGTTATCGGTATGACATATCTAGCTATTTTTACATCTTGAAGTTCATATATTAATTGTGTAGGTGAGATTAAGTTATAAGCCTTACCTATCTGAAAAATCTTAACACCGACAGTTGATAATAGTGCTACCGTTCCTATAAGGTACATTAATTCAAACCCTAAAGTACCAATACCGTAAAAATATGACCAACCAACAAGTCCTACAAGCATGAAAGCACTATAAGTTGTTGAGAAATATGTGAAGAAGCTTAATGTAGTTTTTAAACGACGTTTAGCTGTAAAATAATCATCAATATCACTAATTTTCCAGTACTTCCTAACTAGATATCCAAGAATAAGTACTGAGAGAAAGTAGAGCAGAATGGCTAATAGTACAATCATGCTATCACTCTCTTCAAGACATGTAGTGAGACTATTATAGCTATGCAAGTCATGACTATCCAGAAGGTAAAGTTTCCAAAAAGTGAAGCTACATTTTTAAGAATAGTATATGGTACAACTATATATATAGTAATTATAAGTATGTAGATAGGTATTGCTATTCTTAAAGTCACATCGAACACCTGTTCGACGGTTGATAGTTGTCTTTAAAAGCATTACTGTGATAATTTTGTGTGAATAGTTTAGGTGACAAGATCTTACAGTACTTAATTGAAGAGAGAAATGAATGTTCCATCTCAGAGATAGCTAGAAGACTAAATTATTCAAAAAGTTCAATTTCAGAAACAGTTTCTAGGCTTGAAAAGGAGAGATACGTAGAGAAGATTCGTAGAGGTGGTAATGTATTTGTTAAACTCAGTGATAAGGTATTGAGAGCAGGTATTATTCGTGCAAGCGAGTACGTACTTGCAATGCCATTTCTTAAAGAGTTAGAGATGAAAGGATTTAAAGTATTTATAAGGTCTTTCAATAATGGTCTCCAACTTGCTAAAGCCTTACTCAGAGGTGAAGTAATCTTTGCATACCTACCAGTACCCACAGCGTACTTAACTCATTTATTAAATTCACAAATTCAACCGTTAGGTTATGGTTTTGGTGGTGGAGCATATATATTGAGATCGAAGGAGGTTAAAAGTGAAGGTATTGGGAAAGTAGTCACTACCAAATTCTCAACCATGGAGTTATGTTTATCGGGTGTCAAGGAACTTCAAGACCATGAGAGAGTATACGCATCTTCAGGTGAAGAAATCTTAGCAATGTTAATTAATGGTGATGTTGAGTACGGCGTAATTTGGGAGCCCTATGCTACAATGGCAATACAGCATGGATGTAAAGTATATACCTCCTGTAGTGAAGTTAGTGTTAAGTTATGCTGTATACCTGTGGTTAATTTAGAGCTAATAAGATACGAAACGTTAAGTACATTACGTGAAAAGTATGTGAAGGTTATGAGTGATCTTGATTTAAAAAGTATTGAGAGTGAATTAATTTCAAAATATTCATATATTGTTAATCTTGATGTTAGACTTTTAGAGAGAACTCTTGATAAGTACTTTATACATTACGAACATGTTAATAAATTTATACAAAATATTATTGATAAACTACTGAATATGTACAGTTTTAGATTAGGATTTACGGTAAGTTAATACTTTTACATCATTAATCATTGTGTATGGGTATTGTCCTTCACTATTCTTTTCGTACTTCTTAACCATATCCCAAACTGTTAATAATGCTGTAAATGTTGCGAAGAGAGATTCACATAAAGGTCTATACTTATCTTTAACCTTAACTTTACTGATAACATTTACCTTATTTTCTCTTACAGTAATGTCCTGTTCAATGCTTGTAATCATTTTTACTCTTAAAGGTAATAATTCAGATACTCTTTTTGCATTAAGAAGACTTACAGTCTTAGCGACTGTTAATACATCACCCTTCTCGACTCTTTTAAAGATAATCTTGTCTATAGTTTCCTCTTTAAGAACTATCGATCCTGTAGTGACTGCTTCATCACCATCCTCGTACTCCTCTAGCTTAATTTCTCTAGATAGCTCCTTCTCTTCAATATTTCTAATAAGAGGTGAGGTATTGGTCATTGGTAGTTTAATTTTCTTTTTAACACATATGTTACTTATCCTGGTGATTTCTACATTATTTAGTGTTAAGTAATGATGACAAGCGATTAAGCCTAATGATAAGCCGAAGAGTAAGTCCATCTCAATACCTGTCTTAGCAATAGTCCAACCTTTAACGTTAAGCTTAATGTAATTTTCATAGCTTTTGATAAGTAAAACTACTTCACGTATAGGTACTGGATGAAGTAGTGGTATATATCTATATGCATTTCTTGTAGCATAATTTACGATGCTAAATATGAAGTTTTCAGGAAGATTTACATCTAATCTAGATTTCAATTCTATAAAACCTTCAACTTCAACTTCTCTATAAGTATCTTCCTTATCCGAGATATTAACTATCTTGACACTCATTACTTTCTAGTAACGTTTATGAAGTTCTTAAGAAGTTTTAAACCAATTTTACTACTCTTTTCGGGATGGTGTTGTGTTCCAAAAATTAACTTTTCTTCACAAGATACTGTACTTACAAAGTAATTACCATAACATTCAGTCTTGGATGCGATATAGTGATTGTCCATATTGAATACTGCATAACTATGTGCGAAGTAGAAGTATGAATTATTACTAATACCTTCGAGTAGAGGACTTTCTCTCATAATTTCTATAGAGCTCCAACCAATGTGTGGTATCTTACCTTTTCTCAATCTCTCAACTTTTCCTTTAAACCATGATAATCCCTTCTCAATTCCTTCCTCACTATTTTCAAACATTAATTGCATACCAAGACATATGCCCAGTATAGGTACATTACCTACAAGCTCGTTTATCTTATTTACGATTCCTCTATTTTTTAAAATTCTCATAGCTGAATCGAATGATCCAACTCCTGGAAATACAATAGCATCGATTTCTTTACAATCACTAATTTCTAAAGTTACTACTGGTTCAGTACCAATTTTTCTAAAAGCATTTATAAGACTACCAATATTTCCAACACCATAATTAATGATTAATACACGTTTCACGAGAGTTTAAGTTAAGTATTTAAGTAGTATTTGAATTTTGTCTTTAAGGTATGGTGAGAAGTAAAGATCCACTAATTATTGAGAAAGTTTTAGGATTGTTAAGCTATATATATGGGAATGCTATAATTGAACGTTTGAAAGGTATGAACATCGAGATTGAATACAATAAATTAACAGGTAGAATTAGACATGTATATATTAATGGTGAGTTAGCCTTTACGTCAAGAGCTAGCGATGGATATTTACTACCAACATCTGCAGGCATTAAGTATGTTGATAATGAAGTCATTATTGATGATGAGGCCGTTAAGTATGTATCTAAAGGTATGTCAGTAATTGTTAAGTCGGTACTTGATGTCAAGAACTCTGCACCAGGTTCTGAAGTCATTATTAAAGATCCTAAAGGAACTCCTATAGCTCTTGGAAGACTCTTACTAAGTCTTGATGAGATTAAGTCTTTAAAGAGAGGTATTGCTGTTAAGGTTAGGAAAGTGTTAAAGTTTGAAAAGACCTGATTCACGTGTAACTATTTTTTCAATAAGTTTACGCATATCCTTACCCCAATAACCTTCAATAACAAGTCCAATACCAACATTACCTTTAGATAATATTATAGCCATGGCTGGCGTTCCTGATATTCCAAGCTCTTTACCGAAGCTTTTACATTCAAGAACTTTCTTTACAAGTTCTTCAGCTTTCTTCATAATCTCCTCATCAATTCCTAGATCAATCTTTCTAGATTCTCTAAACTGAATGTATGCTTTTCTGATAAGATCTTTAAATAATTGTGGATTAGCGTTAGATATGTATCTAATAGCTGCATGTAGTTTCTCAATTCCTCTATGTACAGGAAAGTCCATATAGTATATGTTAGCAAGTTTTTTAGTAGCAATCTCCATAATGTAATCACCAAGCTCTAACTCCATCTTTGTACATGCGGGACAGTTAAGATCGTAGAAGATCAGTATTGTCAGATCTGAACCTACATTACATAGTGGATATCCTAAATCATTTATTCTCCTCAGAACGTTATTTACATCTTTAAGAATAACAATATTGAGCATCTGTAATGTTTACGCATAGATATTTAGTATTTTTAACTCTTTGTTTATAGTAGATTTAACACTATTTATGGAGAAGAATTTTTTACATAGATATAGTATTTACAAATTGTGGGTATACCTGTGTATGAACTCGTTAAGAGATTTCCCATAAAGATGAAACGTCACGAACCCGCAATAAATGCTGCTAAACTCATGACTCATGAAGGTGTTGGTCTCGTAGTTCTCGTCGATCCTGTAGATGATAGGAAAGTTGTAGGTGTTGTATCTGAAAGAGACATCATTAGAGCTATCGCTAAAGGAGTATCATTACAAGAAGCAGCTGAAAAAATTGGAACTTTAAAAGTAGTGACGATATATGAAGATGAATCTATATCGAAGGCCGCGAGATTAATGTTACAGCGAGGAATTAGACATTTAGTGGTTCTTAATCGTGATGATAAGCTTGCTGGAGTAATATCTATTAGAGACCTTATTCAGGAAAGAAAAATTCTAAAACTTCTAGCTGAAGCATTAGATTCAAATTCTTAGCAGCAACTCTTCATAAAGAATTAGATTTTCTTCATTAATCTTTTAGAGAGAAGTTACAGTAAGTATAACCAGCCATTATACTGCTATACTCAGCTTGATGACTCTTCATCAGCAGCCGTAGGTTGTTTTATGTTAATTCTAATTATTTTTTAAATACTCTTAATTACCTTCTTCAACCACTATGACTTTCACTTTTCTTCCATGAAGTTTCTTCAATTTTTCCTGATATGCTTTGGGTGGATATATTAGGTATTTTCCAGTTGTCTTGACGATTTTTGCTTCGAATACGTATATCGAAACCATAAAGACACAGCGTATCTAAACTAGAGTACAAGGCTTTATAAATCCGTACTCATTGATGATTGTTAGTGAATGCCTGATGAAGGTGTGTATCTCTCTTGTTAGGGGATGCCTGAGGGAGCGTATAGAAGAGCTTTGAAAGTTAAGGCAAAGGTTATCGAAGGTAATGTAAACGACTTACTATGGGATTTAACTGTCTACAAGTATACTCTTCAGAGATGTATAGATACTTTATGGGAGTTGGATAGAATTCCTAAGAAAAGTCAGGCACATCAATTATTCTATTCAATGCTAAGAAGCTATGGTTTTAGAGCACATGTAGCTAGGAACATTTATTCAACTGCATTAGCATTGGTTAAATCAGCTAAGAAAAACAATGGCTCTGAACCAGTCGTAAAGAAGGTGAGTGCTAGACTTGACTATCAGAATGCTAGAGTAGAGATAAACAATGGAGTGGTCAGAGTGATTCTCAGAGATAAATGGTATGCTCTGAAGCTCATGCATAGGAGAGAGTATATAGAGAGGTTTAAGGGTCTTAGATGGAGGGAAGTTCACCTAAAGTATAGTGATGGCGCGCTTTATGTCAATATTGTATTTGAAGCAAAGTATAAACCGTATACTCCTAGAGGTGCAGTAGTACTTGATGTTAATCTAAAACAAATAGTAAGTTATGATGGAGCTAGTGCTAGAAGGTATAAGACAAGATTTATTGATGCATTAAGTAAGAGAGCTAGAGGTGAGGAATTACAGAAGAAGTATCCTAAGAGATGGAGGTATAACAGTAGGATTCTAAAGAGAATAAGGTCTCTACATAAGAAAGCGAGAAATATAGTGATTGATTGGTGTAGGAAGTTTGCAAAAGAAATAGTTCTAAAAGCAAAAAAGTACAACTACGCTATAGTTCTTGAAGACTTGAAATATTTGCGTAAAGACATGAGTGAGAATAAAAACACTATTGTTTGGAAGTTAACAATGCTCGCCTATGGGAAGTTACAGAAAGCGATAATAAGTAAAGCGATAGAACATAACGTACCAATAGTACTCGTTAATCCTAGAAGCACTTCAAGTATTTGCCCAAGATGTGGAACTACGCTCTCCTATATTCATAGACTAGCAATATGTCCTAAATGCAGATTTATAGCTGATAGGGATGTTGTTGGAGTTATGAATATTTGGTTTAGATTCATATATGCGTATGCGGGGATGCTTGGGTCATCCCTAAGCGCTCCCGCAATGAAGAATGAAATCCGACAGAGCAGGAGAACAAGAAATGAGGAGATGAAGAAAATAATTAAAAGTATTCAAATGTGATTAAAAGTAACATTCAAACTCGAACCTTCAGTGAAGGACGTGTTCATCATTTACTCATAATTACGTAAATTAAGTATATAAGCTTAGTTCTCATATAGATCTTTATGAGTGTGAAAGAGTTTAAAAGAATGTTAAGAGAAAGAGTTTGGAATCTTCTAGTTGAGAAAGATTTAGCGGATTTTCCTAAACCACCTCATGGTAGGGTTCCCAACTTTAAAGGTTCAGATCTTGCTTGTGAGAAGGTTCTTGAACTTAATGAGTTTAAAAAAGCTAGCGTTGTTAAGATTAATCCTGACGCTCCACAACGTAGATGTAGAGAACTTGTTCTTGAACTTGGTAAAGTACTCATCATGCCTACACCAAGAATTAAGAATGGATTTCTATTACTTGATCCTAGAAGGATACCTAAGAATGCTTATAAAGAAGCATCAACTATTAAGGGTGCTTATAGATGGGGTACTTCAGTAAAGCCTTGGAATTTACCTAAAATTGACCTTGTAATCATTGGTTCAGTTGTAGTTAATCTCGAAGGTATAAGACTTGGTAAAGGCGAGGGTTTTGCAGAAATTGAGTGGGGTATACTTTCAGAGCTTGGTAAAGTTAATGAAGAAACTCCTGTAGTGACCACAGTACATGATTTACAAGTAATTAATGAAGAAATACCTCAAGAAATTCATGACGTACCTGTAGACATTATTGTAACGCCTACAAGAATTATAAGAACTTTTAGAAAGAGACCTAAACCTAGAGGTATGTATTGGGAATTACTAAGTGCTGAGAAATTTCACTCCATACCCATACTTCAAGAACTTAAACAAAGATATTCAAAATAATGAATAAAAAGTCCTTCTACATACTCGTTATCATGATAAGTTAACGGATATGAAGTGCATACTCATGACCCTGTCTATGTGTGTATGGTAACTTTCATCACAACTAAGATCATAAATAAGGTCATAGATTGGAGAGTAACAACCGAAGTAGAGTATTTAGGTCTGGATGTTGCACAACATGGTGAAGAAGCATACTCATAGAGGTGAGAAATATGAAGCTCATAATAGCCATAATTAGACAGGAAAAGTTTGAACAGGTTAAGAAAGCTCTTGAAGACATTGGTGTAATACCTATGACTGTAACTACAGTTGTAGGTAGAGGTGAACAAAAAGGAATATCACTACAATATAGAGGTAGAAGCTTCTCTGTAGACTTAATACCTAAAGTTAAAATTGAAATAGTGGTAGAAGATGAGAGAGTAGAGAAAGTGATTAACACAATAATTAAACATGCATGGACTGGAAAACCAGGCGATGGAAAGATCTTCATATTACCTGTAGAAGATGTTATTAGAATAAGGACTGGTGAAAGAGGAGTAAAAGCAATATAGTAAAGAACTCTTAAAATTCTAACTTTCTTTTTTCTTCATCTTCTTAAGCACTATCAGCCAACCATCGGACGATCATCAATCACCCAGCTTACCACTACATCATCTTCACATTATCTTTACTTTCAAAAATTTTTACATCTTTCTTTATCAGTACAAAAACTTACAATAGTGTTTTAAATTGATCAACATTACGTAATGAGTAGATCAATTAACTTATGAAAAACATACTCATTCCTCACCATAAGTTCTCTTCTAGGTTCTATGTAGAGTTCTGTGGTAGATAGTTTTTGCTATTTTTAACTATCTACCTCATGGTATGCATCATCTGTTCAGTGTTTCTCTGTTTCTTCACTACTCCTACCTCCCGTGCAGACTACGGGAGCACCACAGAGACACCCTCTAACCGCTCCCCTCATCCACACGGGAGGACTTACTTACCGAAGATTAAGAGAAGCAAACTTTATATAAACCTTTTGCTTCATCTAGATCATGAGTAAAATTGTTGAAATTTATGAATTTGAAACAACATTATCACCACATAAAAAGGTTAAGAATGGTTATCAACTAAAACTTGTACTACCAATCGAACTTTCACTTAAACTACAACATTTAATGCATAGAAAAGTCAAAGTGATAATTTATGTACCTGAATCTTAAACAAGTTGAATTACCAAAATACTTGACAATAAGAATAAACTTCAAGATAGACAATAAAGAGTGTGTAAAGAAAATTATTAACTTAATATCTCGTTATAACAATGCTAGAGATAAATTCTACAAGTACATCATCGATAGTTACGGTGATTTAAAGACATTCATAAAGAAGGAATTTGGTAAAGAAATTAAAAGATATGAAGATTGGAAAAAGTTAAGCGAAAATTTTGAACAAAAGATTATAGCAGGTAAGTTTTACCAAATTGTCTATGATGTTTTACCGAATGCTAAGTATTCAGAAGCTGTTGTTTATGAAGTTTATTCAACTCTTAAGTCATTAAATTGCTTGAGAGATAAACTTAGATCATTAGGTGAATATAAATTAGTTAATGAACTTCCAAATGATAATGAAATAGAGTTTGAAATTTGGAAACATGTAACATGTATTGGTAGTAGAGAAAAATCACATAAAGGTAATAGGAATATTAAATTCTATGAAGATGGTACATTAAGAATTACTTATTTCAATAGACAGTACATTTACGGTAAATGGTATGAAGATTCTAAAAGAGATTCGCAAATTCTCATGGATTTAATTAAAAGATGTAATAGTGAAAATACCATTCCGTATACTGCTAGAGTAATTATTTATCTTGATCGTAAAGATTTAGATATTGTTAAAGGTCAAGTACATATTTCACTACCTATTGACTATGTATTTAGTTTTTACAATGTTCCTAAATATCAACATTGGTTTAATGGTATCATAAGTGGTAAAGACATTAATGCTGATAGAATAAATTCAGTTATTGTAAGAATGATAGATTTCAAGGCTATTGCGTGGAAAACATTTTGGTTTGAAGAAGCGAGTATTAAAAATATTCAATGTGATAGAATTTGGTATTGGATAAATTATGCTATTAAAAACGATATTTACTGGTGTTTAGATCATAAATGTTTTATCCATGTCTTTGAAGATTGTAATCTTATTGGTGATTGGAAACTTCTAAACACTCTTAGACGTAAGAAACTTAAAGATACTGAAGCTAATTGGAGAATGATAACATTTAGAAGTTCAGTAGTTGAAAAGTACACAATTGAATTGTACAAATATAATTTACCACTACCTTATCTTACGCATCCAGCATATACATCTAAAATTGCAGAAGAAGTACATACATTATTTGGATGGGATATACATACAACAAGTGCATACTTAATAGCATGTTTTGGAGCAATAGAACACGAACTAAACCAAGAAAAAGATAACTAAAAACATCAAAAACTATTCACGAAATAACAGACTATTACGAGTGTTTTTTCATCATCAAACTTTATCAAAGCTCCCTGAGCTTTTTCAAGCTTTGGATTCTATAGAAACCTTCATGATCAAGTTCTTCCTCATCTTCTCTGCGCGTATATTTAGGAAATGGCGTTATCAAAACTCCTATATCTGCATTATGCTCGTAAAGATATGACATTACTTTGAACCTGGACTGTATGATGTAGCTTAAATCCCTACTATACTTATAATCTATGACTACTACCTTCCTGGTTCTTGATGCTTTATCGTGAATCATTAGTAAGGTATCAGGTAATCCTTTAAGGAGCTTTACTTCCTCGATATAGTCGTTAATTATTCCTATAGCTTTAGCTCTCGTAAATTTACTATCCACACCTCTTACTAATGAGTTATATGAAATTGTAATTATGTGTCTTGAAGTTTCAAATATTACTATACTATCTTCAACCCATGCTTTGAATTCTTGATTCAATTTCTGCTGTATATAGTTGATGAGAGATTCAAGCAATAGTGTGAAACAGAACATTTCATATAGTTTACTAGGTACTAACTCTAAAGTATGTAATGTCTTCACAACCTCACTATCTTGAATGTTCTTGATAGTGATAGCAATCTGAGTCTTTATCTTCTCCCATAAGTGAAGAACTTTAAGATAAGTTCTGTAATCTCTAATTCTTCTAATGCATAGTTCTCTAACTTTACGAGCAAATCTATCAATTTCTCCCTCATGCTTTAAAGTTCTAACTTTGGGTATTAATGGTTTGAGTATAGGATCATTAATTAAATTACTACATAACTGATATGCATAATTCAAGTTCACTAGAATGCTGTATGCTAAATATTTAAGTAAAGTTTCTCTTTCTAAGAAATTCTTCATACTTACAATTTTTGAAATAATCCATGACAAGAGAGTTACTATGAAGTAATTAGCTTCAACTTCGTGAATTATCTTTCTTTCTCTTAAAGGTACATGATTTGGTAGAAATTTTCCACAAAGTGATGTAGATATTATGCCCGATATTTCATAATTGCTTAATCTCACTTCCTCTACGATAACTCGTTGCAGTTTTGTTAGTAAATTCTTTATTGATTGAACGATATCTTCAATATACTTCAAGATTTTAATAATATATCCTAACTCTAGGGGTAATTCTATATATTTCTCAGTCTCGATGTATCTAAATTTGATACTTTCCTTTAAGTTAAGCTTATTGTGAAATACAAGCAATGTACGACTTACGTAGTACGCCATAAATTCAATTTCAAGTAAGCTCATACTCATAGTGATGCTTCACTTATCTCAGGATAAAGCTCATAGAGTAAGTGACTTGAAAATACTAATTCTTCACTCTCTAATAATTGCTTAATCTTACGAAGCTTATCTATTGATAATCCTTCAAGCTGTGGGATAATTATTGCTGACACTGCTTGATCTAAGGCATTTCTAACATTATCTTCACCGTGATTGATTAATTCAGTAATGTACTTGGCGGTATCGATAAGTAGAGCGATACCTAACTCAACAAAATTTCTCATAGATCTGTATAGCCTCAAGATACGGTCAACAACGTCCACCTTACTCTTTGGTAGATATTGTACAATTATTTCTTTAAACTCACTATCCTCAATTTTAGGGTTTGTAACTTCAATTATGGCAAATCTTCTCAATAATGCTGAACCTAATGTGAACAAGTATCTTCGATCAAAGGTATTCATGGTGCCTATTATTCTGAAGTTTTCAGGTACCTTTAAACCATCAAATCTGCCTTTAAATTGGTTCCATAACTTTAACACCTTCTCTGCATATTCATCTACTAACATTTCTTCACGTGATTTGCTATATTCAAGAATTTCTTCAAGAATACTTGAAGGTATTTCCCAAGTACTAGTATCCGAAGAGCTAAATATTGTGAAGAACTCTCCAAAAGCTCTATCTATGTTTGCTCTATTTATTTCATCTATTATTAAAATGCAGCCTTGTCTTGATGTATATGCTTTAACGATAGCTTCTAAAAGTACACCCGATTTCCAAATAACTTTACCACCTTTAAAGATAGGTCCACCGATAGTGTCAATTCTTGTCCATTCAGATGTTGCTGTCTTTATTACGAGTTTCATATCATGAGCACACGCTATTGCACATGCTAGCTCTGTCTTTCCAGTTCCTGGTGGTCCAATCAAGATCAAGTGTTTTCCTGAAGCAAGTGTAGCGAGTGCTTGTCGTATTATGTCTTCATCAATTCTCACATTCCTCTGAGTTAAATATTCTTTCACTTTCTCCACATTCCATAATACTTTCTCGGGCGTGGTGATTGATGTTTGAGTAATTTTACTAAATTCTACACTATAGTACTTAAACTTCTGTAAGAATGATGGTATCTCACGATGTAGAACTTCTTTAAACTTACTAATACGTGCTTCATCTCTTATCGGTTGAAGACCAGGCGCACCTGGATAAGGTTGCTCCTCTAAAACTTTCTACGCACTTACATTGTTAGGACTTTGAAGTACTGTCTCATGAAGCCAGAGAACAAGCATTCTAAATCTATATGGGTACATAACTCTCATTTGATTATACTCATCTTTCCAAAAGAGTTCACCTGGATTTAGCTCTAAAGACAATATTAAACCAGCACCTATATAGCCTTTTACAGGGCTTGTATAATAGAACATGGCAATATTTGGCTTTTTAATTGTAAGTACTTTATTAAAAACCATTACTAAATTTTCAATTAGTTGTCTATATCTACCAACTAATTCTCTTCCAGAAGCATCTTCTAAATACTTCAGGATGTTGTTGAGATCTTCATGATGTATTCCCCAGTACGTAAATCTTGGCTCAATTTCAAGAGAGTATTTGATACTTTTCATCCAATTTTCAGGACTTCCTCCACAATACCATAAATCAGCTTCATCAATCATTTTATCAATATTACTTAACTACTTCACTATTTGCGGACTTAATTTTCGACCTAGTGATTCAATATCTACATTAGTCACAATTTATTAGGTACTGAATAGTATAAAAACAATTCTCTATAACTAGATCCTAATATACATCAATGATGTATACATAGTACTTCACATAACCGCATGTTGAGAAATACTAACTATCCGGAATGTTTAATATAATCTTAACCAACATACTTACCTATGGGTGAGTTTTGGACTTATGCTAAGGCTGGTGTTGATCTTGATAAACATAAAGAAATGCATAAACAAGCATATGAAGTTATTAAGAAAATTCTCAATGTAGTAAATATTGAGCTAGAGTATGGTCTATATTCAAATTTCGTGAGACTTGGAAGTTACAGGATTACTCTTCACAGTGATGGTGTTGGTACTAAGTCAATAATAGCACAGGAAATGAATAGATTAGACATTGCTGGCTGGGATGCTGTTGCTATGAATGTTAATGATGTGGTGGTTGATGGTGCAAAACCACTAATACTTGTTGATTATATTGCTTTACCTAGAAGTGATCCTGAACTTACAAGACAAGTACTTAAAGGTATAGAAGATGCATGTAGATATGCCAATGTTCTTTTGCTAGGTGGTGAGACGGCAATAATGCCTGATCTTGTAAATTATGTAGATGTTTCATGTACAGTGCTTGCTGTAAAACTATTCAATCCTGAAAAACCTACAAGAAATGATATCGTTATTGGTATTGAAAGTAGTGGATTACATGCAAATGGATATACATTAGTTAGGAGATTATTGTTAAGTAAATTCTCACTAAATGATTATATATCTGAAATTGAGGATGTTTTAGGAAATGCCTTAATTAAACCAACAATGATTTATTCAAACTTGATACTGGAACTCTATGAGAGGAAGTTAATAAAGGTAGCAGCTCACATTACAGGTGGTGCATATACTAAGCTTAAAAGAATACTACCAGATAATCTAGATATCGTTATTGAACCACCAGAACCACCTAGAATCTTCAAATTTATTCAGAAAGTTGGCAATATTGATGATTATGAAATGTATCGCGTATTTAATATGGGTATTGGTATGATTGTCATAACTAGTGAGGACAATATTGACCATACCGTAAAAGTTATTGAGAGAAATAATCTAAAGGCTTTCACTCTTGGTAAAATTCTTGAAGGTTCAGGTAAAGTTAGGATAAAATTGAAAGATGGAGAGCTAGTGTACAGTTAAGGTATGGCTAGGTACGTACTTGTTGAAATATATCCTGAAGATCATGTTGATACTATCACTCAGGAAGTGATAAATACTTTTAAGAAAATACTAGGTCTTAGAATTATTAGAGGTTATTTAAGAGTTGTGAAAAAGAAAGGCAATAGAGTAGTCCTTAAAGTATCAACTAACTTATTACCTTATCTTAGAGCATGTACGATACTCATTAGACAGATAAATGATTCTAGAGTGGTAATATTGACTGTGCGGATTTCAGGGACTATTAGGAAAATATATGTGCAATTAGATTCAATCCCTAAACTGCTCACTAAGGTGTAGGTTTAACAAGCTCTAAAGGTAGTTTTAATCTCTTAGAGACTAGATAGAGATGTTTCAAATATATTCTAAGTCCTGAAGTACTTCTTAACTTCTCATAAACTTTCATTAATATATTTAAAACCTCATCATAGACTTGCTTATTGATAGGATAGGGTGAACCATCTTTACCACCAAAAGCGAAGGTAAACTTTCTAGGATCAACAACTTCTGGGTCATTCCAATCAGCCTCAGTATTGTAAATTAATTCAGCTATGAGTGTTAATGCTAATATAGTGCTTGGACCAATTCCCCTAATGAGTAGCAGTTCTTTAAAGTCATTAACACTTCTTACCTTAAGTATTACCTTCTCGTTAATATTTAAACCAATATTACGTATTACCTCTGATCTCACATCATCAATCTTATCATCACTGTGATGTCCTAGATACTTCAAGATGTTATCTGAGTTTCTGCTTTTAATAATGTTCATGATGATCTTGTAATCTCTCAATACCTTTACTGGACTCTCATTTAAGAGATCTACAATTACTCTTCTACATTCTTCACTTTTTGAACTTGTTAAGTTTAGCACATTCTTCTCTTTAATACCTAAAATTCCTGAATGTGGATTATTGAGATAGGTGGTTTCCATCCACCAGTGATATCTACGTGCCATTCTTCTGTTAATGTTCATTCCTTGCTGAATTATAGTCCATGAACCTTCTTCACCTATAATTACTGCTTGATGATAAAGTGTGTATCCATCTTGTAGAGCGGCATTATCTATCTTTGCTATAAGTCTTGAGTTCTTTTCAAGTTCTTCAGAATTAACATTGTAGTGTTTAGGTATTTTGTAAATTTCCTTAGAGATTTCAAGTGCTTTTAATCCCTTACCACCAAGTACTTTAATTCCAAGTTCTTCTCTACTAAGTACTTCTCTAAGTACTGCAGTCGTTATTGTCGTAGAGCCTGAGCTATCCCAATCCATACCTATTAGATTATTTAATGATTGAAAGAATACGGGATTGCTAAATCTTTTAATGGTTTCTTTAATACCGTACTCATCAATCATTATCTTAAGTATGATTGAGCTTAACTTCATCATTCTACTGAAGAGCCATGAAGGTACGTGTCCCTTATGTAATGGTAAATCCATGGAGTTATACATTGTTTAGGATATTTTCTTAAAATTCTATTTAAACCTAGCACACATCTTCTAAGTATCTAATTATGAGGTTAAGTGCATCAAGTAAATTTTGAGCACATAAGAACTTATCACTCTCCTTACCGATAAGTATGCACTTACATCCAAGTTCTAGACATATTTCACAGTTTCTTGGCAAGTCATCTATGAGGTAAAGTCTTGAAGACTCTATGCCTAGATTATCTATTATATATTGAATTTGCATCTTCTTACATGGAAAATCATCTCTAGTTAATATTCTTGTAAAATATCCCTTAAGCTCATACCTATCTAGAAATATGTTAATAACATTTAAGCTCTGCATAGTTACTAGAAATATTCCTGAAACTTTTCTTGAAAATTCATCAAGGACATACCTAATGTAGTCGTGTGGTCTTGCCTTCTCTATCGCTTTAAGTTCATAACTCTCAATCAGTCTACTAATCTCCCTATACAGTGGTGTGTTCCAAGTCTTTAAAAGTATTTCAAAAAGTGAATCAACTTTATAACCCAATAGTTCCGAAACCTTACTCTTAACCTCATTCCAATCAACTTCAAGCTTAGTAATGACACCATCAAAATCAAGTGCAACAAAAATGCACATAAAGAACACTTTATGAAGTAATTTATAATCATAACGAGCGAATATTTATTAGAAAGCTTAATTATGATTTTTAAAGTAATGTCTAGTCGTAAGTTTGAAGATTTTATTGCAGACTTTCTAGCAAAAATTGGATATAAAATTCTTGATAAGAGAGTCAAAGTCATGATTAACAATGTTGAAGTAGGTGAAGTAGATATACTCGCACTAGACGATTATGGTAGAAAATATGCAGTTGAAGTTAAGTCAGGAAAGATTGACGTTTCAGGTATTAGACAAGCATATATAAATGCCAAGATCATAAATGCCATACCCATGATCATTGCTAGAGGCTTTTCAAATGATTCAGCTAAGACTTTAGCGGAAGAGTTAGGTGTAAAGACTATTCTTCTCGATGAGGTATTTGTTTTAAGTCATGATGAAGTTAAGAGTATCATTGAAGACGTACTCTACGATATTATTAATGAATTTCTAACCATACTCATAAGCACAGCACAATTCGATGATAAACTCATAGAGGCTGTAGAGAGGTGTGATGATTTTTCTTGCATTTGTCGTGAATTTAAGTTTAACGAAGATACATGTCAAGAATTTATCATGAAGCTTAGAGAGAAAATCAATGTTAAGAGATTAACTTTCAAAAAGTTGAAAACTTATGTAAAGATATGTAAAGTCTTGAAGTACATGTTAAGGTAATGTTTAAGACTTCTACGTAAATACTAACCTCAATGATCAGTATAGATGAGTTGAAAAGAAGATACGTACCTAAAGTTAAACCCATAATTTGGGATTCTGACAGAAAGATGATAATTCTTCTAGATCAATCCAAATTACCTTTCGAGACTAACTACATTGAACTCAATAATCTTGAGAGTGTTATTGATGCTATTAAGAAAATGAAAGTGAGAGGAGCACCAGCTATAGGTATCACTACAGCTTATGGCGTAATTGTTGGCTTACTAGAGAGAAGACCTAGCCTTCAAAATGTTTCTGAAGTACTCGAAATTATTAGTGAAAAGCTATTAAGTACTAGACCAACAGCTGTTAATCTTAAATGGGCTATCGATAGAATGATTAGTAAGTCTTTAAAGATATCTAAAGAAGTTAAGAGCTTTGATGAACTTATTGAGAATCTAGAACTTGAAGCTAATAACATATTTAATGAAGAGTTCGAAGCGGAATTAAGAATGGGCCTTTATGGTCTTGAAAAGCTTCATGACGGTGATGTGGTGTTAACACAATGTAATGCTGGTGGTTTAGCTACAGGTACTGGTTTAGGAACAGCTCTTGCACCTATAAAAATCGCTCACGCACTAGGTCTGAAGGTCTCAGTTATAGTTCCTGAAACAAGGCCTTGGCTTCAAGGTGCTAGATTAACAATTTACGAGCTTGTTGAGGAAGGTATTGATGCAACATTAATAACAGATACTGCCGTTGGTTATGTAATGTTTAGAGGTATGGTATCTTCAGTAATGGTAGGTGCTGATAGAATTTTAAGTGATGGTCACGTATTTAATAAAATAGGCACATTTAAAGAGGCAGTAATTGCACATGAACTAGGAATACCTTTCTACGTACTTGCACCAAAATCAACCTTTGACTTTGAAAAGAAAGTTCATGAAGTAGTCATTGAAGAGAGAGATCCAGACGAGGTTAAGACAGTCATGGGTAAATTAATAACTCTACAAAATGTCAAAGTCTATAATCCAGTCTTTGATGTAACACCACCAAAATACATTACTGCAATTATTACAGAGAAAGGCATAATATACCCTCCGTTTAGTAAAAATATACGAAAAGTATTAGGGTGAAATGCATGGTTGAAGATCTGGACTTAAGACTTATAGAAGCACTTGTCGAATTTATCAGAAAAAGTAGAGGTAGAAAAGTAACTATTAGAGCAAATACTTTAGTCAAGATTTCAGGCCTTGAAAATAAGCAATCACACATCTTAAGAGCAGCAAGGATGTTAAAGATTTTGAGCACACTTAAACTATTGAAAGTAGAGTTTAAGGATAAGATTAAATCAAGAATTCTAAGATATATTGTTGATGACAATATGGAATTGTGGAAACTTGCCAAGAAAAGTCCTGAAAAGACTATTCATAAGATATTAAGTATTTTAAAGACGTTCTCAAGAAAGGATGTCACCACTCACTCTGAAACTAATACTGAAGGTATCAGAGCCATAGAGCACTCTCCTACCACACTTAGGACATCTAGCGGTTATAGTAATAGTAATTGATACTTGATTCTTACTAATCTCTTCAATCTCAGAATCTAAATCAACATCCTCAAGATCTAGTTCAAAAACATTACCGCAATACGCACATTTAATCTTTGGCATTATCTTTCTATCTAGTTAAGGTTCTTAATTTTTTCGCACTTTTTAGAAGTTCTTCTAACTTACCACTATACAATGCCATACCTACAATAGCTGCATCAAACCCATAACTATGAAGTAACTCTATATCTTTAATTGTAGATACACCACCCGCGTATTGTAGTTCATTACAGAATTCTCTTAAAGTTTTTACGACTTTATCATTAAGTTTGACTCCGCTAAGCATTCCTTCCACATTAATGTTAGTGTATACTACTTTCTTAATGTTAAGTTCATTAATGATATTGAACACGTAGTCTTCACTACAAGCATATTCTAGCCATGCCTTAATCATTACTTTACCATTCTTAACATCTACTGATAAGTAAACTTTATCATTGCCTAAAGTACTTACTATTCTATGAGTCTCATCTCTATTTTTAAAGGCTAGGGATCCTATAATTATGTCGATATCATGTTTTGCATACTCTAATGCATGATCTAGACATCTAATACCACCACCAACTTGCACTTTAATTCCGTGATTTCTGACAATTCTGGCAAGTTCAAGTATTAATTCTCTATGTACTGGCTTACCATACTCTGCACCATCTAGATCGACAATATGTATCTTCTCTATATCATAATTTATGATCATTTTAAGAACATCTTTAGGATTCATAAATACTTTCTCACTACCTTTAATGCCTTGAACTCTCTTAACTGCATATCCTTGATGAAGATCAATACTTGGAATTATAATCATGATCTAGTCTAATAGACGTTACATTATGTTTTTATATCTTACTTTTCAGGTAACAATAATGCCTTATCTATTAATTTCTTAATATCTTCAAGTCTCTTCTTAACTTCATCTAATTGTCTTTCAAGATTTTGAATTTCTCTGATTATTTCGTTTCTAAGACTTAAATCAATATGTCTAACTTTAGGAATAACTATATCGATGTATTTAGGTATCTCTGACCAGTAATGTCTAAGATATGGAGGTATTATGTATTCGTAAAACTTAACGACGCCTGATCTCCAAGCGCAATGAGCAAGTAGTCCACTACTTATTAGTTCCTTAACAGCGTTTCCTAAAATTTTTTCATCAACATTACTTCTAAAGAGTATTCTGATAGTGGGCATGAAGATACTTTCAAGAGTTGTATTACATAGAACTAACTTTCCATTCTTAACAATATCACCATCAAGGTATAGAGTCAGTATTATCTGTTTAGCTTCCTTACTTAACTTATCGAGAATATTTAGAAAATCTTTACTCATTTTTTCACATACATCTCTTCTTCTATGGAAGAATTCTACAAGTGCTTCATAAAGTATATCTCTAACTCTCAATTGTGCACCATCAATACTTAATTCACATGCAAGACTTGGTCTTAATATGCATTCTTCAGGTAGTATGTCTCTAAGTTCATTAATTATGAAATGTATCCAAAAACCCTCATATACTCCTAGTTCATAACTATAACCATACCATTCAATGTCTTTATAGAAACATTGTTCAGGAAATTCTAAGCAAAGCCATAATTTTTCAAGCTTTGAATAATCTTCTCTCGACAAGCACTCTTTCTCTAAATACTTCTCGACTCTTAAAGATATATTTTTAATAAATTCTTCTAAACTCATTAAACTTTCAAGAAGTTTCTACCTTTTAAAAATAATTTCATGAAGATCGATGTATAAGCTCCATTATGTTACTTTCACCAGGATTTATTATTGCTAATGCAGAGATCTTGAATGGTTTTTTGCATGCGGCACCTAAATCCCAACTTGAGCCTGGATATATATGTATAGGTACTTGTGCAAGTTTTGCATAATACTCAACATCACTCCTAATGTGTGGTGGTGTATTAGCGGCTATTATGACGAGCTTAGCTTCACCTCTAAGTATAGCTTTAATGGTTTCTTTACTGCCAAGAACTACCTTACCCGTATTTATTGCTACTTGAAGTTCTCTAGCGATATCAACCATGATTGTGTGACTTCAGAGGTAGCTTTTAAGGCTTTCCTTAGAATGGCTTAATCTTAATTTTTAGCTTTAACATCTCTTCTAAATCATTTTTCCTATTACTCAAATTCCATCATCAACTCCACCATTCCTGTACCTATAGGTATGTACTTACCGGCAATTACGCTCTCAACAACGCCTTTAAACTTTTCAACTTCACCTCTAAGTGATGCCTCTACTAAATTTCGGACAGTTACTTCAAAGGCTGCACGTGCTAGTGGACTTTCTTTTTCACCAGCAACACCATGTCTACCTACTTGTCTAATTTTTCCTGTCCATGTCATAACATCAGCAACAAGCATCATGTGTCTAACATCAACGTCAAGTCCTTGATTGTCTAGAACTTTCTTTAACTCGTTCATAACGACGGTTCTTGCAGCTTCAATACCAAGTACTTCAGCAACTTCATGAAGATCATTACTTATAGTTCTTCTGTGATCAACACCTTCAATTTCAAGTACAGCCTCTAAGTTAGTACCTTCAGTCTGTAGTATCCATTCACCAGTATCTTTAGCTCTTCTAACAACAACTTTCTTAATGTTCTTAATGCCTGAAATTCTCGTCTGTAAAATCTTGTCTCTAATCTTTCTGAGTCTGATAGGATCCATAGTTTCTAGTCTTACTGCTATGTAATTTTCCTTAATTTCAATTTCAGCACCTTTACCTTTGATCTTATCTATAGCCTTTTTAATATCAGCCATACTTAATCCTCTATAACTTAATTGCTCAGGATCTATCTCTATGGTTATTGTTGATGTTAAATAGTCAATTTCAACACTTTTAGCAACATTCTCAATAGTTGTTAACTGTATCTTTTTAGCAACCTCTAGAGCCTTTTCTTCACTATATTTATAATCTTCAGTCAAATATATGGTCATCATAGGTATTGATGGTCTTCTACGAGCATCAACAATCTCAATCATTCTTGGTAATCCAAGAGCCATAGAGTACTCTCTAAGACCTGCAAAGTGGAAGGATCTAAGAATCATCTGTGTGCTTGGCTCACCTATAGATTGTGCAGTAACTATACCAATGGCTTCACCAGGATCAATGATTGCCTTGTAGTACTCCGTTATAAGTAGTTCAATAATTTTAGCTAATTGTTCTCTCGTAAGTTTAAGATTCTTAATCTTACTTATTAACTGATCGATAAGTGCTTTAGGAAGAATAGCATAGAGAGAACTTAATTCCTTAACGATATCTGATTCTGTAAGGTAAATCTGACTCATTAATGTCAAGATTCAAGTACTAATTTGGTATTTAAAGAACTTTCTCTAAAGGTGTGTTGATTAGTTGGACATTAATTTTTGAATATTAAATTTAAAATTATCTTAGTCCTCCTTTTGCAATTAAGTATGCAATTGCCATGCGATAATCAAGACAGTAGCCTCTCATTGCTTCATCGTGCTCTTCTGAATGTATATCATCTTTTAGATTTACCCTAATCACTAATATTGAGTGTTGTTTGACATTTGAATGTTTTAGCCCTAAATCTAAACACCTTTCAATTATGCTGTTCATTTTTCTTTTGCTATACCTAATCTATACAAGTTTTACATTCTTTAATATTTCATTATTTTCAACAATAATTTATAGTAAACTTCCTATATTCAAGAATTTTTCAATTTATTAAATGGTCCATGAAGTTCTTGAATAATAAATCTTCCTACGCTCTTAGAATCTTCACCTTGTATGGCTAACTATATCTTCAAATCTTCATTAAGCAATCGATACACAATTAATTCTATATCAAGAAAGTGCTTAGCTTCATTTAACAAATATACTAAGTAATCCTTCCATTAAGTATCTTAATTAAATTCTTCAGATATTGAAAATCGTGTACATTATGGTGAAAGTCTATATCTATCACGTGGATATAGAACAACTTCTCTAATATTTTCTCTACCAAATATTGCCATGGTTAGTCTGTAGAGTCCTAAACCCCAACCTGCATGTGGTGGCATACCATAATCAAAAACCATTAAATGTTCTTTAAAGTTTTCAGGATTTAATCCTCTCTTAATCATGGCTTTCTCAAGTTCTTCCTTGTCATGGATTCTTGTACTACCTGAAGCTACTTCAATACCATTAATTATTAAGTCAAAAGATTCACTAAGTTCTTCATTACCTTCAATAGGTTTAGTATAGAATGGTCTTAAGCTTGTAGGCCAGTGAATAATGTAGAAGGGTTCTTCAAAAATTTGTGAAAGCATTTTCAAACCTTGTTGTGGAATATCTTCACCTCTCTCAATTTTTAAACCATGCTCTTTAAGAAGCTCTAACGCTTCATCGTAAGTAATTCTTCTAAATGGTATCTTGACACTTCTTAACTCCACACCTATCCGTCTTAACTTATCGTTATGTTTAACACGTAACTCTTCATATACGTTAAAGATTATCTTATCTAGAATATTCATAACATCTTCATAATCCATAAAGGCAGCTTCAATATCTACTGAAATGAATTCATTCAAATGATAGTTCGTGTTATGTTTTTCAGCTCTATATGCTGGTGCAATTTCAAAGATTCTCTCAAGAGATGCCGTTAATTGCTCTTTATATAGCTGTGGACTTTGTGCAAGATAAGCAACTTTATCAAAGTAATGTATTATGAAGAGTTCTGCCCCTCCTTCAGTACTTGTTGTTATGATTTTAGGTGTAAATACTTCAATAAATCCTTCACTGTATAGTGTCTCTCTGATGATCTTAGTGATTATGCTTGTTAAGGTGAAAATTATCAAGTTACTTGGTCTTTTCAAATCAACAGCTCTAAAGTTTAATCTTACAGGTAATTCTGTCTCAACGTTACCCCAAATGTCTATAGGTAATGACTTAGACTTATTCAAAATCTGTATTTCTCTTGGTATAACTTCAACACCTATTTTAGCAATTTTGCTAGCTTTAACGATGCCTTTGACAGTAATGACATCTTCTCTGCTTAATGTTGATGTTAAGTTCCAAAGCTTTTCATCAACTTGTCCTTTCTTAACAGTTATTTGTGTAAATCCTTCTCTATCTCTAAGTATTATGAACCTTATCTTACCGAGATCTCTAACATCCCAAACCCATCCTGCAAGAACTACTTCCTCACCATCAAGTTCAGGTCTTACTTGACTTGTCCAGTGTGTTTTTCTTGAAAACTTCATGACTTAGAGTGAAGAAAAATTTACAGATATTTAAGGTTATTTATCTAGTAATCTCTACCTTAGTGTTAGATCCAGTTATAAGTGTAAGCATTTTTGCAAAATCGCTAGGCTTGAATGGTAATTTTCTAACTTCACTCTTAGTAATCTTAACAATCATTTCATTAGTACCGTCAGGTAGCCATGATATAGCTATGGTTAAAATTCTTGCCGGTGAGGCAAGCTGCATAGCAATCTCATTAATACTTCCAGTTTTCTCTACAATTCTAACCTTCTTACCAAGTACTTGTTCAAGATTCTTCTCAATTTGTGTAATTAATGTTCGTGGAAGATTCTTAATACCTCTAAGTGTAATAACTAGGAAGTTGTCAATACTATAAGATTTGACGTATTCAACACCTTTCAAGTACTCTTCCAACTTACCACTACTTGCAACGTTCAGGAAGGCGTTAATTACTTCTAAATCATTCTCATCATATTCACCACTATCTAGTAAGGCTTGACATCTACTGCATAGGATCCTAGTCTTGACACAGAAGGTACAGAAGGGAATTTTCATACATTTCAACCTTTTTCTACGAATTTCTTGTTCAGTAGTTTATTTTTTAAATCTTACCTTTCAAGATTTTGTCTTTAATTACAGTGTTAAACTGAATTACCAAAATTACTGCTATTATAAGTTTTTAGAAATAGGTTTTTAAATATGTAGAAGTATTGAGATGTTAAATGTCATTATCTACAACATTAACAAGTCGTGAAGTAGAAATTCCATTAAAGATAATTAAAGCTATTAAGTTTGGTATTCTCTCGCCCGACGTTATTAGAAAGTTATCCATTATGGAGATATCTACATCAGAAACTTATGATGAAGCTGGAACACCCGTGAGAGGTGGATTAATGGATAAGAGATTAGGTGTTGTTGAACCAGGCACGAGATGTGAAACTTGCGGTAATACTCATGACAAATGCCCAGGCCATTTCGGTAGAATCGAACTTGCAAGACCAGTTATTCATGTAGAATTTGCGAAGTATATATATGATCTCTTAAGAGTAACTTGTAGAGAATGTGGTAGGATACTGCTTACCGATCAAGAAATTGAAAAGTATAGAAAAAGACTTACAAGACTTAGAAGACATTGGAGACTTTTAGCTGAGAAATTGACTGAGAGAATTAAAAAGAAAGCTATGGAGAGAACAGTATGTCCACATTGTGGTGCTAAGCAGAGAAAGATTCGTTTTGAAAGACCTTATCACTTCTATGAAGAGTTAGAGACTGGTGCTCTCATTAAGCTTGATCCAATTAGAATTCGTGAAAGATTAGAGAAAATTCAAAATCAAGATCTTGAACTCATAGGTATCGATCCTGAAGTTAGTAGACCAGAATGGGCAGTACTTACAGTTCTTCCAGTACCACCACCACAGGTAAGACCTTCAATACAGTTAGAGACGGGTATTAGAAGTGAAGACGATCTTACGCATAAACTTGTAGATATTGTTAGAGTTAATGAGAAGCTGAGATCAGCTATAGAGGCTGGTGCTCCTAGTAACGTCATTGATGAACTTTGGGAGCTTCTTCAATACCATATAGCAACATACTTCAATAATGAATTATCAAACTTACCACCAGCTAAACACAGAAGTGGTAGACCACTTAAGACCTTAGCACAAAGATTGAAAGGTAAGGAAGGCAGATTTAGAGGTTCACTTTCAGGTAAACGTGTAGATTTTTCAGCAAGAACAGTAATTAGTCCTGATCCTAATCTCAGCATTAATGAAGTTGGCGTACCTATAGATGTAGCTAAAATACTCACAGTACCTGAAGTTGTTACTGAGTGGAATCTTGAAGAACTTAAACAATACGTAATTAATGGTCCTGAAGTATGGCCTGGAGCTAACTACATAATTCTACCTGATGGTAGAAGAATAGACTTAAGATTCGTAAGTAGAAGAGAGTGGGCTGAAAAATTACAGCCAGGCTTCATTGTAGAGAGACACTTAGTTGATGGTGATATCGTACTCTTTAATAGACAACCAAGTCTTCACAGAATGTCCATGATGGGTCACGTAGTTAAAGTTCTCCCAGGAAGAACCTTCAGACTACACTTAGCAGTATGTCCACCATATAACGCAGATTTTGATGGTGATGAGATGAATCTACATGTACCGCAAACTGAAGAAGCTCGTGCAGAAGCAAGAACGTTAATGCTTGTTGAAAAACACATAATTACACCAAGATATGGAGGACCCATCATTGGCGCTAGACAAGACTATATAACTGGAGGATATTTACTTACAAAGAAAGACACGTTTGTAGATAAGAAGTTGCTCATGTACCTATTAGCAGCTGCTGATTATGAAGGTGAGGTTGAAGAACCAGCAATAATGCATCCCGTCGAGTATTGGACAGGTAAGCAAGTCTTCTCTATGCTCTTACCTAAGGATTTTAATTGGATTCAACCAACAGCTATGAAGACCACCTGTAAAGAACCATATACATGTAATACTGATGAATTTATAATCGTAATTAACGGTCACATGGTTGCTGGTGTTCTTGACAAGAAATCAATAGGTGCTGAGCAGGTAGATTCACTATGGCACACAATAGTTAAGAGGTATGGTAATGAATTTGCTAGAAAATGGATTGATGCTGTGTTAAGAATGTTACTTAGATATCTAGATCTCAGAGGTTTCACTATGGGTCTAGATTCATTAGTTGTTCCTCAAGAAGCATATAGAGAATTAGATCAAATATATAGTGTCGTTGAGAGTAAAGTTGCCGAACACATAGATAAGTATAGAAAGGGACAATTAGAAGCGGAACCCGGATATACTGTTGAGGAGACTTTAGAAAACAACATTGTAGTTGCTTTATCCAAAGTTAGAGAAGAAGTTAGTCCAATAATTGATAAGTATATCGATAAGAATAGTGACGCCTACATAATGGCTAAGACAGGAGCTAGAGGTAGTATTGTTAACATCATACAGATGGTTGGAATGATTGGTCAACAAGCAATTAGAGGTGAAAGAATTAAGAGAGGTTTCTCAAATAGAACAACAGCACACTTTGAGCCTGGAGATATTGGACCCATAGCTAGAGGTTTCGTTAAGACAAACTTCAGAGTTGGACTTTCACCAATAGAGTATTTCTTCCATGCTGCAGGTGGTAGAGATGGTCTAGTAGACACTGCTGTAAGAACAGCACAAAGTGGATACATGCAACGTAGATTAATAAACGCTCTACAAGACATTTATGTAGCCTACGATGGTACTGTAAGATCATCAACGGGCTCAATAATACAATTTAAATATGGTGAAGATGGTATAGATGTATCTAAGAGTGATCATGGTAAAATCAACATTGATGAACTACTTAGAAGAGCAGGAGTATTAGCAACATAAGGTTCAAAAATTAAACTTACAATTTTAATCTTAATGATGAAGGGTCTCAGTTTGACTACTTTTGGATGGTTTTGTCATCTATTCCATATCTTGAGGTCTAGCATCATTAACCTCTCCCGTTGGGCTATCCACTAGCCCTTTCTCGGTCTAGTGGACTCGACCCAACGGGGCACTGAATATATCTACTACAGTAGGTTTATAAGTCTAACTGTGATAGTTTAGATTATGAAAATTCTTGATTTGTTATTCATTGAAGGTACAGTAATTAGAGGAAAGGGTCAAGAAGTTAGAATCTATGTTAAGAGTCCATACAACAAGGAGTTACAGAACTATATTGGTAAGAATGTGAAAATGATTGTTATGGTGATACAATGAGTTACAAAGTAATTATTCTACCTACCATACTTAACGAACCATTTAGTAGATATGCAGTTTTAACTGCTAACTTGTGGAGAGTAGGTATTGTACCTGTATGGAAATATATGTGTGAGAATCCGAATAAAGTATTTGAATCATTAAGGAAATTTAAAACCGAGACTTATCATCTCGCTTACAAGTACATTCCTTACAAATACTATGCTGAGAAGTGTAGTGAATTTGTTTATGAATTTTCAAGTTCATTACTAGCAATAGCTAAATTCTTCATAGAGGAAAGTGAAGATCCTTATGAGTGGTACGTAAGTAAACTTCCACTGATTGAATTTAGTAATTGGAAAATGTTTGAATCAAGAGGAGATAAATATCAAAGTTATGGAAATAGTGGAATAAAACTAATTGAACATGGTAAAGCAAGAATAAAACTGTTCAAGAATTATAGCAATTACATGGATGTTGAGATTAGATATAAGTTTCCAAAATCTAGAAAGCATAGATTGATTCTTGAAACATTGATAGAACATGCTAAAGTACATGAAAGTCACTATGATGCTAGATTATACATTAATGGATTTAGAGATAATAAAGTATTTATACAGATCCAAGTAGCAGTACCTGAAGAAATTTGGAACTTGATAGACCCATCACTTACTGTTCAACCTTACGAGACAGACAAAGTACTCGGTACTGATGTAAATACCGATAGAATAAACTTTATATTAACTGATGAGAATGAGAATATTCTAGACACATATACTTTATGGTTCAAGAACTTGAAGAACACACATGGCTATAGAGGAAAAGACTTGATTGGATATTTTGGTAATGAGATACCTAAGATACTAATCAACTTTCAGGAAAGGTTCGGAAAGTATATTGTTGCTGTTGAGAAGCCTGAAGTAATTGGTTTTCTAAAACTTAAATGGATCAAAATAGGTGATAGAAAGTCGAATAAATATAATTTCAAGGTCTCAACATTCGCAAGTTGGATAATAGAATTTATTGAAAAAACTTGTCAAAAACTAGATATTTACACCATTAAAGTTAATCCAAAAGGTACATCGAGTGGAGAAGAACATAAAGAAATTATGAAAAGATATGGTCTAGATAGACACATGGCAAGTGCATACATAATTGCAAAACGTGGATTATGGCAATACATGGAAAAAATAACTAAAAATAGTAATTAATAGTTAAACAGTAATAGGCTTGGGGTTTACTGAGAAGACTTGATGAAGCGTATGGGGACTGATAAATTCAATTACAATATATGAGTCAAGTTATGGATAGTAACTTTTTTAAAGGGTTCTGTAAGTTAGTTATCAAAGAAAGATTAAGTGATGGCGAAGAACTATGCCTGGCATTAGACTTACTGAAGAAGAACTTCGGTATGCAGCACTTTTTGAGAAGGTTACAGGTATAACTCCTAGAGATGCCATTATAGACATGACTTACAATAGAATAATCTTCGTTGTTGATAAAAATTTTGCTCCTCTTGCTGTCGGTAAAGGTGGTATCAATATTAAGAAGCTGAAAGAGCTTCTAAATAGAGATGCTGAAGTTGTTGAATATGGCGAAACACCTGAAGAGCTTATAAAGAATTGTCTATATCCTGCAAGAGTACTTTCAGTTAAAATTACAAAACTGCCTAACAATAGCAAAATAGCTGTAGCTACGGTTCTTCCAGAAGATAAAGCCATAGCTATTGGCAGAAATGGTAGAAACATTAATAGAGCTAAACTTTTAGCTAAGAGATACTTTGACATAGATAGGGTAGTAATATCTTAAAAGACCATATCTTTAACGGCGCAATGTAAGAAAATGTTGAGTAAGTTTAATTAACTAGTTAAGACTAAGCCTTCTACACTATGCCTGGTAAGAAAGGTCCTGTAGGGCTTTTTGCTGCTAGAAAACTCAGACTTAAGAGAAAGAAGTTTAGATGGAGTGATATTCACTACAAACGTAGAGTGCTAAATTTTGCTAAAAAATTTGATCCACTTGAAGGTGCACCACTTGCTAGAGGCATTGTACTTGAGAAAGTAGGTATAGAAGCACGTAAGCCAAATGCTGCAGTTCGTAAATGTGTACGTGTCCAACTTACTAAGAATGGTAAAGTAGTTACAGCTTTTGTACCATGGGATGGTGGTCTGAATATCATCAATGAGCATGATGAAGTGATTATTGAAAGAATTGGTGGACCTGAAGGTAGAGCTTACGGCGATTTGCCTGGAGTTAGATTTAGAGTTGTTATGGTTAATGGTGTAAGTTTAAAAGCAATACTTGAAGGTAAGAAGCAGAAACCAGTAAGATAGTTAGCTTCTTCTTTCTTCCATTAAATCTCCAAGTTCAAGTTTAGGATAGATACCTAAACTCATCAATTCTTGAAGTAGAAGTTTAAAGGCATAAGGTACTATTACTCTAGCAAAGGTACCTTTATCACCATGTATTGGACATACTGGTCTATTTCTCTTAGAATCAAACCAGACAATTAAGCCACACTGTTCACATACATACATGACGTACTTATCGCTTGAATCTACAAGTCTTTCTTTAATTAGAGCTGCAGCTCCATGAGCAATAAGGACATCTCTCTCCATTTCTCCAAGTCTTAAACCACCCTCTCTTGATCTTCCCTCTGTTGGTTGTCTAGTAAGTATCTGTACAGGTCCTCTTGCACGTGCGTGTATTTTATCAGCAACCATGTGATGAAGTTTTTGATAATAGACAACACCTATGAAGATATCTGCCTCAAGTTTTTCACCACTAATACCACTATACATTACTTCCTTACCATCCCATCTAAAGCCAAGCTTAATTAAAGCTTCCTTTAATTCATCTTCAGTAACTCCCTCAAAAGGTGTTGCATCTATGAATACACCCTTCATAGCAGCTACTTTACCTGCCATTGATTCTAGTATTTGACCGACGGTCATTCTGCTAGGTAGGGCATGTGGGTTAATAATTATATCTGGCACAATTCCATCTTCAGTAAATGGCATGTCTTCCATAGGAAGAATCATACCTATAACTCCTTTCTGTCCATGTCTACTTGCAAATTTATCTCCAAGTTCAGGTACTCTTAACTCTCTAACTTTAACCTTAACCAATCTATATCCTTCATTTGTCTCAGTTATTACTACTCTATCAACAATACCTTTCTCACCACGTCTAACAGTTACTGATGAATCTCTTCTCTTACCACTAATTCCTTCAAAATATGCACCATAAAATCTTGGTGGTGATGTCTTGCCAATAAGTACTTCACCACTAGATACAAAGATTTCTGGAGATACTATACCATCTTCATCTAGATGTGCGTATGCATCAGCTCCTCTATAACCTCTAACGGTCTGTGATGGTATTTCTATTCTATCTTCTTCACCACCAGCATATTTGTATTCTTCAGTTTCGTATGTTCTAAAGAAGAGACTTCTATACATACCTCTGTCAATTGATGCTTTATTCATTATAATAGCATCTTCCATGTTATAACCTGTGTACGTTAAGAGGGCTACAATTGCATTTTGACCTGCTGGTCTCTTATCATATTCAACAACACTGATACCTCTAGTAGTGACTAATGGTCTTTCAGGATAGGCCATTAAGTGGCCTCTACTATCAACTCTAAATCTATAATTAGCTGTAGATAGACTTAAACTCTGCTTTGCCATAGCGGCTTCATAAGTATTTCTAGGTGACTGATTATGTTCTGCATATGGTATTATTGAAGCAACAGCTCCAAGAATTATCGATGGTATGATCTCCATATGCGTATATTTTGAGAGATCTTGTGTTGGGTTTATAGCTATTAATGCATTTTCTTCCTCATCGGCATCTAGGTATTCTACAATTCCATTCTTGACGAGATCACTCCAAGACCATTCACCATTTTTAAGCTTCTCAATATGTTCTGGCTTTAATTTTAGTTCGCCATTCTCAATAATTAGTACTGGTCTTCTTAATCTACCTCCATCACAGTTAACCTTGATTTCATTTCTCTCTCTAATATATGCAATATTTACTTCATGACTAATTTGTCCCCTCCTTCTTAACTGTCTAACATTGTTTACAAGTTTTTCAGGTTCTTCATGAATACCTATTAATCTGTTGTTCAGATATACTTCAGCACCTTTAACTCCTCTTCTTCTAGCTTCAAGTATGGGTATTACTCCTAAATCGTAAAGCATATTTTCAATTTCCTTTTCATCAATACCTACAGTGATATTAGCTAGTAGAGCTAGATTCTTGACAAGGCCACAGTTCTGACCTTCTGGAGTCTCTATAGCACATAATCTACCCCACTGTGTTGGATGTAGATCACGTGCTTCAAAGTGTGGCTGTGTACGACTAAGACTAGAGACTACTCTTCTTAAATGACTAATAGTTGATAATCTATTAGTTCTATCAAGCATTTGTGAAACTCCCGTACGTCCACCAACCCAATTACCTGTAGCTAATGCGCTTCTGATACGTTCAGTAACGATGTCTGCTCTGACAATAGTAACTAATTGCGGAATTCTACCTCTAGTGTAGTATTTTTCTAGCTGTGTTCTTAGATCTTGTACTAGCTGTCTAAATACTGCTCTAAATAGTTGAGCCATAAGTTCACCAACAAGTCTAATTCTCTTATTAGCTACGTGATCTTTATCGTCAGGTCTTCTTCTACCAAGTGCGAGTTCTATAACTCCCTTAACCATTTGTCCCAGAAAAATTGCTTTCTTAAGTCTTGTCTCTCTACTTGAGTCTGTACCTAAGTGTGGTAGGAAGTATCTATCAAGTACTTGCATTGCCCTTTCAATTCTAATTTCTCTAGGCTGACCAATAGCCACCTTACTGCCAATATAATCTCTAGCATCATCAATAGTTGTTGCAATCTGTATTGAATATTGTAGTGATGGTAAGAGCTCTTTCTGTATCTCAACATCATCACTAACAGCAAGTACAACATCTTCATCAGTTTCAAGTCCAAGTGCACGCATAATTATGGGGAATGGTATTCTAGTTGCTATTGCTGGGAATGTAACGTATATAATCCCATCTCTATGTCTCTCTACAGTGACTGTACTCCTATAGCCAACACCTACAGAAATTACTTTACCAACATGAGTAATACTTGCCTTCTCGCCATAGTCGTAGAATGGCTTGTTAGGTGCTAAATCCTCCTGAGATACAATCACACGTTCACTACCATTAATAATGAAGTATCCGCCTGGATCTTCAGGATCTTCAAGTTTCTTAATAAGGTCACTTGGTTTTAACCCGTAAAGATTGCAATATTTCGATTTCACCATTATGGGTAGATCACCAATGTATACGCGCTCTCTTGAAGATTCCTCATCATTAACGTACAGAGTCATGGTTAAGTATAGAGGTGCTGCGTAGGTTAGATTTCTTAACCTAGCCTCCATAGGGTAGATTATGTTTTCACTACCATCAGCCTCCTTAACTCTTGGTCTACCAATTTCAATTTTCTCAAGTTTAACGTATAGTCCTTTAATTTCAGTATTTATAATATCTACTTCCTCAATAATTTGTTGAAGTTTTCTCTCAATGAAGTCGTTAAAAGATTCTAATTGATGTCTAATCAAGCTATACTCCTTAACATATGCTTCAACAAGAATCCACCTATCGTTGAGTGTTGGAAAAGGTCCTTCACTTGTCCTTCTAGATCTCCAAACTTTTATAGGAAGTAATTGTGAATCCTTCTGAACAACCACAATACTCGGAAGGATATAGATTAACTACCTACTTATTAAACTTTCTTACATAGATTCTTAAAGTTAAGGGGGAGCAAGGAGATGAAACCCATCATAGAGGGCTTTCAAGCCCTCTCTGGGTCTCTAAATGATAGTTTAATCTAAGATTATTAAAACCTAGCCTATGTTAAAAATTAAAATTGAGTAATCTAGCTATGTCATTCATGGAGAGAAAACCCATCATTGCAATCATTGTTGGTTCTGAGCGTGACTTGCCACATGCTAAAAGAGCGTGTGACATTCTTGATAAGCTTAACATTCCATATGAAGTTAAGGTGTTAAGTGCACATAGACAACATCAAGAGCTTGAAAAGTATGTTCTTGAAAGTGATGTCAAGCTATTCATAGCTATGGCTGGTCTTTCAGCTGCACTTCCAGGTTTCATAGCATCGCTAACTGATAAGCCAGTCATTGGTGTTCCACTATCAGTCAGCTTGATGGGTCTTGATGCACTATTAAGTATGGTTCAGATGCCTAAAGGTGTGCCAGTAGCTGTTGTTGGTATAGATAATCCAGAAAATGCAGCATACTTAGCGTATAGAATCTTGAGACTTGTTGAGGAAGAAATTGAAAGAAAAGAAACAAGAATGCCCATAATACCATCAACCATGGAGAGCGATATTCATGGTCTAGAATACATGCATGAAGCTGACCTAGTAATCTTTATGGCTGGTAATCAATTCATGGCCATGCCTGAACTAATCAAGACATTTCAGAAAGAGCATCCCGAGGTTAAGAAAATCTTTTATGAAACTTTACCTCCAGGCCTCATGTTAAAACAAATACTTGCAAAAGGTGCATTACTAAGAGATAGAGTAATTACTGGAAGACCTGACATCTATACTTGTGTCAGTATTGATGCTATAAATACTCTACAAAGTAGAGGTCTCATTGATGACTACTTCGTATACTTACATAATAGAATTGTTCTCATGCTTCCTCAAGGAAACCCTGCAAAGATAAATTCAGTACATGACTTAGCTAGAGATGATGTTAGAATATCACAACCAGACCCAGAAATTGAAGATATAGGTAAACACACCATACAAATGTATAGAGATGCTGGTGGTGATGAACTTGTACATAAGATTATGGAGATTAAGAGAGTTGAAGGAACAACCATAATGACTAGAATACATCATAGAGAGACACCAGTTAGATTGATGAAGAGAACGGTAGATGTTGGCCCGGTATGGTATACAGAGTATATTTATGCAAGAAATCAGGGATATAACTTTGAGATAATAGAGCCAGGAGAAAAACTTGATCAGAGAGATAGAGTGAGTTATTATGCTATGAAGCTAAAGAATTGCCCAAATCCTGAAAATGCACAAAAATTCTTAGACTTCTTAAAATCAAAGAAAGCGCAGGAAATTTTCGCAAAGTACGGTTTCATACCACACTATGAGTAGATTGTGATAAAGTATGTTAGAGTCTAGTGATGTAAACTTTTAAATGAACCTTCAATTCTTCTCTTTAACTCCCTAATCTTGCTGCTACAGAGTTTTCCTAACCTATCATTAATACATGCAGCTGTTCTAAAACCAAGAACATCAACACTTAACTTCAAAACCTTAGGTATATGTTTAATACCTAATTTACCAGCGAGTGCAACATCTAAATTGCAATCCCTAGCTAATGAAGTAAATTCTGACAGTTCATTCACAGATAAGTATTCAAGAAGACTCTTCCTTATTTTTAGTCTTGTATCAATCATGACTCCATGAACGTCAAGTTTATACGCAATATCTACTAAGTTTCTAGGTTTTATACATCTTATCACCTTATAGTCACCATACCCTACAAGTATTATCTTTGAGTTTACTACATAATCTTTAACTATTCTTACAATACTTATAGCTTCATCTTTATCGTTAACTTCAAGTCCAATCTTTACATAATCTACATCTGGGTACTTATCTACATATAACTTAACAGTACTTATAATTTCATTTCTAGATTTTACATCACCTAAAGCAATACTTACTTCTCTATCTTTTAAGGTACTAACAACTTTCTGAACAACTTCTATCTGAGGAAAGCCTAAACTACCTTTTGATGGATCTTTAACATCCACGATATCGACATAGTCATTATTTATTACCTCTTTCAATTCGTCAATTTTCCATAAACTCACTAGTAGTTTAGGTATTTTCATAACTGCATCATTTAGTAATCACTTCACTTTTTATTACTTAATTAGAATTCTTGATGATGTATGTGGAACTTCCTAATAAATTTCTTATATTCACTATAGCTGCAATATTTTATAGTGTATATTGCAATACTTACTAGAAATATTAATGGCTGGGGTACTCAACAGTTAGTTAAAGCAATCAATAGTGAAGGTTATAGACCGTTGCCTGTAAGGTTTAGAGATATCTATGTTCGTATTGATAATGATAGTTATGGTATCTATGCTCAAAATATTGATCTTGCAAAGGAAGTTAAAGCAGTGATTGTCAGACCTATAGGTAGATGTTCACTTGATCAAGCAATATTTAGAATAGATCTTCTACATGCACTTGAAGAGCTTGGTATAATTGTCATCAATAAAGCTTCAGCTATCGAGAAAGCTATCGATAAGTATAGGGCATTACATATATTACGTATGAATGGAGTGCCAGTACCACCAACGGTAATTACTGAAAAGGCAGTACATATATATAGATCATCTAGAAAGTATCTACAGGCTCGTATGAGAAGTGGATTCATTATTAAACCACTCTTCGGTTCTAGAGGCTTTGGCATACTTAAATTCTCCAAAAACCATATTGATCATGTTTGGAGAATAGTAACTGATCTGGAATATTTAAGACATGTAATATATGTTCAGAAGTATTTAAGGCATGGTGGTAGAGACATCAGGATATTCATCATCGATAATGAGGTTATTGCTGCCATGTATAGAGAGGCTAAATACTCATGGAAAACTAATATTGCTCAGGGTGGAAAACCAATACCTTTAAATAATCTTTCTAAAGAACTTGAAGAACTCGCTGTAAAGACAGCAAAACTTCTTGAATGTGAAGTTGCGGGTATAGATATAGTTGAAACTAAGGAAGGTTATTATGTTCTTGAAGTTAATAGTCAACCTGGCTTCAAGGCCTTACAAGAAGTTACAGGAATAGATATTGCTAAAAAGATTGTAAAGTACGTTATTAGTAAGATTAGGAAGTAATAGAGGCTAGAGAACTATGAATTTTGAAATTTCCTTCTCTAAAAATTTTCTAAATTTCTTAATGGTTCTGAAAGAATCTTTCAAATACCTAAGTTCAAGTTCAGTTAATAAATCTAGGTCGACCTTAGTATTAACTTCTTCATTCCTTAAAAATTTTGAAGCTTCAATTTTAGCCTTAAGATAATGTATGAATGTGTAGGCAATTTCTAGATCGCTCTTCAAATCACTACTTATAACGCCAAGTTTCTCTAACTCTTCAATTCTAGCAATAGTATTTGTCTGTTCAACATTGTAAGCAAGTGCTAGTCCTTGAATACCCAAACTTATAGGTAAAGTTCCTTGATGTTTAATGTCAATTTCACTACCTGTAAGTCTATCTAGAACGTCTAGTGATGGTTTATACTTTAAAGCATCCTCAATTAGTAATCTATGCACGATCTTATTATTAAGCATGTAATTTTCTACACGCTTCTTAACTTCTTTATATATTTCAAGATTACCATAAATGATTCTTGAATCAGCGATTAACGATAATATCACTCTTGCCAGTAGATTTGCCTTTTCTAGAAGGGCGTTTAAGTTTTCTAAGGTTACAAGAATTACATGTTCTAAAGATGATTTACTTAAGGTAAAACTTCTCATTAATTCTTCTTTAACATATTTTTCAAGTTCTTTCAAGTCCTTGTTGATTGTAATTATTAAGTAATCATGATCTGTGATCAGTACTTGTTCCATTCTTCCACAACTTCCTGATACTAAGAAACAGAAATCTCTAACATTTACTTCTTTATCTTCAAGATAATACTCTATAAGCTTCGTTATGAATGTATCATTAATTGAGGAGACAATCTTACTTAACTGTAAGGTATTTATGCTCTTGTTAGTTATGACTAATCTTGCCAACTTACTCTGATAATGGTTAAGCATGTTTAGAAGCTCATTAACATTTCTAGCTCTTGCCACATCTCTAATAATGTATATTGGTATTCCTGAAATAACTTCAATAAGATCTCTAATTGTAACTACACCATCAATTTCTTGATGAGTCTGTACAACTATATGTTTAATTCTATACTTAATCATTTTCATTAAAGTGCTTAGTATAGACTCTTCTCTTGATGCTGTTACTAAGTTTTTAGACATAATGTCAGTTACAGATCTCTGGATATCTATACCTTGAGCAACTACTCTTCTAAGATCACTATCTGTTAAGATACCTATAGGTCTTCCATACTTATCAACAACAACTACCGAACTAATTCCGTGTTCAAGCATGATCTTAGCAGCATCGTGAATTTTAGAATCTTCATAAATAACGATAGGTCTTCTTCTAATTAGGTGCTTAATTGGTGTTTCAAAATCTATCTTCTCAATATCATATTTCTTAGACTCTATGAAGTAGGTTGGAAATTCTTTAATGTTGAAGTATTCACCTATCTTATCTGTCGGTATCTTAATGATTTTACAATCCTCAACAACTTCAGCGTTCTTATCATGTAGCTTATGCGGATTAATTATATCTCTACTACTATAATGATCTGTACCGACCTTAATGAGACCTGAATGAACTATGAATATGTAGTTACTATCGAGACTAAACTTATCATTTTTTCTGTAATGTTGAATTGTTGCTGACTTTGCAATTTCACTTACTTGATAAATACTTAACTGTGTAAATGGATGAATATTTCTTAAGAATTCTATAATTTCCTCCTTAGAGGGCACACTTTCTATATTGACATGATTTTTATAAATCTATACTGTTGGTTAAAGTTCTAAATCTTCTAAATTGATTTTTAACAATTCTTCATATTGATTAATAATTTCTAAATTATCACTGTACGATATTTGTAATCTACCCATGCCTCTAGTAATGACATCACCTATAAAGGTTGCAAATGGTTTATCGATTAGTTGACCTTTAACTTTTATTCTAGGTACTATTTCATCAATATAAAAGCTTGGCAATATGTCTTCAACTCTCTTCATAACTACAATTCTACCCATGACCATTCTAGCACCTGGATATAATCCGCAGGAACCTTTAATCCATATCAATCCTCCCTTCATATTCATGCCAGCATAATCCTTAACATTTCCTTCAATAATGATCTCTCCCCCCTTCATGCCATTACCTACATAGGAACCTGCATTACCGTGAATTACTATTCTTCCACCTTTCATGCCCTTGCCAGCTTTTTCTCCAAGCAGTTTAGAACCTACAAAGTTCTTAGCATTTTTATAGACTTCTATGTATCCTCCTTTCATCTTAGCACCTAGATAATCATCAGCATTACCTTTGATGATTATGATTCCATTTCGCATCTTGTATCCAGCTAGAGGTCCTATATCACCATTAACAATTATCTTTCCCCCACTCATCTTATAACCCAAGTATCTAATCTTTGATAATCCCCTACCGTTAATCTCAATTTCAATTTCTTCAATATTTGTTGAAAACTTCTCATCTCCTTCAACATCGAATAGATCCTTCAAAGAAACCTTTCTATTACCTTCCCACACAGATAAGTTCTTGATATAGTTAATATCCTTACCTGCAATTCTTTCTGGTTTAACTTTCCTCATCTCTACAGGTACATTTAATTCATGCTTACTGTAAAGGACCAGTTTGCTCATATTGAAGCTTTCACCTTAATTCCGCAAGGCTTTCTCAACTCATTAATGTCTATTATGAAGTTTGATAATGATATGGAGTAGTATTTTCTAAATTTATCTTCAACATCTTTAATCACATCTCTCATAAGTTCATCACTAACTTCAGCATTAATGTAATATGTTTTACCATAGGGAGCATTAACTATTTCACCATTCATGACAACGATCTGTCCACTCTTAATGGTGCAGTATGCTTTTGAGAATGCCTTCTCAATCTTATCATAGTTTCTTGATGGTTCAAAATTTCTAGGATCAATATCATATATAGCTATATCGGCATCTGCATTAGGTCCTAAATGTCCTTTAAATCTATCTAGGCCTAGTATTTTTGCTGGTGCTGCACGTGTTATTATTGCTATATCGTAAAAAGTATATTCTCTATCTATGGAGTGTACATTTATTCTTCTTAATGCTCTTTGATTACATTTCTTCAATTCTTCATCTCTAGCTTTCTTACTCATTAACCACTTAATAATTCTGGGATACATAGTGAAAGGTGCTGCATTTGGATGATCAGTAGATAGCACTATTCTCCAGATGGATTTACTCATTAAGGCTACTTCAAGACCAATAGCCCACTGGACTGTATTTACGAGACTTCTTCTTCTGTAAGGGTAAGGTACTATACCTGTAGCTGTCTCTACTTCAATATCGTGAAAGATTGCTTTCCACATTCTTAAATGATAGAGTATAAATTCAAAAGGTGCATCAGCAGTCATGGTTGTTGTAGCTCCAAAGACTACTTGGCCTAGATCTATTGATACATTTGGATTATTATCAAGTTCTCTAGCAATATCTTCTCCTGCACTTTCAATTGTAGACCATGCATCACCCTTATAGCCAGTGAACTGTATGTGAGTAACATGCATACCGAGAGTAGAGTCTAGTGAATATTTTGGAGCAATCCTCATGGTTCCTAGAAGCGTAGTATAGTTTCCAGGAATTCCAAGCCTATTAGTATGTACATGGATCTTATGCGGTAAGTTAAGCATTATTGATGATTTTCCAAGAAAGTAAATGATCTCACTAGGTGTTAATCCATACTCAGGAATTTGATCATTTAAATCAAGACCCATACCTCTACCGTAAATCCAAGCAACATCAGCTCCTGGATCTACAAGCTTTATAGTAAATCCCTTAACAGCATAGAGTAGCCATGCAGCATATGCTGCTAAATGTTCAAGATCATTATTGATGATGTAATCAAGACCAATCCAGTTAGAATCCATTAAAATATATGCTAACTTGTCAACAATAGGTGTATCGTTAAGTTCTTCATGTGTATGTCTTGTCTTTAAAGGCGGACTAGCAGCTTCACAGACTAAGGTATAACCCATTAAGGCATATTTATAACCCGTCTTCAATACTGTAACTGTTGATCTTCCTGTTTGAGATCTCACGATTCCTCTTCTAGGAATGTTAGTTACGTAATGATCTTCAGGTCTCATGAGTCTTGCAACATTGATCTTAGGTCCTGCAATATGTGCATGAATATCGATTCCTCCAGGCATAACAACTTTACCTCTCGCATCAATAATGATAGTCTTCTCACTGGACGATAGTTCACTAATGTCGATAATTTTTCCATTCTTAACAGCAATATCCATTACTTCACCGTTAATGTTATTAATAGGATCATAGACATATCCATTTCTTATAAGGATCTGCATAATATTATCTTAGATTTTCAAGTCTTTCAAGTATCTATATATCTTTTCTTAGAAATTCATAATTAAGAATAGTAAATTACTCAAATTCTTTATCAATTCTTTCCAACTCCTTCTCAATACTTTCTTCACCTAGTATTGCTTTTTTAAGTTCATAGTCTGTCATTATTCTTTCAAACGCTTCTTCAATACTCAACTCCTCAATTTCAACTCCTTCAGTTACGTAATCTACAACTTCATCTAAATTTGTCTCAACATCATAATACTCATTGAAGAAGTCTATAATGTTCTGTAAATCTCTTTTTAAAAGTTCAAGAGCATTTCTATAACCTCTAGGTACAAATTGTGACCAATCAATTATTCTAATATCACCATTGTCAAGATTTACAAGTACATTAAATTTGCTTAAATCTCCATGAACTATACTGGCCTCTTTATATGTTTTTCTTACTTGCTCAATAATATCTTCAAGAACTTTCTCAGGTTCTTCGAGCTTGACTTCACTTAACTGTAAAGAATTATCGATATATTCCATAACTACAGCATGTCTATTTACAGTTATGGGTTTAGGAACTTTAACATTAACGTTATATGCAAGTGTTAGTGCTTTATACTCCATATGTGCTGAAAGTCTAGATTCGTAAAGCCACGTTATGTGTCTTCTATCACCAACCCATACTCTGAACTTTCTAGTATTTCTAAAACTTGTTCTTCCAAGTCTATGAAATTTAATGACAATTTTAATTCCAAGTTCAGAATCACCAACATATACGTCAGATTCTTTACCTACACCTAAAGGTGTTGGACTTAACTTGCTAATAATGCCACGTTTAACTAGAGTGTGAAGTGCTAGTGCATCATATCCATGGTATGTTAATCTATAACCAATATAGCTACCTTTATATCTCTGAATCATTCCTAAACCGTTCAATTTCCTCAAAGATCTTGATATCTTTTCCTCATCCTTACCTACCCACTTAATGATCAGTTCAAGAGGGACATATTCAAATTTTCTATGACCAATCTCAATTACTCTAAGTACTCTAAGATCAAGTTTATTCAACTCGTTATAAGCCCATACTAGACTCTTAATACTCACTAGATTTATGATAATTATGCTCGAATTAAAAAACCAAAGGTTAATGTTAACTTCTCCTGATAATTCTTCTAAGAGTATCCATGTATGCTTTAACTTCTGCTTGAAGTGTAACTACGCCAATGTATTTATTATCCTCAATTACAGGTGCAAAATCTATATCATTTTCAGCCATAATTCTTAAAGCTTCATCAAGTGTTGACTCTTTAGTTATGAATCTACATGGCCTTATAAGTTGTTTAATATCTACACTACTTCCGGCTCTGTTAACTTTAATTATGTCTCTTAAATGAATGATACCTAAGAATTTACTATTCTCAACAACAGGTACGGCGACTAGGTTGTTTCTTTCAATTACATTAATGACTTCACTAATACTTGATTTTAAGCTTATGGGCTCAACATACTTAATATCAACACTTGCTATTTTTACTTGTCTAAGTATTGGAATTACATACTCATCCCAGTGAGCTGGTGAGTCTTTTCTTGTAGGTAATTGAGATTCATAGATGGAGAACTTACCTGAAACTATGTATGATAGTGCTGTAGCTATCATGGTTGGTGGTAGTAGATGTAATCCTCCCGTCATCTCTACAATCATGACCATTACTGAGATGGGTGCTTTTGCAATACCTCCAAAGAAGGACATCATACCTACAATAGCCATTGAAGGAATTTCTGCAGAGTCTATGAGGTTTAGAGAATTTAAGAGTAAACCAACTGATGCTCCAAGAAAACCACCAATAACAATTCCTGGAGCAAAAACACCACCACTACCTCCTGAACCTATTGAAAATGATGTTACAATTATTTTGAGAATTGCAAGAACGAGTAGTATTAATGTTGCTGTTAATCCGTAAAGTGTAAAGAGTTCGAACTTTCCTGAGATAACCATTTGTAACCATCCATAGCTAGTACCTAGCACTTGTGGGAAGAAGAGTCCAATAGTTCCTGTTACTAATCCACCTATCATGGGTTTAATGTGGTTTTTGATCTTCAATCTTCTAAACAGATCTCTAACTTTGTAAAATGTGTATGCATATAATCTTCCAAATAATCCACATATAATTCCTAAAAGTACATATGAGGGTAAGTGTTCAATTTTAAAATATCCAGTATATTCTCCGAAAACAGGATTTGGTGTTGCCAGAATTGAAAATATTGCAAAACCAATAACGCCTGCAATGAGTGCTGGATATATAGCTTCTACCTCAACATCTCTTCTATAAAGTACTTCAGCACCGAAGAGAGCACCTCCAAGTGGTGCTCTGAAAATTGAACCAATACCTGAACCAACACCGACAGCAATAGCGATTCTCCTATCCTTCTCATCAAGTTTAAGTAATGATGCAATTATTGAGCCAATACCTGCGGCAATCTGTGCTGTAGGGCCTTCTCTACCAGCGCTACCGCCAGAGCCTATAGTTATTGCTGAAGCTATAGTTTTCACAAATGGTATTCTAGTTCTAATCTTACCGCCATGATAATGAAATGCTGAGATTGCAGCATCTGTTCCATGACCTTCAGCTTCAGGTGCGAAGGTGTATACTATCAATCCACTTAATAATCCACCAATAGCTGTTACTAGCGGTATTAGCCAAGGTCTTTCAATAACTAATTGATAACTCGATGATCCACCCTCACCAAGAGGTTTAGGCACTATGTAGCCAGCTATGTAGTCTAGAAAGAAGTGTGTAGTCAGGCTCAATAATGTGTAGAATGCATATGCACCTAAACCAGCAACAATACCTATAATTATGCCTAAGATAACCCATTTAGCGAAGTAGCTCCTAAAGACAACACTGCGAAGATCAATACCCATACCTCATAATCCCTAAACTTCTAGGTTTACATGTGTTACTCTACTTGCAGTAAAGATATCTCTAAATTTTTAAATATTTAATAGAGTACGCTAGAAATAAATGATGATTAGAGTGATGAGACTTCCCCTCACAGAAACTCTATGAAGATGAGCTCCGATACTGATTAGATTTACCAACGATATTGAAGTTTGTGGGATGAAACTTCACGTAAAGTCTTCAGCATAACTTTACCTTGAAGATATTATGTACCTATTCTAGGGTGGAATGAACCTCTAAATTAAAACTTCTTTAAATTCTGCAGTGTTCCTCATGATTGAGAGTTAGCATGTACTTAATTATTACTGAATGTTGTAAACGTAAATGTGAGTTTGAATTGTTTGAGCATTCTCTAGATTTCTTATCTAAACTTGATTCCGAATCTAGGAATATACTATTGAAAGGTCGTAAACTCTTTTCAAAATCCATACATGGCAAAGTCGAAGTAACGGCTCTCAGCCTATACGATGGTCATTTATATAAAGAACTTGATAAAGTGTCAATATATAGAAAGATACTCAATAATGAGCTTGACTTCATTATAATATCTGCTGCATACGGTATTACACATGCACTTGAGAAGATTAGAAATTATGAACTTCACATGAATAATAGAGTTAATAATGAGAGAGTTATAGATGTATGGATCAGATTAAACTTACCTAAAGTAATTGCCAAATATATCAAGCATAATCACTATGAGGGAGTTTTAATATTTGTAAGTAAAACCTCAAGATATATGAAGATCATTAAGCATAGTCTACACATGCTAAGTAAAGATTTGTTAGAGAATGTCTTCATCATCACTTCAAAAAGTAACTCTGGAGTGAGATCATTAAGAACTCTCGGAAAGATTCTTAACCTTTTCATCACTTCAAAAAGTATTTCAAAATTACTAGAGTTTAAAGATGTTGAAATTCATCAAGTACATCAATAAGTGTTGATAATATAGTCATCAGTACTGCGTGATTTCTATATAAATCATTTAGTTACATTATATCTTTAGTTATGGTTCTCATTTCTGTGAGAGTTATCGATAAGGATAGTGGATTTTTAAATGTTGAGTTTTTCACGAGCTTCAAAGATCTATACACATACTTGAGAAAAATTACGAACAATCCCGTAACTTTAAATCCCGTGATTAACATATTATTAACCTCATGTCTAGAAAGTGAAGAATTAGCTAATGATGTTATTGCTAGTATGCACAAATGTAATGTTAAGTTTAAGAAGCACTATAAATGTATATGTATTAATGATCAAGGATCTATTAAAGAAGTTGAGAAAAGAGTAAGATGTGTTGAAGAAATTCTTGAAAATATTGGTAGATTCGGCATTATGAAAAGATAGATTCAAGATTTTACCTACACTAAGATATTCAAAACATATTTAGAGTTTGACTGCATACTTCTCTAACTCCTAACAATGGGCAAAATCTCATTTAGAAAAATCTTTATTAACTTATCAACGATCTTGAAAACTAATTGTGAGTGAGAATCTGTTGAAAATAGAAAGTTATATCAGGAATGTTATAGATGTTATAGAACAAATTAAGAGTACATCACTAATTGATAGAGAAGTTAAGGAGATCTTAGATATTGCTGAAGCATATGTTAAAGATTCAATACATTACTTGAAAAATAATGATGAATTTCATGCATTAGCCACTATAGCTTATGCTGAAGGACTTCTTGATGCTTTAAGATTTCTAGGTAAAGTTAAGTTTGAATGGAAAAAATCTTCAGAAATTATGAAGAACTTACGTAAAGTACTTGTTGCAGGTACCTTTGAAATTCTTCATCCAGGACACATAGCTTATCTTAAATATGCATGGAGTATGGGCAGAGTGATTGCTATAGTTTCTAGAGATTCTACAGTCAGGAAAATTAAGAAGAGAGATCCCATAATTCCTGAAAATCAAAGACTTGAAGTATTAAGAAACATTACGTACGTACATAAGGCAAGGCTTGGATATGAAGATGATATGTTTAGAGTTGTAGAGGAAGAGAAACCCGAAATCATTATTCTAGGACCTAATCAACCATTTAGAGAAGACAATGTTAAAAACGAATTAAAGAGAAGAGGCTTAAATATTGAAGTTACTAGAATGGAGGAGTATGTAAATTGTGAATTATGCTCAACAAGTAAAGTTATTCAAAAGATACTTCAAATTATGAGATCTTCACAATAGTATATCTTATAAACATGAAGATTCTCGACTAGAATCATGCTTGAAAATATTTCAATAATCATCTACAACATATCAAGTTCACATAAGCTTCTAGAGTATACAAGAATTGTTCATGGATTTGGCATTAAAAATATAGTAATCGCTAAAGCTATAGGTTCTGCATCACAGCTAGGTATTCCAGAACTTTTCAAATTAGCGCTTAGACATAACTTATCAGTCATAGTCTTAAATGATTTGAATGAAGTTAAAGAGTATTTAAGAATTGATAAGCTTTACTTCTTATCCAATAAGTGTAGATCAGAAATAGATCCTCTTCTCAACGATGTTAAGTTAAACTTTAAAATTGGACTTGTAGTTCATGGTTCAGACTTATCATTTACACCCAAAGAGTTAGAATTAGGTAAGGAATTATGTGTGATTGATAGAGATGTGTCAAGTATAGCATTATTAGTCATAACACTTTATGAACTTTTAAAAAGATTGTCTTCTCAATGAATTATTTACTTCATTAATTATCTGTCTAACCTCATTTTCTAAAACTTCAAGATAATTCTCTACACCTCTCCTATCTACATTCAGATCTAGCACTAATGGAGTTATAGCTACATTATTCTCAACATGAACAACGTAGTAGTCTGTATCTTTTTCAGCTTCAATATACTCACCATAGAGCCAGTAATACGGTATTGATTTAGGATCAAATCTTTCATCAATTTTTAATCTCATTTTCAACTTTGCACACCTTACATACCTAAGTATAGTACTACTAGTTACTCTTGATGGAAAGTTAACGTTAAGTACTAAATTTCCTCTCAACTTCTCACTATTAAGTACATGCTTAACTAGCTCATGTATAGTGAGTTTCATAAACTTTACAAGTTTATCATTACTTAGAAGTTCCTTCTCATTCTCAATTACTGTTGAGAAGGCTATTCCAGAAATTCCAAATATATGTGCTTGTATAATTGCACCTACAGTACCTGATGTAAGTATTGCTTGCAGTGATGTGTTATCTCCAAGATTAATACCCGATAATACAATATCTACATCTTCACACAACTTGAGTAACCCAAGACATATACAATCAGCTGGTGTTCCAGAAATTACATACACATCAACATTCCATAACTTAAGACTTCTTACTCTTAGAGGTTTATGTAATGTTAAGCTTAAACTACATGCACTTCTTGGTTTTTCAGGAACTACTATACATATCTTACCTAAATCTTTAACAGCATGATAAAGTAATTCAACTCCATTGCTGAAGATGCCATCATCACTAGTTATTAAGATCTTATACATACTTCTTTGAAGTGATGTGTGTTGAATTATTAATTCTTTTTGATCATTAACTAACCATAAACTGACTTTTTCGACAAATTTATAACCACTAAACTTCCAGTTTATACGGATGTCTAGTATTAAAGTAGGTATTGAGTGTTTAAGAAGAGGAAGACCAATATTTATATATGATTTTGATGAAAGAGAGGAAGAGATTGATGTTGTAGTTCGTGCAGACTATGTAACTCCAGAACTCATTAGATGGATTAGAAAGAATGCTGGTGGTCTTATATGTTTTGTAACTAGTGAGGAAGTTGGTAAGAAGTTAGGTATTGACTTCATGACTAATTACTTAAAGATGAGCAATCTAGAATTACTACTTAAAAAGCCTGGTTATGGTGATGACCCAGCCTTCTCCATATATGTTAATCATGTAAATACAAAGACAGGAATTAGGGATAAAGATAGAGCATTAACTATAAATAGGCTTGCGCATGTAGTTAAACTTGCAGTTAATGGTAATATAGATGAAGCTAAAGAAGTATTTAGAAGAGAATTTTATACTCCAGGGCACGTACCTATACTTCTCGGTAGAGTTGGTAGGAGATTTGGACATACAGAACTTTCATTAATACTTGCGGAACTTGCAAAAATACCACCAGCACTTGTGATTACTGAAATGCTTAGTGATGATGGTGAAGCATTAAGTAGAGAAGAGGTATTAAAGATTAGTCAAGAAATGAATACAGTAGTGATTACTGGAGATGAGATATTAAAATATGTAGGTTATGTAAAATAAATTACCATACGTAGAAGTCTATTTAATAACTTAGCATTACACATGTAAAGTACATGTCGTTGAGCGGTAAATTAGTACTAAATTACATCATCATTATATTGATAGTTCTTGGGGTACTTATTCTCTTTACAGGAATTACGCTGTGGTTGATAATACCATCAGCAGGTAAAGGACATGTAGTAAGTACATTTCTAGGCTTAAAGAAACATTCCTGGAAAGATATTCACAGATACACAGCTCTCTGTCTAGTTAAGTATCTGCCCCTAATACATGTAGCTTTAAATTATAAATGGATATTACATACCACTAAGAGATTGTTTAAGAAGTAGTGAAAGAATTACTGCACAACTTGTCAATTAGTGGTTTATCACCAAGATATTCGGCAGCTGTTAATAAAGATACATCACTCTTCTTAACTTCAATAAACACTTCTTCAACTCTTCTTCTCCATTTACAATCTCTAAGTAGATGATGATCATAAATTAAGAGTTTTGGTCTTGCTTGATTAATTATTAACTTAACATTACTTACCGCTCTTTCTAGATTAGCCTTACTTAGCATGTATGGATATAGATATGTTGGTGGTCCATCAAGAATGACTATGTCGGGTCTTAATTTGATGATGAATTCTGCATAATCTTCAATTTGAGGTCCCATTAAGTCACTGGAATAGAATATTGTATAGTTACTCTTCCTGATAATTATAGGTATTACCCAACCTGTTCTATCATACTCTATGCCATGAAACCATGGTTCTAGAATTCTAACTTCAACATTACCAAAACTGAATGTCTTATTATCACCCCAAGTTATGTGTGAGTTATCGCTTAGCTTAATACCATCAATTATCCACTTACTTCTACTCCATAACTGTTTAAGTCTAATAAACCACTTCTTACCCTTTCTAAGTAATTCTTCTCTTCTAGCTTGATAGTTTTTGAAATCTTTAGAAAGAGCTATTGATAACTTCTCTACAGGATCTTCAAATTCTTGCACTTCAGGGCTTGTTAAGTATTTATTCAAATCATCATTAACTAACTGTAAGATCTTTGTTAAAAATAATCTTGCTCTATTCCATTGACTCTCATTAATGTATATGTTTGGATTTTTAAGGATGAGTAACTTACCACAAAGATAGAATTCTCTACCACTCCTAATATCAGAATCATCTGGAAGTACGTGATGATCGTAGTGGTAATGAGTAATTATTATAATTTTAGCCTGTCTACACGCATTTTCAATCTTGCTAAGTGCTTTAGCTCTAAGCTTAAACTTCTCCTCAATAGGTAAAGGATAGCTTGGTTGCATTTCTGCAGCTCCTGGATCGATAATGATCTTACCAATACTTGAGGTAATAGCTATACATGCAGATTTAGCTCCAAGACTATCGAACCAGATAAGTTCAAGATCAAGCTTTTCAAGTAAATTCATGATGTAACTATCTCTCAATAATTTTTCAAAATTTATCATTATTTTGAAAAATTACTTCATTAAGCTTTTTTAGCATCAGTAAATTCTGAAGTTACTTCATATCGTGTAGGTTCAATATTTCTCAGGTTTTCTAAGTATGAAATATGTTGTTAATGCTATTTGCAAAAATAATAACAACGACAACTACAGCATAAAGATCAATAATTTCCTGACTCTCCATAATTAACAATCTTCTAAACGATGCAATAATGCAACTTCAAATACCTCTAACGTAGAATCTTCTCTCTTTAATGTATGTATTGTTTCTAAGAGTTCAGCACACATGAGTATTAACAATATATCAGCAAGAACTGTAAGTACAATTGTCTACTAAGCTTACTAGTATGAGCAGAGACGTAATTTAAGGTTAAGTACACGCTATATCCTGTTAAGAAAATGAGAACACAATATGCAGCTAGATAAACAAGATACGTACTTTTATCTGTAAATTTTGAAGTAATGGACATTGAGCAATCAATTAATGTGTAGAAATTTAAACACTATGAACTAATCTAGCATATTGAATTCTCAATAACACATCATGACTTAAATGATCCATATCGTTCTTAATGAGAAAGAAATAAAAGGGAGTACCTTTCAAATCAAGATAGATGAAGAGGCGTGGCAGCAACTGAGTTGTGAAGAACCTTGTCTCACGCTGATTCTTTACTTAATTAAAATCTACAGTTATAAAAACTCAGACTAATTTTAGTAACCATGAGTTATCTAAGATGGCTTGGTCATTCAGCTTTTGAAATTAAAACCATGGGTAAATCTATACTCATCGATCCCTGGATTACTAATCCATTATCACCAGTAGATTTAAGTGAAGTTAAGAATGTAGATTTCATACTCGTCACTCACGATCATGGAGATCATCTTGGAGAGACCATAGATATAGCTAAGAGAACGAATGCTACAGTTATTGCCATCTACGAGTTAGCAACCTATCTTTCTGAACAAGGTATTAAGAATGTTATCCCTATGAATATTGGTGGTTACGTTAAGCTTACTAATGAAATTGAGGTATACATGACTCCAGCACAACACAGCTCAGCTAAAGGTTTTCCCGTAGGTTATGTGATTAAGTCACCAGAAGCTACAATATACCATGCAGGTGATACAGGCATTTTTAAAGATATGGAGCTTCTTGGGAGGCTTTTTAAGATAGATATTGCACTTTTACCCATTGGTAGCGTCTTCACAATGAGTCCTAGAGAAGCAGCATTTGCAGCATTAATGATCAATCCAAGAATAGTCATACCTATGCATTACAATACTTTTCCAGAAATTAGACAGGATCCGAACGTATTTAAAGAACTTGTAGAACAAATTGCACCACATGTTAAGGTGTTAATACTTAAACCAGGAGATAAGGTTGAAATTCCTCTAAAGCTTTAAACTCTCACAATCTATCTAATTCCCTAACCTTCTCAAACATTCCTCCCACTTCAAGTTAAGATGTTAATCATAATATTCTGTAAAGTATTTTTGAATATTTCAAACTCTTAACGTTATTACCTTTTAATCTCATTATCAATTTGTAATTATGAGGTTTTGTTCTAATCATGAGAAGTGTAAAGACCTTATCATTACATCTAAAAGTTGATGTAAATAAAACATCATTACTCATCTTTACTTCACTACAGTGCTCTCTCTTACAGTCTAAAATTCTTTCAATAAGTATTATTAAATCTTCAAAGAAGTGTATAAGTCTTGTAAGTTCTTCTTTCTTGATCTTATCAAGAGCTCTATAGTAATTACTATAACAATCATGTTCTCTTCTACGTAGACATTCTCTTAACCTCTTTCTTAAGTACTTAACTTTCAATTCAAATTCAAATTCGTTAGTTATTGAACTTACAATTCCACCCATATTCTTAGATAACATTTCTGTAATTCTAGAAACTAGATGTAGAAGTTCTGGATTAAGTGTGGACAAGTAATTCACAGGTAATGACTACTTTAGCTAATATTTTAATCTATACTTACGATATTAACCCATCAACTCTCTATACCGTTTAATGTACTCTATTAACTCTTCAGGTTTTGCCTCAATAGTTCTACTAGGTACACCTACAGGTACTACATATTGTGGATACTCATCTTCATCTAGATCAAGAATTCTCCTAATTTCACTATCTGAAAACGCTCCAATGGCAACTACACCAAGACCTAAAGCTGTAGCTTGTAGATATAGATTTTGACATGCATGACCTACCTCGAAATGTACATACCTGATACCTCTCTCACCATATCTTCTAGTTGTTCTTTCATATATAGCTGTGATTACTATATTTACCGGTGCTTCTCTAACCCATATTTGACCCCAACATGCATTGTAGAGACTTTGTCTATAATCTCCTCTCTTTATGAGCTTAATAATATGTGCATGTGGATTATAGTGATATATTCCTGGATCTACATTTTCTACACCTTCTTCACCAACAACTACATATACTTCTAATGGGTATGTAGCTCCAGCACTAGGTGCTGTTCTAAATTTCCATCTAGGATAGGAGATACCTTGAGTAGCCCATAGTAATTGAGAAAGTTGTTCTAGAGTGAGTGACTTCTTCTTATACTCTCTAATACTCCTACGTAGAAGAAGAGTCTCCTCCAAGGAGAGTACACCCTTAACTTTAGGTAATGGTAAGTATACAATACTCATTAATATTTAATTACTTATTAATGAGTATTTAAAACTTTAATGAAGATTAGAAGTATCTATGAACTCTTTAGTACTTAAAACTCTACCTCTACTAACCTTAACAGCTTGTCTTAATGCTATACCTAATGCTTTAAAAATAGCCTCAACTTTATGATGATCATTCTCACCATAGAGTACAATTACATGAATATTAGCTCTTAAGTTATCAGCAAGTGATTTTATGAAATGAGGAATGTTTTCAAGAGCTAATCCATTAATTTCACTTCTCCTAAATGAACCTTTAAAGTTTGAGTAAGATCTACCACCAAGATCTACACTAACCATTACTAAAGCATCATCCATCGGTATTAAGGACCATCCAAATCTCTCAATTCCAACACGATCACCTAAAGCCTTACTTAGAGCTAAACCTACACATATAGCTACATCTTCAACTAAATGATGATCATCAAATCTACACTTATCTATAGCCTTAACATATCCTGAAAAATCAGCATATAGAAAAAGAGTCTCCAATAAGTGATTAAGGAATGGTATAGAAGTATCTACATGAAAATCACCTGGCTCAAGTTTCAGTAAAACTTCAACACTTGTTTCTCTAGTCTCTCTCTTAACATAACCTTCACGAACATTCATAACATAACTGAAATAGAGATCTTGATAAAAATTACCTAATCTTGAAAAATCCGACAAATTTAAAATCACATTACAACTAGTAAATTGTCGAGAAAGCCGGGGTGGCCGAGTCTGGTCTAAGAGGTGGGTTTTCCACCTAGAAAGCGCGGGACTTGAGATCCCGTCCCCGTATGGGGGCGTGGGTTCAAATCCCACCCCCGGCGCCAAAACCATAACTATCACGTAGATGACTTAATGGTAAGGATTTAGTATTCTCACAAGTCATTACGTATGGAGAGCGTTTTGAGATTTATAATAAGTACTTCAGTCCTAACCGTTTAATATTAAGAAAGACTTAACCATACAGAACTTCTTGAATATGAAAGTAGGATACTTAATGAAGTATTAAAAATTCTCTAATAGTTTTATCTTTCTCGTGAAGCTTGATTTTCAGCGCTCATTAAGTGTTGATATTATCTATGAACCTTATAATTTTGAACTTACAGCTTCTGCATACTCATTCTCATGGCAATTTGATGGTAAGGTGTTGAAAATTCCATTAAGACTTAGTGATGATTTTGTAATTGTTAAGGTTAGGAAAGTTAGTGAAAGATCTTTAAATCTTGATATTTGGTCAAGTACAGGTAGTGTCCGTAATGATGAAGTTGTTGAGAAGATCTGTAGAATTCTCAACCTCGATGAGGATTTGAAAGAATTTTACAACATCTGTAAGAGTGATGTTTTGCTTAGAAAAGTTCCTGAAGGTTTAAGAATGAGGAGTTGTGATTCTTGGTACGCATTCCTGATAGCTATTTCTCAACAAAATACTTCATTCAAGATGGGTTGGTCTATGCTTTATAGACTACATAAATATCTAGGTAAGAAAGTACTTACTGGTAATGAAATATTCATACTACCACCAAATCCTGAAGAAATTATTAAGTTTGATGAGAAGAGTTTGAGAGATGTTGGTTATGGATATAGGAGTAGTATTATTGTTGAAGTTGCTAGGAAATTTGTAAGCGTGGGAGATGATTTGAGAAAAGTACTAGTTAATATTAAAGGTGTTGGACCGTATACTAGAAATCTTGCACTACTTCTAGCTTATAGAGATTACAATAATGTTATTATCGATAGATGGGTTAAAGGACTCTATGAGACTATACTCAATGTTAAAGATGTTGAAAATTACTTGAGAAGAAAGTGGCATAGATATGTTGGTCTAGTTACTTGGTACTTGACTATAGTTCTTGATGCTGAACCTTTAAGTAAAGCTATTGAGAGAGCTAGGAAAGGTATGCTTGAACCGACCTTTACAGGGCTTACACCCTTAACATTATGGAAGTACATGTAATTCTATGTTGACTGTTGTTTTTCAACTTCTTCCCTCTTCTTTTCAACAGCATATGTGCATACATTCCTAAATATGCACTGCATACATTCATTTGAATCTCTTGGTGATGACCAACTCTTCAATAATTCCTTAACTTCATCATCCGTTGCCGGATTTTCAACCCTATAAGTTAGAATTTTTCTAGGAGTTATGTAGGTTAAGTAACCTTCTTTACAATTTGTTAACCACATGTACAGTCTAACTTGCATTATGTGTTTACTATCAGGTTCTCTAATGGGAATTGTGGATACTTTGAATTCAATGATTTTTTCACCATCATAATAGTCAGGCCAACCATTGATAGTGTATTCAGTATTATCGACAATTACTTTCTTACTAAAGATTGATGATTTATTTATGTGCTTAAGAATTGTATCTAAACCTTCATGTACAAGTATTCCTATAAGTGATGATGGATTTATGATAGTGTTGATTATAGTGTATGGTGTTGATCTTGTATACAGCATCTTCTGCCTACACTCTAAGAGCTCAAATACGGCTATGGTATTTTCTTGAAATTCAGAATTGATAAGCCACTTAAAGTACTTCTCAATATAGTAATTTGCAATCTTGTTAAGTAATTCATGCATTACCATAACTTTCACCATTAATTCTTAATAACTTAGACTTCAGAGTTTATAAGTGTGAGGAAATTTCATACTTATAACGAGTATAGATAAGGTATGGCAGTTTCAGGGAATACATGCACGTTGCTTAGTTGCTTCGCTTCTTATTTCACGATCTATCAGAAAGGATAGTGTCTTCATTATGTATTTGAGAGAAGGTTATGTTATTGAATTTCTTGGTTCAAGAATTAGACAATTAAGACCTGATGAAGCATCAGCTTTTGGAATAATTAGGAGAGCTATTGATTACTTAAGAAGAAGAGCTTCAGGTAAGCCACATAGCGGTGTTTATGTTAGGAAGATGAATCTTAACGATTTATTAGCAACATTATCAACTTCACAAAAATTCTACTCAGAAAGTTATGGAAGAAGTATAATTAATGTTGAATTTAGAAGCTTCACCTTCATTACCTGTATAGATAAGTATCTTGATCAAGAAGTTAAAGAATTTAGAAGTAGAGATTTCGTACCAATTACTTTTCCTAAAAGGTATAGTCCTGAACAGGAGATTGTATTGATTAATTATTTTGCTGATCTTTCAGAATCTCTCTAATGATTCTCTCAAGATCACTAATACTTAACTCTACACCTTTATCACCAATTTCTTTTACTCTTCTCAATACTTCATTTATGAGTTCACTCTTTGGTTCAAAACCAAGCATCTTTATAGCATACTTGATGGCATGTTTACCTGAATGCTTGCCTAATCTTATCTTTCTCTCAGCACCTATAAGTTCAGGTCTTATTGGTTCGTAAGTTTCTGGATTAGCTATTACTCCATGAACATGAATGCCTGATTTATGTGCAAACACGTTAGCACCAATTATGGGCTTATTTGGTGGTATAGATATTCCTGCAAGATTAGCTACAAGTTCAGATACTTGTCTAATTTTTTCAAGTTTAATTCCTGTTTTATAACCTAATAAGAAGTGTATTGCTGAGACTACTTCTTCAAGTGCAGCGTTTCCAGCACGTTCACCAATACCATTAACAGTAACGTGTACTTGATCAGCGCCAGCCTCTACGGCTGCTACACTGTTGGCTGTTGCCATGCCAAAATCATTGTGACAATGAACACTTAGTAGATAGTTTCCCTTTACGTTATTTCTAATAAATTCTACAAGTTTAGCAATCCTGCTAGGCCACATAACTCCTACAGTATCGGCGATGTCTAGTCTATCTGCGCCTGCATTTACAATTTTCTGAAAGAAGTTGGCAAGAACATTCCATTCAGTTCTTGTTGCATCTTCAGCGCTAAATTCAACTGTTAATCCATGACTTTTCGCATACTCTACAGCCTTTACAGCTCTTTTCAAAGCTTCTTCTCTAGAAATTCTTAGCTTGTACTTTAAGTGAATATCTGATGTTGCTATAAAGATGTGTACCGCATCAACATCAGCATCAAGTGCCCTATCGATATCTTTAATATCTGATCTACATAAAGCTACAACTTCAGAATTGACTACCTCTTTAGAGATCTCCCTAACAGCTTTAAATTCACCTTCACTAACCATAGGAAAACCAGCCTCAATAGAGTCAACACCTAGATCATCAAGTGCGAGTGCAATTTTTACCTTATCTTCACACTTAAAAGATACATTTACCATTTGTTCACCATCTCTTAAAGTAGTGTCTAGAATTCTGACATACCTAACCTTATCTACGGGGGTTTCTAAAGCAATCTCAACCCCCTAAGTTATTAAGGTGTCTATTAGTGTGACTTTAAAAATTACGCATCATTGTTTACTCATCTTCTTAATCTTACTACTTCACTGATCATTTAAAGCTAGAACTACATGATTAACATTACTACCTCTAAATACTGTCTTTGCTTGAATTATCTTAAATCCTGCACTTAAAATTTCATCAATAAGCTCATTAAGTGTGTACAGGTGATAGTATCTATGTACTTCTCTTTCCAAACCCCAAGACCAGGGAATAACCACATCCTGAGTACTTAACCATAAACCTCTTCTGATCTTAGATTCAACACCCCATACAGTTATTAGTACTAATCCTTTACTTCTCAATAATTCAACTACTTGTCTAAGTACATTTAATCTCAGATTCTTCTCAGGTATGTGATGTAGTGTAGCTATTATCAGTACTAAATCTGCACATTTAAGTTTGAAAGGTAGATGTGTTATGCAGCAGCAGACTAAATCGATATTTAGATTCTTAATTCTATTTAAAACACTTATCGAAAAGTCACAACCAAGATATAGTCTATATCTTAACTTTCTCACCAGATACTTAACATTTGCACCACAGCCACAACCTAAATCAATTACAGTATCGTATTTCTCTTCAGGAATTAGTGATAACTCCTCAATCCAAGCTTCAACTCTGGAGTCTTGAAAAACCTTAGCAATTTGCTCATAAGCTTCTCTCAACTTCTTTAAAATTTCCATCTCTTCTCAACCATTTAATTTTTTCAAGATTTAATTCCTTACCATACTTAACAATCATAATTAAATGCCATACACTTAACGCTACAATTACATGCTTACACACCATTTTCCTTATAGTACAGGCTTCGCAAGTGCATTTAAAACCATAAAGACCAACTGTGACGTAGTGATAAGTATCTCTTCTATGTTCTGAAGGTATTTTAATTCTAATACCTACAACTTCATCATTTTCAACCTTCACATCAATAATTTCAACATCCTTAATTAGAAAATAGGCATCAAGTACTCTACCTAATCTAGTATTCAAAATACTTGAGAGTCTCTGTATGAAGTCCTTAATAATTCTACTTATCTCTTCAACACTTGATAGATTCACTTCAATAATTGTTGAAGAAACACTCTATTTAATACTTTCACACAGATAGTTCAGTATATGAGGTATATATTGACAACAAAAATTCCACATTACTTCTATTGTAATAAGTGTGGATTATGTTGCAGAGGGTCAGTGCAACTATCTAGAAGTGAATATGAGAGATTACTAAGAAGAGCTAAAGAACTTAAACTGCCAATAAGTATTCAGGAAAGATTTGGAAAATACATAATGAGACCAATAGATTATTATGATGAGAAGAAGTGTACATTCTTAGCAAAGCAAAATGATGAATATGTATGTCTGGTATATCCAGAAAGACCAACTTTTTGCCGCTTCTACCCCCTCTATCCTGGATATTCTAGAAGTTTAGACACAATATTCATAGATATTCTACACTGTCCTAACACTATTCATGAGAGGAAGAGAGGATTCTATGAAATAACAAGTAATGACTTTATAGATTCAGTTATCAAAGATGTAGAAAATTATGAAAATGATTTTATAAACGTACTACCGGATCTCGATAAACCTGTAATTTTATTTATTAAACGTGATAGGGTAGTTTACTCACCAATGATTATTAAGTATAGTGTAGTTTCAAGGATTAATGATGAGTTGTGCAAAATATTAAGAGATAGTACTAACATTCAGGAACTAGTATCTATAATAATTTCAGTGCAGTTGAGAATTAAGAAAATCATACTTAACAGTGATGATCTGAACTTCAACATAACCTTCAATTATGAAGATTGTAACATCGATAATCACATAGTCTTTAAAGCTGTAAATAAGGTATTGAAGGAACTCTTTCCAAACAACGTCATCATATATGATCATGTTAATTCAAGAATGTACAAATTGAGACCAAATCCTTATGACATTTTAAATTTAGAGATTAGTAATGTGTATAACTACATTAGTGAAATCTTTTTAAGATTGCCTAGTTTATTACCTCTTTACTACATTCCTCTTGAAAATATGTATCTCAGAGGTTACCTAGCATTAATAATAATTACAAGCTTGTACTTGTCCATAAACAATGATGAAGTATGGATTGCAAGTAATGTAGATGCTGTAGGTTTGCCGTTACTTTTCAATTACCTAGTTAATATTACACAAAAATACTATAGCACCATCTAATCACAGTAAAGTTCTAAATAGGTGCTGTAGAGCTGCTTGATCATTCCACACCAGTTGAGAATATTACCTTCAATTATTCTACTACGAATATCTCTTAAAGAAACTTCAACACTTAATTTACACTTATAACATCTTAATGAGACTTTTCTACTACTTTCAGTTAGGTACATGTTTGAATTACATCTTGGACATTGAAAACTTACCTTAATTTTTAGCATGCGTTTACGTTTCTTTTTAGATCTTTAAAAGATTATTAAGTAATTATTCATTGAGTACAGTAAAACTTTCACTCTTCTCTAAATACATCAATTATCTTCCTAGCAATATCTTCATTATTTGTCATTAAGATGTTTAGTCTAGGTTTTTCAAAAAGTTTTACATGATCTAGAGATTGACCATTCGGATTTAACACTATTGTTCTACATTTCTTAGCAATTATGTATGATGCTGCAATATCGTAAATTCTTAACTTACTTCTAACATCTAAAAAAGCTGAAAATACATTCTTAACACTCATCACCATTTCAAGACTTGCAGAACCTAAAGTTCTAACCTTAAAACTTTCAAGAATTTTATATAGTCTTGAAAGTTTTAGTAAGGTTTTCTCGTCAAAGTTTGAATATAATGAGATTACAGGTTTCTCTAACTCAACGTTCAGCTTTTCAAGATTGATAATTTCATGATCATCAGCGTAGTATATGGTGTCTCTAGAAATATCATAAACAATACCTGCAAAAATATCGCTTAAAGTTGAATTTTCGCGATAATTAGCTACAGCTATCGATATGGTGTAGTATGGTATCTTTAGAGTGAAGTTTAAAGACCCATCTAGAGGATCGATAATGAATATGTATTTAGGATAGTCTCCAATTCTCACCATACCTCTCTCTTCAGTAAGTACTATAGAGTTTACATTTTCATCCCTTATCTTCTCAATTACGTAATTCTCAATTTCTAAATCAATTCTTCTAGTAACATCATCTATTGATCTACAAATGATATCTCTTGATGATAATGAATGTAACTTAGATTTAACTATAAGTCCAGCATTTTTAGCAAGATCTGTAAGTAGTGATTTAAAGTTAATACTCATCACTGAAGAGATGATAATACAGTTTTTAAAACTAGGTTTGAGTAGTATTTACAAGTGATGAGCATGTCGGAAACAGAAGTAATGAAGAAGGTCAGAGGTACTGAATCGATAGTAAATTCATAAAATCCTATTAAGAGAAAGCCTTAACGCATCATTTACAATCTATGTAGCATCCTGATTCAAAATCCATCTTATGTGTGAAGCGCGTATTTTCACTTACGCCTAGAGCATCTATTTTATATTCTTTCCCATCAATTACTAGAGAACCTTCCCATTTTATAAATGCTCTTCCCCATACAATATGACCATTCAGATCCCACCATGTTAATCTTGAAGTTTTCACCCATTTTGGTGGAAAGTATGAAAGAACAATACCTCTTAAATATAGATATCCGTTAGGAAGACTAGCATTAATCTTGTATACTCTAGGTGGTGCATCATCAGTAAATAACGTGAAGTTTGTAGTAATGATTGATTTATTCTCATCAATAATGTTTATCCTCATTATATGTTCAAAAGGTTTTTCTGTTTCTTGAGGAGTAGGATTCTTTGAGTACGCGATGGCAATGATTACATTATTCTGATAAATAACAACATCGCTGAAACAGCAAGGAGCACCTTTTATGTACTTCTTTGAAGTGTTGTATAGAGGTATGTGACTTGCTCTATCATATATTAGTAGTCCTGAAAACTCTATTCTTTCACCATTAAAAATTACATATCCATTTCCTTCTATAAAGTCCCAAAAGCCAGACCATAGATCAAAATCTCTTGGATAAGCGTAAGCACCATGAATTATCCAGATATTCCAATTTCCAAGCCACATTGGTAATCCTACACCATGTCCTTTGAAGAAGAGTTGAAATTCGGGACACTCGATTTTATATTCATAATAGCGATCCTTCTCACCATACTTTAAGTACTGTATACACTCTCCAGAGATGTCTGGTTGCCATAGTAGTAAACTATCTCGGCTTACATTGAAGTATATAGGGCCAGTAAATATTCTTGGAAGAATGTACGTGATGATTTTACCATTTTCACCTTCTATGTGTAGTCTTGGCTTGAAAGAACCTTCATATGCCGTCAAAGGTAATCTACCTTCATAGAATAAGAGTTTACCATCAATAGTTTTGAATAATCCAACTAAGATGAAGCAGCTTAATTTCCAGCTCTTACCTAAAGTATAGTCTAGATATGTCTTGCTAGCATACAAGTTACTTCTCACACTTACAAATAAGGTATCAGGTATGTTATCACTAATTCTTGGTATCCTATTTATCTGTGGCATATTTGATGGACTTATCTTCTCTTCACAACTTCCTGATTAATTATCTCATTAATTAGGCATAATATCTCTCTAACTTTCGTCATATTTCCTCTTTCATACCAATACTTAGCTGAATGATATAGATATAATATCTCAGTAATTGAGTAGCCCTTCCTGTACTTTTCTAAGATCATTTCTCTTAACAACTTAAGATTAGTTACATTAATGCTATCTATTTCATGTCCTTTATTTCCCAATTTCATGTTGAGAAGCAGAAATGTGAAGATAATGCTGATTAATATTATGCAGAGTAGAGTCAATACTAACTTAGATAAGGACATACTCGTCACTCTGAAAGTAAAAGATCATTCCTAAAAGTTTTAACTTAAGTAGTGTTGACATAATGTGTGGTAGATCTATCAGGATCTTAAATAACTTTATATCTAAATGTGAACCTTCACTTTAATGTGATGATATTTGCATATCTAGTCTTTTCCACTACTAGTAAGTACCCTAATAATCTTTTCAACATAGATCGCTTTCTCTTTACTAAGTATTGTAAATATGTTTTCAAAGATTTCTTCAAGAGTTTTATCATGAATGAAGTAGTATATTATACCTAATCTTTCATTCCTCTTTATCTCATTTTCAATTACATACTTCACATAATCTCCATGATTGATAGGGATAGAATTTTCAGGTAAATCCCTGTTATATATGTATGCATATGTCCTCATAACATTATCATTGAAGTACACATCAACAAACTTTCTAACATATTCGCTCACTTCAATATTTCTCATCATAATCTTCAATATAATCTAAAGTTCTCAATACTTCACTACCAACCCTATATACTTCACCATAAACTCTACCATTACCTGGAATTATACATGGATATTCACCAAGATCATACATGTCGTAACTGTAGACCCAACTTCTAGCCAATAAATTCAGAACTTCTAAGAACTACATGTCTTGAGGAGCCATACATTAATGTACCGTGCACAAAGACTAGAACCATAGATAGACCACGATTAATCACTTAAAAATGCGATTTAAACTTCGTATTTACTTCCTTAAACACACTCAAATCAAAGATGTGATGGAGCCCCGGCCGGGATTTGAACCCGGGACCTCCTCATTACCAGTGAGGCGCTCTACCAGACTGAGCTACCGGGGCATACTACTTTAGAGAGTCGTAATTATTAAGATTTTTTAAGGATTTCAGCTTGAGGTTCTGTTATTGGGATGTACTTAATTCTTGAATATGAAGTTCCTAATAGGCTTTCTCATTGAGATAACTTTTCACTACCCTTAAGGATGGTTAAGAGTGTTTTTAGGATGAACTTCTAGTAATTAATTTGTCTTGTAGCTCTTAATTAATAAATTCACTTCTTCTTTTCAAAGCATTTACGCTTTAGTAATGTTTTAATATTACTTGCTTTTCTGCATTTTATGAGTAGGATTGGTAGAATTGTTCTTGCATATTCTGGTGGTCTTGATACTTCTGTAGCCATTAAGTGGCTTATTGAGAAGTATGGTTGTGAAGTGATTACTGTAACTGTTGATGTTGGTCAAGAAGAGGATTTTAAAGAAATTGAAGAACGTGCATATAAGATCGGTGCAGTTAGACACTACACTATAGATGCTAAAGAAGAGTTTGTAAATAATTACATAGCTAAAGCTATCAAGGCAAATGCTCTATATGAGAAGAAATATCCATTAGGTACTTCACTTGCAAGACCATTAATTGCTGAGAAAGTTGTAGAGATAGCTAAGAGAGAAGCTGCTGATGCTATTGCTCATGGATGTACATCTAAGGGTAATGATCAAGTTAGATTTGACATCACTATTAGAGCGTTAGCATCAGAATTGAAAATAATTACACCGGTCAGGATTTGGGGTATGACTCGTAGTGAAGAAATTGAATATGCTAAAAAGCACGGAATACCAATACCTGAAATACATAAGAGATTTAGTATTGATGAAAATCTATGGTCTAGAAGTATTGAAGGTTCTGAACTTGATGATCCTATGAATGAAGTACCTGAAGATGCACTTAAATGGGTAGTACCTCCAAGAAAAGCACCTGATAAAATTGAATATGTTGAATTAGAGTTTGAAAGAGGTCTTCCTATAAAAATTAATGGTGAGAAGATGAATCTTTTAAGGATTATTCAATTAATGAATAGAATAGCTGGCTCTTATGGTTATGGCATTATTGATCACATAGAGAATAGAGTGGTTGGTTTTAAGTCAAGAGAAGTATATGAAGCTCCAGCAGCCTTAAGCATAATTGAAGCTCATCAAGATCTTGAAAAAATAACATACACACCACATGAATGGAGATTTAAGCAATATGTTGATATGGTTTGGAGCGACCTTGTCTATCAAGGACTTTGGATTGAACCTCTACGACAAGAACTTGACAAGTTGATAGATGAACTTAATAGATGGATTACAGGCACTGTAAAGCTTAAACTATACAAAGGATCATTAATGATTGTGGGTAGAGAAGGAGTATATGCAAGTTATAGTAAGGAAATTGCTGATTACACTAAAGGTTGGTATCCAAGTGATGAGGAGGCTAGAGGATTCATAACCATGTTTAGTCAACACTCAGTAATCGCCTATAGAGTAAGATATGGTCACAGCACTTAAACCATACTTAATTCTCGCATGTGCAGTCACTATTGATGGCAGAATTGCAAGTGTTACAAGATATTCAAAACTCTCTTGTCCATATGATTTGAAGAGACTTCACGAACTTAGAGCAAGCGTTGATGCTGTAATGGTTGGTGCTAATACTGTCATTACTGATAATCCAGAATTAACTGTCAGATATGTTGAGGGTAAGAATCCTCTAAGAATAGTTATTGATGGTAGGTTAAGAATACCATTAAATGCTAAGATATTAAATACAGCTAAGGCAAAGACTCTCATAATTACTTCAAGAAAAGCCCCTTCAAGCATAACTGAGAAGTTGAAAAGTATGAACATTGATGTCTGGATAATGGATAGTGAAGTGATAGATCTTAAAGAAGTTCTTGAAAAATTGTACGTAGAGTTGAATATTAGGAAAGTTTTAGTTGAAGGTGGTGGTACTCTTAATTGGTACTTAATTAAGCAAGATCTTATCGATGAAATGAGAATAACAGTTACACCATACATTTTTGGAGCGGGTATTAGCATCTTTCAAGGTGAAGGCTTCAAGACAACACATGAATGTCCAAAGTTTAAACTTACAAATATAGCCCTATGTGAATGTGGAAATGAAGTTATTCTTAAATACGTCAGAGCGAGGTAGATCTGATCAACATTTCGGTTCAAGATTAAGAAAAACTTAAAGAGAGATAATAGTCTTTGTCTACATGATTGAAGTACAAAATTTAACAAAAATCTACGATAATAACGTTATTGCTGTTGATGACGTCTCTTTCAATCTAGATCGTGAAGTATTTGCAGTATTACTTGGACCTAACGGCGCAGGTAAATCAACACTGCTAAACATTATTGCTGGCATTTTACCTCCAAGCAAAGGTAGAGTAATTGTTAATGGTATTGATGTTTGGAAGTCGCTAAGTAAAGTTAAGAAAATTCTCGGATTTGTTCCTCAAGAATATGGTATTTGGGAGTATCTTACTGTTCAGGAAAACTTATCATACATGGCTTCTCTTTACGGTTTAAGTAAGGTTGAATTTAGGAAGAGAATGAGGCAAGTATTAGAACTTCTCAATCTTGAGGAATATAAGAATAAACTTGCAGGTAAGTTATCAGGTGGTTATAAGCGTAGATTATCTATAGCTATGGCACTTATACACGATCCTGAAGTTGTAATCATGGATGAACCAACAACCGGACTTGATTTGAGAGTTAGAATTGAACTTGTTGAATTCATGAGAAATCTTGCACGTGATGGAAAGACGGTACTAGTATCCACACATATAACTGAAGATGCAGAGTATTCAGATCAGGTCTTAGTTATGAATAGAGGAAGAATAATAATTCAAGGAGAGGTTGAGGAAATTAAAGGTAAATTCTTTAAACATGACAATGTTGTTGAACTTCATGTAAGTAAGTTAAATCCTCAAATAGTAGATAAGTTAAGTCAGGACTTTGAAATATATGTTAATGATGAGATAATTAAAGTACTTACTAATAATTTTGAGGAAGTTTTACCTAAGATTATACGTGAAGTGGAACAGTATGGAATTAGTGTTAATGAAGTTAAAATTAGAAAGTTAAGTCTTCAGGAAGTACTCTTAAGACTTTACTGTAAGTGAGAGAATGAAATATCTAAAAGTTGTAGCGTATGATCTTAAAGTTCTCTTTAGAAGAAAGGACATAATTTTTTGGACCATAATTTTTCCACTTTTCTGGCTCTTAATGGTTGCTTTCATATTTGTACCTCCTGAAAAGGCTATTAAAATAGATCTAAATGTAGGTATTATTGACCTTGATGAAACTGAAAATACAAACATTACTCTACACTTATGGTTTAATTGGACTAACGTAACTTCAGTAAAAATAGTTACAAGAAACTTTACTAACATACTGATAAAGTATTTTCTTAAAAGTAATGGTACTAGTAATGTCTATTTTCACATCAGGAAGTACTACTGTGAGAGTAATGTTACTCTCTGTATTGAAGAGTTAATTATTGAGAAAGATTTAGACATAGTCATTGCGGTGCTTAACAAATCATCACTTAACTACACATTATGGTTACCTGTAAAGCTTAAGATTGGGATTAAGAGTGAAAATCCATCACAGTACTATCAACTACTTGGGTACGTAATCAATCCATTAGTATCATTTAATCTTAACAATACTTTTAAGAGAATAAACATGTCAGTATCCTATGCTATTAAAGGAGTGAAAATGTGGTTTAAGCATTACCATAATGCTAGTAATACTACATTACAGTTTGTAAATATTGAAGATTTTGAAAAATTCATGCATGGTTGGCTTTTCGGTATTGCTTATCCATTATGGCTAGATTTTAAGGAAGTTAGACCTTCAGTTCTTAAAGATAGATCTAGAATTCTTGGATGGAATACTCTTGGTGCTATAGGCTTTATGATGATGTACACCGTACTCACCTCCGCAATAGGCACTTTCATATTTAAGCATAGTGAAGGTGTATTAAGAAGACAATTATCAACACCTATAAGGTTAAGAGATCTTGTAATTATTGACTTAGTCACAACAATACTACTCATATTCATATCATCTCTCGTAATCGTAGTTGTAGGTTTAGCTTTAGGTGCTAGATTTACTTTTAACATTCTAAACTTAAATCACTTAATAACCATACCAATTCTTGCACTTTCAATAATCTTCACATACATGTTGGGTCTGATCTTTGCACCTCTCATAAAGTCTCCAAGAGCAGTATCCTCACTAGGTGTCACTCTTGGTCTCTTCATAGTCTTCACCACAGGAATTTGGTGGCCACCTAAGGAGATGCTCATTGAGCCTTTAAGATATTTTGCAGATAACTTTCCACCATCATTAGCTATCGATGTTATTAGAGATTTAATTATTTGGAATAGAGAGTTAGGGCAAGTATTAGAAAATTTAGTCAAGATAGTTCTTGGTACTCTAGTAATGATTACAATAGTAATTTTCACTTACTGGAAGAGATTTGAAAAATACCTTCAAAGATTTGTCTAATCGATAATTTCAATTCTATGAATCTTAATACCGCATGAGTAGCATATGAGTATAGTCTCAATAACTTGACATCTTAAACTTCTAGATACATGTTTATGGATGTATCTCAATCTTAAACTATTGAAACATTGTGGACAAACTCCATTACACGTATCGATATTAGATACTTTATCTATGAATCTTATGAAAGCTAATCCTAAAGCTTCCTCAAGCTGCTTTTCTATTAAGGACTCATCAATAGCGTATACACCAATATCAACATCAATACCATACCAATACTTGGCTCTACTTAGAGATCTTGCAATTTCGTCAGCTAGATAGTACGATCTGTAAGACACTATCACTAATGCATCAATCCGATCTAAACCCATAGCTTCAATTAAAAGTAATGGATCGTACCAATCTAGATAATCAACTTTAGGAAACCAAATCTTTATCTTAAAATCTGCGTATGACGCTTCAATAAATTCTTCACTAACGTTGGTTATTTCAAAATCTCGCTCTACAAGTAATTGTTTAACAACATCAAAACTACTCATTTTACTTTAAAGAAAGAGACTAAAAGCACCCTTCTTATAATTTTACAGTTACGAGATAATGAGAGGTGTTAGTGAAATTGTAACAGTAGTTACATTAATGCTAATAGTTACGATTCTCGGTGTGATCATTGTATCAACCTTCATAAACTATTTAGGAAGTATTGAGGAACCAGGACCTAAATGTAGATTTACAATAACTGATGTACTTGTAAACTTAACATCAAAGAAAATAGTAGAGAGTATGAAGATTTTGATATACAATGATGGAGAAGTTCCATGTAGATTCATAAATACGGTCTTAATTCTAGATACGTCAAGTGATAACGTTACGGAAATATTAAGTGATGATAACACCTTAACTCTTCAATTTCCAGATAAACTCCAACCACATGAATTATCTATAATAAACGTTACTATAAAAGACGCTGAATCTATACGGTTAAGCTTGCCTTTTAGAGTTAGAATTGTAAGTCATGATGGTTTCTATAATGATTATGTAGTTATTGGGTAAGACGAAGATTTTAATAATTAGCTAGGTAAAGTATAGAGTGATTGATGAGTTGAACCCACACTGAATCTTGATGAAGCCTGAGGTGCTGCTGATTCCTAATTAATGAGTATCACTACACAGTACTCTCTACGACAATTGGCGGTATTGTTTAAAAATTCTGCAGTAATTTTGCCTCATCATGAATAATGAAGTTGTTATTGTTGGTTATGTAAGGACACCTATAGGTAAGTTTGGAGGTAGCTTGAAGAATTTGAAGACAGCACAATTATGTGCTGAATGTATTAAGGCTCTACTTGAGAGAGTAGGTATTGATTCTAGTCTTATTGATGAAGTAATTATTGGCTCAGCTCTTCAAGGAGGCATGGCTCAAAACATTGCCAGACAAGCAGCCTTCTTAGCAGGTCTTCCTCTAAATGTAAATGCGTACACTGTGAATAAGGTGTGTTCATCAGGAATGCAAGCCATCTTTGAAGCATATAAGGATCTAGTTCTCAAACGTGCAGAAATAGTCATTGCTGGTGGTGCAGAATCGATGAGTACAGCACCTATAGCACTTCCAAGTGATATTAGATGGGGATTTAGACATCTAATTCTTCGTGATCTAAAGTTCATAGACCTCATGGTCTATGATGGGCTCTACGATGCTATCGATAACATGATCATGGGTCAAGAAGCAGATAAGGTAGCTAGAATGCACAACTTATCTAGAGAAGAACTCGACTGGTACTCTTACCAAAGTCATATGCGTGCTTGGAAAGCTACTGAAGAGAAGCTCTTTATAGATCTTGAGCCAGTAGATACTCACGTAAATGGTGAGAAAGTATTTCTAGATAAAGATGAAGGTATTAGACCAGATACTAGTATTGAAAAACTTTCAAAACTCAAACCAGTCTTCAATCCAGACGGCTTGTTAACTGCAGGCAATTCATCACAACTTAGTGATGGTGCAGCTGTACTTCTACTAACAACTATAAATAAAGCTAAAGAACTTGGACTCAAACCTATAGCTAAAATTATAGATTATGATTGGTATCTCACAGATTCTTGGAAATTTACTGAAGCACCTATGTACGTCATCGATAAACTTTTAAGAAAACTTAAATGGAGTGTCGATGATGTTGATGTTTTTGAAGTTAATGAAGCATTTGCAAGTGTACCTGTAATGGTTAATAAGTACTTAAAAGTACCTTATAGTAAGATGAATCTTTTTGGTGGAGCTATAGCTCTAGGACATCCATTAGGAGCTAGTGGTGCTAGAATAGTAACAACATTATTGGCAGTACTTAAACACGTGGGTGGAAAGAGAGGAATAGCAGCACTATGTCATGGAGGAGGAGGAGCAACATCCATAGCCGTAGAGATCATTTAAACCTTAAAGTAATTATCGTATCAATAAGTATTAAATTCTCATAATGTTAAGTATTTTTGAAAATGTTTAACTTAGAGAAGATTATTAATGATAAGAACTTTAAGAAATGTCTTCTCACTATTCAAGATTATGAATCTTGTAATTGTTTTATTGAAGTTAAGGGTGTGAGGAAAAGACCTTGCGAATGGGGATTGAAAGTTGAAAATGATAAGATGTATAGACTGATCTATGATATTCAGTTAAGCAGACCAGAAGACTATTTATCAGTATATCAATCCTGCTGTAATCATGACTGTAGGATGTGTCATAGTTGGTATTTTTCTAGAAATCCTATAGGTTCTTGGATGAGCATTGATGATATTGTTAAAGAGGCAAAATACTATCTTGAAATAGTTACAGTCTGGGAACCTCGTGAGAGAGCTACTATGTGGCATGCTAGTGATTTATGTATGCATTGTGGTAGATGTATAACTCATGGTGAGAGAGGTCCTCTCTGTCCTGAAAAGCTTGAACCTTGGCAAATAGTGCTTAGTCCTCAAGGCTATGGACCTGCAAGAAATATAATATCATTCACAGGTGGTGATTTATATTGTAGAGTTGACTTTTACGAGAAACTTTTTCAAAAATTAAAAGAAGAAGTACCTAAACTTTGGGTCAAAATTGAAACCAATGGTTATGGACTTACAGAGGAAAATTTGAAAAAATATGTAGAAGCTGGCCTTGACTCAATATGGTTAGACTTAAAGGCTTACAGAGAAGATATCTACAAATGGCTTACAGGAACAACAAATAAATGGGTTCTTAAAGTGCCTGAACTAGCATTAAGATACGACCTAGTACTAGAGGTAGTACTACTATACATACCTGGAGTTGTTGAACTTGACCAAATTAGAGCTTTCGGTAAATACATTGCTAAGATTGATCCAAACATACCAACAATGCTTATAGCATATTTTCCAAGATATAAGTTGAGTAATAGAAGTCCAAACGTTATAGAGATGATTCAAGGCTATTTAGCTTTAAAAGAGACTGGATTAAGTAAGGTTAAAATTGGTAATTTAGGCGTTTTCTGTAAAACTGAGAAGGATTGGAATATACTGCTAGGTCTGATAGATAAGAATGCTTTAAGCTAATTCCCTGTAAGGTGTGATCCTTATGATTACTCTCTTATTGTCAACTCTTTCTTCCTTAACGGTATATGTCTCTTCAAACATTCTCGATAAGAAACCTGTAATATATGCCTTAAGATACGTTAATCCTTGAAGACCTGATCTATTCTCAAAACCATTTTCAATAAGTATTTCTGTACGTTCTTTACTTATATTCTTAATTTCATAACTTCTTAACCAATTCATAGAGATCAACATGTCCATGAACTGTCTAAACTTGTCTATAGGCTTTGCGGTATATGTGAAGTTATTATCATATCTCACACTACCTTCAGTATGCGCTAACTTATGTATGAACGGTATGATTATCTCTCCATAATCAATCATAGTTTTAATTATCGCTTTAACAAAACTTTCAGAATCTATAAGAATGAGATCTGGATATTTACTTCTTGACAATATTTCAATACAATTCCTTAAAGGACACATATTTGAGAGTATGCTTATGAAGTTATCACTTACTTTGTCTAGGACTAGGGTAAGTGCATACTTGCCATACTCACCCTTAATGTACATGTAGAGTAATTTAAGATTGTTCTCAATAACTAGTCTTAGAACTTTACCTAACTTTTCTAAACTATCTAATTCAACCATGATCATGTAGTATCTTGAGGTTTCTTTAACATTACTTGATTGATGATTATGTAAGAAGTTCTTCATTCACTCTTAATGAATTATGGTATTACCGTTTAAAACTTTCTCGACATTTCGATTAATTAATGATTATTGATCAACATTGATGTGCGTTAACGGACAAACACCTCAATACCATCATGATAATTAGTTAATGGGGATTTTATAGAGATAGATTAATAAGAGGAGATTAATCAAATGAAGTTTAATGAGTGGAGTTAGGGAAGAGAAACTTAGTCCCTATGAGGATGCTGTAGCTGCTGTTGTTGTTCAAATACTTGGACGTACAGGTATTGCAGGTGAAGTAAATATTGTACGTGTTAGGATACTTGAAGGTCGCGATAGAGGACGTGTAATTACTAGAAACATTAAAGGACCTGTAAGAATTGGAGATATTGTTATGCTTAGAGAAACTGAACGTGAAGCAAGAAAGTTAACAGTCAGATAAACAATATCTTTACACATCTCTCTTTCCTTCCAAACATCCTACCTTGATAGAAGTGCATATATTATTTGACCAAGAGGTTAAGGAAAGTTTATTAACCTAGAGAAATACCTGTTAAACGGTGAAAACGTGTCTGGTGGGGAGATTGAGAAGAAGACTGTAACTATAAGAGGCTTAAGTAGACCTACCTACGAGAGAGCTGTCAGACTTGCTAGAGAACTTGGTGTAACAGTAGGTGAGTTAATAAATGATGCTTTAAGAAGATACATTTCTGCTCTTGAAACAATATCTAGAGGTATTGAATCTCATATTAGGAGACTCATGGAGACAGGTGAAGTTCTTGTAATTAGTAACATTAGCTCAATAACTGTCAGTAGAAAAGATCTTGAATATTCTGAAAAGATGATTGTCTTTAAAGATATTAAAGAACTAGTCTTCACTGATGATATTACTGATGATATTTTTAGAGAGAAAGTCTATAAGATTATTAGAGTAGATACTGTATCAATACCTAAAACCTTATCAGCCATATTAGTAGCTTCTAAATGTGAATTAGTTAATAGGATTGTACCTAGAGCATGATGATGCATGAGCGTAACTGAAAGTAATGATGTGCTTGCGCCCATACTGAACTTCTCACTATGGTAGTATTAATACTTAAAAACTCAAGAATTCATTAAACGACTAGTTAATTATGAGGATATTAACAACATGTGTTGGTTCTTTTCCCTTAGAGTTCTCTAAAGAGAATATTGAGAGAATCATCAGTGATCTCCATAGTATTGGTATTGATTATGCACCATATCCACAACTTAGAAGTTTCGTAGATATGTTTTTAGAATCGTTGGTTAAGAATGGCAAGTTATTAATTATTAAAGGTAAGTACATCATTAAGAACGTGGAGGAGTTGAAGTTAGACTTTAACATCTTAGAAATTAAGGAAGCTGAGTTTAGTGTAAGTTATCTAAGAGAGCGAGGTATTAGTTTTAAAGGTTTAAGAGCACCAATTACGGGTCCATTAACACTTGCCTTTCAAATACTTACAGAACCTGAAGGTGATCCTTTAAAAGATTCAATTATTAAAGATAAAGAATTAATTTTCAAATTCTTCATAGACTACATCTGTAGTTACATCAATTACTTCACTAATCTTGGATATGACTTTATAGTGCTCGATGAACCAGTACTTTCAATAATTGTGGGTGCTAAGAGGATAATGTTCAGTTACACTATTGATGATTTAATTGAAGTTTATAGCAAGATTTTTAAGAATTCTAGAGCTAAATTGAATGGAATTCACGTATGTGGTAGATTACCCAAACTCTTGAAAGAAATTCTACTGCACGTAGATAATTTAAAAGTTTTAGATCATGAACATAAGTCAGTACCTGAAAACTTAGAGTACTACACTAAAGATGAAATTGAAAAATATGATAAGTTTTTAAGCATTGGTGTAGTCTCTTCAAAAGATCCTGAGATTGAAAGTCCTATCGAGATTGAGAATATCGTTAAAAGAGCATATGAGAAGTATGGAGAGAGATTAATGTTTATTAAACCAGATTGTGGCTTTGCACCTTTAAGAAGCTTGAAAGATTATAGTCTCGAGAAAGCTTACAATATAGCTTTAGAGAAGTTGAAGAACATTAAGAAAGTTGTAGATAAGTTATGTAGGTAAGTGATGTAATTTATTTAAGTGAGGATTTAATTAGTGAGTCTTAGGTTATGAATACTAGTTTCGATGTAGTGCCTATAACAATTTATGGAAATACAGTTATTGGTGTCTACATATTTACAAATAACAAGTACACACTTGTACCTTTAGAAGTTCCTGAAAAGATAATAAATGTAGTTGAGAATATACTTAAGACTGAGGTGGTTAGAGTAAGTATTGCTAAGTCACCACTCATTGGAATCTTCATTACAGGGAACGATAATGGTATAATTCTTCCAAACATAGTAACTAGTGATGAGTTAAGTATCTTAAAGAAACTTGATCTTAATGTCGAAATTCTTGAAACAAGATATACGGCAATTTCCAACTTGATCTTAACCAATAATGAGAAGACTATAGTATCTCCATTACTTGAGAAAGAAAGTATTAAGAAGATTCAAGAAACATTAAATACTGAAGTTATTGTAGACACGTTATGCAACACCTACCTTGTAGGTTCTATAGCTGTTGCAAATAGTAGAGGTGTTCTTCTTGGTCCTGAAGCAACTAATCAAGATATTGAGAAGATTAAAAAGATCTTCAATACCTCTAAAGTTGATGTTGGAACTGTAAATAAGGGTAGAAGCATGATTAGAAGTGGATTAGTAGTTAATGATAATGGTGGACTAGTAGGTTCAGATACGACAGGTTTTGAAATTGTTAGAATAGTTCAAGTACTTGGAAAGACTTAAAGTATCATCAATTTGAAATTGAGGAAAACTTTATAATAACTTACAATTACATCACTTGTGCAGGTTAAGATATATAGAATTATGTGCCATGTAAGGATTGGAAATAACTGGCAAAAATACACCATAGAGACACCAGCTATTAAACTAGCTGATGCTTTAGAGAAAGCTCACTCCTTAATTGGTAGTAAACACAAAGTTCCTAGAAATCTAATCAGAATTTTAGATATTAAGGAAGTTAGTCTCGATGAAGTTAAGAAGAAAGAGGTAATTCTATTAAGAACTCTAGGCAAGTTAGTAATCTTTAGGTGACTTCATGGCAAAACCAACAGAAAAACCGGAAAGAAGAATAGTCATTACTCAGGAAGATATCGCGAGAATGGTTAGTGAGTTAGAGTTTCTTGAAAATCTTGTAAATAATTTAAGACAGAATATAATCATACTTACCAACTCTATTAATGATTTAAAGAATGCAAGAGATTTTATGAAAGTCATGTCAAGTACTGAAATTTCCGATTCTTACGTAACTATTGGTGGTGGTGTTTTTGTAAAAACAAAACCAATAGATACTAAGAAGGTTTTACTAAGTGTTGGTGGCGGTTATTTAGTGGAAACTGATTGTGAAAATGCCATAAACTTTATAGAAAATAGAATTAAAGAGCTAGAAGAGGTTAAATCTAGACTTGAAACACAACTTTCAGAAACAGCTAGAAGAGCTGAAGATCTTAGAAGATTTCTAACCTACATTTACGCAAGTATTAGGCAACAAGCACAGACAAGACAATAATCTCTTTCTTAAATTAAAAATTTTTTAATGTAGAGTGAGTAATCTATCACTATGTTTGATAAGTTAAAGAAAGTCTTTAAGTCGATTACAAATGCCTTGACAAGTACTATTAAAGAAACCACAACCAGTATAAAAGCGACAATTACTGAAACAATAACTACAACAACGCTTAGTCAAGATAAGGTTAGAGAGGTATGTGATGACTTATTCATACAACTTGTCGAGTGTGATGTTGCTGTAGAGGTTGCTGAAGAAATCAGAAATAAAGTTGAAAATTCATTAATGAATCTTAAAGTTCCAAGATTTGGAGATAAGGAAGCCATAATTAAGAATTGTATTAAGAATACCTTACTAGAACTACTTTCAGAAATACCAAATATCAATTTTATCAATGAAATTTCTAGAAGAATTGAAAAAAAGAAGCCACAAGTACTACTCTTCCTAGGACCTAATGGTTATGGTAAAACGACAAGTATTGCTAAAATTGCACATCTACTTCAACGTCATGGTTATAGTATTGTCTTTGCAGCTGCAGATACCTTTAGAGCTGGAGCTATTGAACAACTTGAAGAACATGGTAGAAGACTTGGAATTAAAGTTATTAAACATAAATATGGCTCTGACCCTGCAGCTGTAGCTTATGATGCTATTAAACATGCTGAAGCTAAAGGCATAGATTTTGTAATGATCGATACTGCAGGTAGAATGCATACGGACATTAACTTGATGAATGAGTTGAAGAAGTTGTATAAAGTATCTAATCCAGACTATTCAATTTTTGTAGCAGACGCCTTGCTAGGTAATGAATCTCTTGAAATAGCTAGAACGTACATGAAGTATGTTAATATTGATGGATTAGTAGTTACTAAGGTTGATGCATATCCAAAAGGCGGTTCAATACTCACCTTCCTCTTAACTCTCAAGAAACCCATAATCTTCATAGGTACAGGACAGAGATATGAAGATTTGAAAGAATTTAGGAAAGAATGGTTTATTGATCAAATACTTGGCGAATAGTTAACATAATTTTTCTAGAGGGTAATTCTTATAAAGATAATATAGTTCACATACCTTAATGAGTTTTGTAGCAGGTCTAGAAATATCTTCATATATAGCATTTATAATCCTCGTAATAGCGCTTGCAGTTCGCTTCTCAAGATATGCAGCATTACCAACACCGTTAAGATGGGAAATATATCCAGTACCACATGAGGAGAAAGAAAAAGCTGAACGTGGAAGTTCATATTATGAAGATTTAGAATGGTGGCGTGCAAAACTTGTCAGATGGCTTGCTGGAGAGTTGAAGGATACTCTTAAAGAGATGCTCTTCATGGTTAGACTCTTTTATTATAATAGAAAGATGTGGTGGGGTAGTTATCTCTTTCATGGTGGTATATATTTAATTCTTGCATGGTTCGTGTTACTCTTTATAGGTGCTATTACAGAACTTGCTGGTCTTCCAATAAGTGTAGGTATGTACCCCTTTAACCATCCATGGTCAATACTCATATACGTACTTACACTACTTACAGGTTATGTTGGTGCTTCAGCATTACTTGCAGGTTGTATATACTTACTAGCACTTAGAATTGGTGTAGATTCTTATAGAATGTACACGAGAACTATAGATTACTTTAACATCTTCTTCATACTTGCAGTTGTTGTTAGTGGTTTTGTAGCTGCATATACAGATCCCTTCTTCACTACAGCTAGAGCATACATGAAATCTCTCATAACTGGTGGTCCATTAACTATGTTTGTAGCATTACCTGAAGTATCAGCTGCTATAAGCGTTCACTTAATCATTCTCGAAATCTTCCTAATATACTTCCCATTTACTAAAATGGTTCATGGATTAATGAAGTACATAAGTTACCACAAGATTGCTTGGGATAATGAGCCTAGAATTCCAGGAGTAAGAACTTCGCTTGACGTAAAAGTTAATAAGTATCTAAATTATGTAATGTCTTGGGAAAGTCCCTATGCAATTAAAGGTCATAAGTGGGCAGAACTTAGATCACTTTGGCCTGAGGTGAAGAAGTCATGAGTCGCCTCAAACCTGGCCTAGAGGAGAGGATGAAAGATCCAAGTAAGCTTAGACCTGAAGATCTCTGTGCACCTATTGACCAACAAGTTACTAGAATAGTTGAGAGTTGGTTAATGCCCCTACCCTTCATTAAGCTTGAAGAAGAGCCTAAATTAAGACCACCACCAGAAGAGTGGAAGAAAGAAATGCTAAACTTAACACTTGATGGTTATGCAAACTTCCCCATACCAAGGCCTAAAAGTAAAGAGGAAGAGCAGGAGATTGTTAGAAAGTTCATAGATGGTATTAAGAAGTTATTTACTGTTGAAGATAATTGGACGCAAATTAAGCCGCTACTCATGGTTTTAGACTTCTGTGCTAGATGTCAAACATGTTCTGAAGTTTGTCAAATCTTCTTAGCAGGTGGTAAGAAGCATGAATACTATAGACCAACCTTCAAGACCGAAATCTTAAGAATGCTCTACGATAAGTATGTTAGAGGTAAGAAAGATATTCCTATTGAAGCAAACATATACCTTATAGCAAGACTTTACGAGCTCTCATATAGATGTACTGTATGTAGAAGATGTTTTCAATTCTGTCCTCTAGGTCTTGATCAGGGACTTGTAACTAGAGAGTTAAGAAAAGTATTTAGTCAACAACTTAACTGGGCACCCAAAGAACTTCACGAATTAGGCACTATACAGCAGTTAAGAATTGGTTCTTCAACAGGTACTAGCCCTAAAGCCATGCTCTCAATGGTTAAGTTTATGGAAGAGGAGATTTATGAAAAGACAGGTAAGAGAATTAAGATTCCAGTTGATGAGAAAGGTGCCGACATCCTAATCATACATAACTATGGCGAGTTCTTATCATGGATAGAGAATCCAGAAGCATTTGCCATAATCTTTGAAGAAGCAGGACTTAGCTGGACCTTAGCGAGTATACCTCCAGGATATGATGCTGTAAATTATGGCCTATACTACGATGATATTCAATTAGCAAAAGTTGCAGCGGCTCACTGTGAAGTTGCTAGAAAACTTGAAGTTAAGAAAATAGTCATTGGTGAGTGTGGTCATGCACATAGAGCTTTAATACAATTAGCTGATAGAGTACTTCCTGATGATTTAAAAGACATACCTAGAGAATCATGTATGCCAATACTTATGGAACTTGTTGAGAAAGGTAAGCTAAATCTAGATCCTGAAAAGAATAACTTCCCAGTAACACTACACGATCCGTGCAACATGGTTAGAATGATGGGTATTGTAGAACCACAGAGGAGGATTTTAAGAAAGATATGTCCACAATTTAGAGAAATGGAACCACATGGAGTACGTAATTTCTGCTGTGGTGCTGGTGGTGCTTTTGCAATCATGTATGGTTACAACTTCCCTGACTGGAAATACAAGATTGCAGGTAGAATGAAGGTAAAGCAAACTCTCGAAGCCTTTGCAGATTGTATAGATCCTAAGACACCAAAATACCTATGTGCACCATGTAGTAACTGTAAAGGTATGATTAGAGATACCTTCGCATACTACAAGTTATGGGAGAGATTTAGAGTACTGTATGGTGGACTTGTTGAACTTATAGTAAATGCTATGGTTGACCTACCTAAACCCTTCATTGAGTGGACTTGGCGTTAAAAGAAGTATTTTAAGATCTTTTAAAATATACTTAAATTACCATGGTGTAATTTTTGTAAATCTTCTACTACCACTCATCTCAATCTCATAACCACATCTAGGACACTTAACATAACCACAATCACCAAAAACAGCTAATGAGCAGCCAGCACATGCAACTGCTCTGGAATACATAGTATCAAAAACATAACCACATTTTGGACATCTAATCTTCATACACTTAATATTTAGTAACTAATATATATACTTTATCATTCATGTTTTAAATGATTGAAAGTATTTTTAAAGGTAAATTTTTAACACCAAAAATATACTAAACTCTACAATGCCATACTCTGAACGTGTAGTTAAATTTCTGAACAATTTTGGTATTTCTGATTTTGACGAAGTTGAAGTCACTTTAAATGATGGGAGTATTTTGAGAGGCATCATTTTACCAAGACCTGAAGTAGGTGATGTTGATGTAATAATCATAAAATTACCAAATGGTTATAACGTTGGTATTCATGTAGATAATGTTAAAGAAGTTAAACTTTTACGTAAAGGTGAAATACCAAGTTTTTCGGTACCAATAGGTGAAACTGTTCGTGAGGAGGTTGTTAAGAATTTACCAAAGGTGAGATTACTAGCTACTGGAGGTACAATAATGTCTAAGGTAGATTACAAAACAGGCGCTGTATATCCAAGTTTTAGTCTTGAAGAACTACATATGCTGTATCCCGAAGTTGAATCTATAGCTATTCTTGAATTACATAACTTAATGGCAGTCTTCAGCGAAGATTTCAATCCTCAAATATGGTCAAAAATTGCTGAAGCAGTGTATAAGGCCTTTCTTGAAGGAGTTTCAGGTGTTGTTATTCTACATGGAACAGACACCATGCACTATACAGCAGCAGCTATGGCATTTGCCATAAAGAATAAGCCAGGACCTATAGTTCTTGTAGGTTCACAGAGAAGTAGTGATAGACCTTCAAGTGATGCTTTTGAAAACTTGCTAGCAGCAACCTTAGTTGCAGCCAGAGCTTCCTTTGCAGAATCTGTCATAGCAATGCATTATACTACCAATGATGGCTTAATTGCCATACATAGAGGCACACGTGTACGTAAAATGCATACATCACGTAGAGATGCCTTTATAAGCATAAATGCACAGCCAATAGCCTTCATAGATATTAAAAAACTTGAAATAAAAATGAATACAAGTCACTACTTTACGAGAAGTAAAATTGAAGATATAGAATTTCATGGAAAGTTTGATGATAAAGTAGCTTTAATTAAATTCTATCCAGGAATGAACCCTGAAATAATAGACTTCCTAGTTGATAAGAATTATCACGGAATTGTTATTGAAGGTACAGGCTTTGGACATATAGGTAAACAACTACTCAATTCTATAAAAAGAGCTATTGAACATGAGATACCTATAGTAATTACTAGTCAAACACTCTTCGGTCGTGTAAATCTCAACGTATATAGAAGAGGAGTTGAAATGTTAAAGATAGGTGTAATTCCTGCTGAAGATATGTTACCAGAAGTAGCTTATGTGAAGTTATGTTGGGTACTTAGTAAGACTAGAAATATGGAAGAAATTAAGAAACTAATGCTTACACCAATAGCTTACGAACTGAATCCAAGAACTGAATCACAAAATTATTTAATGCCATTAGAAATAGATAAACTAATGAAGTCAATGTAGAGTTTTTAAATTTTACAAGAGCAGAGATAATAGTGATGAAGGGTATCAAAACAGAATTAATGAAGAACTCACGACGAGCTGAATAGAAAGTTAAAGAATTTGCACCATTCTCTTTAAAAACCTTCTCAAATTTCAGCAAATGATTCATTAGACTCGAACGTTTATGCTGGTAAGATTGTGCCTTATTACTAAAGGTTATAACATTGATAAAGTCAAAATAATGTACTTGACTGAATGGTCACAAGAGATGTTGAAACAATTACATGAAGAATAGGTAATTGAAATTTCAAGTTCAGAAATTTGGTCATGATTTAAGTCGATTCATATGTCTGGATTAATAAGAACTTATGTTAAGACAATACCTTCAAAACCTGAAGACTATAAATCATCACTAATGATTTTAGATAGAACGTTAGCCTTTGTAAGAATGCAGTAAAGTTTAATTCACAGTGCTCAAACTATAATGCTCAGTGCGAATATCCCGTGAGATTATTAACTGCATTGTTTGTTATCGGCTTAAGCCTACTATTCTCGGCATATGATGTTGCATCTTGTGGTAAACCTTATGACAGTATTGTACTTATATTAACACTGCTAGCAGTGTTAACGTTCCTTGTAACAATTGCAATTTATGAGATTGAAATTCTAGGTAGAGATGGCTACAGGTTTTTAAGAAAATTATTAGTCAAGAATTACATATTCTATACCTTATTTACAATACCATTAGCAATAATGGTTACAATAATTACAATAATTCTTTATGAAAATACCTATTCATGTAAAAACAATTACAACTGAACCTGAAACTTCTAAAACTATCATAACTAGTATTGAGAGAAATATTACTACAATTACTGAACGTATAGTAATATCCGAGGAATATGGCATTGGTATTCATATCACCTTACCATTAACATTTCTCCTAATATCGGCACTTTTCTTAACATACATTACAAGACCTTTCAACAACTTAGAGAGTAAAATTTTATGGCTGATAAGTCTATCAATAATTTGATATTCGATATTCTTTACGATACCTTCAATGTTTCACAATTGATTGAGTACCTCTATGGGATGTACCGAGAAGATATCAAATATTTGCCATACCTGGAAATGATATAGCTAAGATTAAATTGAAATGTTATTATTGTAAGTTCAAGATTTGGTGATAGTTATGTACTTACGAAATCATTATCGAGATCCTGTTATAAAGCACTCATATGTATACTTAATTTAAGTCATGTAGATTTGAAGAAGTTTTTGTATATTGAGTTTAATAGTACCTAAAGATGAAGTTATTGTAGTATATGTTCACGATGTTAAAGATATCAGTAGATCATATTTAGAGTTAAAGATTACATACAGATTAAAGAAGGAGGCCTCAAGAAGTAACTTCAAAATCATCAATAACATCACTAATCTTTCTATCATCATTCATTGTAATTGAGATATTAATGATTGGAGAGAAGTGAAGTCAAGGAGATGGTTAAAGAAAATTAAAATATAATTAGTAAAATAGTAATAGAAAGAGGTTAATGTTTATGTCCCACTTCTCATAACATTCAATTTTCCAAAGACTTTCAATAAGTTAAATGTTAAGTAGGTGATGTAGAGAAAAGTGTAATAGTTTAGTAGATTAATGTATTGATGGTGATGATGCTGAGCTACTATGATTGATGATTAAGAATCCCACAACTGATGCTTACGATTGTGATTTTTTACAATATTTACTACATCTTGATAAGCTATATTTTGTACACAATTTACATAATTTTTCACATGTATTGTAGAGTCTCATATATATGTATAGTACTGAATCTATAGTTTTGTAGAAGAGTTCTTCAATCATTTTTATATCATTGTCATCTAATCTATTATTAATGATGCTTCTATGAGTATATAGTGTGTATGTTGGATGTACATAACTTGTAAGTCTAATGTATTGTCTTGTTAATTCTTTCTTAATAATGCCCGCCATTTCTCTCATATTCGCAATCATTTTTAAGGTAAAACTTGTTCCAAGTTTCTCTCTTCTTTTCAATTCCTTAATTATTCTATCCTCATTATTGTTGAATTTTTGTTTCATGAACATTACTTGAATAGCTATTTCAAACACATATCTTAAACATCTAATGAAGCCTAGTACATGATTGATGCTTAATTCCTTAATAGCATATCTTAATTGATGAGTAGTATGAAGACACCACATTAAGTATTCATAATGTGTATTGTACTCTCTATTACATAAAATTTCTACCAATGTGTTAACTATTTCTTCAATTTCTCTAAACTTCATATATTTTCCAATACTTCTCAATATTTTCAATATCTTTACTACTTAACTTTACAGGATTTATATATCCTGCACGTAATGCATGATCTATAAGTACTAGTGCTATCATGGCATCAACTACGATAGAGCCTCTGATAGCTATGCATGGATCGTGTCTACCCTTAACGCTTATTTCTACAGTTTTCATGGTTCTTAAATCTACCGTCTTTTGAGGTTTTCTTATTGATGATGTTGGTTTGAAGTATGTTCTAACAATTATAGGCTCACCATTACTTAAACCACCAACAATACCTCCTTGTACATTTCTTTCCCAACCTAGCTTTCCATTCTTGATGATTATAGCGTCATTGGCTTCAGATCCTCTCATACTTGATAATCTATAACCCATACCAAACTCTACACCTACAGTTCCTGGAATGCTCATGACTGCTTTTGCAATATCTGCCTTTAATTTATCAAAAACTGGTTCACCAAGACCTGGAGGTATGTTAATAGCTATTGTCTCAACAACACCACCTAAACTATCACCCTCTCTTACAACTTCTTCAAGGAGTTTTACAACTTTTTCTTCAAAAGTTTCTCTACATATCTTTAGTGGTGATTTTCTTGCACGAAGTGCTTCTTCGAAAGTAACATTACTATCAAGTTCTAGAGGACCAACTTTGACTACGTGTGTAGTTATTAGTATTCCTAAACAGCATAGTAATTTCTTAGCTATTGCTGCTGCAGCAACTCTCGCAGCTGTTTCTCTAGCACTTGCCCTACCACCACCTCTATAGTCCCAATTTTCAAAACCATACTTCATAATGTAGGGTAGATCTGCATGTCCAGGTCTTGGAGTATACTTTAATTCTTCATAAGGTCTTGAATCAACATCAACATTACGAATAATTAAAGCAATAGGTTGACCTGTAGTTTTACCATTAAAGATACCACTAAGTATTTCTACCTTATCAACTTCTCTTCTGGGAGATACATATAGACCTCCAGGTCTTCTAAGTCTTAACTCTCTCTCAATATCTTCTTCACTTAATGGAAGACCTGCTGGACAACCATCAATAACAACACCAATTGCTGGCCCATGACTTTCACCAAAGGTAGTTATTCTAAACATGTAGCCGAAAGTGTTTCCAGGCACACTATACTTAGGATTTTAAGAAATTTAAATACTGATTGAATGTCACATTAGGATAGTTAAAAATGTATTCTTCATTTCAACTCTACTCAATAATGATACTTACAGTAACTTCAATTTTTGAAAGAACTTCATCATTGATCCTAAAATTGTTACTAATATACAAGCTTTTGATACGATTTTATCATCTATAAATATCACATTTCTCTCTCTTGGCTTATCTTAATTATCTTAAGAATTATGAATTTAGTGTAGACTTCTTAAATATTCATGATTTTGATACTTAATTTTTAAATGTAATTTCTAACTCTAAATTCGCTATGAGAATTGGTATTGTAGACACAACCTTTGCTAGAGTTGATATGGCTAGATACGCTATTGAAGAATTACAGAAAATAAATCCTAAAATAATTATTGAGAGATGGACAGTTCCTGGAATTAAGAATATTCCATGGGCTATCAAGAAATTACTTACCGATAAGGAATGTGATGCAGGTATGGTTTTTGGATGGGTTGGTAAATCATTAACTGATAAGTTGAGCTATCTAGTTTTCTCTACAGCTATAGTGAACATACAGTTAGAGACAGGTAAACCTATAATCGATGTTACAGTTCACGAAGATGAAGCTAAAGATGAGAAGGAGTTATTAGCAATAGCTATTGATAGATCAAGAAAACATGCAAGAAATTTAATACTTATGATGAGAAATGAATTAATAAGATGGGCAGGTATGGGATTAAGACAAGGAAGACCAGATGTAGGACCAATAACGTTAGATTAACGTAATGAGACAAACTATAAATGTGAGTTCGAGTCTTTTGAAAAATTCAGACTAGATTTCTTAGATTTCACTATGAAATCTTAATATCGTGTATGTAGATTTTCCTTGAAACTTAAGTTTGTAAACTTAGTAGCTTAACCTCTCCTGAACCTCTAGTTAACTCATTGACTTTACTTATAATAGTGTCTTGCATTCCTGCAGGTATTTCTAGTTGTAGAATTCCTGAACCATCACTCTCATACCTCTCCTTAACTATCTTTCCAGTTCTTGACAATACATTTCTAACCTTACTTACATGTTCAGGTGGTACTTTCACTTCAATTATTGCTGAAGCTACTTTTATGGGTAGTACTTTCTGAAGAGCTCTTAATATACTTGATACTTGTTCTTCAACAGGTTTGAAGGGATCAATACCTACATCACACTGTTCAAGTGCAAGTTCAACTCTCTGTGGAGGTATGGGTGTCTTTGTTCTCGTATCAATACAGTTTCTACTTATCCATTCAATAATCTGCTTCTTCTTTTGTTCAATAAGTTTCTTTCTCTGATCAGCAGTTAGAGGGAGTTCTCCCTCTTTAATCATTATTTCAGCAATTTTCTTAATGTCTTTCGTACCAAAAACTTTCATTAATGAACTTTCACTAGCTCTTAACCCCTTCTTAGCATCTCTATATATCGTATCTGAAATTAGAATCTTATCAAGACTTATCTTCTTACCCATTCTATACTCAAGAGCTGCATCTGGATCTACAAGTATTTCAAAATGTTCACCTTTAGCACTGTACTTAACAATACCAACTTTTCTACTCATAGAAATGTGTGCTTTTAGGGGATATATTAATAATTTCTCAACTTCAAGAACTAGTTCTCTCTTTCCTAATTTCATCAATGATTAACTTTACTTCATCTGGCAATAACTTTCTATATCTTCTTGTTTTTGAATCTATAGCTGCAACTTCAACTCTATCTGGTTCTAAGGCTTCAATAACTAGACTTAAAGCTTTAAGTGCAAGTTTAATACCTTCTTCAAGAGTGATGTCGTATCTGTAATTTTTCTCTAAGAAATCCATTATGGTTGAAGCTCCTGAACCTATAGCTGTTGCGTAATAGCCAAAATAGATTCCTCCAGGATCTGTTTGGAAAAGTTTTGGTCCATGCCTATCAACACCACCAATAATTAAAGCTGCACCGAAAGGTCTAACACCACCATGTTGTGTATATATTTGTTTAAGATCACTGATTCTTCTAGTTAGTAGTTCTACGTCTATTGGCTCATCATAGATCAATCTATGTATTTGTGCTTCTTGCCTAGCATATTCTATAAGTACTCTTGCATCCGCAAGTAGTCCTGAAGGTGCAATACCTACATGCTCATCAATCATGTATATCTTCTCAATACTGTTAAGATCGATTAATGGTCCAAGTTTTCTCTTTTCAGCTGCAAGAACAACACCTCCAGCACATTTAAGACCAAGTGTTGCCCATCCCCTCTTTACAGCTTCACCGGCATATCTTACTTGATAAAGTTCACCTTCAGGTGAGAATATGGTTATTGCTCTATCATAGCCATAAATCATTGGTGTGTACATGATCTCAGATAGATTCTTCACAATTTTTAAATTTATTGATTTCGGTGATACTGAAGTTACAGACAAGGTTACAGAGGGTTCTGTTGACTGGGAGTGTGTTGTTTTTGGGATGTTGAATTGGAATGGTATCCCCCTAGTCAACTTCCCCTTCATTGGGATTGGGGATTCATCTCCCTCAGGGGCAGTCGAGGGGGAACCATGCCCCTCCCACTTGTGATTAAATTTCTTGAGTATGTTTAGACATGCAATAGTGTCTCTATCAGTTTCAAATCCACATTTAATACATTTCATTTTTCTATAACCATTACTAATCAACTTATTACCACATCTTGGACAAATAGATGATGTACTTCTTGGACTAACGTAATGAACTTTAAGTCCATACCAATTAAGCTCATATTCAATTCTTCTTTGAAGTTTCTTATAAGCTAAAAGGTTTAGTTTAACTCTCCAATCCTTCTTGACATTATTTAAAACATTGAACTTAAGATTTCTTAAATCTTCCATTACTATTGCTGAATTTCTTTTAACTATTTCATTAACTATCTTAGTTAAAATTAACGAGGTATAATATTCAAGAGTATATTTCTAGATTTTTCTATAGAAATATTTAATTCTATCTAGTATCTTCTTATTGAACCTCCATTTCATTCCTTTACCATACTTTTCCTGTAATTTATTAGCTAGGTAATAGTAATGAAATGCTTTATCAAACATTGTTTTAAATCTCAACTCCTCTTTACCATTACTAAGAACAATTTCTTTGTAATTAATATCTAAACCATAATAATCTCTTGGTGATTTTTCTTGAACATTCTTTTCAAAAGTTACATGTAGAAACAACTCACCATTTCTTAACAATAATTTTGCACCTTTGGGTACCCAATCTCTAAACTTCTCAACATATTTCCTATCATGTAACAGTCTTATCTTAACTCTACCATTTATCGTTAAGATATTTGCTATGAAGTTCTTTAAGTCAATTAAATAACTATATTTTTGATGTAATGTTAAGTGCTTCTTTTTCAAAATTGGGTAGTTACCTCTCTTAGGATTATTTAACCAAGACTTAGCAATTTCAATACCTTCCTTAATAGCTGTTACTGATAAATAACCAGGCAAACCATATTTCTTTAACTTTTCATACAATATCTTTTGTACTTTAAATAAAGAAGTTTCTTTACTACGAATAACGTACCATACAACTACTCTAAGAGCATTCATGTATTTTTCAATAGTTTCGGATAGGATAGAAAAATCTCCCTCAGGGACAACCCCAAATCTAAGGGTTGTCAAAACCTTCATCGGAAGTTCTAAGAAAGTTTAACAAGTGAAATTTATAAAGATTTCCTCTGTTTGCTCTAGATATGTCACTTGTTTATTCCGTTACTGGTACCGTAATGATTAGTGGTAGAAATGAAGTACATATATACATTCACAAGAAGTATTGGGACAAGTTAAAACCATTAGTTGGAAAGAAAGTTAGAATACTAATAATAGAAGAAATAGAATAACAATTAACATTCAAATTCAACATTCAAAAATAAACATACCCCTACTCAACAGAACCCTATAGAGTAATGCATATAAAGATGCTTATAGTGTTCACTTTCTTGGTGAGTATGAACTTCCAATTCAAAATCACATACACGAACTTGTAGTTAAGGTTAAAGAAATTGATAAAGAGCTTAATAGACTACTAAATATTCGTGAAGAACTGATTAGACTATTAAAGATTCATGGACTATCAATCACTGAACAGTTAAGTATTGTGGAGAACAATGTAAGTAGTGATTTAAGAGACCTCATTTATGAGAGAATTAAGAAACATTATCATACAAGAATTGCCTATCTAGGACCTGAAGGGTCTTTCACTCATGAAGTTGTTATGACCTTATTTCAAGGAGAGTGTGTTTCATGCAATTCTATTTCTCAAGTATTTAAACTTGTCAGCTCTGAAAGTGTTGATTATGGTGTAGTACCTTTAGAGAACAGTCTTGAAGGTATCGTTAATGAGACTATAGATAACTTTTTCGAATATCATGATGTAAACATTACTCAGTGTGTAGAGATGAGAATAAAGCTATGTCTTGCATGTCCTGATGATGTTGAGAAAGTTGAGGATATTGAGAAGATATACACACATCCACATGCATATGCACAAGCAAGAAGCTACTTAACAAGATTCAAAAATGTTGATATAATCTTGACATCATCAACAGCTAAAGCATTAGAGCATGTTAAAAAGACCTCAAAGGCATGTGCTATAGCATCAAAGAGAGGAGCTTTAATGAGAGGATTGAAAATTATTGAAGAAAACATTGAAGATAAGCCAAGTTATACTAGATTTGTCATTCTTTCTAAAAAATCTTCAAAAACTGGTAATAAGACATCAATAATCTTTACAGTAGAAAATAAACCTGGAAGTCTATACAATGCTCTAGAGCCTTTTAGTAGAAATAGAATTAATTTATCTATGATCTATTCTAGACCTACAAGAACTAAACCATGGGAGTATTACTTCTACATGGATCTTGAAGCTAACTTAGAGGATGTAGCGTGTGTTAAAGCTATTAATGAATTTAAGAGTAGGGTCTCCTTTATGAGAATTTTAGGCTCATATAGCATAATTAAACTTGAAACTTGAAGAAGAAGTTTAGAAAGTTTTTAAATATTGAGAACAATTATTTCTCTGTAATTCATGCCTTCAGACGTAGTTGCTACAATAATAATTGTATCGACAATTATTGTACTTGCAGCTATTGGATTGATAATCTTCACTAATAGTTTAATAAATGCTCAAGCAGAACTTGAGTATACACAATTAAATTCACTAATGGTTAACTTAGTAACAGATTTAGATATTAATCTTTTAAACGTTGGTACTGTAAGAACATACCCAATAGGACAGTTTAGAGTAGTTACTACAAATGTATACTCAAACGAGGTTGAGTACACTATTGAGTGTGGCTATAGAAGCATTACTCTAAATAGTTCAGTCATTACTGTCGATGCTGGTCTCTCCTATCCTCCAAACTATACGCAGTTTATAACAGGTAGTGATAGTTCTATAGCTTTAGGTACCGAATCCATGATTGTAATTGCTGAAGTTGGTTATGGTGTTTATGATAAACTTCGTAGTGGATTAATAATTTATCCAAGACCACTAATTATTACTAATCACGAGACATACGTATACTGGATTAATCTTAAACTTAAAGAATCTTCAGGAAGAAATGTGATTAAGACAAATATTACAAAATATAGTGTTGAGAAACTCTGCGATAATAGTACTCACATACGCGTTACAATTGTTAAGCATCCACTACTTAATCCAACATTCTTTGAAGTATCTTCAAGAGGTCCTGTATATGTTGTAGAATCTATTGTAGAGGTGTCACTTAAATGACCATACCTGTAACACTCATCTTAATGACGATAGCTCTAACGATACTTATCGTTATTCTTGGCTGGTGGGCAAGCTTTATTGTAAGTAATGAAATGTCTACAGTCTCAGATATTACTAACATTATTGCAATGAGTATTGCTAAACAGGTTAGAGAAGGCATAATAATTGCTTCATATCCTGAAGTTATTGGTAATGTTAGTATGAGTATCTTCTCACCTACAGATCTACCATATCCACAAGTAGCACTTAACTATAATGTAACACTTTACGTTAAGAACAACATGTACTACGTCAACATTACTGAGATTGTAGAGACATACTTAACAAGATCTACATATCATGCTGAAGCACCCATATCTGGTATACTTAACAGTAGTGAAGGATACTTAGTTGCTTACGACTGCTTAAACCTTAACCAACTACCTCAAGACTGTATTGTAGATAATGATGGTGTTAAAATTCTAGATAACTGTTACTGCACTTGGTCATCATCTATCTTCAGATTAAAAAAGTACGTAATTCTGAAAGTTATCAAGACTAAGTAGGAAATAACTGTTACAATTGTGAAACAGTTGTGGATTTGAGGAAGCACTTAAATTTACAGCAATAATCTAATATCTGAGTAGGATAGTAAGGATGCCAGCACCCGTAATTGAATCTATAGCTATAGCTTTAGGAATAGTCATCAGTATAGCCATAATTACAGGCATAGCGCTAAACTACACATACACTCATAAAACCTTAATAAGTGAAGTAGACATTGACTTACTTGCCGAAGAAGTTCTAAAAATACTCATAACTACACCGGGCTCTCCAAGTAATTGGGAATTTACTAGTCAAGTACCAACACAACTCGGATTTGCTGAATCGCCATATGTTCTAAGTTCGTCAAAATTATCGACAATTGAAAATGTTGGAACGTTATGTCAAATTCAAGGTATTCAGGATGAGGATGTAAATAACATCATAGGTACTAGCTCGGTCTTAAAAGTTAACGGTATAGATTACATGTATGTACCTCAAATTAATGGTAGTGGTTATCTTAGCTACAGTACCGTTAAGAACGTAATTTTTGGAAGTGATGGGGAGAGGTATGATTTTGTCTTTCAACTTAAGCCCGCGTTAAAAATCAACATTACTATTAAACCATTACAGCAAGGACTTAACATAACGGTCTACATACTTAATAACTTAATTAATAGATCACAAAGTAATGCTAAAGTCGACATAGTTAACTACCTATACTATAGTGATGATGTTGTTAAAGTTGAGTGTTCAGGCTATACAAACATAAACGGCACATATACCTGCATTATTAATGTAGACAATACAGATGATCTATATGAAGTCATCTCTATAGTTACTGCCAAGTACTCAACACTCAAAAATACAGCAATACATGTATGGTTTAATGAAGATAAGAACCTCAACGAAGCACACGACATTGATGTAATATTAAGGAAGTCAAACAGTAACTACACAGTAATAATACTTCATCCTAAGAAAGTTAAATGTGATGAAAGCGATAATAACGTAGGTAGTATATGGATTCAAGTTAAGCAGATCGATTTAATTTCTAAAACCTCACAAGATGTTGCTGAAGGACACTTAGTTCCAGCTTCTTCCCCCTCCAATGCTCAAGGGCAGGGAAGCCCTCTCAGTATTGTTGAATGTTCAGAACTAGGTGAGCCAGGTAGAGGCGTACCTGCTGGTGGATGTTACTTAACTATACCTAAGGATTCTCAATCTGTTGTAACTATTGAAGTCTTTAAATGTCTAAATGATAATTGTTTAAATAAGAAGTTTCTAGGAGCATACATCATACCCATAAACTACATATCTTCACTATACTTAAGTAATATTGAAGAATTGACTTTTGGTACTCACAAGATGGCTCCTCAAGTATCAACTGCTAAGTCAATAGTTACTATCAATGACGATACGTATCTTGCTATTTTAAGATTGTACAAGTACTTGCCTGGGTGGGTTGGATGAGAATTTTTGAATTCTTCATAGCTTGTCTATTATTATGTGTTGGATTAGCAATTGCCTTACCCATAATTACCTATCCTGAAATACAGACAGCGCAGGTAAAGTATTTAGAAGTTAAGGATCTTGTTCTTAAAGTAGCTTCAGAAATATTGTCAAGTCCTGACGTTACGAAGTACATATATAATGATGTGATTTGTCTTGAAGATACTGAAAAGGCTAGAGATAATCTCTACAGGATTCTTAATCCACTAATACCTATTGAGTACTCCTTTAAGGCTAAGTTAGAATTGATGAGTGGAGTAACACCGTTATGTAGAGTTTGTTGTCCAAGTAATGTATCTATAACGATCTCTAGAGGTAGAATTAGTACATTTTCAGAAGCTACAAGCATAATACTTGTCTTTAGTGATAATTCTAAAGCAATTCTTCAATTGGTGATTGGTAAGTGAAAGGTCAAGTAATAATATTAGCTGTAGTAATTATACTTACTGTATCGTTAACACTGATTATATTATACAAGACAGGCACCATAGTACCATCATACATTGAGAAACATACAGTGTATAAGGTTTATAGAGTTTCTCCAAGTACATTAACATCAGCAGTAATTCACGCATTGCATTCATACTCAGAAATTACTCTTCACGATCAGGTTATGGAGTACTTAAGAACAGGACTTCCAATTATTTTTACCAATAGCTTAATGCCAAATACTTTAACCATATACAATACCACTCTTAATGATGTATTACTAATGAAGAGAATTATAGATATTAATCTTGAAAGATATGGTTTTCAAAAAGTTGAACATTTCAGTCAAGACATATCTGATATCCATAAAATTACTCTAAACTTTACATGGCTAAACACAACCTTCATAACTAAGGGAATATATGGAACTTTTGGTTATGTTCTTAAAAATCCAACAAATCTTGATGAAAGTACAGAAGCACCAATAAGTGAACTTGCAAACTTAACAGTATGGACTAAAGGATGGGTTGAATATACAGGAGACAATGTGTTAGTGATCGTTATCTATAATCCCACAGATCTAGATTTGAAAGATTATACTGTAAGAGTAGTTATTGATTTAGAGAGAGAGGAAAATCCACTTACAGGTAGAGGTACACTTCTTTTTGAAAAACTACATCACATAATCATGAGTAATACTGTGAAAAGTATAAGATTATTAATGTTTAATAAGACAATATATGAACAGTATCTTAGCTGTTACACAGATGGAGCACCTAACACTAACAATGCCGCCTGCTACCATGATAAAGATGATGTTGAAGGTAAAGATATACCAAAATGGTGGATTCCACTTTACTACTGGGTAGAGTATTGGATATGTCCTAAAGCAGTAATTTGGGTAAAAATACCATACCTACCTGCAAAGAAATCAATAGTCATATACCTACTATATGATCAATCACCAGATAACCCATTTTTAAATCCAAGAAAGACCTTCATACTCTTCGACAATTTTGATTATGAGTTTAATAGTGTTGAAGAGTTTGAACAATACAGACTTTGGAGAGTAAATAAAACCAGAGGTTTTACAAGTAATGATCCAGTAGTTAATGAATTTTACAGAAAGCATGTAGGGTGTACTAGTAGTTACTGTCCGTGTAGTGATAACTCTTGTCTATATTATGACGTCACGTTGAGAATGTCTATGATACCTAATACTGTAGGTAATGCTATAACTATAATTAATAAGACTATGTTAAAGCCTAGTGAAGGAGTTGGATACATTATTGAGACTAGAGTAACACCAGTCAAGACAAAGTTTATAGAGCGTGAAATATTGTCACTGGTTGAATTACTATTAACAGCACCTTCAACATCATCCATACTCTTAATAAATGCACAGTACAATTATAGTGAGACCGAGCCTGAACATCCTGAGCATCCATTAATAGAGTATAACGTTACTTACTCGAAACCCTTTGGTTCTTGGGCTGGAGTAAATCTACAGTACAAACTTGTAACACACACCATATATAAGCACTTATGGACTTTTACTATACTTGATTTTAGTTATAGGCTTGAAGTACCTGAACCACAATGGTCTACTAAACCTATAATTGAGTTTAAGCATAACAACACGTACATACTATCTCTTGGTGCTTTTTCAGATTCTTCAGGTTGTAAGTATGTGTTTGAAGTTTATGAAGCATCATCAAGACATTATAGAGATTTACTTGGAGATGCTGTAAGGTATGGTGAGTGCTATCCATTCTATCCTGCTTTTGGTTCTTACGCTATGGCTTATCTAGAAATTCTTGGAATTAGTGGTGTAAATGTTTCCACCATGTATGATTGGGTAATTGTTAGAAAGTTTGTACATCCAGAACCTACAGTAAGTTTTGCAATTTTGAAAAACTCTAAAATACTCATATACGACCTCTACACCTATAAAGGTACAATAACTAGTAATGAAACATACACATCATATAGTGTTGATGCATTAATAAATGCTCCACTTGTAGGAGTAAACTCGACAAGAATAAGTTTTAGTAGAGAATTGAAAGTCAACATCTTAGACTACGATACTGATAGTCTTAAAGATGGTATTGTGAGAATTACGTTGAGAGTCTCTAGTCTTGATAACGTTAAGTTATGGGCTTATGATGGCGTTACTGTTAGGTTAGTAAATATGTCTCAACCCATAACTAACATTACCTTCAATCCAGCAGACATGACATTAAGTATAGAGACTAAAGATGTAGATGTGGGTAGAGAAGTTCTTCTAATAGAGATTTCAGGAAATAAATTAATAACGTACACAACACAGCCATTAGTAAAGAATTTAAACATAACATTCCTACCTACAAAAAATTCAGTAGTAACTTATAGTGAAGATGAGGTAACTTTAAGATGTATGTATGATACGGAGTGCTACACGTTAATGAAGATTACAAATCCTGACTATACATTAACATATATTGCTTCACCTAGACTGGAAGTACTAGGTTCAGAGCAGATAAGTAAAGTAGACATCATGCCAGACTTGTGGATCTTTGCCATACCACCTAAATCAACAATATACATAAACATGTCGAATAGAGAGATTGGAAAGATTACGAGAGAAGATATCTCCAAAATGTTACCAGAAATTCATAAACATAACTTCAACATTAGAGAACCTAAATGGTGGAGCAGGTATGTAGATACTGTAAACATTAGTAACTACACGTTTAGTATAGGCTTCTTTAGAGTACCCATAACTGTGAAGAATAACGTCAACACAACATTAACTAACTATCAAGTCATGATTAACTTGACAGAAGTTGGAATTAATGATGAAGTCTCATCAAGACTTATAAACATGCTTAACAGTGAAATTGAGGACTTAATAAACGAGACCTGCAAGTACGTAAACTACACAGTCATAGATGACATTTATGAAGACTGTGTAGAAACATTAAAAAATAGATACAATGAGCATCTCTCTGATAAAGTCTACAATACTGTAGTTTTCGTAATCGATAATAAGACCGTACCGTACTGTATGCAAGGCACGAGCAATGTTCCTATATATTTTGTAAAAGTTAACTTATCTAGATACGAGATTAAAACTATGTACATGTACTTCGGCTTTCCAAACAGTACAGAGTGGAATGAGGCAGATTGCAAAATAGGTGGTAAAGTATTTGATGAAGTAAAACTACCCATATCGATAAGTAATGTGGGTGTAGTTGTAGAGTGTGGTGGTGATGAAGATCTACGTAGATTATTTATTGGAAATAGAACAGACTTAAGCTCTTCTATTGATGAGGAGTGTCTAAGTAGAGAAGAATGTAGAATAGGTATTCACGATAGCATTGGTATAGTAAAGGAGTGGATGTGGATGTATGAGCCAGATAAGGCGAATCGAGATATATGGTTTGAAGGTAAGGACTTAAAAGTCAAAGATACTGAAAAGCCGTGGTGGTTATCGATAGGTATAACTAGGGACGCAATATCTTACTGGATTTATGAGAATAATTTCTCAAACATTTACTGCCACATGATTTATCCAAACCATAATCAATACAGAACATTCAACCACATATGCATATGTTACAAAGACCTTCTATCAGACCTATCATGTTTATCATGTTTAAGCGAACCACAGGAATGCTGTGATGAATCTATAAGGGATTATTGTCGTATTCGTAAATTCATTTATCCAGAACCTTCCGCTAGCTATGCCAATATTGAGTTTAAAGTAAATAATACATACATTGGTGTTGAGTAATTGATTACTATGTACTACGTGCTTGACCTGTATAGTATTGTCCTAGCTTTAGCTACATGGTCATACTTAACACCATTGCCTAAAGTTACGTTGATATAGAAATCTACTACTGCTGGAGTTGAGAGAATTGTGTAATTTACAAATACTGCCTCATTTCCTGGAGGAATTACTGTGTATTTAGGTATGGCCCCCGTACTCTTAGTATAGCGATCATCTACATATATATCGATGCTCACATTAGCATACATCCAACATGTTGAGTTGTTAATAACGTATACTGTGAGATTTATTACATTAGTCTCACCTTCTTTTGTAAAGTTTAGTGGAGGTATTGCTAGTGCGTAAACTTTTGGTCTATAATAGTTAATACATACCTTATAAGCTACTCCACTATAGGTTATGAAATCTATGAGAAGAATGGAATTGTTTAGATCTAGATTTGTAGGTTTTTCAAAAATTACATCGATACCTTGATATACATTATTTCTATTAATGTTAATTTCACACTTCAACAAGGTAGAACTATATGATGAATCATCTCTCTTAATAACTGTACACTTCACATTTTGAAGATCTAGCTTTAATGGCTTTGATATTGAGAAGTTAATATAGCCAATATTGTTGATCAATTTAAAGCTAGAATTTGTAGGAATAATTACATATTTACCACTATACGCACTTAGAATTTCCTTTTCTTCACTTGACTGTAATTCCTGTATTGAAGATTCAATTCTACCAACTAACCACATGGATGCTATGATAAAAATTGCAACTACAATTATCATGAAGAGGACACCTAAAATTTCACTAACGCCTTTATAATGCATTAAGACTAGTATTTCTGAAAATTAAAATTCCTTACTAAATATATTCTCTTCATTGAAACATTATAATTGAATTAAAAGTACTGCATCATGTACTTCACATATTCATTCTAGTTAACTTGTAAGTTTAAAGAATCGCTTAGAACTACATCTTTTAAGATCTTATCATACAACTGCAATAATTTTTCATAAGTCTCCTTTTCTCTTAACTATTCCTCTACATTACTTATTGCAATTTTTCATAATAATCATAAGTTATGAGAGTAATGTTCTATGTATTAATCGATTTAATTTACACAAATTAACTTTCAGATCTATATTGGATGACTCACAATTATTCATTGGTTTTTTAAACCTTGTAGAAACTTGGCTATAAGTTTTTTCAATTCTATCAGACTCTTAATTTTAACACCCCATTTAGCATTTTCTCTGAATGTTAGTATGGTCTTATCATTACTGTTTGATAATTTAATTAAGGATTCGTAATTTCTTTTAGTTAGTTCGTTTATGGGAAAGCCGCTATCTATAATGACTTTAACATTCTCAACTTCTCTTAGAAATTCATCACTAAGTTCTGTATATACTTTTGATGCAAACTTTTTCGCATAATAGTAATCAATATCTTCTCTATGTACTATTCCTGTACTGAAGGGTATATTCATTTTCCATAACGTTATGTATATGTTTTTTCCTGTTCCTAATCCTGCAAATACGTGTACTTTTGGTTTAATATCATCATTTCTTGCCATATCATAGAGTTCTTCAAGTTCTTCTTCTTCAATTTCTTCAGGACACTTCGTAAATATTATTTTTCCATTTTTTATACCGATAACTAGATCACAGTATGGTAGGAGTTCTAAATCGTGTAGTGTAACTATGATTAGATAATCATTATTGGCTAATTTTCTTAAAATACTCATAACTTCATGTTTTGCTTTAGGATCTAGATGTGTTGTTGGTTCGTCTAGAATGATTACTTTTGTTTCTTGTGCAAGTGCTCTAGCTATAAGTACTTTCTGTCTCTGTCCATCGCTAAGTTCATTAAAGAGTTTTTCTGCAAGATCTTTAATACCCACAACTTCAAGTACTTTCTCGACAATTTCGTAATCTCTTTTACTTAATGTGATTTCTCTATACGGTGTTCTACCTAAAATGATAACGTCTATCACCTTCATCATGGGTAGGTTTGGTTTTTCTGAAAGTACTGCAGATACTTTTCTAGCTCTCTCAACATTACTTAATCTAAATACATCATAACCATCAATACGTACTACACCACTTTTAGGTTTTAATAATCCTAAAATGGTCTTTATAATGGTTGATTTACCTGAAGCATTAGGACCTACTAAACATACTAATCCACAATCCACATCTAGATTGAAGTTGACGTTAAAGTTCTCATAACCTGAAGTGAAGTTTGCTGAGAGTTTCTTCACTGTGTGTAGGATAATTAACCTACTTATAAGTACTTTCTCAACTTAGTTAAGAACTTGAAATACCTGAACAATCTACCAAGCATATTCTCTTCTAAGTCTCACTATTAAGTATGCCAGTAGTGGTGCGCCAAAGAGACTAGTTATTGCTGTTATAGGTAGTTCTCTAGGTGTTAATAAGATTCTTGCAGTTATGTCTGAACATGTAGTTAGTAAGGAGCCTATAAGTATGGTTGGTATGATTAGATAATCAACTCTGTTAGTTCTATACAATAATCTTGCTATATGTGGTGCTGCAAGTCCAATAAATCCAACAATACCTGCGAGATACACTGTCGAAGCTGTTAAGATTCCCGTTAAGGTTATGTATATTGTTCTTACAAACTTCACATTAACACCCATAGTATATGCATAAGCTTCACCCATAACTAATGGTGTTAACCATCTAGAGAAAATTATGGAAAGTACTGTACATGTCAATATTGGTATTAGGCTTACCTCTACTCTAATCCATGAAGAACCACTAAAACTTCCAAGTATTGCTATGTGGAATTGAGCTATTCTCTCAATTTCTGCAATAGTCATGATTAGCGTTATTCCTGCATGATATAGATAATTAATGACAATACCAATAATTAATAGTTGTGTAATTGATAATTTAGGTGCAAGTACTGTAATGATTGTTAAAGTAATTAAGGCTCCAATAATAGATGATGATAAGTACAGAGGCATGTTTGGAAAAACTCCAAACATCGATATTCCTAGAAGTAATGTAAGTCCCATAAAGAATGTTGAACCACCAGCGATACCTATAATGTAAGGATCTACAAGTGGATTTCTGAAAAGTGTTTGTAATACTAATCCAGATATGGCTAGTGAAGTACCACCTAGAAGAGTTGCTAAAATTCTTGGTAATCTAACTTCGTAAAAAATATACTTAACACTATTACTAACTTTACCGTTAAGTATACTTAGTAAGTCAATATTTATTGAACCTACTTGAAGCGAAGTTAGGATACTGAAAATGAGAAGAATTGTTAAGATTAGAGTTATGAAGTTACTCTTCATGTATAATCTTATCTTTAATTTCTTTTAACATTTTTAAAGAATCCTTCTTTTTGGGTCCTAGTGGTGAGCCAAAGACTATATGTGATACTTCACGTTTAAGTATCTCTTTAATTCTTTCAAGACAGTTATTAAGATTTCCAGTTATGGAGAAGTAACTTATCATGTCATCATCAACATAGTCAACTGCTTTTTGAATATTTCCTCTACTTAACTCTTCTCTAATACTTGATACTTTACTCATATTTATGTCATACTTGATCAGTATTTCATCTCTAGTACCTGCAATAATGAAGGCAATTATGGGCTTAACTGCCTTTTTAGCTTTCTCAACATCACTATCTATAGAGATGCATGTGCATGCAGTAATATCTATCTCTTTAATATTTCTATTACTCTTCTCTAAACCTTTCTTAACATGTTTAAGTAGTTCTTGAATAATTTCAGGATGTGAAGCATTTATCAGTACTCCATCACCTAACTGTCCCGCGAGTTCTAACATTTTTGGTGCTTGAGCACCAATATATATAGGTACTTTGGGTGGTGTAAAGTTTAACTTGGCATTTCTTAATTTAAATACTTCACCTTCAAAATTAACAATATCTCCACTGAGTAGTTTCTTAACAATTATCAAAGCTTCTTTAACGGTAGTTAAGGGTTTTTCTCTACTAATACCTATGGATTCTAGTGTAGTTTTATCTCCAGAACCTAAACCAAGAGCTACTCTGCCATTACTAATCTCTGAAAGCGTACCTATGAGCGATGCGAGCCATGCTGGATGTGTTGTGTAGGGATTTGAAATACCAACACCCAACTTAATCTTTGAAGTTTTGTATAAAATGGTAGAGAGTATAATGTATGCATTTCTATTCATATAATGATCAGTGATCCATAGATAGTTGAAGTTTAGATTTTCAATTATTAATGCTAGATCTAAAATCTTATCAACACTTACATTAGGTACAAGTTCAACTCCAAACTTAATCATTTTCTTCTCCTCTTCAACTCGTCAATTATGGTGTGTATCATGACGTCTAGATATTTCTTGTATGTACTTAATGGTAAGTTTGGAAAAGACATGGATGCATTTGGTTGATAGTATGGATCTAGACTTAAAGTTCTAATCTTTGGATTGAAATGTTTGATCGATGATAAGAGTTGTGAAAGTAGGTAATACTTAACGCCTATTATAGCTACTAAATCTGGTTCTTTTTCGAGAATTCTTAATCCACTCGATAATCTATAAAATACTTCAGTAATACCCATGCTTACAGCATTTATACCTCTCTTTAAGAATTCGTTCAATGTGTGTGCTGTAGCTATTATAGGTATGTTTGTTAATTTTGCAATTTCTACAGCATAATCTATGAGCAATTTTCCTTCAATTTCTGTACGTACTGCTTCAGCACCAACAATCATTAATGGATTTTTAGCAGTAATTATTAGTTTACCTGCAGCTTCAGGTTTAATTACCGTAGCTATCTTTCTACCATATATGAAGCCCCATTGCCAGGGAAATTCTTTAGCCATAACTCTCACCTTCTGTACTTTCTATATACTCTCTCAGAGATTGTAACATCAGTTGTAACTTTCTCCCAAGGCTTCCAATCAACTTTTCTTAAATAATTAAGAACTTCAGACTTGTAAGTTATGGGTATGTCAGATTCTTGTCTAATGAAGAGGTGTAGGTCTGGTGGTAAAGCTCCGTAAAACTTCTTGTAAAGATCTATGTAGTGTGTTAGTTTGATTGCTCTACCGTGTGGTGTATCTCCTGGTCTTATACATAGTTTAGCTGCCATGACCATACATTCCTCCATGGTTTCAGCAACATATAGTAGATGTTCAGGTGCAGGACCTACATATACTTTTTCACCACTTCTCATATCTATAGCTGTGAAGCTTTCTCTATCTTCTCTATCACCTAGATATAGCCTTCTATACTTAGCTCCATGTGGACCAAGAATTACAGGTATGCCTAATCTGTTAAAGCCTGAAGCGATGGCTACAGCTTTTTGACTCATAGCACCCCATGCAATACCACATGCACCTACTCTGTTAAGTATATAGTCTGCTATTTCTTCGTAATTAGCGTATATTGATCTTCCTGCAAAGATGTTTGCTATCTTTATTGTTGCTCCTGAGATATGTGCATTTGCTACGCATGAACCAATATTTAGTAGGCCTCCTCTATCAAATACGTCAGGAAATTCTTCATATGGTGTTAATCCTTCTTCATTTCTATACATTGCTATGGCCATTGCTGAGCATCCTGTAGCTAGCACTATGTATCCTCTTCTTGCAAATTCTCTAGCCATAATAGCAACTTCTCTTGAACTTCTTGGCCATGTAGCACATCCAGCGAAAGCAATTACTCCAGGTATTTCACCAAGAACAATACTTCTACCGACATTTCTAATCTCAACATCTCTAATAGGTCCACGACCAATTCTTATCTTGAATCTTTCCTGTTCAACTTTTCTCATAGATGCTGCTGTGATTAGGCTAAGTATTGGTATACCTCTTGGACATGCATCTTCACATCTACCACAACCTAAACAGTAATCATAAATTTGCATGAGTAGGTCTGGAAAGCCCTTACCTGCACTGTATATAGCATCACTTACTGGTAGATCTAGTGGACAATTTCTTCTACAATTATTACATTTACTACATTTTGAAGCTATTTCTTTAATTTCTTCAAATGTGGGTATGATTCTCTTTTTCTTTCTAATTAAACTCATTCTTAAAGCCGTCTTTACAGCAACTTCACCTACCTTTTCTTCATCAAGAATTAATGCTCCAGGATACACTCCAGTAACTAGTAGATTTACTATTTCGTCTGGTTCTCTCTCAGTTAAGTCTGGTAAACCATAACATGCCTTCTCAGTACATGCAATGACAGGACTATTAACTTTCCTTGCCTCATCGACAACTTTAATATTTATACACTGTTCATCAATTACTATGGAGTCTGCAATACCTAGCCTAATATATCTTAATTGATGAGATATTGGTCCAATAATTTTAGATTCACCATGTGTATGTCTTGTCAAGTCATGAGCTGTACAGCATAGTCCTGCAAGTTCAAGAATTTCACCAACTCTACCAAGTTTAGATTTTTCTAAATATTCAACAATCTCAGCACCATCAGATACGTTATGACCAATACATAGCACTAACGGTTTAGTTAGATCTAGTATTCCAAGACCGATTTCGGTGAAAGGCAGATCTACTTCACCTTTAGGAAAGTTTAAAGCTACGATTTGCGCTACATCTGCAATTTCCATAGCTACATGATCAAGCATGCCTAAGTGTAAAGCCTTAGATTCAAAATCTAGATAATTACCTTCCTGTCCAGTGTGTACTGTTGATAGTGATTTAACAATTTCACACTCAACATAGTTGAGAATCTTCTCAAGATCACCGAGAGTCTTAGGTTTAATACCAGTGACTAGCATAGTATTTGGCATGGTAATGTTTACTTCAGGTAATTCTATAGTAACATCTCTACCATACTTGTGTATGAGAAATTCTACAAGATGTCTAGCATGTGAAGTATGTGTAGCAGCACCTATGGCTGCTGCTAAAGTAACTATTCTAGCCTGTTGAGTCCTCAAGTCGATACCACAAGCACCACGTTTATTCTCTGTTAAGTCACACTTACCATAAGTGCATAGACAACACATGTCACATATAGGCATGTAGAATGGTTTGTAACGATTTAGAAGTAGTAAATCCCAATTTCTAAGTTTTGTAATGGTTGGAAATGGTGTAGGACCTAACTCTTTAACCTCCTCATAAGCTATAGAGCCAATAAGTAGTTCAAGACCTTTAATACTTAATGAACCATACTTCAAACTATCTAGTGATACTCTAAAGGGTTCTCTAATCATAGTGCGGCTATGTATTATTTTCTTAAATAATTTCTCACACATATTTACATTTAGTATCTGCTTAAACATTATCAATAAGTACAGATACTATAGAATAATTTAGAAGTAAAATCCTCATAAATCCAAAGGATGATGTGTAGAGAGACCTTGCTTCAATGATCATTATAGTACATTAGTACTTTATTAAGAGATTATCAATATAGGTGATAATACTTAATAACTACTTTACATCAAGTTAACACTCATGTCCACTATACGTAAAACTGAGTTATTAGTTATCGGTGGTGGTCCTGGAGGATTCGCGGTTGCTTATCATGCAAAATATCTCTATCCTGAAATGAAGATTACATTAGTGAGAAAGGAAGATGTTGCTATCATCCCATGCGCCATACCTTACATGTTCTCTACCTTAGGTACTATAGGTAAGTTTGTTCTTAGTGATCATCCACTTGAAGAACTTGGTGTAGATATTGAGATCAATGAAGTTAGGAGTGTAAATGTTAGTAATAGAATTGCATTTTTAAGTGATGGTACAGAAATTCACTATGAGAGGTTAGTGCTTGCAACAGGCTCAATACCTGTAAAACCACCAATACCTGGATCTGAATTCGAGAATGTATACTACGTCTATAAGGATTTTAAGTATCTTAATCAATTATTGAAAGCTGTTAAAGATTCAGACACCATAACTATAGTTGGTGGTGGTTTCGTTGGTGTTGAGTTTGCTGAAGAAATTGCAAAACTTGGTAAGAAAGTAACTATTGTAGAGATGTTACCTCACTGTTTACAATTGAATTTTGATGATGAATTCTGCATTCTTGCTGAAGAAGAATTGAGAAGAAAGGGAATAACGTTGAAGACGGGAGTTAAAGTTGCTGAAATCTTAGGTGAAGGAAGAAAAGCTAAAGCAGTTAAACTTGAAAATGGTGAAGTCATACCTACAGATCTAGTAATCATTACTGTAGGTATGAGACCCAATACCGAGCTTGCTAAAGGTATGGGATTAAATTTAAATGAGAGAGGCTTCATTATTGTTGATGAATTTATGAGAACATCAGTACCTAACATCTTTGCTATTGGTGATTGTGCAGAAAAAAGAGACTTCTTAACAGGAAAGCCAATACCGGCTATGCTATCATCTATTGCATGTATGGAAGCCAAAGTAGCAGCTACAAACTTAAAAAACATAACCAACATGAAGATGTATAAAGGCATTGTTTCAGTATTCATTACGAAAGTTGGAGATTACGTGTTAGGAGCTGCAGGATATACAGAATCTAGAGCTAGAAGAGAAGGATTAAACATAATCACAGAGACTGTAGAAACTATTGATAAACATCCAGGAACAATGCCAGGAACTAGAAAGTTAAAGGTTAAGCTTATAGCTTTAAAAGATACACAAACACTTATAGGTGCTGAAGTATGTGGAGGACATAGTGCTGGTGAGCTTACTAACCTATTAGGTACATTAATACAGAAGCAAGTAACTATATCCGAGCTGGTATCACTACAGATAGCCACACATCCAGACTTAACAGCTTCACCAATGATGTATCCTGTAACAATCGGTGCTCTTCAAATGTTTAAAAAGTTAAGGTAAATCTTTGTGAAAATCAAGATAAAATTTTTAATTATCAGAAAACCTTCACCTTATTGGCTTCCTAAATCAAACTTCATAAACCACATCATTAAACTTTATGGTAATATTCTTAAAGATGATGATTATTTGGTAATTGCAGAGAAAGCTCTCTCAACTGCTTTAGGTAATATCTATGATGAAGCATTAATAAAATCATCAATTTTAGGTAAGTTCTTTACCATAATCATAACTAGAATACTATGGTGTAGATTATTAAGTAGATTACTAGATTTAAGTCAAAACATTATTGAAGTTTTATGTAAATGCCCTATAGATAAGTTAAGTAATCATAAACAATTAGTACTAAAATACTCTAAGAATATTTACAAGCTTCTACAATTATTTAAACCAGTATCTGAGAATGGTATCGATACAACAAACCTACCATATGAGTATGTATCTCTACCTTTAAGTAATGCTCTAAGTATTGCAGAGCATATTAAAAATGCAATTAAGAAGAAATTGAATAAATGTGTTAATGTGATGATTATAGATAGTGACTTATCCTGCAGATGTGAATTTCTAAGTAATACAATACTTACATCACGCGAAAGTACATTATCTAACTTTTTAAATCTTGGAGTAGTAAGCTATATCATATGTAAGTTATTTAGAAGAAAATGTAGGCTATATCCAACAATAATTGCATATGTTGGTTCATCTCTAAGTTTATGTAGATTATTAAGAATTGCTAAAATTGCATGTAAGTATATGGGTGAAGGTGTTGGCTCTACTGTACTTGAAATGGCTAGGAAATTTAAAACAAGTATTACTGAAGTGTCATGGACTATGTTATGTAGTGTCAAGCATTATCCTGTAATTATTATACGTCAAGTTCGAACTTCCTAATATGCTCAATTACTTCTTTAATGGATAAGTAAGTTTTCTGAGCTTTCTCAAACTTTCTTTTTGCAAACTTCTCAACAATACTTAAACTTTTAGCACTTAACTCTTTAACTTCTAGATAATTTCTTCTAAGAGCCATATTTATAACTTCCAATCCTAAATCTGTAAGTACTAGTACTGTATTCCACCCATCTTCAGAACCCATACTACCTACAGCTATGTCGCAATAGTTAGATATTAATTCAGGACATAAGGTGCAGGACTTGGGAGTTTCAATTTTTTTAAGGGGGTATTCATATGTCTTTCCATCTATGAGAGTAATGATGAGATTCTTCTTAATGTTGATTTTAGAGATCTTTGAGGAATCAAGATTAAGTTCTTTAAAGATTTTCTCTAATTGATGTCTATGAAAACTATGACTGCAGAAGAGCCCTATTCTGAGTAGAAAGCCGAAGTTCAGTTTTAAATATTTTAAAATATTCTCAATTGCTCTTAAGTGGCAAGGAAGACCAACAACGCTTAACCTCTTTATTCCCTTCTTAATTACTTCTCTAAAGATAGTTGGTAATGGTATGAATGTGTATTTAGAACCTGCACTATCTATAACATCATCAATACTATCAGTTACTCGTACTCTAGGTGTTAAGGGATCAGTAGCTTTAACGACAATTACATAATCTGTAAGTTTTTCCTCAAGTAAAGTTACTAGCAGAGTAGTTACTGTTCCACCATCTTGAGCTTTACTTAAAATTTTAGATATTTTTGATCTTGATGTATATGCTTTTTTAAATTCAGGTACTGGCCTTATGGATAGTCTATCAGTTACTAATTGTGGACAAGCTTCTAGGCATATACGTTCTTCGCATTCTTTACATTTAGGTTTTGTATAGTATGGACAGATAACACTACAAACACCACATTTACAGCAAAGTTCATACTTTTCCATCATTTTTCTAAAAAGCATGATTGAAATAATTCTTATCTGAAGGATTAAGTTTTAATGTCTATTCTTACATAATTTTGAAGATTAATAACTATCTTTAAATCAGGTTTAAGCACTTAACTTAGTTTCTTCAATAGCTAATACTCCATGAGGACAATAGTATACGCAATATCCGCAGTGTATACATATTACTGGTTTATTAGCTTCTTCATCCCACATGACAGCACCAACAATACATACTTGTCTACATAGTCCACAACCAATACACTTATCATAATCGATAACGATGGTTCCAGCTCTTGTACTTAAAGCCTCGGTAGGACATACTCTGACACAGGGAGGATCCTCACATACTCTACAAACAATGACTGTAAATCCTCTTTCAAAACCTCCAAGGGATCTAATCCATATGGCTGCTCTTGAGAAACCTAGAAACCCTAATCTTCTAGAACATGCAAGCATACACATACCGCAGCCTACACAGGTTTCATAATCTTTAACAACGAGTCTTCTACGAATTTCTATTTTGGTCATTGAGTTAGATTGCTATGAGTGGAATTAATAAAGTGTACGTGTATATTATACAAGTTAAGTGCTTCGTCATGTATGTAAGAGTGAAAAGTATATAAGGGTTGAAATTTTACTTAACCTTCATATGAACATTATATTTGCTGATGCTCATTGTCATTTCAATCCCATCTACGGTCTTGGTGCTAGAGAAATTGCACGAAGATTCAAGAGAGTTAATGGTTGGTTTATTGCCTTTATTGGTTTATCTCCACATCATTACGGTATGGATTTAACCTTAGATAACTACTTCAGAGCTCATGAAATTGCTATTAAAGAATGTAAAAGAGCTAGGGAGGAGGGTTTAGAAATTGCTTGCTTTGTAGGTCTTCATCCAGCAGATATTGATAAGCTTGTTAACGTTAAGAAGTTAAAACTTGAGGAAGTACTTAACTTTCTAGATAAAGTTATTGATCATGTTGTTAAACTATTTAAGGAAGGTGAAGTTAATGGTATTGCTGAGATTGGAAGACAACATTACAAGACTGAACCTCAATTTCTTGTTCTTGCTAATTTGATTCTTGATAAAGTTTTAGAACTTGTAAAGGATTATAATATGATTACCCATCTGCATCTGGAACAAGCAGGATACATAACAATACTGGACATTATTAAGAGAGTAAGTAGATTAGGTGTTCCTAGAGAGAAAATCCTTATTCATCATGCAAGACCAGGAACTTTAGAACATGCTATTAGTAGTGATTTAATAGCTAGTACTCCAGGAATTGAACCTGTATTGAGAATTGCTATGAATTTTGAACCTAAATACTTAATTGAAAGTGATTTTATAGATGATCCTAAAAGACCTGGCATAGTAGTTGAGCCTTGGAAAATGATTGAGTATGAATTGAAAATTATGAGAGAGAAGAATCTTAATGAGGATTACTTATGGAAAGTTAATGTTGATAATATTGTTAAGTTCTACAATGTTAATGTTCCTTAATTCTCAACTTTAGACTTTACTTCTCTGATATATCTATCAATTCTACGTCTGACGTTTCTAAGAACTACAATTCGAGAATCCAACTGTTCATCCATATACTCGAAGTATATGGCACTTCTATTTAATTCCTTAAGAAATTTATTACACCATTTTTTAACTTCATCATGTTTAAGCATATTCTCTCTTGATAAGTAATGTAATGAATAGCCTAGACTCATATAGCTTTTAATTTCAATAAAGTGTGGATTTGCTTTTCTTACAAGTTCAGCAAATTCTTTGATGTACTTATCATCAGTATTTATATTCTTTATCAAGGTTAATCTAATGACTGTTCTCGTTCTTAAAATACTTAAAAGTTCTAAACTCTTATTAAAGATCTTCCAAGCATTCTTAGCTTCAAGTACTGGTCTGTGTATCTTGTAATATAGCTCTTCATTAGGTGCTGTTAAGGATAAGTATAACTGTGTCGGTAAAGCATCTTCACAGTCAAGTTTTTCAAGCATGTCTGGACATCTACCATTAGTTACCAAGAATATTGATCTTGTATTTGGTAAGGTTCTCAAGTACAAGATGAGTTCAGGAAGTTTAGGATATAGTGTTGGTTCTCCAGAAAGTGAAATTGCCCAATGCGTTGGTTCTAAAGCTTCAAGAACCTTCTCTCTACTACATTTCCTATGACCAAAATATCCTGAAAGTAATCTTCTTCTTTCCTTAAGTATTCCCTGAACAAGTTCTTCAGGTTCAAGAACTTCATTCTTCTCAGGTATGAAGTAATCGTAAGTGTCAGTCACTCTCCAACAGTATATACACTTATTATGACATATCATGCCTACAGGACTAAACTCTACACATCTATGAGAACCACCAAAAGGTGCTGTGTAGAATTTAACTTTATAGCAGTGTCTTTTCTCTGTAAGTGCTCTCCTAGTCCAGTGACAAAGTTCAACTGTTGCATGTTTATAAACACCATAACCTGCCCTTTTCAGTAGAGCTTCAACGTCTAGAGTAAGTCTTAACTTTCCATCACTAAGTGTATGGAATCTACAAGATTCTATACTTAGCATTCTCAATTACTTCTGTATTTGTAGAGGTTGTTAAAACATACCTAACGTAATTTACGTACACATACCTGTGATGAACAACATGTTAAGCATTCTCCATGCTGATAGTAGTGGTATAGATTTTCTAGAAATCTAGGTAATCCTCTAGGACATTTTTTAATAAATTCTACAAATTTTAACATTCTGTCGAGTGTTAGTTCATGAATTCCATGCTCGATATAGCATGAATCTCTCTCAGCAATTTCTTCAGGAACATTTAGAATTGTAGTTAAGAATTCCTTAATAGCTACGTGTCTTCTATATATTTCCTTAGCAATATTTAAACCTTCACTTGTCAAAGTTATTGATTCATGTTTAGTGTAATTTACAAGTCCCTTCTTTGACAATTTTTCAAGAAACTCGACAACACTTGAAGACTTTATGTTAAGTAGTCTTGCTAAATCTTTGACTCTAACATTACCTTTCTTTTTAAGAATTATGTATATAGCTTCAAGATACTCCTCCTCTCTTTTACTTAAGTTCTTTTCAGAATATGACATCTCTAAGCTAATTTTCTCATTCTTCCTTATATTTTTTCTGTTCCAGCATTTCTAAACTTAAATTTTCAAGTCTATTAGTAAGTTCAGGATCTTTACGTAGTAACTCATCGATAATGTGTAGATATCTTGCTAATCTTACAGCTTCAGAACTTATCTCTCTAACTTCTTCTCCATTAATAACTACGTAGTGTTTCTTGTTCAATTTATATCCAAGAATATATTCTACAGTGTTTATAGATGCATGTATAAGATAGCAGTGAGGACTGCCGTCAAGAGTCACAATCTCTATGAGTTTTGGTTTACAGCTTTTGATAATTAATGCTAATTTTCCACGATAATGAACACCTTCTCTTTCAGGACATACCTGAAGAACTTCCTTACCTTCAGTAATTCTTCTGTACAGTTCTGGATTTACGTTACTTAAACATGCAGATAATATGACTAAATTCTTCTCTTTAAGTTTTGATGATTTTATCCACGTACTTAAAAGCCAAGAACTACTCATGAAATGTAATTTTTCCTCTTTCTTTTAGGTATTTTTGACTTTGCTGTTTAAACATTAATACTGGGCAATAATTACCACACATAGTGCATGGTTTGCCTTTAGGCTCACCAAACTGTGTATATACTTTCCACGCATCTTCAGGATTCATTAATTTTGTAATCATGCTTTTCCAATCAAGTTCATTTCTATACTTACTTAACTCTAAATCCCAATTAGCAACTCTACCACCATACTTAACAATATCTGCAACATGTGCTGCAATTTTATGTGCAATTAATCCCTCTTTTACTTGTTCAGGTGTTGGTATGCTCAGATGTTCAGCTGGTGTTAAATAGCATAGAAAGTCTGCACCAGCAGCTGCAGCAAGTGCTGCTCCTATGGCTGATGCTACATGATCGTAAGGTGCTGCGATATCTGTTGGTAAAGGTCCAAGTACATAGTATGGTGCACCTCTAGTTAACTTCTTCATAAGTTTAACATCCCATATAATTTCATTTAAAGGTATGTGACCTGGTCCTTCAACAATAACTTGAACACCATATTCTCTAGCTCTCTTTACAAGTCTTGCAGTATTTAGTAACTCAGCGATGTGCAACTCATCATGAGCATCATGAATAGCTCCTGGTCTTAAGGCATCGCCAAGACTGATGACGGCATCGTATTGTGCAAACATTTCTAGAATGTTATCAAAGTATTTCCATAATGGATTCTCATCATCATTATGTAGTACCCATCCTGCAATCATATCGCCACCACGACTAACTATAGGTATTATTCTTTCACTCTTAATTGCTTTGACTATTAAGTCTTTAGTTAATGATGCGTGTAATGTCATAAAGTCTACACCATCCTTTAAATGAAGTTCTATAGTGTTTAATAGATCATCTATTGTAAAGTATGCTCCTCCTCCTCTCTTTCTACATGCCTCTACGAATACTTGATATATAGGTACTGTTCCAAGCGGTAATGGTTCAGAGCATCTCATTAACGTTCTTCTAATTTCATTAAGATCACCACCTACAGATAGGTCCATGACGGTATCTGCTCCATATTTTAATGCAATCTTCACTTTCTCAATTTCCATATTTAAATTACATACATATTCGCTGGTACCTACATTGACATTTACTTTAGTTCTCAATCCATAACCGATACCTGTAGTCTTTACTTTCTCTTTTCTGACTACGTTTCTAGCAATAACGATTCTTCCGGATGCAATTCTATCTCTAATTTTTTCAGGACTTAAACCTTCAATTTTTGCAAGTTCTCTAAACTCGTCAGTAATTGTACCTTGTTTAGCAATTCTGATTAGTGTATTCATTCATTAATTTGTGTTTCAAGTTTCTTATAAGTTTAATTCACTATACTTAAAGTATGTGGAGTATTGAAGCTTAATAGAAAGTTAATGTATATGTCTACTTAAGATTTTTTCAATTTTTAATAAGTAATTAACTTTCTCTTCCTCCTCAAAATTCTCATTAAGTCTAATCATACCTAATCTAATATGGTGAATCTTTACTGTTTCTTCAAAATTTCTAGAAATGGTGATTACTGCCTTTCTTTGATGATAGTAAATTTTTCTTAAACATCCAAGGGCTAGTAAGTAATTATTCTCATCTTCAAGACCTACAAGTAATCCTCGTTCCCAGTTAAGTGGAAGTACTATGACTTCACCACCTCCAGGCATATTTATTATTTGATTTTCCTTAACATCACTGACAACTATAACTGATTCGCCAATCTGTTCAGCATATTTAATACTTGACTTGACAAATTTACTAATTAGTCTTTTCAATTCGTCACTCAACTGTACTCCTGAACATATTGGAATATTGGTTATTGGTGTTTTCTCTAAATTAATGCTTAATTCTCTTGTAGGCATTAAGTATCTTCCATAACCCATCTCTCTATGTATTTTCCTATCTTCTCTAGTTCTAGTTCTTGTAGCTTGTGGTGCAGGTAGTATCAATAATCTATCACTAAACTTTTCATTGAGATTACTTATTAAATTATCAACTTCGTCTTCTCTCTTAATAACAATGATATAGTTTGGATTCAACTTCTCGATGAGTGAATATTTGTACTTAATAGCCTCTTTTGTAGATACCCAACCATCAGTATTTATGACTACTGTATCTACATTCTCAATATTCATTAAGTATTCCGTTAGTTTATGTACAGAATCTACAACATCTCTCCAAACCTTCTCAACACTTGTAGTTTTTAGAAAGAGTGACTTTACTGGTCTTAATGAACTTAGATGTGTAAGAACGTCATCTTTAAGTATGGCTGCATCAATAGTTGCTGGTGGCCCTAAATCATTTTGTCCTAGATCAGCATCAATAATGCCAACTTTCAAACCACTGATGGAGGCTTTATTTGCAAGAGTTATAGTTAGAGTTGTTTTCCCAACATCCATAGCTCCTAGAATAGTTATTATTGAATTCCTCAACTTCAATTTTGAAATTTCTCTCTCCCAAATATCAATAACTTCTTCACCTTCTATTACTCTCTCAATTTTACCACCTTGTCCAAGAGTTACTTGAAGTTTAGTGTCCTCTAATGCCTTGATAACAACCTTTCTAGCTCTAAGTATGGTAAACTTATCATTACTACCGTAAGTGATACCTACAGCGTATACTTTACCTTCAAGAACTTTAACAAGTGCTGGTCCTTCAATTCTTACAGATTGACCAGTATTTAAGTGACAGTACTCCATTGATTATGTAGTTATATGTGGGTTATTTAAGAATTCTAAATATCAATACTTGACAGTTCCTGAATATTCGTAGTATAGTTCATTAGTAATTTTAACATCAAACTTATTAAGTATTCCCCAAGCAGCAATAATACCTGTAGCCGCAGCTATATTTAGACCTCTAGAAAGACCAACACCATCACCTGCCACGAAGAGTCCTTCTAGGCATGACTCTAAGAATCTATTAGTAACTACTCTCATGCTGTAGTACTTAATTTCAGGTGCATAGAGTAGTGTATGTTTAGAGGCAAGACCGGGCAGTACATTGTCAATCTTATGTATAGTTTCTAAAATGTCAGTAATTATTCTATGTGGTAATGCCATAGCTATATCTCCTGGAGTTACTTCTTTAAGTGTTGGTTCAACAATACTTTTTCTAATTCTATCCCATGTAGATCTTCTACCCATTTCTAAATCTCCAAGTCTTTGTACAAGTGGTTTACCGCCACCAAGCTTTGTAGCCATTCTTGCAATGGACTTTCCATACTCTATAGTATCTTCGAGTGGATCTGTTAATCTTACAGATACTAGTATGGCGAAATTTGTGTATAGGCTTTTCTTGCCAATATACGTCTCACCATTAACACCAATAGTACCGTTACTGTAGACTTCTTTAACAACGTATCCACCAGGATTTGTACAGAATGTTCTTACCTTATCATCGTAAGTCTTTGTATATACTATGATTTTAGGATCCATGTAGATGTTTGTTAAAGGTTCCATAACAGTATAAGGAACTTCAACACGTACACCAACATCCAGCGGGTTTGGTTCCATTTCAATACCTAGTCTTCTAGCTTCGTCTCTAAACCATTCAGCTCCACCCCTACCTGGAGCAACAAGCAGTACTTTACATTTAACACTACCATTACTCGTAGTTAATCTATAATTTTCACCATCCTTATCTATCTTAAAGACTTCAGTTTTAGTAACTATCTTAACACCATTACCCTCAAGATATTGAGTAATATTTTCAATAACATGTACAGTCCTATCAGTGCCTATGTGTCTTTGCTTGATTGGTATTAATTGTGCACCAACTTTGATGAATTTTCTCTGAAACTCTTTAAATTCTTCATTAAAGGGATCGTAAATTCTATCACTAGGTGCACCGAATTTTACAAAAATTGAATCTACATAATTTACAATCTTCATGGCAAGTTCCCAACTACCTGTAAATTCGTGAAGTTCACCACCAATGTCTGGCCTTAAATTTATGATTCCACTACTTAAAGTTCCTGCACCACCAACACCGTACATGATGTTGCATGGTCTACAGTCATTACACGTACCTTTAAGATGTAGTGGACATTTTCTTTCTCTAGCCTTTCTACCCCTATCGATAATGATGATGCTTAATTCACGATTATTTTCAAGACAATTCTTAACTATTTCATAAGCTGCAAAGAGACCAGCAGGACCAGCCCCTACTATAGCTATATCAAACATCTATTACCATTAGAGTATGTGAGTACTTACTTATATACTTTATCCAAATCTTCATTAAGGTCCTAGCGTATCTCTTCTTCTATCAATCATGTCTAGAATTTCTTCACCAGTACCTATCAATGTTACTGGTACTTTTAATTCATTTTCGAGGTCTTCAATCCATTTCCTAGCTTCTACAGGTAGGTCTGCCCATCTTTTCTTACCTCTAGCTTCTTTAAATAGAACATCAAGTTTTGTTATAGCTAGTTGTGTTGGTGTGTTTAGCATTATTGCTCTTTTTGCAAGTTCTATATTGAATGGTGCTGCTCTGCGTACTCTGCCAGTTACTGTTGCTATTTCAAGCCAACCTAGACGCTCAGCTTCTTCTTTTGGTAACTCTCCAGGAAGCTCACCACCACCAACTCTAGTAACGTATGCCTTGAAGACTAAAACAATATCAGTGACTTTTCTTGGACCTACACCAATCTCACTGAGAATTCCTGAGACAGTAACATCTCTACTCGTCACGTATGGGTACGTACCGTGATATAAACTTAAGTATGTTCCTTGGGTACCTTCAACGAGTACAAGACCTCCCTTATCAAGTACTTCATTAATTCTTAAGGGTACATCCGTCACGTATTGCCTTAATTCAGGTATGTCCTTAGCTATCTTCAACATTCTAAGTACTCTATCAACCATGGCGGCACCAACACCCTGACCTGTAGAGCCTATAGTTTTCATTAGATACTCACTTTCTCTTTCTGCTTTGACGTGTTTCTCTTCAATAATTCCTGTCTTCTCATCAATCCATACACGATCTTTACTTTCAGTTTCCTCAACTTCCTTAAAGAAGACATCAAGTCTAATGAGTGCTCCTGGCGGTATGGCAAGTCTTATATTTCTATTTAGAAAACAGCATGGAAGTGTTCTTAATTTCCAAGTCTTACCATTATGAACAATGGTGTGACCTGCATTTATAGATCCTGTTCTAACGGCTATTTCGGGATTATCTTTAATTCCAAGATATGCAGATACCTTACCTTTACCTTCATCACCAAACCAACCACCAACAATTACTGTTAGTGGCATATGTCTATCCAGGACTTAACGCTTATATGTCTTACCTATCTTCTCATCCTTTTCAAAATCTTACGAAGAATTCGTGAAGCTTCAAACCTACTTATGTATTTATGGTGTTCAATTTTGAAAGCTTTAAGAAGTTCTATCTGTTTAGGTGTTGCTAAGTATTTTCTGAATTTTTCAACTAATTCTGGATGATTTTCCATGTACTCTTCGTAAGCTTTCTTACTAAGTTTATCAGCTTCTACATTAACGTCTCTTCTAATCCATGCAGGAATTACGTGATGAAAATTGCTAAGTAGTTCTAGTACTTTCTCATAGAGTGGTAGTATTCTTGAACTTTTAACAGAATATTTTCCCTCAATTTGTTTAATTACTAGTTGAGAATCTCCATGAATAATGAGCTCACTACACATTTCGGGATAACCATTACTTACTAACCATTCAAGAGCTTTTATTAATGCAGTATATTCGGCAACATTATTGGTACAGTCAGGATTTGGTTCACACACAATTCCATAATCTTCACGTATCTTGACGTTATCAATGTAGATAACATAGCCGTAGGTACCTACACCACCAGGATTCTTAGGTTCACAAGCACCATCAAAATAAACTATACACTTCATAAGAGTATAATTTGCAGGTCTTCATAAAGATTTTTCAGAGAAATTGAACCTCATCATCACCTCTTGAAAGATTAAAGTTTTCACATTTTAAGAGTAAAATTGTGACAATACTATTTGGCGCCGGGGGTGGGATTTGAACCCACGCCCCCATACGGGGACGGGCTTACTGGATAGGTAGAGATTGAAACTCCAGGCCCGCGCCTTAGACCAGACTCGGCCACCCCGGCTCTTGTCAATTCTCTTAATGATTATTAAGTTTTTAAGCGTTCCGCAGTGGATAGTCTTCATAATTTCCAACCTTCACCTCATCCTCATCATTCTATCATTTGGCTCGTATCTCTTCACTACACTCTCAATGCTTCTACGAGAGTTTCATTTCCATAAATGTCACACTTGTCGTAATCTTATTACCAATTAATGCCTTATTACATCACTTACTTAATGATAGTAGAGAGAATTGTAAGCAAATCTTCTTAAACACTATCATGTCAAGAATTTTCTATGTGTTCAGTAGCTGGATTTTTAATCTTCAAGAAGTTGAGTAGGAATGAGTTAGAGAAGGTTATTGAGAAATTTATAAGCATACTCATAAAGTGTGAGGAAAGAGGCAAAGATAGTTTTGGAGTGGTCTTTCTCGATAATGAGGGTAATTTTCATACCTTTAAAGTAATCGATAAAGTAAGCAATCACATTAATAAGGTGAGAAGCATTGTACCAAGGAATGTAGTTGCTGCTATAGCTAACTGTAGAGCAGAACCAACTACAGAGTACGTTAAAGTTAAGACTCTAAATGATGTACAGCCAATGTTAGGTAACTACGTAGCTGTTACACATAACGGCATTATTGTTAACGATTTAGAATTAGAAAGAAAATACTCTCTAACTCGTATTAGCAGAATCGATACTGCCATACTACCCCCATTACTTGAGAAGATTTGGGATGGAACTTTAGAAAATTTACAGAAAATTCTTAGAGATGAGATTGAAGGAAGCTTCGCGTTAGCAATACTTGATAGGAGAAAAATAGGAAAACTATGGCTTGCTAATAACTTCAAACCATTATACATGATGTGGCATAGAGAGTTAAGTACTTTCTACTTCGCAAGTCTAGATACATACCTTAAAGAGGGTGAAGATAGACCTATATGGGATGAAGATAACATTACAAAACTTGAACCCTACGCTGTGCTTGAAGTCGGAATTGACAAGACTTGGAGAAAATTATCTCTATGGAGAGTTGATGTTATTAAAAGAAAACCTAAAGTCTTAGTCATAGCTAGTGGTGGTCTAGACAGCACAGTGGTTGCTACGTACTTATTAAGAAGAGGTTACGACGTTACTTTACTACATTTCAATTATAGACACAAAGCTGAAGCTAAAGAGAAGGAGGCAATACATAACATTGCTAAATTCCTAAATGTTCCCATAATTGAGATTGAGACTGACATCTTTAAAATCATTGGTAGAAGTCCTCTACTTGGTGAAGGTGAAGTAAATAAAGTAGATATGGGTCGCGAAGGCGCAGAATTCGCACATGAATGGGTACCTGCAAGAAACTTAATTTTCTACTCCATAGCTATGGCACTTGCAGAAGCATGGGGATACGACTATGTAGCTTCCGGAGTGAATCTTGAAGAAAGCATTACGGGAGACACAGAAATCTTAATTCAAGACAGTAAGGGAAGGACATATAAGGTGTCCATTAAGGAGTTCGTAGAGAGTGAAAAGTACGTTAGTGATGAATTTTACGTATTATCACTTAACAAGTATACAGGTAGAGTTGAGAAGAAGAAAGTGGTTAAGAAGTTAAGACATGTCAATAAATGGAAGAAAATTGTCGTGATTCGTGATGAATATGGTAATGAAATTAAAGTAACTCCAGACCATAGTATTATCACACTTAATGCTTATGGAAGGTTTGTAGAAAAGCGCGGAATCGACGTTAAACCTGGAGATTATTTGATAATATCATTAAGAGATTTCCCATATAAGAATAGTAAGTATGTCATCAATCTGTTTGACTATATTGATAAACTACCTGACTATCTAGTCATAATAGACTTGAAGGAGAAACATGAGTACACTATTGGAGAGTTAAAGAGAAACAAAGGGTTGTTAAGAGGTCTTAATGAGAAGGTTGAGTATCTTGTGATGAAATTACCATCAACCTCTCAATATGTACCTGTTAAGTTAGTAATTGATGAAAAGCTTTCAGAATTTCTAGGCTACTATGTCGGTAATGGTTTATATTATGAAAACTACATCGTACTATTACTTGATGATTTTGATGAACTTTATAGAGAACTCATTACACCATTAATTGAGAAATTTAACATACCTAACTCATACATCGTTAGGAAAGAAAATATGATTTTAATGAACTTTACAGTATTACTACACATCTTAAAAGCTCTAGACTTTTCAGGTAAACTTGATGAAATGAAAGTTCCTGAAATAGTATATTCATTTCCAACTAGATTAAAGAAAGCCTTCTTAAGAGGTTACTTTACCGCAAAGGCAAATGTTAATGAAGTTAAAGGTGTTATAGAGTTAACATTACGTAATAGACAATTAGTTCAAGATCTATCATCACTACTCAAGCTTTGTGGAATTATGAACAGAGTTATTGAAGAATTAATTAGTAAAGAAAAGCACTACAAGTTAATAATCGATGATACTACATATCTCGACAAATTTGCAAAGGAGATTAGCTTTCTAACTAAGAGAAAAAGAAACTTACTATACAGATCTTTAACAAAATTAATTAGAAAATCTAGCACTAAAACCATACAGATACCGAAAACAATACGTAGTGAAGGAATGTTATGTTTAGAACAGATATTCAACCTTAATGATAAAGATCATGAATTGATGAGCGAGGATATAGTACTTTCTAAAGTTACTTCAGTACAAGTACTAAGTTATGAAGAACCTGTCTATGATATTTCAGTTGAAGATAATGAAAATTTCATACTCGTAAATGGCGTTGTAGTACATAACTCAGGTTCTTATCCTGACAACGAGATGGAATTTATAAGATTACTAAATAACATCGCTCCCTACGCCACGGGTCCTCAAAGAAAAGTTAAAATGTTAATGCCTGTTGGTCATCTTGTAAAACATGAAATTGTTAAGCTCGGTCTTGAAGTAGGTGCTCCTCTACATTTAACTTGGAGTTGCTATGAGGGAGGCAATAAGCATTGTGGTCGTTGTGGTCCTTGCTATATGCGTAGATGGGCATTTAAGATGAATGGTATAATAGATCCTGTTGAGTATGATTTACCTGAAGATTTTGAGAAAGAATTTTGGAAAGACTGTAAACCATACAGAATACCGATAACATTACCTACCAAATAGTGCTTTATAAAAAGTACTCAAACAATACCTTACTATCAAGGTTGAGTATAGTAATGATATTTCACCTATAAGCATTACACCTTATTGAAGTATTGAATAGTGAAGTAATAGACCTTTTAGTACTAAGTTCTTTGAGCTAATACCTTAATAATCATGTTAAAGATAATGTAGAAGATGTAGGTAAGTTTAAGAGACTGTTAAGTAATGAAAGTTACTGAAGTTGCTAAATCGTTAATTAATAATGACTTGTCATAATATTACTTCTACATATTTAAGGAAATGAAGATGCATCAATGTAGTTTAAAAATTGAGAAACACAAACTATATTAGGAAGATTATTCATCAATAAACCTATGAGTAGGTATAATTTCGAGACAAATCTTCCTGCTGAAAAGGCTGAAAAGATTATTCAAGTTTTAAGAACAGTGTACGATCCTGAAATTCCTATAAATGTATATGATTTAGGACTCATATATGAGGTCTCTGAGAAAAATAGAACACTATACGTCAAGATGACACTCACTGCTCCTGGTTGTCCATTAGCTAACTTTATTGCTAGGCAAGTCGGTGAAGTTTTGAAAGATAATTTTCCAGAATATGAGTATATAGATATTGAGGTAGTCTTTGATCCTCCATGGACACCATTAAGATTATCTCCTGAAGGTAGAGAGAAATTTAAAGAAATATATGGCTATGATATTGTTGAAGAATATTTAAAGAGAACTTCTCAAGAATAAATTTTAAATCCTTGATGAAGAAAAAGTGTAGAAATTCTTTTTAGAAGAATCTTATAGAGTTTAGTATTAATGATGAGGCTTGCAAGGTCGGAGATATGAAGATCTGGGCTATACTGATTTAATCAATCCAGTAATAGTGTGATATTGATCTTTTAAGTATAGGATCATATAGTTCAAACTCGAAATAATCGCTAGTTCTCAACTCACCTTTAATTGTAGGTATCGTTCCTGAAAAAATAACTATATTTCTAAAATCTTGAACCGTTTCTTGAACTTGTTCAAGTAGTTTCTCTGGCTGTAACAGTAGCTTTAATGAACCTTCTTGATACATGGTTTTCACATTATTCTCAAGGATCCAGCTTCTCATAACTAAACTATCCCAGTGATCGCGAACCTCTTCAAGAAGCCATGCCTTTCTAGCTACTACTTTTGGATACATGTGCTTACCTGCAAGTATATTACATCTTTCAGCCTCTCTATCAGTGTGATCACTACCTACAGTTACGAAAATTTCATCCTCATTCTTAACTAGAAGTACGTACTCTACCTCACCACCATGTGTTTCTGAAATCTTTCTAATATAATTACTTGTGGTTACTAGATATGGTTGTAAGATGTACATCTCTGGAATATTTTTCGGTTCTCTAATTCCAAGTTTAGCAGCTTCTTCAATGTGTTTCTTGGCAATACTTAAATTCCTTCCAGTCCATAGAAAGAGTACGAGCTCACTTACTGCGATTTCTATATCTTTCTCATTACCATTCCTAAATTCAACTGTTATGTTTAACCTATGCATACTTGAGTCTGGTTTATAATCCAGAACCACTTTTTAATATTTTCACTGCGTGTGTAGTCTAGGCTTTAAGACGCTTTTAGATAAAGTATATATGCAATAGCACCATTACTATCAATCTCTTCACAATTACTATTTACTTCTTTAAGTACTATCTCATTTCCATTACCTAGATATATCATGAAAGATTTTATCAATTTACCGTTAGAATTTGTAAGATCTGTAAGATAACTTTCTCTACACTTAGATACGAGAATCTTAATAGTCATATTGCCTCTCTTAAAACTAACTTTCTTTTCGATACCTTGAAGAAGCATACCTACAGCTAATTGTAGTGGTGAAACCCCTGTAACGTAATGTACTGGTATGTTCTTATCAAGAACGTTTAAGTACTTGTTAACTTCATCATTATCAACGAGCATGTCGACAATCATAGTTACAATTCCTTTACTACTAGTAATTGTGAGGTATACTTCTTTCTTAAATTCTTCAGGTTCTACAGCATTTAACCTTCTAACTATACAATCATGCTTAATAAGTTCAAAGAAAGTTTCAGGAACATGATCACTGTAATATAGTAGATTTGTTTGTCTAATAACTCTATACATCTTAAAAGTCATGTGTTGAGTAATACCAACCCCTAAATCTACAATATATAGACCACTATTAACTTCGTATTTGTCGTTAACAATATTTTTAAAAACAAGTCTATATAGGTACTTTCTACTTCTTGAAATATCTATAACAGCCTTGACAAGACCATAATCTTTAAGTATAGTTAAAGCCTTACGTATAGTTCTTGGTGAGAGACCAGTACCATTAACAATATCTGCAAAGGTAAGGTAAGGCTTATTATTAATTAAATGTTCAAACTTCATGTAGTTAACTATTAACTTCGCAGACTTAGGTAAATTCTTAATGACGAGATTATCACTAGACATAACTAAGTATATTCATTTCCTCGCAATTTTAAGCTTTACCATAGTTGAGCCATGAAGAATATATGACTATATTGTTAACTTTTCTAGAATATAGTTGTCGATGGTATCTATAGCTCTCTCTATAACTCTTCTAAATTCTCTAGAATGTCTTATCCATAGTATTGCTAATCTCTTAATAAAAACCTTCTCATCGATCTTGTCTTCCAAGTATTCTTTTAACTCTTTTTCAATATAATTCTCAAGTTCATTAAGAGTATCTAAAACCATACCTGATTTACTAATTATGTCCTTTTCTTTCTTAATATGTTTTCTAATAACATTTATTATATGATCAAAACTAACATCTCTCTGAGTTAAGTATTTGTAGAGTAAGTATTTAATTACCTCATGTTCTAGTTCAATAATTGAGAATGAGGTAAGTACTTGATTAAACAATTCTTCAAGGAAATTGTTCATTAAGATATTATTAAAGTATCTATTTAATAATGATTATGTTAAGTAGTCAAGAATACTTGACCTTAGCTTTCCATAATCAGTGCCTTCAATTCCTCTCAATGTAATATCTATACTTAACTTCTCATTAATAGTTATGAGAAATACATTCCACTTTTCAGGAAAAGATACATTTAGTATAATTGAATTTCCTAAAACAATCTTTCTATTCACTGATTTATGAGCATGTCCATGAAGTACGATTAGCCTGCTCTTGACAAGTTTTAAATCATGTTCTAATTTATTCGTTCCAAGCATTGGCCATATTCTGGACGGTTCTCCTTCAAGTGTTGTATATGTAGGAGAGTAGTGTAGTAATAATATTGCTAGATCCTGTTTAGAAGAGTCTACATCATTTATGAAATTTTTGATCATTTCTAATCTCTTTTGATAGATCTCTTCAATATCCCTAATGTACTTCTTTTGCCAAGGTGTTGGTTTATCAAGTACACCTTTAGAACCATAAATTCTTAATTTAAAACCTTCAATACTTATTGAAACTTCTCTATCAATTAACCACTCTACTCTATGATCCTTATCGATTATGTTTTTTAAAACATTTTCAAAATCTTCATTTCCAGGACATGCAATTATTCTACTATCTCTAAATCTTGATGATAAGTAATTTACAAGTATATTATACCCTTCAAGACTTCCCTTCTCCATTAAGTCGCCGGCAATTAATATGAGGTGAGGAGTGAAGTTAAGACTTTCTGTGACTCTCCTAAACTTATTAAAGTATTGTGGTGAATGTACATCACTAAAAGCTAAAATTTTTAACATAGTAATTTTTAAGTAGTTTAACTATTTATAATGTTAATGTGTACGTAATTGATAAGAAGTTAATATTTGATGGTAAGTTATTAAAACTATACATATACCATGTGGAGACACCTGACGGCATTAAGGAAAGGGAAGTAATTGAGCATAAAGGTGCAGTTGCTATTCTTGCATTTATTAAAGATGATGAAATAATTATTGAGAGAAGGTATAGACCTGCACTAGATAAAGAAATCCTTGAAATACCTGCAGGACTTATAAAACATGGTGAGAAACCTGAAGAAACTGCCTTTAGAGAGCTTGAAGAAGAAACAGGATATAGAGCTAAGGTTCTTGAAAAGTTAATAAGTTACTATCCAACAGTTGGATATACTAACGAGATCATACATGTATATTTAGCTAAAGATTTAGAGTATGTAGGTAAAGGAAACTTAGAAACTTCGCCTGAAGAGAAGTATATGAAAGTTGAAACTATGAAGATAGACAAAATTTTAGAGATGATTAAGAGAGGTGAAGTTATGGATAGTAAGACCATTATTGCCGTATTAAGTTATCTTCTTCTAAAGAAGTAACTTAGTCTATTTTAGAAGTATTGTTTCTTCAAAGAGTCCATCCTTAGTAATTAACAATATATCACATCCATCACCAGAGACGGGATCTCTAGATATAGCGTGATTAATAGCCTTTATAGCTAATTTCTTAGCATCCTCAATAGTCATGTCATCTCTATACTCAGTTTCTAAAATACCAATAGCAATTTTAGCACCTGTACCTAAAGCTGCATAATTATCTTCAATTAATGAACCTAATGGATCAAGTACAAATAAGTGACTTCCCTCTTCATCAATACCACCTACAAGTAATTCACAAATATATGGTAGTATTCTATTCTGGAAAAGTAAAATTGATAAGAGCTTAGCTGCTGCTTTCACACTTGGTCTTGACCTAGTATCTAGCGTGTAAAGATTTAGATAAGTTCTTAATACTCTAGAGACGGTCTGCATATCTGCCAAAATACCTGCAGACGCTATTCCTAAAGTATCGTTAATTTTAAAAACTTTCTTACCTGACTTGCTCATCATGTAGAAGCCATAGGATACTCTCTTCTCAGCAGCTAGAACAACACCATTACTAACCTTAACGCCTACGGTTGTACCTGTAATTAGCTCGACTTCCATATCACTCAATTACCGTACTGAAGATGCAAGTATTTAAACTGTACTATTAAGACATTTCACTTAAGATTTTCAAGATTGCGATGGTTTTAATAATTCAGACTTTTGTAAAAATTGAGTCGTACTTAGATGTATAAGTTTCTACCCTATATTCCCAGTAAGGAGGAATTAATAAAGACAGTACTTGCTAGGTATAAGACCGTAGAAACTTCATCACCAAGCATCCTTCCAGGAATCGAAAAGCTTAGAAGACTTGAAATTAAAAGAGTTAAAGAGACTAGTAGATACTTGATCAGGGTTTTTAAGGACATTGCATACAATATGCCTTTTCTTAAAGAACTTCATCCCTTTTATAGAGAACTTCTAGAACTCTTAATTGATATTAACATGTATAAACATTCATTAGCAAAAATTGGTAGAGCATCATTAGCTGTTAAAGCCATTTCTAGAGATGCCTTGATAATGATTAGAACTGCAGGTAATAGAGATGAGATAGTTAAAGCTAGAAAGATGTTTATTGCAAGAATATGTGATCTACTTAATGATCTTGAAAGTGAACTTCAATTTCTTAAAGAAAATATTCCAAAATTAAAGAGATTACCAAACATAGATCCTAACCTATACACCATCGTTGTTGCTGGTGCACCAAATGTTGGCAAGTCAAGCTTTGTAAGATGTGTATCAAGTGCAAAGCCGGAAATTGCCGAATACCCATTCACTACTAAGCAGTTAAATGTAGGACATATAGTACTTTATAGCGATTCTAAAGTACAAATTATAGATACTCCCGGTCTGCTTGATAGACCTTTAAGTGAACGTAGTAAAATAGAACTACAAGCAATACTTGCACTCAAGCATCTAGCAAAAGTCATACTTTTCATAATAGATCCAACAATGCATAGCGGGTATGATTTAGATCAACAGATAAATTTACTTAAAGAGATCATGAATAATTTTCAAGAAATACCTATAGCTGTATTAGTGAACAAGATTGATCTTGCATCAGAAGATGAAATTGAGAAAACTTTGAGGCTACTCGGTCAATTTGAAAAATTTAGAATATACAAAATATCTGCTATAGATTGTAGGGGTACAAGAGAAGTAATACATGATATAATCAATACATACATAGTACCTGAATATCTTAGACAAATTAGAGAAGTTAAATAAGTAAGTCATGAATTATCAATAACTAATGAAGAGAGACATAGCAATATTTATATTATTGATTATCATTATAGCTATAATAGTACTGTACTTACTAGGTAACTTACAGATAAGTAAAGTTTCAAAGAAACTTAATTTATCAGAATTGATAGAATATTCTGAACATGCTGTTTATGAAGGTAATTACACAATTAGTGGTCATATAGAGTTGAAGATAATGTCACCACCACAATCACAAAATTTTACAAGTACTAATTTTACAAAACTAAATATTACTTTAAACATTAATGGAACTTACATTATGGGTCAAGGTACAAGTAATAGAACGTATATGTTAGGCAACTTTCACATAGTAGTTAAAGGACCTAACAAGACTATAATTAGTATAGACCTACCTTTACAGACAGTCTTCCTGTTGAGTAATGAAACTATTCTTCAATGTATGAATATGAGTGCAAAGATAGGTGTATTTTCAGTAAGGTATGCTAGATGTAATATCACATCAATTACTAGATATAGACCATTTATAGAGATGAGTGATATTATTCTTACAAAAATGATTAATGAATCCGAATGTATAGGTGTTAATGTAATTTCAGGTTATGAATCATATTGCTATAACGTTAAGACTATGTTGAATCTTACAAAATACTTAAGTTACATTCTTGAAGATAGAGAGATTGATAACTTTACTAGAGATATCATTAGAGACTTTCTTAAATTCAGAATCAACCTTACAATATGTTATACTCCTAATGGTGAAATAACATACATGTATCTTGATGGTGAAAACGTTCAGGAAAAGTACATAAAGATGTATATGATAATTGAAGAGAGGCTTGCAGAATTGAAAAGAGGGTATTTTAATGAAGAAGTCTTCAGAAAGTTATTATCATTACCAAGATAGAGAATTTTAAAATTATAAGGAATGTTTTAGAATTTAGAGTTGATATGAAGATTCAAGTTGGAATTGTAGGTAAACCTAATGTTGGTAAATCTACCTTCTTTGCAGCAGCAACATTAATAGATGTTAAGATTGCTTCCTATCCTTTCACAACGATTGAGCCTAATGTTGGTATTGGCTATGTTAGAATTAGATGTGTATGTTCTGAGCTTGGCATTAAGGATGAGCCTAGAAACTCTATGTGTATTAATGGTTATAGATTCATACCTGTAGAACTTATCGATGTTGCAGGTTTAGTACCTGATGCATGGCAGGGTAGAGGACTTGGTAATCAATTTCTTGATCATTTAAGGAGAGCACCAGTACTTATACATATTGTAGATGCTTCAGGATCTACAGATGAGGAAGGTAGGCTTGTCAAACCAGGCACTCATGATCCTTTAAGGGATGTTGAGTTTCTTGAGAAAGAAATTGTTATGTGGCTTTATCAAATACTTAAGAAAGACTGGGATAGAATGGTAAAGCAGATAGAATTTTCTAAGAAGCAAACCCATCAAGTACTTTACGATAGATTAAGCGGTTTAGGTATTCATGAACATGACATCATTAAAGTACTTACTGAACTTGAACTTGATAAGAAAAAGCCAAGTTCTTGGGGTGATGATGATCTTTTAAGCTTTGTAAAACTTCTTAGACAAATCTCTAAGCCTATGCTTATTGTTGCTAATAAGATGGATATTCCTGAAGCTGAGGATAACTATAAGAGGATGATTAAAGAATTGAAAAATAAAATCATAGTGCCTGCAAGTGCTGAGGCCGAACTAGCTTTAAGAAGAGCTGCACAAAGAGGCTTAGTAAAATACTTACCTGGCGATGAGGATTTTGAAATTATTGATAAATCAAGATTAACTAAGAAACAGATAGAGGCTTTAGATAAAATTAAAGAATTCATACATAAATGGAAAGGTACAGGTGTAGTTCAAGCTTTAAATAAGGCCATCTTTGACGTTCTAGGAATGATACCTGTATATCCTGTAGCTGATGATAAGAAGTTAACAGATACTGAGGGTAGAGTACTTCCTGATGTTTATTTAGTACCAAGAGATGCTACAGTACTTGATTTAGCAAGAATGATACATACGGAAATTGCTGAAAAAGCTATGTTTGCTATAGATGTTAGAAGTGGAAAAAGATTAAGTCTTGATTCAAGACTTGAATATAAAGCCATTATAAGAATTGTAACTAGATCGTAAATCATTAATTAATTTAAGAGAAGATTAATTAAGAATTTAATGACTAGAATTTTTCGAAGAGATCTATGGTTAACATCTACATGGGAAGAGATTCCTGTTATGCTAGAAGAGAAAGTATATACATTAGCTCTGGACCTATAAATTTTGAAAAAGCAGTAACTCATCTATATCTTCATTTACGTGATTTAAAAAGAGGCTATACTTATGATCATGAATGCAAGAGAGTAGCTATGGATTATAAGCTATTTGAAGCACGTAGTAAATATCTCATTAAACTATGTAGAGAGCACGTTAAAGATGAAGATGAGTGTAAGAAAGTTGAGGAAATTGTAAATTATGTACTTAGAAAAAGAAGTCTACCTGAATGGGCTTTAAGAATTGTTGAAAAGAATCTTGTAAAAGTTAGTAGTTTAGAGACCTTCTTCTAGATTACATAGTCATAAATATTATAGCTACAGGTGTTAATAGTATTGTCAATATTTTAAATAAAGTTACTCTCTCTTTAAGAAAAACTATAGAATACATGACGGGAATTGAATATGAGAGTCTAACAGTTAAAGCTACAAGTGAAAGTGGACCTATAATGTAGGCATATATACATGACAACGTGCCTATGAAGCTACATAAACCAGCAATTATGCCTAACCTTCCTGAACTTGATCTAAAGTTAATGACTAATTTTCTCTTAAATGTAAGACCTAAATAACTTGTTAAAAACATCAAGAAAACTGTCTCTACAACATCAAAATCGGGTATGTATATACTGCTTAACTTTATTGTAATACTTAGAAATCCCCATGTAAAGAAGGTTAAGAATATGTAAAGCAATCCCTTAAGAACTCCTTTATTAATTTCTGTACTACTTAACTTCAATTCTTCAATAGTTGATAATGAAATTATGACTAGACTTACAAATATACCAATACTTGCATTTCTTGTTAGTTCTTCATTTAGAAGAAATAATGCAATAACTAATGGTAATATAACGTTTAAACCGATAATGCAGTTAGTGATTGCTGGACTTACATATCTTAAACCTCTATTCATACCTAAAGAACCAACAAGACTAAGTACTCCAAGAATTATACCAACAATTACTGAATGTATAGATAGAAAATGTATGGTCAAGTATTTATGAAAAAACAATATTAGTGAGAAGATAGTAGCTATGAAGTATAAGGTGTGTAGAAAATCCTCATTAGCTTCATAACTCCTAGAGTTAATAACATAAAGTATTCTATTCAAACCAAAAAGCGCAAACGAGATTACTGCATAGAAAAACCAATACAACATCATCACGCATGTCTGGATAGATCTGTATAGCTTATAATTCTTTCCCACTTATAATTATTGAGAGAAATGGTAGCCGGGCCCGGATTCGAACCGGGGTCGGCGGGTCCAAAGCCCGCCACTCAAGAGCGGGGGTGGGCCTTGTATTGACTTTCATAATACATGTTTAAAAACCCTTCTGAATATAGTTCTTTATCTCCTTATAATACTTTGTGACAAACACTACTATAGAGGTCATGTTTAAGGAGTATACATTAAGTGATCTTTGCATTGAAAATAATACCGAATTTGTTAAGGATATGTCAAGTAATGTCAAGATTCGCAGTGTGGAAGAACTTATTAGCTTGCTCAACAGCATGCGTATAAAAGCGATAAATGTATTTTGTGAAGACATTAGCAATGTTAGTCATGTGCGATTACAATACCTAAACAGTAACTATATACTCCACGTATATCTAAAAAATATTAGTGTTAAAATCATGACATTAATGAAGGCAAGAGAAAGTTCTCTATCAGAGTCATGGCTTATGGGCAATGTGTTAGGTGATTATTCAAGAGTGAATAATTACTATTGCAATACAAGTATAATTCTTCTAGCTCTCTTTATATATCATTCATCACCAAATACATACACTATCAGAGTTGAATCAGTGAACAAGTCAAAATTTAATATTGATGTGTACTTTAAGATTTATCCAAGTGCTAAGATAGATATTAATATAAGCAAGATTGAACAGTATAATAAAGATGCATTAACAACACTTTTACTCTCATGGCGGCTCGATGATGGATCAACAAATATGAAGGTACTTGAAATTTACTCAAAAGATTTAGAATTAGTTAACTATGTCATGTCAGTTATTGCAGAAAGATTAGGTTTTAGTTATGTAATTGACAAAGCTAAATATAGAGTAGTGATTCCTAAGAAGTACAGAGACACTATAATTAAAGAATTTCTCAATATTTCAGGGAAACTTGGAATTTATGAATTATTGATCAATATTTCTAAATGGAGGAATCTCGTAATGAGATTTAATGAGAAGTTTATGAGAAGAGTAACAGAAGGATTGGATAATCAAAGAATTAAGAAGAGAGTGCTATCTGTAGATACTACAAAAGTGCAAACCTTAAACTTACTTGGTCATGAATTTAAAATCTACTCTTAGAGTAGAAATTATCCTCTAATATACAAGTATGGTAAGCTTGAAAATTTAATATCTATCGTAAAATCACTAGAAAGTTATATTCAGGATAAGAATATTGATTCGACATGTGTTAATGAGTATGTTAGGATAAGACCTCTAGTTAGAACGTATGTTCTTGAAATTTATGGAGATTTTGCTAGAATATTGTTAAGTATTTTAGGAAAGGCCCACCCCCGCCATGCTTGACCGCTACACCACCCGGCTAGTTGTTTAGTTGGTATGGCTTGTTAATTTTATTAACTTTTCGCTAAGTGGTCCTATTAATTTTGTGGATGTTGAATCAGGAATGTTAGTCTGAATTGTTTTTATTTACTTTACTAGTTATTATTTTTTCTTTCTTATGAGATTTTTCACATATTCATGATATTTCTTATACGCGTGAATCATCGAGTCTTTTCTCTACTTATTAAGAATAGATAATCATAGTTTTCTCTAGAGAAAACTATCTTCTCATAAATTCCTCGATGAGGGTTTAGAATTAGAAAGTATATAACATTAACGTACTGGTCCATATAAAAATTTCGTATAACTCCTTCCCTTACGTTCAACTACATATACCTTACTAAGATCATATGAAATGATTTTAGTAATATCTTAAAGTCCGCCTCTATACTTAGTAAATTGTGAGAATACTTGTAACTGAGTATTTCTTAAGTACTTTCGAGAAAAGTGAAGATCTTAATTTCTTGATTGAAGGATATGCTATGACGAGAACTATAATTGAAAGTTTGTCAAGCAATGCCCATCTCATCATGACTACCCTGTCTGAAAAATTGAGAGATTATGTAGAGCTACCTAAAGTTGAAATTATTGAAGTTAAGAAAGAGAATTACTACGATGTTATTGAGAAATTATCAAAGATGTGTGACTTAATCATTGCCATAGCGCCACCCAACGAACTTATTAAACTTATGGACATAGCTGAATGTGAGTATGTTGGTCCAAGTAGAGACCTTGTTAAGCTCTTTTCAAATAAGTATTCATGCATTACTAAACTTCAAGAACTTGGATTTAAAGTACCTAAGACAATGAAGTTGAGAAGAATTGAAGATATTGAGAGATTCAATGATAAGACACATATCATTAAGCCTGTAGACTCCGCAGGATGTTGTGGACAAGTAGTTATCAAATCTATATGGGAAGTTGAAAAGGCATTAAATTATGCATTAAGATACTCAAGTAGAGATTACGTAATTCTTCAAGAATATATTGAAGGTATACCTTCAAGTATTTCGGTCATTTCTAATGGTAGTGATGTGTTACTTATGAGCTTGAATTTACAACTAATACATTTAAACAACAACCTCGAATATTTTGGAGGAATCTTACCCATACATAAGTATGTAGATATTGCTTTTAATCTCGTAATAGATCTCATAAGGAAATTTAGAGGTTTGAAGGGATATTTTGGTATCGATGTAGTTTTACGTAATGATGACATTTACATAATTGAAATTAATCCAAGATTAACAACAAGTATTGTAGGTCTATATAGACTAGTCAATGATGTGGGTGAATTAATTGTAAATTCCATATCTAAGAAAGAATTAAGTGCTAAATCGTTACCTGAAAATCTGCATACATACTATATAGTAACAGATAATTTAGAACAAATTCATAGTAATGAATATTTGTTCAAATTACGTAATGTTAAGAGATACTTAGTTAGTGGAGTATTTGGAAATCATGATATTGATAATGTGATTAGTAGGTTACTGAACGTAAATTTTAAAATCAGAAGTTATGTAAAAATTATTGAAAAATTATTGAAAGTATGAGAATTGGAATTATTACTTCAAGATACGGCTCATTGATAGTTAAGAATCTCTTAAGAGAATTTAAAGATGTTGATCTTAAAGTAATAGAATTACCTATAGACTTTATCACAAACATTTACATTGAAGATATTCTTCAATTTATAGATCCTAAAATTATTGAAGATTTAGACATCATAATCTTTCCAGGCACTATTCTTGGTGATGTTGGAAACTTTACTAGAAAATTTAAGATTAAAGCAATTAAAGGTACTAAGAACATTAGTGAATTGCCTATAGTTATTAAAGCTTTAAGAAGTGGTATTGAATTGTCAAGTACATTACCTGCAGATTATTTACTCCCGAATCATAAGAAAGAATTTGAAGAAGAAATTCTTCAAGATTTTAGAAAATCTAGAAGAGTGCTTCTAAGTATTGGTGATGAGAGTACACGTATAATCGAAATTAGGGAAAATATACCAATAATTCTTGCTGAAATTATTGATGCAACATTAAGAAGTGAAGAAGAAGTTTTGAAAATAGCTAAATATTACGTTAGTGAGGGTGCAGATATTATTGATATTGGTGCATCAGTAATTAAGGCAAAACCTGAAAAAGTAAGGAGATTAGTGAGACTCATAAAGAGGGAGTTGAAAGTACCTGTAAGTATAGATTCTTTTAATAAAGATGAAATTGAGACTGCTATTGAAGCCGATGTGAATCTTATACTTAGTGTAACATCAAGAACAATTGAAAAATATGTAAATTATGAAATACCGATAGTTTTAATACCTGATACTCACTATGAGCCCGAAGAAACCATTAACTACTTCAAGAAAGTGCTTGACGTAATTGAAAGTAAGAAACACGTTATTCTTGATCCTATACTCAAAGCTCCATGCCAAGGTTTAGGAAGATCACTAACGACATATTACTTAACTAGAAAGTACTTTCCAGAAAATGCTTTACTTATGGGTGTTGGTAATGTTACTGAACTTTATGATGCTGATAGTATTGGTATAAATGCATTACTTGCAAGTATTGCTGTAGAGCTTAACATAAACTTACTATTAACAACTGAAGCAAGTTATAAAACCATAAGAGCAGTAAGTGAATTAAAAAAAGCAATTGATATGAGTGTTAGAGCTTATGCAATAAATAAAACTCCTAAGGATATGAGTATAAACTTACTTATATGTAAAAAGAAGTTACTTTCTACTTAATACTTCAAGTATTTTACGCAATAATTCTTCAATATTTCCAAATCTAGTATCAAGATAATCTCTATCAATTCCATAAATCCAAGTAGTAATTGTAAGTATTAGTGATACGAATCCAAAAATAATACTCACAAGGTCTAATATTATTGGTGTAAAGATTATAGGTAATGTGAAGAATATAATTGCAAGTATTAGAAAAATTAGACCAATAATGAAATGTCTTAAAGGCATTTTCATACCTAGAAAATATATTCTCTTATCACCATAATTACTAGTGTAAATGTATAGGTATTTTTTCTTCTCACTTTTTTCAGACTTAAATTTCACGAATAGTCAATTATAATTCTGTTTAAGAAGATTTATAAACTTACTAACCATGTATTTCAGTTTTCGCTATTGGTGCGGGGGGTGGGATTTGAACCCACGCAGGCCTACGCCAGCGGGACCTGAATTCGGCGGGTTCTTGACCCGTACCCGCCCCCTTTGACCTGACTCGGGCACCCCCGCAAGATTATTCTTATTAACTCCTTATAGTTTTATATTCTTAACTGAAAAATGCATAAATATTTCCTTCATTATAGCTGTGCATGAGGTAATGAGAAATCTTGCAGTACTACTATATTACGATGTTGAAAATAAGTATTCTTTAAATGCTGTAATTTCGTGTCTCGATCTTGAAGGATTCTATCAGAATCTATACTTAGCATATAGTGAGGAAGAACTTCTTGAAAAATCTCTAAAGCTGGCTGAGAAGTATGACATGTTAATTCTAGGTCTTAGCTTAATGACAACACAATTACCTGAAAAACTAGAATTGATAAGAAGATTAAGTATTCTTAAGAGACGTAGAAGAAACGTTTTACTAGTTGCTGGAGGTCCTCACGCATCCGGTGATCCTGCAGGTACTTTACTAAGTCTAGATTTCGATATTGCTGTTCTTGGTGAAGCTGAGCATACTCTACCCAAATTAATACATTATCTTCAAGAGAATGAAGATTTAGATAAAGTTGAAGGTATTGTGTATCGATGCAATGACGAGTTAATACTCATTAGGAAGAGACAATTTCTTAAAAAACTACAATATCCACCCTTTCCACATTGGAGAAAACTTTACGGATCTATAGAGATTAGTAGAGGTTGTCCTTGGGGTTGTAAGTACTGTCAAGTAACTTATCTTCATGGTTCAAGAATGAGACATAGAGATATTGAGAATATTATAATTCATGCAAAGATCTTCTTTAAAGTGGGTTATAGAGATTTAAGATTTATAACGCCAAATGCTTTCGCATACGGTGGTAATGGAAGTTCTCTAAATTATGATGCCCTTTCAGAATTGATAGATAAGTTGTATAACCTATGTTTAAGCTACGGTACTAGATTCTTTTTAGGAACTTTTCCAAGTGAAGTAAGACCTGACTTCATTAATGAAGATACTATTAGATTAATTAAGGGTAAGGTTGCAAATAAATCAATAATTATTGGTGCACAGAGTGGTAGTTCCAGAATTCTCAAGTATATAGATAGAGGACACGATGTGGAAGATATCATAAATGCTGTAGAAGTTTTAAGAAAACATGAATTTAAAGTTGATGTAGACTTCATACTTGGTCTTCCAGGAGAGACTGAAGAGGATATTGAAGAGACTATGAAGTTAATTAGAAAACTTATAAACATGGGTGCTAAAATACATATGCACACATTCATACCGCTACCTGGGACACCATTTTCTGAAGAGAAGAGTGGTAAAATTCCTGAAAAGATAAAGAAAGAACTTTACAGACTTATAGGTATGGGTAAACTTTACGGTTATTGGGAAAAACAGGAAAAACTTGCAGATATTATAGAGAAGTATAGAAGAGAAGGTTTAATTCTTGGTAGAAAAGGTTGGAAGTTCATAAGAGTTAAGTAAACATGAAGATTATATCGATTGAGTACATACTCATACTAGTACTCGCATTAATTTTCGACATAACTTTAGGTGAACCTAAAGGTTTTCTTTTAAAAATTCATCCAGTAATCTTAACAGGAAAAATATGTCAAAAACTAACTAGAAATGCAGGAAGAATTTATGGCGTATGTGTATGGTTTATTTCTGTGAGTCCTGTATTAATATTTTACTCAATTCTTCCATTAATTCTCTTAAAGATAAATTACGTAATGTATGTAGTAATTACAGCATATATTGTTAAGTTATCATTTTCAATAAAGTTAATGAGATGGTACGTTAAGAATATCATTAAGTATTGGCATATAGATAGAGGAAAAGCTAGAATTCTTACGCAAGAAATTGTTAGAAGAGACGTTTTTGCACTTAATGATAAACATGTACTTTCTGCTGTTATTGAATCTTTATCAGAATCTTTAGTTGACGGATATGCTTCAACACTCTTCTACTATCCACTTCTTGGTTGGGTAGGTGCTCTACTTCAAAGACTTACAAACACTATGGATAGTCTTTTAGGATACCCATACAAACCTTTCATAAATATAGGTTGGTTTTCTGCAAAACTAGATACCTTAATAAATTACCTCCCAGCGAGAATAACAGCAATACTTACCATTCTAGCATCAATAATCTGTGGATTAGATTGGAAAAACTGTTGGAGAATTATACGTAGAGATCATGCAAATACTAAAAGCATCAATGCTGGCTGGATCATGGCCGCATTTGCAGGTGCTTTAAGAGTAAGATTAGAAAAACCTAGCGAATATGCTTTAGGTGATGATATTGATGAGTTAAGTATTGAGAAAGTGAAACAAGCATTAAAACTATATGATACAGTGGTAATGACCTATACATTAATTATCATTCTCAGTCTCCTCTTCATAACACCACTTACACACATCTTGACTGAGCTTTAAATGCCAGAATGTATTAACATTAAGAAACTCTAGACTGTAAGGGTAAATTATACTTTTCCACGAAAGTTCTTCGTAATCCTTAGGTACTTTTTTGAAGAGCGATATTCCTGAAGGTACGTACATATCATTTATAGTAACGTCTGGTTTTTCACCCATAATTTCTACATAATCATCAAGAAGAAATACTAATTCAGCAATATTGGATTCAATTTCTTGAGCGATGTTTATGAATGATCTTAAGGTTCTTCTCTTAATGAAAGGTACATCGCTAGGTAGTATTAATGTTGGTACATTTGCAATTTTTAAAATGTAGTTAAGATCTTTAACATAATCTTCACCACTAGTTACGATGTATTCAATATCATTTTCAATACACCATTTCTTAAGCTCTCTATATCTTAAAGATAATGCCACATAAACTCGACCTAAATTATTAACCTTCTCAATAATGTACTGTATTAATGGTTTATTACAGATCTTTAGTAATGGTTTACATACATACCCAAGTCTAGAACCTAAACCACCAGCCATTATAACTACACACAACATTTAGGTAAGAATTAAATAGGGGTTAATATTCTTGTAAATAAGATATCAATGCCCTTTAGTCATACCAAGGTAGTAGGACCTGCTGGTAGATTTAGTGCCCGTTATGGTATGGGTGTTAGAAGAAAGATTACTCAAATTGAAGTTAAACAGAGAGGTAGACATAGATGTCCAAATTGTAGATCGTTAACTAGATTCAAGAGACTTGCTGCAGGTATTTGGAGATGTCCAAAATGTGGAATTACATTTGCAGGTGGTGCATATGTACCACAAACTATTCTTGGCAAAACATTAACACCTGAAGAGTTTAAGAGAATTGAAATAGCTAAAGAAGCTGCTAGGAAGAGAGCAAGGTAATGTATAAGATTGTACTCTCATCATCAAGAAATCCATCAATAAGAGTACGACAATTCTTAAATGAATTAGAACTAGCTATTCCGAATACTGTAAAAATTAATAGAGGTAAAATGTCAATTAGTGACTTAATTGTTAAGGCTTTAGAATTAAATGCAAGATATATACTTTATGTGATGACTAGAAAAGGTAATCCGGCAATTCTTAAATTTATAGAAGTTCATGAGGATAGTTATAGACTTGTACCGTACGCCATTAAGTTATTTGGAGTTAAATTACTTATAGATATGCCTATAAGAAGACTTGTAAAGAAAAGAGCTAGAAGAGCATTAATTATACAGTTGAAAGATTATGTAGAAGTAAGTGATATTTTTTCTCAAATTTTTAATCTACCCGTAATTGAAATGAGCAATCTTCACGAGATTGATAGTATTGATAAAAGTTATGACACTATAATTCTAGTTAGAAATGTATATAATAGAGATTGGAAAATTGAAGTACAATTTCTAGATGGTCAGGATCTCGGCCCCAACGGACCAATACTTAGAATTTTGGAAGTGAAATATCTTAAAGAGAAGATAGGTACATTATCATGATTAAGGCTCAAATTGAGCTTAAATTACAGGATAAAAATCTACTTGAAATTCTACGTAAGGTCTTTGAAGTTACTAAATTGGAAATGAAGTTTCATAAAGGATATGCGGATTCCGAAGTTGTGAACAATCATGAATTCATCATTACCATATATGCTAGAGACTTATCAAGTCTTAGAAGTCTAGTCAATGGTGTTTTAAAGACTATATATTTAATTCTAAAAATTGCCAGTATTGAAGATTGTCATGATTAATTTTCTCGAATTTAAAAACCCTTTAACGAAATACTTATTAACTCTAGGTAGATTCTTCACTTGGGGTATAAAAGAGCATGGATGAAAAGCTTAACAATTCACAGTTCGATGTGGTTGATCAACTACTGTCGTCAGTGCTTGAAAAAGATAGTGAAGTTTTAGAAACCTCAATTGTTAAAGAACAAACAGTAATTAGAATTAGACTTGAAAAAAGAAAAAGACATAATGTAACTATCATTGAGATTGATAGTGGTGATGTTAAAAAGCTAGATATACATAACATAGCTAAAGAATTGAAAAGAAAATTAGCTGCAGGTGGTACTGTTCATGGCAATGTAATTGAAATTCAGGGAGATCATAGGTATAGGGTTAAAAGACTTCTACAGGAAATGGGATTTAAAGAAGACAATATACTTGTCGATGAAAACGTCACAATTGCATGAATGTTTAAAATTTCTAGAAGAACTACCTGAAGAAATCAGTAAAAATTTAGCAATATACTCAAATAGCTATAATTTGCTCAAGTACTTATTAGATGTATGTTTAAATTTACTAAAATGCTCAACCCTTATCTTGAACATAGATGTAGACGTTAATCATCTGGAATTAAACTATTGGAAAATTCTCGAAAAACTTGTAGAGTTAAGTAATGAGTACGTACTTATTAAATATGGCAATATCTTAATGATGTTATTAAGTAACGATTTCTCAAGTCTTTCAGAAACTGAGTGTGAAATCTTAACTAGAGACTTACTGACATTTATTGAGAAGGTTAGAGTAATTGTTCTTGAAATGTATAGAAAAGGAAAATCTTGGATCGATATTGTTAGAGAGTTTTATGAAACTAATCAATTCTAAATTTCACTATCTTTTAAAATGAGTGTTAATAATGCCATTCTTACAGGAACACCATAGCTTGCTTGTTTAAAATATTTTGCAAACTCCGTATTGTCAACCTCTAAATCTATCTCATCAACTCTGGGTAAGGGATGCAGAATGATTAGTTTTTTCTTGACTTTTTTGAGTATTTCAAGACTTACCTTATAACTACCTTTAACACGCTCGTACTCTAAAGGATCTGGAAATCTCTCTTTCTGTATTCTGACTACATAAAGTACATCTAGATCATTAATGACTTCTGAGAGATCACTTGTATGATAGTAATTGATTCCTGACCCTCCTATGAATTGCATAACTTCATCTCTAGGTTTCAATTGTAATGGTGATATTAGATATAGCTTACTTACTTTAAATTTTACAAGTCCCTGTATGAGTGATGTTATTGTTCTTGCATACTTTAAATCACCAAGAAGACCTATGGATAATCCATCAATAGTTTCAAATTCTCTCCATATTGTGTATAGGTCAATCATGGCTTGTGTTGGATGATTTTGTGAACCATCACCAGCATTTATTACAGGTACTTCTGCAATTTCTGCAGCAAATTTTGCAGCACCATCAATGTAGTGTCTGATGACTATAGCGTTTGAATATGCGTCAAGCATTCTTATAGTATCTGCAAGATTTTCACCTTTAGCTATTGATGATGCTTCAACACTACCAAAATCAATAACTTTACCACCAAGTCTTAATGCCGCAACTGCAAAGCTAAGTCTTGTTCTAGTACTTGGTTCAAAGAAAGCTAAAGCGACTATCTTGCCTTTAAGAATATCAATGCCTGACTTTGCATATCTCTCCATTTCTCTAGCAAGGGTGAAGAGCGTTTCTAAATCTTCACGTGAGAAATCTAGAATAGTAATGACGTCTCTACCGTGCCAAGTACTCAACACCCTCATATAGTACTGCGTAGGCCTTTTTAAACACTTCATTAAAATAATCATCATAGAGGATACTGCAGTTACTCGAATATTATGTGAGTATTGTTATTTATCCTTGAGTGAAAATGTTAACTATGCGTGTTATTGGTCATAGAGGTGCTTGTGGAGTTTTTCCAGAGAACACCTTAATCTCTATAGTGAAAGCTGTAGAGTATGGTGTAGATGCTGTAGAGTTTGATGTAAGAATGACAAGTGATAAGGTGCTCGTATTATTTCATGATGAGAAACTTCAAAGGTTAACAGGAGTTAAAGGATTGATTAGAGAAAAGACTTACAACTACATATCTAGATTGAAAGTTAAAGGTGAAAAAATACCAACACTTAGAGAAGTACTTGAATATTTAGAAAAAACTCAAGTTAAGATATTCATTGAAATTAAGGAACCAGATATCATAGATGATGTTCTTAATCTTGTTGAAAGCTATAAATTGAAGGGAAGAGTGTATGTAGTATCTTTCTACCATAAAATACTTAATATCGCTAGAAATAGAGATTTCAAAACAGGTGCTATCTTTGTATGTAGACCTTTAAATCTTAAGAATCTTGTGAAGAATCTTGAACTTGACATGATTCTACCAAGAATTGACATGATTGATAAAGAGTTAGTCAGTGAAGCTAGGCGATTGAATTTGGAAATTGGATCATGGGTTATCAATGATGAGTATGATCTTGAGAGAGCTAGAAGATTAAATCTAGATTGGATAGCCACAGACTATCCAGACAAAATAATTAAGATGTTAAAAACTAGTAAATTATTCTGAAAGTACTTTAAGTTATGAAGAACTGAGTTATAGAGAGTCATGGTTTAGAGGAATCAGCTCTCTCGAGCTTAATCACAATTCATTTTTCTCACTTCATCACTACTCTCCTATCTAATATTTAGATTTAATGTTTTCTCAAATGGTATGTAGTGAAAGGAAGGAGTTGGAGATTCTAGATAATCAAAGCTCATTCAATGCTAACATTATCCTAAACAATTCATTACCTCTCCTCTTCCTTAATGGTGTTCTAGAACATTTAAGATTATGTAGAATTATCAAGAAGCTACTCAGCAATGTTCAAAAATTATGTTTGCATGCTAATACCAAAAGGTGTTCCTACGTCCATGGTGTATGGGAATCAGTTAGAAAGCTCCACATAAACTATGACAACAGAGCTATCGAATTGATTGCCTTCTCAGCATTATGGAGGTCTTAGTGACTATAAGGGTTGAGGGCCTTAAGGCTCTTCTAAGTAACATTTACCTGTAGGACAGTCTTCATAGGTTCTTTCAACCTTTCAAGCATTCTAAATGTCTAAGAGACTCGAGGTGAAGTTCTGTAAGCTTGAGAATTAACTTGTAATCATGGTGCAGGTCCAATACCTGCAACTTTAGGGTATGGCCTAGCTTCCCATACAGCTCTAAGACCACATACATATCTTGTAAATCTCTCAACACCAATGCCAAAACCTGCAGTTCTTAATGGGTAAAGTTCTTTGAGCATCTCTAAATACCATCTATACTTGTTAGGGTCTTCACCACTCTCTTTCATTCTAGCTACTACTTTAATAGGTTCATACTCTCTTTCAGCTCCAGAAATAGCTTCACCAAAACCTTCAGGATAAAGCATGTCAAAATCAAGTAATATTCCTGGCCTGTTGGGATCTTCACGATCGTAGAATCCTCTAGCACCTCTAGGATAGTCAGTTATGAATATTGGTGTCTCATGATTAGTGGAGAGAACTTTTTCACATTCCCAAGGAATTTCAGTACCATACTTAAATTCACATCCAAGTTCTTTGCATAGAATTTCATGTGCCTCCCTGTAAGTGTATCGAGGGAAAGGTGGTTTAAATTCAGATAAAGTTCTGTTGAGTATTTTCTCAAGTTCCTTCTCATGAACATCCTTGATGTACTTAACCGCATAGCAGAAAAGTTCTTCAGCTATCTTCATAACATCGTGATAAGTTGCATTATATACTTCAAGATCTACTTGGAAAAACTCAACAAGATGACGACCTGTATAGATGCTATCTAAGGGTTCAAGTCTAATATTTGGACTTATGAAGTAGATCTTACCAAGTGCTGCAGCCATATATTGCTTGTAAAGTATAGCACTACTCATAACTTTGTACTCCATACCGTAAAAATCAATAGTTACTTGTTTGGCACCTCTAATTCCAGGATCAGTGACAGGTCCTATTATTGGTGGTAATACTTCTACAAAACCTTGAGAATCTAGAAATTCTCTAATAGCGTGAAGAAGACTTGCCTGCACCTTAAACACAAGCCTATACTTCTCCTCCCTAGCCCATCGCCATGAATAGCGTAACCACTCATTTAGAAATTGTTTATACTTTTCTTTATCTAAAATCGAGTCTTCAAGCTCTTTAACAGCCTTATGAAGAGGCATAACTTAACGAGGCCTAGTGTTATGTGTGTTTTAAAATTTAACTATCAAAATGTTAAAATGTTAAGCAATCAATTATCGAGATAATTTAAAATACGTGTATTGTCAAGACAGTGTGTCAACATGACTTTCTCTTCAGCTCCTAACTAATGGGTTAGTTCTAAATTTAAAGATTACTGTAGATGTGATAAGTATCTAAGAACTCATCAATAATAACTTCACTTTAAGATAATGTACGACCTAGTGTTAGGAAGTATTAAGTAATTCTAACTTTCTCAGCGTACCGTGAGTATATCACTTATCATTTTAGATGCATCTCATCATTATGCTAAGTTTATGAAGTTATTTTTAATTCCTTACTCTCTAATTCTTCATATGTTGAGATAATGGTTAAATTCTTTAAACAATTATCCTCATCTATTAAATCTCTAAGTGAGAGTACTCCAACAACCTCTCCTGCATCATTAACTACTACTAGATGTCTAATTCTATACTTTCTCATTAGTTCAGCAGCTTTCTCTATACTTTCATTCTCATTTATAGTTATTACATTTTTTGTAGCAGCTTCAATTGCTGGTTTTGTGAGGTCTATACCTTTAGCTATGCTATTTACTAAATCACGTTCTGTAAATACTCCTTCAATTTTACCATCATTTGTAATTACTATCATGCCAATCTTGTATTGACTCATAAGTTTAGCTGCATCTTTAATACTTACATGCACATCAGCGCATATTGGTCTTTTCATTATGAATTTAACTTCCATACAGCTCTCGGTACTGCGTAGTTTTATAAATCTGTCGAAACTTTATACGTTTATTACATTCTTCTGTATATATTGAACTATTTAAATAATTATTGACCTGAAAGTATATTATTGCTAAATACTTAAATATAGATATTCTTACCTAATTCCTTATGGTTAAAGTTGAGATTAGATGGCATGGTAGAGGTGGTCAAGGTGCGGTAACTGCTGCTCAAGTTATTGCTTATGCTGCTATTAGTAAAGGATTTTATGCACAAGCATTTCCAGAATTTGGTCCAGAACGTAGAGGAGCACCCGTAAAAGCTTATACTCGAATTAGTGATGAACCTATACGTAATCGAGAACCAATAATTAATCCTAACTATATAGTTGTTCTAGACCCATCCCTATTAAGATTTTCAGAAATACTTTCTGGTGTTTCAGATGATGGTTATATTATCATTAATTCGAGCATAAGACCTGAAATTAATACTAAAGCAAGACTTGTATGGCTAGACGCTACCAATCTTGCGCTTCAAGTACTTGGTAGACCTATAGTCAATACCGCTATGATTGGAGCATTACTTAAGGTTATGACTCTTTTAGATGTAGATTATGTCTTTAAAGCTCTTGAACATTTCTTTAAAGGTAAAATTTTAGAAAAGAATGTTGAGTTAATTAAGAGAGCTTACGATGAAGTTAAGGTGGAAGCATGACCTTACCTAAATGGTATGAAATGCCACTTGCAGGAACCATATTAGAGCCAGGAAATACTATAAAGATTAAGACTGGTTCTTGGAGAACATTCAAACCGATAATTGATCAGGAAAAATGTACTAGATGTAGAATCTGTTGGGTCTACTGTCCTGAAGGTTCCATCCTAGAACTTGAAAAACCGTATGTGACAAGTAAGGGTAAGAAGTTCAACATTACTTATGAAATCAATTACGATTACTGTAAAGGCTGTGGTATTTGTGCTACTGAATGTCCTGTAAAAGCCATAACTCTAGTTAGAGAAGAGGTGTAGATAATGGAGACCACAATACTAGCAAAGAGAAGATATGCCTTAACCGGTAATTACGCAGCTGCATATGCTGCTAAGGCTGTTGATGTAGATGTAGTTGCTATATACCCAATAACTCCACAAACCACTATTGCTGAGAAATTAAGTGAATTTGTAGCTAATGGCGAGCTTGATGCTGAACTCGTACATGTTGAGAGTGAACATTCAGCTATGAGTGCAGCCATAGGCGCTGCTGCTGTAGGTGCTAGAGTCTTCACTGCAACTTGTAGTCAAGGATTAGAGCTTATGCATGAAATGCTCTTCATAGCTTCAGGACTTAGACTACCTATAGTTATGGCAGTACCTGCAAGAGCTCTCTCAGCACCAATAAGCATACATAGTGACTATTGTGATGTTGTGAGTGCTAGAGATAGTGGATGGATAGTACTTATAGCATCAAATGCGCAGGAAGTTTATGACTTAATAATACAGGCTTTCAAAATTGGTGAAGATAAGAACGTACTTCTACCTGTAATGGTTGCCTATGATGGCTTCTTAATGAGTCATACTTTAGAACCTGTAATTCTTGAAGATGATTATGAAGTTAGAAAGTTCGTACCTAAGGAAGTAAATTGGATAACACTTAATCCTGAAAAACCTGTAACAATGGGTCCACTAGTAGGTCCAGACTGGTACTATGAGATTAAATATCAGCAGGTAGTGGCTATGAGAAATGCCCTAAATGTAATCAATAAAGTAGGTAAAGATTTCGATAAAAAGTTTGGTAGAAGATATGGCTTATTAAAGACTTATAGAGTTGAAGATGCAGAATACATAATTATTACTTATGGCGCTGCTTGGGAATTCGCTATGGAAGCTATAGATAAAGCTCGAAATGATGGAGTGAAGATTGGAGGTATTGGAATTACCTCTATGAGACCATTTCCTGAAGAGGAGATTGTAAAGATTCTTCAAGATAAAAAAGCTTTCGTAACTGTTGATAAGGCTCTGTATTTTGGAATTTCAACAAGTCCAGTACATATGGACATACTAGCAACATTGTACAAGTACGATGTTAGGATTCCATGCATCAATGTTGTTCATGGTATTGGCCAAAGAACCATGTTTGTTAAAGACTTTGTAGAGACTATAAAAATGTGTGTGAAAGTTGCTGAAAAAGGTAAACCAGAAAAAGAAATCATCTATATGGGTTTGAGAACATGATCTATTACAAATCCATTAAAGAATTGCCACGTGAAGAAAGATTAGCATCTGGACACTCAATGTGTGCTGGTTGTGCTGCCGCTATAGCTATGAGATGGCTTGCAAAAATTGCTGGTGAAAATGCTATAATAACTGTAGCTACAGGATGTGTTGAAGTTACCACAACATCATACCCCTACACTGCATGGAGAAATCCATGGATACATTCAGCTTTTGAAAATGCTGCAGCAACTGCTAGTGGTATTGATGCAGGTATTAAGGTTTTAAAGAGAAAAGGATTATGGAGATGGGGAGATACTAAGGTAATTGCCGTTGCAGGTGATGGAGGTACCGTAGATATTGGACTTCAAGCACTGAGTGGGATGCTTGAACGTGGACATAATGTCATGTACGTACTTTACGATAATGAAGCCTACATGAATACTGGCATACAGCGCAGTGGAGCTACACCTAAATACGCATGGACAACAACAACACCTGTAGGTAAGGTGCTGAAAGGTAAGTTACAGATAAAGAAGGATATTGTAGGTATTGTACTTGCACACAGAGTACCATATGTAGCTACAACAACTGTAGCTTACATTTTAGATATGGTTAATAAGTTTAAGAAAGCTCTAGAATATACAAAATATGGACCAACATTTGTACATATATTAACGCCATGTATTCCTGGTTGGAGAATTGGTGAGAACGAGACTATAAAGATTTCAAAACTTGCTGTAGAGACAGGTATGTGGATTAATTTTGAGTATGAATTCAGCAAATTTAAGGTAACTACAAGAGTACCTAAAAGAAAACCTGTAAGAGAGTATCTAAAATTGCAGGGCAGATTTAGACACCTAACCGATACTGAAATTGAGGAAATTCAAAGGATTGTTGATGAAAATGTTAAGAGAATAAACGAGATGGTTGGTGAAGAAGTTATTGGGCCTGTTGTTGAGGAGAAAACTTCTGAGTGATGACTTTCAAACCATTAATCAGTAATAATGTACCTATAAGTACAAGTGCGAATCCTAGAAGTGTCATAATTAACAACGTACCTATAAACACTAAAATTCCACCAATACTTACACTACGTACCACGTAAGCTTTTCCTAATCTATAATATCCAAGCATTCTAGTAATGCTAGTTATGAATCCAAGAACTGAGTAGAAGATACTTAATAGAAAAGCAACTTCATTAGACACATACTTCACAAACATGCTGAGAATAAGTATTGGTAATCCTACATATAGAAAATTTCTAATCCATAAATATGTAACTCCATATCTTGCCCTATCCATAATGGCTATAAGCTTCCAACCTCTAAATTCGTAAATGAGTTCGAAAGTTAAAGTTAAGATGGTAATTATGATGTAAGGAGAAGCTTCTAATAATTTACTAAGACCTATCTCTTCAAACTTTACAGGGAATGTTATGGATAATAATGCAATAATGATAATCCCCAAAAGTAGTATTGAATTAGCAATTCGCAAATATTTAATACCTAAATTAACCATACTACTCATAACTTGACAGATCTAAACACGTCAAGCTCTACTTAAAGTATTTTCGATAGATTTTCAACTAGGTAAGAGTTAAATATCTTGAAAAATTATAATCAAACAAATGATTAGTTATCCCCGGCTCTGAAAAGTGATGATAACTTACCCAAATGATAACAAACCCAAATAAAAAATTCAACATACTAAATTGAGAAATGGAAGTGACTCTATATTAAAGAGTCTTCCCACATTTCATGACGAAGATTCAGCAATACTTAATCTAACTTATTGGTAAGAAAAACTTGACATACCACCTAAACACTTAACATTAACAGAAAGAGAACACGGTTCTTCACATACATTCAGAAAAGTTAATTTCAGACATAACGACAATGAAGTAGCATGTTGAGGGGGAGCCCCCTCAAAAATTCAACTACTAATGACTTAGAGAGTAATTACTCTTAATTACAATGTAGTTGCTCAATTACACTTGATTAGCGAAGAAGGTAATGTACAGTTCGTTACTTAAGTTTAAGTACGGTATTTACGGTGCACTTTTCAACTTTACTCTGGAGTAAATTCGCGTACTACACTTATCCTGTAAATGATAGTTTCATTTTCCTTGAGATTCAGAGTCTTCACTGCATGTGCAGGTATTATAAGATAGTGAGCTTTCTTTCCAGCACGATAATACTTCACAGGTATATTTAATCCCATAATCTTGATGTTCTTAATCTTCTCAACATCTATACCATTAAGTTTTAAAAATTCATAAATAGATGATGGAATGTTTATACAGTAATGACTCTTCTTAACAACTCTGCCTATCATTATTAACTCTTCAAGACACATGGGAAATTAGTATTAAGTACACTTAAAAGTGTTTATTTAAGTACACTATAATGTGCATATTTAAGTACTTCCAAATGTATTTAATAAAGTACTCTACAGAGTACTTAGATCTCAAAGATCAAGTTTTTGAAAGAAATCTCGGTATTGTACTCAGTTCCTTGGTTGTAAATTTTCTTCTAGGTTCTTTAGCTATAATAAAGGCATGCCAAGGTTTTAATGGATCGTCGATAATTAGATCAACATCTTTAAAAAATAGCCATATATAAGCTGCTAAGTCAGCTAATGACCATAGAAATAGGTTGAAATGTTTACCTTCTTCCGTTCTTAATAGATCACAACATACCCTCTTAAACATTCCTGTGGTAAAGTCGTACTCACTATGAACTGAAATTACAAGTTTATCCCTTAATGCAGTCTCGATAAGCCACGGTTTATACCCTTGTTGATAAACTATGGTATACATTCTATCAACATCATCATTTATAAATAATCCATCATCAACGAGACTGTTAGAAATATTGTTGAGCATTTTTATCCAATCCCATGGATTGAAATATATTGTTGATGCTCCGTAAATTAGAATCAGATCATACTTACCATCAAATTCTTCCCTAGCATCTTTAAGTACAGTGCTTACTTCTAAGTTAAGTTCTTCTCTTGCAAATTTTTTACTAAGTTCAAGCGCATCCCTGCGGATATCGCTAATAGTTAATTCAACTTTAAAATTCATGCTCAATAAGACCTTACAAAGAGCAATACTTCCAATACCTGCACCTCCACAAAGATCTAGAATCTTTACATTTCTTCTCCTACTTAGAAACTCCTTAAGCCATTCATGATTAAGTAATTTCTTAAATCTCTCAATTGCATTTACATATCTCTTTCTGCCAGTACTTGTGTATGGATTGTGATGTTCTTTTAAATAATCAATGTTTGAGTATATCCATTCAAGATCTCTACTCATGTATTGTAGATCCTTAAAGACATTATTATCATTTATGCTCTCCCGGATGTTGTCTAGTATTTAGGAATGACCATCTAGGTAAAACTTTAAACATAATTAACTAAGTACTAAGCATGACACTAGAGACGGCCAGAATACTTGGAGGTATTGGTGCTATATTAGGAATATTATCAATCCTACACTCAGCATTAGGTATCGTGGGTATAGTGCTCATTTTGATTGCTTTAAAAATGATATCTGATGAGTATGGGATGCCTCAAATCTTTAAGTATGCTCTATATTCAACAATTATTATCATAATTGCTATTGCTATAATTTTAGCAATGCCGTATAGTGTTATGGGATTAGTATTACATAGTTTTGCCATGGGTACCTCATCGGAAATTCCAACAATGACCTTTATTGGAGGAATAATTGCAGCTGTTGTAGCTGCTTGGATACTTACAGTTGTAGGTATGTATTTTCTTAGAAAATCATTAATACTTACAGGTCAAGTAACAGGTCAAGGACTTTCAAAACCGCAGGTCTTCTTTATCTAATAGGTGCAGGTCTTCTTATAGTTCTTGTCGGTGGAGTATTAGTCTTGATAGCACATATATTATTAGCAATAGCCTTCTTTAGTATGAAAATTACTAAATAAGTTTCTCCTATCTTCAAATTCACGTATTAATTTTCTTTCATAAAATTACATCATTAAATTAAGCATAGTATAGTCTACACGTTTCTTTTAGGTAATACAGTACTCTGCAGGGTAAGTTCTTTTGAGAGAATTTGGCGCCGGGGGTGGGATTTGAACCCACGCCCCCATACGGGGACGGGATCTCGAGTCCCGCGCCTTAGACCAGACTCGGCCACCCCGGCTGTGTTTTACTTGATTTACAAAATTGTTAAAAGTTTCTTTATGAAGAGGAAACCCGTGGTTTTGAAGATATCATACATAAATTCAGGTTCATGCAACGGCTGTGATATTGAGCTACTTGATGCTTTTACACTCTACGCTGACACGTACAGTATTAAGTATGAGGTTGTTAGCTATGATGAATGTGAGACACTCATAATTACGGGACCCATTACTCGACAGAATAGTATAAGAGTATTGAACATAGTGAATAGTATGAAGAGGTTGAGAAACATTGTAGCAATTGGTTCTTGTGCTTGTAGTGGTGGTATTTGGTATGACAGTTTTTCAACTTGGGGAGGAATTGAGTATTTACTAAATTATTTGAAGAATAAAGGTAAAGATGTTAAAGTTACTTACATTCCTGGATGTCCACCTAAACCTCAAATGATTATGTATGGTATACTCTTAATTGAAGGTAGAGTGAGTAGTAAGATTATTAAGGAAGTACATTTTGTTGACTAACTTATTCATATCTTAATGCCTGTGCTGCAGATATCTTTACAGCTCTAAATGCAGGTGCTAGTGATGCTAAAATGTTAACAGCGAGAGGTATGGTTATGGTTATCAGTGCTGACGTTATTGGCAGTACTAACTTAATACTCATAACGCCTCCAGGCAGAGGCATTTCTAAGAATTGAATTATTGATGATAGTATTGCTAAACCTAAAACTTCACCAATTAGAGTAAGTATGATCACTTCACTTAAGAGGATGGTAAAGATTTTACGACCTGTAAATCCTATAGCCTTCATAATACCAATCTCTCTAGTTCTTTGAAGAATACTTATGGTCATAGTGTCAAAAATCCACAAACCAACAACGAGCGCTGTAAAAGCTGCAATGACACCTAAAGTGAGTTTTAATCCAAAGAAGAAGCTCATGAATGACTCTATAACTGAGTGTAGACTAAAAACTTCAGCATTAGGGTAGAGTTTTCTCAATAAATTAACGACATTATCAATATAATCTATGTTCTTAACAAAAATAAGAGCTAAATCGTATGTTCTAGATTGTTTAAAATTTTCAAAGTATGAATTAATATCCATAAATACTGCGACATTTGGATCTCCATACGCTGTTGCATGAAATGGGACTAGAATTCCCGTGACTAGTGCTTGAATAGTCTTACCGTCACTTATGATGGTTATTCTCTGTCCTGGATAAACTATCTCTTCACCTGTTAATGTGTAAGCTATGTAGTATCCAACAAACACCGTACCTGTCGTTAATACTGGCGAGCCTTTATATACAACTTTATCAATACTTGTTGCTCCCATGAGTCTAGGTAATTTTTCAGGCTCTATACCTATGACGTATACCCACCTAGCACGTCCACCAACGTTTACAAATCCTTCACTAAAACTTAAAGGTATGACAAACTCAATACTTGGAATACTTTCAATTAATTTAACATCAGCTTCTGTAAGATCGTGTAGTGCTGGTATGAGGTAGATAGTGTTTACTCCAAAAATTTTACTAAAACTCTCCATAAACATAGTTTCAGTTCCAGTAACTAGTCCAAGAACCGTACCTAAAGCTACTACAGCAATAGCAATACCGATAATAGCACCTATAGTTCTGCCTTTTCTTTCCCATAAAGACTTCCAAGAAAGTGAAATATAGTCTAGAAGTTTCATGCAAATTGAATTTAAGAAGATATTTAAAATAGTTACTTCAAATAGTCATGTGAGGATGAGAGTAGTAGGTACAGCAGTTATGGTGAAAGTAGTTTCAATATTAATAATAGTGATTATATTACTAAGCACTTACCAAGTTATGAGTCAAGGATATAACATAACCTTACCTACAAGACCTACAAAGCCAGAGTTTACTCTTCTAAGCGTTGATATTCTTCAAGTACCTAGCTCTACTGAAGGTATTGCAACTTTACAATTGAATGTTATGTATCTAGGTTTAGATTACTTAAAGAACGTCAAGTTTAAACTACATATCGAGAATTCATTAATCGTTAGTGACAATCCAATAATTATAGGCTTTATAGAGCCTGGACAAATAATTACATTAAAGTACTTAGTTAAAGTTAAGGTACCAAGAACTTATCATTTAAAATTAGTAATTTCATGGGAAAGTAGATATGTAAAGTCAGCAGTTGGTTATAGTAAGGTATCTGAAAGTTCAGGAAGTATCACCATTTGGAGAGATGTGAAAATTAGAGGCACACCATTATTGAGTGTTGATGTACGTCCAAGAATGCTTCTTGAAAAGTCTATAAATACTATAAGTTTTGAGGTATGTAATGTTGGTTCAGATATAGCATACAACGTGTACATTCAAATACATACTAGCGCTCCCTTTATTGAAGGAAACTACTCAAAAATGTATATACCTAGACTAGATCAGAATGTGTGTAAGACTTTAAAATTTGAAGTCATACCATATGCAGGCCCTACAACTTTGAAAGTAAGTTTAAATTATCTAGATTCTCAAGGGAATATTAAGTATGAGAACTATGATTTACTACTAACTACAATATCTACAAGACCTTTAGAAGTAAGTACTAGTCGACTCTTCATTAATGGCTCAGAAGAACAGGTTCTCTATGTCGAGATTAGTAATACTGGAATTGTACCTTTATACAATATTACTTTGAGTATTGTAAGTATTGAAGGAGCTTTGTATGTTGGTAATTCAACTTTTGAAATAAGAAAGCTAGAACAGAAAGAGAGGATTAGATTACCTCTAAAACTTATTGTACCTTCATGGTCTAGAAAGGTTATTATTAACTACTTAATTACTTATCAATTACCAAACACAAACGTTATTAGTTACAGAGATACTATTACACTTCAAGTCATTAATCATCCTAAAATTGTAATTACTGATGTAACTATAACACCTAAAACTGTAAAGTCTGGTGAAGCTATTGTCTTATCAATAACCTTCACTAACTTAGCCTCAGTTACCGCCTATAACGTCAATGTAAGCATATATTGTAGTGACAAGTTAAGACCTGTAAGTAAGTCTAGTATCTTTTTTGGAAAGATAAACCCGCAAACACCGACAGTTGCAGCTTTTACAATAAACACTACTAAGCCTGGAAAAGCATTTGTTAAAATTGAAATCACTTATGAGGATGATTATGGCTATCAGTATACTCATACTGAGACTTTAAATATCGACATTATGAACTCAACAGTAGGTATGGAGGAAGTTAAAGAGAAGAAAATTAATACGACCATTATAGCTGTGGGAGTTGTAGCATGTATTGTAATTATTGGTGTAGTGATTTATCTGCTAAGAAGAAAGTGATAAATTATGAATGACATTATAGAATTGATTGATGTTTGGAAAATATATAAGGTAGGTTCTTCAGATTATGTAGCTCTTAAAAATGTAAATTTAAAGATTAGTGAAGGAGAATTTCACTGTATTATTGGTCCTTCAGGTAGTGGTAAGACGACATTACTAAACATCATTGGTGGTCTTGAAAGACCAAGTAAAGGTATTGTCAGAGTTTGTGCTAGAGAGTTGAATGTTATGAGTGAGAGTGAACTTGCTAGATTTAGAAATGAAAATATTGGATTTGTGTTTCAGCAATATTACCTTATTCCAAGAATGACAATACTTGAAAATGTCGAATTACCATTAATTATTCGTGGTATTTCTAGAAGTGAGAGAAGAAAACTTGCACTTGAAGCTCTTAAACTTGTAGGTCTTGAAGATCATGCATATAAAAGACCAAGTCAGTTAAGTGGAGGTGAACAACAGAGAGCTACTATTGCACGTGCAATAGTAACAAGACCAAAGCTACTACTTGCAGATGAACCTACAGGTAATCTTGATCCGGAGAATGCTAGAAAAGTCATGAATATCTTTAAAGATATTAACAAAACTTATGGAATAACTATCGTGATGGTCACACATAACTTAGAACTCATGAAGTATAGTGACAGAGTTACGAGATTGTATGGTGGTGAGATAACTAAGACTTATACCAAAGATGAGATTGATAAGTTAGTTGAAGAGTTTATTAAGTCTAAATAAGAAGTTTAACTGCATTTTCTAAATTAAAACTCTTTAAATCAAAGCCATACTTAACTTCAGTAAATTCTCTTCTAAATTCTACTACTTTCTTCTTCACTTCTTCTGGATTTTTACGTTTAAGAATCACATCGCTTATAAACTTAGCTATCTCTTCCATATCATGCTCCTTCATACCAAGTCTAGTTATTTCTTGAACACCAATCCTTATACCGCTAGGATTTACTGGATCCTTATCCCAAGGTAGTAGATTCTTGTTGACAATAATGTTTGCTTTTTCTAAAAGTAGAGCATTCTTTGCACCACCTCCTTGATTTGAAACATCAATAAGTACTTGATGAGTTGTTGTGAATCCCTTATTCTCTGCTAGTACTTTTAATCCGTAATTGTATAGAGCTTCAGCAAGCCTCTTGGCATTCTTCACTATTTGTTCAGCATATTCTTCACCAAAAAGTATCATTTCAAGACTTGTTATAGCCAGTGCGGCATATCTATGTTGATGATAGTTTGAGGTGAAAGTTGGAAAGATGGCTTTCTGTATTTTTCTAAATAATTCTTCAGAATTAGTTAAGACAGCACCCCCTTGAGGACCTGGAAAAGTCTTGTGTGTTGAGGTTGTCATAATGTCAGCTCCTTGATCTAGTGGATTTGGAAAAACTTTACCTGCAATAAGTCCAAGTACGTGTGCTGAATCGTGAATTACATAGCCATTAACTTCATGAACTATACTTGCAATTTCTTTTACTGGGTGAGGAAATAGATAGACTGAACCTCCAAGAATGACGATTTTAGGTCTATGTTCTCTTATTAATTTAGCTGCATAGTCAATATCTACATTGAATTCATCGTTTCTCCAGGGAAGATCCATAATTCTTAATCTCAGAACCTTAACACCACCAACTTCTCTATGACTAATATGTGCACCTGCACTTAATGGTATCGCCATTACTAAATCGTTATCTCTACATAGTGCGCACATTGTGGCTAAGTTAGCGATAGTGCCTGATACAGGTCTTATATCGCAGTGTTTAGAGTTGAATAATTTACACATAAGTTGTACCGTAAGTTCTTCAAGTTCATCTATGTATTTAGCTCCTTGATAAAATCTATTTCTAATAGTTCCTTCAGCATATCTACTCATCATATCGTTTAAGTATAAGTATTCAGCCAGAGGCGACATCACATTTTCACTGGGAATCAGGTTGATGGTTTCTAATCTTCTCCATTTGTTATGATTTTTAACAATATCGATAACTCTCCATACTAGGTTTACCTCATTCATTAAAAATCAAGATTTGTAAAGTCTTCTTAAGTTTTTACAAATCATTTATATAACTCTGATTTAAATCTTGAAAGATCTAGATTTTTAAGAACTATACATACTATGCATGTTTATTCCTGTTCTAAAATATTCTTAAAGTGTTCTCTCAACTTGTCAACAATATTCATTATGGCTTTACTTGCCTCTATGTCAGGGTATTTTAGGAGAAATGGTATTCCAAGATCATTACACTCACTAATTCTGGGATCTAGAGGTATACCTCCTAAGTATGGTATGTTCATCTCTTCAGCAAGTGCTCTACCTATCTCTCTGCCAAATATGAAATACTTCTCGTTACATTTAGGACATACGAAGTAGCTCATGTTTTCTATAATACCTACTATAGGTACATTCATTTTTTGTGAAAAGATTATTGCTTTCTTAACAATTCTTGCAGATACGTCACTCGGGGTTGTAACTATGATACTTCCCGTGATGTTGGGTAGCATCTGTGCTATAGTTAATGGTGCATCACCAGTGCCAGGAGGTAAGTCGACAACGAGTACGTCTAGACTACCCCAAAAAACTTTAGCTAAAAATTCAGCAATAGCTCTACCAACTAGTGGACCTCTCCATATCACTGGTGTCTCTTCACTTGGTAATAGGAAATCCATGGATATGACTTTAATACCTGCTGGACCTATAACTGGTATAATTCTGTCTACGGTTTGATCTACCTGTATTACTGAACCTGCAAGACCTAGCAATTTAGCTACTGTAGGTCCATAGATGTCAGCATCTAGAACACCTACTTTGTATCCTCTAAGAGCAAAACCTACAGCTAAACTAACAGATACAAAACTCTTACCAACACCTCCTTTTCCTGAAATTATTGCGAATTTTGTCTTAATGTGTTTAGTATTTTCTTCAATATTTTTTCTAAGTTCATCAATTATGTGTTCAGGTTTCTTGATAGTTACTCGAACTCTATCCTCTCTCTCCATCAGTGTTAGGGAAACCTAAGTCTTTATAAACCAATCTATTTTCAATTTAGCTAATTATTCTTCTAAGTTCTTCAAGTTTTCTCTTAAATTCTTCAATCTGTTTCTTCAATTCTTCATTCTCACTTCTAAGTCTTTCATTCTCTAACTTTAAAGTATCTATCTCAATTTTTAAAGTATCTCTCTCACGTTCAATATCTTTCTTCTCCTTAACTAGCTGTTCATACTTACCTCTTAAATCTTCTAATTCTCTACTTAATGATTCTATCTTTTCTCTCATTCTTTCAACCTCTTCAACTTCAACACTTACTCCAAGTTCTTTACATTTCTCGAAAACTCTATCACTTCTAATCCAGTAGACAACTTCAGTCTTATCTTTACTCCAAGATAATTCTCCAGATTCTAAATCTAGTGTAAGTTCTGTCGTTATTACGAAGATATCTCCTGGTTCTAACTTGTATTTGGGTACAACATCATCAAAGAACCATCTTTTCATTTCATCGAAAATCTTCTGTACACTATCTTTAAAGTTCTTACTATCTCTAATTCTATTAAATTCCTCAAGACCTTTATCATCACCAAGATTTTGTCTTAAACTTCCTGTTATTGCTCCGAAGAGCAGTCTAAAGAAGTCTGGCCTTCCTTCTCTACCATATTTACCAAAAAGTCTTCCTGCGGATGTTTTTCCTGTAGTCCATCTTATTTTGAGAACTTTTCTTCCTTCTTCTTCAGTAATTACTGATCTTGCAGCACCTCTTTCAAGCTCTTCTTCACCAATACTTTCTCTTCCTCTAAGAATTATAGTTCTTTCTCTCTCCTCAGACATCAACACTATATGTAACTTATTGCTTAAAAACTCTTCACTTAGTATTTATTGAGAGAATATAGTTTTAAACTTAAAATCTAGTTAAGATTACATAATCTTCAGTGTCAAGTAATGGGTACATATAAAGTGTTAATTACAGATAATGTGGATAATTTTGTGATTGATGAGCTTAGAAAAGCAGGTCTAGATGTTGATTATAAGCCAGGAATTTCTAAAGATGAGTTGTTAAGAGTGATAAGCAATTACAACATTTTAGTAGTTAGAAGTAGAACTAAAGTTACGAAAGAAGTAATTGATCAAGCAGTAAGTTTAAAGTTAATTGCTAGAATTGGTGTAGGTCTTGATAATATTGATATTAACTACGCTAAAAGTAAGAATATCGATATCATAAATACACCTGAAGGACCTACAGAATCTGTAGCTGAACTCACTATAGGCTTAATGATATGTGCAGCAAGATACATAACGCTCTTTGATAAGCTTGTAAAGAGTGGTGAGTGGCCTAAGGGTAAATATGTTGGTTTTGAACTTATGGGTAAGACATTAGGTGTTATTGGATTTGGAAGAATAGGTACTAGAGTTAGTGAGATAGCTAGGACTTTAGGTATGCATGTACTTGCATATGACATTATCGACATTACTGAGAAGGCTAGAAGAATAGGTGTTGAACCTATGAAAGACATGTACGAACTTTTAAGTAAAAGTGATATTGTGAGTCTGCATGTACCTTTAACTAGAGAGACATATCATATGATTGGTTATAGGGAATTTGAAGTTATGAAAAGAGGTGTAATTATTGTAAATACCAGTCGTGGAGAAGTAATTGACACTAAAGCACTTCTTGATGCTTTAAAAAGTGGAAAAGTAGCAGCAGCAGCTCTTGACGTTCTTGAACATGAACCACCCAAAGAACCTTGGGAACTTGAGCTTGTAAATCATCCAAGAGTAATCATTACACCACACATAGGTTCAGAAACTATAGAAGCTCGAAAAAGAAACGCCGAACTTCTTGTAACAAAAATTCTTAATCATCTAGGTCTTTCAAGATAATTATGAATTCTAAAAGAATTGTTGAAGAGGTATTTACAAAAGGATACTCCTCAAGAATACCTATACAGATAGAAGCAAATAGCTTAGAAGAAGAATATGCATTAAGTGATACTTTAGGTATCAGTGTTAGAGTATCAGCATGGCAGAAGTACATAATTGAAGGAGGACCTCTAAGAAGATTAGAGAATGAGAGAATTTTAGACTGGATCGATAGAGTTGAGAAGTATTGGGAAGATATTGTTGATTGGCCTAATATCGATGATGTTGTTCAGGATTGTTTAAATCAATTTTTAAGAAAGTTTCAAGAAAAATTTAGATCAAGATTTATCATAGCTAAAATACTTGGACCTACAGAAATCTGTGAATCTTTCTTCATAACAAAACCTATAGTTAATACTGATTTAGAACATTTCTCACACAAGTTTGAATATGCACTTCTACTTAAGATTAGGAAAGATTTAGCATATAGAATTTATGATAAGGTTTCTAGATATGTATTAGAGATAGTGAAGTCTTTAAGTGAACTTGAGCAAATAGATGCTCTTCGAATTGCTGATGATCTAGCTGATTATAGAGGAATAATTTATAGACAAGACTTTGTACTTGAAGTGTACTTGAAATGGCATGAAGAGTTCAGTAAGACTATTAAGAAGAGGGGAAAATTCCCAATACTTCATTGTGATGGAGATATAACATCAATTATCGATAAGTTGATAAGAATGTACTCAGGTTTACATCCATTAGATATAACTAAGAAAGTTACAATTAAGGATTACTATCACTGGATTGAGAAACTGAAAATTCTTAAAGATGAGTTTATGAAAGCTAATACTAAAACAGTAATGATTACAGGATTACCTGTAGAGTTAATCTTCAATAATGATGTCTACATTGATGATTTTCTTCACGCGATCAAGCATTTCATAGAAATACTAGGTAGAGATTATCTACTTCTATCAACAACACATAGACCATATCCAGAGAGAAGTTATCAAGAAGAATTAGCTAGAAGAAAGATCATGAAATTACGTGAAGTTTTAAAGTGAAGATTTTAAAGACAGAGAATACTTGAAAAATAATGCTGAACCTCCACGATGACTGATAATGATGAAGGGAACGAGCTCTGAGAGATGAACTTTGAATTGATTATTAATGAGGAGATTTAAACTGTTTGAGAGAAAGCATTTAAAAGTTCAGTAATCATTTTAGATTCAATGCCTAAGAAGAGAAAGAATAGAGGTAGACATAAAGGTGATAAGGGAGCTGAAGGTCACGTTTATTGTGATAATTGTGGAAGAATGGTTCCTAGATCTAAAGCTGTCAGAGTTACCATGCCATATTCGCCAGTACCTGCCGATTTAGCTAAAGAACTTGAGAAACAAGGAGCAATTATACCTAGATACCAAGTAACTAAGACTTTATGTATATCTTGTGCTATCTTCTATGGCGTAATTAAGGTTAGATCTGAAGAGGAAAGAAAGAAGAAACCTCAAAAACTTGAAACATAGATGTGAAGTACTTTATAATTAAATCAAACACTTCCTGTATCGATAATGTAAATCCTAAATCACCAGCATCAAGCGGTCGATTAGACGTTATTCTTGACTTTATAATTGAGAGTCTAAATCTTCGTAATAGTGTGAGAAGAGATGTAATAGTGTATGCCGTACTTGCAGGATGTGAAGAGTATATAATAGAGATTTCAGGGAAAGATTTGAGAAGACCTATACATAGTGAGTATGAGCTGTTGAATCTTATAGTTAGTGGGAAATTGAAAATGTGGAGAGAAGGCTTTCAAGTTCTCTTACAGAGACTTTTAAGTAATGGCGTGAAACTTTACTATCTACATGAGAAGGGTGAACCTATAAGTAAGTTCAGATTCGTAGGTGATGTTGGCTTCATTATTGGTGATCAGGATGGATTAACTACAAGTGATGAGAAGATTATTGACGATTTAGGTATTCCCTGGATTTCTTTAAATTCTATACCATATCTTAGTTGGTATTGCTCAGTAATTATTAATGCACTTCTTGACAAAGTATAAAAATCTTAAACATCTATGCTTTAAGTAATGAGTGAGTATGTAGTTCCTGAGAAATTCTACCTCATACTTCATCCAAGACCTGTATACTTCTTAGTTACAGTTAGTTCTGAAGGTAGAATTAACGTTATGGCTATTTCTTGGACCATGCCTGTGTCTGAAGATGAGAAAATTATTGCTTTAGCTATAGATAGGGAACACTTTACTAGAAAACTTCTAAGTGAAGTTGATGAGTTTACACTAAATGTACCAACTATTGACTTGTTATCAGAGATTTGGAAAGCAGGAACACTTACAGGTTGGAAAGTTGATAAGTCTAAAGTCTTAAAATTGACTTTTAAAGCTTCAAGAAAAGTAAAACCACCAATTGTTAGTGAATGTATTGCACATATTGAAGGTAAAGTTAGTAAGATTATAAGTGTTGGTGAGGTTGATCTAGTTCTTGCTAAAGTTCTTGAAGCATATGTTAGGAAAGAGTATCTCTATGGTAAGTCTTGGGATGTTAGAAAGGCAAAAATACCACTACACTTACTTGGAAGAATCTTCACCTACAGTGAGAAAATTCTTGTAAGTGAAGAGAAAGAAGTTAAAAAGATTGATTAAGTGAATTATTAGGTGATTAGTTTTTGAAGAAGGCATTACTATATAGAGAATTACCTAATGGTATTATTGAGTGTTTAGCCTGTGCTAGAAGATGTAAAATTCCTAAAGGTAAGTATGGTTTTTGTGGTGTTAGGTGGAATCTTAATGGTGAGCTCTATCTTGTTGTTTATGGTAAGTTATCAGCAATAGCTATTGATCCTATAGAGAAGAAACCTCTCTATCATTTTAATCCAGGCTCTATGGTGCTCTCCTTATCAACTTACGGTTGTTCTTGGGCTTGTGAATTTTGTCAAAACTTTGATATAAGTCAAAGAAGACTACTTGAAGGTTTTGATGTAAGTCCTGAAATGCTTGTAGAGTTTGCAGAATCTTACGGTGCTCAAGGATTAACTTACACTTACAATGAGCCAAGCATCTTCGTAGAGTATGCATATGATGCAGGTGTACTTGCAAGAAAGAGAGGACTTTTTAATACCTTTGTAACAAATGGGTATTTTACTGATGAAATGATAGACTTATTATCAAAGTTTCTAGATGCAGCTACTGTCGACTTTAAAGGTAATGCTGAACCTAAATTCTTAAGAAAATACTGTAAAGTTCCTGATCCTGAACCAATATTTAATTCTCTAGTAGAAATGAAGAGAAAAGGTATTTTCATAGAAGTTACTAATCTTGTAGTTCCAAGAGTTGGTGATAATCTTGAATATGCTAGAAAGTTGTGTAGATGGATTGTTGATAATCTAGGACCAGAAACGCCAATACATTTCTTGAGATTTCATCCAGATTACAATCTCGACTACTTACCTTGGACTCCTATTGAAGTTTTGGAAAGGCATGTAGAGATTGCTAGAAAGGAAGGATTAATGTACGTCTATATTGGTAATGTTCCTGGACATCCATACGAACATACATACTGTCCAAAATGTGGAAAAATAGTCATTAAGAGAATGGGATTTGATATACTGGAAGTTAATTTGAAAGATAATAATGAATGTAAGTTCTGTGGTTTTAAGATAAACATTGGTGGTAAGGTTTGGAATTTATGGAAAGTTAGCTCAAGATTTGTATACATACCAATACAAGCCTTTACAAAGTATGTGAAGGTGGATATTGAGAAATACTTAAAGAGTAGTTAATCATTATGAAGTTTCATCGAGTAGTCATTGATGAGAAGAAATGTAAAGATTGTAAGTTCTGTCAATACCTATTTAATTGTCCAAGCCCTAATAACTGTATTGGATGTTTAGCATGCGTGTGGGCTTGTCCTTATGAGGCTAGAAAAGTAGTTGAAGTAATTGAAGATAGAAGAAGAATTAGAATATATGTTGATAGTATTGAATTTGAAGTTCCTGAAAATATAACTGTAGCTAAAGCTCTAGAACTTATTGGTTATAAGTTTAAAGAACTTGGAAGTAGAGAACCAAGTCTTGCATGTAGAGTTGGTGGTTGTTGGTCATGCGCTCTAATTATTGATGGTTCTGTTGAGAGAGCATGTATAACACCTGTAAGGGATGGTATGAAGATATGTACAGATTTTAAGAAGTTTGAACCTTTAAGAATTATTCATGGACCTGAACCACATCTTGTTGGTGGTAAAGGTACTCCATGGTGGGAAGTTGATTATGTTCATTATGTAGAATGTGCTATATGGGTTGCTGGATGTAATTTAAGATGTCCACAATGTCAAAATTATTCAGTAACTTATGATAACTCATCAACAGCACTAACAGCTAAAGAAGCAGCTGCTCTTTTGGCTTTATGTCAAAGAAACTATAATACTAAAGGTGTAGCTATTAGTGGTGGAGAACCAACAATTAATAGGAGGTGGCTTGTAGAGTTCTTTAAGTGGCTCAAGAAGTATGTTTCTGAGAAAGTTAGAAAACATCTAGATAGTAATGGAACAGTATTGAAACCAGACTACATTGATGAACTTGTAGAAGCTGGATGTAATGATTTTGGAATAGAACCTAAATGTCTACATCCTGATACGTACATGAGAATTACAGGTCTTAACGATAGAGAATTAGCTGTTAAGTATTTAGAGACTAGCTGGAAAGCTATTGAGTATGTGTATGAGAATTATCTAGATAAAGTATTCCTAGGTGTTGGTGTAGTATATAATAGTGCGTTAGTTAGTCTTGATGAAATTGCTGAAGTGGGTAGAAGAATTGCATCTATAGATCCTAACATTCAGGTAACGGTACTTGATTATTTTCCAACATTTAGAAGGAGAAATATTAAGAGACCGAGTGTTCAGGAAATGTTAAGAGTTAAGAAGCTTCTTGAAGATCAAGGATTGAGAAGTGTTATTGTCCAGACAAGGATTGGACATTTCGGTCCTGGTGATAGGAGAGTTCCAAGTTAGGAATAAGCTTATTAATACTGACACTACCTTTCTCATATAATGCATTTTAGAATTGGTACTTGCAGGTATGGTTTAGAGGCAGTACTTATTCTTGAAGATGGCTCTACATATCGTGGTTGTGGTTTTGGTGTTAAGAAGACTATTATTGGTGAAGTTGTCTTTACAACATCTATGGTTGGTTATCCAGAAACGCTCACTGATCCTAGTTACGCAGGTCAAATACTAGTCATTACACACCCATTAATCGGTAATTATGGTGTAGCCTCTAGAACTTTAAGTTTTAAAGATGTACCACTACACTTTGAGTCTGATAGGATTTGGGTTAATGGTTTAATTATTCATGAACTTACAGAACCTAGTCATTGGTCAAGCATTAAGAGTCTACATGACTGGCTTTTAGAAAATGATGTTCCTGGAATGTACAGAGTAGATACTAGAGCTCTTGTTAAAAAACTGCGTGAACGTGGTGTTATGATGGGTATTCTACATGTGTATGATCCTAGTGAGGAGGAACCAGACATTGATGAACTCTACGCTAGATTAAAGTCTGCACCAAGATATGACGATATACCATTTATTGATTATGTATCACCTAAAGAACCCATTACTCATGGTGATGGGAGAAGAGTTCTCAGCATTCTTGATTGTGGTGTTAAGTATGGTATCGTTAGAGAATTGTTAATGAGAGGTTTTAAAGTAATCAGATATCCACCCAACACAAAACCTGAAAGACTTATTGAGGATGCTGTTGGTGTCGTTATTAGTAATGGTCCTGGAAATCCAGCAATACTGACCAACATTATAAATACTGTGAAAATTCTTACTGAATATGACGTGCCAATACTTGGTATATGTCTTGGACATCAATTAACAGCACTTGCACATGATGGAAAGACCTTCAAGTTGAGATATGGTCATAGAGGTTCAAATAAACCTGTAAAAGACTTATTTACAGGTAGATGCTACGTAACTACTCAAAATCATGGATTTGCTGTAGATTACAATACCGTAAAGAGTGAGTTCAAGTTATGGTTTATAAATATTGATGATAAGACTGTTGAAGGACTTGAACATAAATATAAACCAATAATTACTGTTCAGTTTCATCCAGAAGCATCTCCAGGCCCTTTAGATACTTCATGGATATTTGATAAGTTTGTGAAACTTATTGAGAAGTCAAGAATTTAATTAAATTTAGAAATCTCTCATATCCAAGACATTCACTTTCTCTAATCTTCAGATCTACAATACCTGGAATACAGCCTTCCCACACGATCATAGTGTAGTTGTTTCTAAGTATTACCATAGTTGTAGGTGTTCCTCTAAAGCCTAGATAGTTAAATGTAAATTCATGACCTTGAAGTACTCTCCTTAGAAAATTAATGCAGATTCCTCTACATAAGACCTTACTTCCGTTAAGCAGTTCTAGACCACACTTCCTGGCATAACTTTCATAATCTTTAACATCTGGAAGTCTTAATTCTGTATGGGTGGTAGTGTACTTTACATATGCTTCATTAACCTCATCATATACTTGCTTGATAAACTTATTTGTTAAAGTTAAGTTGCCTGTAGAGTATAGGTATTCTAAAATTACGTGTAGAGGTATTACTCCTGTAATTATGCAAATACTTCTCGACGTAAGGTTACTTAACGTGCAGGAGTTATCTGTACTATTTCTAATTCCACCATAGTTTGGTGGCGGATGAACTATTAAATGCATAATTATTATCTCAACATTACTTAACTCATCATTAAGTACTTTCTCAATTAAGTCATGTTCAAGTTTTGCTTCATGTGAGCAGAAGGGACACCATAGATCTTCAAAAAATACTACAATTACGCTACTATTCTTTTCACCAAAGATTAATCCGTAACTTTCAAGATTTTTAATAATGTTTTTGAAAGTTGTGATGAGGTTCTCTCCATCTCTTTCAATTATTTTCCACTTACTCTCTCTAGAGTCATAGTATTGTATCTGCAATTTATCTTGACTAATAATCTTCACTATTAAACTATATTTCAATAATTCTTCGAATTTCTCAATGAGAGTTGATGATTGATTTGATGTTGTAGTTGATGGTTTGGATGTAGTTGTGTTTTGTAGAGGTGGTGTGATTTCTCTTTCATACTTAATGATGTTTGAGTAATATATCACGAATACTGTGATTATGATTAGAGCTATGGATGCTATTATCGCTACTATGTTTCTAATCTTCATCCTCACTCAACTACTTAATTCATTCTTAAAAGTCATAGTGCTGTGTGTATTTTTTCATTTTAAGAATGATTTTTAAAGTGTTATTACTTACGTTCTTTGCTGTGAATAAGTTGCTTATACTTAACTATTTACTACTAATTACTAACATTATTGGTTGGGTCATATCTTTGATGTATTACTACTACGTCTATACTCTTGGCACTAATCCAACATTATGCTATTATGAGACTGGTTTTATTGAGATTAATTGTGCAAAAGTTGCTCAAAGTGAAGCTGCTAGATTATTTAATCTTTATGGTTTTGAGATCTCTATACCATTACTTGCAGTTATTTGGTTCACGTTGAAGTCTATCTTAGCTATTCATTATGTTGCTGGTCGTTTAAAACTTATAGATGCTATTCTGTGGCTCTCTATAACGGTAACTCCTCTTGTGCCTTACTTGATATATATTGAGTTGTTTGAAGTTTATGCTATATGTACTTACTGTACTTTTCTTCAAATTTTCATAATTATAACTTTAATTATTGCTATAATGTTGAAGAGAAAGTTAAGGTTTTAGTAGTATATACTTGCCTCTCTATATGCTTCTGGCATTTTATACTCTACAATTCTAGCTTCAGCTTTATGATAGAGTTTTGCGAATTTTTGAATATTCTCTACAAGTTCTTGAGAATTGTTGAAGGTTACTTCTTTGTAGATAATTTTCTCACACTTATCATTTATACACTTTACTAGAAAGCCTTCAACTACTCCTTTACTTGGTAATTGATTTAGCTCTCCTTCACCTTTAATAATTATGGCATATCCTTTACGTTCATTTCTAAATATTACTCTAACGATTATTAAGGCTATGTGAAATTCTCTAAGTATTTTAAGTATTACGTCTCTATACCTTTCCCATTCACGTACAGGTGGTAATCTCTCTATGAAGAGTACGTCACTTCTTTCTAAATCTTTAGCTAACTCTTCTATCATATCTACAACATTGCTCATAGCTTCTAGAACTTTCTTCAAACATTTTTAAGAATTAATTTTTGAGACCCGACTACCGGGTCCTCTATACCCCCCACCACCGCACCTCGGGTGATTGGGAGTGGCGGGCTCGCCCCTCGGGCTAAACACCCTCGGGGCATACACCCCCACCCCATCAACCCCGTCTTCTACGGGAACCCTCCTCGGCCTGGGGAGTAACCCCAAGCCGAGCGGCCGCCTCTTTTCGGGGAGGGCTTCCCGCTTAGATGCTTTCAGCGGTTATCCCCTACGGCGTGGCTGCCCGGCGATGCCCTACCGGACAACCGGTACACCAGAAGCCGCGGCACCCCGTTCCTCTCGTAC
>CAYMHS010000002.1:0-229381 GCA_964390355.1 uncultured Thermoproteaceae archaeon | reverse complement strand
GGGGAAGTTGACTAGGGGGATACCATTCCAATTCAACATCCCAAAAACAACACACCCCCAGTCAACAGAACCAGATTTGAGAAGGTTTAAATATCTGAAAAGTTAAGCCTTTTAGAAATGGTTCGTAGATTTAAAAAGAAATCAAGATACTTGAGAGGTTGGAGAACACATTCATGGGGTCGTGTAGGTCAGCATAGAAAATCAGGAAGTTCTGGTGGTCGTGGTAGATCAGGTAGGCATAAACATAAATGGACATGGGTACTCGTATATGAGCCAGACTACTTCGGTAAGCATGGCTTTATACAGCCACCACCACTTGTTAAAAAGTGGAGGACTATCAATGTTGGTGAGCTTGATAATATCATTGAAGATCTTGCAAGAAAAGGAATGGTGCAGATAGAGAATGGTAAATACCGTGTAAACTTACTAAAAATAGGTTATAATAAACTCCTAGGTGAAGGAAATGTTAAACATGCAATAATAGTGGAAACACCACAAGTAACTAAGAAAGCTGAAGAAAAGATAAAAGCAGCAGGTGGTGAAGTGATTATAATTAAAGGAGTACTACATTAAATTAATAAGTAATACCAATATGCATAGTTCACTGCAAAACCTATCATGGAGAAATTTCTTCATAAAAATCATTTACCCCAGGAATCATCATGTATCAGTTGGCATGTCACCAATCATTCATATACTTTAAAATTACCTAACTTATAAACATACCTATACTTTCACAATCTACATGTTAAAAACTTGTCAACATGTATATTCATCATTAATGCTGATATAGTGGAGTTTTTGAGTAGTTTAAAGAATATCTCTACAATGAGTATTGAGAAAGTCAGAATTGAGTGGTCAGATAATGTCATTTCAGGTATTTTGCATTATGGAAATTCGAAGAGATGTATAGTTACTTGCCATGGACTTTTCAGCAGTAAGGATAGTAGCAAATATGTCGAACTTGCCAAAAAGGCTTGCAGTAAAGGTTTCTCAGTCTTTAGATTTGATCATAGAGGTGTCGGTGAGAGTAGTGGTAAAATTGAAGATACCAAAATCATCGATAGAATTCAAGACTTACTGATAGTTTTGAACTTTATAAAGAGTAAGGGTTTTGAAAGAATTGGCATTTTTGCAAGTAGTCTTGGCGCTTACATCTCTCTAATCGTGTCTATGTTAATTAAGATCGATACACTTGTATGTATTGCTGTTCCTGTAAATTTAAGGGAAGTTGTTATTAAAAATCTTAAACAATTAAATCTACAAACTATTAAGTGGCCATTTATCAAAGATCTTGACTGTTACGATTTAGTAAAAATAGTCAAGAGAGTTAAGTGTCCAGTACTACTTATTCACGGATCTAGTGATGAGCTTATTCCTGTAAATCATGTTGAAGAGCTTTACAGAAATATTGGTTCCAATATTAAGAAGCTGATCATTATTCATAATGCTGACCACTCATTTAGTAATCCTATACATAGAGCAGCAATTATTGATTATAGTCTTGAATGGTTTAACAATCATTTAAGATAAATTGATTGTGAGGATTACATTTTTAAGTCTGCTCGCATTATGCCTTTTTAAGGCTATGGTTGAGAAGAGACTCATAGATATCATTGAACCTATATTAAGATTAGTACCAACAGTTCCTAGACCTTCAACACCATTACCTGTAAGTTCTAGACTTTTCTGGACATTTCTAGCTATAACTATATACCTATTCATGTCTATAACGCCACTTTACGGTGTTGATCAGCTTAAAGTATCTACAATGTATAATCCACTGGTTGCTATGATATTTGCATCTACAGGAGGTACATTAATGCAACTTGGAATTGCACCATTAATTATTTCAGGTATAATTCTTGAGATACTTGTCTTTTCAGGAGTGTTGAATATAGATTTAAGTGATCCTCATGATCAAGCAAGGTTTAATGGTTTATATAAACTTTTAGCTCTCTTCATTGCTTTCGGAGAAACTTTAGTTGTTATTGCTAGTGGTCAATTAGGACCGTTAACGCCAATTTCTGCACTATTAGTTATTATTCAATTACAATTCGCAACGTTGATGATAATTCTTCTAGATGATATGATTACAAAGGGTTGGGGTATTGGTAGTGGTATTAGTTTATTCATACTTGTAAGTATCTTAAGAAGAATTTTCTGGTACACCTTCTCCCCCATCTATCCTACAGGTCATGAATTACCTTTAGGTATCATTCCTGCACTTACCGTTGCTGTATATCACGCATCACTTGGAAGTCTTGACTATCTTGCATCGTTAATATATGGTTTTGAAAGACCAGCAACACTTGTAGGTTTCATATCAACAATTGTTCTAGCTATAATAATACTCTACATAGAGATGGCTAGAGTATCGATACCATTAGTAATTACTCAATATAGAGGTTTTAAGTATACTTTACCTTTAAGATTAATGTATGTTTCAGTACTACCTATAATCTTTACAGCCTTTACCTTATCATTAATACACCAAGTATTTCTAGCTCTCTGGACGTCAGTAGGCATTAACAATCCATCACTACACTGGCTTGTATGTATGAAGGAAATAAAGCCAGGCACTTGGGCTCCATGTGAAAATTCACTAATGTATTTTCTATGGTCACCAGCACCACCGAACATTACTCCACAATTTGTAATAGCGCATATATTAATATACATAGCTTTAGCGACAGTATTTGCCTATATATGGGTCAATATTGCAGGTATGAGTGCTGAAGATCAAGCAAAATACATTGTTCAGGGTGGTCTGCATATTCCAGGTTTTAGACCAAGTGTTAAAATTATCGCTAAGTATCTTGAGAAATACATAAGTGCACTAACAATCACTAGTGGTGTACTTGCTGGACTCATAGCAGCTATAGGCGATTTGTTACACGTATTTAGTGGTGGTATTGGCCTTATACTGCTTGTAGAAATTGTATTACAGTACTACGCTCTAGCTATGCGTGAGCAAGTATTTGAAATATATCCAATGCTTAAAAGATTTATAGAGAGAGAATAATGATTAAGATTAAGTACTTTGACGGCATATTAATTGAGCACAATGATGAAACTATACTTATAGATCCATCAAGACCAACATTGATAAACTACGTTAAGCATGTATTAATAACTCATGCACATAAAGATCACGTATGTAGAGAAGTCGAGAAGGCTAGAAACTGTATCTTAACTAGTTTCAGTAAGAAGGTTCTTGAGGTTAGAGATGATGTATATCCAAGAAATGCAACTATTGTAGGTACTGGCAACATTATTGAATTAGATAGATGTATAGTATATGCCTATAATGCTGGTCACATTATTGGCAGTCTAATGTATGTTATTGAATTTAAAGATTTAAGAATAGGAATTACAGGAGATTTCAACTTGGAGGACACTATCATAACTCAGGGCTCAAACCTCATAGATGACATCGATATTTTAATAGTTGACTCAACTTACGGTCATCCAAAATTTCAATTTCCAGAAAGGAGCGAGCTTTACAATGAGATATTATCATTAGTTGAAAAGTACTACAATACTGATGTTAAGATTATCTTAAGATGTAATCCTTTAGGTAAAGCTCAAGAGGTATCAATGCTTCTATATAGACATGGGTATCTTTTTCTTGCAGATAGTAAAGTTAGAAAATATAATAATTTAATTTCAAGTCTTAAAGGTAGATACGGTACTAGTAACATAATCATCACTTCAACTAATCATAACATCTTTAGTAACTGTAGAAATGCTATACAGATATACTTAACAGGGCTTGAAGATAAATTATTGCCTATTAAGAAGCATACAAATTTTCTAAAGATATCTCTAAGTAATCATAATGATTTTGAAAAACTTGTATACTTTATAGATTATTGTAGACCTAGAAGAGTATACACTATATACGGTTATTCTAAGTCTTTCTCAAAGTATTTGAGAAGACAGGGATGGAGAGCGAGCACACTAACCTAAAACTTCTTCTACTTAGTACTCTCTTTTTACTAACATTACTGATTAAGTAAAAATCAAACTACCATAATAACATGAATTACTCTCTGAGCAAAAGGTATCATTCTTGACTTTTTACTAGTTTTGCAGTACATGCTAAAACATTAGAATTATGAAATGTATTAAAGACTTAATATATGTAGATTATGGTGTGTGTGTAAAAGTTGACTATTTATAAAGTGAGAAAAAGACACTTCTTTGAGGGATTAGAATGGTAGAGGGTATTAAGAAGAAGATTTTGGATTTCCTAACAAGTCGTAGAGGCCAGGAGTTCTCAGTTGACGAGATTGCTAAGGCTGTTGGTGAAGAGAGACTAAACGTCGTTAAAGCACAATTAACAAGACTTGTTAAGGAGGGTAAAATTGTAAGAACAGACGGTAGATATAAGGCTCCATAAGTACACTTCAGAGGAAAATTACTCAAATTCTTCTTTCTTTTTTCAATCTTTAAAAGATAAAAACTATTTACCAACACATTACTTCTCAAATTAAGTGAGAATCTTGATTACTGACATCTTGGTCATAGGTGCAGGACCTGCAGGAACATATTTTGCATATAAGTATCTGAAGAGTATTAATGATCTGAATGTTACAATTCTAGAGAAGAAAGTTAATCCAAGATTTCCCATAATTTGTGGTGAATTAATTCCAAGCAGAGAAGTTTTGAAGAGACACATACCAAGTAATATCTATAAATACTTACTCGAAACTTTAAATGAAACTTTAAGTAGTGATGTTGTTGTTAATAAGATAAACTTCGTAAAGATCTTTATAAATAATAACTACATAGGTCTTCTACCATTTAAAACATATCTCATAGATAAAGGCAGAGTTTTAGAGAAATTAATAGAAAGTATTGAAAATTATGGATGTAAAGTTCAATTCAACACCATAGTTACCGATTGTTTATCAAAAAATGACATGTTTAAGCTTAAAGTATTTTCAAAAGAAGGTGAGGAGATTGTTAAATCAAAAATTGTGATTGGTGCCGATGCATATCCTTCAGTAATTGACATTTCTCTCAACATGAATGTAAGACTTAATGATAATGAATTAATTATAGCAACTTCATGTAGAGCTAGAAGTGTTGAGAAGTATGATAGTGATGTTGCTATAGTTTTACTAAGCTATGATTTATGTCCTGGAGGCTTTGCATGGATTTTTCCAAGAAATGATAAGGTATTCAATGTAGGTTTAGGTATTAGAGCTTCAAAAGTCAGTAATCATAGTGATGTACTTTCAAGACATTTAAAACTTCTTGAAAAGTTTAATCTTAAACCACTACATAGACCTTTAGTAAAGACTATACCTGTAAGTGGTTTACTAGATAGATTATCTCTACATAATGCCTACCTTACAGGTGATGCGGCTGGTTCAGTAATTCCTACAAATGGTGCTGGTATCAATCCAGCCATGATCACAAGTCAAATACTTGTTGAAGCATTAAATGAGAAAATTAATTATGAAGAATTGATAAGTAGAAATTTGAGACCTTTCTTCAACCTAATGCGTAGAAATAGATTAATCATTGATAAGATATTGATGAATAAAGAGTTGCTGAACACTCTTACAAGAAGATTTAGAAGATTTTTAAGAAAAGGTATCGAGTATGGATTATTAAGTTCATGTACTTTACCATCAGACATTCTATATGGTCTGGCGAGGTTCATTATTAAGTTTTTGAAGTATTGAATATCTATAGATTGAAACTTTAGTTTAAGCTTAAAAAAGTACTTCAATAATTTAGCTTGAGATGTTGAATGATAAAACTTCCAAGCTTTCATGAACTTATAAGTAATTTGCCAGTAAATGTTCGTTTAAAACTTCATCAAGTTATTGATGAACTCGATAAAATCTTCCTAAATGTTGATATGCCTACTAGATTGTACAGCGCTGTTAGACATTACATAATTAATAAGGGTAAACTTATACGACCAACATTAGCATTACTCATTACTCATTTACTAGATGGTGATCTGAATCTATCCATAAATGCTGCAATTGCCGTAGAGCTTGTACACTTAGCTTCTCTACTTCAGGATGATATTATTGATAAACAGGAAGTTAGAAGAGGTGTAGAAACGCCATATAAATTATTTGGTACTGAATATACATTACTCGCAAGTGATCTTCTCATCTCTAAAGCCATAGAGTACATCGTGAAGACTAGGAATGATGAGGTAATTAATGAGTTAATTAATGCATCTATAAGGTTAGCTATTGGACAGTCATATGAGTTAGAATATCTTGAGAGAAGTCATGAACTTGAATTAGATACCTATCTTAAAATTATTAACTATAAGACAGCCTCATTAATTGAATCAGCTATGGTTATGGGTGCACACTTATCTAAAGTTTCTAAGGAAATTATAGAAAAGATTCGAGAAATTGGAAAGTATATTGGTATAACCTTTCAAATAAGGGATGATATTATAGATTACTTAAACTTAGATAGAAATAATCCATCAACACAGAATAAGGAATTAAATATCGTCAAAATTCTTGAGAAGAGTTACGGTAGAGACGCCATAAATGAGGCATATAGATTATTAAATAGAAGTCTAGAACACACTATTAATCTTATCAAATCATCAATTAATAGTGTTGATGTATCATCACTCATAAGATATGTTGAGTATTTAAAACTTGACAAAATAACAATGCAACTTTCACATGAAGAACTTGACGTTTAATTTATAAAGAAGTTCTGACTCAACAGACACCATGTTTAAGTGTAAGCTTTGTGGTAAAGAGTTACATACCTTTTCAGAAGTCATAATACATTTCAGGAGTGAATGTAGGTATGTTCCAAAAAGTAGAAGATGTCCAGTATGTGGAAGTAGGTTTAAGACTATAAGACTCATGAAGCAGCATTTAGTAAATTCATTACTTAAAGATAAGATGCATCAAGACTACTTAATAATGGTCATGTAGGTCAGACATATGGATAGTAAATTATTAGAACTATTAATACTGACACTTCTAATTTCTCCTACAGGTGCTTTAGCTCCTGGTCCTCTGACTACTGTGACTATAGTTATAGGTAGTAGAGGAGGCTATATTTCTGGTCTTAAGATTGCTCTTGGACATACAATTGTAGAATTGCCCTATGTTCTATCATTAATACTTGCAATGAGTCACGTTAAGTATTTCTTAGAGAATATTATCGTTAAATTGTCATTAACTAGTTTCGCCATTATCTTTATAATATACTTCTCATACCTGACAATTCTAGATGCTTCTAAGTTGATTAAAGGTGTTGAAGGTAGTGTTAAGAATAACTATCTAAGCAGGTGGAGACATGCACCACTAATTTCAGGTATTGTACTTACAGGTTTTAATCCCCTCTTCCTAATATGGTGGTATAGTGTTGGATTACCAATAATTACTGGAATTGTAGATATTGGTATCACTATCTTCCCAATAATATACATTACACATGTATGGTTAGATTATGCCTGGTTAGCTGTTATTGCTGAAGCCAGTAAGAGAGGTTTAAGTATTGTAAGTAGAAAAATCTATGGTTATGTACTTCTTGGATTAGCTATTCTCTTACTAGGTCTAGCTGGACTTTTAGTATGGAATACCTTGCAAACAGTTTAATTTAACCTTTACTTACAAGATTTCTCATAAGGTAATTACATAGTATTTACATGATGTGTATGATAATCTGGTAATATCGTTAAGACACTTCCTGTAAGCATCATAGTTTGTAATAATTATCTTAAACGTTGATTCACTTGTAATTTCTTGAAGAAGTCTATCAGGACTTTTAGTTTTAACAATTTTAACATTTTTTAAATCAACATCTAATAACGTTCTAATATCATCTCTGCTCAACTCCTTATCGGTAATTATTAAGATTCCTCTTCTAAAGGGTGGCAAGCCTGTCCTTAATCTTTCAGTTTCAATTTTGATCATCGATCTAATGTCCTCAATTGTACTCATTAATTTAGTCAGTAAGTACCCAGTAATTAAGCAATTCTCTAAAAATCAGGAATTACTTAAGTTCACATTCTTTTAAGTATAGGTACTCCAAGAATTTTCATGGAATTTTCAAGAACAATTTTCACAGCCTTAGTCAAGGCAAGTCTGAAGCTCTTATAAGGTTCATTAGCCGTCAGTACAGGGCATTTCTCATACATGGAGTTGAATGTTAATGCGATCTTATTTATATGCTCGGTAATGTAGTCTATTCTCAAATCATACACAGCTTTACCTAGAATTTCAGGATATTCACCAAGAAGAACTATTAATTCTTTCTCCTCATTACTTATCTCCTCAGGTACGTCGTTGATTTTAGTAACATCTTCTTGACTTTTTTCAAGAATACTATTTGCTCTAACATAAGTATACATTATGAAGGGGCCACTATTCTGTTTAAGATTGAGTACTTTATCCCAAGTGAAGGTTATGGTTTTTGATGGTGTTACTGAAAGTAATGTATATCGTATAGCTCCCACAGCTACAGCTTCAGCAACTTCTTCATAATTAATTCCTTCTCTATCCTTGATTAGTTCATATACTCTACGTTTAGCTTCATTTATCAAATCATCAAGTGTTACGTATTTTCCTCTTCTAGCACTCATCTTAATTCCTGGAATATTAACCATCTCATAAGCATAATGTATAACATCTCTTGCTAGTTCTCTATAACCCATCGCGTAGAGTATAATTCTAAGTTGTGCTTGTGGATGAGTTTGTTCAACGCCAATGACTCTAATGATCTTACTTGGTTTGAAATTTTCCATACACCATATAGTGTATGCAACGTCTCTAGTAAGGTATAGACTTGAGCCATCACTTCTAGTAAGTGTTGCTTTAGGTATGTATTTTGGTAGTTTTAATTCATTCCATAAATCTAAATCTTTAGCAAATTGATCTGCCTTAAATACTAATGCACCCTTAACGTAATCTACATAATCTGATGCACGTCTACTTAACTCCTTAACAACTCTATCAACACCACCATTATCAATAGCTACTTCACTTTCCCAATCCCAATAATCAAAATCTATACCTAATCTAGTTAGTGTTTGTTTAAAGCCTGTAATTACGAGGTTGATAAGTTCTCTAATTAGTTGTCTAGCTTCTACATCACCTTTCTCATAACTTCTAGATAAGTGCTTAACAGCTTCTGTTATATCTTCATAAATGCCTAATCTCTTGATTAATTCGTCAATTATCTCTTCATCTCTTGATCTTAATTCATTAAGTACACTTAACCACTCATCTCTTTCTTTAACAATTTCTAAACATCTCTCATTATCTCTACATTCTTCTAATTCTTTACTTAATCTCTTAATCTCAGCTATAGCGTATGTTGCTGAGTATATAAGACCAATTATGTAGTCTGGTTTTACTCCACGTTCAATTCTTCTTAATACTAAGTCTTTAATTTTAGAATAACCAAAAGCTGCATATGCTACTTGATCTCCACAATCGTCAAGATAGAAGTGAGTTTCAACTTCAGCATTGAAGAATTTCAACAATCTTGCTAGGGAATCTCCAAGTACTGCATTTCTACCATGACCAATATGTAATGGATGTATTGGATTAGCACTTGTGTGTTCTATTAAATATCTTTCACTAAGATTAAAACTGCAACCATATCTGTCTTTCAACTCTAATATGGAGTTTATTACTAGTATCGAGTACGAGTTCACCTTAATGTCGCTATTGAGAAAACCTTTAATAAATTCAATTCTTGAAAGGTACTTTGTCTCAATCTTCTCGAATTCACTTTTTAATAATTCTTCAACATCACCATATCTTCTTAAATATTCATGTAGTGGGATTGATAAGTATCCAAATCTTGAAGGTGCTCTTTGAACATTTACATCATTGACACTGATCTTAATACCGATCTTATCAAGTACTTTCACAGTAATTTCTTTAAATTCACTAACAAGTTCATTAAACGGATTCTTACAAATCACATTTTTAAGAAGAAAATTTCATAATATAAAAATTTAATTTAATGCTAATTTAGTATAGACATTAACCTATTTTTAAGATAAGTTGATATTGAAGGAACTCACACAATAACACTTATTAACTAGATAACCTTGATAGTCTAATGGGGCTTAGATATTATAGAGACTTAATTACTAGTGCTTTTGATAAGATTGAAGAAGCTTTAAAGAATGGTAATCTTAATAAAGCTAGAGAATATGCACTTTATGTTATCGATATATCTTCAAGTATTAGAGATATTTATGGTCTCGCTTTAAGTAGATGCTTATTAGCTATGATCAATATGTTAAGTGCTAATAAAGTCGAAGATTTCCTAAGAGCCATTAACGATAAGGTCATGGGTTGGAATTTGAATGATGCTCTTAAAATCTTTGAATATATGAATGACAAGTATAATGAAGCTGAAGCTAGAAGATTATTATCAATAATGTACATGATTTGCAATGATTTCAATAAAGCTATTGAAGAGGCTAGAAGAGCATTAAATGCATCATTACAGATTGATGATGAGACTATTCAAGCATCTTGTAAAACAACACTTGCATGTATTTTAATGTTAAGTAGTGTTGAAGATTATAGTAAGAATTTAAATTTAAATACTGAAGTTACGAAACTACTAAATGAGGCTAGAAAAGTATATAGGAGATTAAGAGATGAGAAAAGTATAATTTCATCAATTATCTGGAACATACATGCAAATTTCATGAGAATTATGGAAAGGACACACATTCTTCAAGAAATGAATAGAGCAAAAACCATGCTTGATAGTATTGGTAATAGATTGGCAAGCAACCTAGTACTTGATTTAATTAAAGTTCTTGAGAAAGATGAAGTATCTAAGAATGATCTTGCATGTAGGGTAGGTAAGATCTTACTTATAGTCTAGATAGTTCTTCATTATATTTAGAACTTTAAGCGCAACATCTACAGCATCTCTACCTAAAACTCTAATTAGAGGCTCTTTTCCAACATCACCCTTGTCATAGATTATATCAGGAACTTTACCTACTCTCTTAATGGCAATCTCTATACCCCACGGCAAAGTTGCACCTTCAATTTTCTTTAAATGTTCTGGTTCTTCATTACGATCGAAGAAACTAACAATATATCCTAACTTCTTAGCAATCTCTACAAGTTCATCGCTATACTTAATGTTCATAACAGCTCTAATGTTTGAATTATACTTCATAACTGTTAACAGTATTCTTGCTAAATGATTAGAAGCTCCAAATCTTGGTGAACCAGATGGTCTTGCTTTACCCATGTAGTTAATGATTCTTCCAGGAATAGCCGCTACATCATTAATACTACGTAGAAACTCTTCAGGTAATGCCATAGCCAGGTTAGACTGTACTTCAGGAATTGCTTGAGCGAAAATTTCAGAGTATTTCTCAATAATTTCGAGAGCTTGATTTAAATTTTCAAGAACTTTAAACTTCTCTGCACATAGTCTTAAATTTCTAGTTGGATCAAGTACTTCATAGCCTTTACCAATCTTTAAGGAAGTCTCAATTAGATTATGAAGAAAATCTAGTCCAGCCTTAACAGCTTCAATTAAATCCTTACCCTTACACAACTCTGCAGTAATTGCTGAAGATAAGATACATCCTGTACCGTGGATCTTAATATCTAATCTTCTTCTTCTAAACTCATGAAAAGTACCTCCAGTATATAAAACATCAATTACTTCATCTCCCATCCCTAAGTGACCACCCTTAACTAACACTGCCTCACAACCATAACTTCTAATAATTTCCTTAATTGCTCTCTTTATGTCATTAATGTCTCTAATCTTTAAGTTACTCAGATACTCAGCTTCAATTACGTTTGGTGTTAACAATTTAACTTTAGGTATTAAGCTAGCCTTCAATTCTTCAAAAGCATCATTCTCAAGAAGTGTATAACCATCTCTAGACTTAATTATAGGATCAAGAACTGTAATTAAGTCATAACTTTCAATAACTTTTGATAAATATTGAATTATTTCTCTTGAATAAAGTACACCGCACTTCACGTGATTTACATCTACATCATTCAAGACCTTACTTAACATCTCTTTAAAGATACTTATAGAAATCTTACATACATTGTAAACTCTTGAAGTGTCTTGAATAGTTATTACTGTGGGTATTCCGATACCGTAAACACCAAGTGCATGAAATACCTTAATATCCATTAATAATCCTGCACCACCTGTAGGATCAATACCAGCTATAGCTAATGCTTTAGACATCTAAATTCCGTACTCTTAATGAGTTATTTAACGTTTAAATTAAGATAATTTGAACATATTTTTCTCCTCTTCTCTTAACCTTATACTTCTTAACCTCACCATTCTTCAGAATAACTATATCTGTAGAGTGTATATTCTTAGCCACTGGTCTCCAGTTTGTGCTAAAGTAATACTCATCTTTGACAAATTTAGATTTTGCTAATGGATAAGCATTACCCTTGTATAATATTATACCTACAGACCATTCAGGAGCTTTCTCGGATAATTTGGAGTATTCTTTATCTGATGACTTTGTAGACATTTCATTAAACTTCTAGCTAGGAATTTTAAGATCAATAGGTACTCCTTAAATTAAGTTAACTAAAGAAGATTCTTTATAAAGAGTTTTATAAATTTTTAAAAGTCGATTCTCCCTTATCATTAATAACTTCAACTTTTATGGTATTGTCAGCGATAGTTTCAAAAGCATCTATATGCGAGGTAACAATTACAGTATCTACATTACTTGTTAAGTTTCTAATCCATTGGGCTATCTTCCTTCTATGTTCATCATCCAGATGTTCTGTAGGTTCATCAAGAATAAGTAAAGGCACATTACCCATAATAGTCTTAGCTAGAGCATATCTAAAGAGTAATGCTATTAGATTCCTCTCACCAACAGATAATGAATCAACACTTATTTCAACCCCATCACTTCTCTTAACGTATATGTTATAGCTCTCATCAACTCTAATACCTATAAATGATGATTTATGCCTAACTTCTAGGAAAGTATTATTTAACTCCTCATTAATTGATTCAAGAAAGGCTCTTCTAATATGTGGTTTTGCATTTTCAAGAACGTTAATGAGCTTCACTATGAATCTTAATGAGTCATCGTACTTACTTAGTAATTTCTCAACTCTCTGCTTATCGTTAATTAGTCTGTTTAAATTGTCTTTATACTTTCTTAAAATTTCTTCAAAAGTACGTAATTGAGCTTCAACACTGCTTAACTCAATATTTAACTTATTTTCAGTTGTTACCAGCTCATCATACGTTAATTTCAGATTTAGATAATTCTCGTAGTCTCTTCTTAGATTTTCATATTTTACTCTAAACATGTTTATTTCTTGTTCAATTAGTTGTATTTGTCTCTCTAAACTACTTTTTAATTCTTCAATTCCTTTCAAATTTTCATATTCACCAATTAGCTTTAAATACTCTTCTCTAATGTGGCTTAGTCTTTCATAGATCTCTTTACATCTTGACAAGTTCTGTTCTATTCTCTTTAATTCATCTTCTAAACATTTAAGATTATCGATTATGTTATCTATGTACTTAACTTCTTCAAGATTTTTCTCAAGTTCTTCTTCAAGATTTCTTAACTTCTTTACTAAGTCTCTCTGAGTCTCTAACTTTATTTTCAACTCTGAAACTTCTTTAAGAATCTCTCTTTCTTTAGAAATTTCTTTCTCTAAGTATTCTCTTCTCCTTAACGTATTTTCAAGTTCATTCTTCATTTCTTTTAATTCTCTTTCAAGCATGTCAAGAAGTTTGATGCGGTATTGCTTATCAATTGTCTGATGGCAGAGGGGACATTTTTCAGGGTTACTCCTTAGAAGGGATAACTTTCTTTCAATTTCTGAGATCTTGGATCTGATTTCAACTTCTCTATTGATAATGTTCTTGAACTCGCTCTTCAAAGTATCAATATGCTTAAGCCTAGTTAGTAATTCATCATATCTGGTCTTGATGTTTGAAATATTTTTCATTTCTAGTTTCAGACTGTTTATTTCATCTCTAATTCTATTGCAAACACTTAGTAGTAAGTTCTTTCTAGTTTCTAATTCTTTAAGCCTTGTGATATTTAGTAAAATCTCATTTCTTCTTAATTCAAGCTCACTTATCTCTCTTTTCAATTCTTCATAATTCTTTAACTCGTTTTCCAATTCGTTAATTCTTCGTCTTAAGTGTTGAAATTTCTCGACTTTTCTGATAGTATCTTCATATCTTGTTCTCAATTCTTCAAGTATTTCAGATTTTAATCTGATAGTATATTCAAGCTCTTGTATTTCTTTCTCGATATTTTTTAAATTTATTAGCTGAGTTTCTAGTTCTCTTCTCTTAATATCAAGTTCATTAATTCGCTGTATTAAATTATTCAATTTCTCTCTGTAACTCTTATATTCTCTCTCAACATTTTCTAGTTCTTTTCTTTTAATACTTATCTCTCTTTCAATTATAGTTAGCTTGCCTTCAAGATTCTTGATGTACATTTCAATTCTCTTTTTAGCTTCTTTTAATACGTTATCTTTTAACTTATCCATAGCTTCAAGTTTTAACAACTTATCAAGTCTCGCCTCGCTTCTTCTATTAACGTCTAGTATAGTTCTTATCTCACCTTGTCTTATGTAGAGCAGTTCATAAAATATGTTTAGGGATAATCCCGTTAATTTTTCAACAGTTCTTGTGACTTCTTTGTCTCTAGTAGCTATTCTTTTACCATCCTCAGTAAGTATGTAAGTATTGAGTTCTATCGTTTTTTCTGGACTAATAACTCTTTGTACTAGGTATTTCTTACCATCAATACCTACAAACTTAACTCTGACAACTGAATACTTAGTATTTACCCTAACTACATCACTAAGTCTTGTCTTTACCTTTCTTAACCAATCACTTCCATACAAAGCAAAAGCTAAGGCATCAAGTATTGTTGATTTTCCCGCACCATTTGGGCCATGTATAAAATTTACACCTTCACTAACTATAGCCTTACCTTTAGTTATCGATTTCACGTTCTCAATTTCAATTTCAGTTATGAACATTACTTCTCACTGAAAAAGCTTATTATACTTGTCATACCTTTTATAGGTACTTTTAGCTCCTCTTCGAGAATCTTGAATGCTTGATCAAGATCATCACTATCTACATGATCGAGCATTGAAAGTATTAGAGTAATTACTTTATCACGATTTTGAAAATCTTGAAGTAGCTGTGTAAGTACGTTCTTAATGATATCATTTACACCTAGCATTCTCATACTTATTTTAGAAAAGCCTTTAATCTCTCTAGTAAGATTTAACTTAATATCAACTTTCAATACTTTCCTGAAAAGTTTTCTCAATGACGTTATATTTAGATCTCTACTTGAATAACCTGAAGCTAACTTACCATTAACCTCGATACTTAAGTATGCATGTTCTTTATCGAAATTATCCACTATGAATTGAATATCTCTTCTAAGTCTTAATGGTGTTAACTCAGAGTAGTTTATGAATATTCTGATCATTCTTCTATTATGACGTAACTTTACAGCTTCGTAATACACCTTACCTGAAGTTTCATCAACATCAAGTACTAAAAAACCTTTAATACTCATGTCTTTAATCTTTCTCAGAGAGTTATCATTTAAGACGTACGTTTCAAATTCTCTAGAATCCCAAATCTCTAATGAACCAGAATACACTGCAGGAAGTTTCGGATGTTTTAATTCATGTTCATGTAAATGTCCGAGAGCTATATAACTTATTTTATCGTAAAATCTCTTAAATATTGATAAACTTACCATATAGTAGTCCATGTTCGGTAATGCATATGTGTAAGGTGTTTCCTCTAGATATTGATGCATCATAACTATGTTTATAGCATTTGGATTAACGCACTTCTCTAAGTATCTTTCAATTCTTGATTGCAAGTCAGAGTACACACAACCAATACCAATAACTCTAACTCTGCCAATATCTAGATAATTATTCTCTAAATATGTTGCTAAGTTCATTGAAGAAATGACTTGTAATGGATTATTACTCGGTGATGTTATTGATGCCTCATGATTACCTCTTATGATAATTACATTAACGTTCTCTTCTCTTAACTTTCTCAAACCATTAATGACAGTTACGTAATCGTTCGGTGTTGGTCTTGAAGTATCAAAAAGATCTCCACAGATGATAACATATTTCAAATCTTTCTCATGTCTCAACTGTACTATCTTGTTAATAGCTTCAATAAAGGCTTTCTCATAATCCTTAGCTCTCTCTTCAAGACCATACTGTCTATGCCCTATATGCGCATCTGCTAATTGTGCAATTAGCATACCTTAAGTAGTTGTTTCTTTACTGTCTAAATATTTCTTTGCAGGTATTACACCATCAATTATGGCTTTATATGTTAAAGCAATTACATGTTTACAAATTCTTGAATCACATGTAGAGCAATGCCAAGATTTTTCTCTAATTCTAACTTCAACTCTTGAATTACCTACAGTACCTCTAAGTACTCCAAAATCATATTCAATATTCTTAACTTTATCCAGTAGTTCTAAGGATGTCTCTACATAGTCATCATCAATATCGATACCTAATAGTTCTCTCGTTAAAGTTAACATTTCTACATCACTCATCATCTTAATCACCTTTCTAGCTTTTAACCATGTCTTTACTAAATCTATATCACCACCACCATAACTTAGCACCCTATCTCTCAATTTTACAAGTATAGGGATGGGTGTTACTGGCCCTGTAATTAGAGCTTCACCAACATTAAGTATTGGTATGATTTTTGCATATTCATCACTTAACACTTCGCTTGATGAAATTACAGCATCTCTATCTTTAGAATTTATTATTCTTAAGATAATCTGACTATTACATTGACTGAGAATATCTTGATCAATCTTTGACGGTCTTTGAGTAATAACTACTAGGTATATGCCAAACTTTCTACCCTCACTTGCAATTCTAGAAATAATTTCAAGACTCCAAGTCTTTTTCTTACTTCTTGGTGGTGCAAGTTTATGAGCTTCTTCAATAATTACTATGACGGGATACTTGTACTTAAATCCTCTTAACTTCCTAACATAGTTAATTCTAGCTCTGAAAATTCTTGATAATATGTGATAAGTTACGTGATCCTGAACTTCATCACTAACACCTGCAAGATTTATAATAGCTACATGAGCTGGTTTTAAGATCTTCTTAAGTGATGTTGAGTAATAAGTATATACTCCAAGTTTTGAAAGTCTTCTTAAATATATTCTAGTACTTATCAAGATATTCTTAGCTTTCCTATCACTAATAACTTCATTAATTTCTTGAATGATCTCACTGATTCTCTCTTTATCATTGATTATTAGATTCTTATCATTAAGTTCAGGATTGAGTATTTTAATTACTTGATTAATGCTCTTCAACTGTCCATAACGTAGCAACATGTTCACTATCTTAATCATATTTCTTAAGGTACATACCTTTCTGTTACCTGTAACTTCTGCAATCTTCTTAACAAGTACGTGTACTAGGTGTATAAGGTACCTAATTCTAGAGGCACCTTTAGGTATACCTGCAATTGATGATAGAGTTTCTGAATCGATTTTAGCAATGTTTACTCTATACTTAACATCACCAAAGTGATGTGGAGATACCTTAACAACAACTACTCTATTAGCATATTCGGAACCAAGTCTATATAGACTTGATCCTACAGGTACATACTCTCCGTGTGGATCAATGACAACAAGCGTGGCTCCCTTCTTTAAAAGTTCTTCAATAAGTATTACTGACGACCATGTCTTGCCACTACCTGTAGCTGCAATTATGGCTAGATGTCTTCTTAAACCATTAACATCGATGCAAGCTTCAACTGATGGTTTAGCTATTAGATGACCAATACATAAAGTTCTATCCTTATTGACATGAATGATTTCTCTTACTAAATCGTCACTTGCTAGATATACTGGTGTACCTATTTGTGGTGTTGATTTAGGTGTTCTTATAGTGCCATTATGTTTAAATCCGAGAATGACCATTCTACCAGTAATAACTTCAACAAGACTTTCTTTAGGCATTGAAGAGAAGATATCAGCGATATATGATTCAGAGTTTAATCTATAAGGTTCTCTCTTAATTTCAATTATTTGTCCAAGAACTTTAATGATTTTCCACTCATCATCAATTTTCTCACTTAGATTAAAGTACACATAATCATATCTACCAACAACGTCTAAGTTCTTTAAAGCTATGGTCGCTATGTTGAAACTTGAAACATTGACGATGTAGCCTATTGGCTCATTAATACTCATTAACACTCAAGCTCATTGATTGTTACATAGTAATTAATGTTACGTATACTATTGATTAGGTAGTGCCGGGAAAAACTTTCACTAATCTAATGGTATAGCCTCAACAATGATGTACTTTTTACCTTCACATATAATTCTATCAAGAATTCTGACTATTCTTATCTTTACACCATCGTTTAGATTATAAATTCTGTATAAATATTTTGAAAGACATTTCTTGTCAATGTTGACTTTATGGTAAGTCAATATAACTCCTTCAATGATGCCTGTACTTTCAGGTAGAGCTATAACTATAGGTTCTTCTTCAACAACGACAGGTGTTAGTACTTCACCAGTAAGTAAGCATCTATGAGTACCTGGTAAGTTAATTCTTCTAACTTCAACTATTCTGTATGTGCGTCCAGGTTTTAATTTTCCGAGGCATGTATCATATAATTTGCAAGTTCTACATATATCAGGAATTGAATATAATTTAATGATCATTCCATTAATAGCTTGCTCTTTTGCAATAAGTGTTATTATTCTCTTTTTCATAACTAGATTTCTCTACTAGTAGTAATGTTGAGATATTTAAACTATTCACGCATGTACATGCCTCTTATAGGACTAATTCTAGGTGTAAGTGCCATGATTACTGCAAGTTTTGTAAGTTCTTTTCTTGAGATTTTACTGTAAGTTAAATAACTTATAAAACCTCCATGTTCTCCGATATTTTCAATTCCAGAAACCTTAACTGCGAGTTCTTCAAGTTCTTTATTGTTTGTAAAAATCTCTCTAATGAAATTTGAAGGTATTTCAAAGCCTGGACTTAAACCAGCACTTAATCTACCTCTCCTATCTATAATGACAGCAATAGTTATATCTATAAATCTGTTAATTATAGGCATCATGATTAGTCCAGATTCTATACCTACAGCCTCATCAGCATTTTCAACTACTTTTAAAGCATTTAAGGCTCTATTAACAGCACCTTTAACGGTCTCCTCAAGACTTTTAGGTTGATGAGAAATACCTGAAGGAACTTTTACAGGAACTATTTCAATATCAATATTAAACAGTTTGTAAGCTTCAATAACACCATCAATTTTAGCTCTATTAGTAGAACCGACAGCAACAATCATTAAGTGAAATTGTACTAATGGAAAAATTTAAACTTTAGACTTGAATGAGAAATTGAATTTATGTAATGAAGAATACTTTATAAGATCTTATTAATAATAACATCTTAATGATGATTTAAGGGCGCCTTGATGAGTGATGATATGACGGAGAACTGAATTACCTCAATGACTTCAATTTAATTAACTCAAACATTTTCCTTACCACATATATAACACTCTTCCAAGTACATGATGATACTTATAATTATTTGAACCTAAACTCTCACTTTCTATCTAAAATTTGAGGGATAATTGAAATATGAATAAGCATTATGGTGAGAAGACAGTACGATAAGTATTTTCTAATATGATTACCTAAAGTTAGTTATGACAATTTTAGTAAAAACTTTATAACTTATCTCAAATTACAGATAGATGTCAGGTAAGGTTTACATTATCGGTATTGGTCCTGGTGATATTGATCTTCTAACAGTAAAGGCTATTAAGGCATTAAGCAGAGCTGACGTTCTTCTCTTAGATAGACTTACTCCTAAAGGAATAACTAAGTTTGTTAAAAAGAATGTCGAAATTTACTTTATCGGTAAAGCACCTGGTAGGCATGTTCTTAGACAAGAAGAAATAATTAACTTAATGATATGTAAAGCTAGAGAAGGTAAAATTGTTGCTCGTGTTCATGGTGGTGATGCTTTCATTTTTGGTAGGGGTTTTGAGGAAGTTCAAGCACTTGTAAAGGAAGGTATCGATTTTGAAGTTATTCCTGGAATAACCTCAGCAATAGCTGTTCCTGAATATTATTTACTACCGCTAGTGCATAGAGGTGTAGCAAGTAGTTTTGCTGTAGTTACAGGTCGTGAAGATCCTACTAAAGGTAGGAAGTTTGTTGATTTTAAAAAACTTGCACGTGCCGTGGATACCATTGTGATACTTATGGGTATATCAAGTATTAAGGAAGTATGTAGAGAATTAGTAACTTCCGGATTAAGTAAGGATACACCTATAGCCTTTGCTAGAGCTTTTATGGAAGATTCTAAACTACTAATCACTACCATAGGTAAAGTTGTTGATGGATATGTAGATTTTGAGAATCCAGCTGTAGTGGTTATAGGCAACGTTGTTAATCTTATCAGAGAGATAATACCCATACTTAAAAAGATGGGTAAAAAAGTAGAAATTATTTAAAGAGTAAAAGTAACGTAGAGTATGTTCATTGGTGTTGTTGATTTTAAAGGACAGTATAATCACTTAATTTGGCGAAGAATAATTGAACTTGGTTGTGAAGCCGAGCTTTTTGAACCAAATCTTTCTCTAGATGATGTTGAGAGAAGATTTGATGGATTAATACTTAGTGGTGGCTCATATAATCTTCCTGAAGATCTTGATAAGATTGGTTATGCTCTAGAGTATGCTTTAAGATATAGCAAACCTATATTAGGTATTTGTCTTGGACATCACATAATCGCCTATGCATATGGTGGTAAATTAAGTAGGAGTAATCCTGAGTTTGGCGGTGTAACTGTACATGTCATCGATGAAGATGATATACTTAGAGGTATGGGTATGAAGTTCACAGCATGGGAAAGTCATAATGTAGAAGTTGCAGAACCACCAAAAAACTTCAAAATACTTGCATATAGTGATAAGGTTAAAGTTCAAGCCATGAAGCATGTAGAGAAGCCAATATATAGTGTTCAATTCCACCCAGAAGTGAGACATACAGAGAAAGGTGAAGTAATTTTCAAAAACTTCATAGAACTGTGTAGAAGATGAACTGGAAAGATACCTACTAGACATTACTAAGATAGAGTCTTCAAGAATTCATTATAACTACATATCCCTTCTCAAAAACCTCCCTTAATGCTTCTCTTCAATTTCTTCAACTCTAATACGTAATCTAGTGTATAGTTCATTTCCTTAACAATACATTCCACAACTTCAAGTATGTCAGCAAGTTCTTCAAGATTTCTAGATTCTTCAAACTCTTTCACTTTCTCCTTCAACTTATCTATAAGAAATTTTAACTTCTCCTCACCTGTAACGATCTTTAAGGTGAAATCTATACCTAATTCTTTAAACATTTCAGGAATTTTATCATGTACAAGCTTCATCACTATACGTCTCAAAAGACATATTTTAATACATACTCTAACTCTGGTTCTTTAAATAGGTAAGGTGTTAGATGGTGGACCGGCCGGGATTTGAACCCGGGACCACCCGCTCTCTTGTTGATTTAACGCAAGGCTTATGCGGGGCAAGCCCCTGGGCATCCTTCCAGGCTAGACTACCGGCCCTTACCTTACTACCTCATTACTATTAGTCTTTTTAAGGCTTACTTTACATAATCTTAAAGCTTCATTTATAGTATAATTTTTAGGCATGATAACATTATAACCGTGTCTCGAAATGGTCTTTGCTGTTACTTCTCCAATAGCTATGATCTTAACTTCATCTAGATAATGAAGTTTATTTCTACTCTTTAACTCTTCATACATGATCTTGAAGAGTCTTGAGCTTGTAAAGATTACTGCATCACAAATTTTCAAGAGTTCTACCGCATACTCTATATTTTCAATTATTTTATCGAATCTATACATTCTTAATTCTATCTTATTCTGAATATTTAATTCTCTTTCAAATTCTTCAGATCTTAGGATAAGTACTTTATCATTGATAGATTTTAGATAAAGCTCAACTCCACTACTTGAATATACTTTAGGCACTTTACAGTCAAAGTTTAGCTTTTTTAAAGCTCTCCTAGTTGAAGGACCAATACATATAACTTCTTTACAATTTCTTAACAGCTTAGTTAGAATACTAGTCATACCATGATTTTCTAGTAATGTAATTACCAGCTCACTCATAATGACTAGATATTTCCATAAATTCTCCGCATATCTTTCAAGTACTCTACATGCATCTACATTAAGGATTGGCTTTACTATTGGTACTACGATTATGTCCAAATCTTTTACCTCATTTTCAATTTCCAAATATTTACCTAATACTCTTGGTATGAGAATGAGCATTATTTAAAACTCTGAGAGAGCGAAGAGGTATTAAATTTTCCCAATACAACTAATCATCTATGAGCGAGATTTATGACTGTATAATAGTTGGTGCAGGTATTGCAGGTCTTACAGCTAGTCTCTACTTAGCTAGACAAGGCTTAAAGATCATCATTATAGGTAAAGATTTAGGTGGTCAACTTAAACTCGCAAGTGATATACAGAACTATCCAGGCTTTACAAGCATTAACGGTATGGACTTGATTAGAAGAATTGAGAAACAGGTTAGAAACTATAATGTGAACATTATGTACGATGAAGTTATTAAGATTGAGGAAATTTATAGAGATGGTAAGAAATTATTTAAACTACGCACCGTTAAGGAATGTGAATATGAGACTTTAAGTGTAATCTTAGCTTTAGGTAAATCTCCTAAAGAACTGAACGTTCCTGGCGAACGTGAATTTAAAGGTAGAGGAATATCTTACTGCGTTATATGTGATGCACCCTTGTTTAGAAATAAAAATGTTGCATTAATTTCATGGGGTGAACATGCTGAACTATCAGTAACAACTCTTCTTAATTATGTATCAAAACTATACTGGATCTATCCAACAGAACATGCAGATACTGATGATGAGTTTACTAGAAAGATTAGAGAGAATAGCAAGGTTGAAATCTATTCAAGCACTGAAGTTGTGAAGTTTCTTGGCGAGAAGAAGTTAAGTAAGATTATACTAATGAATAGGAAGACAGGTAGATGTTTTGAACTTCAAGTTGATGGTGTATTTATTGAAGTTGGTTATGAATTAAAGACAGACTTCTTGAAAGACTTCATCGAACTTAACCATAATGGCGAGATAATTATTGATAAGTTATGTAGAACAAGTAGAGAGGGCATTTTTGCTGCAGGTGATGTTACCGATACTCCATATAAACAGGCTATTATTGCAGCTGCGCAGGGTGCTATTGCTGCCTTATCGGCATGTAACTACATCTATAGCGTTAAAGGTATTGGTAAGAAGATTACTAGAGATTGGAGGAAACTTCAACTTCAGGAAAGTTACTTCAGAATTTCAATTTAACAAACCTTTACTTTTACTCGACTTCAAGATCTTGCTGTGATATAGTCTTAAAGCATATACGACATGCTTACATACACCTCTATATCTAAAGAACTCACAATCACAATGTGCAAGTACTTTTCTAAAACCTTCACGATATGGCTCAATACCAATAACTACGTTATGTACTAGTCCTGGTCTAGACTCACTTTCAACTTCAGCTTCAATCCATGTAAATCCATTCTCAATCCATGAGGATTTTAATCTACCTCTAACTCTTCGTGCTCTAGATGACATGCTTGTGAGGGTTAAACTGTTTTTCACGCACTTTAAAAATCCTTCTCTATTGCAATTTAATCTTTAAAACATCTACATAGTAGAATTACATAAATGATTAGAAAAATTAGAGTTGCCACTAGAGGTTCTAAATTATCGTTAATACAGACTAAAATTGCGATTGAATGTATTAAGAGAAGATTTCCTAACCTTGAATTTGAAGTAGAGATTGTAAAAACTACAGGTGATGTTATTCAGGACAAGCCATTATATAAAATTGGTGTTAAAGGTATTTTTGAAAAAGAAGTGAATATTGCTGTGCTTGAAGGTAAGGCTGATATTGCCATTCATAGCTTAAAAGACCTTCCTGGAGATATCCATCCAGACTTAGTTATTGCTGGTTATCCACCAAGAGATGCACCTCTAGATGTACTCGTTACTACGAATTACGAGCCAGACCTTGAAGCCTTGCCTGAAAGAGCTATCATAGGTACTTCAAGTCTTAGAAGAAGAGCATTTATACTACATAAAAGACCTGATTTAAAGATTGAAAATATTAGAGGTAATGTTGATACTAGAATTAAAAAACTAGTTGAAGGTAGATATGATGCTATAGTTCTTGCAGAAGCAGGTATTGTTAGACTTATCGAGGAGGGTTTGAAATTTCCTGTAAAGTATAGACCCTTCAATCCTAGAGAACTACCACCAGCACCTGGACAAGGAATAATAGCTATAGTTACTAGAAGAGATAGTGAAGAGTTAATTAGTATTCTTGAAGAAGCTAGTGATTGGAGAACTAAAATTGAGGCTAAGGCGGAAAGAGAATTTTTAAGAAAAGTAAGAGGTGGCTGTCACATACCTTTAGGAGGTATTGCACAAGTAGTTAATGATAAGCTAATCTTCATTGCAGGTATTGCGTCAATTGATGGTTCTGAAGTTAAGATCATAGAGATTGAGGGAGATTTAAAAGAACCTGAGAGGATTGGTGAAGAAGTAGCATATAGACTTAGAGTTGAAGCTAAAAGTATTTTTGAGAAAGTTGAATATGAGAAGGAAAGAGTGGTTAAGAGTTGACTTTACATGAGCATATCCTTAATAAGTTCCTCATAATTAACGTATTTCATAAATACCTTCTCAACAAGATTTATTCTCTTAACATCTTCAGGCTTTATCTTACCACTAATTTCCCTGACTCTAGATATGGTTGTGTAAGTATCATACGATACTAAAAGTAGAGGCACTCCAAGTTCTTCAGCCTAGCAAGTACTCTATAGCTAGGTGTAACTCCGCCTGTAAGTATTATTGCTTTTGTGTCTGTTTCAAGTGCTGTAAGTATAATGTCAGCACGATCACCTCCAGTTATAACTATCTTATTAGGTATTCTTCTAAAATAGGTTAATGCTAAATCTGGAGTCATAGCACCGATTAGTATATTTTCATAAGTAATGTCAAGCTTATCTTTGCATGTAAGTACTTCAGCTTTTAAGTAGTTAGCAACTTCTTTAAGTGTTGGATTTAGAAGTTCTGAGATTTCAGGAATAATGCCATAAAGTTTAATGTTTTCACCCCTTAATAACTTCTTAATAACATCTACTCTACTTAAAATGTGATGTTTAGTCATGTTTAATATTACACCAAGAACCTTGAGATCTTTCTCCATGCATAAATTCTTTAAAGTTAAAATATCTCCTAAAGCTTCTTCACTAATAGCTTTAACAACTATAAGTATATTAGAACCTAATAGTTTAGCTATACTGTGCTCACATACTCTTCCAGGAAGACCACAATACGTTAACGTTCTAAAGCCATTAATTAATACGATATCATAGTCTTTATAATACTTATGAAAATTCTCCTTGATAGTCTTAAGTACATAATTACCATCAAGTTGTGTCAGGACGTCTAAATACTTATATGTGGTTTCTATATTGATAGGTGATATGGCATTGTATGGTTGTGGCATTTCTAGTACATGTTTCATTAAGATTATTGAAGAATCTACAAACTTATCATCAATCTTTATTGTGCTTAAGCTTATAGGTTTATAATAACCTACACGATAGCCTCTTCTTCTCAATATTAATGATAATCCTAAAGTAATGATGGTCTTACCTGAATATGCCTCATTCGAAGTTATGTAGAGGTTTACCATAATTTATATTCAAGTAGGTTCTCCTTTAATAACCTCACTAAGTCGTCTATACAGTATGTATGTACAGTCACTATCTTCATCGTAATCACTATTTTTGAGTTCTTCAATTATTAATTCATTACAATTACCATATCTAGTTCTATACATCTTTATAATTCCTGAAATATTTTCAGGACCTAATTCTCTTGTTATTTCAATAGCTATATTACCTCTCTTAAACAACATTCTCTTGAAATTCGCAGTTTTATGAAGAAGTAATTGTAATGGTGATGGTAGAAAAGCATAATGTACTTTTAAGCCAATCTTTTGAGCCATATCTATACACTTATTGATAAGTTCAAAATCAATAAGTAAGTCATATATTACACTCACAATCTCGCCATGAATGAAAGATTTATTTAACTCTTCTTCAATAACGTCGTTTGTAACTTCTTGAAGATTATACTTTCTAGCATCTTCTCTACAAAGTTCTAGAATTCTTGATGATACATGACTCGTATAGAATACTAAGTCTGACTGATTAATAATTCTAAAAGCCTTAAAAGTCATGTGATTTCTCAAGCCAAAACCAATATCTATTAGGTATAGTCCATCCTCAATTCTACAATTAGTAAGTCTTAATTTATTAAAATTTAATCTATATATGTGCCTTCTATTACCTCTAGAAATATCTATAAGAGTTTTTACTAAGTCTAGTCTTTTTAACTGTTGAAGAACTGAACGCACAGTTCTAGAACAGAGACCTGTATTTTCAACAATCTCTTTAAATGTTAAGTATTTCTTATCATTGATTAAATGTTCAAGAATCATATAGCTAATTACGACTTTTGTCGATAAAGGTAATGATTTATATGAGACACTATACATGCGTCCCTCAGCTATATAGATTATTAACAGTATGGTATTTAAGCTTTACCATTTAAACATGAGCTATATTGAGTTAGGAGACTATTATTTTCATATCTACTACACAATATTCTTTCTCATATAGTAGTAGCGGATTTATGTCTAGTTCTAAAATTTCAGGCACGTCAATGGCTAACTGCGACACTTTCAATAACACATCTATGAGTGAAGTGATATCGGCAGGTCTCTCTCCTCTATAACCTCTAAGTATCGTATATACTTTAGTTTCTTTAATCATCTCCATTGCATGAAGTTTACTTAAGGGTGCTAATCTGAAAGAGACATCTTTAAAAATTTCAGCATAAATACCGCCCATACCAAACATAATTAAAGGTCCAAAAGTTGGATCTCTCTTCATTCCTATAATTAATTCCTTACCTGAAGGTACCATTTTCTGAACAGCTATACCGTAAACTCTAGCATAGGGTACATATCTTGAAACATTATTCATTATCTCTATGAATGCATTTTCAACTTCTTTAGCATTGTTTAAATTAAGTTTTACACATCCAACATCAGTCTTATGAAGTATTTGCGGTGATATTATCTTAAGAGCTACTGGATAACCGATCTTTTCAGCGATATCTATAGCTTCATCAATAGTTTCAGCAATACCCATCTCTGGCATTCTTAATCCACATGCATTAGCAATTTCGTAAACTTCGTGAAGTAGAAGTACTTTCCTATTCTCACTCTTAACTTCATCGATTACTTTTCTTATTAAATCAAGATTTAGTTGAATCTTCATAGGTCTTTCCATTTCCTCAAGAATTAAGAACTTCTTTAATTCTAAGTACTTCTTGAGATTAGCTAATACCTTAGCTATCTTTTCAGGACTTTCAAAACATGGTATTTGAGAATCTATTAACAACCTTCTAGCCTTATCAACAGTTTCACCTCCCATAAATAAGGCTATAAATATCTTATCAAGACATTCACTACTATATCTAATTATTAATCTTGCAATATCTAGAGGTTCAGTCATGGCTTGTGGTGTCGTTACTACAATGATGACGTTATAGTTCGATCTTGATATTATTGAGAGAGTCTTTTCAAATCTATCAATTCTAGCATCACCAAGAATGTCTATTGGGTTATGTATAGATGCAGCCTTAGGTAAGTAGTTTCTAAGTTCATTAGCAATGGCGGCAGATGGTGAGGTTAATCTAATACCAAATCTCTCACATGAATCTGTAAGTAGTATTCCAGGACCACCAGCATTAGTGATTATTACTGGATTTAATTCCTCAACATACCTACACGTTGATAAGAAAAAGGCTGTCTCTATAAGTTCTTCGAAACTATATACTTGAACAATACCGCACTGCTTAAAGGCTGTTTCATAAGTTACGACAGTACCTGCAAGTGAACCTGTATGTGAAGATACTGCTCTTGCACCTTGTTCAGAAATTCCTGCTTTAAGAATAATTATGGGTTTAGTTTTAGATACTTGCTTAGCTATCTGAGTAAATTCATAACCATTAGACACACTTTCAAGATACATCGCGATAACTTTAGTGTTTTCATCATTAGCTAGAATTCTTAGAAAATCATTTTCATTAAGGTCAGCCTTATTACCTAGAGAGACTATCTTACTAAATCCTAAACCCTTCTCGAATGCAAGATCTATAAGTGCCGTAATTAGTGCGCCACTTTGAGAAATTAATCCAATTCCTCCTCTTTTAGGCATTTTTCCTGCAAAAGTTAAATTTAATGGAGCATGCGTATCTATGTATCCTAGACAGTTAGGTCCAAGTATTCTTGAACCATATTTTCTAGCAATCTTAACAATTTCTTTTTCTCTTTCTAAACCCTCATAACCAATCTCTTTAAATCCTGCTGATATAACTATAATGAAGGGCACTCTCTTTATACCACACTCCTCAACAACTTCAAGAACAGCATGTGCAGGTATAGCAATTACAGCAATATCAACATCGTCAGGTATGTCGAGAATGCTTGCATATACTTTCAATCCTAGTATCTCGTTAGCCTTGGGATTTACTGGATAGATCCTGCCAGAAAAGTTAGACTCTATAAGATTTTTCAAAATTATATGTCCAACTTTGTGAGATTCTCTAGAAGCACCGATAATAGCTATAGATCTTGGTTTTCTCAAAATTTTCTCTAAAAATTCAAGGCCAGACATTGGTCATTTAAAACTTCAAAATATAGGGTTTTATATAGTATCTTCACTTAAGTTATTTACTTTAAAGCAGCTCTCTTTCTATTACTCACTTAAGAGTGATGAGCATCATGACTAAACAATTAATCATTACTTTTCGACAAATTGAGTGACCATTGTTAAGATGGCTGCAGTATTTATGTAGAGATTTTACACTTCTCAGCACTATAACTTTTACATAATGTCTTTATTGAAGTTATTGTTTAGAAGAATTTGTAATTAATACTTAAAGCACGGTAATTCTCAAGTAATGCATACACTACTTAATTCTTAATCATACATATGGATTTACGATGTAATACTTATAAGAGAGTTATCTAGTAATATGTAGTTGATGTTAAATTTATGCGTAATCACTACTAAGACAGGTCTTTCATCATTTCTTGAAGCTGTCAACTACATTAATGAAGAATTAAATAATATTATTAACGTAGAGATATTCTATACGCATCTACTTGATGAGAATGATATAAACTATATTCACAACTTTGAACAATCAATTCTAAATTCAGACATCATACTTATAGACATCAGAACACCCTCAAGTTGGTTTATTGATAAGTTATTTGAAGTTATAAGTAAGTCAAGAGCTAAAGTAGTTCTACCACTTGTCATCGGTAGTCCAGCGCTATTACAGCTCTTAAAATTAAATGGAATTACAGGTAAATTCATTACTTCAAAGCTTAGAGAGTATGATTTTGATACACAATATCTTGACATGTCTAAGATGTGGAAAGTGATGGATTTTATTGAGAAGAGTGGTAAGTTCTTACCTATAGGTATGTTTAAACATTTTAGAAATTGGATACTATGTATAAAGTACTGGACGTATCATGGTAAAGAGAATTTAAAGAACATGATTTACTTAATATTGAGAAACTACTTTAACATGAACGTTACGTATAAGGAACCAGTAATTGAAATTAAGCCAACATCGATATATGATTCTGAACTTGGATTCATAAATAATGTTGAAGAGTACTTAAAGGTGAGTAAATGTAGTCTTGAAAAACCGATAATTGCTATTCTGCTATACTCAGGAATGCACTTTGATCAATGTAAGATAGTGGCTGAATCTCTATTTAAAGAATTGAAAAATCGCGGAGTCGATGTATTACTTATTATTGGCGGAGGTAGTGGTAGGGATTTAATTAAAAATTTAGAAGCACTTGAACGTAACTGCATACTTAATGGTAAATCCATCATCGATGGAATAATTAATCTTCAATGGTTTAGAATTAATGGCGGTCCTTATGGTGGTCCTTCAGAACCTACTTGGGAATTGATGAGGAAGCTGAATTGTCCTCTATTTAATGGCTTTATTATGTTTATGAGAGAAGTTTCTAAGTGGGAAAGAGATGAACGTGGAATTTCACCTATTGAAGTAGTTACAGCTATAGCATTACCTGAAATTGATGGTGCTATAGAGCCAATACCACTAGGTGGTCTCAGTGATGATTTATCAAAACAGACAGTAATCATTAAGGATAGAATAGATAGAAAGGTGGGTAGAGTGATCAATTGGATTAAACTTAGAAGATCAAGTAATGACAAGAAGAGAGTTGCAATAATCATATACAACTACCCACCTGGCGAGCATAATGTTGGTAGTGCTTCCTATCTAGACGTATTGAAAAGTTTAGAAGTACTAATAAGATATTTGAAAGAGCATGGATATAAAGTTTCAGAAGTAAGTAGGGAGAAGTTGAAAGATCTCATATCTAAGTATCTTGTAAATTCTCCACAATGGTCTACATATAGTGATGATGTTATTGTTCTAAATGTTAATGAATATGTTGATTACCTTAACACATTACCTAAAGAAAGTGTTGATAAGGTTATTAAAGTTTGGGGTAATCCTCCAGGCAGTGTTAATGTTCTTAATGACAAGATAATCATACCTGGAATCATGTTAGGTAATGTATTTATTGGTGTTCAACCTAGTCGTGGAGTTCACGAAAATGTTGACAAAATTTATCACAGTAAAGACTTACCACCTCATCACCAATACCTGGCATTCTATTACTGGATTAACCATGTATTCAGAGCTGACGTAATTATTCACTTAGGTACTCATGGGACATTAGAGTTCATGCCGGGCAAGGAGGTTGGATTATCAAGTACATGTTTTCCCGACTTACTAATCAGTAATACTCCTCACGTATACGTATATCATGTAACTAACCCTTCAGAAATGACTATTGCTAAAAGAAGAAGTTACGCTTACGTAGTAACACATGGAACACCATCATTCATGAAAGCTGAACTTTATGGAGATTACCTTGAGCTTGAAGAATTGCTTCAAGAACTTGAAGAGGCTAAGGTACAGGATCCATGTAGAGTTGAGATTTTAAAAAAGTTAATTCAGGAAAAGTGTTTAAAGTTAAACCTTGAATATGATAGTATTGATGAGCTTCACGATAAGTTATTTGAAATAAAAAGAGCAATAATACCTAAAGGTCTACATGTTCTTGGTCAATTATGGAGTGATGATGATATCATTGAATATCTAGTCTTTCTCCTAAGATATGATCGTGAAGTTAAATCTCTACATAGGTTATTACTTGAACTTAGAAAACTAAACTATGATGAAGTACTTGAAAAGCCTCACATTATCATTAATGGAAAAAGAGCAAGTAAGATTCTTGAAGAAATTGAAGATGAAGTTAGAGATATTGTGAGTAAGTTAGTGAAGAGAAAGTTAACTATTAATGATATTGTTAAGAAGTATCCTAAGGAGGTTAGAGGAGAATTGAAAGAAGTTTTAGAATTTATAGAAGATATCACAAACCGTATAAGATCTAGTGATGAATTAAAAGCCATTCTGAGAGTTCTAAATGGCGAGTATATTCAGCCTAGAGTTGCAGGTGATCCCATTAGAAATCCTGAAATCTTTCCAACAGGTAGTCATGGTTATGCTTTCGATCCAAGATTAATACCAAGTAAAGCTGCATATTTAAGGGGAGTCAAAATTGCTGAAGAAACTCTGAGAATATATAAAGAAAGATATGGTAAGTATCCGGAAACTGTAAGTGTCGTACTATGGGGCTTTGAAACTATGGGTACTCGTGGTGAAACAATTAGTCAAATACTTCATTATCTAGGTGTTAGACTTGTCAGAAAGTATGGACCTTGGTCTTGGAATCTTGAAGTAATTCCTCTTGAAGAACTTAAAAGACCTAGAATTGATGTTGTTGTAACTATATGTGGTATCTTCAGAGATACCTTCCCAAACTTGATAACAATGATTGATAGAGCTGTAAGACTTGTAGCCTCCTTAAATGAACCTCTAGAAATGAATTATGTTAGAAAACATTATTTAGAAATGAAAAGCACATATGGAGAAGATTCCATTATTAGAATTTTCGGCCCTAAAGATGGAGCATACAATACTAGATTAACAGACATGATTGAGACTTCATACTGGAAAAGTGAAGACGAACTTGCAAATACCTACATTGAGGATATGATGTATGGTTATGGCGAGCATACTCATGCAAAACCTTTGAAACAAGTTTTTGAAAAATTGTTAGGCAGAGTTGATCTAGTAACTCAGATAAGATATGCTCATGAGTATGAAATTGTAGATCTAGATCATTACTATGAATTTCTTGGAGGTCTTAAGAAGAGTGTTGAGATGCTCAGAAACTCTAAAGTCGACACAATATGGATTGACACAACAACTGAAAGAGTTAGGTATAGGAATGTGAAAGATGCAATTGATCATGCAGTTAGAACGAGATTACTTAATCCAAAATGGATCAACAGTATGTTGAATCATGGTTATGATGGTGTTCGTGAATTATCCAAGAGAGTAGAATACATTTTAGGACTTGCAGCAACTGTAGGAGAAGTACCAAACTGGGTATGGAATAAGATTGCTGAGCAGTACGTGTTTAATGATGAGATTAGGAATAGAATGTTAAAGGAAAATAAGTGGGCAATGTATGAAATAATCAAGAGAATTTATGAAGCATATACACGTGGATATTGGAAGACAGAGTCTGAAGTAATTAGCAAATTGAAAGAAATTGCAAGTAGAGTTGAAGAATTGTTAGAAGAGTAAGATTGATAAGGATTCTAAGATACTTAACTTACAAATCATGAATCATAATTATACTAAAAATTGCGGAGGGAAATTATTAATAATCAAAAATTACACAACTTATCTTCACACAATCATGAGGAAAAGAAAGATCCTGCTCTTTCAATTATGGAAGTAGTGAATATAGGCTGAACGTGTTCTATCAATTATTCATTTTTGAATTTTCTAACAAATTTTATTCAATTTAACTAGTTCAACCATTCTGAATATTTTCAATTTCTCGTTTGAGTTTCAACTTTAATTTTTGAACCTTTAAATGCTCTTCAATAGTTCTATAAACATCGGCATTCAGTTGTTGAATCTTACAGAATGTATTATACACAACATTGTTTCTTGTTTATGTATTTCTTATTACGTAATATTTTAAAACTTAAATGAGAGGTATTTTCAAGATTAATAATGAATAAGAGGTTTGTTTTCCCCTTCCCTGCCATTGTTGGTCAAGAGAAGGCAAAATTAGCACTTCTTGTAAATGCTGTTAATCCACTTATTGGTGGTGTTCTTCTTCGTGGTGATAAGGGTACTGGAAAGACAACTATGGTTAGAGCTTTAGCAGACATTCTACCTGAAATTAAAGTCGTATCCAACTGTCCATTTAACTGTGATCCTGAAAATCCACAATTAATGTGTGATTCATGTCTTGAAAAATACATGAGAGGTGAAGAATTACCTGTAAGTATTAGAAGAATGAAAGTTGTGGATTTACCATTAAGCATAACTGTAGATAGACTTGTTGGGACTTTGGATTTTGAGAAAGCTATCAAGGAAGGTATTAGAGCCTTAAAGCCAGGGCTCTTAGCAGAAGCTAATCGAAACATACTATATATTGATGAAGTTAATCTCCTCGATGACTATGTAGTAGATGTGCTTCTCGATGTTGTAGCTTATGGCTGGAACATCATTGAGAGAGAGGGAATTTCCATAAAACATCCATGCAGAGTCATCCTTGTAGGTAGTATGAATCCTGAAGAAGGAGAACTTAGACCACAAATACTCGATAGATTTGGACTTGTGGTTAACGTTGAAGCACCTATGGATTCAGAAACTAGAATGGAAGTAGTTAAGAGAGTTGAAGAGTTTTGGCAAGATCCTGAAAAATTTTACAAAAAATATGAATCAGAAATTAATGATTTGAGAAACAGAATTACAAAAGCTAGACAATTGTTACCTAAAGTTGAGATTGATGATGATTTATTAAAAACACTTTCAGAGACTATAATTAAGCTTAAAATAAAGACTCATAGAGCTGAAATTGTAACTGTAAGAACGGCAAAAGCAATAGCTGCACTTGATGGTAGAGTTAAAGTGAGTCTTGAAGATCTTAAAAAAGCTATGGAACTTTCATTACCCCATAGAATCAAGGCAAAACCTTTCGAGAAAACTCAAATACAGATATCCGAAACGATCAACAATAATGAACAATTAAGTGGTAAAGAGAAATTTCGTGAACAAGTAGAGTCATATAAGTGTGTTCATGAAGATTTAAGAAGAGTTCTTAATGAAAAATCAATCAATACTTCAAGCAGTAGAGAAATGAAGTTTAAGACTGAACATATAGATATCATGATTAATTTCTCAAGATGTTTATCAAGAGGTAGTGACATCTTAGTAATGAGATGTTCAAAAGATGCTAGAAAAACCATCATAAACTATCCTCAAGGATTTCCAATCACGTACATTACCCCTAGGAAGGTAGACCTGATAGTTGATCTAGATATACACGCAACACTACTTCAAGCAGCTACTCGACAATCAACATTACCTATAAGAATTAGCTTTGAAGATTTGAAAGTTAGAGTTAGAAGGATTAGAATTCCGAAAGTAAATATCATACTACTTGACTCGAGTGGTAGTATGGCTATCAAGAGAAGAATAAGTATTGCTAAGGGATTAGTAGCTAAAATTATTGAAGAATCTTACATTAGAAGAAATTACGTGTCATTAGTTATTTTCAAAGATAAGAATGCAGATATGGTGGTTGAATTATCTAGAAATTATGAGCAAATACTGGATCTACTGGATAAGATTCCTACAGGTGGTAAGACACCTCTTTCACATGCACTTCAATTAACTTTAAACTTCATAGATAAGTTAAAAACGAAATTTAAAGATGGCATAGATGTTTGGTGCTACATCATCAGTGATGGTAAGGCTAACGTACCTCTAGGTCTTGCAGAGAGTATTCATGAGGAACTGAGCATGTTTTTACAACAATTTAAGAAAATGAATATTAAGCTCATAGTATACGATACTAGACCCACAGATATCATTGACCCATCAATATCGTATATAGAGTTGTTTAGAGAATTCGAATATCCAATATATAGAATTACCTAAACTATGAGGAAAAAGTATTTATTGATATGGAACATTTATTAACTTGAAGGCTACTCTCATGATTGAAGGATCAGTACTTATTTGGTACTTCATTAGGAGTATAATCATCTTCTTTCCTATAACTTATTTTGGTGCTTTTCTTTCAAATCTTCTACACGAGCTTGGAATTTTTAGAAGAATTGAGCCTTATTTAGAACCTTTTGTTAAATTTCTAAAAGTACCAACATTTCTATTACCAGCTATCATTTCGAGTCTAATTAATTTAAGACTTGAACATGTCATTGTTTACTCATTTTACTCTAAAGGATTAATTAATGATAAGTTTATAATATACTACAATCTCATTATGAGTCCTTTAAGGCACATTCATTTAATGATGTGTTATCTTATTCCAATATCGATACCAACGCTTGGTCTCTATGCTGGCTTACTCTACGTAATGTTTCTTTTTACTAAGAGCTTACTGACAGCTATTTTAGGATACATATATGGCATGTTTATTAGAAAGAATTACATCATTAATTATCATAACCTTGAAGCTGATACTAGCCTTTTCCTTCCTCATGAATCTAAGAACATTAAAACATGTATTTCAACTTCATTGAGATATAGTTTGAAATTACTAAAAAGACTTTCAATAAGGTTTTTAATAGTCATGTCGATAATGTTAATACTAATTCTTCTTGGAATATTTCAATTACTAAACCACTACTTAGAGAATCTCCTAAAACCAATTTTTCAACAATATAACTTCAAATCTGAACTCATAAGTGTCATAGTCATATCCACAATATATCCAATGATTGCTCCCTTCATTGCAGGTTCTTTTCTTGCAAGTGATGTCTTAAGTATTAAGGAGGTATTGCTTGGCTTATTACTTGGTAGCATGTTATTTATGGTATTTTTCGACTTTACTAGACATTCATTTCCATTCTTCGCATCGATATATCCTTTAAAATTGGCTTTTAAATTGTCATTATCACTAGTTATTGCAAGTGTAATAACTACGCCAATCCTGATAGCAATACTTTTACTACTTCCTATTTAATTTTCTATTTATTAGATACTTAAAACGCATAAAAGCTTATTACTATCTAGTTAGAGAGTGCATAAACTTAGTAATTAAAATATCTTAACTGACCGTAAGAAAGTAATGATTATCAGATTTTGTGATGAATGGTCTATTCATAGAGAGAATTCCTAAACATGCATGTTAGAGATATCATTGAGGATTTTGTTGATAGGGTAGTTAAAGCATTTTCAGATGCTGTAGTTTTTCTCTTTGGGTTCGCATCTTTATATGTTTGTATATGAGTGTATATGAACTGTCATTGGTTTATCTTTGGTTCTCCCGCTCTGTCGGGTTTCATCCTTCATTGCGGGAGCGTCGGGTCCCCTAAGCGCTCCCGCATCCTCCTTAAGGCATGAAGGTAAAGAATCCATATCTACTACACATCGCTAGTCTATGTTTATAGGATAGCTTTGCTCCACATCTAGGGCATACAGTTGAGGTACTTTTAGGATTAACAAATATTATCGATACATTATATTCTATTGTTTTAGTTATTATAGCATGCTGTAGTTTACGGTATGCAAATCTCGATAGCTTATTAGCTAGCTTAGATGATTTCTGTGAAGTATTGAACCGCAGCTTCTCTAAATCCTCTAGTATTATAACACTTCTAGCTCTCATAGCCTTCAATACAATATACTTAGCAAATTTCCTTGACCAGTCAATTACTATGTTTCTTGAACGCCTGTGAAGATTTCTAATTCTATTAAGTATTCTTTGATTGTATCTTCACATTCTAGGATACTTCTTCTGTAGCTTCTCAGCATGAATCTTTAAAGATAATGCCCCAACAAACCTAGTATCAATCCTTCTAGCACTCCTCCCATCATACACGACTACCTTTCTAAGGTTGATATCAAGAGATATAATCCTCCTAGGCTTGTATGGTCTATACTCTCATCTGAATGGTATTGATACCCAGATACTACCTTGTCTATCTATTGATACTATTACCTCGTACCATTTCCTTCCCATAAACTTTCTTATATAGTCTTTACTATGTAATAGTTTTACCTTGAAGACTCTACTTCTAAGCTTTATTATGACTAATTGGTTCTCTAGGTCGACTACTGCATCATACTTGTCTAGTCTTGCTGACAATTTTTTAGTATGGGTTTACCTCCATTATTTCTCTTAGCCGATTTAACAATTGATAATGCATACTTGTATATCTGCTTGACTTGATGTGCTCGGAATCCTTGTTCTCTAAGTAATTTATAGAACATTTGATGAACTTGATTAGGTGTTGGTAATTTATCAAGTTCCCATAAAGCATTTATAACATATTGTATTGCTCTACGTGTTAGATATAGTTCTTCTCTTAAATCATTAAGAGAACCATTAACTAAAATTCCTTGTGCTTTTAGAGTCAGCATATACTCTCCTTGGGGAACCACCTTAACTAAGGTGGTCTTCCCCCTCATCGGAGACGTTAAGTATTTTAATTGGTAGCTATTTTTATAAGCTTTTCTAGCTATATCTTATACTTGGTGGTATAGTGAGCAAGGTATACGTCTTTGAAGCAACACTACTAAGCTATGGCAAAGGAAGAGTAATCATATACCCACCAAAAGAATACCAAGAAAAACTAGCAAAACATAAAGGAAAAAGGATCAAAATAATAGCAATAATCGAAGAACAAACATGAAAAACATATAAAACTATATGCCTTCACATAAAACTTGCTACGGCAGTTTTGCTCGTGGTGATTGGCTAATCGATAGTGATGTAGATATAATAGTGGTCAGTGACTATTTTAAAGATATGGATTAGTTAAGTAGATGTGCAAAATTGAGATTACTAATACATCCTGAAATTCCAATAGAGGTACTTGCCCACACCAGAAGTGAAATTGAATATGAGCTAAGAGATGCTAGGATTATTAATGAAGCCTCAAAATATTGGATAAGAATTAATTGTTAGAGTTTTTCCCTTAAACCTACGTAATACTTATAACAAGGTTACGTAGGTCTGGAATACATGAGATTGAGAACGGTATATATTGGTATTGCCATAAGTGTAATTGTTATTGCAGGTATCATAGTCACAATGTACTTAATGCATAAATTTCAGCAATTAATTACACTTTCTCAAAATCTAACTATTACAAGAACTCCAAAATTGAAGATCTTATGGATAAGCGACATACTTATCGATAAGTCATGGCTTATCGAACACGGTATGTATGTCAGGGCATGGTCATGGAAAAGTTTTATCAAAGGTTCAGTCGTGATATCGCCTAATGGCAAGTACATCGCGGTAACGACACAAAAAGGAGAGATCTACGTATTCAATAGTAATGGTAGTTTAGTAAGAAAGTTGGAGTTTGGTTTAGGTAAAGTACCATATTATGGAGTAGTCTTCTCACCAGATAGTAAGTATTTAATTGTCGGTTTATCATCAAGAAATGGAGAGCTGCTTGTGTATGATTTAAAGACTTGGAGTTTAATCTTCACGTATAAAGCGTCGAATGATCTCCTAAGTCCCTCAAATGCTTCAGAAATAACAATCCTTAAAAAACCATGGTATGGGAATGTTATTCAGTACGTGACATTTGATAATAAGAGTGTTATGTATGTAGTGATTTCTCAAAGAGTTATAGATCCTGAAAAGCAGAGACCCATATATAGAAAAGTTAATCTTAATCTTTTTGAAGTATATCCTGAATTAAGATCTATCTTTTCAAATCTTACAAGTTATGTTGTTGAGTTATGGGTAAGTACTTACATCTCCAGAATCATAGCTATTGATACAAAAACTTGGAAGATCTTATGGAAATGGCCTAAAGATGATTATGCCTACATACTCATATCGATGATTGATGTTGATAGTTATGGGAAGTATTTAGCAGCATGTTCATGGTGGGGCTACTATTATAAGGACCCTAAAGAGTGGCATGGAGGTACAATATTCGTAATTAACGCGTCTTCAGGTCAATTACTTTATAGATGGGATGTACCACCAAGAGTACCAATATTCAATCGCACCAATATTTGGAATGGTATAGATTTAACAAGTGATGGTAAATATTTAGCAGTTATTCCAAGTGATGGTAGAGTTTATGTTCTCGATAATGAGAAATCCGTAGAGAAAGGTCAACCTGTAGTTCTATGGGAAAGAACTATCATGAATCCCATACTTAGCGATGTATTACTAATACCTAAAGGTACAGGTAATTTTATCATTAAGAAAACTTACATATATTCAGGCACATACTTTGCAGGCATCGTTAAGGATAGAGTAATTCTGTACTGCTCAGTAACGTACAGCACTTATTGGTCACCAAAATATGAACGTAAACCACTTCACCAACATCCTAACCAGACTAAGTTATTCATTTTTAACTTAAAGACAGGAGAGTTGCTCTTTATTGATAAATTCTCTGGTAAGCCTATGTACGGTAAGGTGAGACCTTTTGCATCAAGTAAGTGTTACTTAACTGCATCCATTGGTAATGATTGGGTAAGTGCTGATGCATCTATGGCAGGAATATATGTTTGGGATGTATGTAATTTAAAGCTTGTAGCAAAATATTTGACTGTAAGTGAGGGTTATGGAGTACCACTAGACGTAGCCATGCATGACAATAAAATCTACGTACTTACAGGACCTATAAATGTTGCTCATAGTGAGGAAGAGCCTGCAAAGATAGTGGGAGATTATAGGTTAATAGCATTAGAGTTGGTAGAGTAAATCACAGCTTCTCATTAGTTAATTTAAATTAGCTTAATTAGTTATGTAATACATATTATGTTAATACTTAAAAGTATGTTACTTTTTAAATGCTTAAGGGATCTTTCGTGAATATAGTTAAGTTAAGTATTGTGAAGCTATTGATTGGAGCCATCCTAGCAATTCTATTTCTCTTATCTTCAACTTTATTGAGTAAGACCTTACCTTACAGTGCAACTCTCCAAGTACCAGTAGGAATTTCTGGAAGTAAGATCTTCACTACACCAAATTCAACAATACTAGGATTATTAACAGTTGAATCTTTAGTAGATAAGAAATTAAGTTGTAAATTGCGTATTTATACTCAAAATTGTACATTACTAACAAGAAGTAACACATCGTTTGTACTTTCTATTAGGCATGACTTAAGAGCATTTAACATCAAGCTTCATATCTCTAATAATACATGTAAAGTGCGAGCCTTAATAATCTGTAACGATACTGAATTCATTATTGAGAAGACAATTATCCCTAAAACTTTCTGGAATGTCACATTTGATTTTATAATACCATCAGATAGCTCATGTAGAATTGATCCTAAGTATGAGAAGTATGTGATTGTTGTAAGGCCAAGCTATACACCATCATTTCTAAGACTCATAATAGGACATTACGAAGATGTTCATCCAGGCCTAATAACACTCGCATGTGTTAAAGTATATGGACCAGAATATTACAGTGTTGTTTTGATTTTTAAATCCTTAAGTGGTGAACTTCTTCCCATATCATCATCGCTAGAATTTTCACAAAGTTTAAGTGAAGAGAATTATGGAATTATCACGTTAAGCGGTGTTAGAGGTGATGTGGTATTTCCACTTTTTACACCTAAGAATCCTGAAACCTTAATCGGTAATCACATTGTTGAAATTTACTTATACTCATATGGTAGTTCTAGACCAATTCTACATAGAACTTATCATATCAGAATAATCTCAATCAAGGGTGAGGCCATATATCTAACATTTTTTGCAAGTTTAATTGCACTTCCATCCTTTCTATTCACTGTTATTAGGTATTTAAAAAGTTCACAATTTAGAGATGTTATCTTATGTGCACTACTTGGATGTCTAATATTTGTCATTGTAACAATTCCTGGTCATGTACTTTGGGGTATTGGTGCGATTCTTGGACCTTTTGATTGGTTAATTCATGGTTTAGCATTCGACATCACGTTATACATGTTGTATTCAATTGCAGTAACGCTTAGACCAAAGTTTGGAACGTTAACTATGGTAATGTTTATTAAGTGGATCATGTATTCACTATTCTTTGGTAGGTTAAGTATAATCTCGATCTTATGGCTTGCAACTTCAGCGCTCTTCTTTGAACCATCACTATATCTGGTAGGCATTACGAGAGGTAAGATCACGTTATCAAGAATATTATTAGGATTTACATTCGCATGTCTTATCGATAAGTATGTAGATCTAATGCTATACATGTCATTATACAGACTATACTATGCAGACTGGTATATTGCTACATATGTTATTGGAAATACATTATATACAATTCCAGGAATAATACTTGGATACTTCTTAAGTAATTACTTAAGAGGTGTTATACATGAATAAGGTGGTTGTTAAAGATCTACAAGTTAAATACCCTGACTCTGAAGATTACGCTATCAGACATGTAAGTATAGAATTTGAACTCAATAAACTCTACTTAATAATAGGTAAATCGGGCTCCGGTAAATCCACTTTAGGTAAAGTACTTGCTGGCATTATTCCTCAAATTGAGAAAGCTGAAGTTGATGGTAAAGTTAATGTACTTAATTATAATCCTGTCAAGACAGATATTCATAAATTATCAAGAATAATCACCTATCTTTCACAATCACCATACGATCAAGTCATTTCAGGCTATGTTGAAGATGAGTTATCCTTTATACTTGAGAATGTTGAAGATATTGATTTTGAGAGATTAAACTTCATCATGAAGTACTTAGGAATTGAAGATATTAGACATAGAAGAATTGACGAATTATCAGGTGGACAGATACAGAAGCTTATAATTGCTAGCATATTACTACTTGACCCCAAAGTAATAGTGCTTGATGAACCGTTAGCTTATCTAGATCCGAAAAGTTCTAGAGATATAATTGAACTATTGGTTAGACTTAAAGGTTATGAGAAGTGTATAATACTAATTGAACATAGATTAAAAGATCTAATATACTACTTTAACAAAATTGATCATGTAGTTCTGATTGATCAAGGTAAAATTATAGACACATTTAGAGGTAGTGAAATTCATAGAAAGAGTAAAGTACTGAGAGAACTTGGTCTTAGAATTCCAATAAATTTTGAGATATCAATTCTCTGCAAGAATGAGCTTAAAGAACCAAACGATACTGAACCTCTCGAGCAAGTCATAAGATTACTAAGTCTTAAAGGACCTAAATTAGAGGTTGAAAGACAGGATACCACTAACGTTTATTTAATTGAAATTTCGAACTTATGGTTCTCATACTCGAGTAGTAATTTTATTCTTAAGAATATCAATTTAAAATTCAACTCAAATCTTGTATATGCAATCTTGGGTCCCAATGCTTCTGGTAAATCAACATTACTACTATGTATTGCTGGGATACTAAGACCTAAGAGAGGATTTGTTAAGATATTCGATAAGCTTGTTAGGTCATTAAGAAGTACTGCAGGTATTGTAGGTTATATTCCACAAAATCCCGATCTTATATTAATGTTTGAAAGCGTTGAGAAAGAGATTAGTGAAAGAGCAAAACTATGGTGCAAGTCAAAAATTGAGCTAGAAAGATACGTTATTGAAATATCACGTACTCTAGGTATTAGAAATTACTTAGATAGAAATCCTCATGCATTATCTAGAGGCCAGAGATTTAGAGTTGCACTTGCTGCAACACTTGCATTAAGACCAAAAATTCTACTACTTGACGAAACAACGGCAGGTCAAGATGAGGAATGCATATCAATTCTTGGTGAACTTGTTAAAGACTATGTACGTGAAGATCATACTGTCGCGGTAGTTGTAACGCATGATATAGATTTCACATATAACTATACAGACAAAGCTATCGTCTTACATGATGGTAAAGTATATGCAAGTGGTGATACTATTGATGTACTTTCAAGAAATGATGTTATCGATAAGTGTAATCTTATAAAACCCCTAACGTTAGAACTCTATAATAAGTATGGCATTAAGCCAATACCTGATAGAGAATTGATGAGTAAGATCAGAATGTTAGGGATCTGTTATGAAGCTTGATCTAGATCCTAGAGCTAAGATTGCAATTCTTGTTTCATTCAACATACTCGCACTTACGTTTGATCAACTACGAAATCTCGTATGTTTAACTATTCTATCAGGAAGCTTCTACCTATTGAGCAGACCCAATTTAGAGAGATTGAAAATGACCTTACTAATAATACTACCGCCCGTATGGGGTATTACACTACTTCAAGCACTATTTTATCAGGAATGGCCCCGTACAGTGCTTGCAGTCATTATACCGCCAGAGATGCCAGTTATAGGCTGGTTGACGGGTGGTGTTTATCTATATTATCAGGGTTTTCTGTATGGACTAAAGCAGAGTCTTAGACTTGTGTCAGTTATGTTACTTGGTCTTGCAATTGCATGGACAACAAGTGAGAGTAAGTTGCTTAGAATACTTAGAGGTACGTTAAGCAATCAAAAACTTTCAGTAGGAGTATCTATTGCAGTTAAGTCTCTTCACATAATTACAAATGAAGTTAAAACTGTACGTATAGTCTTAATACTTTCAAAATTTAATCTATTAAATCCTAAAAACATAGCCAAACTAGTAATACCTCTTATCGCTCAGGTAATTAGAAGATCCTACACCTTAACACTTGCACTGCTTAGTAAAGGTTTTAATCCTGAAAGAAGAGTTAAGTCAAACATTACCAAATTGAAAGTTATTGACAAGATAGTGATAACCTCATCATTAGGCATAGCTTTAAGTCTTGGAATTCTGAAATTATTAGCGCTATTATTTCTACTAGACATACTCTACATTCCTGAATTTAGAGACCTCTATTGGTGGGTTATTAATAACATATGACAGTTATGCTTAACATTATAACATATCTAGCCTGTTTAGTACAAATACCTACACTAATCTTAACATCACCACTTAGTCACTTATGTAATCTCTTCAATTCATAATACCCATAACAATTTCAAGACTTGGACTAGTTACTAGCCTTTACTACACATTATTTTCAATATTGGGAAGACATCTTTGAGAATTTAAATCAATACTTAGAATCAGTGTTTATCTTTCTAGATGAACATACACTTCTCATTATAGTTACGGGAATAGTAGATTACTTATCATCGATGTATTTAGCATGTATGTTTTGAATGATAACATATGATAATTAAGCAGACATTAATAGCATTACATTTTACTCAGTCAATTACAGCACCATACTCATTTTAGAGCGTATTTGCCTTACAAGTTAACATTTTTAAATATGATTGTTCTTGAATAAATTGGCGTTGATGTATTACCATTTATTTTTTCAACAACGTTATGTTTACTTCTCATTAATTATTGTCTAGCCTTGTCTTAATATTCTCTCAACACTACTATACATGTCACTTCCTTTCTTAATTACATTGATAACCTTACCCAATAGGCAGCAGAAAGGTATTGCGTATGGATCTATGCTTTCAACATTATCACCTTTAGTTATGTAGAAGGTAGTATCACAAATATGACATTTAGCTCTAAATATTGCTACAACTCTATGAATAATACAGTTTATGTAGCTCTCATTACTTAGTTGACATTTATATGGTAGTATAGTATCTACAATATCACCTATTCTGACTTCGTTAGCATTATCAATTCTTTTAAGTATAACTATATCGTTAAGATCTATTGTAGGTTTCATAGATGATGAATTGGCGTAGACAATGTAGTATTCAGGCAATGCAGACTTAATAACTATTCTACCAATACATGATGATGCGTAAGTTATGGTAAGATCCGTTCCATTAAATCCAATATTCTTTAAGTTGAGTGATAACTTAGCGATATTATTTAGTAAGTGTCTTAATACACATAAACTATCAATGTAGAGGTCTCTTCGAATTATATTATCGTCTTGTATAAATTTCTTATATGCATTTTCAATCTCATCAAGATTCAGACCTGAATTAGCATTTATAGTGTAGATTCTGTACATTAATTTCTCAGAGTCAAAATCTAGATTTAAATACTATTCTATATGTTAAGTATTACATGGTATTGTATTAACAGCTAGTCTTAACTTTAAACATCTTAGTAAGAGTAGTTAAGGCTTCACTTAACTTATTATAGTTAACAGTGTAGTAGCGAAATTTTCCTTCTCTTCTTTCAAAAACTAAACCTAAATTCTTTAAATGTTTCATGTGATGTGATATTAGAGTTTCATCTTTTTTAAGCATGCTTGCAAGTAAACATATAGGTACTTCTTGAAGTTGTGCAAGTATGTAAAGTATTAATAATCTGATATCGCTAGAAAGAGCATTGAGAATAAGACATAATTGATCAATATTTTCAGGAAGTTTGAAATCCACGTCAAGAATGCTTTGATACTTTATCATTAACGTTCTTCTACAATTTTCACTACGTATCTTCTCTATATAATCTCTCAACCTCATAGTTCTATATCAGTATTTTAGAATATTTGAGTTAGACTTTTATAAACTCACTTGAACACTTGAAGCGTGGTTCAAGTGTTTATGTATTTTGAAATTTTCATACTTCTACTTACTGGTCTTTTCGCAGGTTTTCTTGGTGGTCTTCTCGGCATTGGTGGTTGTGTAATCATGTTACCTATACTTTACTTCACTTTCAACTATCCGTTACCATACGCCATAGGTACAACCATAACAGCTGTAATGATAACAGCCACCTCAGGCACTATCGCTCATGTAAGGATTAAAAACATAGATTTTAAGACAGCAAGAATAGTGGGAATCTGTGGAGGCATTGGTGCTGTGATAGGTTCAATAATATTTTGGTATATTGCTAATATGAAGTGGTTGTTGAACTTAATTATTGGTATTGCCTTTCTGTACGTATCTTTCAGAATGATATATGAAGGTTTGAAGAGACATGTAGGAAAATTAGAGAATATTAAGGAAGTACCAGGTTCATCACATATTAAAGGCCTTATTGGATTTCTTGTAGGTGTAGTTACTGGTATTGTTGGTCTTGGTGGTGGTTATGTACTTGTACCTTCATTTATATACATACTCAATTCACCTATCAAAATAGCTGTAGGTACATCACTTGCTTCATTCATAAGTATGGCCACAGTTTCAAGTATTTTCAAAATTTATCAAGGATTTGTAAGCATAGTTCCTGCAATATGTCTAGGTATTGGAACGGCCATAGGTGCGCAGATAGGTGCTAAGATAGTTCCAAAAATTCCATCATGGATTATAAAGTTGATATTTGGCATAATCTTTCTCTACATATCTATTAAGTTCATAATTTAGAGGTATTTTAATACATAGTAATACTTATAAAAATGATAAGTAACTTATCGAAAGAGAAACATGATAACATTAACTCTTCTCATAGGCTATGGTGGTTCGTGGATACCTTACTTTAGAAATATTCTTCAAAGATTATCAGAAAAATACAACATTAACTATTACATATACTACATCCCATCAATGGGAGATACTAAGGTGAAGGTAAACATTAACGAGATCAAGTGCTGTCTAGAGAGATCAAACATAATCTTCATATATTCTCACGATCTTCCTGAAGAGATAGTAGATACTATAACTAACCTTAAAAAGTTGAAGGATGTGATTGTAGTATCTATTAATCCTGACTTATCATATCTAAGTAATGTTTCTCAGAACTTATGGATAAAATGTAGAGAATACTTGGTAAGAGGTAGTTATGAAAATCTTGAAGGACTTATCAAACTACTTCTTAAAGAGTATGGTCTTGACATAGATGTTCCTGAAGTTAAGGATGTTCCATGGCATGGAATTTACCATTACAGGTATGGCTTGTTTGATAATGTTGAGAAGTATCTTGAAATATACGATTTAAAGAATAATCCACTTGTTGGTATTCTCTTTTTCAGAACTTATTGGCTTAATAACGATTTAGAACCATTAAATAAACTCATAGATGCCTTAGAAAATGAAGATTTAGGCGTTATTCCTGTATTCACTTACGGCTTTAAAGATACAATACTCAAAACACCTTCAAAACTTGATTCATGTTTAAAATTCTTCACTATCAATGATAGAGTAATTATCGATTTACTATTAGATTTTACAAGCTTTTTCTTTACTTCTAAAACGTACACCATTAAAGATTTCGAAGTTAAGAATATTGAAGAAGTTGAAATATTGAAGAAAATTAACATACCCATAATTAGACCTGTAAGAACTTGGTATCAGACAAGACAGGAATGGCTAGAATCTGAACATGGTATTGACTACATATCTCAGATTTATCAAGTAATCATGCCTGAAGTCGATGGATTGATAGAGCCAGTAGTAACATCAGCAACAATTAGATCTGAGTTTGGAATTATGAGAAGTGAGAGTATTGATGAGCATGTTAAGTATCTAGCTAGAAAAGTTAAGAAATGGATTAGACTCAGAAGAAAAAGACCCGAAGAAAGAAAAATAGCTATAATTCTCATAAATCCTCCATGTAAAGGACTTGAAGCTAATGTAGCTGTAGGTCTTGGACTTGACGTTCCTGAAAGTATAGTTCAATTTTTAAAACACTTAAAAAGTAAAGGATATAGAGTTGAGAATGAACCAAATAGTGGCAGAGAACTAATTAAGATGATTCTTGAACGTAAAGCTTTAAACGATTTTAGATGGACAAGTGTTGAAGATATTGTAAATAAAGGCGGAGCCTTAGCCTTTATTGATTACGAAACTTACATGAAATGGTTTGAAGAACTTCCAGAAGATGTTAAGGATAAAATGATAAGAGACTGGAAACATCCTAAAGAAGTTCTTGAAGGTAAGGCAGGTAAAGGTTTTGTAGGTATGGTATATAATGGTAAGTTTGTAGTTCCCGGTTTAAGATTTGGTAACGTAGTCATTCTACCACAACCAAAATTTGGATGTGCTGGATCTAGATGCGATGGCCATGTATGTAGAATACTTCACGATCCCACCATAACACCACCACATCAGTGGTTAGCTGTTTATAGATGGTTAACTAGAGTTTTTGATGCTGATGTAATTATACATTTCGGTACTCATGGATCTCTAGAATTTAGACCAGGTAAGGGCGTTGGTCTTAGCTGGAAATGTTGGCCTGAAATAAGTATTGACGATACACCTCACTTATATGTATATGTTGTCTCTAATCCTATGGAGGGGGTTATTGCTAAGAGAAGAAGCTATGCTGTACTTATAGATCACATGCATCCTGCAATGACTATAGCAAATACTTTAGAAGAACTTGAGGAGTTGATAAGTCAGTACGTCAAAGCTAGAAATCTTGGTGAATTTGAAAGAGCAAAAACAATACTTGACATGATAATAAGTAAGGCGAAAGAGAACAATATAGAAGTTAGGGCTGAAAGTCCTGATGAAATTATTGAAGAACTTCATAGGTACATTGATAAAGTAAAAACTACACAAATAAATCTTGGTCTTCATGTACTTGGAAATCCACCTAGAAATGAAAAGTTAGCTAAATACGTAGTGACGGTGTTGATGTATGATTCACCTTACTCAAAATCGATAATTAGAACATTAGTAGAGTATCTGGGATATGATTATGATGGGCTACGTAAAGGTGAAGTTAAATACATACCAGAATTAAAAATGACAAGTAATGAACTATTTAGCAAAATATATGAAGCTTCAGTCGAGATCGTTCATAAGTTATTAATGAAGAATGTAGTTGATGATTATGAAATATTAAGTACAGTAGATGAAGTACTTAGAAAGTATAACTTAATTAGAAATTAAGTGATTGTAAAGTATTCCTGATACCAATTAACAATATTGTGGATAATTCAATAATGTTATAAGCCTCTACGATATTCTTAACTTTAAGTCCAACTTTCAACCCATCAATTCTCTCAGCGCCTGGAATCCTGGATACAACATCGGCATATAGTGTTTGTTGCAGTTCCATTTCTAAAACGAGAGGCTCTTCAAGTTTAAGTAATTTAATTTCACCATGTCTCCACTTATCAATAGCTCTCCTAATGCCTTGCCTTAACTCGTTAATGATCTTATTAAGTGATGGAGATATTGCTGAACATTTACTTAAGCTCTTCTCTGAAATTACCTTCTCAATCCATGAAGCGTAGTTCTCTACATCATTCTTAATCAATGTCTCATCACCAGCTACAAGAATTACAAGAACATTGAAATAATTAGCAAGATATGTATTTAATAAGTATTCACTAACTTCTATATCGTTAATTCTTATTGAACGGAAAGTGGTACTACTGTAAGTATGATCTAATATTGCGTAGGGTTCGCCAAATTTTGAGTGATAGCCAATAAGTAAGGCAACATTGCAATTCTCAACCATACTCATCATGGAGTATGGTCTTGGAAATCCACGAATAAGATATACATAATCTGGAAGTTCGTCAATGATAATATTCATCATACTACCATGACTATCGGCAATATATATTTCTTCAAAACCTAAATTATGAAGTTCATCGACAATAGTATTTGCAATTTTAGTAGCAATTTTACGATCTTCGTCATAAAATACTTTCTTAGGCTCTAATTGTTCAGGATGAACAATAAATGGTAAACCCTCAAAATCAACAGAAATATATGCTTTCATGATAATTAACCTATAACTTCACATTAATATAACCTACTCAATTAAGATGAGAATTATCATGTAAGGTTAAGGTTCTAATTTTCTTAACAAGAACATTCTTATCTCTAGCATACTTAATAACATCATCACCAATATAAACACCTAGTAAAAGAGGTTGAACAGAACATCCATAGAAGTATATGTTTCTCTACTTGGTATTAATTCAGCATTCTCTAACATCTTACACTTTATTTAATAAATTATCAACATCGTGATGATTAGGTTTTACTTTTAACTTCAATAACATAACAATCTCTACCAGTTTCATACTTAATTATGAAGTTACGTTCAATTATAAAAACTATTTAATCTTTATGTTTCAAATCCTCAATAAAGTGCTTTACTAGACTTGCCTCAATTAATACACCAATAGATAACTCCATACTACTTACTTTACGATCTACTTCAATAACTTTTGATCTATTTCATTAACTCTGTTGAGAATCTCTGTAATTCCTAACGCACCTGCAGTACATATCTAAATACCCTATCTTTTTCAATTAATTTAATTATTAATTCCTTAAGTCTTTCATTATCTAAATTTATAATCAATTTGACTTATAACTCCTTACAAAACCTTCCTAACTTTACGTTTAGAAGCAAACCTCTGCATCCATGATCTCTACATGAATACTTTAATTAAGAAAGAATTTTAAATTGTAATTACAATTAAATTATCAGCCCTCACTCCCTGACAGGTCCGTAAAGTGGGCCTGAGTGATGGGAGGTTCCGTCGGGTCGAGCATACTTTTCTCTTTTTAATTAAGTAATTCTCTTATTAATGATTCAGTTACTAAACCATAACGTGAAGAGGGGAGGTTTGTCAATCTTAATAGCTTCGAGTGTGTTTGCAGTCTTGCTAGTCTTAATGATAACGTTCTACTTTAACTTGATGTATAAATTACATTCAGCTGAAAAATCAAGTCTTCAAAGTCTAGAGAAGAAATCTAGAATTGCAAGTAAGTACAGTGGCCTTATTGTGAGTAGTGATTATTTAGTAAGTACGAGAGGTAATATTACTATCTTAGGTATAGTTACTAGTGAAGGATTTAAGAAATTGAACCTTACAGGTCAGAAGTTTAATCTTAAGTACTTAAGACAAGTAGCAAAATCAGACCATTTCATAGTAATGACTAGTTCTGGACCTATAGAGATTAATTATGAATTAATGAGTGAAGACCACGATGAAAATAGTGATTTTCTACATGTACTTACTAATCACTGGATACTGACTAAACTTCCTGTAAAGATCAATCCGTATTCAAGAGCTGAATGTGCATTAATAATAGGTATTACTGAGAGTGATGTCTACTTACTAATTCCGTGGAGAAAATATAGACCATTTTCAATTTTTGGAATAATTCCTGAACCACCACCAATAATTGTTAAAATTTCGAAAAATTATTTTGGAATTATTAATGACTATGGTAGTGGTAGTGCCGGATTTGAGGAAATGAGTAGAGACTTACATTTTAGACTTAGTCTTTACAATTTCAAACTTGTAGTAGTAAATTCATCAGAAAACAAGATCCTAATGAACTTAACAAAGCCATACAGATCAAGAATAGAGATGTATGCACTGTTAGATGGGTCTTATAAACTTCTTAAAGGTGAATTAAGTGCATACTGTAAATATGACACTAAGTGCGTAGTTAAAGTTAAGTTTAGTGGAAATTTAGGTCAAAACTTTAAACTTCTAGTATACGCTCTTGATAATCAATGGTCGTACTTCATGATGTATAGTGTAACTAGACACTCTCCACTTGAAATTACTGTAGACTCATCATTAATAAATTATCATGTTGATGTTATTACTCCAGAGTGAGAGAATTCTTTATAAATGCTGAATCTCTAACTACATCAACCATGCCTAGAAGAGCAAGAATTAGAATATGGGGAACAGATCATAGTAAAGTTGATGAGCTTGCTAGAGAAATTGTAAGTATTGCTAAGAAGATTGGCATTAAAGTCTCAGGACCCATACCATTACCAACAAAGAAGCTTATGGTGGTCGTTAGAAGAGCACCAAGTGGTCAAGGCTATCACACCTTTGATCATTGGGAGATGAGAATACATAAGAGATTGATCGATATGGATGCTGATGAGAGAGTTCTCAGACAATTAATGAGGATTAGAGTACCTGAAGATGTTAAGATTGAGATAGAATTGATCTAGTAATCGGAGGTAGTTTTTTAAAATTTTGAATGTAGAAGTTGTGATAATGGCAACTATTCCACCATCACTCCAAGCAGAAATTGAAAAACTTCAAGCACTTCAAGCACAATTACAGAACGTACTTATCATGAAGCAACAAGTTGAAAGTGAATTAAAAGAAATTGAGAAAGCTATTAGTGAAATTGAGAAAGTACCTCCTGAAAATAAGATTTACAAGGCTGTAGGTACTTTCCTAATAATGGTTAGTAAAGAACAAGCTCTCAACGAACTTAAAGAACGTGAAGAGCTTCTAAAGCTCAACATCACATCACTCTCAAAGCAAGAATCTTTACTTAGAAAACAAATTGATGATTTAAGATCAAAAATTAACGAAGCCTTAGCTAGAATGCAACAATCAGGTAGGGTTGAAGGTGGATAAATTCTTAATGTATGAGCTCTCATGAAAATAACGTCCTTTTAAATGTGTCAATTGTAGCTGCATCACATATACATGAATATATCTTAAAGAGAATATCCGTAAAAAGATTGAGAAAATTGAATGTTAGAGTTGATATCATTGATTTTGAGAAAAGAACCTTCGAGATTGACATAGATGTTGAGTGTGATTTAGGTATTAAACAGGAAGTTCTAAATAAACTTGTAAATGATGCTTCAGAGTATGGTTTTAATCTAATTAAATACTTACTAGAAAAGATTGATAATGGAGAAATTGCTGGAACTATCGATGAGATTGAAAGAACTGCTAGAAAGTTCAGACAAAATCCTTATTCTCACACATAGACATGCAGATACTGATGCTATTGCTTCAATAAACTATCTTACAAAATATTTAAGAAAAGTTCTTAATAAGAAAGTCACAATATACATACCTGAAAGAATATCTAAGGACACGAACATTCTTTTGGAGAAATTGAATTATAGGATTGACTATAAGTGCAACTTAAGTGAAGTCATCGATGATGATTATGATCTAGCAGTTATTCTTGATACTAGTTCAACAAGTCAATTGAATACTAAACTACATAACTTTAAAGTTAGAAATTTCGTGATTATAGATCATCACTATACTCACGATGAAGAGCTATTAAAGATCGATATTAAGATCATTGATAAGGACTCTTCAAGCACTTCAGAGCTAATCTATTTAGTTTTAAAAAATATGAACTACATAAGTTATGAAGATATTGATAACATCCTACTTGTTGCAGGAATCTTAACTGATAGTAGAAGATTAAGTAAAGCTAGAGTTGAGACCTTTCAAGTACTTGCAGAACTACTAAGTAGATGTGGTTTAAATTATGAAGAGATATGTAGATTAGTATTTTCTAGAGAAATAGATTGGTCTGAAAGAATGGCTAGAATTAAAGGAATTTTAAGAATGAGAGCCTTCAAAACAAATCATGAAGTACTATGTGTAAGTCATGTAAGTGCTTATGAGAGTAGTTTAGCAAAGATTATGCAGGATTGTGGATGTGATCTAGTATTCATACTTTCTGAACATGATGATGAATTTAGAATAATTGGTAGAGCTAGAAATAGTAAATACATAATTCCTGAAATGCTTCAAAGATTTGTAAAAATTTATGAAGGTATGGGTGGTGGTCATCTAAGTGCTGGAGTAGTTATTATTAAGAAGAGTAATGTTGGAAAATTAAGTCTTGAAGAGTTAATTGATAATTTCATAAAATTCTTGACAAGATATTTCAAAAATGTTAAAGAGATAGATGAAGATTAAGATCTGACTCTTAATCTTCTTCTCATAATCACGATTAATAACACTGCAAGAGATACTGTAATTATTGAAATTATTATTGGAATATTTGCAATTAATACGTCGATGAAGGTTCTCTTGATAGGTATGTTGAAACGGATAGTCTCTGTAAATGGTATATAAGTACCTTCCTGATACCACGTTATGGTGAGTATGAATGTATAGTTTCCTGAAGGTATGTCAGAATCTATCTCAAGCAGATATGAAAGTTTTATTAAGTCATTATCTTCAATTTCACCTACATAAGTTCTTCCAAGAGTCATTAATTCAATAACTCTTTCACTAGGTACATAAAATCTTACAAGCTCTGAAGGAGGTTGAAGAGTTACTTGTACATTCTTGACCTTAACGTTATTTAACTTCTTTAAATATATAGTCAAGATAGCCTTTGATGAGCCAGGTATGAAGTTTTTAGTTTCTATTCTCTCTATTCTAAATTTAGCCTTCTCATAAATATCAAGTACAACATTTCTCTCAATCTTTCCATTACACCATCTTATTAAAATTTTTAAGTAATATCTTCCTGGCTTAACATCTTTACTTATTCGTAGCGGAACTATTATGGGTATGAGTTTGCCTGGTATCAGATTTTCAATTCTTAAATTCGTAGCGTTCTTGTATATTACTTCTATTCCTCTTGGTGTAATTATGTCGATAGTTACGTTTTTAGCAATTACTTCGCACATATTTATTAAAGTCATATTCAACAATACTCCAAACATGTCCTGATAAATTCTTGGTGGTTTAAACATTATAGCCATGACGTCAGGACAAGATTTAGATATTTCAAAAGTTACGTAACGTCTAAGTATTCTAACCTCATTAACATAAATTTCTATAGGTGAAGTATATGTTCCTGATGAAGCGTTGGGATAGATATTTAATGTGAAAGTTATAGGTACAGGTCTTCCCGGAGGTAATGTGCCTACATTCTTGACTATGCAGGAATTACTTTCAGAACTATATATGGGATATCTTGTACATAGTCTGATCTTAACATTACTAACATAGTTATTGCCTGTATTAATTAAGTATATCGTATATGGTATGTTTCTATATCCTGCACCTACCTTCATGTAAATTCCTTTCTCTAAAACTCCCCAGCCTGACCAATATATGTCAATCTTAGCTCCTGATATGTGGTATGTGAAGTTTATGGTCTTAGTAATTCCACGTTCAAGATATCTAACTATTAATGTTCCTACATACGTCCCTTCAGTAGCATTATCACATATACTCACCATGAACGTTATAGGTACGGGCTTACCTATAGGTAAATAGCCTATACTCTTAGTTATACTATCTACATACTTATTATTAATCTTACGATATATGGGATACCTCATCAGTAGTGTGACTGAGACATTAGTTAGCGCTATAGTTCCAGTATTTAGTAAGTATATAGTTAGTGGTATATCTTTAACGCCAGGACTTACATATTGGGACATGGGTTGTTCCGCTGTACCCCAGAAAACTCCATACACTGACACATTAACTATGCCAATTACGGGTAGAGTGATTTTGTGACTTTCATAATCAGTATCTTCATATCTCCATTCAGGAATCGTTATGTTATTTATTTGTTTAATACTTAACGTATATACATCATACCTAACCCTGACGGTTATCTCATACATTCCCGTCTTAATGTGTGGACTAATTGATAAGTAGAATATCAATGTTACATTTCCTTGAGGTGGAATAATCACTGTGTATCTTTGTGGACTACCTCTATAGAAGTTTATATGGTTAGGTAAAATCAGTTCAACTTTAACTTTCTTTAACAAGTATGGTCCTGTATTGAATATGTGTATTGTTAAAGGTACAGGTTCACTTCCTGGACCTACAATTATGGGTTTTCCAGGAGTGCCCCAATAGCCCGTGACATATAGCATTTCTTGAGCATAACATGTCACTGTAATTGTTGTTGTTAGTAGAATTGTTAGCACTGCTATGGCATGTATGTTATTGATCTTCACATCTATGACGTTGAATAATTATATTTAAGTTTTACTAGATTTACGCGAGTTATCTGTATATTCAGTAATGCATATAAAACTTGAATAATCTTAAATGTGTGTCATCATCTATCGATAGGAGATACATTATATATGTCGTTTTGACTCTCAGCTTACTCGCCTTGCTGGTAATGTATAGTGAGACCATGATCATGCCTTCATTGCCAGACATTCAGAAAGATTTTGACATATCTACATCAGAGCTTGCATGGGTACTTACAGCGTACATGCTTTCAGCTGTAGCATTTACTCCACTTATCGCTAAGTTTAGTGATATTATTGGTAGAAAGAGAACTCTAACTATACTTATACCTATATATTCAACAGCTTTAGCTTTGAATTCAATAACTCACAATTACACTCTATTCATAATATTACGTGCAGTACAGGGTGCTTCTCTTTCAATCTTCCCCATAGCATTCAGCATGATTGTTGAACAACTTCCACGTGAAGAAGTTCCTAGAGCTCAAGGTATAATTAGTGCCATGTTTAGTATAGGTGCCGTAATTGGTATGGTTCTTGGAGCATACATCGCAGATATTTATAGTTGGAGAGAAGTATTCGCAACAGCAGCACCTTTTGGTTATCTCTTAACCATAATCATAAACATGACACTAAGAGAGTATAGACCTAGAGTTGATAGAGTAAGTATTGACTATCTTGGTGCTTTTCTGATAGGTTCTGGTGTAGCTATGCTCTGTTACGCTTTTGAAAGAGCACCACATATTGGCTGGTCTAGTCTTGAAGTAATTACAGCCATAACATCATCAATAATACTACTACTACTCTTCATTTACTGGGAACTCACAGTACCTACACCACTCATAAATATAGCATTACTTACTAATAGAAACATATTTGCAGGTAACATCATTGGTATAGTTACAGGCTTCTCTATGTTTGGTCTTTTTCAAGCTGCAGTGATACTACTTAGACTACCTAAACCTGTTGGTCAAGAATTAACAGTTCTAGAGACTGGAATATGTATGATTCCAGCATCAATAGGTTCACTAATATCGGCTATGATTTTTGCAACATTAATTAGAAGATTAGGTGTCAGACTCTCATTAATACTTAGCTTAATCATCGCCATACCATTAGCATCATCGTATCTTTTAGCAAATCTTAGTAATTTAGCACATGTAGTAATTACTACAACATTAATTGCATGTGCCGTAACTATGAGTCTTGTACCCATAATAAATATCATAGTCTTTACTGTGGGTACTCAGGAGTTGGGAGTCATGACAGGAATGAATATGGTTTTTAGATTCATAGGTGGTTCACTTGGACCTGCAGTTATTGGTTCACTACAAGACATGTTTAAAACATCGATTACTAAGATTATACCAATATCTTCACAAGAATATGTTCCAATAATCTTCTCAGTTCCTTCACAGTTTGTACTTAAAGTATATTCAATAATGGTTATTATACTTCTCTTAATGTCAATACCAATATCTTTAAGAACATATGAAGTTTATAAAATCTCAACTAACAAGATGGAGAGTTAAATTTTTAGAAAACCTACTTCACATTCTGCAAGGGATTTCGTATTGTGGTTCATAATTCTTCAGAAACCTTCATGGTCACGCCATGGGAAGTTAAGGGAAGAATTGACTATTTAAAATTAGCAGAACAATTTGGTGTTAAGCTCTTAACTGAAGATGATATTGAAGAAATTAGAAGATTAGCCAATAATAATCTGCATTACCTATTAAGACGTAGACACTTCTATGCTCATAGAGATTTAAACGTAATTATCGATAGAATTAGGATGGGATTAAAGTGTGCACTCTATACTGGTAGAGGCCCTAGCGCTGATCTACATATTGGTCATCTAGTTCCTTGGATTTTCACTAAATGGTTAAGTGACGTATTTGATATGGAACTGTTTTTCGAGATGACTGATGACGAGAAATTTCTAGTTAAGGGTGTGCCTCTAGAAGAAGCTAATAAATATGCTTATGAGAATGCTCTCGACGTTATTGCTCTCGGCTTTAACCCCAAGAAGCTTCACATAATTATTGATACTGAAGATATTAAGTACTTGTACAAGATCGCTATTAGAGTAGCTAAGAAACTCACGATATCAACGGTAAAACACACTTTCGGTTTTACTGATAGTTCTAATATTGGTTCAGCTTTCTTTCCAACTCTTCAAATAGCTGTAGCCTTCCTACCAACAGAGCTCTACGGTGAAGAAGCTCCTGTACTCATACCGTGCGGTATTGATCAAGATCCATACTTTAGACTTGCACGTGATATAGCTGAAGAACTTAGATATCCTAAGCCATCAACCATTTACTGTAAATTCATACCTGCACTTACAGGTGAAGAAAAAATGAGTGCTTCTAAACCTGAGACAGCCATATACATAACTGATGATGATAGAGATATTAAGAGAAAGATAATGAATGCTCTAACTGGTGGTCAACCAACTAAGGAATTACAGAAAAAATTTGGTGGTAATCCTGATAAATGTATAGTTTATCAATACTACGTAGTATTTGTTGAGAATGATGAGCTAGTAAGCAAAATACGTAATGACTGTACAAATGGCTCAATACTTTGTGGTGAATGTAAGTTAATACTTTACGAGAAAATAGTGAAGTTTCTACATGAACATAGAGAAAAGAGAGAAAAGGCAAGAGATAAAATTGAAGAGTATAGACTCTCCAGTAAATTCTAGATCCTAAGACTCTTGATACTTAATGCTTGCTACCTATCTTAACAGTGCTTTAAGATAAAGTACGTAAAGGCCTAAACATAACATTACAGTTAGTGAATTTACTTTTCCTCTCAAGACTTGTAAGAGCATGGCAAGGCTTATCAGTTCAACAATAATCATGCTTAACATTGCTGAAAAGTCAAGATTCCAATCAGTTACTAGAAATGCTAATGCTGGGTAGAATGTTGAGTACAGTACTTCCTCACCAATTAGACATCCAAGAGCAATGGTATCTCTTCCCTTAATACTCCATAAAATACTCGTTATTGCTTCAGGAAGTACTGTAGCTATGGGAATTACAATTATAGTTACACCTATAGAGCTTAGACTCAACTTAACTGCTAAAATCTTAACATTACTAATCATGAACTCAGAACCAAGATGCATTAGACATATTGAAGTAATTACTTGAAGAATACTTGCCGTTAGTGGATTTAAGATTTTTGAGAAGTATGGTTTCTTAGCCTCCTCAATAAGAAAACTCTCTACACGATACATTAGATGTATATAAGCTATGTACGTTAAGAATAAGCAAGCACTTATGAAGTATCTCACCACTATATTACATATAAATGTCGTAATTAATACTGTAAGAAAACATACAATAAAGATCATATATGGCATTTTCAAAGCTCTATCTACGTGAAGATTATAGTTTAAACGTCTTTTAAGTACGTAACTAACAATTGCTAGTAGCAGAATTGTTGAATATATTAGTGTTGATACTATTAATGGTTCTCCAAGAATTGTGCCAATACTGACATCCTCATAACCATAGAGAATTAAAGCTAAAGTAAATACTATAAGTTCAGGTGTGGATGTGACGATTGGTGAAATAACTGAACCTAGAAAGGTCTGCGACCATCGAAACTTATATGCAAGATATTCAATACCATTAATGAACATGAAAGATCCCATCATGGTAAGCATTACTCCTGTAAGTAATGCCATGATGGTGTTGATCATGGGTTGATAATTCTAGAAAATCTTAACTTCTAAAACTTTACATCCAAAAGATTAATAGTAATGCTTCTCCAAGAATTACTGAAATTAAGGTGAAAGGTAATCCAATTTTAACAAAGTCTAGAAAATTAACATTATATCCCCATTTTTCTAAAAGTCTCACAGCTGTTACATTCGCCATAGCACCTATATAGGTAATATTACCACCAAGAGTACCGCCTATAAGTAGTGCCCATGAGAGTAGATATTTAGAGAAACCTGAAGGTTCAGCAATATTTAGTACTAACGGTATGGTCGCTGCAAAGTAAGGTATATTGTCTAGGAAAGCTGAAGCTAAAACTGAAAACCAAATTAAGATATTAACAGTGAGAAGTTCATTGCTTCTAGAAATTGAAGTGACTATTTTAGCTACATCATTGATGAAACCCGTTTCAACAAGTGAACCTGAGAGTATAAAGACACCTATGAGAAATAGTATGAGTCTATAGTCTAGACTTTCTCTTAGAGCATCAATAACATCTCTCTTATGACGTATTCTTACAAGCACTAGACCAAAAGCCGAAAGTAAAGCAGGTATTGAAAGGGGCATGTGAAGTTCATGTCTGAAACTTAATAATATAATTTTCAACGTTAAGAATGCTATGACTTCAGTCACGAATAACTTATCAACACTTGGCCTAGTTAAGATCTCCATGACATCTTTCCCTACATGATCTTCCCATTTAAGAAATGGTTTACATATTCTGATAAGTGAAAGAATAGATATTATCATGGGGATTATAGTGAAGAAGAACATTGATGGTCTATTATGCATGAATATAAAATCCATGAAGGCTAAGTTAAGTGCTGAGGCAATCATGGCACTAGGTGGATCTCCTATCAATGTGGCAGCACCACTAACGTTTGAAGATATGGCAATACTAATCATGTATGGTACTGGATTAACTCCCAATAAGGAGGTCACACGGTAAGTGATTGGAGCTAATAATAAGACTACAGATACATTCTCAAGGGCAATACTTAGCATGCCAGATGTAAGTGATAGTAGAATTAAGACTTTAACAGGTGATCCTCTACTTAATTCTAAGACTTTATAAGCAATAAGTTCAGCAAGTCCTGACTTAATGATGAAACTACTAATAATTGAAACACCAATAATTAGCCCAATAACATCAAAATCAATAAACTCATAGCATTTAGTCAAAGGCACCACTCCAAGAAGGATAAGTACAAGTGCTGAAATTGGAAAGACTACATGCCTTTCAAATCTACCACTTACAATTAAGGCAACACTAACTGTGAATATTAGTACAGATACTAACTTCTCATAATTACTAACTAATAAAATCATTACAAGTGTCTGAAGTAGAGAATAATTATAAACTTATCATTAATAGTGTATTAACGTAATGATTAAGCTTGAAGAGAAGATAAACATACCAGATCTTGGAGTCAAGAAATTCGTAATTAATATACATGTAAGTTCAGACGTGTTATTACCTAATGAAGCTGAATTTCTGAAACAGGCAATTAAAGAATTTATACAAAGTGGTGAACAGGTTGGTGATTACGATGCATATAACTACATTATTGAATTTATGTACATTATGGAGAAGGAGGTAGAAAATGCATATGAGATAATCATTATAGGTGTGTTAAGAAATATCGATGAGCCATCAATTAACTGCAAGGCAGTTTATAAAATAGTCATTAATTACAAGAACTACACAGTAGATATTTACGATATAAGCTTTATTGCAAATCTTAAAAATAGAACAAATATTGATAAGTTGATTTCGACATAGAGATGCTCAGACAAAAACCCGGTGTTTCTTCATTAATCAATGGGGGGCAAGTATCATCATCACTTTAAGAACTATCTTCTACAATTATTTTAACTTTACCTTAATGTAACTTTAATACTTATTTAATGTTAAGATCTTCCTAACATAGCTTAGATACTCGTCAATACTTATCATCACCACTTCAAAGCTTCCAAGATCTTTAACTATAGGTATAATTATCTTGTCACCTACACGTTTCTTGTCATGTAGTATCTTGTCACATATTACGTTGATATCCACATCTACTTCTATCTTGTAAGGTAAGTTGTACTTTGTGGCTATCTCTTTAACTTCATCACTAATACCTCTCCTAGTATATCCAAGTTCTTCACTTATCTTTAACTCTGCTATCAATCCAATCATTACAGCCTCTCCATGAAGATACTTTCCTGAATAGTAAGCTTCAACTGCATGACCAATAGTGTGTCCTAAGTTTAATACTTGTCTAATCATTCTCTCTTCACGCTCATCAAGCTCTACAATTCTTCCTTTACATGATACACATTTAGTGATAAGTTTTAGAAGTATGTTTGTCTCTTTATTAAGTATGTCTCGATACTTCTCTTTAATAAGTACGTACAATTCTTTATCAAGAGTTAATCCATACTTCAATGCTTCTGCAATTCCTGATCTATATTCACGTTGAGGTAGAGTTTCTAGAAATCTTAAGTCTTCAATAACTAGAGATGGCTGGTAAAAAGTTCCCAACAAGTTCTTTATACCGTACATGTTAACAGCGTTTTTACCACCAATGGCTGAGTCGATCATAGAGAGTAGAGTTGTTGGTATTAAAATTAGTGGTAATCCTCTCATAAATATTGATGCTGCAAAACCAATAGCATCACCAAGAGCACCACCACCAATAGCAATTATAGGTACACTTCTATCAATACTTAGCTCATAGAATCTTTTTAGAAGTTTTAAGACAATTTCTAAATCCTTAACTGTCTCACCATCAGGTAGAGACGCAAATTCAACTCTGTAAGATCTCTCTAACTTATTGAGAAGTTCAGAGACGAGTTTATGATTTTCTAAAGCCTTCTGAACGCATATGATAACTTTATCACAATTTGTAATACTCCCCAACTCTTCAATTAATTCATTAGTCAAATCGATGCCGATAAACACTTTATAAGGTCTTGAATATGTAGGTCTTACTGTTAATACACTTTTCATCAAATTAATTCGTTAGTATTGAATTGTTAAACTTTACGTACATTACATAACGAACATATATGACGATATTCACAAGATAAACATCTACTTAAAGAACTAGTTGGTTGAAGTTCTCTTTCCATTTTCCAGAAAGCTAATGCCCACTTAATATCATGAATTATAGACTCATCAAAAGGCATGCAATGTATGGTTAAGTCCTTCTTATGAATAATTATGGGTGTTATACTTACTTGATCAAGAATTTTCAAGATCTCTTTCAATATTTCTAATCTTTTAGACTTGACGTACTCAGGATCTCTTTTCAATTTCGCAATACTTACAATTAAATTCTTTGACGCTATGTTAAGCTCATGAAGTAGATAGGCGTATGTTTGTGCTTGTACGTATTCTGTCTTAAAGACTGTATCTAACCATTTATTACTTGTCTTTAATTCAATAACTATACTTGCTATTCCATTAATGAAGACTATGGCGTCAGGAATACCCACTATAGGAATCTCATCAATAATTCCCACTAATGGTAGAGAAGCTACAACTCTGTAACCACTCTCTATTCTCCTAAGCAACTCCTCAAGACTTAATTCTTCACCTCTAAGTAAATTCTCGTGAATAAGTGTTCCTAAGACAGTAGCCTCAGTCTCTACTTTACCTTCAATAATTGAAAGTCTGAGCTTTTCTTCACAATAAAATTGTTGAGCAATTTCTGAAACAGTAACATACCTACGATTAAACCTTAACCGTTGAGATGATGTTGATAGGCTTCTCAAGAATTCAAAATACTTACTAAACCTCATCACTTGTACTGAAATATTGATGTGAAATCTTTATAAGGGGTACACTTAAGACTGTTTATTGAATCTTTATGTGTGGATTGAAAATTCATAGACCAAGACGTGGCTCAATGGCATTTTACCCTAGAAAGAGAGCTAGTAGTATTGTTGCTAAGTTTAGAACTTGGGTTGATCCAAAGATTGGTAAACCAATACCTCTAGGTTTTGCAGCCTATAAGGCAGGTATGGCTCATGTAGTAGTGATTGACGATAGACCAACGAGTCCCTTCTATGGTAAAGAAATTGTTAAAGCTGTAACCATACTTGATGCTCCACCATTAAGAGTACTAGGTTTTAGAGCATACACATTTGATCCTTGGAAAGTAGCACTTTTAAGTATTGGCGAAGTTTGGTCTTCGAAAATACCTGAACAAGTATATAGAAGAATTCCTACATTGCCTGAAAAAATAGATACTGACAAGATGCTTGAGAAGGTAAAGAATAAACTAGATATCATTAGAGAAGTTAGACTTATAGTATCTACACAGCCGTGGCTTTCAGGTATTGGTAAGAAAACTCCTGAAATTTTTGAAATACCTATAGGTGGTACTGAAAATATTGAGGAAATTTTCAACTACGCTATAAATATACTTGGTAAAGAGTTAACTATAAGTGATGTTTTTCAAGAAGGACAATATGTAGATGTTACAGCTGTAACTAAAGGTAAAGGAACCGAAGGTGTTATTAAGAGATTCGGAGTAACTATACTTCCAAAATGGCATAAACATAGAAAAGGTCATAGAAGAACAGGAACAATAAGTCCACAAAAACCAGCAGTAATGTATACAGTGCCAAGACAAGGACAACTGGGTTTCCATAAGAGAACAGAATACAATAAGAGAATTCTAATGATAGGTACAAATGGGCATGAAGTAACGCCACCAGAAGGATTTAAACATTATGGCATAATTACAGGACCATACATTATACTTGAAGGTTCTATACCAGGACCTAGGAAGAGACTTGTAATGATGAGATTTCCTGTAAGACCAAGACCACCAACATGGCCAACAACAAAACCACAGATAGTATGGATAAGTACAAAACCAATAATATAGATTCCCAGAACTTCAATTAGATAATGCTAGATCTTTACCAGATATGCAATAGCTTTTCAGAAAACTATTTATTCTTCTGAATATTTTAAATAGTCAGATGATTTTTGAGATCAAAATTGGTGCTAAATATGCAGTATACCTACCTAAACGTGTTGTTGATATTTTAGGTATTAAAGAAGGTTCTAAAGCATATCTATACGTTGAAGATTATAAAATTATCATTGAACCAATTCCAGATCCTATAGAGTTGGCTTTAAAAGGCAAGAAATATGCACGTATAAGTATTGAGGAGATTGAAAGAGTAAGTATTGAAGAACAAGAAAAATATGTAAGTGATTAAATGAAGAGAATACTACTTGATACATCATTCATACTACCTATCCTTGGTATTTCAGTAAGTAAGGAGGTAGATGAATCCTCATTAAAAATTTCAAAGTATGAACTTTACATATCTAGATTTTCAATACTTGAATCATTACGGATAATCATTAGATTATTAAGAAGAGGCGTTGAAATACCTATTAGTGAGATTGAATATAGATTAAAAGCTCTAGTTGAAAGTAATCGATTTAAAATTACTGTTGAGAATAGTAAAATACTTAGTGATGCTTTAAAAATATACCTTCTTGGTCATAATGATTTAATTGATTGTTTACTCTACAGTACTGCTATTAATCTTAATCTTCAATTCTTAACAATTGATGAAGAGTTTAGAAGATTTATTAAACGTGTAGGTCTTAAAGATGTTACTATTACTCTTCAAGATATTTTGTAGATTTGTTGAGATATGTTTATTAAGAGTTAATCTTTTAATCGAATTGTTATGAGTGTTTTAGAATTATGGCAACCTAGAACATTAACAGGTAAGTTGGTTAAGGATGGTAGAATTAAATCTCTAGATGACATTTTTAGACTAAACTTACCTATAAAAGAACCAGAAATTGTTGACTACTTCCTACCTGATCTTAAACATGAAGTTGTGAATATTAATATTGTTCAAAGACAAACAGATGCTGGTGAAGTTAGTCAATTTCAAGTACTCGTTGTTGTTGGTAATGAGGATGGTTATGTAGGTATTGGTGTTGGTAAAGCTAGACAGGTAAGTATGGCTATAGAGAAAGCTATAAAGAAAGCAAAATTAAACATAACACCCGTAAGAAGAGGTTGCGGTTCTTGGCATTGCTCATGTACAGAACCTCACAGCGTACCCTTCAAAGTTGAAGGTAAAGCAGGTAGTGTACATATAAGATTAATACCTGCACCTAAAGGCGTAGGTCTTGTTGCAGGTGATGCGGCAAAAGTTGTTCTTAAACTTGCAGGTATTAGAGATGTGTGGACTCAGACCTTCGGAGATACAAGAACAACAATAAACTTTGTAAAAGCAACATTTGAAGCACTTAAAAGAACATACCTATTCAAAATATAGTATCACAACAATTTATTTACATACTTCAATTATGCATGAATTATAGCAAGAACATTTAAATTTCTCCAGTATTTAAGTTAAGTATAAATCATGACTTCAATATTTCATGAATTTAGTAAACGTTATTTTAAAGAAGCTATCAAAGATTTTGAAAGAGCAAAAAGAGCTTTAGATTTTAATGATTGGCCTCAAGCAATATTCTACTCTCAACAATGTGTTGAAAAGTGTGTAAAAGCTATTCTTGAAGCTTTTGGTGAATATTGGAGAAATCACGGCATTATTCTTGCTTCAAGACTTAGACAATATATTGATCGTCTAGGTACTGATGTTGAGTATGTAGCTGAAGTTCTTGAAAATCTTCAAGAATATTATACACGTTCAAGATATCCAACACTATTTAGAGGACATGTATATAGTCCTGAAGAAATTATTGATGAAGAACTTGCAAGAGAAGCAGTATATAAGGCTGAGAAGGTTATTAAAATTATAGAGAGGTGGCTTCATGAACTTAAAGTTCTTGAATAATATATTCATAGATGTACTTCCTGAACTAATACGCTACTTAAAGGAGTTGAAAATAATTCTACTCAGCATAGTAATATTTGGTAGTACTGTGAGGATGGGTATAAACTATGCGCGTGATATTGATATCTTGATTATAATTGATAAAACATTAAATCCTAATGATAATGTAAAGTTAGTGAATAGTTTAAGAAGAATTTTCAGAAAAGTTGTAAGTAAACCGTTAGATATAATTGTAATGAGTTATGATGATTTTAAGAAAAACTTAATCCCAAATACAATACTTGGAACTTTCGTTTTAGGTTATAAAGTTATTTATGACGTTATAAATTTTGATAAACATATTATTAAATTGTTTAAAGAACTTGCTAAAGGAAATTACATATATGGTGATAAGTTTAGTGTTTGGAATTTAAGTAAAATTGCTAAATCTAGATTATCTAGATTAGAAATTGTAAATACATGAACTACGCTTCTCTAATACTTGGTATTGGTTTTGTAGTAATTACATAACCATCAAGTAATTTAAGGTAATTAAGAACATCATCATGTTGATCTTTATAGGTGACAATACTAATTGCAGGTCCATTACCTGATAAGCCAGCAGCAATAACTGAATTGAATTTTAATAACTCATAGATTATTGAAGTATCGTAACCTAACGCTGAAGCTACAAGCAGACCATTTATTGTTAATGCCTTCCAGGGATTCTTAAGAGCTAGTTTGAAGATTTCTTCAAAAATGCTTGACATTACTCTTAAATTTTCAATACCTTGAGAAGTTAATTTTTTAGAAACTTTAGGAACATATATTACTACATCTATATCATCTGGTTCTCTTCTCTCAATAATCTTCATTTCCTTATTATCAGTATACACTATACCACCTAAGAAGCATGCTGAAGCATCATCAAATGCTCCAGTAATAGATACACCATACTCTATAGATAACTTCGCTGATAATCTTAAAACGTCAAGATGATCTAGATCGAGTTGAAAGTACTTATTTAAAGCTTCAATAAGTGCTGTAGATACAGCACTACTACTTTTTAATCCAGAAGCTGAAGGTATTTCTGAACATATTCTTACTCTTAACTTATCATCAATGCTGTACATGCTCATCATTCTGTGAATTATGTATTTTATGAAATCGGTATTGGTCTCTCTATCACTCAACACTTCAAGTCTTTTAGCTCTTTCTATTTCGACTTTCAACTTTAAGTTAATACTCATTGCAGAACCTTTAAGGCATGGAATTGCATTGACAATACTTATAGCTCCATAAGTTTCTACACTAATCATGACTAGTACACTTTCTGCATTATTGTTACAACATCCTCTACAGGTCCAAGTATTATTAACGTATCTTCAGCTTCAATAGCAAGATCTGGCTCTGACTTTAACAGCTTTCCATTTCTTAAAATGTAAGGTATACTTATGTTAAACTTATCTTCAATTTCCTTAACCGTAAAGCCTATGTATGGTGAGTCACTACTTATAAGGAGTGAGATCACCATAATATTACTATCTCTATAAAGTACATTCTTAAATTCAGACTTCATTATTTTAAGCACATTTAAATAAACTAGATATTCCGTAATTATTGTGTGTATATTTAAATCGTTAAACTTATCAATATTTTCAATACTATTTACACGTGCAATAACTATAGGTACTCCTCTCTCCTTAGCTACCCTACATGCGTGATAGTTATTTTCATCATCTTCATCAACAGCAATAACTAATTCAGCTTTATCAATACCTGCCTTCTTTAATATCTCTTCACTAGGTTTACTTGAATATACGTAAATTGCTATGTCTTTATAAGTTCTTGAATGTTCTTCAGCTTTCTCATCGATAATAGAAACCACATAACCATTCTCTATAAGTGCTCTTGCAATTTCAGCAACAAGCCAACCCCTACCAACAATTATGGAGTACTTACTTGACATTTAAATCACTTTAAATCTATTAATCGTAATTATCATCTAGCATATTAAACTTTTACTCATAATGGTTCTGTTGATTTTGTGCATGTTGATTTTTGAATATTGATTTTGAATGTATTACCCTAGTCAACAGAACCCTCATAATATTGTAAGATTTAAGGTCATATTCGACTTAGCAACCTATCATTCAAACTTAAGTGTATGTGTAAGCTACTTCGAAGATTTCTAAATTTTGAAAAATGAGGTCTGTAAGGGCATGCACCAATCTATATATGGATTCTGCATAGCATTAGATTTCACAGCTGGCAAGAGCTTGAACGTCATTGTAGAGCTAATAACTTAGTAGTGCTTTATTGTGTACTCAAAATGCAGGTGGTTGCTACCTCAAGTGCTGCTATATCGTCTATATATGCTGAACCTCTCTTAATAATACGTCGATACACAGAATGTTATAATAAGTACAGTATGCTGATATATTTAAGTTAAATTTCTCAAGAGGACGTGTAGTGTGGAGATGAGGATCAGCTCGTCATCAGTTCATCAACTCTCAGATGAGTGTCCTTCATCACGCATATACTGAATATAAGAAATATTTAAGTAGTTTTAGTCTTATTTTGAAGTCAAGATATGCGTGAAGAGTTTTAAATGTATTAAAGGTTGTGGATATTGTTGTACATTATCTGCAATAACTATTTTACCTCATGAAGTATTTATTCTTAAAAGACTTGCAAGAATTCACAATATCGATATTACAATAGCACCAGCATACACTATAGCTGATACATATAGTAGAGTCAGAATCGCTCTCTCTTACGTAATGAAACTCAATGATAATAATGAATGTCCATTTCTTGACAAGGATAAGTTCTGCATAATACATCAATACTACAAGCCATTAACGTGCAGATCATTCCCATATCTGCCAAGAATCATTAAATACTTCATCAATTATGAAGACAGATGTATTGATTTTGATGTTAGACTTGTAGTATCTACTCTATGCCCTATTGTTAAGAAGATGTTTAATGATGATGAGATCGAACTCATATGTTTCAACCTTGAATATGCTAAGAAGATATTTCCTGAAGAATATGATGCATGTTTAAGATCAATACTTCTTAGAAAGTTTTATGTAAATGCAATTTCCACACTATGGAAAGCTGGCATGATCAATGTCAAGGAAGTTGATAATGTAAGTACTTACTGGCCAGTCATTAATGCCTTTGATGTTCTTAGAAAATACATGCCATACATAACGATAGACTTGCTATTAGATAAGAATATCAAACTTAAGTTGTAAGTAATGCCTCTACCTTCACACTCAAGACTTGATTATCACTTAGGCATGGATTGGTACGTAACGGATACTTCAAGTATTGGCGGTAAGTTAAGAACTAGACCTGAAGACTTTACCGTAATTGAGATTTATAAAGATGGAAAGACAGTGCTAGAGTTAAAGAATAGTGATAAGTTGGGCTCATGGTACTGGATCGTTATTGAGAAAAGAAATATAGATACCATATCTACAGCAATACTATTATCTAAAAAGTTAGGTATTGGTCTTAGAGACATTACATATGCAGGTCTAAAAGACTCTAACGCCTTAACATACCAGATCTACTCTGTAAGAAATGTAAGTATTGATTTTCTAAGAAGTATTGATCTTGGAATTAACGTTAGAATTAAAAAGATCTTAATAGCTGATAGACCATTCACTTCAAGCGAAATCTTTGGTAACTTTTTCATTATTAGAGTTAGAGATATTGAAGGTAATGTGGACTGTATTGATGAATGTATTAGTCAAGTATTGAATAGAGGCTTACCCAACTACTATGGTTATCAAAGATTTGGAATTAAGAGACCAAACTCTCACATTATTGGTAAGTTCATTATTCAGAGAAAATTTGAAGAAGCTATTCATGAATTAATTTCACATAAATATTCTCATGAAGATGATAGAGTATTAAAGGCGAGAGAATATGCTGAGAAAGGTGACTATTCTAAAGCCTTAGAATATTTTCCAAAATCAATAAAGTACCTACCTGAAAGATTAGTACTTAAACATTTATGTACAAATCCTAAAGATTACGTAGGTGCTTTAAGAAGAATGCCTAAAGACTTACTTAAACTCTACGTTGAATCTTATCAATCATACCTTTTCAACAAGTTCTTAAGTGAGAGATTAAGGAGAAATTTACCTATAAATAAGGCAGTGCCTGGTGATCTTGTAGTTCTTCTTGATGAGTATGGTTTACCTACAAGACATGTAGTTAAGGTTAGTGAGAATATAGTTGATAAGGTTAATGAGTTGATTCTTAAGGAGAGATGTGCACTTGTTCTTACATTACCAGGCTATAATTCTAAAATTCAAAATACTATTCAAGGAGATATAGAATTGAAAGTACTTAAAGAGGAGCATATTGACTTATCTATGTTCAAGATTAAGACAATTCCTGAAATTTCTCTAAAAGGTGGTTATAGATTAGCATCAATTAAACCATCAAGTATTAATTGGAAAGTTGAGCATCATGATTTGATTATAAGTTTTAAATTAATCAGAGGTTCATATGCTACAATTCTCATTAGAGAGCTTATAAAGCCTGAAGACCCTTTAAGTTCAGGTTTTTAAGTTCGCAATTTGACGTCAAGATAAGAATTTGATACTTGTTTAGAGAAAATTCTAGTAGCAATCTTACTCATAATTTCAACAAAAGCTTCTGCGGGTGTTGATGACCTAATCTTAATTTCAAGTCTTGACGCTAAGTCCTTAACAATACTTGTGCATTGTGTGAGTAATGGACATCTCGTACAGTTTATAGTAGGCTCCTTACCTGTAATGATGATGAAGCCTGTCTTCTCATCAATAAAGGCTCCCTTATTGCTTAAAATCTCAATTTCAATTTTATAATTATCATTGACAACCCTATACACTAAGTATATGCTTGATGATAATATATACTCACCATTCTTCTTCTCTAACCAGCCTGAACGTAGTAGTAGATTTAGATGTCTATAAAGTGTTGATTTAGGTATTCTCAATTTCTTCATCATAATGCATGGTCTTGTAACGCCGAACGTTATGATTTTAAGTATTTTTAGTCTTTCATGATCTAAAGCTACATCGAACATATCTTCACTGAGAAGTCTAACATTATCTTCAAAGGCTACTCTAGGCATGACTGGTAGTCTAATAATTTCAGTAAGTCTCCTCATGAAGTCATCATAAAGATAGAGTAATTATCCTTATTAAGTATTAACATATGCTTAATTATTGAGTAAATGTGAAGTAAGATTAAATAGTTACTTAACAGTCTATAGATCGTGTAATGTTTAGAGATTTCATAATAAGATTTTCCATTAAAGAGAAGAAATGCAATGTATGTGGTAAAGAATCTCAACTCATATCTAACATACTTGGCGTATGTGTTGACTGTATTAGAAATAGGCCAAATGAAGCTATGAAGTACATAATTGAAGCTCATAAGAAGAGTAGAGCTATGTTTGCATTACCTATAGAACCACCTAAAGGTCCAGGCATAAGATGTGGATTATGTGGACGTAACTGCATTATTCCAGAAAAAGAAGTTGGTTATTGTGGTGTCAGAATGAATGTTGGTGGTAAACTTGAACAAATCTCTGGAGGTATAGAGTGGGGTATTCTCGACTGGTATTATGATCCTTTACCTACAAATTGTGTAGCTGAGTGGTTTTGTCCAGCAAGTACAGGTCGTGGATATCCAAAATATGCAGTCACTCCAGGAGCTGAACATGGATACTACAACTTAGCCATATTTTATGGTTCATGTAGTCTTGATTGTCTATTTTGTCAAAATTGGCAATATAGAAGATATCCATCAATGGCAAGATATAGAAGAGTTCACGTTAATGAACTTGTAAGAGCAGCTGATGAAAGAGTTACTTGTGTATGTTATTTCGGTGGTGATCCAAGTAGTCAAATACTTCACGCCATATTGACGTCAAGAAGAGTGATTGAAAGAGCTAAAAAGGAGAGAAGAGTCATGAGAATATGTTGGGAAACTAATGGACAAATAAATCCAAATATCTTCAAAGAAGTTGTTAAACTTAGTTTAGAGTCTGGAGGTATTGTTAAGATCGATCTTAAAGCATGGACACCAAGCGTATATAAAGCTTTAACTGACGGTGATGTGGAACTTGTACTTAGAAACATTGAATACGCAGCCAAATTCATGAAGACTAGACCAGAAGTACCCATACTTACAGTAAGTACATTACTAGTTCCTGGATATATTGATGAGTATGAAATTGATAAGATAACTAAATTCTTAGCTAATCTAGATCCTGAAATACCATATACATTACTAGCTTTTCATCCAGACTATTTAATGAATGATCTGCCACCGACAAGTACTAAACACATGATGACTGCCTACAAGATTGCTAAAGAGAATGGACTTGTAAATATTGGTATTGGGAATGAGTGGTTACTTGGAAATTACTACTAAGTAAGTACTTAACTTGATTTACAATTTCATCAATTCTTAAACCTAGAGTAACCACTATATGTGTTTTCATCTCCATTAAGTAGATAATTAAGTAATTTAACTCATTAACTAAAAGTTCAGAATACTTACTTAATGGACACTTATCTTCAAGGACTACATAACCAGTAAGTACTGTCCTAAATGGTTTTATAGGAAATACTCTACATATCATTGGTTTGACAGGATTGATACTGCATAAATTATTCTTAAGGAAGATACATGAATTTTCAACTTTTCTAAGCCTAATAACTTTAAAGTTCATGAAATATTTTGAAATACTGTGTGACCATAAGTGCTTAATATAGTTCATGAAAAGTTGAGTCACTGATTTGAGGGTAATGTCTTGATTAGCTAGATCTACTAAATTAATCACCTCACAGTAATTAGATATGAAATCTTCAACTTCAATATTTAGAAACTTACATATTCTCGCAATATCGAAGACGGTAAGTATTGGTGGATGATATTTACAACATCTAGCACCACAGGATAAGCAAATACTTAACTTCAAGTTATGAAGATTCTCGATACTACTAATCATAGAGAGTTAATGTAGTGTATATTGTTCTGGTGGGCCCGCCGGGATTTGAACCCGGGACCTACGGGTCTCTCCTTTAAGGCAATCTGGAGCATCGGCCATGCAGACCGCCGCTCTGCCTTGCTGAGCTACGGGCCCCAACTTAGATTAGTTTAATTATTTTTAAGTTTTTCTTACTTTAATGATTATTTTAAAGGAAAGAGAATCTTAAGTGATAATGTAGTGATGAAAAATTGAAAAATTGAGAGTATTTAGAAGTTTAAAATTAGCTGGCAGCTGGTGGAGGTGTTGGTACTAAAGGCTTTATAGGTAATGATGTAATTTCTTCAAAATAGCTCTCATCAAAATATCCTGACTTGATGCTTGTTGCCTCCAAATTCATATATATCTTGTAGAAGTTCTCAGTAACATTCATTTTGCCGAAAGTTACATATCCATCAAGATAAGCTAATACTCCATCACTTGTTATACATTCCGTCATGTTTACTGAAGTATATTCAAACTCTTCAGGCATGGTTGGTGCAGGACCTGTAGGTACTTGTGGCATGAATTGTCTAATATACTCAACATATTCTGTAAAGTTGAATTGTTCAACATAGATCCTGTAACAATATGCTGACTTACCTGCAATAGCTTTAACTTCTGTAAATTCTGAATACATGTTCATGAAGTTTGCTAAACTAAGCATAGCAGCTTTCATGCCAATTAAGAATTCAGGTTTAGTCTCAGTGTAATTACATCCTTCAACTTTCTGAACAGCACCTGGAGCCATCTCCATAGACATTCTCATACACATTAGAATGCCTGAAGCATTCATTTTCATACCCATCTCAAGAGGTAATTTAAAGCTGAAACTTAATGGTCCCATAAGCATTTCTAAAGTTAAATTGCCATACACATACGTCTTATTCACATTTAAACTTCTATACTGACCATAGGTAAGCTTATTACTACTGAATTTTAAAGTCATGGTTACAGTTCTACCTTGTGTTACTGTTGTAATGTCCATTCTTCCTGAAATTTTATACTCAGCCTCATATGTAGTTGAAAATGATTTGAGTACTAAATCTTTAAGTATAGGTGTTATACCTTTTAGAGTTTTTGATAATACTTCCTCACCATTTATGAGTACGGTAATTACATTACTACCACTCTTCAAAGCTTTAACATTACATTCTATAGTTTTAGTTTCATTAACTCTGAGAGTTACGGTTTCATTACACATCACTTTATTCTCGACTTTAATCGCAACATTTACAACTCCTGAAGTATTACCAATATTAGTAATTGTTAATGTTCCAAGACCTGTCTCATTAACTAAGAGTTCTGCTGGAAATTCATGTTCTTTCAACACAGGTTTAAATACGTATACTGGAGCTTTACCAGGAGGTACTATTATGAGCAAGATTGCAGCAGCAATTATAATCACTGCAATAACTGCAGCTACGACATACCAATACCTCATAATCTTAACTTTAATCAAGGTTTTATAAGTATTATCTTGAGATTGAGATAAGAGGTATTATATTGAGCAGAGAGTTATATACAATAGTCTTCAGGGATTATGTAGTAGCTATTATCTATAACTATAGCCTTTACTTTTGAACCTTCACATAGATTTTTTACTCCTTTCTTAACTATAGTTCCTTCACTATCAGTAAGTACTAATTCATCACCTACTTTACGAACTTCTAGACACACATGTGTAGGCTTGATTTTTATAAAACCTTTCTTTACAAGTTCGCTAAGCTGAATATCTATATTGCTATTCTCTTCGAGATCTTTAAGATTAATTTTACTTTTACCTACATAGAGAACATAGAAGTACTTCTTACCTATTCTAATAATGTCACCTCTCTTTAAGGGAAGAATCTGTACACTAAGTGTTAGTTTTGTCTTTATTCTTCCACTACTTTCAGTACCAATAACTTTTCTGGTCTCAATTACTCTACTTGGAAACACTTTATGTATGGCATAAGCTATCGATCTTGCAAGATTCTGATTAGTTACCTTAATATCGATACCATTACCAACTTCTTCAATATTGATGATTGCTCCTCTTTGAACTTCATCACTCTTAGCTAAGATGTTAAATGCTACGTGCTTAATAAATACTTTATCTTCATCTTCAAGATCAGCATAGAGACCTCTAACTTGAACTATAGCTTTCTCTCTAGTAGTGATTATAGCTCTACACGTTGGACATAAATCTTCATAAACACGAACATTAAGTTTATAACTTTCCCAATACTCTTCAAGTAGGTTATGAGCCTTACCTTTAACGTGAATTTCAACTTCATACCTGCCAGAACTTAGAGGTATATTGCCCATTTCGAAATCAGTAATGTTTCCTCTAAACGTTATACTTTCCTGAATAATTTTTTTCAAAACTACTCTACCTTTCCTAATCCATCGACCTCTATATAGTATTGATAAGCAGTTACTACATATCACTATCTTGATCTCTTTAGGTACTTCTTTCACTAATGGATTATTTCTTCTATAACACTCATGACAAAGACCTTCAATTAAGTACTCAACCTCTCTACCACATATAGGGCAAAATCTTCTCATTACTTTCTCTTATAGGGTATCTCTATTCTTTAAAAATCTACTGACTAGAGTAAATGATCTTTGAGGAACATTTTTATCTTCTCAATAACTTCAAGTACATGTTCAATAATCTCACTACCTGATGTTGATGGTTCTCTCCAAATCATTAACTTCCTCAAGACGTCTTCATGCAATTCTATTCCTGAAGTTTTAAAATACCTAAAAGCCGTAGACTGTTTTATATGTTTTTATATAACTTGTTTCAGCTTTTCAAGACCTCTTTTTGCTATTATGTACGCTGATGCTTCATATATACCCAAGGTTTTATATTTCTGAGTGTTTTATTGATTATCGAAGAGCCCGTGGTGGGTTAACCGACGGTGAGTCCCTTCCGATGGTGAATATGGGTCTCCAAGGAAGGGAGATGACCTCGCAGGAATATCTGCCACAAGACACGGTCAATGATGAAAGACCCAAAACAAACATATAAAAACTGAAACCCGTGATGAACATCCATATTGAAGATTACTATTCTTTTAAGATTGTAGTACTTCTGTAAATACCTTACACCAATAGCTATATCATTAAATACGCAGAAACCTGCTGCTCTATCTGGTCTAGCGTGGTGAAAACCACTGGGATTAAAACCAAACATGCAAGTTTTTCTCACGACACGATCAATACACTTAACTGTACCATCAACTTTAATAGCTGAGGCTTTATACGGATGTGTAGGACGAAAATAGTACTTTAAATGATCATCACTATATGCTACACATAGACGTTTCATGAGAGATTGATAATTAGTGACAACTTAATATACATTAATTCATGATTAGAAACGTACACAAATGTGCTTTCACAATTTTGGACTGTGAATAACTACTATTAGGTATTTACAAGTCATCAGTTAAGGAGTAGACTACCCATATATATGTCATCTTATTAACATATTGATAGTAATGTTTAAAAATAACTAATGCTAGTTCTATAAAATCAAGGGTCACCATTATGAGTAATTTTAAACAAATAATGAGTATCATAGTTGATAGAGTAGGCTTAAGTATTGATGATGCGTTCGGTACAGCTAAAGCAATATTAACAGGTGTTTTTGATGATATTCAAGTTGCTGCCTTACTTACTGGTCTTAGAGTTAAAGGAGAGACTCCTGAAGAAATTGTAGGTTTTGTTAAAGCTATGAAAGAAAATTGCATAAAAATCAATACTGATGTTGAAGCAATAGACACAGCAGGTACGGGAGGTGATGGTTATAGAACAATCAATGTATCTACAATATCAGCCGTAATTACAGCATCTGGAGGTGCCTATGTTCTTAAACATGGTAATAGAGCTGTAAGTAGTTCATCAGGTAGTGCTGACTTTCTAGAAGCACTTGGTTTTAAAATTGAACTTGAACCTCATCAAGTAATTGAAATGTTGAGAAGAGTTAAGTTTAGCTTCATATTTGCGCCAAAATATCATCCATTAATGAGAAATGTAATGCCTATAAGGAAAAAGTTAGGCTTTAGAACAATATTTAATCTTGTAGGTCCACTTTCAAATCCAGGAAATGTTAAGAGACAAGTCATTGGTGTTGCAAATAAGGAATTAATGAAGGTCTTTGCTGAAGCATTAAAATTATTAAAAGTTAATCATGCACTTATAGTTCATGGAGAACCCGGTATTGATGAAGCTTCAATTTTTGGTAAAACTTACATAATTGAAGTTAAGAAAGACGATATTGATAGTTATGTAATTGAACCTAAAGATCTAAACATACCTATAGGTGACTTAAAAAATGTTACCACCAATTCACCAAATGAAAGTATTGAGAAAGTATTGAAAGTACTTAAAGGTAAAGGTAATGCTGATGTAAAGAACTTCATATTAATAAATACCGCTCTTGCTATGTACGTTGCAAATCTTGTTAAAGATTTTAAAGACGGTATTGAATATGCAAGTAAATTAATAAGTGATGGTGTAGTACTCAACTATCTAGAAAGCATAATTGAAACTAGTCATAAGGTGTGATCATTCATGGTTAAAATTAAAATATGTGGATTTACTAGAATTGAAGATCTTGAAAAAATTGATGGAGTAATAGATTATGCAGGTCTTATAGTTGATAAAAACCTTGAAAGTCCTAGAAAAATAAGTATTGAAGATGCAAAATTGATGGTTAAAAAATTAAGTAAAACTAAACCTGTAGCTATAATCTCAAGTCCTGAATATGTTGAGGAAGTTAGAAAAATAGATGTACCAATAATTCAATACCATACAACCAACGCAGTAATTGAAGCTTATGAGAAATGCCTAAATTATGGATTAAATTTTGCACCTGTTATTCAGTATAGCAAAGATGTGAATACTGATGATATGTTAAGAATGATTGAAACTTTTAAGAAGTTAAAAAATATTGAATATATTCTAGTAGATGCTGATAAGAAGTGTATAAGAAATTATGACTATGGATTAAAGATACCTATAAGTGTTATTGAGAAAATTGTTAAATATGGAAAGATTGGTATTGCGGGTGGTCTGAATCTCCATAACATCAAATACATCCTCAAGTACAGACCATACCTTATAGATCTTGCTAGTGGTGTGGAGTTGAAACCAGGAATCAAATCTGTAGAACTGATTAAAAAAATTGTAAATATTGTGAAAACTTATGATTAAGAAAGTACCTATCAAGGAAGTACCTAATCCTAAAACATTAACACAACATCTTTACGAGAATAGTGAAGACTATATTATACTTCTAGAAAGTGGTCAAGGTTATTTTGAGAGAGCTAGATATACCATTATCGCATGGGATGTTAAAGAGCATTACGTGTATTATCCAGACGATACTTCAGATCCATATATTGAACTTAAAAATCTTGTAAAGTCTTGTAGTCACGACTTTCCAAGTCATGACCTGCTTATCGGTTACTTATCCTATGAGGCTTGCACATTAATTGAGCCATACTTAAGAGATTACGTTCAGGATTGGGGTAAATGGCCACTTATAGAGTTTATAAAACCGAAATACGTAATTATTTATGATAATTTACTAGGTAGAGTATACACTAACACTGACATACCTAAATACGTAGATGTCAAAGATGACGTATTTAAAATACATGATGTTAAAGAGCATATTGATAGAAAAATTTTCGAAGAATGGGTTTTTGATGCTCTAGAGAGAATAAAGTCTGGTGAAATTTTTCAAGTAGTTCTCTCTAGATGGATAGTATATGAAGTTTCAGGTAACTACTTTAAGATTTATGAGAGATTAAGTAGTATCAATCCATCACCATACATGTACTTCACTAAATTTCAAAATAAATACATAATTGGTACAAGTCCTGAGCTTCTCGTAAAGGTAAGTGATTATAAGGTGGAGACTCATCCCATTGCAGGTACAAGACCTAGAGGTAAAGATGTATTTGAAGATTTAAAACTTGAAGATGAGTTAATTGAAAGTGAGAAGGATAGAGCAGAACATATAATGCTTGTTGATCTTGCAAGAAACGATTTAGGAAAGATATGTAGATATGGAACAGTTAAGACAACAACTCTCTTCACAATAGAGAAGTATAGTCATGTACAGCATCTTGTAAGTAGAGTTGAAGGTGTCTTAGATAAGGGTATGAATATTATTGACGCTCTTTGGGCAACATTTCCTGCAGGAACAGTCACAGGTGCACCTAAACCTAGAGCTATGGAGTTGATTTTTCATTATGAAAAAAGAGCTAGAGAACCCTATGCTGGAGCTATAGGCTTTATGAATTGTAGAGGTGGTGAATTTGCAATAATTATTAGAAGCATAATCATTAGTGATAATGAGATGAAACTTCAAGCAGGTGCTGGACTCGTATACGATTCAAAACCTGAACTTGAATATCTAGAAACACAACACAAGTTAGAAGCTATGCTTAAAAGCGTTGAAACTTAAAACATAGTAATGAATATAATCATTACAGGAGGAGCAGGTTTTATTGGTAGTTACTTAGTTGATTATTATGTTGAGAAGGGATTTAAAGTAATTGTTCTTGATAATTTAAGTTCAGGAAACTTAAAAAATATTGAAAAATGGTTAAACTCAAATAATTTTCAATTCATTAAAGTAGACTTAAAGTACATTAATGATGATGTTATTAACATTTTCAAGAAAGGTATTGACATGGTCTTTCACTATGCTGCTAATCCTGAAGTTAGAATTTCAATAATTGAGCCAGAAATTCACTATAGAGAAAATGTTGAAGCTACATTCAACATTCTTGAACTTTGTAGAAAATTTAAAGTAAAATATCTAATCTTTGCAAGTTCAAGTACTGTCTATGGCGATGCTAAAGTAATACCAACACCTGAAGATCATCCACTAGAGCCAGTATCGATATATGGTGCATGTAAACTTGCATGTGAAGTAATGATAAAAACATACTCAAAACTCTACAATATTAAATCACTAATTTTAAGATATGCTAACATTATTGGTGCTAGAAGTAATCATGGAGTAATTATTGACTTTATTAAGAAGTTAAGAAGTAATCCTAGAGAACTCGAGATCCTTGGAGATGGAAAACAGAGAAAAAGTTACCTACACATAAGTGACACTATAGATGCAACAGTAAGGCTAGTAGACTACATAATTAACAATGAGATTAACCTTGACGTATTTAATGTTGGTAATGAAGATTGGATAACCGTTAAAGAGATTGCCGACATAGTTACTCACGAGATGAAATTGAGAAGTGTAAAGTATATCTATAAGCCAGCAACAAGTAATGGTAGAGGATGGATAGGTGATGTAAAGTACATGCTCTTAAGCATTGAGAAATTGAAGAAAACAATTAATTGGAAACCCAAAATGAATAGTAAAGAAGCCGTAAGACAGACCGTTAAAGAATTATTAAATAGTTTAGTCATTGAGTAAAGAATTTAAGAACAAATATTCAAACTAAGATAAGCCCCGGTAGCTCAGCCCGGTTAGGAGCGGCCGCCTTGTACGGCCTCGAGGCCCACAACACAAGAGTGGGCCTCGGGGTTTGGGTTAGCGGCAGGTCCCGGGTTCAAATCCCGGCCGGGGCTCCAAAACTTCTTTACATTTTATTAAGGCTTCATTTAGGGTTTCTAAGGTTCCAATATCGATCCAATATCCTTTCAATTTGTAGCTATATACTTCCTCACCATTAATGATTAACCATCTTAGAAAGTATCCTGGATTATCAGGATTGACATTATTTCTCAAGTATTCATATATTTTAATTAATGTCTTGTGTGGCATCATGTATATACATGTCGCTATAAGTTTTGATTTTGGTCTTTTCGGCTTTTCTTCAAAATATACAATTCTACCTTCATCATTAATTTCTACACAGGAAGTTTCTTTAACTTTTTCTGGAGAATCAACTTCATATATGGCAACTACTGGTTTCTTAACGTTAAGGTATAGTTTGTACATTCCTTTTAAGGAGTCGGTAAAGAAGTTGTCACTAGCAATAATGATGTAATTCTCTGCTTTGTAAATTTTTAAAGCTTCAGCAACAGCCTTAATAGCTCCAAGCTTCTCCTCATTTCTCATAGATGCTTCTACAATAAAGTTTAAGTTAATATCTTCCCACTTCTCTGACCATCTTTTAAACATATTTTCAAATCTTCTATTAATTAGTATAACGATGTCATTAGTAATTTCAATTACTTTATCAAGAACATAATCAATTATTGATTTACCACAAATATTGATTAAGGGTTTTGGATAATTCAAAGTTAATGGATAGAGTCTAGTTGCAAAACCACCTGCAAGAATATATGCTAAGGTTCTCACTGATTGTAGAGTCCTATTGAAAGAACTTTAAGAATTACTACATACAATTCTTAATCTTGATTTTAAAGATTTAAGAAGAGAATCATATCCATAATTCTTAATAATTGAAAGTTTTCGAAGAATTACTAATCTAGAGTATATGTCTATAACTACAGCTTTAACATAATCATTAAATTCTTCACTTAATATTCTTACTAATAGGTCGGCATTTAACTCTTTACCATACATAGCATTAGCTAAATTTGCATGAAGTTCCTTACAGACTTCCTCACTTAACTTATACTTCTCAAGCAGTAGTTTAACATATATTGCATAGTGATGTATTGATGATTTAATGTTAGGCTTTGTAAATCTATTTATAAGTTCTAAATTCTTATCAGCACATGCATTTATGAATTCTTCATAATCTTTAAGATAATCTCTACATTTCACATTATCTTTAATAGCATTGATAAGTTTTGAAAGAGATTTAAAGCCATTCCTGCTAATAAGTTCTAAAAAGCTTTCCATAATATCATTAATAAATTCTAAACATTCTTCATCGATACTCATACCTCTAACATGGTGATCGATACAGAATTTTAAATAAAATCTCCATCATGTCCTTTTAGCTTCTTGAAACGCTCAATTGAAGAACATTTCTAAATTGTGAAGTTTTGGGAGAGAGAATTCTTAAGTACCTACGGTCCATGACTCTAAATACTTTTTCTGCTCCTCTATTAGTTCATCAATCTCTACACCTAAAGCTTCAAGTTTTAATTTTGCAATATTGAAGTCTAACTCATCTGGTATCTTATAGACGTCTGGTCTTAATTTACCTTTATTCTTAACTAAGTACTCTACAGCTAATGCTTGATTGGCAAATGACATATCCATGACTTCGCTGGGATGACCTTCAGCACATGCTAGATTGACTAATCTACCTTCTGCTAGTAGGTATAATTTCTTACCATTTCTTAAAGTGTACTCTGTCACTCCAGGTCTAATTTCTCTTTTACTTACTGCAAGTTCTTCTAGATCAGGTACCCATATTTCTACGTTGAAATGTCCTGTATTTGCCAGTATGGCTCCATCTTTCATCTTCTCCATATGTTCCTTTCTAATTACCTTCATGTTACCTGTAGCTGTTATGAAGATATCTCCAATTTCTGCTGCCTTACTCATGGGCATTACTTCAAAACCATCCATGACAGCTTCAAGTGCTCTTAATGGATTTACTTCAGTAATTATGACTCTTCTAGCACCGAGACCTTTAGCTCTAAGAGCTACTCCACGACCAACCCATCCATAGCCTGCAACAACGACAATCTTACCTGCAATTAGTATGTTTGTTGCTCTTAGAAGGCCATCCCATGTTGATTGGCCTGTACCGTACCTATTGTCAAAGAGATACTTTGTGTAGGATTCATTAACAGCAATTACTGGATATTTAAGTATGCCTTCTTTAGCCATGACTTTAATCCTAATCACGCCTGTAGTTGTTTCTTCAGTACCACCAATAACTTTAGATATGGTTTTAGCATAATCTCTAGAACCTGCTACTTCAAGTGCATACTTAACATCACTTCCATCAACGCCTAACGCAAGTTTATGGTATGTAGATATTAAATCTGCACCATCATCCATAGTTAAGTCAGGTTCTGCAGAGATTGCAAAACCGATAGCGTTATAATACTCCTTCTCACTCATACCTCTCCAAGCATATACATGAACACCTTCTTCAGCGAGTGTTGCTGCTACATCATCCTGTGTAGATAAGGGATTACATGGAGCAAGCCAAACTTCAGCACCACCTATCATTAATGTTCTAACGAGAACGGCTGTTTCTTTAGTTACATGAAGACTAGCACCTATCTTTAAACCTTCAAGAGGTTTCTCTCTCTTAAAACGTTCTCTAATCTTTAAGAGAACAGGCATATGGCGTTCAGCCCATTCAATCTGTAACCTACCTCTTTCAGCTAGTGATATATCTTTAACCTTATAGTCTTTAGACATGTAGTAATTTCATAAGCTAGGAATGTTATAAAGATTTCTAAATAATATCTTTAACTCAATATTTAGCTAGTTAGAGCTTACTCTCTAAAGTAATGTCTCATTAACTTACATAGTAATTACAATCATGGAGTAACATTTATATACCAACAATTCTAGAAATAACCATAGTAAGGGCCCGTAGCTTAGCCTGGTAGAGCGCTCGAAGTAGGGGCTATCCCCTGCTGGTGATGCTGATAACCGAGAGGACCCGGGTTCGAATCCCGGCGGGCCCACCAAATTCATTAATAAAGTCGCCATATGGGAGTATTCTTGAACCGTAATGTCATTTTCTCATGAATTTTAAGCAAAGTAATGCATTAATACCCGCTGCGTAGAGCGTGTGGTTTGTGAAAAGTTTGATCATAGGTATTGCACAGATAAGCACTACCTGTAGTGTTGATGTTAATGTTAGGAAGTTCGAGAATGTTATTAGAAGTAGAGAGAAGGCTGAAATCGTAGTATTGCCTGAGTATTTCATGATTAATCCTGAAGAATGTTCAAGTCTAGAACTCATTTATGAGCATTCACAGGAACTTAATGGTGGTTTTGTCAAATCTATGGCGAAAATAGCTAGAGATTATGATGTTGGTCTTGTATTTACATTCTTTGAGAAATGTAGAAGTACTAAGAAAGTATATAATACTGCTATTTTTCTCAATAATTATGGTGAAGTTTTGGGTGCTTATAGAAAAATTCATCTCTTTGATGCTTATGGATATTCTGAATCTAGAATTATTGAAAGTGGTAATGAATTATCACCAATAATTAATTATAGAGATACTAAATTCTCTTTAGCTATATGTTTTGATATTAGATTTCCTGAACTTTTCAGAATCTACGCTATTAGAGATTGTGAAGTATGTATTATACCTTCAGCATGGTATAGAGGTGATTTAAAAGAAGAGATCTTAATTTTTCTTGCTAGAAGTAGAGCTCACGAAAATGGTATGTACATAATCATTGCTAATCAATATTCTGAAAAATTTACAGGTAGAAGTATGATTGTAGATCCATATGGTGCAGTACTTCTAGATTTAAGCATTGGTGAGAAATATGTCGAGTATAGAATTGATGTTGATGAAGTTTATAAGGCTAGAAGTAAAGTACCTATCTTAAAGTTAAGAAAGCCAGAATTGTATAGAGAGATAACTCAACCATAGTGAGATAAGCTTTTTAAGAAGAAAATTAAGGCTAATTAGGAATTCCATATGGTTAGACCAGCATATAGATCTAGATCTTTAAGGAGAATAAAAGTTAGAACTCCAGGCGGTGATTTAAAAGTTCATTACGAAAAGAGATTTGCCTCACTTCCAAAATGTGCTATCTGTGGTAGACCTTTACAGGGAATTAACATTAAGCGAGTAAAGACTGGTCATGAACCTTTAAAATCACCTTCAAGACCTTATGGTGGTTATGTTTGTCATAAGTGTTTAAGATATGGTTTAAAACTTAGTGTAAGATTTAGTTAAAATACGTATCTATAAAAACTTTTAAGACATAATTAGACTATGATAGTCATTGCAGTATCTGGATGTCCTGTTAGTGGTAAGTCAACACTTGCTAAAGAATTAGCAAGAATCTATGGTCTTAGATACGTATCTATTGGTATGCTTTTTAGAAAGATAGCTCAAGAACGTGGAGTCTCACTACTTGAACTTCATAGAATAGCAGAGCAAGATCACTCTATAGATATCACTATAGATAACATGTGTATTGAGGAAGCTAAGAAAGGTAATGTTGTTCTTGATGGACATTTAACAGGATGGATACTTAAAGATCTTGCAGACGTCAAAATATACGTTAAAGCATCTCTTAATGAGAGAGCTAAAAGACTTGCTGAAAGAGAAGGGAAAAGCTTTGAAGAAGCTTTAAGTGAGATTAAAATGAGGGAGGAATTGAATAGGAGGAGATATTTAGCAATTTATAATATCGATATTAATGACTTATCAATCTTTAACTTAATCATAGATAATACTGATCTAGATTTTACAGATACTTTAACAATTGCAAAAACGTATATAGATGCTATTTTGAGAGCTAAAAGAAAATACTGAACATTTATACTTCACTAACATCATTAATCAATGATCTTGTTAGAAGTAAGTTCTCATAAGTAAAAAATATTAAGCTACTCCATCTTCAATCTTCGATATGCCTAGAGTTTTAGATATTGGTAGAATTTGTGTTAAAACAATGGGGCGTGAAGCGGGTAGGAAATGTGTCATTGTTGATATTATTGATGAGAATTTTGTACTAATTACTGGCCCAAAGACACTTACAGGAGTTAAGCGTAGAAGAGCCAATATTAAACATCTAGAACCAACAGAGTATAGAATTAACATTAGTAAGGGTGCTGATGATTCAGAAGTATTGAAGGCTTTGGAAGAAGCTGGACTTGTAGATTATATGAGACAGATAGTTAAACCTAAACTCTTCCTTGTACCTACACAGCAAGTTACACGTACTTAAATGATAGAGACCTCAGTATTGATCTTATTTACATTGTTTTTCAAAATTTCATAAACCTTATGTAGAGTATTGCTTGTAGCTGTATAGTGAAGTTCAACCTCGCCTGAATTACTCACAAACATAACTATAGAATTCTCAAGATAAGAGCTATATCTGCTCAAGTATATACTTATGGAGAATGGAATGTTGTGAATTATGTATAAAGCTTCCTCACCAATGGACCAGAAGAAGGGAGCTAGATAGTAAGGTATTGGTGCTACAATTTTGAATTCATGATTATTAATTCTTGCATTACTTAAAATAAAGTCGTATCTAAATTCTAAACCTTCAATTTTAACATTATTACTGCTTAATACTCTACTTATCTGATCGTATATGAGTAATACTCTGGCTAGAAGATACTTATCTAGAAGTTTCATAGCTACAGGATTGACAAGTGATTTATATACTACGCAATCAATATCACCAATACTTTCAACAACTTTTTCAGCGTTTAAGTTATGGAACATTATGAAGTGATCAGCGTATCCTCTATATATGCTATGTAATGCTGATAGTATGATTATACCTTTCTCTTTGAATTTTCTTAAAACTCTATTGAAGATGTGTAAGTAATATTCTTTACGTTCAACGATGTCTCTATAATTACCTACAAGATTTCTAAGTAATGCTCTACTCCATGGATATTCTTCAAAAATCATCTCTTTAGAATTGAATTTAAAGATTAAGTATCTTGTTAAAGTTCTTAAAATATCATACTCAACATTAAAATAGTATGTCTTTTCACAAGTAATTACATAGTTGCTTAGTCCATGAAGATCAATTTTACCAAATTCTTCAAGATAATTCATGGCATATACTAGATATTTCAATTCGAAATTACTAATTCTAGACTTAATGTTGTTAGTTAAATACTTAACTATGTTTTCAAGACATTTAGAATTTAAGAGATTATCTAGACAATTTTCAAATCTTTTTAAGATTATGTTTGAAACCTTAACTTCACCATTAATGAAATCTACATGGATGTTATGTTTTTCAAGTCTGTTACTCATTTCTACGACATTTAAGTCAAGTTTGTTAATTATTGATGCTTCATCTTCACCTGAAAGCCATAGATAGAGGGCAAGCAGTGCTTTGGGATCGTGAGTAGACAATTCATTAAGAATACTTGACGCTTCCATAGTTTCTTGAAGTTAAGTACTTGAGAATTTTAAAAAATTTTCAAGAAACCTGGAAACTCTACTGAAAATATGTCATTATATGCCTCTTGTTTGTAGTAGTTCTTCGGGTTTCAACTTTCTAATATCAATACCGAGCATAGATTTCTTCTCACTAACCATTTTTTGAGCTTCAACAACGATTTCAGGCTCATTCCAGTATGTTGTTGCTAACACTATTGCTTGTGCACGTACTTCAGGATCTTCTGATTTGAAGATTCCTGAACCTATGAAAATTCCATCTGCACCAAGCCACATCATTAAAGCTGCATCTGCTGGTGTTGCTATGCCTCCTGCAGCGAAATTAACTACTGGTAATCTTCCTAACTTTGCTGTTAGGTAAGCTAGTTCAGGAATTACATCATTTCTTCTAGCCCAATCTCTAATAAATTCTTCATCATTAATATGTGCCTTTAACGTTCTAATCTCAGACATGAGTATCTTCATGTGACGTACAGCTTCAGCAACATTTCCAGTACCTGCTTCACCTTTTGTACGTATCATTGATGCGCCTTCAGAGATTCTTCTAAGCGCTTCTGGAAGATCTCTACAACCATTAACGAAGGGTACCTTAAAGAGCCATTTATTGATGTGATGCTGTTCATCAGCTGGTGTAAGTACTTCACTTTCATCGATAAGATCAACACCGAGAGCTTCAAGTATTTTTGCCTCCATGTAATGGCCAATTCTACATTTTGCACTTACGGGTATAGTTATGGAGTTCATGATTTCCTCAATAATTTTAACATCAGCTGTTCTAGCAACACCACCAGCTTTACGTACATCGTATGGTAGTTTATCTAGAACCATAACACCTACAGCACCTGCATCTTCAGCTATCTGTGCTTGTTCAACGTTAGTAACATCCATAATAACTCCATGTTTAAGCATAGCTGGAAAGCCAATTTTGACTCTGACTGTTCCGAACTCCGCAGTTTCAATTTTTAATGAGGGTGAGACTTCAGGAAGTGGTTTAGGACCTAAAGTTTCATAACCATTCTCTCTCAAATAATCATTAAGTTCCACAAGTTTGTAGAAGAAGTCTCTAATCTTTTCTAGAAACTCCACAGACTCAACAATCATTAAACCTAGACATGTTAAGTACAGTAATAAATCTTACTGTATATTTAACTATTTGAGAAGCTTCTTTAGAAAGTTTCTAGAAACTACGTGAAGAGCTCTATCAATTTCCTCATCAATGTTAATAAGATTCTTTAAGATAATTGGTATTTTCTCAATGATGTCTGTTGGAAGAATATGATAACCTAACTCTCTAACTGATAAATCACCTGCAAGACCTGTAATGAAGGCTCCTATAGCAGCTGCTTCTACAGGTTCGTTAATCATCCTTAAAACACCAGCAACAATACCTGTCAATACATCACCAGTACCGCCAATAGTCATTCCAGGATTACCTGTATAGTTAATTTTTACCTTGTATCCATTACTTACAAGATCAACATTACCTTTAAGTAAGATTGTTCCTCCTTGAAATTTACTCCTAACAATTTCTTTAAACTTCTCAATCTTGTCAAGTAAATCTTTAGGTAATGATTCTTTAGTTAAAAGTTTAAACTCACCTTCATGTGGTGTAAGTATTACGTTACTCTTGACTAGATCGTATCTCTCAGTTAAAGCTAGTGCTTTAATACCATCAGCATCGATGATCACGTATTTACCTGTAGGTACTATCTTTTCAAGAATTTCAATGCATGTCTTCACCGTCTCATCTCTAGTACCAACTCCAGGACCAAGAATTACAATATTAGCTCTTTCACAGTATTTCAAGATTTCATTAATGTGATTATATGTTAAGTAATCACCTTCTAGAGGTATAGCTATAAAGTCAGGTCTCTGAGCTTTAATACTTAGAGCAGTCTTCTCAGGAGCTAAAATTATAGCTAAGTCTATACCCATTCTTAAAGCTGCATATGCTGTAAGTGCTGGTGCTCCTGAAAATTCTCTAGAACCACCTATAATTACTACTCTACCATGATCACCTTTCTTACTTTCTCTTCTTCTAGAATACTTAAGATATAACATATCTCCAGGACCAACTATTAATTCTGCTTCTCTAGGTATACCAATATCAACAATAACTAATTCGCCAAGATACTTTCTTGCAAGTTCTGTGAAGAAGCCTCTCTTAGGTCTATGCATAGTTATTGTGAGGTCAGCTTTAACAGCAATATCTACAACATTACCTGTATCTGGATCTAGGCCACTAGGTACGTCAACCGCCACTTTCTTAGCTTTACTTAGATTGATAAGTTCAATAGCTGTTGCTTGTGGTTCTCTAATGCTTCCCTTAATACCTGTACCAATGATGGCATCGATAATGATGTCGCATTGTTTGAAGATATCTTCGTACTGTAGAAGTTCTAGAGGTGTAGTAATTTCAATTAACTTTACGTTATGTAGATACTTGAGTATTTGATAGTTCTTTAAAGTTAATTCAGACCTTATATCTCTCTCTCTACCAAGTAGTATTACCTTAACATTAAATCCCCAATTTGCTAAATATCTAGAAGCTACAAGACCGTCACCACCATTATCTCCAAGACCTGCTACGGTAAGTATATTCTTGCTTCTTCCCCATCTAGTATATACTTCTTCAGCTATAGCTTTACCTGCATTTTCCATAAGTATCATTCTGGAAATACCAAGATATTCTGCATTCCTATCAATAACAGCCATTTCAAGTGAAGTTACTGGTTCAAAACACCAATTTCTAAACTTAGCTTTAACAAGACTCATATATTGATAATTCTTGACTTAATTTTTATTCTTACTTAAAATATATCTTTAAATCTTGACTATGAAGATTCTCAATTTAGTAAGTAATTTTATAAAATTTTTTCAAGTAGTTTAATATGAGCATAATGTCTACTAATCCTCAAGAAGCTATCAGTAGGATTAGAGATGTGTATTATAAGCTTAATGAAATTTTCTTCAAGTTTAATAATGAGATTACAGGTATCTTAATATCAACACTTTCTAGAGAGAATTATCTACTAATTGGTCCACCAGGAACTGCTAAGACCACTCTTGTCTATGCACTTTCTAGACTATTAAATGCTAAGTGGTTTTATAGGCAATTAACGAAATTTACAGATCTTGAAGAAGTTATTGGACCTATAAATATTGCTAAACTTCTTGAAGGTAAGGTTGAGAGAATATATGCTAACTCTATTGTTGATTGTGAATTTGCTCTTCTTGACGAAATTTTCAATGCATCAAGCGCCATACTCAACACGCTACTTTCAATACTTAATGAGAGAGTAATCTATGATGGTGACAAGATAGTACCTGTCAAGACTTGGACAGTCTTCGGCTCAAGTAATAGAGTACCTGATGAAGAAGAACTACAAGCACTTTATGATAGATTTCCACTCAGAGTATTTACTGAGTATGTAGATCCAGACGATACTGAACCTTTAATGATTAAAGGTTGGGAATTAAGAAAAGAATTAGAAAAGATTGAACCATTAGCATCCATGGAAGATATATACAGTATCAATAAGATCACAATTTCATATTTAGATAATAACATTAAGGATGTTAGCAAGATAGTATCACCAATAGTAGCCAATTATGTTGAGCATGTACCTGTAAGTAATAGAACTAGAGTTAAAGTTCCACTCTACGCTCTAACCTACCTAGTCATTCATGGCTTCACATTAGAAAACATAAATTCAACACTACTCAGAGTAGCTACTGTTAAGATCTTGAAATATTTAATTCATAATAGAGAACAAATAAATGACTATCTTGCCTTCGCCTCAGCACACTTACCTGAAGATCTATTAAGAATAACTGAACTTACAAACGAAGCTAAAGCCTTAATTAGTAATTATGCCATCAGTGAAGCTAAAGAGAGAGTTAAAGATGCTTACAAAATGCTTCAAGAACTTAAAGAAAGATGGAGCAAACTTATGATTAAGCTTTTTGAAAGTGAAATTAATGAATTAGAAAGCTTGTTAAATAAACTTAAAGATATTGTTGAAGAGAGGTAGAAATGCCTGGTGTTTTAGCAAATGTTGATTATGGAGACTTATTAACCATATTTAGAGCTAGAGAAGTAATTATTGAGGCTAGAAAAAGATTTGTAACTAAGATCGATAAACTTGATCCTGAAATTCTTGCAGACTCCTTCTACATACATTACAGAACACCCATACTTAAAAATCCATCAAGTCTAGAATCTATTAAAGAGAAACTCTGGTACATGATTGTATCTACATATATTAATAGTCCAGAATATAGAGAGGTATCTAAGGTAACAAAACTTAATAGTAAGCTTTCAAGAATAATGGCCACTAAGGTTATAAGAGTCTACATCAACATGCTCACTAAAGTTGAGAGAAATGAAATACTGAAAGATGCTTTAGAGAGTAACATACCTAAACCTAGAAGTGACGTGTCAAGTAATGAGAAGGATAGTCAAGGACCTGGATCAAGTTCTTCACCACTTGAATTTAAACTGCTTGAACAAGAAGTTAGAACTCAACTTTCAATAAATATTGGTAATCTGAAAGGTATTGATGAAATGGTTAGTAGGGTAAAATCTCTACTAGGTGCTTCTGTTGGTCATGAAGTTGCTGAATTATTACTAAATGCTGAAGAAGATTCTGAAAGAGTGAAGCTTATGAATATGTTGAGATCACTCATCAAGCTTGTAAGTAGTATTAAACGTGAATATGAAATTTTTGAAGAAGCTTCTGAGGGTAAGGGTGTTCCTGAAGGTGTTAAAAAGATGAGAAGTATTGATGAATTTAGAGATACTACACCGAGCGAGCAAGCATTAATTAAGTATTCAAAAGCACTCTTTGCATATAAATTAGGTACTAGCAATTTAACTGTAAGAGAAAGAAGACTAGATACTAAGCCAAAACTTTATCTTCTTATTGATAAAAGCGGCTCTATGTTCTATACCGTATCTAACAGAGTGCCTCATGAGGTTGGTTCATTAAGTAAGATTGTGTGGGCTACATCAATAGCACTTGTACTTGCTTTAAAAGGTGGTAAAATCGTTGTTAGATATTTTGATAGACAAGCACACGAATTAATTAAAGATAAGAGAACTATAGTTAAGACCTTACTAACCTTAACTCCTCTTGGAGGTACAAGCATAACAACAGCCGTTAGAACAGCTATACAGGATGCTAAAGAGAATCCCAAGTTAAGAACATATAGATTAATACTCATCACTGATGGTGAAGATGATTATGTAAATCCGGAAACACTAATTGAAGCTAAAAAAACATATAGAGATTTCAAGGCAATACTTGTAGGTAATGATAATCAAGTAATTGAGAAGTACATATCAACATTAAAAATTAGAAATCTAGACATTAAGGAGGCTAAGGAAGTGTTGAAAACCATCTAAACAGTAAGTCAAAAATATACAGAACAGTAGGCTATTTCCAATTTGTTGATACTTTAAGTGATTTTTAATTACTTTTGAGTACTTTTTAGTGCTTTATAATCTTGAAGAGTTTATAATTCCAGAGACTTATAGGTTTAATTGGTGACTTTGGGGTTCTGAGAGCTGTAGGGTTATGAACCTCTAGGCAACTAGAGGTGAGCTCCTACGGTGAGAAGCCCCAAGCGAAAGCATGATGAACACCCACCATGATTAAAAATATTCAAAAACACCAAAAACAACGGTAGGTGGAGAACGCTTTATTAGCTCCAAATACTATTGGTAAAGTCTTCGAATTAGATAGAAAGTCACCTTTCATATCCTGATAATCTTTGCTAATACATGCAAAGAAGTCATGTATCATAATGAGTGTAGGTACTATAATGTATCCATAATGTATCCCGTAGTTAATAGCTCGATAATTGATCTATAGACACTCCATCCTGCTAAAAATGTCAAGAACTCATATCCTAAAGCTATGGATAGATATGATAATAGGAATCTATCTTTCAAACGTATAGGTTTTACTGAATATAGGATACCGATAAGTATGGCAAGTATTTCTACTGTTAAAAATTCAATATTTACAAACAATCCAATAATTAGTGATAGAACATACAGTGTCACCACTATGGCTAATACTTGATTTCTTGTAAGTAATCCAAGAGGTATAGGTCTTGCCTTTCTATTTATAATATCGATCTCAGCGTCTGTGTATTGATTTAATGCATGAATACCACTCAGAGTGAGAATACCACATACTAAGGCAAGTAAGAACTTATAGTCAATTATCGATAAGTATGTTGCAAAAATGTGACCAACTAAGAAGCCTGTGATATTTATAATTTGAGTCTTCCATCTTATGAGATTTAGGTATACAAGAATTCTACTCCTCAAGAATGACACCTCTTATAAGACAGTTGTCTTCTGTTAACTTGACCAGTTTCTGTCATTTAACACTTGTCTACCATTATTAACATTTTTATTGGTTTAAATAATCGACTTATATAAATAGTGTATAAGCCATGATATATTGTGCACAATGAACATAATAATTTAGGTGAAAATGAATTTCAATTACCAAAGAATCTCAATGTTAAGCTTTCAAGGAATGTGAAGATTCTGGGAATTTCTGAGTTAGGTATCGTTTTAATTATCTAGTTCATCTTAATTCTGAGAAAATCGGTATTGTAGTTATTAATGAGTTGAGTGAAGAGAGTATGACTAGAATAACCATGATGTATCTAGACACTAAGATACCTATAATACTACCATACCGTGGTGGAGGTGAAGTTAAGATTAAGATTCCTGAAAAATTAAAAGAAAAGATAATACTTATGAATGATGTTAATACTCTAGTCAAGTATTTACAAGAATTAAGAAGACGTAGACAGTTAACTAACTAACCCTTAAAGTTTGAGAAGAAGTTTTAACTTAATTAACTGCAGTACTAACCTTATCGGTAATGAAGGTAGCTGTATTATATTCTGGCGGTAAAGATAGTAATTATGCTCTTCACTGGGCTTTCACTAAAGGATTTGAAGTAACTTGCTTAATAACTTTAAAAGCTAGACATGAAGATTCATGGATGTTTCATGTACCTAACATTGAAATTACGAAGCTACAAGCTAAAGCTTTAAATCTTCCACAAATCTTTCTTGAAACTTCAGGTAAGCGCGATGAAGAGTTGATCGATATGAAAAGAGCATTCATAGAAGCTAGAGAAAATTATGGAATTGAGGGAGTAGTTACTGGAGCTTTACTTTCAGATTATCAAAGAATGAATATAAACATTGTAGCTCATGAAGTTCATCTAAGAACATACTCACCATTATGGCGTAAAGATCAGGAAAGATATATGCTTGAACTTGTAGATTATGGATTTAAAATAGTAATAACCTCTATCGATACTTACGGACTTTCACCAAAATATTTAGGTAAAGTACTTACTAGAAGTGATGTATTAGAAATCATAGATTTGGCAAGAAAGTATGGCTTTAATCCAGCATTTGAGGGAGGCGAAGCAGAAACTTTAGTAGTAGATGCACCATTATTTAGGAAAGAACTTAACATTAAGTGTAGTAGAGTTGTTAAGGTTCATGAATATTCTTGGAGATTAGTAATTGAAGATGTTGAACTTAGAGATAAGTATTAACGCACTCTCTATCTATTCCTACTCTCCTGACAATCCAGGACTTCTCACTTACCTTAATAGGTTGAAGCATCTTATCAATAATTTGAAGTACGTCATAATCTCTTGAAAGAACAATACATTTAAATCCTTTCCCTTCAAATTCTCTGCACATTCTTGCAGCCTTTAATTCTGCAGACTCATTTTCTGAAAGGATGTACTCGAGATGTAGATGTTCAAGAAGCTTAATATATCTATTACTCACAACTTTATGTTTCTCTTCTAGATAATCGAGTACAATTATGAATCTACTCTTAACGTAATCTCTAGCTAAGGCTAGATTAAGAAGAAATTCTTTAGGATTTTTTAAACCATAAACAATACTTGCTAAATCTATAATGATAATATCGTAAACGTTGCAGTAATGTGAGAAAGAATTTCTATCAAGCTCAACAACACATTTAGCATATGCTTTCTTGATCTTTCTAAGACTCACAATTTAAGCAATGTTAGGTTAGCTAAATACTTAACAAGCAAGATAATTTATCAATATATTTAACTGCATGCCTTGTGTATAATGTTCACTCAACAAGGGGTTTAAGTGTAGGACAATTGTCCTACACTACTAATGAGCAAAATATACGTGATTTCTATATCGTTATCAGTGATAGCTATCATTATGGCACTTATTATTATGTACATATTTCAATTATCAATATCTGACCTATACAGTGAGTTGAAACTTATTAATGAGAGACTTTCAGAAATTGAAGTAATTTTCACAAAACCTACCTACTGCCCTGAAGTTAAGTATGCCAGATTATTCGGAATTCAATGTGATGGTCCTGTAAAGATTGTTAAAGATTCACTAAATAGAACAATACTCATCATACCTAGAAACTTAACATCACCGGTAGTTCAGTATTTTATAAGTAAGTATAGACCCGATCTTACAATTCACGTACCTGTAGAGAAAGTAGTTCTCTTCTCTTCGACACAGGTAGCACTTATTTGGAGACTTAGTAAGGAATACAAACTAGATCTGCTTAGAAAAATTGTAGGTATTGCATGGGGTGGTACTTATGAGTGGTATTTTCCTGAAGTTAAAGAGTTAATTAGTAATGGAACTATTGTAGATCTTGGTTATGCAGACATGCCAGACTATGAGAAGTTGATCACCTTAAGACCTGATGTAGTTGTTATCTATACTATTCCGGGTTATGAAGCTAGTTCAAAACTACTTGAAAAGCTTGATGAATTGGACATACCATACCTCGTTGATAATGAGTGGATGGAAACTACCATTCTTGGACGTTTTGAGTGGATTAAAATGTTAGCATTACTTTTTGGAGATGAAGTTGAGAAGAAAGCTGTGGAGCTTTTTGGTAGAGTTGAAAGAAATATAGAAGAATTGAAAGTTAAGATGAGAAATGCGGTTAAAGTTCCAAATATTGCATGGTTTATGATTTATAGAGGAATAGTTTATAGTCCAAAAGCGAATTCTTACGTTCATAACTTAATCAAGATCTGTAACGGTAAGTACATGTACGCTAACTACTCAAAGATTGATTTAGAACTTGTACTATCATTAGCAGACAAGACAGACATTCTAATATACTCATCATACCTCGTAGATTCTATAAATGATATACTGGTGGAAGAGCCTAGATTAAGTATTCTTAAAGCTATTAAAGAAGGTAATGTGTATGCTTATCGTAAAAGTATATGGCAATTAGGTTATGCATATACTGAAGATTTAGTTAAAGAGGTTTGTTATATAATACATCCAGAGAGTTTTAAGACTTATAAGTTGAAGTTTTTCAAGAAACTAAGTTAATACACTTCTAATTTTTATTCCACATTCTCTTAACTGTAAGTCAAGTTAATATGTAAGCCTGTTGGTTGTTGTGCTTCAATAAGCCATTGACCTGGCTTTACCCAAGGAACTACCACATCATATTCAGTATTTAGAGTAACATCTATAACTATTGGTTCTCTACTTCTAATAGCTTTCTCAATACTTATCTTCAACTCTTCATAGCTTTCAGGTCTAACACCTTCAATATTGAAAGCATTTGCAAGTTTGGTAAAGTCTGGATTTCTTCTAAATTCAGAAGCGATTACTCTCTTACTATATATGTATGTTTGCCATTGCTTTACTAAACCGAGAGCTGTATTGTTGAATATCACTACAATTATGGGTAAGTCGTGTTCTCTAACAACAGCTAAGTTCTGCATGGTCATGAGGAAACTTCCATCACCATCAATATCAAGTACAGGTTTTCCAGGACGAGCAAAAGCAGCACCTATAGCTGCTGGTAATCCAAAACCCATAGTTCCAAGACCAGCACTTGTTATGAAGGTTCCTGGCATACATACTTGCCAATGAATTTCACACCACATTTGATGAGAACCAACACCTGTAGTTACTATTATGTCTAGCGGAACTACTTGTCTAATAGTTTTTAATACTTTCCAAGGAGCAAAGCCTGGAACTTTATTTCCAAGCTTATCAACATGTTTCTCAAAAGTTTCTCTAATATTTCTTAACCAATTTAGGAAACGTTCATTCTTAACCATTGCTTTAGGTATGAGTTTAAGCATAAGTTGTAACGTCTTTTTAACATCACTAACAATGCCTATTGTTGGCTTGACATTCTTACCAATCTCACTCTTATCAATATCTATGTGAATTATTTTTCTATCTTTTTGAAATTCTTTAAAGTTACATATCGTTCTATCTGAAAATCTTGTACCTAAAGCAAGAACTAGGTCAGAATTTGCAAGTGCAGCATCAGCTTCTAATCTACCATGCATTCCTACAGGTCCCATAACTAGTGGATGATTATTTGGTACGGCGTTTTTTCCAGGCAAGGTAGTTACTATAGGTATTTGAAGCATTTCTGCAAGTTTAAGTACTTCATCAGTAGCATTACTCCAATAAACACCACCACCAACAAGAATTACGGGTCTTTCAGCTTCTAGAAGTAGCTTAATAGCCATACTTACAAGCGTTAAATCTGGTTCGGGAATGTTCTTATACAATCCAGGTATTTCTAGTTCTTCACCATTCCACTCAGGTACATCTCTATCCTGCACATCTCTAGGCACATCTATGAGTACTGGTCCTGGTCTACCATGGATAGAGATCTTGTAAGCAGTCTTGAAGGCTGGTGCAAGCTTTTTAGCATCTCTAACAAGAATATTAAACTTAGTTACGGTCATGGTTGAACCTATCATGTCTGTTTCTTGAAAAGCATCTTTACCAAACATTATTGTAGGTACTTGACCTGTAATTGCAACTACAGGTGAAGAATCCATATAAGCGTTTGCAAGGCCTGTAAATAGGTTTGTAGCACCTGGTCCTGAAGTAACTATAGTAACGCCTGGTCTTCTAAGTACTCTAGCATAAGCATCAGCTGCATGTATAGCACCTTGCTCATGTCTGAAGAGTATTACTTCAATCTTATCAGAAACATCATATAAGGCATCATATACTGTAAGAATTGCACCGCCAGGTATTCCAAAGACATGATTAACTTTAGCCTCTAGCATTGCCTTGACGAGTTCTTTAGCTGCTTTAACCATAACAATCACCGAAGAACTTCTTTACTAGATTGTTGAAGGATGTTTCTAGCTTAGTTGAAGTTACTTCTTGTTGAGTATTTGATGAGAAAACAGATCACTACCAATCCCTTCTATCCAAACATGCATAGTATTTTTAAGCTTTACTTTAATATTCATCAAGTCTTGTAGAATCATATTTCAGTCTCTTATTGAGAGAAAAAGTTTAATGTCTAGACTCTACACAGATTCGATAAATGTGAGAAGAAGTGTCGTGCTAATGGCTATTCCTAGTAAAGGTAGACTTGTAGAACCCACAGTGAATCTTCTTCAAGCTATCGGTATAAAACTACAATCTATAGATGAAAGAGCTCTCATTATCTCAACGTCATGGCATGATTTGAACGTTGTCAGAGTGAGACCTGAAGACATACCATCAATTGTTGAGTCTGGTGCAGCAATATTAGGCATTACTGGGCATGACTATGTAGTTGAATCTGAAGCTAATGTTGAGGAAGTACTAGATCTAGGCTTTGGTAAAGGTGAACTCGTACTTGCAGTTCCATCATCATTAAAAATAGAACATCCAGAAGATATACCAGACGGATTTAGAGTAGCTACTAAGTATGTAAATATTGCAAAGAAATATTTTGAAAGAATAGGAAAGAAAGTGAAGATTGTAAAAGTATCAGGTAGCGTTGAAGTAATGCCACTACTTGGAGCTGCTGATGGCATTATCGACGTCACGTCTACAGGAACAACGCTTAAACTTCATGGATTGAAAGTTATTGATAAAGTATTATCATCAAGTGCAAGATTAATAAAACCGGTAAGTATTGATAATAATGATGCAAAATACATGATAAATAAGATAGTGACTTTAACTAAAAGCGTACTTAACTCTATCGGTAAAAGATTAATACTCATGAATGTACCTGATGAAGTATTAAACAATGTATTAACAGTACTACCTGCCATGGAGGGACCTATGGTTGCTAGGATAGTTTCAGGAAAACCCATGTGGGAAGTGTTGACAGTAGTTAATGAGGATGAACTTCCAGATTTAATAATGAAGTTAAAGAGTAGAGGCGCTAAGGATATTCTGGTATTAAGCATTGAGAAGGTAATACCTTAAAAGCGAAGAGGTAAGTGATGCCCCGAGGTCCCGGCACCGCCCGTTCCCGCGGCCATCCGCCGGTTAGCCCTTCATGTTGAACTAACTTCAGACTTTTTAAGTCCTTCTCTATCTTTCTAAATATTCAAGTTCTTCTTTAAGTCTTTTCAATTTTTCGAAGATGTTACGAACTTTAGGAAGAGCTTTATGTAACGTCATTGCTAGTTTTAACCTTTCACTTCTCTTACTACTTGAAGATTCAATCATTACTAGAAGTAATTCTTCACTATCGTTAATGATTACATTTATTAACTTCTCATGTTCAGACTTCACTAGATATTTTCCTGAGTGGTCTGTAATGAAGATTTTATCGAAATTTTCATTTAAATACACTCCGTAGAGAATTACGAAGGTATACTTAACATCAAGATCAAGTCTTGTAAATTTTTCAGGCTCTTGTAGAAGCTCATCAATTGAAGGTATGTGCTTTTCTAAGAATTTAGCTACTTTAAGACCAACTTCACTTCCAAGTAATCCTGTACATAACATTTTAAGTTCTTCACTACTATACTTATCTGTATAATTATCACCTAATATCAAGGCCAGTCTCGTCCATGATCTTGGTGTTGGATAATTTTCCAGAGTTTCAGTTTCTTGAGGAAGTCTTATGAAATCGCTCTCATAAGTTTTTATATATGCGAAGATCTTTCTACACCAATTATGACCATAATACTTCTCCATATATTCATACCATTCCCATACAGTTGGTGGTTTAACATTAATAATCATTAATCTATTAACTAGTGGTACTGGTAGTGCTGTAGCTATTGAAGATTGTTCAGGAAGATTACCTGCAGCAATTATTAAAACATCATCCCTAAACTTAACATCACCTGCAGCTCTATCTAGAATAAGTTTATAGCATACACTTTTCAAATCATCACGTTGTATATTCGTTAATTCATCAAGAAATAATATTCCTGAAGTTCTAGCAAGTACTTTAGCCCACTTTAACGGTTTAAACTCTACATAATCTTCACGAATTCTTGGAATACCGCTGAAATCGCTTGGCTCATGCTCAATTACACGCCTATCAACAAGTACGAAGTAGTTTTTAGGACTTCTTAAAACCTCATCAGCAATATCATCACTATACTCAACATATGTCTTACCAATCTTTTCTGCAATTTCTTGACCAAGCTGTCTAACAAGTTCCGACTTTCCACAGCCGGGCATTCCAAGTAGTAGAATTGATGGTAAAGGTTTAGGAATATCATCTCTAAAATACATTTTCAAAAGTAGAGACTTTACTTGATTAGGTGTAAGTTCTGCTGTAAATCTAGTAAAACTCATTTCAAATCATACACATCTATTAAACTATTTAAATCTACTTAACATTAACTTAGTGAAGAGGAAAACTGTGAAAATTATAGTTAAGAATAGTGAAGTTAAGGACGTTATTGAGAATTTAATAAAAGTTAGGACATACATAACTATTGAATATCCATACTTTTATCCTATCCTTAAAAACTTAGGATTTAAAGTCGTAAAATTTCATGAAAAATTAAAGGATAAAGTGTATGCATTGCCTGGAGATAAATATATAGTTATTAACCTCGATTGGTGGAGAAAATTTGATCTTAAAGATAAGGTCTTCATTATTCTTCATGAGGCAATGCACGTAGTTTTAAAACATTTATCCCTTGGAAGATTGAAAAAATTTAAAGGAACTTGGAACATATCGTGTGATTGTTTAGTTAATGAATTTTTAAGACATTATGGTGTAAAGCCTGGTAAGGAACTTTCAAAAATAGATATAATCTATGCAGACCATTTAGCAAAAATTACAAACATAGATGTCAATACATTAATAAGAATGAGTGCTGATGAAATTTACTATCTACTACTCAAACGTGGAGTTATGGTTGAAGATACTCATGAACTTAATCAAGAACTAATAACTAAAATTGAAGGTTATGAGACTGATGGTGAAATAATCTCAAATAATGAAGCTAACCCAGATGTCTTAAGAGAAGTTGAAAACTTTGCAAAAAGTATTGGTAAGCTTCCAGGAAATGCTGAGATCATAATCAATTCACTACTTAAACCTAAAATTAATTGGAGAAGAATCTTAAGAGTAAATCTTTCAGAGACATTTAATCCTAAAGTGATCAGGACATGGAGAAGAATTGATAGAAAACTTCCAAATAATTCTCCAGGCTATGAAGTGCAGAGAAAATTATTAAGTACAAGAAATATATGGATACTTCTAGACATTAGTGGTTCCATCACTTCAGAACCTGAAATATTAAAACAATTTTTTACAGAAATATGCGATATCGCTAAACATTTCAAAGCAAACATACACCTAATTACTTGGGATACTACTGTCAGAGATGTACTACAAGTAAAATCTGTTAAAGACATTCTCAATAAATCCTTCAAAGGCGGTGGTGGAACTATAATTGACGATGCTTTAAAATACTACATTGAACATGCAGTACATAGCAGAGAAAATGCATTGATAATATTAACTGATGGTGAGTTAACTATAAATGATACTGAACTTTCAAAGAGAGCTCTAGAACTTTCAAAAATAGCAATATACTGTTACACAATTAATCAACATTCAGCTTTTAAAAAGTACCTACAAGTAAAGATACTGTAGGGAAGTTTATGATTGTTTCAAAGCATTTTGTTCTTATTAGAGTCTCTAGTCATGAATACATCATTATTGGTAAAAACTTACTAACAGATACTAACCTTAGATATAGAATTGCACTTGCATGGTTAGTTGTGGAAAACATAAATAATGAGCACGTAATTATTGATATAGATTTTAGAAGACAAGTCATACCTATGCATGTTAGAGCTATAACTTTCCAGACATGGATAGAATTAAAAGATGAAGATATACCTGAAGAATTTCAAGTAGAAGTTCAGAGAATTATTGAAGAATTAAAAGGTAGAAAAGTAAGTCAAGCACTTGAAGTTCTTCAAAAACTTGATGAAGTTTTTGAAGAAATGGCAGACATTGTTAAAGTGATTAAGTAGGGCTAACCGTTCGCGGACCGCAGTACTTGGGTCGGCGGCTCCAGGTTTAGCTTCCGGGTTCTGATGAGACCGGGCGACGCCTGGAGCCTATGGCCGGGTTACCTCGGGGCTAGTCTCGCTACTAGCATGATTATTTAAAAATCTTTCTCTGATGACTTGTTATCGCTTTTATATAGAGAAATTCACTCATGCGTAATGCATGGTGATAGTGAAGATTAAGTTTACGTTTATCATACTTACTGATTGTCATCAATGATTCTACATCAATTACTAGTCTTGAAAGTAGCTTAGCGTGTTTTCGAAGTTAATAACAGTATTTCTAAACTTCAGCATTATCTTAGTTTCTCACACTTACAATTAGACAACCTCAACATAAGATCAAGGTTTTCTCAAATTTGTTCTCTAAGTTCCGATACTTTTATTGACGATGTTGTTTGTAAAAACCCTTCTATTACTGAAGCTCTGTCATGAATGTTATAGTGTATTTCTTATCGTATAGATGATGCTATAAGTGTAATGATTATCTTATGGAATTACTGACTTGTGATTTTTAGATTTATGAGAAATTTCAGCTCTCGACGATGTCATCAATATTCAGAGAATCCTCTCTTCATCACTTTTAATGGTAGCACCTTTGAGTTTCAGATTCTTACCCGCACTCATCAATTCTCAGTAAGGGAGACCTAACATCACGACTACTATACATGTATTGTAGTATTTATTTTTCTTGCTCTATGTCACTACATTTATTAACTTCGTAATGTAGCTTCTCGTAATGTACTTGTCTAAAGATTATTTTGAGAGAGTTAAGAAGATCGTTGTTGAGGAGTTGAAAAGTGAAGGAATTATCAAGTCTAAGAATGTTGAATACGCTATTCTTAAAGTTCCTCGCGAAGAATTTTTACCACCACATTTGAGAATTTATGCTTATGAAGATACACCATTAAAAATTATGCTAGGTCAAACCATCTCAGCAATACATATGGTTGCTATGATGTGTGAACTTCTTGAATTGAAACCTGGACTTAAAGTTCTTGAAGTAGGTACAGGTACTGGATATCATGCAGCTATCTGTATCGAAGCTATGTATAGGAGAGGAGTAGTATATACTGTTGAATATTTTCCAGAACTTGCAATATATGCTATACAGAATTTATCAAAACTTGGATATCTCGACGTTATTAAAGTCTTTATCGGTGATGGTTCTAAAGGACTTCCACAATATGCACCTTTTGACAGAATCTTAGTGACAGCAGCTGCTTGGAAAGATGCGCCCAAAGCCTTAATTAAGCAGTTAAGTACTGAGGGAATTATGGTAATACCTATAGAAGTTAAACCTGGAGTTCAAGTACTTTACAGAATTACTAAGAAGAATGGTGAGGTAAGTAGAGAAGCTATAACTTATGTATCTTTCGTGAAGTTAAGACAAGAAGAATAGTTAAGTAAGAAAGTTCTAGAAATGTATTTAAATGCAAAAATTAAACATGCTAAACGTAGAATCTAGATGAGTTTTATTGAAGTTGAGAAGAAGGAAATATACGTACCCGATACCTCAGTACTTCTAGATGGTACTTTAAAAGAAGCTATTATTAGAGGCAACGTTAAGGGTAAGATACTTATACACTCAGGAATCGTTAAGTATTTTGAAAGTGAGGCAAGAAAAGGCTCAGCACTTGGATTACTAGGTATTAGAGAAGTTAAAGATCTTTTTAACATTATTGAAAAACTTGGTCTTGAAAGTTATGTAAAGCTTGAATATGTTGACGTTTATCCTAAACACGCAAAGCCTGGACTTACCATTGATGAACTTGTTAGAGAGATTGCACGTGAACTGGATGCTATTTTAATTACTAGTGATGAAATTACTTACGAGACTTGTAGTGCTTTAAAGATTAAATGTCTCTTTTTAGGTAAGTCTAAGGAAAAACTTGAAATTGAAAAATTCTTCGATGAGGAAACTATGTCTATACATTTAAAGGAAGGTTCTATTCCATATGCCAAGAAGGGTAGACCAGGCGATTGGAGACTTGTACCTGTTAGTTATGATAGATTAAGTAGAGAGTATTTGGAGAAAATTGTTAGAGAACTACTTTCAGTTGCTCTGAGAGGAGAGAGAGGTGTTATTGAAATTAAGAGAGAGCACTCCATAATTATTCAATATGGTGGTTATAGAATTGTAATTACATTACCACCAGTCTCTAATGGTATTGAAATAACAGCTACTAAGCCACTAATCAAGAAGAGACTTGAAGATTATAGTATTCATCCAAAAGTACTATCTCGACTTGATGGTTATGCTGAAGGAATACTAATTGCAGGACCACCAGGTGCTGGCAAGACAACTTTTGCTCAAGCACTTGCAGAATACTTCATGAGTAGGAATAGAATTGTGAAGACTATAGAGTCTCCTAGAGATATGGTCTTACCTTCAGAAATTACGCAACTTTCAAAATCGTACGCAACATCTGAAGAAATACATGACATTCTACTACTATCAAGACCAGACTACACGATCTTTGATGAAATGCGTGATACTGCCGATTTTCAACTCTATGTAGATCTTAGACTTGCAGGTATCGGTATGGTTGGTGTTATTCATGCAACAACACCTATAGATGCAGTACAGCGCTTCATAGGTCGTGTTGAGATTGGTATGTTACCTTCAATAATAGATACCGTCATCTTTATGAAAGATGGTGAGGTAAGTAAAGTATATTCATTAGAGATGACTGTTAAAGTACCTGAAGGTCTTAGAGAAGAAGATTTAGCAAGACCAGTAGTTGTCGTTAAGGATTTCATAACTGAAGAGCCAGAATATGAAATTTATGTATTTGGTGAAGAGACCTTTGTAGTACCATTAAGGAAAACCATCATTAGAGGTTTTATTGATAGAAAGATACTTCTAAAAATAATTAGAGCTTTAAAGAAGTACGTACCGCCAAGTGAAATTAGAGTTGAAAGTAGGGGTGAAGGATTAATAATAATTAAGGTACCTGAAAACTATATGGGAGCTATCATTTCTAGAGGATTACCTAAACTTGAAACCATTAAGAGAAAGTATAATGTTGATATTAGAGTTGAACCAACATAACACTAATTTAGACAGAATAAATATAAAGGGGGTTAAAGACACGTTACTGAGGTTTGAATGTTTAATACTGGTTCAATTTTTAAGAGAAAGAAGAGTCAAAGTCAGGACTACGCATATCAATACAACCAATACACATACAATCCTACACTAAACTACACAGAGTCCATGTATTATCATCCAACACAGGATATGATGCAATATCAATACTACTATCAATACTACGATTATAGTGGAAGAGCATGTACAGGTATTGACTATCTAGATCATCTACTACATGGTGGTTTTAGAAGAGGTGAAGTATATTTAATTGCTGGCGAAGCAGGAATGGGTAAGACCATCTTCGCCATACAGTTTCTAAAAGCTGGTGCTGACCGTGATGAGATAGGAATGTACATAACTGTTGATGAACCATCAGAAGACGTTAAGAAAGGTGTTAAAGAAGCTGTTGGTTGGGATTTAGATACTTATGAATCAAGTGGTAGACTAGTATTAACAGACTTTAGAACACACTTCAGAATATATTCAAGAGAAGAAAAAGTCATAATTGATCCTAGAGATTTAGCCAAACTAATTATTGAGAATGTTAAGAAGTATAATGTTAGAAGACTAGTCATTGATCCCATAGCACCACTTCTCATAACAAGTCATCAAGACATACTATGGGTAAGAGAATACATGAGAGAGCTAATCTTTCAACTTAAAAGATTGAAAGAAGTAACTACAATCATAACTTCAGAAATACCTACAGGTGAAGAAAAGATTAGCAGATTTGGTGTTGAAGAATATCTTGCGAGCGGCGTCATTACCCTCTCATTAACTGAAATTGAGGGAAAGATCTTCAGAATCATGTTTATTAGAAAGATGAGGTGGACACCTATAAGACCTGTAAAATTAGTCTTTGACATACAGACACAGCGAGGTATTGTTATAATCGATAAGCTTGAAAATTTTGTAAAGAAACTAAAGCATGGAGTTGATGTTTATGAACAACAATATCCAGAATATCAGTACTACTATCCATACCAGCAATATCAATACTATTACCATCAGTATTAAATACCCCTAATCAAGAATTAATTAGAAGATATGAAGATACTTATAGAATCATTTACAAAGTTAATAAGTAGAATTAAAGGTCTAAAATACATCGATGAAGAAACACTTAGAGAGTTATTGAAAGAATTACAGAAAATTCTTCTAAAAGCTGATGTTAGTGTACAGACCATATACACAATAACTAAGACTATCGAAGAGAAGTTTAAAAATACAAAACCACCTGAAGGTATATCGATTAAAGACTATTTAATATATCTTCTCTATCAAGAACTTATCAATGCTCTTGGAGGCGATTATGAACCAAAAACTGAACTTCCTAAAAGACCTTACAAATTAATGCTTGTAGGTATTGAAGGTTGTGGAAAAACAACAAGCGCAGCTAAAATTGCTAAGCTATACTTAAAGAAGAAGTTTAAGGTGGGCTTAATAGAAACTGATACTCATAGACCAGGAGCTCAAGATCAATTAAAACAACTCGCAGATAAAATTGGTGCACTCTTTTATGGAGATCTTAAAGTTAAAATGAGTAGCGATGAGATTTTAGCAAAAGGTTTAGAATATATGTTAAAAAGTAAGGTTGACTTGATAATCATAGATACTGCAGGTAGGCACAAGAGTGAAGAGGATTTAATGAATGAAGTTAAGAGACTCTACGAGCTAGCACAACCCGATGAAATAATGCTTGTAATTGACGCTACTTCAGGTAAGCAAGCAGCTGCGCAAGCTGAAGCTTTTATGAGGTATGTACCTATTCATAGCATATTTATCACAAAAATGGATAGCACCGCACGTGGTGGTGGCGCTTTGATGTCTGTAATTAAGACTGGTGCTAGAATCAAGTTTATAGGTATTGGTGAAGATGTTGATGAGGTAGAACTATTCAATCCTAGAAGATTTGTATCAAGACTTTTAGGTATGGGTGATCTAGAGACTCTTGTTGACAAGATTAAAAGTATTGAAGAGGAGGAGAAGCTCGTTAAAGAAATTGAAAAAGATATTGAGGAAGGTAAATTCACATTGTTAACAGTTAAGAAACAGATTGAATCTATACTTAAACTTGGACCTCTAAGTAAATTACTGCAGTTACTACCTACAAGTATGTTCCCTAACATAATTCTTAAAAGTATCGATGAAGAACAAGCTCAACTTACTCAGGAAAAGATGAGAAGATGGTATGCCATTCTTAGCTCTATGACTCGTGAAGAACTTCTAAATCCAGATATTCTTAATGCTTCAAGAATTAGAAGAATTGCTAAAGGTTCAGGAACTAGTCCTAGAGATGTTAAAGAACTATTACAATACTATCAACTAATGAAGAGATGGATTTCAAGCTTAAAGAAATCTAGAAAGAAGTTATTAAAATTCTTTGAGAAAGGATTTCCGCAAAGTATTTAAATCTTTTTGAAAAAAATTTCAATTTAATAATACGCATCTAGGTAATGGATATTGCTATTAATGGTGAACCTATCTTGAACGGTATGAATAATGTGCCTCCAGCTCTAAAGTACTTTGTAAACATTTCATAGAAGTGTAATCTTAGACTTTGAATGAAAGCTACAAGTCCTTCAAAGATTACTACACATATATTTCCAAGAAGTGCACATACGAAGACGGAGAAGTCTGGATATGCAAAACTCAATACTGCACCTGCAATACAGAGTGCTAAAAATCCTGATCCAAATCCTTTACCAAAAGCGCCTTTAAAGATTAGATAACCAATGATGCCGCCTGGTAATAGACTTACAAGAAATGCCATAGGATTAGTCTTAATGAACATGGTTCCCCACACAACTAGAGCTGTAAGTACTGCATGAACAATAGCTATAATTCCAAGTCTCATAAATGATATGACGTTTGCTAAACCCCATACAGCGTATGTTTCCATACCCTCAATACCATATACACTTATAGGTTCTTCAAGATGTAGATGTTTTACTTTAGCATAGAAACCACATACGATGATCCATACTAGTGATATTATTGTTAAAGTGATCCATAGTCCTGCAGTCTTTAAGGGAGCACCTAGTATTGTTCCAGGCAATGGTACTAGTGGACCTGTATTGACGATCCAGTCAGCTATAGCTTTAAGTGCATAATCTGTTGGAATAAGTGGTACATGCTCTTCATGAGCTATATGGATTATTTGATCTGCAAGTATTCTTAGCGGTATTAATCCCGCACATATCATTGTGAAAGAAAAGCCAATAAAGCCTATTAGGTATGGTAATCCAAAGAAGACAGCCTCAATCTTAGCTCCGAATCTAATATCATTAATTATCTTGAAGATGAGACAGATTGCTAGAAGTATAATGCCTGCAACTAATGACCATGCGAGTGTCGACATGATACCTTTCATAGCCATTTCAAATCCTCCACCCTCTAACGGATGTACTAGATGATATAACGATACTTCACTTTTAGTTAACTCTGCAATAGGTATTCCAAAAATGTCACCAGATTCTATGAAGGTGAAGATTATAGACCAAGTACCACATTGCATAAAGATGTAGCCCCACTCAGCAAACCTCTTACCATCAAAGATTGATCTTAAGATGCGGTTGGGACCTTTATATACCCATTTAGCTAATAGTAAGCCAAGTAAGAAGATGAGTATTCCATGTCCTGCATCGGGGAACATCCATCCATAAAAGATGGGGAAGAGTATGAATGTTATAGGTGTTGATGATATTTCTCCAAATTTAGGAATACCGTACCAGTAAACTACCTTCTTAAAAACATCAATAAGTTTTGGATAAGTTTCTAGTGTTGGTGTTTTTTCTTTAGGTATTTCAGGAACGTACATGTATTTGCTGAACTTTCTGACTTCAGCATGTACTGCAAGTCTTGTTAACATATTTGCAAGAGCATTTTCAAATAGTTTAGCATCTTTAGCTCTCACTAAGATACTTATAGTCACAGTGTCAGGTCCTGCCTTCTCCACATTTTCAACACCATAGATAGATACTTCATTGAATACTTTAATGAAAGTTTCAAGCTCTGACTGAAGTTCATGTACTCTACTTTCTACACTCTTCAATTCTTTATCTATAAGACTACATGATGCTTTAATATCTTTTAAGTATTCTCTAGCTATCTCAACTACTTTACCATCTCTTGAAATTTCTTCAATTTTTAAGTCTGCTGGTGGATTTATAATGATTACAAGCTTTACTTCATTAATGCTCTCAATATGTGTAGTTAACTTGCTTAGATATTCCATGTTTAATTGTCCAGTAACTGCAAGTACCTTATAGTTAATACCTACAAATTCTAGTGACGATATGTTCTTAGAGTTTAGATAGTTAAGTACTTGACTAATCAACTTGATGTTCTCATATGTTCTTCTAGTTTCTTCAAGACTTTTCTTCAAATCATTCAACTTTATTTGAATTTCTTTACCTTCAGGTACTGCCTTATCAATTAGCTGTCTAGATATGTTTGATATAGAGGTTCCTACCTCAATTACTGAGTATATACGGTCACGCACTTTGTATAAAAAGTCAGATAACTCTCTCGTTAAAGTTTCAATCTTTTCCTCAAGTTCCTTAACTTTACTTTCAATAACTTCTCTCGAAGCGTATTCTCTAGGTATGGCTGTTGGCTGTTTATTAAATACTCTATACACTGACTGTATATTCTCACTAGTCCAGTATGGATATATCACTATAGCTATAGGTTGTGCGCCATTAAATATCATGACTTCACCTTTAGCTAACTTAATGGCCTTCTCAAATTCAGAAACTTCGCCTGGTTCTAATGTTACGATGTCTATCTTTAGATGTCTAAACTCTTCAGGAATAACCACCATACCTACTCTCTTAACAATCTCTAAATACTTACTCAAGTTAGAGTATTCTGTCTTTAAGCTTTCAAGACTTGTCGTATATTGAGTAATTCTTTGTAGTAACTCTGTACCTTCATCAATGACGTACTTTACCATCTCATTAAAGCTACTAAATGATAAGTATATTGTCTTTTCTGGATGAGGAATATTGTATGCTGTTACGACTTTAGATAAGTCTCTAACAATTTCATCAACTTTCCTGATCTCATCATATATATCACTGGGAAGGTGAGGTGCAGGCACTTCTGGAGGTCTAGGTGAAAGCATGGCAAGACCTAACTCGCCAACTTTAGCTATCAAGTCAAGTGCTTGTCTCACAGGTAATGCTACTCTATATTCAATAATCTTCTCAAGAGGCACGATTTTTCTAAGTACTTACAGTTTTTAACAGTTACTATGCATCAAAATATTTAGTCTTTAGTTAAACATATAAACTTGAATTTTTCTCAATACCTTCATGAGTAGTACTGGCGGTATACACAGTAATTACTTACTATTCTTCACACCTTTAGGTCCAAGAACAAGAGGTGTCAAAGCTAAACTACTTGGTAGAGAAAAACTTTCAGCACTAATATATGCTGAAAGTCTTGATGATGTTGTGAATATACTTAGAGATACTAGCTATAGAGCTGTCGTTGAGAAGTTTGGTAAAGAATTTACTTCAGGCGAATTTATGAGAGAAGTTAAGACAGCAGTCATTAAGGATATTGTTGATTTAGCTCTAATGTGCCCTATAGCTACTAGAACAACATTAATAACATACTTACTAAAGTTTGAGATAGATAATGTCAAGATTATAGCTAAAGGATTACATGAAGGTAAAGATAGGAGAGATATAGAAAAGCTAGTTAATGTGTATGTTGAGGAAGTTCTAGGTAGAAGACATGTACTAGCATACATACTTGGTGCTCGTGATCTTGAAGATCTAGGTGCAAAACTTAAAGAACTTGCACATCCAGCAGCAGAGTTCTTTGAACATATAATGAAGTTGATTAAGTTAAAACCAGAACTCACACTATGTGCTATCGACACATTACTAGATAGAGCTTACCTAGAACGTCTATACAATACCATAATGGGAATTTACGGTCGTGATGTGAGTATTCTTCACGTAATTAGATGTATGATAAACTACTACAATCTCAACATTCTATTAAGGGGTAAGTTATGGAATTTACCTTTAGAGCTAGTTAATGAATTTGTGATTAAGGCTGGATATATTGGTACAAACTTTGCAAGACTCTACGCAGAAACACTTACTAGAATCTTTGATGAATTATCTACAGATCCCGTTGTATCGACATTAATGTCAGTAGCTAGAGTTAGTGAGATTGAAAATGCAGTTCAATACTTATCATTAATTAACTTCAAAGCATTCTCAAAAATAGCTTCAGAAATTCTAGCAAGATATGGTGAGTTTGCACCAGGTGCTGCTTTAGCTATTAGTCATTTAAAAGATCTTGAAAGTGACTTAATAATATCTATAACTAATGCCTTTATTGAAGGTATTCCTAAAGACTTAATTAGAAAGTACTTATCTATCGTTTTGTGAGGAAAATTTTTCAAAAGCTTTAATTCGAAGAATTTTTTTATTTTTTTAAAAAGTTCAACGTTTTAGGCCATTAAGATGAATGCCATAGCGAAGCCGTAAATTGCGATAGCTTCTGCTAGTGCAATGAATAGTAGATACATAGCGAAGAGTTCTCTTCTCTCAATCATGCCACCAACAGCGGCTGCACCTGCAAGACCAATACCAATACCTGCACCAGCAGCTGCAAGTCCAAAAGCTAAACCTGCACCAATTCTCTTACCTGCAGTCATGAAGGCTTCAGCAGCACCAACTTCTTGAGCCTTAATTATGCATGACATTGTGAGACATAGAACAATTAGTGATAGTGTCACTATGCTTAATAGTCTCGCATACTTAGTCTTTACTGTTTGCATAAGTTAATGGAGATTTACAGTTAATAAGTTTTATCCTCGATGATTTTTATTTAACCTCTCTTAAACTTAATTACCTTAAGGAAGATAGAGCTAGACCTCACCTTTAGTTCTCTTTAAATGTCTTCTTTCTAACTCCATACATACTTGCTCAAAATTTAGATTAAGTACTTTGAGTAGTACAAGTATATGGTATGTTAAGTCTGCCACTTCATAAATTACTTGATCTTTATTCTTAATTAAAGCTGCAAGAGCTACTTCAAAAGCTTCTTCACCAACTTTTTTACAGATCTTCTCTAAACCTTCTTGATAAAGTCTGTATGTATAGCTACTTGGGTCTTTACTTCTGATTCTATCTTCAATGATCTCTTCAAGTTTATATAGAAAGTTACACATGAGTTTGAAGAATTCTAAATAATGCTTCTTAAACTTTCCCTATGGTATTTAAATCTCTCAATTTCTGCAAGCATGATAGAGGCTTTAATTAACTCTTTATCAAAATTCTCAACAATACCTATAGGTTTCATGAAGTCTAGTGGAGTTATTATTCCTCTCCATCTAGCTGTTCCTGAAGTTGGAAGTACATGACTAATACCTGCAGCGTAATCTAGAAATGGTGATGGAGTGTTTATAGAGACTACTCCAGCATTTTCAATCTTATTAACTATTCTCCAAGCATCACCACTATACACTACTAAATGCTCAGGAGCCAAATCATTAATTAACTCTATAGCCTCGTCAGTATTGTTAACATGTATAAGATAGTACTTGCCCAAGTCATTACTGTAAGTATTACTTAATTTTTCAAGAAATTTTCTCAATAATTCCTCACTTATCGATATTACCACACCAATACTTGAAACTCCATGCTCAAGTTGTGCTAAGAGATCGAGAACTGCACTTTCAATTTTATCAGGATCATCGATATATATAACTATCTCTGTCGGTCCTTCAAAACCATCAATACCTACCTGTGTTGATACTAGAAGTTTTGCTGTCTGTACGTAAACATTTCCAGGACCTACAATCTTGTCAACTCTTTGCACAGTCTCTGTGCCGTAGGCTAAGGCTGCTATTGCTTGAGCACCACCAACTCTATACACGATATCTATGTTTAGATAGTCGAGGATGTATGCCATTTCGGGACTTATAAGTCCATTACTTAAGGGTGGTGTGGCTATACTGACATTCTTAACTTTAGCTACTTTTGCAGGTATTATCGTCATTAAGGCTGTGGATATGTAATTTTTAGGAACATAAATTCCAACTTTACTTATAGGTATCCATTTAGCTATTCTTTTAACATCTCTAAACATAGTCTCAATATTTTTAAATTCAAAACCCTCATAGAAGGTGAAGATCGAGTCTATAACTTTACCTACATTCATTTTAAATTCACTACTCACTTGAGATGAGAGTTTCTTAATGATGCTAAATTTCAACTCTACACTATCAATTTCAACTTTATCGAAAATTTTGGTATATTCTATCAATGCCTTATCTCCACATCTACGTACATTTTCAATAATTTCTCTAACTTTAGGTATGTATTTTTCAAGATTTAGAGCTCTACTTATTATCTCTTTAACTTCTTGACTATTCTTTCTCAGAATCATCTATTTAAGGCATTCAGTTGAACTATTTTTAACATTACTCAACCCACTTCTTATTGTGTATCTTGTCTATCAGATAGTCATGTAGAAACTTCAATCCATGTGTAGATAGTGCTTCAATTTCGACTTTCTTCTTCATTTTTAAAAATAGTTGAATTTCTTTTTTCCAAGATTCGCTCTGAAACCATGGATATCTAAGAAGTTCTTGTGCTCTCTTTAAGTCTCTTTCAGTTGCCGCGATTACATACTCATCACTAATCTTGTAGTTAATTATATCTGAAGTTGCAAGACCTATGAACTTAGCTTCAGGTGTTGCTAATCTTTCACTTTCATAACTGAGCTTAATAGAGCCACTTCTATAGACGCTATATATGTACCATCCATAGGGATCTGAGTCTGTAAGTACGTAAATGGGTAGTTTAAATTCTTCATTAAGTCTTCTAATAAATCTCCTAGTAGCTCTATCTGGCATTCCCTTAGCAGTAACTAAAATACAATTTTCGCGTTTCCAATAACCTTCACGATTAAGTCTCTGAAAAATGGCGTCTTTCTCTACAACAAGTACGTAACTTGCCTCTACCTTAACTATCTCTAAATCATCAGGATTTGGTGGTAAACTTAGTGCTGTCTCTCCAAGTCTTGTAGCATCAATTTCAAAACCTTTAGAACGAACAATTATAGGACCAACAATCTTACCCTTAACGTCAGCTGAAAGTCCCATTTCTTCTCTTAGAAGTCCAGTACCTACTTCAATATCTTCAATAACGGCGTTTGACTCGTCTTGATCATCCCAAGTATTTTCTTTTACTCTCTTGCCAGCATATTCGAAGAAGATAGTGTGCTTACCATTATAGTATAGATCTCTGATAGTGGGGTAAACATCCTGTCTAATAGCTTCAACTATAAGTTTAAGCATAAGTATGGTCTGCATGAACTTTTTAGATTCTCTAAGATCTAGAAATCTTCTATGTATTTTCTCTTCACCAAGAACTAGAATCTTCTTTACAGGATCCCACCTAGTATTGGACAGAGTTCTTGATGGAATTTCAAGTATTGGCTCTTGTTCTTTCTCTATAAGTTCAGCAATGGATTTACCCCAACGTTCAAGAACTTTAAGTACTTCTCTTCTCGATTTAGGCATTAGATTCATTTAAACCTAACTTTTTTAAAATCAATCTCCTTAAACTACTCATCAGTGAGTTACTATCCTTACCTGTCACATAGGATAGAGCATTAACGACTTCAGACGCGTACATGTTGAAAGTTATGTATTTAGTGATTATCTCTTCTTCTTTCTCTTTCTTACTCAGGTAGGTTTTCAATTTTCTAGCGACTTCTCTAACTCCAAGCTTTATCTCTTCTTCAATTTCAGGAACATCAGCAATAGCTTCTTTACCAGCACTTGCATATGGTATTTTCGTTGAACATATATGTACAATTAGTGCTATTGGTGCTGGGAACTTTATCTTGTAGTTACTCCAATCAATTTCATCGATGACTTTCCTAACAACATCAGCACCTTCATCATAGATGAGGGGTACCTTATTTGCAAATCTGTAAACTATAGGTTTATCGCTTGGTTGAAGTTTACCACCCCATGCAAGTGCGATCTCCACTATGAAAGGATGACCAGAGTAGGAGCTTGGTTTTCTAGTAGTTGCAAAAGTTACTTCAGGTTCAAGAATTCTCTTAACACCTTCAATCAGGAGTTCTTCAGTTACTGGTGAGAGCCAATCAGCTCTAGGTCTTCTCCAACCATTATATTCTCTCATCTTACTTACAAGTAGGGTTACTTCATCATCTGTAAGTTTAGATACTTTCTTATCACCATTAAATCCAGCCCAAGATAGGAAAGCTTCAGCAATACTTTCACCAACACCATCAAAATACTCTACAAGAAGTTCTTTCAAAGACATTTCAGGATTTCTATATATTAAATGTTTAATCAACTCCACATCAACACTTTTAGGATGAGGTAAACCTTCTCTTGATGGAGTAGGTAATTTTGTAGTTACTCTAGGTATGTATAGACTAAGTTCGGGACCTTTAATGAAGATTTCAGCATAAGGTGCTATCATGGCTGTTCTCTTGATGTACTCTTCAACTCTTCTCTTAGCTTTACTCCAATCTCCTTCAATAATTACGTTAACGTAAGTTCCATGCCATTTATACTTATTTTTAACTTCTCTATACTTTATGATTAGTGGTTCATTCTTGACTGTATCAATCATTAGTTGATATTCATAAATCTTATCACTGCCAGGAATAGAGCTTCTTATAGTTATTGGCTTATTTGTTGTTGATTGAGCATAAAGAATAACCATCTTTACGCCAAGACCAAAGACTCCTCTATGTTGTCTAATTCTATACTTACTACTGTAGAAGATTCTGCCAAATACGTTTGGTATTTCATGATTTGGAATGCCAATACCATTATCCTCAACGTGAATACTTAACCAATTTCTAGACTTATCGTAGTAGTTGATGATTATTTTAATATTTGGTGGTATACCATAGCTTTCAGTAGCATCTAAGCTATTTTCAACAAGTTCTCTAATTGTTTGATATGTTGCTCTTGTAGGATTAGCAAAACCTGCAATCTCCTTATTTCTTCTAAACCACTCAGCTGGTGATAGTTGTTCATATCTTAGGTCAATATCGTAATTATGCATGTACGTTAATAGCTTAATTAATTTCTTAAAATTCTTTCCTCAGAGACCTTACGGAATGTAATGTTCTTAAAAGAGTTAAGATAATTAAGTTACGTGACTTTCGTAATATGGTTAACAGGAATACCAGCAAGTGGTAAATCAAGTATTGCTAAGAAGTTAAGAGAGAAATTGATAGATATGGATTGGAAAGTGGAAGTTCTTGAAAGTGATGAGTTGAGAAGAGTATTGACACCTAAACCACTATATACTGATGAAGAACGTGACTGGTTTTACAGTACTATTATTTGGCTTGCACAGCTATTACATAAACACGATATTAATGTTATTATTGATGCTACAGGTCATAAGAAAAAATATAGAGATGAAGCTAGAAAAATCTTTGGTAAGAACTTCATTGAAGTTTATGTTAAATGCTCAGTAGAGACAGCAATGAAGAGAGATCCTAAAGGATTATATAGAAGAGCACTTACAGGTGAAGTGAGAACTTTACCAGGTCTTCAAGTACCTTATGAAGAAACTCCAAACCCTGAAATAACACTAGATACTGAAAAGTTAAGTATTGATGAGTGTGTTGAAGAGATATTAAAGTATTTAATGAAGAGAATTAGAAAGTAATTATCTTCTTTTAATTCTCAAATTATCACTAATAATCCAATAATCACCATCGCTTCTACATTCAAGTTTAAATATAGGTACACTCTTCTTAACTTTCTCAATTACTTCTCTTAAAGTTTCAATACCTGAAGTTCTATCAATACTCGATATTAGGACGTATAGAACCTTATCTCCTGGCTTGAAAGTACCTACTTTATGGTAGATTCTAACATCGATTACCTTATCATTACTACATGCATTTTCTGCAATCTCTTGAAGTTTCTTACTCGCATATGGTTCGTAGACTTCATAATTTAGTGAATATACTTCACAATTATCGACTATACCTTTAACATAGCCTATAAATATTGTTAGAGCACCACCACCTCTCTTTGAAGCTTCATTGATCATTTCATCAATGATTTTATGTATATCAATATCACTAGTCACTACCTTACCTTCAGGCACATTAACCACCAGAGACTGGAGGTATAATTGCTACTTCATCACCATCTTTAAGATTAAGATCTTCTTGACAGATAGATCCATTCACTAAGGCTATGATGGGTACTTCATCCTCAAGCTTTCTAATACTTGGCCATTTAGACTTTATAATTTCCAATAATTCACTAAGCTTAATATTATTACTAAATTCAAAAGTAACTTCATCAGTACCTACGTAGTCTTTAATAATTGAGAAGAACTTAACCTTAATCTTCATTGGGTTTTATTAAACTATGGTAAGTTATAAAAGATTTTACAGTTTTAATGACAAAACTTAATAGTCTTTACATGGTTAAGCCAGTCTATGTATTTAAGTATAAAGTTCATAACATCGATAGCACTGATATTAGATATTACATTAATGTCACGCATTTATCGTGAAGTTTTGGAAGTGACACTAAAGTCACAATTATATTAAAGATTGATGAGAATTCATTCAAGAGCGAATATGTTGAATAGATTGGTGATTCAACATCAAGTAAGGCGCTTGGAGTGATTCATTACAGTCTTGACAGTACTGTGAAGAGGGTGGATAAAATTGATACTTTAAGAGGAAGAGGAGTAGAAACTTCTTCACAAACTACTCCATGGAGTGTTGAACGTGTAGGTGCAGTTAATGTTTGAAATAGTACTAAAGGTTGAGTAGATATTGATGATAATGGTGATTCAGAAATTGAAGTAGCCATTATAGATACTGGATGTAGATACTGATCATCAACATCTTGAAGAATACTATATTGTGTGTAGCAGTATTTAATGGAAAAATAAGTGATAAGTGTGAAGATAAGAGCAAACATGGAACACACGCTATTGGTGTAATAGCAGCTTAGATAATGATATCGGTGTTGTGGATATTGCATCAGAAGTTCAACATCAAATCCTGCAGGTATTGGAACATAAAGCAATTTAATAATGCTCTAGACCACTAGGAACAGAGTTAGACACAACAGAGGATACAATTAGAGAATTACTACACATAACAAGTGATGATTTAGGAATAGAAGGATGCGATGAACTTTATGGATACGGAGTAGTTAGAGTAGATAAGGCTGTAAAAGAAGCATTAACCTAAAACTAGTAAGTTAACACTTCTCTCAACTTAATTTATTAAACCTTCACTAACTCTATATTCAGATTCTTATCCACAATTAGTAAATGCTTATTTGGTACTCTCCTCCATGCAGGTTCATCACCCATTTGTTCAGAAGCAATTATTATAGCTTTCTCATTTCTTAACAACTTCATTTGTATTAACTGTCTTGTTTGTTTAGAAAGTCTATTCAACTCTACATCTCCACATGGTCTTTCAATATAGTAAAGTGTGTAATAGTTTGGACTTGTTTTTGCATATCTTAAAGCATATAGTTTATCACCATTACTAAATAAGCAATTTAATGATGAAAAATCAATACTGTGATTTAAAATTTTTAAAATAGCATTTCTAATACCTTCAATTACATCATTGACATCTTCAATTTCTTGCAGCATGAAGTGAAATAATCTTTCAGAATCTGTTTCACCTTCAAAATCTCTATACTCACTTCTTATCAATTTTTCAAGACTTAACTTACTAATTGAGCCATTATGTGCAAATACCCAATTTTTATAAATCCATGGATGAGTATTTACTTTCTTTACAGAGCCAGTAGTTGCAAATCTCACATGAGAGATAACAATTCTACCTCTAACAGACTTACTAATTACTTTCTTAGCTTTCAATGATTCATAAAGTGCTTTAGCCTCTTTAAATAAATTCCATTCATTACCATTAAACCATGCAACACCCCAACCATGAGGATTATATCTAGAAAGCTCAACAAAACTAGAAACAGGACTAGAATAGAAACTGAAATAAACGTCAACAAGCACATTACTAACAAGACCAAACAAACGACACATAATGAATAATAAGGATTCAAAATTCTTAAAAATAACTTTACAGCCCTTAATACATGGATATTGCACAGAAGTGGTATGAAAAATTTAGCAAAGTTTCACAACTTCTAAAACAATACTATAACGAACTTCCTAACAAAATAAGAGATAGAAAATTTACAGATCTCCTAAACTTCGCTACAAATGCCGAAACTTCTCAAGAATGCCCATGGTGTTATATTGATTACGCATTTAGAACACCAATATATAGAACGTTACAATGGTTAACATACGGTTTAGATAGACGATTCTCTAGCGAAGTATGTAGAGAACTTATTCGTCAAGTACGTAAAGAATATCTCTATACATGGTTTACCATTCTAGACAGAATTTACGATATAGAACGAGAACAAGGAAAAGTAAAACTAGGACCATGTACAGAATTATTAAATGCTATTCTAAAAAGTGTTTTAGCATCAAGTGAAGAACCTATAAAAACTGATCAAGGAGCCTTCTATGATATCAAAGGTATTTCAAATGAACTTAAAGCTTTCTACGTCCTTGTTGATCATGATAAACCATTTCTTCCATTTTCAATAATGCAAGCACCAATAACACCATCACCAATAGTGCCTGGTGCAGCATCTGGTGACTTATATCTGTTTGAAGAAAATTTGGTAATCGATGTTAAAAGTGGAAAGTATTTATTCAAGCTGAAAGAAAATATTCAGATACCTTACTACAAGGGCTTAAGTCGAGAAGATTTGAGGAAATGTAGTAATCTACATAATTTATACGGTATTAGAAAAGGTATAGGTGTTGTATATGACGATGGTAAATATGTACATTTAGCTATTTACGTACCTTGGAGAAGATTAAAAGATCAAGGACCATTACTCTATTTTAAATCATTGAAATCACCATTATTAGCTTATATACATAGAGTAAATGAGAATGGTATTAACTTACCAAGCGCTAAGAAATGTAATGGTAAGATTTGTATCGAATTTGATATGTACATTACAGGGATCGATCAGGTAGGTAAGGATAAAATAATTATAGAACTTAAAAAATTATCAGGTGAGGAACTGAAAATCAAAGACTATGAAGTGAATGTAGGAACAGATAAGGTATTACTAAACATTTCCACATTAGAAGTTAATGAAAATATTCTTCTTGAAGTAATTTACAGATTTAGCGAAAGAGAAGAATATAAGTATCAAATCCCTGTAATGGTTTGAAGAGGTGAGTAAATTAATGGCGGCCCCGCCGGGATTCGAACCCGGGACCTACGGCTCCGCAAGCCGTCGCTAAAGATGGGAGTGGATGGGGTTGTTTTTGATTTTGGTTTGAGTTTTTAAGTCTTTTTCTCTACCACTACTTGCTAAGTTTTTGATATAAGCTATGTAGGATTGTGGAGCCCCCGCCGGGATTCGAACCCGGGACGAACGGGTCTGCATCGGGGTCACGGATACGGTTTAATCCGTGGCGAGCCCGCCGCCTTAGACCGCTCGGCCACGGGGGCTTCTTTATACGTTTAATAACATGCTTTATCTGCTTTATAAGTGTTTACCTATATTTATTGACTATTAGAGGTGTTCGTTGATTGAAAACGTGGACATCGAAGGTACATAGTGATTATGTCTGAAGGAGGAGTTGGACATGTAGGTAGCAGTATTAACGCATAAATATTACACTAAAATTGCAATCGATGTTAAAGCATTTTTCATTATCCATTAACTTTTCATACGTAGAACTCGAACACTCACATCACTATGATTATACAACTTTAAAGTGATGAGTGTCGTTATCTATTCCGTGATAGCATTGAAGGAACTATTAGGCTGGAATTCAATGGCATGGTTCTTGATCTAGAAGTGTATTCACTTCCAGATTTTAAGTTTAGATGTTTATGGTCTAATAAAAATGATAGTATTTAAGTCGTATTATGTACTTAATGTTCGAGACTCGTTGATCTACTATTTAAGTACATGTTCGAGTATTCCATACTATGAGCGAGCGTATTTCCCGTTTGTTCTCTTCAGGAAGTGGAGATTAGATGTTGAAGAGATTGGTGATGAGTTTTGAGAATCTGAGAAGTTCTAAGTAAAGAATTGAGGAGTCTGTAACATTTTGTGAAGTTAATTTGAGAATGAAGTGTGCTTATTTTTCCTTTTAAAGAAGACATTTATGCAGTGATTTAAATGAGACTAGAGCTTCATGGTCTTGAAAGCTCAATCCTATTAATGAGACTATTTTAAGTTAAGAACTTGAGAAAGTATCTTCTAACACATCTACAATTCTTGCAATATGGTCCCTCATAGCGACATACTTAAGGTCTGAGAAGTCATCATATCCTGTATCGCTAATTGTTGAGAAACTTGATGTTGAAGATAGAAATCTAGCAACTTAAAATGTCTCTTGAAAAGTTGAGATGACACTCACATACCTAAAACTACACTCTTAATGGTCGAAGAAGTTGATTAATGAGTTATCTGCGTTTAATTTATCTTAATGAAGATTGGACAGAACCTTCGCTAAATGTATGCTTAAGTTGATAGATTAATTTTCAACTATACATTTGAGATCTTCTTTACTTAGGTTTTTATCTCGTAATGTGGATATATTGACTCCTTTAAACTTTGTTCAATTTCTTTAAGATTGTTTTTCTATTTTGCACGTTAGTGGTTTATTAGTGTTTTTGCCTTTGCTTTTAGGTGTGGGTATTGTTAAGTCTAGAGTGTTGAGTGTTGATTATGTGCTGTCTAATTATTGTGAAGAGATTGGTATAACTACTAGTGGTGCATCCACCAACCAGGTACCTCTTCAACTTTTTAAGAAGGCTGAGAATAAGGTATTTGATGAAGATATTGTACTTATTAGGGACGTTAATCTTGATGAATTGTTAGTACTTGGTGTTATTAGAAGAATCACTAAGTTTGAACCTATTGTTAAGGATAGAGTTAGAAGTCCTTTTATTGATAAGCCGGAAATTCTTGATCAAACGATATTGCTGCCCTTTACTTCAGGAATAGCAAAACTTTACGCTACTTTGAATTTTAAGACTAGACAGATCGAGGAGGTTCGTCATGTGGTTACTCCTGGCTCTAAAGTTTATGTTGTTAGGAGAGGTGATTTTTTGAAAGATTTTGTTAAGGTTTCTAAGGCAATATTTGTTGGTAAACATAGATTTAGTGGTTGGGATGTACCTATAGATACATCATTTATCAATTATCACGTTGGCGTTTTTGGAGCTACAGGTATGGGTAAGTCGAGACTTATAAAGTTGATGATTAATGAGCTTGTAAGAATTGGTCATAAAGTTATTGTTTTTGATCATAGTGGTGTTGATTATGTACCGTACTTTAAAGATTATGTAATTTCTTCAAAAATGATAAAGATTTCACCACCAACAATAGCTTCAGTTATTGCTGAGAAAGCAAGACTTCATTGGCAAACTTTTGGTGAGTATTTAGAAATTGCATGTATAACGTTTGTAACTGGAGCAAGAATTGCAAGTAAGAGAATTGTACGTAATGAACAGACCTTAAAGTGGAGCAAGCAAGAATTCACAACACATCTAGGTAACGTTATGAGAAGTTTGAATGCTAGAGATTCAACTATTGAGAAAGCAAAACTTTTCATCAACTACTTCATTGAGGATGAGTTCTTTCAAGAACTTAATCATAGAACTTTAGAGGCTGTAGATATTGTTAATAAGGCTCTCAATGATGGTCTTGTAGTTATTGATCTTAGTGAAGATACTGAGCTTCCTGTTAAGCAAGGTATTATTAGAGACATTATTGAGGAAGCTTGGAAAATAACTAAACAATATAGACAAACCTTGAACGTCATATTTATTATTGATGAAGCTCAAAATTATGTTCCTGAGAGAGAGTGGACAATATGTGGTGATATTATTGAGACAACGGCACGTGAAGGTCGTAAATGGGGTCTCTCACTAATACTTGCAAGTCAGAGAGTTACTAATGATGTAAGAACAAGTGTTAGAGCAAATTTAGGCACTATATTCTTTAGTAAACTTAGTGCTCAAGGTGATCTTAGAGAAATAGGTACTTACCTAGATCTTGCCGATGTTAATGAATCTATACTTGCACAGTTAAGTGTTAGAGAGTTTTTCGTATGTGGCTTGATGAATCCTCTAAGAAAACCAATACTTATAAAAGTTAGAGAGGTGTCTTAATGAGCGAGATAGAAAGTATTGACTTCTGGATAGAACCACCACTACTATTAGCAATACATTCAGATGCTCAAAAAATCACAAGAAGTGTTAATTATGAAGAGATTTTTAAAGTAATTGAAGAGCTGAAGATGAAGGTAAAGAATAAGGTTGTTAAGATTGAGAGAAAGAAGATTGATCTAAACGTCTATGCTATTGATTCAAGTTACACAACACCATCACTCGAACTTGTTGGTGGCGTATTATCAGTAATATCTTACGGCTATATAGGTTACTTAGATGGTATTTACGATAAGTACGTTACAGGTGAAGTATTCTTTAAAGATAGTCATAACTTTGAGAGAGAACTTACAAGAAGAGTAGGTATTAGGGAAAGAGAGTTAGTGATTAAACTTCTCGAAGAGAAAATGAGAGGAGGTAAGAACGTTGACTTAATAATCATTGATGGCGAACTTTTACTACATCCATTACCTTACAACTTACCTGTCGAGAACGGTTTGTTGAAAAGCGTTACTAAAGTTGTCGATAAGATGTTAATACTTGCAGAAAAATCAAAAACTGCACTTGTAGGTGTTGTTAAGAGAGTACGTTCTAGATACTTATCAATACTTATAGGTAAGTGCTTACCTGTTAATGATAAAGTCGCCTCATCATTAATATTAGATCGAGGTACATACTTACGTTTAGGAACTTATGAAGAAATTCTACCTAAATGGCTAGAGATTAATTATAAAGATTGTGAATTAAAGAAGAGATGTAGAGATAGAGTTAGATGTAGTGATGTTGAGAAATTGATGATTAAGAGACTTGAGGAGGGATATCGTAATCTTGAGAGAGTATTTACAGGAGATTTCAATAAGTGGTTAGGACTTAGAAACGTTAAGAATATTGAAGTAATATTTTACAAAGCATCCTCAATAAAGGTGAGCACTAAAATTGAATTACTAAACTTCAGCAATTATGATACCCATGACATAGTTACCTATCTTGAAGCTACAACTTCATGTACAGGTTATCCACATATTCTCGATAGAATTGATGAGTATGTTAGAATAGATAATAAATTACTTGATTATGTTAGAACTTTAATGATAAGATATGGTGATAATGATATTCTTACTATGCTATTGACAGATTTGACTAATTTACAAAAAGCATATCTTTATAAACACTTAGAAGCATAGATGTTAAGTGAAGTTTTTTATCTCTCTTCATGAAAGATTAATAACAGTAATAGTTACTTTGATAGTACTTACAATTCTTCTAACATTAACAATATACAACACATTACATCTACTTATCCTAGCAATCATAATTATACCTATCTTACTCACTATAAGATTATTAATTAGGAAGTTAAGAAGATGGGGTAAACTTGTAGTTAAACATGATATTTATGAAGTTTATGAGAAAGGTATTTACGTAAAGTTTTCAAGTAAGGGTAGATTTTTCGATTTCTTCATACCTTGGAGTGATGTAGTTGAAGTTAAATACCTAGATAATGATGTAATTATACATACACAAGATGGTTCAGAAATCACTATTAAGAACTGTAGTGATGTATTCATAAAGACCTTACAGAAATATAAATCTTCTTAAATTATTCCTAACAACTTCAATAACATCGTTGACGTTCATATTTTTAATTTTTGCAATCTCATTAATAAGTTCAGGTATTAATGTAGGTTCAAGTTCAAGACCTCTATAATTGTATGGTCCATCACTCTCAGTTAAGATTATCTCTATAGGTGCATACTCAACTATTTGCCTCTGCTTTTTCTGAATTTTTATGGCAGGATTGATAGATATGAAGTAACCTAGACTTACAATTTCATCTATAAGTTTTAAATCGCCTGTAAACCAATGAATTAATGCTTTCCTAATATCAAATTTTCTTAAAAGTTCAAGGACTTCATTCCAAGTACCTGCCCCATGAATATTCATAGGCAGATCGTATTCTTTAGCTATTTGTAGAAATTTTAAGAAAAATTCTCTTTGTCTTTCTATAGTTTCAGGTTTAAACTTAGTATCAAGACCAACTTCACCAATACCTTTAGCTTGATTTGCAAGTTTAAGTACATTATTTAACTCTTCCATGCTTACTTCATGTACATGCCATGGATGAATACCAACGTTAGGAATTACGTTATCAAACTTTTTAGCAAGTTCAAGAGTTTTTCTTGAGGAAGGTTCATCATCAGAAACTCCAATAATTATAAAATCTCGAAACTCTCTAATTCTATTCTCAGTAAATTCGTGAAGATGGCAATGAGCATCAACATATTTCTCTCTAAACTTCATACTATCTTGTTGCTGTAGTTATTGGTATGTGATTTACTCTATCAATACCATTCACGTGTAGTAACTTTCCTAAAAATTCAGCAATCTTATTTGATGACCCCTTAACGACGAGTAGTTCTAAGCATCTATCTAGAAAATCTACATGGTTTGAAGTTAAGATTAGATCTTTATATTCATGTTTAATGCTAATGACCTTAATACCTGCAGCATCATTGCTGTAGAATATTGTTATTACACTAATAAGTTCTTCATCCGTAAGTAAAGCTTTGTTCATGTCTAAGTACGTTCTTAAAGCTTCGCTGATTATTCTCGATCTATTATCTATCTTCAAGGTTCTCATCAACTTATCAAGTTCATTTACTAGTTCTTTAGGTAATGCAATGCCTGTCTTGACTACCATCATTTCTCACGTATATAACTTTTTCATTTAATTTATTTTTAACTTTTTACTAAAGATTTCATCTATTTAAAAATCCTTCTAAAGATTCAAAGTATCATCGTGATAGAGAGGGTTAAAGGTTAACTAGTGAATTTTAAAGTTAAGTCCAGAATGAAAGTTGATATTGAGCAAATTGAGAGTATATGTGAAGGAGATGTTGAGTATAGAATTCTTCAAGTACTTGGAAAGTCATCACTAGCTGTTACAATTCCTAAAAAGTGGGTTAAAAGTCTTGGACTAAAACCAGGAGATATTGTTCAATTAAAACTTGCTGGGCCAAGCATTATTATTAAACCAGTAAGTACCGAATTAGGTAAGGAGAAGAGACAAGTAAATCTTCATGTAGATTCATCAGATATTGACAAGATCATGCGTAGATTAATAAGTATGTACCTCAGCGGTGTAGATACCATAAAGGTTATTCTCTCAAAGAAAGCTTCTGGCATTAAGTCTGTTATTAAGAGTAAGATTAAGTGTAAACTTCCTGGTGTTGAAATTGTAGAAGAAACTTCAGACACCATAATCATAAAGTTCATGATTTCAATCGAAGAGTTGCCTATTAAGAAGTTGATAAACAGAATTTCAAACATTGTTTCAAGTATGTTTAGAGAAGGTTTAGAAGTACTTAAAAGTACATCATCAACTTTAAACTCTATCTATATTGAGGATCTAGCTTTAAGAGATGACGAGGTAGATAGACTATACTTACTAATCTATAGATTAGTTAATTATGGAGTTATTAACCAGAAGATTCTTCCAAAACTTGAACTTAACGATCCTAGAGAACTCATATCATCACTTATCGTTGCTAAATTAATAGAAAGATGCGGAGATCATGCTTTAAGAATCGCACATCTAAGTTATTCTTTAAGAATTAGAGAGAGCATATTAATAAGTACTAACTTAATTAATGAAGTTTCAAAGTTAGGTGAGTTAGTACTTACAGTTCATAAGGATGCTGTATCATCATTTATAAACTCGGATGTAGGTAAAGCTATGAATGTTCTTGATAGAAGAAGCGAGTTAAGAAAGACAAGTATTGAAATTATTAGCAACATTTGTAAAGTCTGTACACAATTAAGTGATTTCTCTAAGCTTGTATTGATGATGGAAAGCATTAGAAGATTCTTACTATATAGTTACGATATTGCTGAAGTTACACTAGATACTTACACAACTATCTAATAATTAGCACACTAACATTTAAGATTAGAGAGAGTATTGAGACTAGGCTATTACTGATCTTTAAGTCATCCTCAATGCAAGTTTTGCCATTAAGAATTACTAAATCATGCATATTTTCCTTAACATACTTAACAATAGCTCTTATAGAATCTTCATTCTTAATGTCGATAATTGTGAATTTACAGTCAATACCAAATTTGTCACAGTACTCATTAATTACATACTTTAACTTTAAGTACTTATTATCATTATTTGAAGTTCTTAGATAGAGAAACTCTATGTGTGAGCCATATCTTAAAGCCATATCTATCGCTATCTTTATAACATTTTCAGAGTAACCGATATGAGAAGTTGTTGGTACTAAGATCTTTCTAAAACTAAATGATACTTCATAGCTAGGTTCCTGAAACCTACTCTCCTTAATACTTAGTAACTTCATTGCTATTCAAACCAGATCTAAACTTGTTTTGGTAGTCTTTAAAAATCTATGTGATAAGTTTTCAAATATATGATTAAAGTATTAGTTATAAGTGACGCACACATACATGATAGAGCTGATGAGATACCGAAAATTCTCGATGAGATAATACATAACAACAAGCCATACGATATAGCTATGTATGCAGGTGACTTTACTGATGAGGATGTTTATTCATGGTTTAAAACCTTATCATCAAGAACATACGCTGTTCAAGGTAATATGGACTATCTAGATCTACCTGAAAAACTAGTTATTGACGTTAAGAATTTAAAGATAGGTCTAATTCATGGACATCAAGTAAGGCCTAGAGGTAATCTTGAGCAATTAAGTACTATTGCTAATAAGCTTGGCGTTAAAATGTTAATTTCAGGACATACACATTCACTACTAGTGATGAGGTATGGTAATATTTTACATGTAAATCCAGGTTCAATAACTGGAGTATGGAGTGGTAGTGGAGGCTCTATGAGACCTAGCATGATAATTATGAACGTTAATGAACATACTCTCGAACTTGTATGTTATGAATTGTATAGAGGTAAACTTGAAGAGAAGATTTACAAGTTTTCTAGAGACGAAATTTAACTTAACGTAATTCTTCAAGAATTTGCCTCAATGTAGTTAAGAATACTTTAGCAATACTTAATGGTGGTACTGTTACTCTTATACAGTCCTTACAGTATGGATTATTGTTTAAAATTCTAGTAAGGAAACCTCTCTCTAGAAGTTTTTTCCACACTATCTCTGCATTACTTATCTTGAAGGTTATGAAATTTGTAACTGACGGATATACGTAATCTACCATGCTTTTCAACTCTCTAATCATGAATTCTCTAACTTGAATAATGCTTCTAATACTTTCTTCTACATAATTTTTCAATTTTAAAGCTTTAGATACGTAGATTATTGAAGGATATGGAATGTTGTGTGGTAGTGATATTTTCTTTAAAATTTGAATTATTTTTTCAGAACCTAGTACGTAACCGACTCTTAATCCAGCAAGACCCCAAGCTTTAGAGAAGGTTCTGATAAGTACAACATTGTCATACTTGTGTATTAAGGGTATATGGTCTTTGCCTGAAAACTCTATGTAAGCTTCATCAATAACGATTAGTGAATCAACGTTAGTGATGATTTTTTCAAGATTTGAAATATTAAAAAAGTGTCCTGTGGGATTATTTGGATTACATATATATATCACATCAACATCTCTTCTTTCTGTAATATCATCGATATCGATCTCTAACTTATCGTTAACTACAGCTGTATCTACATTAAGATTCATAACTTTTGCTAAGATTTTAACTAAGCCATAAGTTGGCTCAATTATAAGTACTTTCTTATAACCATGTAGTGAGAGTTGAAGAATTAATCTTAAAGCTTCATCAGCACCACATGTTGTGAAGACTTGGTTTTCATGAAGATTTAAAAAATTTGCAAGTAGTTTATTGAAGGATTTATTCAAAGGTTCTGTATAGTATTTGACATCATCAATACTGAGTTTTATATCTAGTAGTTTGTAGTAATAATCATCTGGTAAATGAAGATTCTCATTAAAGTGTAGTCTATATACTTGTCCCTTAACTTCAGGTTCTTCATAAGATTCAATTCTACATAATTTCTCGATAATCTTACTCATTAAGTTTAAGGTTCGTGAGGTGGGATTATTTAAATTATGTGACAAGGGGACCTGATAGGCCCCTTCATTCAAGGATCGTACTCCCTGTCAGGGGCCATTACTAAGAAACTTTATCCACTTTATTACTCTATCTAACTTTATTTACTTACTTGTCTAATCTTTCTTAAACTATCCTCAATATGTTTAATATTTTCCTTCCAATGATTATCTTTATCAGGTGTTATTATAGTTATAGCACCTCCTTGATATTCACCCTCACTTATAGATTCTTCTAAGAAACCTTCAACTTCACTGTAAATTTCTTTAATTTTTTGAAGTAATTCTTTACTTGGCTTCCATAGGCCTCTCTCCGCAGCTTCTATAAGTCTTCTAGTGATTTCTTCAAGTGCATATATGTTGTTCTCTAAGAACCATCTCTTCATCTCATTATTGAGTATGTATGTTCTAGCTATTTCATTAAAGACCCAATCACTTACTTGCTTAGTGGTTGCTGACCATCCATAAAGATGAAGTATTTTTCTTGAAAATTCACTAGCACCTCTATATCCATGTTTTTTCATCTCTTCAATCCATGTAGGATTAAGTAGTTTTGCACGTACAATTCTCTCAATTTCAAACTTAATTTCATTAATATCGATGTTAGATAAGTCTCTAGTATCTACTTGGACAATAAGTACATCTTTCCTACCTGAAACTGTCTTTACCGCGTTATAGAAACCTCCATGATATGCGAAGTAGCAACAACATCCAAATATGTCATGTTCATCTGTGGAGTGATTTCTACTAACAACATCTATTTTCTCAAGATTTAAAATCAATACTTCACTTGCATTTTCACCGAAACTTCTCCTACTATATGCATATCCTGACCATTGAAGCCACGTCTTTGTAAGATCTTCATCATTTCTCCACGCGGATGCTTCAATAGCATAATTAATACCTGCACCGTATGTTCCTGGCGCTTCAGCGAAGATTCTGAACATGGCTCTTCTTTTAGCGTCACTCTTACCATATCCAATCTTGATAAGCTTCTCAACATATTCTAGATAGTGCTTTTTTACATAATTCATTTCTGGAGGTTCGTTAAGATTTACAATCTTCTCAATAGCTTCATCAATTAAGTAGATATAGTTTGGTAGAGTATCACGTACGATACCACTAATTCTAACCGTGACATCGATTCTAGGTCTATTAAGTTCCTCTAGAGGAATTACTCTCAATTCTTTAATATAACCAGATTCTGACCATATAGGTTCAACACCAAGTAGGTAAAGTATCTGTGCAAGTTGTTCACCATCAGCTTTATAAGCATCAATACTCCAAAGAATAAAACCAATAGATTCAGGATACTTGCCCATTTTTGACTTGTAGTAGTTTAGTAATTTTTTAGCTGATTCAACACCAACAATCCAAGATGCTTTTGTAGGTAAAGCTCTAGGATCTACAGCATAGAAATTTCTACCTGTTGGTAATATCTCAATCTTACCTCTAGTAATGGATCCTGAAGCTCCAGGTTCTACATAACCTCCACTTACTGCTTTTTCAAGTATATCAATTTCTCTAGAACATTTAGTAATTCTTTCAGCAAGCTCTAGGGCTTTTTTAAAGACTTGAATGACTTCAATTTTCTTAGAAGAACTTATTTTCTCACTAACTTCCACATGATGTAGTGTTATGCATGTTTTTTAAGAATTACTTTATCAAGTATTACTTAGATGTGTACTTACAATATCTTTAACTTTATGTAAGGATTTATGAATCAGTTGTACTCCCGCTAATCACTTCTCATCATAATCACAGCTCATCATCAAGTACTAGATCGGGTGCTGAATTATTAGTCTTTTGGGCAAATTTAACTTTCTACTTAACTTTCAGGATGTTAATTTTCTTAAAAAGAAATAGAAGAACATACTGTTAAATATCTGCCAGTTGGTTAACTAAATAAATGCAATATGAGGGTGAATTTAAAGAATATAAGGAAATTAGTGCTAAAGTGCCAACAGAGCTTTATAGAAAAATGAAGAATTATAAAAATAGATTTGGATTAAAAACTTGGAGAGACTTTCTTGAACATTGTGTAGACTCTCTTGAAAATAAAGTAGTAGTTGATGAGGAAATTATTCAAGAGATTAGAAATTTAAAAATACTCATCATTCAATTGATCGATAAGATTTCAAAAATTGAATTAGCTCTTAAAAACATTACTGAACATAGGAGGTGAGACTTTTAGAGACCCAGATCTTGAGCAATATTCTTTAAAGCTTCAAGACCAATACTTAGAAACTCTTCAAGTTCAAGACCAAGTTCTCTACATAGCATGATCTTATCGCGACTCACATTTCTTGCAAAATCTTTCTGTTTAAATTTTCTTCTTAAAGTCTCTAACTTAACTTCATGAAGTTTCTTGTTAGGCATTACTAAAGCTGTAGCTATTATAAGTCCTGATAGGGCATCACTTGCTCTTAATGCAATCGATAATTTTGAATCATCTTTAAAACCTGTTAACTCGTTATGAGCCTTTATGGCATTAAGAGCCATTTCAGGAAGCTTATCTTTCAACAACTCAGCACTTACTAGACCATGCTTGGTAAAGTCGTTTTGTGTTAATTCATAGTCAAGATCGTGGAGAAGACCTGTAAGTCCCCATAACTCCTCATCTTCATTTAAGCGTCTAGCTAAAGCTTTCATAATAGCTTCTACAGCTAACATATGTTTAATTAGCTTGTCATTTTTGATGTACTGCTTAATGAGGTTTAAAGCTTCTTCACGAGAAAGCTTGATAGACATGTCTTAAAGTACTTAATCCTCTGTATAAGCTTTACTATTCTTTAAACAGTTGAAGATTTGTTTAAATACTCTCTAAAACTTCATCTGTAGTTAGTAATTTAGCGCCATAAATTTTCTCCATATATTTGAGAGCATATTCATGATCTTCTTTTGAAAATGCTGTTACAGCATCTTTAATAACAATAATGTTGTATCTGTAGTAGAAGGCATCTGCAACAGTATGAAGTACGCATATGTGAGTATGTATTCCAGTAATGATTAGTGTATCTACTTTTAGATCTCTAAGTAATACATCAAGACCTGTATCTCTAAATCCACTATACCATCTCTTTTCAAGAACATAATCTTCAGGTAATGGTTTTAACTCTTCAATAATTTCGACATCTTTAGTTCCTTTAACTGCATGTGAACCCCATATCTTAAACTCGACATCGCATGGTAAGTGTGCATCAATTACATGTATTACCGGTATTTTTCTTGCATGTGCATGGTCTATGATTCTCTTAATATTGGGTATTATGTTATCAACTTCAGAGCTTCTCAATCTGCCTTTAACAAACTCGTAAATCATATCAATAACAAGAATTGCTGGCTTCATGACTTACTACGTAGGTAAGCACTATATATCTGTTATTCTGTATCGAAATGAATGAACGGTAAATCACGACTTGTCAAGAGAATACTGATATATCTCATAATCTCTCTGGTAATCATATCATTCACGAGTTTGATACTTTCAAACTTTAATTGTCAAGTATTGATACACTTATTTAGAATTAACGTAATGTACATAATTATATCGATAATAGTATTTGTATCGTTGACAGTGTTTAATACCTTAAAGTTGATTATCATTTTTAAGAGATTTAACTACACCTTAAAGTTCGTAGAAGTTCTTGAACTACTTTTTGCTCAAACTTTTACATCACTTATAACTCCTGGATTATATACTGGTGGTGAAGTTATTACATTATCCTACCTAGTTCTTAATAAGAATTTAAATATACATTATGTAATTAGAGCCTTAATTATTAAATATTCAGTTGATACTTTGACATTAATGATAATGACTATAATATTAACAGTGCTGTTAAATGTAGTAATTCCAATACTTATTATGCTTGTAATACCGTATGTAGGTGTGAGTATTTTGTTTCTTTCAGATACATTTAATAAATTCTTATCAAAATTTCTTTCAAAAATGGGTAGTAAATTTTCAAAACTACAATCATTCTTGAAAAGTAGAGGTGTTAGCTTTAATCTTAATCAAGATATTATCATTTCTAGAAATGCCTATTTAAAGATGATTCTTAACATTACGGTAATATCTATAGTTCACTGGCTGGTATATGGTGTTTTCTTTCTATTATCACTAGATACTATAGGATTTACACAAAGTTACGTTTATAGTCTTCTCTTCGCATGCATGTACACTGTATTGACCACAATACCTATAACTCCAGGTTCTGCAGGTATTGGAGAAATTATAAATTACTATATAGCTGGTATGATAGGTATTAGAGACATGTATCTAGTCTTCAATACCGTATTTAGACTTTATACATACTTTATACCTCTAGCTCTCTCCTCAATATTTTTTATACATGTAGTTAAGAAGCTTGTTAGGATCTTATAATAGTGAAGAGTTTGTAAAAATGGAACTTTTCTCTTTTAGAAGTTGTGTATATGTTTACAATTCTTCCTCCCATTCTTCTTCAAATTCTTCCCATTCTTCTTCCTCTTCCCATTCCTCTTCAAACATTAATCTCATTGCTTGTCCCTACCTTCCTCTAAGTTAGAGATTTAAAAACATTACTAAGTGAGTCTCTGTATAATAGGGTCTATGCTTTTAGTATTAACTAACTCCGTTTAGCTATATTACGTTAACCAATAGCTTTCTGAGCAATTAGTTTGGTAATATTTTCAATAGCTATTCTTGTTTGTGGAGGTATTCCTGGTACTTCAACTGTCATAAAGCCTCTCACAATTAATGATTTAGCTTCATCTTCAGTAAATCCTCTACTCATGAGGTAGTATAGCTCTTCTTCTGATAATCTACCAATAGCTGCTTCATGTGTAAGCTCAGCATCATTTGATTCAATTCTTAGTTCAGGGATTGTACTTATAGTTACTTCATTACTTAGTGGTAATCCTAAACATTCAATGTGTCCTTTACAACCTACTCCTCTACCAATAATGCAGGCTCTAGAAGTTATGGTACATTTACCTGAACCTATTAATCTTGACATAATTTCAGCCCTAGAGTTGTTTCCTTCAAGAATAGCTTTAGAACCAACGTCATAGTTAGATTCACCCCATCCAACAATTACAGATACAGTGTAGGTTTTGGCATTATTTCTAAGTATAATTTTGGGATAAGCTTGAAGACTAGCAACATCACTGTAAAGTACGTAATAACTTATGAATTCTCCTCCATCATTAACATGTACGGCTGTTCTTGGTCTAACATGTACGCCTTTAGACCATGCATGAAGCATAGCAAAACTTAGCTTAGCATTCTTACCAATATAAAACTCTGTAACTCCTACATGTAGTGAATTTGCAACTCCATAAGCGACAGCACAACCTGTTATTAAGTGTAGTTCAGCTTCATCATCAACAATAACTATATTGTGTAGTAGTTGTGCTTTTCCTTTACTAGCGATAAATAGACAAGCATATATGGGGAAGGGTATCTTAGTTTTAGGTGGAACATATATGAAGTATCCTTGACCGTGACCGTAGAGTTCTACAGCAGCTGTGTACTTGTCAGTGTCTACATCAATCATCTTCCAATAGTAGTTCTTTACCCATTCAATTTTTTCTAAGGCCTCACCTGTAGTTGTAACTATAACACCATAATTTCTCAACTTCTCAACAAGTGCTTTAACTATTATAGACTCATCAACTTGAATATACGTTGAAGTTAATGTCACGTCTTCTAAACCAACTCTCTTTCCAACTTCATTAGCTACATCTTCAACATCCTTCTTAACTGTCGTCTTTGGCTTAACATACTCATACGTGGTTAAGTCAATATCGGGACCATACGGCGAGGGTTTGTTTATGGCATTTAATGCTCTCTTCTTTAGATCACTCATGATATTCACTTAAAAAGGCTTGATAACCTCTTACTAACACCTCATGTGCAAGTTTAAGATTACCAGACTTGACTATCTTACCATTAATGAGTATGTAGACCTTATCTACACGTTCAAGCATGTTAAGTATTGAGCCTGCATGTGTGACAAGTATTACAGATACTCCACTACTTACAAGATCATTTATTGTTTGTGAAATTTTTCTTAAAGTATCAACATCAACACCACTATCAGGTTCGTCGAGTAGTGCAAGTTTTGGTTTTTGAAGTATTGTTAAATATAGTTCCATTCTCTTTCTTTCACCACCACTAAAACCTGTAAATAAGTATCTACTCACTAGATAATCAATATCTAGATGTTTAAGTAATTCTTGACTTGACTTACCATACTTAACCTCTAACGCTTTAATTAAATCCTTAACTAGTAATCCCTTAATACTTGGTGGAAATTGGTGAGCAAGAGCAATACCTAACTTTGCCCTCTCATACATGGGTAGGTATGTTATGTCTTTATCGTTAAAGATTATCCTACCTTTAACTACTCTACACCATGGCATACCCATAATAGCTGAAAGTAGTGTAGATTTTCCTGAACCGTTAGGTCCCATGATTATGTGAAGCTCATTTTTACCAATTTCTAGACCTACACCCCTAATTATGGACTTTCCATCAATATCTACATGTAGATTCTCAACTTTAAGTAATGTCATGTCTTGAGTATTTTTTGAAAAATTGCCTCTTATAAGGATTAAGTTATCTACTTAGCACCAACATGTAATGTGCTTCTTGTAGCTTTAAGTCCTGGTTCTCCATGCTGTACAATTTTACATGTAAGTGCAAATTCTCCAAGATAGTGACCTATATGCCATGGTGAGATGTGAACTGGTATGTACGTTATTCCATTATATACGTATATAGTTAGTCCAACCATTTCTGGTAAGATAATCATATCGCGACAATGAGTCTTAATGATTACTCTCTTGCCTTCAGCCATGAGCTTCTTAGCTTTTCTAATTTTTTCAAGAAGTTTCCTATGTTCAGGTTTAAGACCACGAGTTAAACTTCTTCTCTGTCTTGCTGGTAATAGTTTTATGAACTCCTCCATAGGCATTTTAAGAATCTCTTCAAGAGTGTATCCTCTATATCTAAAACTTTTCCACTCTTCTTGAGGAATTATAGGTGATGTTGGCCAACCCTTACGTCCAGCTTCTGCTTCAGTCTCCTTTGCTTCAACTTTTTTAGCTTCCTTACTCACAGTTCTCTCACACTTTTAAGAATTTAAAAACCTTACATAAACTTTCAATCACACCCATATTGAGTAATGACTGTAAGGGAAAACGGTTAGGTAGGTTTTTAAATTCTTAAAGAAATACATGTAGCGCATGTCTACACAGGCCAAGAGAATACCAGTATATAAGAAGATACTTATGGATAACATTAAGAAATGGATGATTAAGGAATTTCTAGAATATAGACTTGCAAAACAGGGGTATGTTGATTGCGATATTTTAAGAACACCATTAGGTACAAGAATAATAATATATACAGAAAGGCCAAGTAGAATTATTGGTAGAAAAGGCGTCATAGTTAAAGAACTTGCAAATATCATTGCAACCAAGTTAGGTGTTGAAAATCCAACAATAGATGTCACACCTATACAGAATCCTGAATATTATGCGAAACTTATCGCAAATAGAATTGCATGGGCTATGACTAAAGGTGTCAAGTTTAGAAGAGCAGCACTAATCACTATTAGACAGCTTTCAGAAACAGAAATTAAAGGTGTAGAGATTGTCATTAGTGGTAAGTTAACAAGTGAACGTGCAAGATTTGAAAAGTACATCTATGGAACAATATATAAGTGTGGACATGATTCACAAACAAAAGTTAATAGATATGTTGCTCACGTACTTCTAAAACCTGGAATATATGGCATAGAAGTTAGAGTATTACCACCAGTAAGACTTAGTGATCAATTTATCATTAAACCACCAACTAGAGAAGTTGAAGTTAAGACTATAGAGACAACAAGTACTTCTGGTGAATCTTCATGAGTAAAAAGCAAAAACTTAACGCAAAAACTTTGAGAAAAATGAGTCATGAAGAAAGATTAAAACTTCTCAATGAGTTAAGAATAGAACTATTAAAGTTGAGATCACAGAAAGAAAGAGGTGCACTTGATAATCCAGGAAGAATAAGAGCTATTAAAAAGATTATTGCAAGAATATTAACCATAGAAAATGAGGAAAAGAAGAAAGTACAGACTAAAAAGTAGATGTATAGATGTATTATACAAAATCGTTGAGTGTGTTAAGTGTAGAAACTCAACTTTAAATGGTTTAAAAGGTCTAGTAATAGATGAGACTAAGAATACCATTCAAATACTTACTATTGATGGAACTGTAAAGACCATAATTAAAGAGGAATGCTGGTATTATGTTTATGATAAATCAAGAATATACTTAATTAATGGTATTGACTTGAGAGGTTATAGAGATGAAAGATTAAAATACTGCATCAAGCTTAAGAGAAAGAAAGTATCGAGAAGAGGAAGAAAGAAGTGATAGTTATAGCCATACCTGTAAGTGATATCTTTCTAAACTTCTCAGCATTATTAATATTCTTAACTATTAAATACATACCATATGTAAGTAGAATGCACGTAACTATAATGCCTACTATAAGTACCATACCATAGATTAAGTAAGTAAGCATTACTATTAATGGTATTGACAATACTATTGATATTGAAGTGAATATGAGAGATACCTTACAAGCTGTTTCCACACCATACATGGTAGCTATCGTTCTAATACCAGCAACTTTATCTCCATTCACATCGATTATACCTTTAACAATTTCTCTACCCATAGTGGCTGTAATCGATGTTAAGAAGAGTAGAATAATGATGGATATATTCATTTTAAAGTAAGTTGCTGAAGCTCCGTATAGAAAGACTAGTGATGTAACTAGTGAGAGAGTCAAGTTATTAACTATAAGGATCCTCTTAAACTTCACATTATATAGAAAACCTAGCACTACTGCAAGACTCAATATTAATAATGGCAGCACGTTCAGAATGTTAATTACTACTGAGATTGTGATGGGAATAAATGTTAAGGATAAGAAAATGACTGCTAAAAGCTTAGCTACACCTATACTTAACGTACCCTTAACTAATGGTGCATTTGGTCTATTAATTCTATCTTCATGAATGTTATATATATCGTTAGTTGTGAAGAGAAAACATTCTGCAAAAAGTGTTGATAGTGTTAGAATGATCATGATAGTGATGTCCCTACCACCACTAATAATGTATGCTGCCAACACTGCAAGTACAGCAAATACTCCATGCTCAATTCTTGTCAATCTCATAACCTCCCTAATCATATGATCTTCAACTGTGTGAAGTTTTTAATAACTACCAGCATTTGGAACGTTAAATGTGAGTATTGAAATATCCTAAAGTTGCTTCATAATTGTTAACGATTCGATTAAGAACTTTTCTCATAACTTCTCACGAACTTGAAGTAATAATTGATGTTGAGTAGTGTTTTTAAGGGATTTTATAGATTGCTTCAAATCATGACCTATACCAGACTTGCAGTCATTAGACTTAGAGGAATCCCAGATACACCACCTGATGTTGAACATACACTCAACCTATTGAGGCTTAGAAAGAAATTTACATGTGTAATCATTGATGATAGACCATCATATAGAGGAATGCTTGATGTAGTTAAGGATTGGGTTACATGGGGAGAAGTTGATGCTGATACACTTGCCGAGCTCTTAAGAAAGAGAGGAAAACTTACTGGTGAAAAACCATTAACTGAAGATTACATTAAGAAGTTAGGTTGGGAAAGTATTGAAGAGTTTGCTCTAGCTTTCATTAAAGGTGAAGTTGAAAAGTTAGTATGTAAAGAAGGAGAACCAGTACCTAAAAGAGATGGTAAAGTGATGTGCATACCTCACTTAAAACCATTCTTTAGACTACATCCACCTAAAGGTGGGTTAAAGAGTATTAAGAAACATTATGCTGAAGGTGGTGATTTAGGTTATAGAGGAGTTGCAATTAATGAGTTGTTAAGAAGAATGATCTAACTCTTTACTTGAACTTTAGTTTTCTCTAACATCTTCTCAAAGAATTTTGCAATTCTCTCTCTAACTTCCTCAAAATGTTTAGGCAATTCTTCAGGATCTAGACCATTTCTTAAGTATTCTGAAAATCTTTTTTGATAAAGTTCAGGATTGTCATTTTTTAATATCTTTGCATAATTAGCAATATGTTCACCTTTAATTCTATCTTCACTAGGAAGTACTTCTTCACTATGAGGTACTTCAAGACCAGCATCAATAGCACCTTTAAGTACTGCAAAAAGTTTTGAACCTTTTATAGGTCTATGTAGACCAATATCTATAATAGCATATTCTATGCCTTTCATTAAGGCCTTATATCCAATAATGAGACCTGTAAGGTAAGCTGCAGGTGTACTTTTTAAACTACCTCTCCAGCCAAAACCTCTAAGATCATCACTTGCAGCGTAGGCTAAGGTTACATCACCTTCAGGTTTAGCAATAACGATGTGTGTAATGATTCTCCTATTACTTTTCCTAACAACAAGTCTAGGCTTACCACTCTTCACCATTTCTCTACGCTTGTAGTAGTTGGTCTTACCTTCAAGTCTACGTCTAAATTTAACCTTATATCTACCAGATCTAGCCATGTATTGGCTAGTTAAGACAGTCTTAAAAAATCTTAACTTAAGAAATCTAAACATCATGAGTAGACTCATAGTTAGGGATAATGTAGTTCTAGTAATTATTGATGTTCAAGATAAGTTACTAAATGTTGTTCAAAGTAAAGATGAGGTTATTAACAATATTTTAAAACTTGTCAAGGTATGTAAAATACTTAACATACCTATCATAATCACAGAACAATATCCTAAAGGTCTTGGAAGAACAAATCAGAAACTTATAGAGACGTTAAGTAATGATTATGCACCTATTGAAAAAACTACATTCAGCTGTTTTAAGGTTAAAGAATTTGAAGAGAGATTGTTAAAACTGGGTAGAAAGACATTAATACTTACAGGTCTCGAAACACATATATGTGTCTTACAGACTGCACTTGAAGCTATTGATAAGGGATATAGAGTACTTGTCTGTGTTGATGCAATATCTTCAAGAAGAAGAGAAGACCATACATATGCTTTGGAAAGAATGAAAATTCATGGAATAGAACTTACAACAGTAGAAACAATAATTTACGAACTAATTGAAGATGCTGTAAAGCCAGAATTCAAAGAAGTATTAAAAATAGTTAAAGAATAAGTACTTCAAACTTTAGCTATTCATTATGGAAATACAATTAATTAGAACATTCACTATTACTGCCATAACATTAGGTATTATTTTTGGCATTGCTATTCCATACATATTTATTAGAAAATATCGTTTTACATGGAAATTTTTAAGTATTGGAATTGGCTTATTACTAATAACCATAATAGTTCAACCATTTATTCAATTAGGTTTCCTAGCCGTAATTACTGGTAAATACAATATTACTAAACTTCATGAAGTAATTATTCAAAATATTAAACAAAGTCCTACATATTTAGTAATTTATTCAATCATTATTGGTTACATTGCAGGTACTTTTCAACCAATACTTAAATACATTGTGTTAAGATTTGTTAAAGAAAAACTTATTGATAAAAGTATTTTTCTTGGTTATGGTTTTGGGATAGCTGAAGTACTATTCATACTCATTCCAGGAATGGTAGTACTCTATATGGAACCTCAAGAACTTGAACAATATTATACACATGCATCAATAATTGATACATCTATACATAGTTTATATGTTGGTTATGAAAGATTTTTAGCAACATTATTTCACATATACTCAACAGGACTAGTATTGATAGGTTTATTAATTAGAAGTTACGTACCGTTAGTTATAGTAATTATACTTCATGGTTTTATAGATGCTTGGGGTGCATGGATGCAATTTAAAATAATAACATCAAAAATAACTACAATGACGTACTTACTTACTACTATGGGATTAGTGTATGTAATAATGACATCTGCAGTACTACTGATACTGTACGTTTATAGGAAATTTCTATTAAAAATTAAAGAGTAATACAATCATCAGCTCGTGGAATCATCATCACATTATCGGTGTGAATACGTATCATCACTTCAAGAAGTAGAAATATTGTTGAATATTTAAGTCTTAACATTATGTAATTGAAACTAGTCTATAAAGAAAGAAATTAAAAAATAAATGATCACACAATAATCAAGCCCCGGTAGCTTAGCCCGGTAGAGTAGGCGGTCGGGGTCTGATCAATGATGAGATCTTCAATATTGATTTGGTATTTACTAGGTGCTTTCGTTGGAGATTTCTACGTCAAAAGGGTTACTAACAGGTCAATACGTTTATGTTTTGGTTCAAGTAATTATAATAATTTAAAGTGGGGGTATGCTGTACATTCAAACTTTGGACAAGTGAAGATGTATCCAAGACATTCAAAAACCTCTTACGCTAAGGATGTTATAGTTGAGTTATGCACATCTTTACCAAGATGTCAGTATGAAGTATTGTTAATATCGAAACATCAAATTATTAATTACGTAATTCGCCAGTCTGAGGAAAAGAGTGATTTAAAAATTATATTCGATTTCTTATCAGGATACGTGGATGCTGATGGTGATGTAACAGCATTTCATGATAGAAGACGTACACAGTATAGAGTTGGAGTTAGAATAACATCGACTATGCGTGATCAGTTAGTGAAGATTCGAGACTTTTTAAAATCAAGAACTTTCTCTACATACATTATTGAGAGGATAAGACGTAATAAACGTATAGCTTCACTTGTCACTCATGACATAAGACTTCTATCAAATTTAAATCTACAACATCATGTAAAAAAGACAAGACTTGAAATTATTAAAAAGTATGGAGAAACAACCTTTGAGAAAACCTTCTTTGAAGTAGAGATTTTACCAAGATGGTTAAGACATGAGAAAGGAGGTAGTTCAAGATGGTTAACTGAATTTCGAGAAAGATACTTAAACCTTATAAAGAATTAGCACTAACCCCCGACCGCCTACGCCAAAAGCGGCCGCCTCGTAAGCGGTAGGTCCCGGGTTCAAATCCCGGCCGGGGCTCCAAAACCATATCTCTTTCACAAAAAGAGAAATGATGCACCATAACCTTGAACATAAAATGGTTATTCCTTGAACATAAGATTTTTAATCGAAAGTGATTAAGAAGTTTTATGGATCTTGAACTTGTTAATATTCATGTTATTGATCAGGAAGCTAGAAGAAGAATTTTAAAGTATGTTACTGAGGTTAAGAGTATCTCAAGTACTTAACTTGGTTTTGCAGCTAATTTAATAAATAGAGCTAAACATGGTAAAGTATCTGTAAGTAATGATCTTTTGAAAGCATGTTTAAAGTATTTAACTGTTGAGGAATTTCATGAAGTTATAGGTAAGATACCACCAATTGAAGATGTTACTATAAATGATATTGTTAAAATTGTTAGAAAAGCTTTGAAAGATTCTAAATTTAGAGAGGTTTGCTTACATATTTACAACGTTATTATTTAAGTAATTACATTAGAAGCACAAGATAATTTACTTAAAATACCTCAATTTCTCTTCAAAAACATCTTAATCCATTCTCTTTAAAAACTACTTAGTCTATTCATGAGTAGATCCACGGGTATCGTAGAGTCTTTAATTGAAAAATGTAGGAAGGGTATCAAGGAGGCGTGTGATGAACTTAGAAAATATCGTGAATGGCTTGAGAAAAGACTTGATAGATTTGAAGGTGATGTTTTGAAATTCTTGATGGGTCTCTTGATCACCATTCCACTTCAAGCAATTCCACATGTGTTAAATATACCGATGTTGTTAACTATTTTAATAGGTATTTGCATTGTACTAACATGTATAATAGTGAGTTATTGCGTAATACGTACGATCTTAGAAAGACATATTAAGAAGATTTACGAAATTTTAGGTGACCCAGTTATGCCATGGCGTATTAATCCGAGTTATGTAATTATTGCAATTTCAGCAATTGTATTACTAATACTTTCACTAGCGATAAACTTCATGTAGAGTTGAAGCTACTCCCTCTCCCTCTTCTTTAAATCTCCCTTTCTTTAACCCATGTCGATACCAATATCTAGACTTGTCTACGCCATTATCGTCTTAGCAGCAACTATTGGAATTATTCTTTATCTTTATCATCATCATGTACATGCAATTAAAATTCTTGAATATTCCTTGGCTTTAGCTAATTTAGGCAAGGATATTGGTAATGGTAAATCAATACATTACCCTCCAAATATGTCTGAAACAATTAGCGAGGATGTAGATGTCTAATTGAACATTATTCTAATGATGTAATTACCTATCAATACAAAACATCTACATTAATGCTTATAATGAGTTAAGAATGTATAAACACTTTCCAGAGGAGAAATTGAAAGTAATGAGTATGTTTTTACAAGTAGCGTGATTGCAATGTATGCATTACTTCTAAGTAAAGCAATTATTGAATTACCATTAACATTAGTAATAACCTGCATTATAGGTCTCTTAACATACATGTTCATACTTTTTCATAATGTGTATAGGTTGGAAAGTATTATTAAGAAGCTTTACGAAGTTTTAGGTGATCTCGTTATGCCTTGGAGAATTAATCCAATAATTCTTGGTGGTTTAATTGCAGCTATAATAATGGCTATCGGCACATTACTACTCTAGCAAATTTCTTGAAAAGCAGTAGGTCCTGGTTCAAATCCGGCTTAGGTTCTAAAATCTTAATCCTCTCATGAAAAGATAAACGTTGAATTACTTCCCGAATACTGTTTAGTAATGTTGTGAGAATGGTTTTCTAGATTACAGTTTATCACTAGTTATTCTGTACTTCCATATTCTTGATGCTTCCCTTGCAATAACGCGGAAGAACTTCTAACCTTATCGATATTTTCACTACTGAAGTATTAAGGTAGTCACTATGCATTTTTAAAGAATCATGATTTGTATCATCAGTTAAGATTGTTCTATCGATCTTTTTTAAATAAGCTAACCATGTACGATATAGGAGATTCAATAATCATACCTATCTCCTGTAGTGTTGAGGTTAATTTTCGCTTCTTTTATTCTAAAATCTTTTTCTTGATTTGATTTAATTTTTAAGTAAGTTCATACCTAACTTTTGTGGAGTGATTATTTTCATTAGCTACTGTTGTTATCTCTATTTCATTTCTTGCCTATAGGCTTGGTGAGAAGTGAAGAGAGAATTGATTGTTTAGAGAGACGTTTCAATAATTTTACTAATATTGTTCAATCTATTCATGTTATGATTATTAACTTTATGTCTGTTAAAGGACTTTATTACAGATACTGAGAGGCATTTTCTGATTAGACGATATTGTGTAGAGCTACTTAGCAATTACTCTTAATCCTGTTGGGAAAGAGGATATTCAATTCATAATTAACTCAATAGATGAGGTGAAGAATGTTCATGCTATATACCTTAAAGAGAATAATTGAGAGGGATAGAAGTGAACTTTAAGTCTCTTCATTTAATGTGATGTTTTAAGAACCTTATGCATTATTTTCTCTCTCATGGAGATGTGAAGAGAAGACTTTCACCATTCTTCAACACTATTTCGCTAACATCTTTAATAATAAGTACCTCATTACTGTTATAGATTCTTCAACGTAATCACTTTTCCATTATAAGCATGATTATGCATGGCGAGAATGAGTTGATGATTATATTAGTATATTAGAATGAATATAGATAATGCTTGAGAAGCTTTTAAGAAGATGCTTACTTAGCATCTATGTTTAGACTTCAATTTCTTCTAGTACTTTATCTTTAAGAATTGAGTATGTTTTTAAGTATTCAATAACTTTACGTTTAGTTTCGTTGTTAATTAATTCTTCTTTAATAAGTACTTTCAATATGTCTATTATGGTGCTCATACTGTAGTACTTTATTCCTGAATTTTCAATTACATCTTTAACATGTTTACCATCATCTCTTAATTCAAGTCTATCTGTTAAGATTATGGTTGCAATTACGTTTGTACCAACATTTCTACACATCTCTATGGCACTTAATAATGAGTTTCCTGTTGTAACTACATCTTCTAGAATAATTACGTTACCTTTAGGTTCACCTATGAAGTACTTATCTCTTGGATCTCCATAATCTTTAACTCTACCTCTACCCATTGGTAAGGTATATCTTCTTAACTTGTAATCTTCTCTAGACTTAGCCCATTTATACTGTGTGATTATAGCTATCTTGGTAGTACCTTCAGGTACGCCGAAGATACAGTCAAAATTTAAGTCTAGATCATGTATGAAGTCTAGAATGAAGTTGGTAAGTTCGTCTATGAGGTAGACATCATTAGTTACTACACGCCAATTAATATAGTATGGTGATGTTCTTCCAGACTTTAATTTAAAACCTTGATCTGATAAGATTATTACGTTATTGTCGATTATGAATTTTATAAATTTAGACTTGTCAAAACGTCTCATGAAGCTCTGAATACGTTATTTATCAAGTATTCTTTAAGAACTTTATATAAACTTAGAGAATTGTTGAGAATAGTCTTGACATCATCTATCGTAAAGATACCTGATGCTTTCTGTATAGATACAACTTTATCACCTGCAATACCTATAGTGTATCTACCGTCAGATATTTTCTCTTCCTCTAATATTGGATCTAGTATTAAGGAGTTACCAATCTTTATGTACGTGAAGGTTAAGGGTAGTTTTTCAAGATCAAGCTTTAACTCGTACTTCTCTTCCTTAATTATCTTTACTTCACTTTCAGTAAGCTCAACTTTAGGAATTTTCGTACTTATAAGTGCAGAAGTTGCTGCTATCGTTGAAGCATCTATGAGATTACCGTCATGATTAAGTACGTATAGGTCGATCCAGAGAATCCAGACGTACTTGCCTGGAGTTATTACTAGTGATTTAAGATCAAGAAAACCACTATGTCTAATTGTTCTATCAACTACACGTGCAATTTCTATAGCTTCTTCATTTGGTGGTCCTGGCTCTATTGTTGGTGATGCTATTGGTGGCATTTCAAGATTAACAATAAGTGCACCTTCATTTGGTGTATCTTTAAAGGGTTGACCAATCTCAAGTTTAATACCTGCAATTACTTTAGTATTACCTAAAGATACTATTGCTGAACCATCTGCAGTCTTAATCTCACCAATCTTTACGTTTAAATTTCTAAAATCCATTAAACCTCTACCATCAATTCTTCTACCCTGCTCCATCATTTTCTTAATCATTTCCTTTCTAAGTTGTGGTAAGGGTTCAGGTGATGGAGTGATGCTGACTATATTTCTTCACCTGAGTTTCAGATAGTTAAGAAGTACCTATTTTAACTTACCTACAAGTTCAACTACTTTTCAAGAACTTCAAGTACATGATTTAGAGAACCTAAGTACGTATAGTCTGTTAAGTAGACTTCAACATTGTGTAAGATGTTTTGAAAATCTATATATTGGAGAATAGTGAAGGTCTTAACTTCTCTTCTTAAAACTATTTGCATAATATTGACACCTATAGTTGATGGATGACTAACCGGTAATACGATTATGGGTAGTTCTCTACTCTCACTTTCAATACCGAACATCCTCTTAGCAAGAACTTTCTTATCGATAGTTAACTTCATAATTATAGGCTCTTTAACAATATAGCCTGTAGAATCTTGAAGAACTATAGCTGGATGTGTATGACCCATGATCATGACGTCGCATCTTTCGAAATCTTCAATTTTAGGTTTAGAGTTTCCATGCAGCATAAGTATTCTCTTACCATTACTTGTCTCTAAGATGAAACCTCTAGAGTCATGTAGTGTCACATTTTTTAGATTTAGTTTTTGAAGAACTTTATCTAAACCTCCATCATGATTACCCATAACTAGTATTATCTTCTCAAGTCTCTGTGAAAGTTTTTGTAAGAAATTAATAACTTCCCTATAAGATTCTTGAAGAGTCGGTAATTCATGCTTAACATCGCCAAGAATTATCAATCCATGAGCTTTCTCTCTTTCTACATTTTCAATTATCGAGTTTACTATCTTGTCTGTCTGTGATGGTATTTTGATTCCATGACTTAAAAGTTCAATCTCATAACCTACGTGAGTATCTGCAATGACTAAGTATTTATAACCATCAGTACTCTCTATAGTGATGTAGCCAAGTTTCATTATCTTGATTAGAAGTTGTATTTCAATACTTTAAAGCTTACCAAACATGCATTATCTATAATAACCCTAGAGTTAGTGACTTCAGCTATGTTAAAAATTAGGATTAGAGGAATATACGCAACAGCATTAACAAAAGATGCTCTAGATGCTGGTTTTAAAGTAGTTCAACCTTCAGATGTAATTATTGATAGATTTAAACTAGAGCCAAGTTATGATGTTCCAGATCTTACTATTAAGGATTCTGAAAGAATTAAAGGTGCCTTAACCATTATTGGTAAGTGCTGGGCTGTAGAGAAGTATCTTAATCACTTAATGGATAAGTATGGTAATTTCATTTACTGGAGAAGTAAGATACCACTTCACAGCATTATTATAGGCATTGTTAAGAAGATAGAGAACAATAAAGCTATTCTTGATCTTGGAGGAATTGAGGCTATAATGCCTGGTAGAGGATACATGGAAGGTGATAGAGTACCTGTAACTATAGTTAAGACAGCAGTTCTTCCTAATGAGGAGGTTCTTGCAAGTCCTGAACTTAGAGTTGATGGTAATTACGCATCACTAATACCTGGTGGAAAAGTAGTGCTTAGTCGTCACATTAAAGATCCAGAAAAGAAAGCTGAACTTATGAGTCTTGGATTTATGCTTAAAGATAAACTTGGAAGTTACGGTATTAAATGGAGAAGTTCTGCTCAATATGCAGAAATGAAAACATTAATAGAAGAGGTAGAGCAACTATTAGAAAAATTAAGTGAAGTTCAGGAAAAGCTAAGTCAAGCTAATGATTATGAAGTGATATGTGAAGGTGAGTGTATTGTTGAAATTTTACCTACAGGAACTTTTAGAAAAAGACTTGATGATATTAGAAATCAAGTAGTACCTACCATTATTGGTCATCACTCAATAAAGATAAGAATGAAGAAGACAAGCATTATTGACTTTATGGAGTATTTAATAGGTAAAATACCTGACAAGAGATTAGAATTAAGTAGAGCATTTCATGAATATATAATTGATAGAAGATACAAGGTAATACTTTATCATTACAAACCTACAGGTGAAGTAGTCAAGATAGGTCCTGGAGAAATAATTTGGAAAGATTTTAATGAAATGTCTGTAATAATGTTCAGACGATTTAGAAAAGAAGGTATACTTAATGGTTTAGGTATACCTAAAGAGAAGGGAGATTATGCTTTAAGTTACGTAAAACTTGAAAATACATACATAGTACATACATACTTTAACTCCTCAGGTAAATTGAAAGGTATATACATAAACATTAATACACCAATAGAACTTGCAAAAAATGGTTTTCAATACATAGATCTAATTGTAGATGTTGTTAAAGTAGGTAACGAGTTGAAGATTATTGATAAGGAAGAATTTGAAAAATTAAAAGAACAACATTGCTTAACTGAAAGTATTATTAATCAGGTAGAAAAGACTTTAGACTTCATTATTAATAATGTCGATGAAATTGTAAAACCATGTCTAGAAATCAATGATAAATTTAAAGATGAATTAATAGGAAAATCCTAAGTTAAGCTATAGTACGACTGGTATGTTTGCTTTTCTAAGAAGTTCTCTAAAATCCTCAATACTCATATTCGCAATCTTACATGCTTTTCTAATATCTCCAGTCTTTATATAGAATATTAATGCAGCTTTAATTTTAGGTGGTTGAGAATTAATAAAATTCCAATTAGCCATACTTTTTCTAATTTCGTAAGCTTCTCTTTCTTGTTCTATAAGTTCTTTCAGTCTCTCTTCCCTTTCAGACATTTAAGTTCACCAATAACTCGTTCTAAATCTCTTCTGGGAAACATGTGATAAGTATCTTCACTATATTCTTTAAAATACTTTTCAAAATTATTATTTTCAATTTCTATGATCCTTCTTTTTAATGCTTCATAAATAATTTCTAATGATCTCCACACCTTAACATATCCATAGTCATCAAATACTAATGGTGCCATTAACGCACCTTTGTTTTCAGTTAATACAGTATAGCCATAGAGTTTACCAGCAGCTAAACATACAGCCTCTGGATAATCAATACTAATCATGTGAGGAATTATTCTTGAACGTTCTATAAGACTTCTAGCTTCCGAAATTACGTCACTTGTTTCTGTAAATAATGCTAATCTACCTTTAGCTAATTCTTCACTAATCCATACTATTGTATTTTCAGATTTAATTTCATTAAGAACACTTTCAGGTACGAAGATAATATTGAATAGTTGAAATAATATTTCTCTACGTCTATATCTTACCCAATCTATTAGTAAGCAAGTATCTATAACCGCTATGTTAAGCGACATTTGGAATCTTTGCTTTAATTCTCAATTCATTAAATTCCTCGACTGTAAGTCCAGCAATTCTAGAAGCAACATAGAGATCTCCAGTCTCAACGTAATACATTAATGCAGCTTTAATTTTAGGTGGTTGAGAATTAATGAAATTCCAATCAGCATATTGTTTACGTATTTTCTTTGCTTCTTCAATTTCTTCAAGAAATTCTTCAATACTTTTACTCACAATCATAATCTTACAATTAGATTATTTAAGTCTAAGTATTTCATAGCATTTAGGTATTGTATCTTCTACTAGATTACTCCTTTCAAGTATCATTAAGTAAGCATCTTCACCATCACTATAGTAGTTTTTCAACACTTTAACTATTTTGAAGTTAAACTTCTTGTAAAAGTTTATAGCTACTTCATTACTTACTCTAACTTCAAGAATTACTTCACTAATATTCATTTCTGCAAGTTTTTTCAAAACTATACATATTAATTTCTTTCCAATACCCCTTCTTCTATATTTCTCACGTACAGCAATTGATACTATGTGTGCAGTATCTCTATTCTCTATACATACACTTACATAACCTATAGGTTCATTATCTATATATGCAATTACTGTATAGCAATATATGCATAATGTGGTGAGCATATGCTTGCTGAATCTATCCTTATTAAAGACTTCATTTTCAATTAAACTTAATGCCTCAATATCACTATAATCGCTACATTTTTTGAATGTTAAGTTCATAATCTTAATCTTCTAAATTCATTAATTATTTCTTCAGGAGGAGCATAGTTTACTGCACCAATAGTTTGTATACATCTTGATGCACAAAGAATACCCCAGTATGTGCATGTTTTTAAATCCTTATTAAGTAAGTATCCTGCTAAAAATCCTGAAACGTAAGCATCACCAGCACCTGTAGTGTCGATAGTACTGACTTTCAAAGCCTCAATGAAGTAGTCATTACTTCTCGTAAATGTATGTGCACCTTTCGAACCTAAAGTAACACTAACAATATCTATAGAATATTCGTTAAGTAATTTATCAACAGCATCTATATAGCTTAATTTCTCTGTAATAATTTTGATTTCATTCTCGTTAATAAATAGTAAGTTTATGTTTTGAAGAAGTTTATCAATTAATTCTCTATTTTTCATAAATATTTTGCAGTAAAGTATTCCAAAAGTTAATGATGATTTTTTAGCAATACTTGTAGCTTCTATTTGTGCATGTATTGGCTCGTAATTTAAGCTACATGCAAAAGTTGATGTATGTAGAAGTTCAGAATTGGTGATGTACTCTTCATACATTCTAATTAATTCTTTACTAATTAAATCATTTACTCCAGGATGAATAATTATTCTTCTACTTCCCTTAACATCGATTTCAATTTCGGCAACGCCTGAATAACCATTAATTACTTCTCCAAGAAATTGAATGTTCTCTTCATTCAACTTTCTTAATAATCTCGTTCCTGTATCATCATTACCTATCAATCCAAGAATTCCTACTTTAAAACCAATTCTTGAAAGACTTATTAAAGTATTTACAACTGAACCACCAATACATGATTCATAATTATCCTGCCAATATGGTGGATCAATAGTATAGTCTTCCCATTCCTGAACTTCATAACTTACCTTTCTAAATCTATCTTCATTAATAGCAGCAAGACCAAGAATATCAAACACATTGTTGCTAATCAAATCTTACTAATTAACCTTTGCAGATCTCTACATGAATTAGTTACGTTTTATAAAGGTTGTAAAAGATGTACTAATTTGAGATGGGTAGAAAAGTAATGATTGATGAGGATATGTTAAGAAAGTTACTAGAAGGTAAGGTAAGACTTGTTAAGGATAAGAAATTAAGATATGGTAAATATAGAATAGTTAGAAGATATGTACTTAAGGAATAGATCATGGTTGTCAGAGTTAACGTTAAGATAGTGAATGAGGATAAGAATAGAGAATGCATTGTTACTGTACTTGTCAATAGTGGTGCTGAAAGTGAAGATCCTGTAATTGTTATTGATTCTGAAATAGCCAAGAGACTTGAAATCGATTTTAATGATTTAGAATTAATTGAAGTTGAATTAGCTTCAGGAAAGACACATAACTATATATCTCGTAAGAAATATAGATTAGAATTAATTGATGAGTATGGTCATACACTTTCACATACATATGCATACATTGCTATAGATGATGAATTGAGTGAGCCATTAATAACAGATGTAACAATTGATGAACTTGGAATACAGATAATACGTTTTAAGGAAGGATTGTGGAGGCATGTAAATGATCCCATAGACAAGGTTAGAAAAAGTGTAGAGAGAAAGTAGTTAATAATCTTCTATTCAATTCTTGGCTTTTCTACGAGTTTATACTTAGTTAGTATCTTTCCTTCACGATTATGTGGTTGTCTAAGTACTTGATCTAAATACTTATCTATTTCTCTTGCCTCATCAGCAAGTTTTGAAGCTATTCTAAGCATTTCATGTGCTGAAGCTACAAGTTGCGTATACTTTTCCCATTCCTTAACTTTAAAACATGCTTCATAAGTAATCTCAGCTACATGTCTAGCAATTTCAAAAGCAGCTATAATTTTAGCCTTAGCATAAGGATTAATTAGTGGTGTTTCTTGAAGAAGTACATATTTGTCAATTACTAGTTTTGGTAATTCAGGCTTCTCACCTCTTTTTAAAGAGTCAATTACTTTATCAATTTCTCTATAAATAATTCTATAAACTCCAGATACTGCAAGTACTCTAATAACATCACTATTGAAGATGGCCATCTCTGTAGGATCTAGAAATTCTCTACGAGCACCAATCATAGGATCAGCAAGAGTAATGATGTAGCCTATACCTAATTCATCAAGTTCTTTAATTACTTTTACTGAAGGTGCATCTGAAATGATTATTAATGGTTTTTCACTTTTCCTTAAAATTTCAACACCTTTTCTAGGCCCAGGCAGTGTTATGTTTGGTGATGCTATAATGTACATGTCGTGATTTCTATTAAGTGCAAGTTCCGCAATATCCGTAACGTCCTCTTCTGTAAGTTTAGAGGCTGTAGAGTATACTCTTACAGTGATATCATGTCTTTCAGCTCTCTCATCAAGTAAATATTCAAGAATTGGTATAACACCTAAACAACCAAACTTAACGATACCAATACCAATCTTCATGAAGTTATTAGAAGTAAGACTCCTTTATATTAATTATTAATCATTTTGAAATGCTTACGTAAACTCTACGTACCAAGTCAAATTAAATAACTCTATCTAGTACTTAAATTTGATTAGTAAATGAGTATTGAGTATGCTATTACTTTATGTAAACGAGCACATAATTACTTAAATTCAGCTATTAGAAATTTTAAGGAGAGAAATTACGATGTTTCTATTCTTGAAGCCGAGATTGCTAGTGAATTAATGATTAAAGCATTAATTATAGCTTTAGGTTATGAACCTCCAAGAACACATGAAATTAGACAATTACTATCAGCTCTTCTAAATCACATTAAAGAAAAGAAATTTGAAGATATCGTGAACGAAGTAGAAGGTTTTATAAGGAAATTTAGAAAAGAATTAATCATTCTTGAAGATTCTAGAAGATTAGGACAGTACTGTGCTGTAAGTATTGACTATGATAGAGCAAAAATTACAATAAACATTGTTAAGAAAATACTTAAACTTATAGAAAGTATTTGGAAGAAAGTTTTAGGTAGTAGTACTTGGTGTATATAACATGACTATTACTGGCATTGAGAGAATTGAATTGCTGAAACGTGAATGGAAAAATCTTGCAAAAATTGTTGCAACGATTGCTAAAGAACTATTTAATATTGATTATGTGTACGTATTTGGTTCCACTATTAAGAATAGAGTTTCAGGTTCAAGTGATTTAGATATTGCAGTACCATTACCTAAAGATCAAGACTCACTAGAAGCTAAATTAAAAATCGTTGAAAGACTGTATGAATATTTAGATGAAAAGATAGTACAGATACTAGATATTCATGTAATTCCCGTAGATGAGATTAACAAACCACCATATGTATGGTATTTAAGAGAATCTTTAATAATTTATGCAAATAGTGATTAGGACTTACTTCTCTTCACAACATATTCTTACAAACTTGTACATAAATCCTGATTCAATAGTTTCAACTTTCCAAAACTTATTAAATAGTTCTTTCAACTTAGTGCAGATACTATCATCATGAATTATTTTTCCCTCATGTAGAGCAAGTAGTATTGTTAATTCACCCTTCTTAATAGCTTCAATAGCTTCATTAATAGTGTATAACCTATAGTCAATTAAAGGTTCATGAAAGATTTTAAAAAGTTCATCAAAGTTTCTATCTTTCAATTCGTCTGAAATGATTACTATATCAATATCACTCCATGGTTTCCAATCATTACGAACTCTAGAACCATAAATAATAAGACAAAAATTTTTAATGAATTTCTTTATCTTCTCAACATATGAAGTTAATAAATCATCAATTGATCTTCCAAATTCATCAGCCCCAAATTCAGGATCTTTATGAAGAATTTCCTTACATAAGTTAATAAATCTTTCAATTACTTGCAGGGCCTTTAATATCTCAGCCTTATCAGAATAGATATCTTCAGGTAATTTAGCTCTAATACGAGCATTAGGATATCTAGATGCTGCGTAATGAATTGTTAAACTTTTAATCAACGTAACTTCACCACTACTTATTCGTGAAAGTTCAGGATATTGTCTTAATGCTTGATCGTAAAGTATCGATATGTTGTGTGTCTTAATGAAAATTCCCTTCTTTAACAATAATGCTTTAAGAATTTTCTCAATACATTGATGTAGAAAGAAGTATGCTGCTTTTACATCATTCATATTCACTAATCTCTTAGCTCTCTCATAATCCTCAATCCCTTCACTAAACCATTCCTGAAAATTCACACTGATTTTAAATTTAATTACCTACCTATTAAGATCTTCTACTTAAGTGAAATTTCTTGATCTACTATCTTAATTACCTCATCTTTAGGATTTTCTAATCTTGATACAACATTTTCAGTATTTACGTAATGTTTATCAATATCTTTTACAAGATAGTTAATATAAGTAATGATGTCATCAATACTCGCTATGTACTTACTCGGTAGTCCTAGCTTATTAAGATACTGCATTTGTTCATTCCAGAAATAGAATGATATTGTTGGTATTCCAAGTAATGTAGATTCTCTACATATAATTCCATCATACGTAATTACCTTGATATTGTGTGTTAAGTATTTTTTAAGTGATTCGTAACAACATTTAGGTGTTACTAGATATTTACTTAATGGTATTGTTAATTTTACAAGTTTTTCATTTTTGGAGTATCATTAAGACAAATAATTGGTATGTTAATACCAAATGCGTACCTAATACTTGCAGAATCAATACCAACAAGTACTTTAGGTTTTGTATCTAATTTCTTAAATAATTCATGAAATTGTTTAATTCTATCAACTTCATTTAGAAGTTTCTCTTCTAAGTTATAACCATAACGACCAACTTTATAATACTTAATACCTAGTAAATTACATATTTCACATGTCCATAAACCATCATGTATAGTTATTACAATATTCTCAATACTTACTTTCTTAACAAATTCATTAAATATTAAACAATATTTTGGATGTGGTATATCGATCCAAATCATTAAATTTCAATACTTACTATAATTTGGCAAGATTTAATAATTATCAATCAAGTTAATCAGTGTGGTTCGAGTACGCATTTATAAGCGTGACGGTTGGTGGGTTGAATTTAATGGTTGGAGAGTGCCTATTGAAGGATTCATAACCTTTCTACTAGGTATGATATTATTTGTACTTGGAATTATTATAGTAATTCTCTATACACTATTTATTTATGATCTAATTGGTATATCAGTATCGATTCTTGGACTTGGAACAGGATTTTACTCATTAAACATCTCAGCTTCGAGAGATAATATTCAGAGACTTGATAAGAGATTAGAGAATATTGAAAGAATGTTAGGAAATATTGAGGATCTATTAAGACAAGTACTTGAAGAATTCAGGAGAAGATAGATAAAGTTTCTTCAAGATTGTATAGTATCTTTTAATGCTTCTTCAATACTTATTTTAGGTTCATATTCAAGACCTTTAAGTTTAGAGATATCTGGATATGTTTTCATAACTCTCTCCTGATCTACATTCAGTTAGATTTAACTTTATACTTCTTCCTGAATATTTAATCGTAGTTTCGACAATTTCTTTCAATTTTACAGGTTTTCCATGACCTACACGTATTATTCCTTTAAAATCATGCTCAATTACTAATTTGAATACTTCACAAACATTAATTACATGATTAATATCTAGTTCTTGCTCACCATAGCAATATAATGTAATTTCATTACTACTTAATACTTTCATCTCTAAGCATAGCTACAATATTATTCTTACATCTCTTACCAATAATATCCCATGACCTAACAACTGTATAATTATTGAAATTGAAAATTCTAAAATATTCTCGAATAAATTTTTCACAAAGAAGTTTAGAGAGACCATAAATATTTTCGGGACATGGCTCATCAACTTCACTTACAGATAGTTTTTGGATATTTACCAAATACTGCACCACTTGACATGTATATAAGTTTCGTATTATATTCAATACATAGTTTTGAAAGATTTTCAAGCATAGCAACATTATTACTAATATCTCTAAAATCACGTACAAGGTGAATAATGATTTCAGGTTTAACTTTTTCAAAAAATTTTTCAACTCTTCAAAAATTTAGAAGATTTACGTTGAAGTAGTTAGACTTGTTAATATTGACAATATCTATACCATAAACCTCATAGTGCTTATCTAAATAATCCATTAAGTATTGACCAACAAAACCCAAACAACCAGTAACTAATACTCCTCTACACATAGCGATTCCTATTAAAGAGTAAGGATCTTTTTAAATTAATTATCCTTCTCTAAGTACATTAATTTAAAATAACATTTTTGAATAGTAAGTTTTCAGCCATGTAACCTTACCTCTCATAGCTAGTTGAAGATGCTGTATTGTAAGAACCGTACCATATCGTAAGTAGTAATTATTAAAGTAATTTATAATGATGCATTAACAAGAGGATTAGATGTGTAAAGTACTACCAATTTGCGTGATAAGGTTTACTGATGAAGATGAATTAAGAAGTAGATAATACTAGATCATAATCTACATAACGACTTTTACTTCTTGATTAATTCTTTGAGCATTTTAATTAATCTCAATGTTTCTTCTCTATGCTTTTCAAATGATTCTTTCCTCATAAAATTGTGGTAAAAATTTGCATGTAAGCCTTCAGCTAGTCTAAATAGTGTTGAGTATTCTGGATTTTTTGTTTCTTCAACAATAATTTCAATTACTTCCCAAAAAATCTCTATGACTATAGTAAGGTAATCCCTTCATCTCAGCTATTGCACTAAGTAGTGAAACAACAGCACTCCAATACTTCTCACTTGACTGTACTATTTCATCCTTTCCATACAACTTCTCAGCCTCTTTAAGATACTTATTATGAAGCTCTAAATAAATTTCAATTCTAGTTTTGAAATCAAGTTCTTTAATAATAGACTCTAAGACAAGTTCATTAATATTTTTTCCTCTCCTCTTAGCTATAGTTTTAAGAATTTCATAAACTCTTTCAGGAATTTCAATAGTAATCATACTCTACATCTACTTAACAACATTTCGGATATAATAAAAATTACCTTTCTCTCATTAACTTACGATATCATAAGCAATAAACTTTATGTTGTAAAATACTTAGTAGAAGTATTGAATTTTTCAAAGAAGGTAAATTATTATTGTATTGACTATTATTTTCCTTCAAGTTCTTTGAAAATTCATTCTAACAAATTTTCAATTCTTAGAAAATCCTTCTTTCATAACACTCTCTACTTCATCAAGTGATGTTTTAATTTCGGGAATTGAAATATTGAATAATCTTTTAAAATTTACATTTGTACCATAATGATGGTGATGCTTACCTAAATAGTAAGTATTAATTAACAAATCTAGCTTCATGAGTTAGAATATAGATTACTTGATTGAAGTATATTGTTAATACTAGGATTTTAGCAAGTCCATATCGATTTGAGAGACATGTTTTACAAATACTTCACGTGTCTTTTTATAAGTTCTATATTTGCTATACAGAGTATCGTATTTAGTATTAAAGCTAACGCTACATATGATGCATCATATATTGTTAATCCTTTTCTCACAGCAATCTCTATAGTCTTTAAAGCCAAATCATTAGTCAAATTATAAAGTTCTATTTGAAAATAATCAAGTGCATTAGTAATCTCTTTAAGTTCTTCTTCACCAAAAGCACCTGAATATTTAAGTGTTTAATACTTCATAGTAAAGTAAGCTTGAAGCTACAAGATCTGTAAGACCATTAGTATAGGCATCTCTGAGAAGTTTTGCTTCCTTACTGAATTCTTCCTTAACAAACCATTTAATAACAATACTAGCATCAATAACTATCTTCTTTCTCTCCATCTCTTAATCTCTCTTACGCTATTCCAACCTTCTATTTTACGATAAAGTTTTTCAGAAATTAGTAGAGCTCTTCTAAGTCTATCAAAGTCTTTACTTCTTAATTTCGCTTCTTCTCTCTTAATAACATCCAGAATTGTTTTTCTAACAACTTCACTCCAATTAATATGTTTCAACTCATCCATCTTTCTCTTCATCCACTCATCAATTCTAAAACTAACAACAACAGACATAACGTACCTATAGTGCATTACAAGGACTGTAATATAGATGTTACATTGAGACGTCATTACTTCTGAATAAGTGTGAAACGTGGATCTGCATGGGTAGTTAGAAGGTTTGATAAAACTCTTCTACATAGTGATGTAAAGTACTTAAGCAGTACTTTTTAAGTTAGTTTTGATGAGTACGGAATATCTTTGTGAATTATGTGGATGTAAATCATCTAAGATCTTCATCACTAGAATTAAGAATGTTGGTGTTAAGAAAGTATGTCCTAAATGTTGGATTAAGTTACTTAATGAAGGTAAGCTAGTTTATGGAACTGCATGTCAGTTAAGACAAATTATTAAAGAAATTGTGAGTGAGGAGTGAATTTAGTAAAAACAAGACTACTTCATGTTGAGAAGTACTCTCTATTCATGAACTTCCTAGCAAACTCTCTCATTTTCTCAACATCTTTCCTGACATCCTCATCCTCAATCTCTTTAACTCTCTTCTCATTAGATTTAACTATATATTCAAGCACTTCAGACTTGTACTCATTTAGTAATAATTTCGTATTTGGTATTAGGCAATGTCCGCCAATCACGTCAGGATAGTATACTGGTCTATCTCTAAGAACTTCATGAACTTCACCTATAAATTCAGCAATACTTAATATGTCTACATTGAAGTGTTTACACATTCTATGAATCTCTTGCCAGAAAGTAATCATCAATGCTCGATATATGGTTTCTAAAAGCTTTGCAAGCTCTGTTACTCTAGGATTAAGAACGATCTTAACTTTAAAACCTAGAGATTCAAGATGGTTCTTAGCCTTACTAGCAATCTCCTCATTAGGTGCTCCAATCCATTTAGTCCAGAATCTTAAATGATCTTTCATCTTGACACGTATACCTCTCACAGGGCTATGAACAACGGCAATGCCACACTTATAGTAAATTTCTTCAGTTGTCCCTGGAGGAATAGTTGAGTGAATAATTACGAGACTAGGCTTAAAGTAGTTAATATAGTTCGTAGTGATTGTTATGAACCCACTCTTGCTAGAACAGGGATAGCATACATGTAGTACATCCTCTGGTACAGGTATTTCATTAAATTTATGAATAGTCTTCTTCTCATCAATATCAAAACCATAAACCTCATACTTACTTGACTCAACAATTATATCATAGATAGGTTTACCAACTTCGCCAAGACCAAGAACAAGCACTCTCATAAGGACATTAATTAAGGTGTGGGGTATTTAATCCCTACAGTCCCCATCACATTTCTCTACCCATAATTCAACTTCTTAATGAAGAAGTAATACTAGGCTATGTTGCTATGTCTTAATGCGATAAGGTTATGTGTAAGATTAGCTTAACTCAACTACCTTATTAAGTATTAACTCTGTAGGATCTTCAAGTCTTTTCAACTTTTCATAAACGTTAAGCTTCTCATCGGTATTTAGTAAGTTCTTGACAATTCCTAAGCACTTGACATCTCCACATCTATATAGTGGAAAACCTAACTTCATGATATAATCATCTATGTAGAAACTTTGTGGAAAATATGTTATAGATGGTATTCCTAGTAATGCAGCTTCTATAGCAAATGTTGAACCTCCCGTAATTACTAGCCTTGAATAATACGTTAAGTCTAGAAGGTTTATTGGTATGTTTTTAGGAATAATTAACTTTTTCTTAACAATGTAATCACTAAACTTGGATTCAACAAATTTTCTCTGATATTCATATCTTGGAAAAACTACTACAGTAAAGCCATTGTCAAGAATTAACTTAAGTATTTTAGTAGTAAGTTCGAACTTATCACCATACCTATAATATGATGCTTTAGCTTCTTCAAATCTAAAAATTACAAAATCATACTCACTCAACTCTAACTCTTTCAACAATTTTCTACTTGGCCTATACCTAGATACCCACATAACTTCAAACACTCCATTAAACGTGACTATTTTACTTACCTCATCTTCAGGTATGTATTTTTTAAACTCTATTAAGGGTATACATTTTGGAGTGATTATGATAGTTGAGAGGGGTAATGTTAATTTATTAACTTTCTCTGCATGAGTAGTGTCAGTTAGAGTAATTATCTTCTTATCAAGACCCCAAGCAATTCTATGAGCTTCAGGTGCTGGATAAGCGATAAGTACATCAAAGTTAGGCAATACGTTAAGAAGTTCTAAAGATCTTTCAAAACCCTTAACAAGTTTTTCCCTTAAATCCATGCCATAATCACCTAAACAGATGTAAGGAACGTTATGTGATGATAATGTCTCAATTATATAATCATATCTTCTACAAGTAATAAACACATCAATACCTCTCATCCTCCCCTCATGATAAAGTATTGACGCTATTCTAGCCTGTTTAGCTGTTAAAACATCAAACCAAACAATCATAAACTACTATAGAATCTCAATATTTAAACTATTAAACCCACACTTCGGTAAGTAGTAGTTCAGGAAATATACATTTTCAGAAATTCAGAAATATTGTCGATATCTCCTCATTTAAGCTTAATTTAAGGTACATACACTAAGCTCTGACACTCTTAATATTTTAGAGAAAGGCCTAATACCATAATGGTACTACTGTATGCTATTTAGCATTCACTTCAGCAACTACTCATTACCATTAGGGTTTCTTTCAAAGTTAATAGAGTAGAAATTCGTGAATCTTCTAACCAAGTACTTCAACGACTTCTAAATTAACTTTCAGAACTTCACCACCATGTACTATCTTAATCACCGAAATTCCTGTAAGACTAGTATACTTAAATAAATATTCAACTTTCCTGACATAGAAGTAATTAACTTACCACTAACCATAACTATATCTTAACCACTTCTTTACAATTGCTTTAATCGTCATGCTCATGATTATGAGCTCTAATGACTATGTTGCACATTCTCTTTGTAAGAATTTTTCAAGGAGTGTAAAGTTAACTTTCTGAAAAACTAATTCATCATTATGTAAATTGAGTATCAAAAATAAAGGTAGATGAATTTTAAAGTTATTAGAAGATATTACCTCCAAACTCAACGAAGAATTGAAACTCGTATATGTTCTTACACATTGAAGATCTTCATGAAGCTTGATTATATGTAGAAATAGGTAGGAAGTAGGTTATCTGGACATAATGAAGATTATAGAGAAACAAACTTGTTGATTATTATGAAGTTGATGTGATTAATTTTAAATCTAAGTATGTAGTTAAGTACTTATGTTTGAGTTTAGCATTTTCATATCTTCACTAATTGCTCAAGCTCCACTAGTTGTTGTTACTATACTCGCAGTTTTACTATATTTAGAACGTAGATTGGATAGAGTTGATGATAGGTTAAATAAGATTGAAAATAGGTTAAGTAGAGTTGAAGATTCTATAAGTGCCTTAATTGACTTTAATGATTTACTACTTTCAATACAAGTTTCTAAAGGTATTTTAAGTGATGTTGAGCATAAAATTTTATCAACATTTTTAACTAGAATTAGACCACCCTACTCATCTAAATACTATACTAAAGAAATTGCTGAAAAACTTAATCAACTACTCCATAAAGATCTTAATGAATATACATGGGAAGACTTATTTGAACTTGAAAAAATTTATGAAATTCTCATGAAAGAAGCTGAAGTTAGTGGAAAACGTGAATATGCCAAATATGCAGGTAAGTTGAGAGTATTTATTGCAATTTCAGAAAAAGTACATCATCACCCTAAGAAATCATAAAGAATGATTATAAACTTTTGAGTACTGCCATAAATAAATCATTAATATTAGTCTAATTGTTAAAGGATCTTCATTAAATATTTTGAAAGTTTTAACACAGTATCTACATCTATGCTCTTATAGGTAATCTTAGCTAAGTATAGTAATGCTTCTTCAAAATTTCTAAACTTTCTAATTCTTTTACCATACTTCTTAACTAAAGTATTTAATTGCTGTTTAATTTCAATTGGTAATTTATTTACAACTTCCTGTCTTAACCTTATATCAGTTGACGTGATTACGTATTGATCAATTTTTCTTCCAAGAACTAAATCTAGAAATAGAGACCATATAATTGAGACTTTAGAGTCAATTCTTGATATCCATACTGTTAATGTTACTAACCATGTAAGTATAATTCCAGATAATGTAATGTAAAATTCAAACATAAATCAACCACTTATCTAGTTTATTAACAACTTCATTAACTTTATAAACTTTAATTATAGATTCAGCTCTTTCATACAGTTCTAAATTCTCTACTACTAAGTTTCCGCTTTCCAAAGAACTAACTCATCATTACAAGTTCTTGCTGTATTTGTATGTTCTTCTTAATTTCACTAGGAATTAACGTAAAGTTTTAATTTTTTCCAAAATAGACTTGAAATATCTGAAGTAAATTGTCTCTAATTGATTATAACTTGATGCTCCATTGATCTAAGTTGATAGTGAAGACCACATACAACACCACTTTTTGAAAAACTCATATCAATCTGAACAAAATCATATGGAATACCATTAGCAAGAAAATCAGCTCTTTTATAAAGTCCTACAAAGAAGCCACATTCATCTGAAAAATCTACTACGGCTCAATAATCATAACATCAGGAATTTCAAGACGTCTAAATGATTTAAAAGGCATAAGCTAATCAAATACTTAAGCTCTTAAATGTTGAACTTTAATAAATACTTTCGTGCAATCGCACTTTCTACCTCTTAACGTTAATTGATGAATTTATTAACATTTACACGTTTATGTCAAAGGTTAAGGGTTAAGTTGATTGTTCTATGATCATTGGTGTTAATTCTTGATTCCATGTTAAAATCCAGATATTGTATCTTTTAGATTCTTCAATTACTTGTGGAATATATCTCATACAGTATATGACTTTTAAAATTCTACTTCTTAAATATTCAGGATATCTTCTTTTCAATTCAGAAACTTTACTCATTAATTCATGTATTTTTCCTGGTCTTAAATCTATAGTTGAATCACCAATTATACATAAGTCATTATATACACCATAAATGTTTATTTCTATAGCTTCTCTATCTTTTTCGAAAATAATTAATCTATCAAGTTTAATATCAATATTTAATTTTTCTTTTAATCTCCATGAAATTACATTAATAGCTTCTTCTTCAATACTATACGCAATTTTTTGAAGCATAATAGAATGTTGTTTTAATATTCTAGAATGTTCTTGAATGTTCTTGTAACAATCTCGTGTGTTCTTGTAAAATCCTTGTATGTTCATGAAGTGTTAATTCTATTGATTCAACTCTCTTAATCATGTTGTTAAAGTCTTCTCTTAATTTCTTAAGTTCATTTAGAATACTTTCAAAACCAATAGCACTTGCAATAATAAGTCTAAATTCTTCATCAGTTTTAATTAATTCTAGTATAATCTTCCTAATTTCAGCTCTATTCAAACCTTCAAAAGTACAACTCACAAAACTCTATCAAGAACTACCATTTCGTACCGAATTTTTAAACCTTGCTATTCTGTTTTTAAATTTCTTTCAATAAATTTTTTCACTAGTTTCAAAGCTTTTTCAATATTTGAAATTCTTAACTTAACTGCTTCCACGTCTAGTTTAGCTTCATGAAAACCCCATACATGTAAATAATTTGCTGCATCCCAAGCTAAACGAACATCTTCACCTAGTTTCTCAGTATTTCTGCACAGCTTTTTCTAAATCTGTTACAGTCCATCTACCTCTACTTCTAACTCTTTCAATAATATCCTCCATTTGTAGAAATTTTACGCAAGCCTTAACACACTCTTCAATACTTTTGTAAAGTTTTTCATTAGCTTGAATAGGATCCTTATCTACAACTTTCACACCTTCCTCAAAAAATCTAAATGCAAGTTCAAGATGAGTATTAACCTCACCTCTCAGACTTAAATCACAATTCTTACTAAGCATACTAGTCATAAGTTTCACAAACTTAAATTGATTTACACACTGGGAGTAAATCAATTTGACTATGGACTTACAATATCTATTAGTTGGTAACTCTTACTTCTGAGGGAAATCTTCAAACACGCTCAATGAAAATTTAGGAAGTTTTGATCGAAATTGAGGTTAATACCAGTATTGTGGTTCTACACTTCTTCTTAACTTATCTAAGGTTCATCTCTAAATCTCCAAATACCTTCGCCTGGATCTTCAAGAATTATTTTAAATCAATCTCTAAGTAATAAATTACTTAGAAGAACTTCTCTTTTACCTTCAGAAATTACTAAATTAGCTATTACAGAACCTACAACTCTATCTTCAGTAATTACCCAAACATAAACTTCTTGAGAAATAACTTTAAACGTTGCAATTCTACCATTAGCAACAATGTAGTTTTGAGTAATACTTTTACTTTCAATGTAATGTTTAGGTAAATTAAGAACTTCTAATAGCTTCATAGAAACAATAATTTCAGGTTCAATAGATTCATAACTAGCACTAACTTTAGTATTTGTTTCAATTCCATTATCAAGCTTTCTAAGATTAATCCTTAACTTGTACTAACTCATCGATTATTCCTGCTAACTTAAGTATATCACCAATCTCTTCATAATGATTTTCAACATCCTCACACATTACCGCTTTTCTATACATTAAGTATTTCTTCACTTACAGTACTTTAAATTTATTCGTTTCATCTATGTTAATGCATAATTACTCTTAAGTACTTTATAAACCTTTCAAAACTTCAATTTTAAACTTCTTAATAATTATTCAAGTAATTCATCAATATATTGATGAGAGAGTATCCTGTAACTGGCGAGAGATGAAAATACATCATCAAGATAAGTAGAAATAAGTTTTGAACATACTCATCATAAGATGAAGAATTCTTATTGTCTTAATTTTCCTGATCTTAATAATCCTCTAACCATAGCTATGAACATCATGAGTTTCCAATATAAGTCAATTAATTCTTCATTTCCTACTTCATAAAACTCTTTCCTAATAAGTTCAGCAATCTTTTCAATTTCATAAAGGTCTTCCCACGTATAATCTTCAAGATTCTTATCAATAATTTTCTTTAACTTAGCGCGAACTTCAGAAGTAAAGTATTTACCTGATGATGAGGTTAAAACCGTGCTTATAAATTTTTAAGAATTAAAACTTCATCTCTAGTTACAATACCTTTACTTGATAACAAGTCAATTATTGCAATATTATAATTAAGTAATCCTCGAGAAATTTCAGAAAACCTATTCTCTAACCTTTCAACCCTTCGTTCAAGATTTACAATTTTATTACTAAGTAAAAAGTAAACTATTATTATAGTAATAATTGCTGGAATCGATAAATCCCTAATAATAGTTAAAATTTCATACACAAATTAAAGATAGAGTCATATCATTTAAATCTTACGTATAGGTATTGTAACTCTTAACCTCTTAGTAGTACTTCTACTTAGAGTACTTCAAATTTATTCATTCTGTTAATTACTGCATTCACATCTCACAATCTGGATTGAGTAAGAACTTACTTAGTAATCTTACATTCCATTGATAGAGTAATTATTCGTAGTAATTAAGTTCTTAACCTACATTCAATTTGAAGATGTATAGAGTGTGGCATGTAAGAGTATCAATCTTATTTTCTTATTTATTGATTTTCACATAACTAAGATTCTAAATTGGTATCTTTATCTTTTCTCCACTTGGTAGTACTACTACAAGTCCAGCATCGATGTGTCTGATTAGGGTTAGTTCTTCTGGGTAAATGTCTGTGCCTACTTCCTCATACTTATCCCAAATTCCTGCAGATACGTAATGGTAGGACAAGTTATATCTCCAATCAAGTTTAAGTACTTTAGTTGCTATGAAGCTCCAAAGTGCAAGTGTTGTATGTGCTTTAACGTTAATTTCAGTAATATATGGTGTTTCATCAGAACTTACCTTAAGATCAACACAGTAGAATCCAGTTGCGTTTGGATCAATAGTCTTGATAGCCTTAATACAAGCCTCATTGATCTTCTCATCACGTACAATTCTTGCTACTGTTGGTGTACCTGTTAATCTAGATGGTGATAAGTGTGGAAAGATATATCTAAGTCTTTCCCTCGTAAATGATGCAATTAACTTACCATTAATCCATAAGCTATCCCAAGCAACATCTCTACCCTCAACATATTGCTGTACAATAAATTCATCTTTAGAAATACCCCTAATGATCCAGTAGTTAACCCAATACTCAGCTTGCTCTCTAGAAGTTATGGGTGTTGCAAGTCTAGCACCTGCACCTTTTCTAGCACGAAGCCAAACAGTACTACCAAATTTTTCTCTAAACTTATCAATCACATCAGGAGAGTAAGTTTCTGTTTCTGGAATTGAAACTATATTCTTCAATTTCAAATAGGTTAAATACTTATCTCTACATATCTTAACAACTTCTCTATTAGGGATTAGTAGTTTAATGTCTCTAAACTTCTCAATATTTTCACTAAAAATTTCAACATCAATTTCAGGTTGTGGATGTATGAAAACTACGTCCTCATTTTTAGCAATATTCACAATAGTATCTACATAGTTAGGTTCTGTACTTCTAGGAACAAGATATTTCTTATCAGTTAATGCGAGATGAATGTAATATTCATCACAATCAGTACCTACTAGGTATAGGTCAGAATTCACTGACTTTACAGCACGTGAGAAATTGACACCACCAACACTACCAGCGCCAGTAATTAAGATTCGAGACACATAACTTAATGCTCTTCCTTTTTATATTTCTTTCCAATTAAGTAATTTATGAAATCTATACATCTCATGATTTTCACATTATCTCTTGAACAAAGCCAATCAAGCAACCTACCATACATTCTACCACCTTTCATTCTAAAAGACTCCTGGTGAAAGAGTATCACCAGCACCTCAACATCTGGCGTATTTAAATACCATTCAATTAGCCAAGTAATGTACTTCCAAGCCTTATCTTCACTTAACTTAAATCTACCAAATACATCTGTATCCATAAGAGTTAGATAAAGCTCGTAGACACCTAAATCAGGAAGATAATCCCAACCCTTTCCATTAGGTTCAACAATACGGATAGTAGAGTCATATAGAATTCCTCTATTGGATAAAGTCTTAACAACATCTTTATTAAATATTAAGCCATGCGCTCTAACACCTTTAACATCAATACCTAAGTAATTCTTTATGAAATTAAATTGCATAAGCGCCAACCTAACAGGGTCTTGAGACTCAATTACAATATGAAGACCAAGTTCAAAATTTTTCTTAACGAGTTCTTTAATATCATCTTCAATTTCAAAAATATCAAATAGAAAAACAGGTATAAACCATGTTGATCTTATACCATACCTTTCCTCTAAATCAACTACTAGATGTATGTTATTGTATAAATTTGTTAGTTTTAAGACATGTTTTAACAAATCAATTAATCGAAATCGTGAATACCTCCGTAATATGTGTCTTATAGATTGTCTAATAGAGTCTACATCGTGAGTAATGCACATAAGCTTAATATTCATGTCCATAATTTCTTAGAGTTCAAATTTTTATAAACTAAATTCCAAATCAATTTTTCCACAATTGAAACATTATGCTCAGTACTTACTAAATATGTATTTTTCAATTCAGCTAGTCTATAATATTCTTTTCTTGCAAGAATTTAATACCAAAGCGAATGCTCTCTTTTTCGTCCATAGTAACTAAGTATAAGTAATGGATTAACATCGAGTATAATTAACATATGTGGTTTTGGTGTTAAATAACAAACTAGCCATTCAAGAATTTTCAGTATTGGATATCCAAGAACTTTCATTCTGATAAAATAGTTGTAGAATACCTATCACAGATAACTCATCTACCTCTAATCATGTTAATGAATAATCTTAAACCAATGTATAATCAATTATCAATAAATTGAATAAGTGGTCTAAAAACTGCAAAACTAGTTCTTCTACTCTTTCTAAACTCATTAGTGCATAAATCTTCACCACGTAATTTATCATGAGTAATAATTTCTTTTCTTCTTAACTTAGCGTAGAGTATTGAAAGAATCGTCGTTAATGGATGTTTAAATCAATGATAATAAACTACATCAATTCCAAGAGAATTAATTTTTTGAAATAGAATTTTTGTATAAGTACTCTTACCTGAACCATCAATACCAGTAAAGACAATTAATTTCCATCTAAATACCTTACGAATCCATTCATCATTTGCTAAACACGATAATATGTAAAGTAACGGAACCGCCGAATAAGCATTACAATACCTAATACCAACAGTAGCAATTTTATTGAATTGCTTTATCTTGAGTCCTAACATAGTAAACCAATGGTATTGAGAATATAAGATCCGACAAAGCATTATCACAAGTTAATGTGCTAAGACTTTATGCTTAAAAGCTACCTCAGTACGACCTTCAAGCTTAATGCAGTAAGTTAATGGTGTTGAAAGTACATAGCATAATAAGATATTGCTGGGATTATGATTTTAATGTGATTATTGTGATTGTAGGAGACATTCGAGACATTTAGTATGGTACCAGTTACTAATACCATATACCATAGGCTTTCCGCAATGCTTACACTGCATTGTAAAGAGCATCCGTTCAAAGCTTTCTAAACCACGTTCTTTAGCTGATTTTATGACTTCATTATAAGATTTATATAGATAGATCATTATTAAAATCACTTAAACAAACTTTACAACCTGTATTGAAGCCATGTTCGTAACTTTCAGAAATGATACGTTTAACGATGCTTTGTAGTTTTCAAGTAATTCTTTAAGTTCATGATCACGTTCAAGAACTCCGCTATCAACACCTTTGATTAAACTAAGAATTTCTTTCTGATAGTATTTTTAATAAATCAATTACAAATTTTACACCAACTTTAATGTGTACTTCCATTTCTTTTTCAAGTTCTTTAAACCATTTGATAGCATCTTGAACAGTTGCTGGATGAAACTTGGATAGACTTGGACTGATGGTGAACATATCGGATATATCCGATGTACTAAGTGACCCTATCTTGAAAATTCCTTTTCAGAATCTCTAAGTACATAACTCACTGGTTAATTCTAAGATCTTTCAAGAATCTTTATCTTCACATCTTATGGATTTAGTCGCTAGATATGAGACATTGTTAACATACTTAAACACGTACACAACTTCATAGCCTTGTAAGAATGAATTAATTACTGAACTTATTGAAACTATTTGTGAAAATGTTCCAGATGATTACAAAGATCTGACAATATAATCAAATCCACGTCATAAGTTATACATGTATACTCTAACATTGATTCACTTTCTCATAACTGAGGTATGAGACCTAGAATTGTGAAGTTACGTACACTACACGACGAGTGTTATCGTTCGTCCTCCTTTATCAACTACCTTAGTCTTAGATCTTGAATTATTTAAGAAAGATAGAACTTTTCTTTAAGTGTCAAGTCCATGTACTTCGACCACTAAATGTGGTCTATATGTCTCGAGTATCCGTTTAGAACCTCTTAAGACCATTGATTCAGCTCCCTCAACGTCAATTTTTTATCAAATCAGCACGTTTAAGCTTTAGCCAATAAACAATTGTATCTAGTTTACATGTAATAAGAGTCCTAAGTAAGCCCTTGGATCTGGCTCTATCGCTACAACAATGCCCTCCTTGCAAATACGTGCTATTCTTAAGGTAAATCCACCATAATGTGCTCCTACATCAATCATGTGTGCATGCCTATTCAAGACCTCTTTGCAGAAACTCAAGACTGATTTCTCGTGCAGTTGATATTTCACATCATGAAGGACTGATGCATCTAGACCATAAAATAGTAATCAATCCATCATCAGACATTATAGGGCATAGCTCTAAGTTACAAGGTTCTTTAAATAACATCATGTAACTTGCATAGTAGTCTAATGAGCGTATAATTCTAATAATTCTCCTATACAAAACATTAATAATGAATTTCAACATGCAGGTTATAGTGTATGGAGAATACCCTAATTTACATAGTAGCAAACTCCTTACAAACATTCTTTCTTCCTATGTTAATAAGGCTTCAAGGTTTAATAGATTTCCCCTCGTAATATTGATGATTTCCAGTTTCGAACAAAAGCTTTGTGGAATCAGAGAATACACCTTTCAGCTCATTCTAGGTCTACAGAGGTATAATTGTAAAGCAATTCCAATTCCGACCTATAAATCACTAGGTTTTTTATCCATACCGAGACTTATCAGGGAAGTGCTGCTTAAATCATCTATCTACCGAACAAAAATCGTTCATATACAACATGAGTACGGCATATATGCTCTGCCAAAGGCATTATCTATCATTATCGTAATGCTCCTACTAAGGTTACTTATGTATAAAATTGTCGTTACAATGCACACAGTACATTCTCCTTCAACTCTCTTTGACTCGTATTTGCGCAAGCTCAGAAACATTCATTCTCTTGATTCCTTTAGCAAGGCTTTACTCTACGCTTTGTCGATCCCTGTAAGATTCTTAATTCACATACTTGTCGAATTCTTAGTACTTGTGTTAAGCAATAAGATATTCATTCATGCACCAATTATGAGCGGTATAATCTGCCTCAAGAGACGCAAGGTTAGGCTTGTTCCTCATCCAACACATGTGTCTGTCTATTGTCCTTCTGAACCAAGTGTATTGGGCGGTCTCAAAGAGCCGGGAAAGATCATTTTATTGACTCCTGGCTTTATCCGTCCAGGAAAGCGTTATGACTGGGTCATAAACGCCTTAGTAGAGCTTCGCAATTGCGGTATCAGGAATATCGTGTATGTGATAGCAGGTACTCCGCAATCTAAAGCTGGATACGAATGGCTTAACTATGTTAAAGCAATAGCTCCTCCAACAGATGTCATAATACTGGACAGATACTTTTCTGAACAAGAGTTAGTACAATTAATATGCAATGCTGATATCATAGTCTTACCTTATGAATATGCCTCACGAAGTGGAAGTGGAATATTTCATAAGGCGCTTGGTTTAGGAAAACTAATCATCGCTCCAAGGGCTGGAGAATTTCTCCTATATAAAGATGTTGTTCTATTCTTTGATCTGGAGAATCCGGTCAAAAGTCTCTTCAGATCTCTACATGAAGTACTTAAGGATCCTGGAAAGTTTACACCTCATCCTAGTTCCTTGAGGTACTATAGGATAACTTCTCTTGAAAGTGTATGTATGATACATGTGCTGAATTACCTAGAGCTAATTTTGGATTAATTGTTTACACCTATGGACATACTCATTCCATGTTATCCACTGATAAACCTTATCTATATCCCACACGACATATGCATACGTACTACATGTAGAAACAATACCCGTGCACTATACCTCGATGCCAGATCAAGAATCTTAATTACTAGGGCTCCTTATCTCACATACTTCTAGCCAATAGGGTATTGGTATGCTTAGATATAAATAGTCTAATAGGAAGGTCTTGTTCCCCAGGAGGTACATATTTAGCTCTTAGGAAAAACGACGATCTATTAGAGAACTTAACGGTATATTTATACTTCGGAAGCATATATAAGCAGTAAAGTAAGACTTTAGAAATAAGGGGTTCTGTGGAAGTCTTTTAATGGCTCTCATTTGCAATCCAAAACCACATACATTATCTAGAACATTTAGTGCCTCCTAATAAGGTACCGAGATATTGTTCCTACATACCTCATCTCTCTTGACTTCTCTACGATCTCATTAAGACTGAAAGGGAGACCATTGCTATGCTTAGGTGAGCCATGATAGATGCTCTTGAGTAAAATTTTGCGTCTTCGGCCATGTTGAGGTTTCTCCATCTGCTAATACTTAAGATAGTCCTCCCCAATCCTAAGCCATAGGGTGCCAGAAGTCTCTCTTTGCAGCTCTCTGATCATTATATCTACTAGATGGTGAAACCATCTGTGAAGATGCAATCAAAATCGATGTACGCAACATATGTTTCTTCAGGTTAGTTTAAGAGCGAGTTGTCTTCTCCTTCCTCTTGTATAGTGAGTTCGTACTAGCTTTAAGGGTATCGGAAGTTTGTCTTTGAGCTTCCTCAGTAGCTCCCATGTTCCATCAGTGTAACCTCCATTATACATACATAGTTCCCATGATACATTCAATTTCATTGGTTGACACGTTAGTGACACTACACTTCTCATGAGAACTTGCATTTAGTACAGTATCCGTAAATGAATAAGCTTAACGGTTCTGCACCACGTTAAGGTTTTAAAGGAGTTATTTAATTCTTTCTCAATGCTTGTGGTTATTACAGGTCTACAAAGAAGTGGTACAACAGTGGTCTATGAGTTAATAGCTCGGAATAACAGAGCAAAAGCAATTTACCTATATGAACCGTTCAATTATGGCACATTCAAGCATCTTCAACGTTTCCGAACGATAATACATTCTGAACTGGAGGTGACACATGACTATGACAAGGTTCCTCCCTATCTGCTAAAGATAATGCGGAAGAACTCTCGCTGGATAGAAAGTAAAAAGAACCCCCTTCTGGGAAAATACTGGTTACTCATCATAAAAGAGTTAATAAAGCAATTCGATAATGTTGTAATCAAGGATGTCTTCTTATGGATCAAATTAGAAGATCTTCTGAAGGAGGATAATTTTGCAGATCGTTCAAAAATAATACTTACAGTTCGACCCTTTGACGATTGGTTCGCAGCTTTTAAAGAGTGGTTTAATATGCAGAAGCGAGAGTTTGAAAGACCTTTCCACGAAAAGCTATTAAAAACATTTATTGCCGTCAGGCAATGCGGAATAAATACTATTTCACGCGTGAAGAGACTCCCCAATGTTATTAGCTATTTAATCCATAAAGATCATTGTCCACTAGAGTTCAAAAGACTCGCTAAAGAACTAGGAGCGGACTTAAAGAGGTTTTCTTTCGATGACTTCTCAAGGTTCTTAGAAGCCATGTACAGAAAATACCTAGAGTTGTTGGAAAAGTACAAATCACTATCTAACGTCATGATTGTGAACTTAAAGGAACTTCAACAAAACCCAACCGAAGTGGCTAAAGATCTGGAGAACTTCCTTGAGAGTAAGTTTACACTATCTGATGTAAGTTTAGTGAAACCTATTTAATAAGATCCATGTTATACCTCACCTTTATAGCTCCAATAGCAAGGTATATATAATACCATGCTTGATCAGTTGCAATCTTAGGACTGCCAGTACCTAATAGGAGAGCTAGGGCTTTAATAAGTGCGAGAAATCCGTAAAGTATCATCTCTTTAAATGTCCTTATATTATACTTCAAGTTGAGCATAGCCTCCCAATAAGATAAGTTTGCTCTTTCTTTTCTTGAAAGAGGCTTATGGAAATGTAGACAGTAAGGCTCCTTTACGGGCAAAAATCTGAATCCCTTTGTCTCAACCCATTTCTTGATATACCAATCCTCGTAAATATGTAAGTGATTTGGTATATCTATGTCTTTGACGATTTCTGTCCTTATTAGGATATCATGCGTTCCCCCTCTCTTCAAGAATTCTAGAATTAGTCTATCTCTAGGGTCCTGTATTTTGTACAATTTAGACATTATTTTAACCTTCTTATAGATCCAGGGGTAAGCAGGTATTGCAACCCCCCAGACAGCGCCAACCCTAGGATTATCGAGATATTTAACTGCTTTTTTAAACCAATCTTTACATAGTATTACATCATCATCAACAAACATAAAGTACTCAGTTTCAACAAACTTAATACCAATCTCACGAGCTTTACCACGATAAGCCCTTGTTTTAACGACCACAACATCGTTAAAGTACTTCTTGATAACTTCGACTGTTCTATCTATTGAGTAAGCATCAACAATAATGAATTTATTTACAGGGACATTCTCCTTAATAGATTGTAAGCATCTCTCAAAAACTTTAGGTTGTTTAGAGTAGCTATTCTTAGTCAACATAACAACATCGATACCGTGGTTACGAGACATGGGTACTAAACTCTATGAAAGGAGATAAAAACAATTACCACAATCAAATTATACGTAGAGTTACAAATACTAACCTTGTTCAAGTCTACTATCCATCTTAATTCTCTAAATACTTACCAAGAAAATGAGATCTGCAATTCAATACTTAGAAGTCATAGTAACTCCAAAGAGTTTAATAAGTTATTTCAATAAGCCTTAATCATCAAGAGAAAAGTAGCTTCATGCATTTAAAATTCATCTCCACATTAATGAAATTTCTTCACAATTACACTGCAATTATTATTGCAGACGACTTTAAGTACTATAGCACTGTTTAATCCCTCTAGGTGTAGTTTTATGGCAAAAAGTAATAAAGCAAGATTGGTTATCTTAAGAAGGGAGATTCATAGTATACTTAAAATTGAACTTATTCCTATTAGTAAAGAAGAAGCTATGAAATTCTTCAAGAAGAATAATATGCCTGTAAGAGCAAAGCTGGGAATTTAAATTTCAATTAAATAATGTTAATTACGTTAGTTCTTATCAATACGGGATTTGTGGATGTAACTCCTAATATAGTCCACCATCTATTATTGAAAGACTTGAATTTTAATCCAAACCAACTAATGCTTTATCTACATCTTTAGAAACAGATGGTGAAGTTATTCCTCAAGTAGCTTTAATTAAGAAGGTAGTTACCAGTGATCGTGTTAGTAAAGAAGTTATAGTTAATATTATTGTCAATCCCTTCATTGATGAAGTTTTAACTAGCGATTATTTAACTAAAGAGCTTAGAGTTCAAATACTTTTATTCAAAAAGAGGATTATGAAAATTCATAGATGAAAGTAAAGTTAGAGAGTGAAAAGTATTGCAAAACCTAAATAAGTGTAAAAAGTGTATAATCTACATGGGGTAGCTCTTCATGTCTGAATTAACTAAAGAAATTCTTAACTATGCTATTGAGGGGTTTGAAAAGGCTGTAAAGTTGAGAGATATTCTTCTTTACAGAAACGCGGTGATAAGGCGTTTCTAGCATTTGTAGTAGCAATTAATCAATACATTGAACTTAAAGCTAAAATAACACCTAAATCGCATAGTGAACGTAGAAAATTTCAGAAATCTTGGTCGTGAAGATTTAAGAGCTCTATACAGTGATTTAATGAAGACCTACATGAGGAAGCTTTTTATGAAGGTAAATTCGATCCTGACGAAGTTGGATATGTGATTGAGAAAGTGAAAATTCTAATAGACGAGAGAGAAAGAAACGTTAAAACTCAACCTTGAAGAGAGTTGAGAAGATATGGAAGCACTATCTTCACGAAATATTAAGATAGTTCTGTGTGAAAAATTTGTTAAGTTATCATTGCTATCAAATCCATTTTTCCAGTACTTTTCTAGCCTCTTCTGTCTTACCTTCAGCTATCAGGTATAATGCTTTACATACATCTCTATGCCATGGACTTGATTTTGCAAGTAAAGCAGTATCTGTAGGTACTGCCATTCTCTTATAATCAAGCCAACCAATGATTATAGCTAAAGGTACGTATATTGCTATGAAGGTTAATGCAAATGCTGTTAAACTACTAAACATGTACTTCAGAAAAGGTACATACTCAATTAAGAGCCTATACTGAATAACTATGAAGTTTGCAAAAGATATAAAGTACACAAAGTATGTTCCATGAGAACGTCTAAAGTAAGCCCAATATCTTAAAAGTCTAGATTTTACTCTACAAAACTTCATGATAACACTACATACTAAACTTCCTTATTAGTATAGCTTAATTACACTATGAAACGTCTCAATAGCTTTTTACTGTTCCAAGGCTATTTTTAAAAATTTGAATATTGAAACTGAGGGTGATGCTTAAAAAGGGCTTTGGGTAAGGGGGTGCGAGCCCCATGAATTTAAACCTTAAACTAAATGGTATAGACACATCAAAAATTGCAGTAACAGTCACAATGCTTGTGCTACTGACAGCTATGGGAGTAATCTTATCAACATGTGTAATTATTGGTGAGGCTTTCACAATAAAGATGAATCTCACGGATGCTAGATACAATGCTACAAGTATACCAGCTATGTATGAATATTTAATTCAATATTATCACAATGTTACTGCGAAGCTTGAGCCAGAATACTTCACCAAGAATCAAGAGTTTACACTGTACATTATAAACTCATCTAACATCTATAAGAAAGCTGCTGCAACATGGGAAGCCGTTGATGCAACAGACCTAACAAAGTATGGTATCTCGCTTGTAACAATAGAGGGAATAACGTACGCATACCTCAAAGCCACAGTAAAAACTGACAGTAAAGGTCTTGCCAAGTTTGAGATAGGTTTACCTCCTGGTGAAGAGTGGGTTAACTATACAGCATATTGGACTATAATAATCACACTTCATAGATTTGGTAAAGAGTGGGTAGTGCTAAACTACACCACGGCTTATATGTATCCTCTAGGTATATTAATCGATAACTTGACCAAGATAGGTACGGGTGAGGCTTCAATATATGTATTGAGAACACCTTCCCTACTTACTGCGGCCATGACCGCAGCAGGTGAAACAAATGATCTTAAACCAGAGACAACGCTTTGTCCAGCTACCAATGTGCCTCCAGCATATCCTCCGATGAGACTATACGACTGTATATGGAGGAATGTAAATCCAACACCAGCAGTATGGAAGGCAGGTAGATTATTTGCCAGAGATCTGGCAAGAGGTCTCTACATGTATGCTGAGGGGCACTGGATACAACTACCCTACCTACAATGGTTCACACCAGCTGTAGGTATTCATGTTCTTGAAAGTACTTGGAGTGGAAACATTAATGCTACAGCTTTCGTTAGGCCTTATCCTGATGTTAAGATGACAATATCAGTATACTACAGTGATGAACTTCTAGGTTATATTGTTGAAAAAAGTGAATATAATGACACATTAACTGAGAGATTAACAGTTAAGCCATACGCATTACTCAACGCTAAAGGTAATGTACCTGCAAACCTCATTGATAGAGAACCTAGATACTTCGTATATGGACCTTACTCATACACAACAGCATTATTAAACGATGAGAAACCATTTGAAGTACAAAAAGATGAGTATGGTGCAGCACTACCTAGATTAAGAGACTTCAGTGATATCGAAGTGAAGATTACAGTAACATTCGGTCCAGCTGACATCGTACTTTATGAGGTTGATCACGTACCATTAGGCATATACATAGATGGTTACTACTTAAATGGTACAATATCAACAATGAGTTGGTATAATGACACTACCAAATCACCTTACTGGGGTGCTAACTATAGTATTGCAGGAATATCCGCAGTTGGTGCAGCTGCTAGTTTCACCTATACCAAGGATGGAATCAAGTACTACCTAAATCCAGTTCCAGTCCTAGCGATACCACTAGTCATTGTTAACATATATGAGGTCAGAGACGTGCTTGGAAACTTAATATGGCTTAATGACATATATCAGCCATATGTACTCAATGGATTATACTTCAAGTACGGTTATGAAGTTGGTGGCAAATTCTATCCAACCATTGAAGGGGCAGGAGTGTATGGCCTTATAGGCTACCTACCTGTAGGTAGGCTTGAAGACAGTTATGAGTTTGGCGAAACAGGAATAACATATACATCACTTACTGAAGAGTTCCCACCAAAGGTGTTGATTGAGTACGCTTATGAGGAAGGTGGAGCTTACTACACCGTAACGACTATAACACTACCAAAAGATATGATAGATACATTAATAACATACTTAAAGAGCGCCACTGTCAGATATCCATTAGTTGAGATTAGAAATGTAACTGTTGCTCTAGTACCTGTACTTATTAACATCACAGAATATTCAGAACTATACCCAGTAACTCAGCAAGAGGCTGTTCCAAGACAGTATGCAGGTGAACTTAGAGTAGATCTGCTATACTCTGTCGTTAGTGCTAGAGGTCCATGGGCAAAAGTTGCGGAAGGAAAGGTAATAATGGTTTATGATTATACAACAGGTAAGAAGTATACCTTTGCAATATTCACACCTGAATATGCATTAGGAACAACGACATTTGAATGGGTTACTCAAGTTAAGCAAATTGTTAGTTACTTACCAGCACCAGCACTTAATGGTACTGACTGTGAACCAGACATTATTGGTGGAAAGTATGTATGTAATGCTACATATCTAGATAAACCTGCAAATAAGACTGAAATAACTGCTTACTACATGTTTAAGGTGTATTATGAGGATAGTGTTGTAGGTGTTGGAGAATTTGCGATAAGATACTACATAAACAAGACCTTAACAGGCTACTACTATAGTCCATTCTTAGCAGTAACAGATAATGGCCTTTACATTAGTCCAAGTCTTGATGTTGTAGCCAAGTGGAAATTACTACAAGACATTTATGAGGAGGATCCAGATGAGTATGAGGATGTTAAAGACTATATAGAACACTGGTACTTTAATGGTACAAGTGTCATAACCATAGCTGGTAGTATGGATACTTACAAGAGTATATTCACTGTTGCCATTGGTATAATTATTGGTAGGCTAAACATCCATCTAGTCAACTTGTGTAACGAGACCATATCTGAATATGTTGGTGTAACTGCTACTATTGAAGTTATCAGAGTTGGTACTGGTAGGGTTGGTGAGTATCCAATTGGTGGTGGCTACTTAGCCATACCGGTACCAGTTACTGTAGAATTCAATGAGACAGGATTACCAGTAGCTAAGGGAATTGAGGAAGTAGAGTATGAGTTCAGATTACACTACTTCGGATATGAGTTGCCAGCAGTTGATCCTGAAACTAGAGAACCAACAACCTACACATTAGAATTTGGTAAAGTTACTGAAGTCGTATTCCCATTAATTAACGTTAACTTCAAGGTACTTTCAGAAACTAAAGAACCATTAATTGGCTTTGTAGTTAGTGTATGGAGTACAGTTACTGGTGACGAAATGTGGAGAGCTATTAGTAATGAGTCAGGTATGGTATATGTTAAGAACGTACCAATAGCACCATATGGTGATGTCAAGATCACTGTAAGAACTATAGTACCTGAAGAGGATAGAGATTGGTTCAGAGACCATCTATACGTCAATAGAACTCTAGCAGATTACGAGCAAAACTATGCAGAGTATGTACACTGGTTAAAGCTAGACGCCTACTACGGAGTAACAAAGGCAGATGTAATTGACGCATATACTCTAGGTACTAGAGGACCAATTGATGTCAACTTAGTAGTCTATGTGAATGAATCATACACGATACCTAAAGATACAGCATGCTATGAGGTATTTAATTTAATAACTGATGTTGGTTACTTAAGAGTAATTGTTGTTGATAAAGACTTCAATGTATTAACAAGTGTTCCAGTATATCCATGTACTACACCAAGCTTCTGTCCACCATTCTACTACAACACCACAGTAGTAATTACTGACTACACATTACTACATGGAAATGCCAGTAAGTGGATAATAACTCCAGCAAGATTAGTAGAGAACGCTACAGTATTTGCTGTTGTTGCTTCAACATGGATGAAGCCAGTATATGAAGGACTAGCTAACAGATTCTTAAAGCTTGCACTTGAAGCTAAAAGCTATGCTGATGATTCTTGGAGTAAAGGCTGGGAGGTTAATTGGTATAGAAACTACACGTTCTACTTAGCCAACTACAGCTTCTACGTACTTGCAAGCATGCTAGCAGGTATGGCAACTGATACACCATACGCTAACTTCACTATACCATCAGTTGCTAGAGGACCATATGTACACTTATTCATGCCAGGACAGAGACTACATGTTAAAGTGTTCCATATTGGTTATGAAGTATTCAATAGCTTACTACAAGTGCCAACTAAGGATAAGGTAGCCATAGTATATCCAGAAGGTTATGAAGTACTCAATGATACTGCTAAGATCAAGATTGCTGGCGAGGAGGTTGAAGTCAAGCCTGGAACCATCATTATAGTTGCTGATGTGCAACCAGTAACATTCATAGTAACTGATAAGTCAATAACATACAATGTACCTAACACCTACATAGCCTTAACGTTCAGAGACGCACTCTTTAGACTCTTTGTAGCTAATGGTACAGGCTACTCATTCATAAATGAGACAGAGCCATACATGAAGGAAGTATTAAAGCCAGGGGAAGGATTAGTAAATGCACCATTATTCTATGATGGATATGTATGGATTGAGAATATTAGTGACTATGTAAGTGCTACCATTTGGAAGGATAGTGGAACAGTAACCCCACCAGTGCTACTCAGAGGTATCAGATTCTACCTAGGAGAACCTTACGGTATTGCTGGTTATGTACTACCCAACCTCGGTGGATTTAATGTAAGTGAGAACAAGATTGAAATTACAGGATTACCAATGAGTACATTCTATAGATGTGAGAGTGATTGGTGTCTAAATGCTACTCTTGGCATTAACTTAACCAAGACTGCTTGGTGGCTAGCTATTGGTAAGTACACCTTCAATGTAGTGCCATACTATCCATATCTAAATAACTATGTGAACATTACTCACGAGAAACTAGTAACGCCAGATGAATATGAGATTAAAGAAGCCAGTAGAGTCGTATCTGATAGATACAGAGTAACTGTATACTTACCAAGTAGTCTAAAGACCGTAAATGTAACTTTAACATTTGAAGTCGATGATGACTACATTGATTATAGATTAGTGAGGGCAATGCTCGAAGTTAGTGATAAAGCCATAATTAAGGAAGCATTCATAAACATATACATGACCTACGAGCTTGTGGGTAAGAAGTATAAGGTTAAGATTGCAGAATATAATGTCACTGATCTATTCCTTGAAGCTAAAGATTTAAGAAGAAGAATACCGATAATGCTATGGATTAACTACAGTAAGGTTACTGAATTATTACCAAAAGATGCCGACTTCAAGAGCTATGTCATCGAATACTTAGTGAAGGGTAAGAGAGACAAAGAATACTTCAGCCTAGTTTCACCGCCAGATGTCGAGTTAATTTACAGATACACAGGTAAGAAAGTTGGTCTCTACAACTGGACCGTACTGAGTACAGGATTCGGTGGTGCTGTTGATCTGGTAAATGATGTGAAAGTTTATAGAAACGGTCTTGACAAAGATGTTGATGTTGATAGATTAGTGAGGATAACACCAGACGAGTTCTGGATAAACACCTTTGGCTCACCGTTACTAGTATTAATACCTGTAAGTCCTGAAGGTAAGGCAGTATTTAGTGTTCCATCATGGACATTAACAACTGGTGCTTGGGGTACTAGAATAATGAGAGTGTGGGTACTTGGTACTGAAGAAACACCTAACGTTGGTTACGGTGAGATTAAGGCAATATATGTACCAGAATATAAGGATGTACTACCCAAGTATAGTATTGAGAGTTATGCAGTTCTAAACTATGTAGAACCTAAAGATGAGTTGAAGAAATCATATGTAGCGATATTCACAAGCATGGCAATACCTGTAGGTACATATGCTAAGATTACAAGATCTGCTGTAGTGGAGACTGGTGGTGATTATGATCTAAATGCTGTTGGTGCTTTAACTGGAGGTACATCAACATTAATGTTAATGTTTGATAAGGTTGTTCCAGTAAATATCTTCAACATTACTAAACCAATGACTGTAACCCTAAGAACTGTTGCCTTAAGCAATATTGAGGTTAAGCTTGATGAGGACTACACCATACCAATAGTAGTTACTGGATTTGAAATTAGAACGCCTAAAGAGTATGATACTGAATATCAAGTATCAATAGAGACGCCTGTCAAGATTGAACCTGGTGAAGAGAAGGTAATATCTGTAAAGTACGTGTATGGTTCAAGCTATCTAGTAGATGCTTACATAAGAGGTTACGGATGGTGTGACATCGTTAGATACGAGCCCTACTTACCTGAAGTTGCTGTTAAGTTCAAGTACTATCCACCCAACTTCACATACTACCTACCAACAGGTGAAGCTAGAACTGTAACATCTGAAGAATTACTAAAGTATCTACACGAGATGAAGTATGCAATATTAGCAGATACACTATATTCAGTAAGTACTGCTGATGAACCAAAGGCTAATGTTAGAATACCACAATACGTACATCTATACTTCGTTAGAAACACAACACAAGTAGGCATCTATCACACTGATTGGACATTCTATCAGAAAGGATACTGTATACCGCTTGATGAGAAGGACATATATGGCACTGTTGGTCCAGCAATCTTCGGATGTACATATAAGGTATCATTCGTAATGACTATACCATTCAGAGCTAACATCACTACATACGTACTATATCCATACAGTGATGGTGAGTATGCTTACTGGATGACTGGAGGTATGTACTATGATAAGCTTGTGAGAAGTGGTGACCATGTCGGTAGAATTGTAATTCTTGGTGAAGTATTACCTGTACAAGAACTACTTGACTGGAATGTTAGACCACTAGCTAACCAGACAATTGTCGCTTATAGAAAGCTTGACAATGGTACGTACGTGCCTATAGCTATAACATTTACTAGAAGTGATGGTGGTTTAATGAGTATGTTACCAGCATATAGTGTTGTTAGATTCAAGGTGAGTAGAATAACACCAGCTGTACCAACACCAATACCACTGCCTGGATTCACAATAACTATGACACCAGTTGAGAGAGTAGCTACATACTGGTACAACAGCTACATACTAAGGCTACTTGGCACATTAGCTACACCACTAATCGGTATCTATGACAGTGAAGTAATTACTGATGTTGAGCAGTTAGGTAATGTACGTACATCATCAACCATTAGATCATGGGTATATGGTATGACTGTTGTAGTAACTACTGCTGAAGGTAGGCCAGTAAGTGGTTTACTAGTAGTTGTTAAGGATAAAGCAACTAATGGCCTATACTTCTACGCTAGCGGCATTACTGGTAGTGATGGTTCAGTAACACTAATCGATCCAAGAGTATCTACAGTCTTTAGTCAAGCACCAGCAACAGAATATGTTGTAGAGGTTTACAAGATCATAGACACCGTACTAATACCCGTAATGGCCGGTACTATGAGAGTATCGAGAGGTGCTACTGTGCCAGAACATGTTGAGCATATTGAACTTGCAGGTGTATATGCACCAGTATCTGTTAAGGTTATGGCTGCAGTTCCAGGAGTTACTGTAGGTGTGACAGCTTTTGGACAACCAGCAGCTGGTGCTGAATTAGTAATTGGTGCTGAGGAGTACGGTATTGGCTATACTGTTGGTTATAGAGGATTAATTGTACCAAAGTATGAAGAAATGGCTGATCCAACAAAGTGGAAGAAAGTTACTGTTCTAGCACCAGCAAGATATACCGTACCATCTGATGGTATAGTAACTACAGAACCAATCTATCTATCACTACTTGGCGGTGCTAAAGTGACTATAAATGTCGTTTCATGGAAGAGAATACCACTAGGTTACACTTACGAATACACCTTAACACCAACTAACGTAACAACACCAATACAGATAAAGATACCTGCAACCAAGGTAGTAGTCACCGCCCTATCATCAACAGGAGCAGTACTTGGTGAGATAGCAACCATAAACATGACTTGTGGTGAATACTCAACTGCAGGTGTTGGTAAGATTGAGGACGTAATACCCATACCTAAAGAAGGAACTATAGCATGTACTATAGTAGGTACAGCTGCAGGTGTTGTAGGAACTACAAGCGTAACTTTAAGTACAGCAGATGTTGAGAAAGTTAGAGAGATCAAGTTAACCATACCAGTAGCTGGATGGTACATACCTGGACTAGGATTCATACCACTAAGTGAGATAATACTAATAATTGTTGTACTAATAATAGTGATAATAATCATAGTTATAGGCTTAATAGAGTATAGTCAGTGGAGAAGAAGAAAATTAGCTGCCCTACTAGGACCACCAAGATAACACCATAAACAACCCCTCTTTTTTCAAATCCCTCCTTTTCCCCTTCAAATCAATTCCTCCCTTTTTCTCACTCCTCCCTACCTTCACCTTAATCTTTAATTGATAGAATTCTCTACCTCTCTTTCAGTAATATTTGGTCTCAAAACATCAATGTTAAGACTTATAAATTTTTAAGGAGAAGATAGTGTTGTGTGTAAAATTCTTGAGAAGAGAGAGAAAGAGGGATTACTAGATAGGAGAGTCACTATTTTTGGTGTTAAAATGAGACTCAAATACTGGATTGCATTCTTCATATTCATAGCTATAGGTATTTTTGGATTCATAATGCCATTCATATTTACACCACTTGAATATGATTTTCTAGGTTTTAGTGTAGGTACTGCTGGATTAATACTCGGTACATTATCAATCATTACTGGTGCAGGTAGAGAACAAGTAGATGATTTAACAAGTATTGTAATTAGTTTTAGAAATGAATTTAGAGAATTTAGGAGTGAGTTTAGAGAAGAGATTAGACAATTAAGACAAGAAATTACTAGTGAACTTAGAGAATTTAGAAGAATTTTTGAAAAATACTTAAGTGAGAAGACTTAAGTTAATGTATAGTGAATTAATTTCTAAACTTCATAAGTACTGGATTAATGAATTAAACACATACTTCATTAACAGGGATGAAGAATTGTGTAAATTTTTAAATTTAAGTAATGGTGAAGTGCACGTAATTACCGGTCCTAAAGGTTGTGGTAAAACTGAATTTTCTAAAGCATTAATGCAAGCCCTAAGAGAGGTTGAAAGTAATTATAACGTAATGTACATAACTTATGAGGAGAGTGAAAGTGAAGTTTTAACGTATATACATTTCAGTAATAGAACATTCATTAACTACTTAAAAGATATTGCAAATATTGTTAAAGAAATTCCTGTATTAGAAATTATTGTTAAAGGCTTATTGAATGTTTATGAATTAATTTCTAAAATAGTTAAGGAAGACAAAGTTAAGCATAGCAATAATATTGTCATTATTGATGAATTCAGAAGCATTGATAATAAAACTATACAGTTACTTGAAGTTGATGCAAATAATGTTAAAGATATCAATAACTACTTAAGTAGATTTGGCGGTTCTTTCAAAATTATATACTTCACAAGTGATGCAACATGTACAAAACTTCAATTAAAAATTGGATCTAAGATTAATTGGTACATCATGTGGTACTTATCTAGACATGACATTTATACTCTACTTGATAATTTGGAATGTAGTCTTGATTATGAATTTATATGGAAATTAACTGGTGGTAATGTTAGAGAAATTAAAGAACTTTATAAAAATAATTGGAACATTAATGAATGGTTAGACAGTAAGATTAGAAAATGTGTAAACACTATCATAACCATTACTAATGAATTAACAATTACTTGGAAAGAAAGTGAAGATAAAATTTTAAAACAGATACTAGGTAGAATTGAAAGTTATGTAGACAATGTTGATAAATTAAGAATAACTATTCTATGGGATTACCTACTTAATCATAATATCGTTATGGAAATTGATAGTAGATTTAAAAAATTAAGTACTATTCCTGAAGAGAAATGGATTGGTAAGTATAATGCGTGGCAATTACCAATATATTACTACATTTTTAAGGTAATTTCTGAGAAAGGTCTTGACCTTGAAGTTAGTGATGTATTAAGAATAATCTAGATGCTTTTTAAGTATTAATTTGTATGCAGGTATTTGCCAAGCCCATTCACGACCAATACCAAGTTCAGAGTTAGGACTTGGTATTGAACTAATTGTTAAGGTTCTTCTAAGTTCAATCATTAAATTATAATCTTCAAGTATTTTCGCTACTTCCCAATCACTATCAGGATCTTCTATAACATTTCTTAACCTACTTTTATCAAGAACTTTTAATACATGTCTTAACTTATCTTCAAATAACTTATCAAGCCATACATTAACTTTCCAATTAAGTGATGCTAAGTCAATAAGTGCACGTGGTGAACCACCTGTAAGATTCCATAAATCATCAGTGCTTATTGGTGATTTTAATTGATAAGCAAGTTCTTCAAAACCTTCTCTAGAAAGATTCCACATCAAGTATATATGGACATACGTGTGTCTACTTAATTCACGCTTACTCACACCTTCAGATGTTGTTAATGTGACAAGTACTGACTTGACTTTATAATCACTATATAGTTTTTCAATAAGTTCATACATGCTCTTACTATACTTATCAACATTTTCAAGACCAATAGCTTTATAAACATCATCGATAGTTATGAATACACACTTACCACTTAATGTATATTTTTCATGAATTTTCCTAACAATGTATGAAATTCCTAGTGAAACTAATCTACCAAGTGGTAGATCTTTAAATAATTCTTTAATAATTTCTTGAAGTTCTTCAAATTCAATACTAGACTTGACGACTTTACTTATATCGAAATTTTCTAAAGCATCTACATGTATTGCAAATACTTCATTACTACTCACTAATTTACTATTAATGTATTTTAGTAGTGTTGTTTTTCCACAACCTTCAGGACCATAGATTACTAGTGGGAATGGATAACCTTTACCTATAAGTTCAAGAATTTTACTAATCTCAAATTCTCTATCTACAAAACATACTTCTCTACCTAGAATATGTATCCTGTATGTGCAGTCCATCTATGCCACACTTAAAGAGATAGGAAGGTATAAAAAGTTATCAACTATTTGTGAATTGAAACTTAATTAATAAGTTAAACTTATAAATTATGCACTAAGTAGCGTGCTAACTAAGGGCCGGTAGCTCAGCCAGGCAGAGCGGTGGGCTTTTAACCCATAGGTCCCGGGTTCAAATCCCGGCCGGCCCGCTACTTCAATACTTATAAACAAAATCTTTATTAGTGATGAGTGTAAGTTTTAGTCATGGAAATTAGTGAAGTACTTTCACTAATTGCTAGTAGAGGTATTGACATAGTTATTGATTTACTTAAACAAGAAAAAGTTAGACGTGAAGACATAGAGATAGTACTATTAATAACTATTGCTAAAGAAATTCAAAAGTTTAGACAAGAATTTGATGAATTTAGAAGAGAATTTACTGATTTCAGGAATGAGTTTGGAGAATCTAGAAAACAATTTAATGATTTTAGAAGTGAATTTAGAATGTTTAGAGATGAGTTTAGCGATTTTAAAAAGGTTTTTGAAAGTTTTAGAAGTGAATTTGAGTCTTATAGAGGTGAAAGTTTGAGAATACTTAAAGATATTAATGATAGACTTGACGTTATTAGTAATCAACTTCGCGTACTTAATACAAACATATCATCAACGTATGAGTTAGTTTCTAAGATCATGGCTAAACTTATGGAGTTATCACTTACACGATGAGTAAATTTTTCATAAATTCTCTACAAGTTCTAAATTAATGCTAAATTTTGATAAGATTGTAAAGTATGCATTAAGTGAAGATGCTGATCATGTTGAGATTAGATTTCAAGAAAGAAGATATGAATATTTACTTATTGATAATGGTGTTTTAAGAGAATGTTCAGAATCAAGATCTAGAGGTCTCAATGTTAGGGTAGTTGTTAATAATCGTATTGGTTATGCATCTACTAATAAACTTGATTGGGAAAGTATTGAACGTACAGTTAAGTACGCTATAAAATTCGCAAAAGCATTAATTAATGGTGGTAGAGAAAAACCTCTAAAAGAAAAAAGCATTATTAAAGATAAGGTAAGAACTGTAATTAAGGAAGATCCATTCGATATTGATCTTAATGAGAAAATCAAGTTACTTCTAGACTTTAATAAGTACTCTATGAATTATTCATCTGAAGTATCTTCAGTAATTACAAGAATGGGTTGTGAAGTTGATAAGAGAATATACGTCTCTTCTGATGGTTCAGAAATTATTAGTGAAATCTACCTTATAGGTATTGGTCATACTGTTGTTGCTAAATTTAGTGGAATTTATGAGAGAGTTTATCATCAAGAATCTAAAGTTTCAGGTTATGAGTTTATTAGAGAAATAGATTGGTACTCAATTATTAAAGAAGTTACAGATACAGCTATAAAAGCTGTTCATGCAAAAACACCACCACCTGGTTCTTATCCTGTAGTTCTTGATAATGATGTTGTTGGTCTTCTCCTACATGAAGCTTTTGGACATGCCGTGGAAGCTGACTATGTTGAGATAGGTGCATCAGTTCTGAAAGACAGAATTAGTGAGAAAATTGCTAGTGAGTTAGTTACTGTTATTGATGATGGTTTAGTAGAAGGTGGTTACTACATACCTTACGATGATGAAGGAGTTAGAAAGACTAAGACAATAATTGTTGAAAAGGGTGTATTAAAATCATACCTACATAATAGATATACTTCAAGTATTATGAATTCTGAACTTACAGGAAATGCTAGAGCTCAAGATTATGAATCAATACCACTTGTTAGACAGACAAACATATATATGTTACCTGGAGATTATAGTTTTGAAGAACTTGTCGAAGATATAGAATTTGGAATTTATGCTAAAGGTCTAGGCTCTATGGGTGGTGAAGTAAATCCATCAGTAGGAACTTTCACATTTAGTATAGGCCCATCATACATTATTAGGAGAGGTAAGGTGGAAGAAATTGTTAGAGGAGTAGTCATTAGTGGTAATATTTTAGAAACTTTAAGGTACGTAGATGCTGTTGGTAAAGATTTTAAAGTAAGAACATCAGTATTTGGTGGTTGTGGTAAGAATGGTCAAATGGTTAGAGTTGGTGATGGTGGTCCACATGTTAGAGTTAGAAAAATAACTATTGGTGGTAGGTAATGAATATTTATGAAGTTTTAGAATACACAGTCAAGAAAGCTAGAAATTACGGTATTGACGAAGTTGAAGTATATATTGTAGATTCTCTAGAAATTCAAGTAAGAGGATTAAGGAAATATCTTGAAGATGTAATTACTACACAATCATTAGGTCTTGGTGTTAGAGGATGTATTGGTAAGAAAGTTGCAACACAAGGAACAACCATAACGAGCACTGAAGATGTTGATTACGTATTAAGAACATTAGTCAAAAGTATTAAAAGTGGTAGTGATGATCCTGAATGGAAAGGAATACCTAAAAGATTAAGTAAATCAAGTGTTGATAAGGTATTTGATAAAGAAATTGATTATAGGGATGTTAGTGAATATACTTTAAAAGTACTAGAAATTATTAAAAATGTAGAGTCTAGAAATACTCAACACTTAAGTACTGATCTAGTTATTTCAAAATCAAGAGTAATTATTGGTAATAATTATGGTGAAGTCGTTGAAAGGTTAGAAACACATTACTATGTAGATATTGAAGTTAAGTGTTGTAGAAATAGTGAAGAAACTACATATAGAGATTTTACAGCATCAAGAATATTTAAAGAACTAGATACCAATACATTGATTGCAAATGTTGTGAATAATTGTTTTAAGTTTATTAAGCCTAAAAAGATAGAAACAGGAATTTACGATATTGTAATTAAGGGTAAAATATTTGCTAAATTTCTTGAAGACGTCTTAGCACCAGCATTCTGTGCAGACACTGTACAACAAAATAGATCTCCACTTATTAATAAAATAGATACTCAAGTACTTAATGAGAAGTTAACCATTATTGATGATGGTTGTGCCGATGGTCTTTATGCTAGTTCAGAATTTGATGATGAAGGAATAAGTACTAAAAGAAAGGTAGTTATCGATAAAGGAATTCTAAAGACTTATCTTTACGATCATTACACAGCCTCTAGAGAAGGTAAAGAATCTACAGGTAATGCATGTAGAAGAGGATATTCATCAAGACCAAGACCATGGATAACCAACCTAATAGTTAAATCAGGAAGATCAAGTTTTGAAGACCTTGTAAGAGATGTTAGGAAAGGTATCGTCATTTATGATGTTATTGGTTCTTGGTTATCAAATCCTGTAAGTGGTCAATTAACAGCAACCATTAGTCACGGCTTGTATGTAGAGAAAGGTGAAGTAAAGTTTCCAGTAAAGGGCTTAGTCATAAATGCCGATTTCTACAAGGTATTTAAAGAAAATGTTGTAGAGCTAAGTAGAGAGATTGAAAGTCATTTAAACATTTATGCACCGAGTATATACATAACTAATATTCAAGTATCTAGTGAAGAATGAGGGAAATGAATGTAACTATATCTCTTCTCCAGCCTTGACTTTCTTTGAAATTATATATCCCCTTATTACTAGTCCTGTTAAAAATAATTTATATGCTTCTTCTTTCCCTTCCTCTTTCCACCATCTCTTACCAATCTCAATAATACGTTCAGCTTCTTCAAGAGTAATTAAGTTAACATCTTTCAATCCCTTCTCGACAAGTACTTTTCTAAGAAATTCAATCTCTTCTTCTGTTAATGGATTGGTCTTAATAAGGCTTAAATATTTTGTTGCCTCTTTTATTAAAAATCTTGCTTCTCTATCCTCAATAACACCTTTAATACTAAGAAAATCTAGATTAAGACTATTAATAGCTAGTATAGCATTTTTAAGTGCATCAATAGCTTCTGTAAACTTCCTATCTAAAGAACTAATCCTATCTTCAAGAGAATCAATTCTTTTTTCAAGAGAGTTAATACGGTTTTCAAGAGATGTAATTTTATTTTCAAGAGATGCAGATTTACTTTCAAGAACCTCAAATCTCTTATCAATTTCATTAAACCTCCTATCAATTTCACTAAATTTAATATCGATTTTTGCAAATTTTCTACCAAGCCAATAAAATCCACCACAAAGAATAGCTATTAAGCTAACTAAAGTTCCTAAGATACTTGTCAGCAATGTTGTTTCCACAAACTATTTCGTAGGTACTTTACTTATAAGTTTTTGGTAAGAGGGGCGTGTCTGAGGACTAGCCGCCTTGGTGAGTCCTCTTCATTCACGCCCTACTTTATGCTTATCTTCCTATAATATTTAAAACTGTCTATTAATGATAATGAGGATGTGTGGATTAGAGTTTCTTGTCCTGGTGTTGTTAAATTTTTTGGTGAGCATGCTGTAGTTTATGGTTATCACGCAATAGCTGTCGCTATTGATTCTAGAGTTGAAATTTATGCAAGACCATTAGATTCAGAAGAAATTGTAGTGAATAGTGAAAGTTTAGGTGTAAATGTTAAGTTTAGAAGTGTAGATAGTGTTGATTGGAATGTTGTTTGGAGTAGAAAGTTAATGTACATCTTTAAAGCAATCGAGTTAGCGATGAATTACGTAAATTCTAGAAAAGGTATTGAGATACACGTTAAGTCTGACCTACCTGTAAGTGCTGGTTTAGGAACTTCTGCAGCTGTATCTGTGGCTACCATATCTGCATATTTGTCATGCCACAATTACGATCTAAATCTTAACGAAGTTTCAAAACTTGGATATAGAACTGAACTTGAAGTACAAGGTACTGCAAGTCGGATGGATACAACAGTCACGACCTATGGTGGTGCTATTCTAATTAAAGAAGATTCTTGGAGAAGAATTGAAATACCTGAAATACCTGTAATTATAGGTTATGTAGAAAGAAAGTATAGTACCAAGGATATGGTTTTAAAGGTTAAGAAGTTAAGAGATAATTACCCAGAAATTATTGAACATGTATTTAGAAGTATCGATGCTATAGTTTTAAAAGCTCTTGAATGTATGAGAAACGACAATTCCGAATGTATAATCCACCTCATGAATATGAATCAAAAACTACTTGAAGTCTTAGGTATCTGTAGTGAAGATATGTCACAACTATTAGATACATTAAGAAAACTCGGTGTTGGGTGTAAAGTAACAGGTGCTGGAGGTAATGGATGCTTCATAATATACACTTCAAATGTTGAAATCGAGAAGAGAGTTGTTGAGTTTCTTAAAGAGAAGAATATCAAGATTATTCGTACAAGAACAAGTAATTTAGGTTTACAGATTGAGAAGTTCTTAAAGTAGTGCTTATCAACTTAAGAGAAATTCTTAACGTTAGTAATGGGTAAGAAGGATTATTACATAATTTGGACAGTATATTTTGATGCTTCAAGATCTAGAAGTCTTGGTAGAAAAGTACCTAGAAGATTAGCAGTTAAGAATCCAAGTATTGAAGATCTTGTACATGTTCTTCAAAAACTTAACCTTGAATTTGATGTTTATCCTGAAAAGAGATATCCTAAAACTTGGTTTGAAGACTCATGTAAAGGTTACGTAGTTGTGTATAAGAGAGAAGACTTATCTAAAACCAAGCTTTTAAAAATGATTGGTGAGAAATTGAGAGAGATTAAGAGGTGAAGATTACCATGTCCACGGTATTTATTGTTGGTACTGCAGGCAGTGGAAAATCTACTCTGGTAAGCACATTAATGGAGTGGTTAGAGAGGAATCAATATAGTGTCGTCACTGTCAATCTTGATCCTGCTGTTGAGTATTTACCATACATTGCAGATATTGATATTAGAGATTTCGTATCTGCAAGAAAACTTATGAGAAAGTATAAACTTGGACCAAATGCTTCAATTATTGCTGCTGTAGATATGATGCTTCTCAATATTGAGAGGATTAGAGAAGAAGTGCAAGCACTTGAGGCAACATACATTTTAATAGATACTCCAGGACAGATGGAGCTCTTTGCTTTCAGAAGTACTGGCTCATTACTCATAGATAAGTTGAGTAGTGATAAAACTATTGTAATCTTTGTTATAGATGCTACACAAGCAAGAACACCTACAGGTTTTGTATCATCAATACTACTCTCATTATCAACACAATTCAGATTTAATAAGCCTCAAATTAATGTACTAAACAAGATAGATCTTCTTGATAAGAGTGAAGTTGAGAGGATACTTCTATGGAGTGAAGAAGCTGAAGAATTGCAGAATGCTCTTAGAATAGAAACTGAAAGCTTAGGCAAGCTTGAACTTAGTGTAAGGATTTCTGAAATTATAAACATCATGGAAAGTTTATCCAAAATAATACCCATATCTGCAAAGACAGGTGAAGGTATGGACGAGCTGTGTAGAGAGATTGAGCAAGTACTTAGAACTTATGATGAGAGATAATACGTGTAAGCTCTATAAAGGCTTTAATGAAGTGTAAATTATGAAGTGCATTTTCTATAAATCAACCAGAGATGGAGAGAGATGTATCTTTATAAGTCCAAACGAGTGGAAAAGCGTTAAGAGTAAGTACATAAGTTTCTGTAATGCTGAAGGTAAGGGATGTCCAATACTTGCTAGATATTACGAAGTTTTGAGAAAGTATACTAGTTAGTATGTATTGGCTTTTTCTTCTTAACACCCTTTCTAACCCATGCTTGTCTTCTAGGATCTCTATGAAATTCAATAGCACTGATGTAACATCTTCTACTACAAAATCTCAATACTGTTCCATCGTTCTTAACATACATAATTCCAAAACCTGGAGGTATTTGCCTACCGCAAAAGGAACATTTATGAATCTTCATACTATCAAGACTTAGTTTTAGAGCGTATTTCTTTAAATACTTTTTCTCAACACTCAATTATAGTATTTTTTAAGAAATCTAGATACTTAATGATCTTGTTAAGATACCTTTCAGGTATGATCACGTACTCTATATTCTTTATTAAATATTCTGTAAGATTCTTTAAACCACTATTAACATCAACAACACACACGACCTTTCTTTTTCTAGCAAGTAATAGTTCGATACTATTCTTGAGAAAGCTTTTAAGTTCTATGACATGTACATCACTATCATCGATGTTTATAGTTTCTTCATTTTTAAAGATAAGAATACATTTACCAGAACTTAAGTTTTTTAGAGCCTCATTAAGGGTTTTAGAAAGATCTTTACTAACTAAGATGTTCACATAGTTAATTTACATTAATTCTCTTAACTACTTTACACTTAATTTTATTGAGAAAAACATATCAAGTATAGTTATTCAGTGTAGAGTATATGTGTAGAAGAGGATTTGAATATGCCGAACATACAGCTGATATCTTAATTATTGCTTATGGTGAAAATCTTGAAGAAGCTTTCAAAAATGCAGCTTTAGGTTTTGCAAACATTATATACAATATCGATAAGGTTGAGCTTAAAGAAAGAATTAACATTGAAATTTCAGGTAATGATCTTGAAGAACTACTCTTTACATGGATTGATGAGTTACTATACTTATTTGATGGTAAAAAATTTGCATTTGGTAACTATTTTGAGCAGTTAACAATAAGCAAAACTGATGATAAGTACTTCTTAAAAGCACTAATTGGTGGTGAGAAATATGATATTGAGAAGCATGGATTTAAAGGAATTGTAGTTAAAGCCATGACGTATCACATGATGAGTATTGAGAAGATAAATAATTTATGGAGATTACAGTATGTTGTTGATATATAGTGGAGAGCGCAGGTGGATTAGTGTTAAATCAGTGATGAACTTCAATAATCAACATTTTAAAAGCTCTTAATTTGTGACCTTATTCTCACATACAGTACTGATGAAATTATGAGTTTAATACTTAATAATTACTAACTTTAATAACTACTCATGCCGTATGCTAAGAGAATTATTCCTTGCCTAGATGTTGATAAGGATAAAGTTGTTAAAGGAGTTATGTTTAGAAATTTGAGAGTTGTTGGTGATCCTGTAGAACTTGCCTCTAGATATGAAGAAGAAGGAGCTGATGAGCTTGTAATACTTGATGTTACTGCAAGTATTGAAGGTAGAAAGACATTCATAGAGACTGTAAGAAATGTCGCATCTGTCATAAATATTCCCTTAACGGTAGGTGGTGGTATTAAGAGTCTAGAAGATGCTTCAAGACTCTTCAATGCAGGTGCTGATAAGGTAAGCATAAATACAGGTGCTGTAAAGAGACCGGAATTAGTAACAGAAATTGCTAGAGAATATGGTTCACAAGCAACAGTTGTAGCTATCGATGCTAAGTGGAGAAATGGCTGGTGGGAAGTGTTTATAAAATCTGCAAAAGAACCTACAGGACTTAATGCGATAGATTGGGCTAAGAGAGTCGTAGAGTTAGGTGCTGGCGAACTTTTAGTAACAAGCATTGATGCAGATGGTACAAAGCAAGGTTATGATTTAAGACTATACGAGGAACTTACTAGAAACGTTAATGTACCTATAATAGCTTCAGGAGGTGCAGGATGTATGGAACATTTCTATGAAGTATTAAGAATAGTTGATGCAGCATTAGCTGCAAGTCTATTTCACTTCAAGATAATACCCATACCTGAATTGAAGAAGTACTTAGCAGAAAGAGGAATACCCGTGAGACGAGTATAGTCTAGGTTTCATATACTCTCTTCTCAATACTTTCTATAACTCTTTTAGGAGTGTTCAACTTTTGAATAATCTCTCTAGCTTCTTTACCACTCTTAACTCTCTTAAATATAGAGACTTCCTCAATCCTCATAACATAACCGCAATAAGGGCATGAGTGAGATTTTGAACCTGACTTCATAGCTGAATACTTTCCACATCTAGGACAAGAAACAATAAGGTACTCCATACTCTTCAATAGAAAATTCTAAACAAGAATTTAAAAATCCATAACTAAACTAGTTATATTGAGTGATTAGTAGAGAGGAAATTCTAGAAAGATTGAGTAATGCATGTAGTGAATTAAGATCAAAACTTCAAGATAAATTCATAGCATTAATTCTTTTTGGTAGCTATGCTAGAAATGAGTATGGTGAGAAAAGTGATGTTGATGTACTTACTATAACTAAGAATTTAAACCATAATCTCGATACAAGATACGTAATTTATGATATTATCTATAGACACGTGAAGAAAGATGTAACCTTAATCAGTATTGATTATGAGTATTTTAATAAGGATGTAATTGAATTAACATCACTCTTAATGAACATAATTTATGAAGGAATAATTGTATGTTGTTATGATGATAAAGTAGCTGAAATTATTAACAAGATTAAGAAGTACATTATTGATGTAGGTTTTGAAAGATATAAAATCGATAAATACTATGGTTGGAAGTTGAGTAATGATAAATCAGTAATTGAATTATTGAAATGATAATTTATAATCCAAAAAGAGAAATTGAGTACAGATATAAACTAGCAGTACAGTATCTCAATGATGCTGAAAATGCATACAGTAGACGTGATTGGAGAAGTTGTGTAGCATCAGCACAAATGGCTGTTGAGAATGCTGCAAAAACCTTAATCGCTATACATAGAGTACCAAGTTGGAGTCACGATCCATCAAGAGAGTTGATAGAATTGATAGATAAATTTCCTAAAGAATTTGAAGAAAAAATTCAAGAACTTGCAAACTACGCACACATACTAGCCCCTGAACATGCAAGAACAAGCTATGGCGATCCTACTCTAGGTTTAACACCATGGGAACTCTATGATGAAGAATATGCAAGAAAATGTCTAGAAATAGCTAGAAAAGCCATAGAAATTATGAAAAGGGTTATTGAAGTTGTGCTGAAGAAATGATTGAAGACACAGAAATTTCTGGGGAAAAGTATATAAAACCCTGCAGAAAAATTAATCATGATGAGTAGTGAGAAAGTTTGTCCAAGATGTGGACAACCATACTCATACATTGAAAAACAACGTAAAGGAGATAGAGAATACTACGTGGCAGTTCATTATTTAGGTTATGAGAGGACAAGTAATGGAAAAATTAAAAAGAAAGTGAGGAAGTGCTATCTAGGGCCAATAAATTATGAGTACGTAACAAGATTACACAACTTCACACTACACGGTTATTTAGTACTTGATAGAGAATTGAAGTATCTTGAAAAGATAGTTCAAGAAATTGAAGAACTAAGAAGAAATCAGGAAAAGATGATAGAAAGATTAGACAAGATTGTAAATTTACTAGAATATTTCCATAGAAATTTCATGGAGAAGAGAAGATGAGGATAAAGAAGTAGAACCCTTAACCTCAAAATAGTATAAAGTTTTTAGGAAAAAGAAGACATTTTTCAATTACTCTTCAACACTATCTAGCAGTAGCAGTTTGCTGAGCTAAAGCAGCATATACAATTCTTCTCCTATAATTCCTATCATTCCTCCTTCTAGGATGAAGATTCCTCCTAGGCCTAGGAGGAATCTTAGGAGTCTGACTCCTTACCTTTCCCGCCTTAGTTAGAGATCCATGCGATCCTATGTCACGTCACCTGCTAGTTTAATGTGTGAGGGAGTATTTAAACCAGACTTTATACATGACTAAGTCGTAGTTATGAGTAAAGAACTTCCGTGAAGTTGAGTTACTATTGAGAATCTATGGAACGGCTTTAACTAAAGCTTTCTTGATGAGTTCTCTATGCTCTCCTCTACATATTAATACTTTTCTACTTCCCTTCTTATGCCTTGTACTAATTCCTATATGATTTAGTTCTTCTGCTAACATACTTGCTATTCCACTATTTTCAAGCTCAAATTCAATACACTCTGACTGATATCTATAGCCTGAACCATTAACTCCTGCTTCAATCTTTACATTCCATTTAGATTCGTATTTACTTAATATATTTGTAATTTCTTGTATTTCGGGTAATTTGCTACTTTCTATTAGGTATTCTAGACCTATCTGTTTTAAAATTCTTTTAGTCTCTTCGACTGGAATATAGAGTTCATAATTATTACTACCTGATTTATGTATTAATGAGTTCACTCCATTTTCTTCTAGTATTTCCTTAATTTCAATTAATCTACCTATATCAGTACTTGATCTACATAGTACGTATCCTCGACCTACTTCGCGTTTTTTAAGAGTGAGTCTTATACCATACAACTCTATCTCGGTATTCTTCTTCATGCTTACACATGGATTGACATGACTATGAACGTTCATTAATTTTCTAAGTTTTCTTGGATAAAGAATTTTAGGTATTCTTTTTGCGTAAGAGATAATATCTTCAATCACATATTTCTTAGCAGGACATACTATATACTTTATTTGACTTAAACCTGAACCGCTAAATACCCTATGGACATTGTATAGTTTTGATAAGTAGTTATTTATGTAATTTAATACGTAATCATGAATAGACATAGCAATACCAATATCAAGACTTTTATCGTGAGGACACACCATCACCAAAATACCATGTGATTACTGATAATTTATTAAGAAAACCTTTATGACAGTAATAAACTATACGTGCTTCTTTCCTTAATTTCTTACCTTCATTACTATTCCATAACTTTAATGTTTTGTTTAAAAAATCTTTTAATTTCTCATCACTAATTTCATTAGCTAATTGCTTTATTTGTAAATAATCAATAATAAGTTTGTCAAAAGCTTCATTATAATCAATACTTAATCTAATATTTAGACTAGGACCTGTCTTAGTTATGGCTAAATTTCTAAAAGCAAATTTACATTCAAGAGTATTTACATTAAGATAATTTGCAATAGTTAAAATGACGTCCATTAATAATTCAACTTCACTACTATCAATAGATATACCAAGATGAGTTAAAGTAACGTCCGATATAAGAAATCCAGTAATTAAGTATAATGCTTCTTCACAACTAAATACTTTAGGTACGTTTATCTTCAAAGTTATGTAAGAGTTGCTTAGCCTATATACTTTAGTTTCTCCTTTAGTAATAACATACTCATGAACGTACTCCTTTGGTAAGGTATCTAATATGATGTTCCACTTATCTTCAATTACTGTTTTTATCCAGTTTAGTATTGTATGTGCTTGCTCTATTGTTAATGTCTTATTCTTTACTTTATTTACTACTTCTTCTATTTTTGGTATTGTTTTTAGTATCATCTTCTTATAATTTTACTGTAAATTGTTTTTTAAGGAACTTCATTCTGTTTCTAAAAATCAGTACCCGCTAAGGTTGCTCATCTATCACTGAAGCCATCGGTCATCACTTGGTGTACAGCTGTTGTGAGAGTTTTAAATATTGTTCCTCTCGTGATTAGAGATTTGAGAGTGCGGTTATTCGCTTTTCCTAACTTTATCCTCGTCAGTGAATTTCCAAAATCCTTGACGTGGATAGAGAATTTGAATACCTAGTTCTTCGGCTAGTGCATCACTAATCAAGACTTCATCTATGAATGGATTGACAATGATGTTCACAGTGACTTCTCTACTAACACGATCTTCAGTAATTACCTTAACGACTGCTGCTTGCGGTATGATATAGCTTTCTACAGTACCACCACCTGTTTCAAGAGATATAGATAATGCACTAGATGGTTTAGGCCATAGATTAAGTTTTTCAGCAATTGATACAGGAATTGCTAGATCCAAAGTTTCACTTATAAATCCAGTACTTACAAGAGCCATCACGATCAACGTGACGTTGTTGTGTCTAGATCTTATTTCAAGTTTAACTCTTATGGGCATTGACTTTCTCCTTGAAGAAGCTTTATAGCTTCCTCCTTACTTATTGGAATAAGTTCAATTTTAAGAACACCATGAATTTCCTTAACTTTAAGGTATCCAATACGGACACGTCTCTGACTCTCAGACATAGTATTTCGTAATGTAGTTTCATTAACTCTAATATTTAAATCAATCTTGATTATTACGTAAAGTATGTCAGTACCTTAATCATCATGCATATCTTAAAGATGAAAATTATGATTGAAATTTCAGAGTTTACTTAATAATGTTTAGTGATGAGAATTCATCACTTAAGATCTTCACAACAATTTCCTCAATGATTTCAAATTCTTGTAGAGCTTATTTAGGGACTTTATTTTCTCATAACTACATGATCATTTAGATTCAGTAGTATAATTATTACTGTTTAGATCTTTAGGTGCTTGAGTAACTACTCCAAGTATATCGTATATTCTTCTTTTTCTAACCATTTCTTCATAGATTCTCCATATTCTTTTGCCTGAAACTAGTCCTGTATAGAATTTCTTTTCTTCAAGAATTTTCTTAACTTCGTCTGTAAAATCTAGTGGATGTATCCATGGTTTTCTACTTAATAGTTCTTTAATGGCTTCTTCAATGTCCTTATTGTGTGGATATTTCTTTTTTCCACTTCTTCTAGTCACTAGGTTATGGTTTGGTTCCAAAGATTATTAAAGTTATTGTTACTGCAAGTAATCCTGCAATCATCATAAAGATCCCTGACTTAATTGAATGTAGTGTTCCTAACTCTCTTCTATACATTAAGCCCAATAGTAGTAGTATGATAAGTGATACTATAATACTTGGTACTAGACCATCCATGCCAACATCGTATAGAGTTTTATATATTATCAAGGGTACCAAACCTACAAGTGGAGATAAGGTGTGTGCAATTGTTGATAAGATGATAGAGGCTAGATATGCTTTTTCATACAATGTTCCTCTTAATGATCTCAATATATATCTTTCAATTCTCTTAAGCTCAGCATATCTCTCATGCCACTCAGCCTGTATTGTATTCCATAATGACGCTATAGAGATACCAATAATTCCACTAACACCTGAAGTCCAAGTAATTTCAGGTTCAAGCTTTTTTATCCAAGTAGCCAATATTATGGTTAATACTATTAGAATTCCGTCGAAGACTCCAAGAATTACGTATCTTCTAAGTATTGGCTTAGTATTCGCAATTTCATAATAATCCATTAATTTTCTGAAAATTTTCCTAACCCATCTAGTCATAACTACGTATCATCATTTAACTTACTTGCCTTTCCTTTCTTGAATTATGATTATTGCTTTTGCAAGATCACCTTTAGCTTCCTCTAGAGCTTTAACAGCTTCGTCTCTACTACATCCTGTCTGTTCCATAACTATGGAGATATCTTCATCAGTATATAGCTTCTTTCCTTCTTTAATTATCAACAGCTCCTCTTTCTTTTCCTCCCTTATGGTTGATTTCATTTCTTTAATTTTTGATTCTTCCGTTTGTACTTGAAGTATCACTACATTTCCTATCTTCACCTTAGCTACTATGGGCGTTTCAATTTCGACGTACGAACCATCGCTTCTGTGTAAAGTAACCTTTTGTATATTCGGAACTTCTTCAAGTTTTAAATCAGTTATTCCAAATCTTTTTAGGAATTTTTTAAGATCTTTAGGTCCAATCATTACTTCTCTAAACCTTTAAGGAACTATATAAAGATTCAGAGATTGTATTATCTTGACTTTAAATAATCAATTACTATATCTATAATATTACTCAACTCCACTTTCGTGCGTGTGAAACCTCTACCGTAAGTCTTTGAACCTCCACCCTTTCCTTGAATCTTCATATTGATTGCACTAATCAGTTCTTTAGCACTTACCTTATTTGCAGCTTCATCACCTAAATATGTGTAGTATTCGTATCCTTGACTAGTCTTGTTAAGGATTATGAGTATTGAATTTCTGTAACTACTTGTTACATATCTTGCAAGTTCTTGAATATATTCTGACTCTTCACTACTATACTCGGTATGTGCTACAATGTAGTCCTTAACTTTTAAAGCTTTATCTATCAATTTCTCACCCTCAGTCTGTGCTAATCTTCTCATCAATTTCTTGATCTTACTTTCAAGTACATTTTTTGTGTTTATTAATTCTTTAACTTGTTTCGTAATTTCTTCTCTAGAAACATTAAGCATCTTAGATATAGTTTCTAATTCATATTCTAGCTTACTTACATATTCAAGTGCGTATTTTCCTGTCGTGAATATGAATCTAATAATACCTTCCTGAATCTTCTCAACCTTAACTATCTTTAAAAGACCAATCTTGCCAGTACTATCTAGGTGTGTTCCTCCACATGCCTGTACGTCAAAAATATCTTCATCTTTACCTATCTTGACAATTCTAACTATTGGACTTGGAATAAAACCTCCCTGATAAATACGTACACTATACCTAGATTCGGCTTCACTTCTTATTAGAAATTCAGTACTTACAGGTAGATTCTGTTGGATTGCTGTATTTGCAAGTTCTTCAATTTTTCTAATCTCTTCAAGACTAGGCACTTTGTAGTGTGTAACATCTAGTCTGCTGTAAGGTATATCTTTTTGTGCACCTGCTTGCCATATGTGATTACCAAGAACTCTTCTAATACTTTGTAAAAGTATGTGAGTACCTGTATGCATTTTCATAAGACTTACTCTATAGTCACTATCTATGATACCTACAACTTCTTCACCTTCTTTAGGCATCTTACCCTCGACTTCATGAATGATTATGTTGTTGACCTTTTGAACATTAATTACTCTACACTTTCCTTCACTATGAATAATGAATCCTTTATCACAAGGTTGTCCACCACCTTCAGGATAGAAGGCAGTCTTATCAAGAATTACGTACTTGTCATTAATGATCTTTAATATTCTTGCTTTAAATTGAAATTGGAATGGGTATTTGTAAAATAGTTCTTCAGTATTTGGTAAGCTTCTTAAAATGTCTTCACTAATTGGAAGTCTATACTTACTTTCAACTTCTTCTACAGGTTTATGTCTGAGTGCAAGCTCAGTGTAGAAATTTTCAGGTACTTTAATATCGATGTTAAATTTCGATTTACATATTTGTTGAGTAATTTCTGGTGGAATGCCGTGAGAATCATAGAGTAGTATTAGATCTTCACTTGTTAATACTTTTCTACCAGATCTTCTTTCTCTCTCCTTAACTACTTTGGAGATAATTTGAGGAGCTTCATTCATTAATTCTTTAAACTTTCTATACTCATAATCAATAACTTCTAAGATGATATCTCTACATTCCTTTAACTCTGGATACTCTCTACTTACGTGCTTAATATGTAGTGAGAAGAGCTCTACTAATGGTATGTCAATATTTAGGGTGTAAAGACCTCTCAATATTCTTCTAATTAGTAATCTAGCAATGTATCCAATACCTGCATTTGATGGTAATACTCCATCACGAATAAGCCATTCAATAGATTTACAGTGATCAGCTAATGTGTATATTACTTCACATTCCTTAATGGTCTTGATTAAGTAGTCATAATCAAGACCTAACTTTATAGCTAGAGTTTTGTATGTGCTTAATGTTACTTCTCTATTCTTAGCATATATTTCAGTGATCTCTCTGAGTACTTTGGAGTCTGGACTTTCTATTCCTAATTTTTCTCTAACTTTACTTATAAAGTCTTTATAGATAGCTTCATAGATATTTGCATCACCTTTACATAGCCAGTATATTCTTTCAAGACCATAACCGGTATCTACGATCTTTATAGACATGTCTTCATACTTACCATTACTAGTCTTGTAGTGCATAAATACTAATGTAGCTACTTCTAGTCCTCTAACAAGTACTTCAAAACATTCACCAGCATTACCACCGCCTTCCCACCAACTTTCTTTGTACGTAATTTCCTCTTCATCAATGCCCAATTCTTCAGTGAAGAATTTATGTGCAAGTTCGACAGTCTTGTCCGTCCAATATATCGTTTTTTCAGGATAATTAAAAGCGTGATGAGCCATCATCTCAAAGCTTGTTAAATGTCTACCGCTCTTACCAACAATATCGATATCTGTAAGTCTTATACAGGGTTGTGAAATTACTAAAGGGTTTGCTGGTGGTGGAACAATTCCGCTAGTTACCCATGGTTGAAAGACGTATATTGAAGCACCTACTAGATAAACATCACTTCTCCATCTAGAAGCAACTACTGGATATGGTTTTACCTTAGTGTGGCCATATTTCTCAAAAAAGTTTAGATACCTCTCTCTCAATTCCCCTAAAGATTCAACACTTTTCTTAACGGGACTAGAGTCTATGAATTCATAGTTTGTACAAGGCTGATCACCACACGTTTCTCTTTCTCTAATTGACCAAAAGTATGATCCACATACTCTACATTTTAATCTCTTAAAACCCCTATTTCTAAATAACTCAACTATGTAGATCTTCTCATCAATCACTCAATATCACTTAATTGAGAAGTTGTATAGTATTTTTAAAGATTAATCATGACATTAATGGTTTGGATTATCGAAACACAAAACATAAATACTATACTAACCTATAGTCTGCAAGGTGAAAATATGAATCTAAATCGATGGTTAGTAGTGAAGTTTTTAAGAGTAGTATCTGAAGGTGAGGAATGGGAGTTTCCAGAAGATTGGGAATATGCTGGTGGAACACCTGAGAGACTACTTAAAGTTAAGGCAGAATGTCCAAACTGCAGACATAAGTTTGAAGTTGAAATTGGAGAGTCATGGTATAATATGGGATTCTCTATAAGCTGTCCAAAATGTGGAAATCAATTCCCTATAAACATGTATGGTGAAGTTGTTGGTGAGGTTAAAAAGAAGAAGTAAATATCAGAAGAGAATCGATATCTTCACAAGTCAGCGTAACTCTGACTCTTCATCAAGTCACATAATCTCTATGTAAACTTAAAATACTAACTCTTCTTTAATAAAGCATTGACGATTCAATTCTATACTTACTTCTCGTAGAGTTTAGTAGTCTTCTCCATACAAAAATACTCAGAATTATGACAAAGATTATTAATACAGAACTTGCACTTAATACTCTGATAGTATCTCCTAAGGTTATATAATGACTTAGTAGAGCTACTAGTCCAGGAACACTATAGACTTTATCTTGAATTATTAAGTATTCACTAATTTGTAAACCACCCCAAGCACCACCTACAGTACTTATTAATCCTGTAACTATTGCAGGCATAGCTCCTGGAATTAATAATTTTCTAATTTTATGATAGAAAGTTAACTTATTGATCTTACATACGTACCAGAACTCTCTAGGTAAGTTCTTAACACCTGAATACATATTGTAAAGTACGTACCAGGCAGTGCTTAGATATGCTGAAGTTAAAACTATGAGCTCAAGAACTAATCTTAACCCTAAGATCTTACCCAAACTTATCATCATTAATACGGCAATCATTGGTAAGTAGGCAGGTACTGGAATAGAGGCTAGAACTTCAATGATAGGTAATAATGCTTTCTCAACTTTAGGTTTAGTAGCCATTAAGTATACGATTAGAGTTGATGATACTAGAGATATTAAGACAATGATAGATACTCTACCTAAATCGATGAGAAGTAGGTAGAAGTATTTAATGAAGTTCCTTGAAAGATCATTAATGATTAAGTGAAGGTTCTGTAAGAAAATATCTATATTTAAGTAAGGCGTGTAGAGTATTAGTGGTACAATTATTAGCATTAATGTAATTGAAATTTTTAAAAGTCTTAATAAATGTGGGTGAAGTTTCTTCTTTCTAAATTTAGCCTTGTTAAGACTTAACGTTCTAGTAAGTCTATTCATCACTATCGATGATATTGACATTCTCGGTGATGTGTAAGTTCTTGGAAATCTAAATCTCCATCTTCTTAATCTTGCTTCAGGATAATGCTGATATGTGAATTTTTGACTCCAAGTAATTAATGACTTAAAAAATATTTGTGTAATGAGTAGTACTAGTGTTAATAATATAATCATACTCAAGATACTCTCCATATACTTACCTGCAACTACTAGGTTGTATATGTATGAACCTATACCAAAGACATTATAAGTTGTAGTTGATATTGTTACGACTTCACTGACCGTTATGTAGAATAGACCGACAGCAAAGCTTATCATGACATTACTTACAGTTCTAGGTATTGTAGCTGGTATGTATATCTTTATGAACTTTTGAAGAAATGATAAGTTGAACATTTTAGAAAGTTCTTCAAAACTTTTAGGTAATGATTTTAAAGATTCATACTGTGCAATCCATATATTCCAGGCAACAGCTGTGAAGATTAGAAATAAGGCTGCAAGTTCTACACCTAAACCTCCAGGGAGGTTGCTGATAAAGATGATCAAGATTACTGGGAAGAAAGTAATTACGGGTATACTTTCAAAGATACTTACACAAGTTAAGAATATTGTCTCTAGTATTCTAGATCTGACAACTATACATGACAGTACAAGTCCAACAATTATGGCTATGAGGATAGTTAAAAAAACTCTAGCAAAGGTCAATAGTGATGCTATAAATGCTGTGAGTATAGCATCAAGCATTATTTATCCCAATCTTGAACTTGAGAGTAATGTGTATAGCTTGTCAAGATAGTCTTGAAATTCTTGATCTCTTGGTGTTCTTGGTCTTGGTAAATCAATTCTAACATCAGCAATTACTTTAGCAGGTCTTCCACCAAGAATAATTACTCTATCACTAAGTTCAACAACTTCTTCAAGATTATGACTAACCATAACTACCGACTTTACACTGGATTCTTCATTAAAGATTAAGTTATGTATTTCATATCTTAAACCTTCAGCTGTAATTGAGTCTAATCCTCTAAATGGCTCATCCATAAGTAGAACTATAGGATCGGCAGCTAATGCACGTGCAATAGCTACTCTTTGTCTCATACCACCACTAAGTTCTCCAGGATAGTAATCTTCAAAACCTGCTAGACCAACAAGTTCAAGCCACTTTCTAGCTATCTGTTTACGAAGATTCTTAGGTAATTTCTTATGAAGAAGAGCAAGCTCGACGTTTTCAAGAGCTGTTAACCATGGAAAGAGAGCTAAATCTTGAAATATCATGGAGATTTTTGGACTAGGTTCTCTTACTTCTTCACCCATGAGTATAACTTTACCCTTTAATGGTTTTTCAAGACCAGCAATAATTCTTAATAAAGTACTTTTACCACAACCTGAAGGTCCAATTATGGATACGAATTCCATGCCATTAACTTTGAAGTTGATGTTTTCAAGAATTGGAAGTAAGCCTTTTCTCGTCCTATAACTAAATGCTAATTCTAAAACTTCAAGTATTGCAATGGTTATCAGATAATGCAAGCATAATCCTATTTAAAAAACTAGCTCTAGATATACTCTAAAATATACAAAGCCTTTAAATTAGAGCTTATCTTGCGATTCCTCTTAAGTTCAGTACTTGTTATGGATTAAACCTCTAGGGGTTCTGTTGACTGGAGTGTGTTGTTTTTTGAATGTTCTACCTCGTTTCCTCTAGAGATACTATTAGTGATTTATGTTGAAGATACAGTATATCTACATAAAGGTGAAGAAGTAAGAATGTACATAAAAAGTATTAAGAAAAATAAAACCATAATTAAAATTCAAAATCAACATTCAAAAACAATGCACCCTCTACAGTAAAATTTAATAAATAGCTTATGTGAATAGTCATGCTGTTAAATGAAGCTTGAGATTATTAACAAGTACTTGCCTGTACCTAAGAAAAGTAAGGACTCTGAGTTTTGGTGTAGTGAAGTAATTGAGGAAATTAGAAGAATGGCAACCTTAGGTAAACCATTAAGAATCTTTAGAAAAGGTCTTAGAAAGTATAGAATTTTAGATAGACTTTCTTTTCAAGATAAGAGTGAGAAAGTTATTGATGATTTTGATCCTAAAGAAGTTGAAGACGTAGATCTAGATCTAGAAATTGCTTATGGAGCTATTATCGTTAACACTCCAGTATACTTCTCAGACATGTCTTTTGGAGCTCTTAACGGTAATCCCAACATTGCACTTGCAGCTATAGCTGATGAGTTTGGAGCTATTACAGGTATTGGTGAGGGAGGACTACATCCAGAAGTTGCTAAATTTAGGAGAATATTCGTACAGTGGGCATCTGCAAGATTTGGAATTGACATTAACGTGCTAATGAAGGGTATAGGCATCACTATAAAGATTGGTCAAGGCGCCAAGCCAGGAATTGGTGGACATCTTCCTGGTAGTAAAGTTACTGAAATAATATCTATGACTAGGAGAATACCACCAGGAACTGACGCACTATCACCAGCACCTCACCACGACATTTACTCAATTGAAGATTTAGGTCAAAGAATTGAAGCTCTTAAGGTAGCTACAGGTAAGCCAGTATTTGTTAAGGTAGCTGCAACAAACTACATACCCTACATTGTTTCTGGAATTGCAAGAATGGGTGCTGATGGTGTGATTATTGATGGTCATGGTGCAGGTACAGGGGCTACGCCAATAGTTGTTCGTGACTCATTAGGAATACCTCTAGAGCTTGCAGTAGCTTCTGCTGATAAAATCTTAAGACGTGAGGGACTTAGAGAAGGTTTTACCATAATTGCTTCAGGAAGAATTACAAGTGCTGATGATGCAGCAAAACTATTCGCACTAGGTGCAGATATGGTTAGCTTTGGAACAGCTACACTCATAGCTATGGGATGCATAATGTGTCATACATGCAATTTAGGTAAATGTCCAGCAGGTCTTGCTAGTAGATTAAGTGATGGTTCGAGAATTGTTGATCTAGACTTTGCCATACAGAGAGTTAGAAACTTCATGAAAGCTTTCTCATACGAGTTAAAACTTATTCTCAAAGAGCTAGGTTTAAAGAGACTGAAAGATCTCATAGGAAGGAGAGATCTACTTACAGGTCGCAATATTGATGAGGAGGTCGCCGAACTTTTAGGAGTTAAAGTTCTTGATCCTACAAACCTACCAACGAAGCTCAATGGTGACTTATGGCAGAAGAGAATGCAGTACATTAGAAAACTCTCAGAAGAAGGTGATGTAATCGTTGTAGGCATGGGTAGTGATGCCCCTCCAGAAGTTGAAAGTCCTAAAAGAATCATTGATTGGTTGAGAATTGATGGTGCACAAGTTACAAGACCCTCAGTAGATCCGTATAGAGAATTCCTAGATCTCTCAACAATACTTGCAAACATGAGATTAAGCATAAGTGCACCACTCATAATCAGACCTACCTCAACATTGCTAAGATACGTTAATGAATTAGCAGTAGTTGCACATATGCTCAATATATTACTAGATTTAAGTGATGTAGATGTACTACCTAAAAGACATTTAAATCACGTAATGACCAGTAGTGAAGTTGGAGGAATACGCGTCATTAAGTATAGTGATAAGATAGTCATGAGTGAGAAACCTATATACGTGAAGATTCCTTCAAGTCTAGATATGGCTAAACATGTTTCTGAATATGTCAAGAGTGGCATTAGCGGTATAATTATTGATGAAACTTTAAGCGAGAGTAGTGATGATATTGAAGTAACACTTGTTGAGATTGATAGATTATTAAGAAGAATTAAGGCAAGATATTACATAGATCTAATCATACATACAGAGAAGATTAGAGGAGCTGACGATATTGTGAAGTTGATAGGCATTGGTGCAGATGTCGTTGAGGTGAGTAAAATCATTGAATTAAGTCTTGGCGATTTATCTAAGATTAAGTCAAGAGAAGAGATAATCGAGAAAGTAGCTTACACAATATCTGCCTTAAAGAGAGAAATAGCCTTAATTGCAGGTGCTGCAGGCGTTTATAGCTTCTACTCAACTTTTCCAGGATGTAAAGAACTACTTCGATCTCTAGACATGGACATTAAGTTAAGGAAGTTTCTTGAAGTTAAACTTGCTGGCTCATGGTGAACTGTTTTTAATCTTTCAAAAATACCTTATATCAATGAGCTTTGAGGAAGTTTACGAAGAGAAGCTAGACCTCATCTCAAGACTTTTAGAAACCTTAATGGTAATTTCGTACCTGCCATACAAGTTTGAAGTTTATAAGAATCTCGAACATACTATCTATGAAATTGAGAGATTAAAATCCATGCTTAGTGATTATGATGATTATGAGTATGTTGAAAGCATCATTAAAGACTTAACAGAGCTTGAAGAAGATTTTCTAAATGGTTATGCCCCATATAAGAAGGCACTTGATGTCGCTTTGAAGATCAAGTCCATAATATTGAATAACGCTTTGAAAGATCTACTACGTTAGAAAGGTTTTTATAGAAGTAGAGAATTCAACGATTGAGAATTATGAGTAGTCAACAAGCTTATCTAGCACAGATAGGTGGTGTTCCAGTCCTTGTTCTTAAAGAAGGTACACAGAGAGCTTTTGGCAAAGAGGCTATGAGAATTAACATAATGGTTGCTAAAGCAATTGCTGAAGTAATGAGAGCTACACTTGGTCCTAAAGGTATGGATAAAATGCTTATTGACAGTTTAGGAGATATCACAATCACAAATGATGGTGCAACCATTCTTGACGAGATGGATGTTCAACATCCAGTAGCTAAGCTTCTTGTTGAAGTTGCTAAAACTCAAGATGACGAAGTTGGTGATGGAACGACAACAGCAGTAGTACTTGCAGGTGCACTTCTTGAAGAGGCTGAGAAACTTTTAGAAAAGAACATTCACCCAACAGTAATTATCTCAGGCTATAGAAAAGCTCTCGATATTGTTACTGATCATTTAAGAAAGATAGCTATACCCGTTAGAAGAGATGATGCAGAGATGCTTAGGAAGATCGCCATGACAGCCATGCATGGTAAGGCAGCTGAAGGTGTTAGAGAGTACTTTGCAGATCTTGCAGTTAAGGCTATTCTCCAAGTAGCTGAACAGAGAGGTGATGTATGGGTTGCAGATCTAGATAATGTACAGATTGTTAAGAAGCATGGAGGTTCATTACTAGATACTCAACTTGTCTACGGTATAGTCATTGATAAGGAAGTTGTACATGCAGCTATGCCTAAGAGAATTGTTAATGCTAAGATAGCACTACTAGACTGTCCACTTGAAGTTGAAAAACCAGAAATTGATGCTGAAATAAGAATTCAAAGCCCTGACCAGATTAGAGCTTTCCTCGAAGAAGAAGAAAACATTCTTAAAGGCTATGTTGAGAGATTAAGAACTGTAGGTGCTAATGTAGTACTCACAACTAAAGGTATTGACGATATTGCACAGTACTACCTAGCTAAGGCAGGAATACTAGCTGTTAGAAGAGTTAAGAGAAGTGATATTGAGAAACTTGTAAGAGCAACAGGTGGCAGATTAGTAACTAATATTGAAGACATTACAGAGAGTGATCTAGGATATGCTGGACTTGTTGAGGAAAGAAGAGTTGGAGATGAGAAGATGGTCTTTGTTGAAAATTGTAAGAATCCAAGAGCAGTAAGCATATTAATTAGAGGCGGATTTGAAAGACTCGTAGATGAGGCTGAGAGAAACCTAATTGACGCTTTAAGTGTAGTATCAGACGTAGTTGAAGAACCCTTCATAGTACCAGGTGGTGGTGCTTGTGAAGTTGAAACAGCAAAAATTGTAAGACAATACAGTGCAAAAATTAGTGGTAGAGAACAATACGCTTTCGAAGCTTTTGCCAATGCTTTAGAGGTAGTCCCCAAGACACTTGCAGAAAATGCAGGTCTCGACGCTATAGACATAATTACAGAACTTAGACAAGTACATGAAAGTAGGGATGATGGTTGGAAGTATGGTATTAACGTATTTACAGGTAAAGTATCAGACATGATAGCACTAGACATAATTGAGCCACTTTCAGTAAAGTTACAAGCATTAAAAGCTGCCGTTGAGGCAGCCACCATGATATTGAGAATTGATGAAATTATAGCGGCAAGTAAACTTGAAGAGAAGGAAAAGAAGGAGGAAGAAAAGAAAGAAGAATCCATAGAGTAGTTAAATAATCATTAAATCCATAAAAAATCCTAAAATTAAAATCACAATAAGGTAAGTAATACTTATTCTCAAACCTCTCAAATTTTCACTAAACTCTTTATAAAGTCTAGAGATCACAACCATACCTGTTGTAAAGAGAGAAAATTGAGTAAGTACTAGCAGTGATGTAGGTATAGTTATATCTAGAAATTTAAGTTCCATAAATAATAGTGGAAATGAAATTATCGATATACATAATGCAAGCTCAATAATCTTAACCCATTTACGTATTAATCTAAAGCACGAGTTTCTCAAGAACTTATCAATCATGTATAGGTTAAAACCTAAACGTGTTCCAATATTATCAATCTGTCCTTTAAGGTCTTGAGATATGAGTTTACTTATGAAGTCATTTTCAGGAACATCTAATAATGCTCTAACCACCTTACTCTTAAGTGATGGTGATGATAAGTTAGTGGTAATTGAGTAAGTTATTGATACATCACTATGAGGAGTCTTCTCAAGTACTTGACTTAAAGGATCTATTAGCTCGGACCAATTAATGATAGTTCTAGTTAGAAACTTACTAACTCTAAGTTTAAACTTTCTAATTCTTTTTAGAAGAATTAATGTGAAGATAGTAGTTACTACAGGTACGAGCAGAACTATTGAGACTGTTGTTAGAACTGAAAGTACCAGAATAATTATTGGTATAATTGCAAAGAGACCTAGGCAGAGAATTAGTATTCTCTCAAAATTATCAAATTCAGACATAATCTTTACTTTAACTAGATCAATTATGTGCTCAACCTTCATATAGGTACACCTATCTTGATGAGCTCTTTCTGAAACTTCTCACTGAATTTTAACGGATGAGTAGTACTTTTGAGTAATTTCTTTAAAACATCTTTAATCTTGAGTATTAAATCATCATTTACATTCTGTGAATACTTTATATCGATCACCTTTCTCATAACTCCATACCTGACGGTCCTAACTATGACCAACTTTTCCAATCCATGAATGTTGAGATTGAAAAGTTTAAATCTCTCAATGAGATTTTCAGGTGAATCTGCGTGAGATGTTCCAAGTACTTGGAGTCCAGAAAGAACTGAGTGATTGTAAGCTTCAAAGTGGTTTTTCTCTCTCAATTCACCAATAATCAAGATACCCCAACCTCTATGTAGCGTTTTCAAGACTTCAATTAATTTATCAGTACTCTTGATCTTAACTTGCAAGGTTTTAGGGATATTCACAGACTCATCAGTCTCATCAATGTAGATTCTTCGCCAAGAGTACGGTATTGTTAAATCGATGGCGTTTAGTAGGGTAGTCTTTCCACTACCTGGCTGTCCGATAATGATAAGATTACTTCTTGAAAGAACTTGAGCAATTATTAGTGATGCTTGATCGAGACCTAACATTCCATTACCAATTAAGTCAGTCATGGTGAAGATTCTCTTATGCTTTCTAATATGTACTGAATATCCATCAGTTATTGGCCATCTATCAATGCTAACTCTAGTTCTAAGTGAACCAACATTTAGAGAGAATTTGATACTAGGATTGTCAGGACCTAACCTATATCCACTTAAATTTGCAAGCTTAATTAATTGCTTAATGAGTTCTTCATGATTAACATTCACCACTCTATAGAGATCTCCTTTTCTGACAACGTAAAGACCATTCAAGGTTATATACACATCCTCTACATCTTTATCTAGAAGTACTAATGCTAATTCAAGAAGTTTTAGGCTTGAAAATGTCAATATAATTGAAAGCTTATCAAGTCCTATTAATGCTCTACATATGGTATATCTAGTTCGTAAAAGCTCGCTTACTGAAAATTCTGATAATGGAACAGTAATTGACAATAATTTGGAGAGAACTTTAAGATAATCATTTCTATACAAATTATGGTTAATTTTAATAATTTTAGATATACCTCGTTTAATTACTTCAAAATGTATCTTCAACTTCTCTAAATCTTCAAGCGAGTTGCAGATATTTCCTAATTCAAGATTCTTAACTTTTGAACATCTAAATAGTAGCTTTAGTATGTAACTTACAGAGTGCTCATCATTAAATATTAAATATCTACTTAGATTTTTAGTAATTGAACACTTATGTAACAGCTCACAGAATAGACAGTTACGTAGTTGATGATTAATTATGATATTCAGGACATTAATTCCCAACGTATTTTTTGACATATTCTCTCAAAGTAATGATACTTATACCTAATGTCTGACTAATTGTTGTTAAATTTAACTTCAAACCCGACTCACAAGCTGCTCTGTATATTAAAGCTGCAGCTAGGACTTTAGGATTCTTACCTTGTAGTGTAGACTTACTTATCCGCCTTAAAGTAAGGATAATCTTTTTATAAATTCTCAACTTCTCATCATTAGTGAAGTTGAGTTTGTTCAATGCATATTTTGTATAGGAAAGTACTCTGTCTTTAATAGAGTAGTTTATCTTTCCTATTTCTGGTATAATTTTCACGAGATCTCCAAAAGTTACTCTATGACCTTCAGCTTTGAAATGTTTAATTAAGTCTTTACTACTTACTGGCAAGTTATGTATAAGTATTGTATATATCAATGCTGCTGCAGCTATCTTGTAGTAAGTCATTTCTAGACTCTTTCCTTTCTTGACAAGTTCTAGAAATATTTTTTCAGCATACTTTGCATATCTACGCTCAATACCTAATTTTTCACAAACATCTCTAATGCAATTTAAGATTCTTGCGTAATTACTAAAATCCTCTGCTCTTAACTTCTCATTAATAAGTTTCAATTTTCTAAACATCGATAATCTAGCTAATGCTTCATGCTTAGCTTCCTTTCTAATCTTCACTTCTAAAGATTTGTAATCAAGTTTTGAAAAGTCTTCAAATGGTGATGCTTGATCACTCATTCTAATTGAAACTTCGTACTCTCTTTCAAGTACTACACCACATCCTGTACATACATATTCTCCTCTTTCTGAATCTAGAATTACAATTCCATTACAGTATGGGCATTTCATGATTTGTATATTTAATTTGTAGTTAATAAGTAAGGTGTTGATTTGTAATGATGCTTACGGTTTACATGTTTTAGCTAGACATTCTCTATGATAAAACTTTCAGTTAACTCAGTTTCTTTATACCGATATATACCTTATCACCAATTTCTAGAGAAGTATCTATATTTTTGAGTTCAAGTATCAAACCGCCTATAGATATTCTAATATACTTTTCACTTATATAGTACACTAGGCCCCACATGTAGATGTCCCAATTGGCCTTGTAATTTTCATCCTTTACTTTACTTAAACTTATCTTTACTTTATTGCCCACAGTTATTGGTATCTTGATTACACTTGAAGGATACTCTAGATACATGTGTATTCCTGATAAACTCTCAAGTTCTAAACCATCGATTCCTCGATATGGTAGTTTCTTCACGTTCTTAACTTCAAATTCTTCAACTAAGTTCATAAGGTTACGTAGTTGGGAAATATATATAAATTTTTAACTTTAAACTCTAGATTAATGGCTTCAGCATCTTTATTAAGTGAAGCTAATAGGAGATTCATTATTGAGCTTGCAAATATGTTAAATAAAGAAGTTCAAGTAATTACTACTAATGGTATTAAGTATAGAGGCTCGCTTGTAGGTATTGATTCGTCACTTAACATCATTATTGCAAATGCTGTCACAGATAAAAATGAAAAGTATCCAAGAGTAGTAATTATGAACCATACTGTCGCACAGATGATACTTCTCGAAGAACATCTAGATCTCAGAGACTTCGCTAAGTATTTAGAGAAGTACTTTCCAGGAATGGTAAGATATGTTGAAGAGGCAAACATAGTACTTGTCGGTGATAAGGTTAGAGTAACTGAAACTGGTGTTGAAGGTGTTGGACCTATAGCTAAGAGAGTTAAGGAAATATATGATGAGTACTTAACTAAGAGAAGGTAATGTTTGAAATTCTTGATAAATGTTTAGCTGGTAGAATTGGAAAGCTATACACCAAGTCTGGAGTAATTGAGACTCCAGCACTTTTTCCTGTAATTAATCCATTAAAACAGATTGTGCCTCTCTCAGAAATTGAAAAGATAGGTTATAGACAGATAATAACCAATGCGTATCTCGTGATGAGAAATTTTAAAGATCTTGCTGTAGAGCTGAAAATACACAATATACTTGATTGGAAAAACGTCATCATGACAGATTCTGGAGCTTATCAATTAATGGAGTATGGATTTATCGATGTTAATCCAGACGACATACTTAAGTATCAGGTAGATATCGAAACTGACATTGCAGTTATTCTAGACATACCTAGTAGAGTAGACACTTCAAGAATTAAAATTATTAATGATGTTGAAGAGACTCTAAGAAGAGCAAGAAGAGCATTAGAGTATTTGAAAGTAATTGATCCAAATCATAAGATGCTAATAGTTGGACCTATACAGGGAGGTACAAATTTTGACATTCTGCAATATTCTGCAAAATGTATGAGTAAGCTAAATTTTGACATATATGCTATTGGTAGTCCTACAACGTTGCTTGAAGAATATGATTTTAGATCAATTATTAAAATGATAATTACTGTCAAGTCACACTTACCATTAGGAAAACCTGTGCATCTTTTTGGTGCTGGTCATCCATTAATAATACCATTATCGATAGCTTTGGGTGTAGACTTATTCGATACTGCAAGTTATGCATTATATGCTAGGGATGACAGGTTTATTATGAGAGATAGAACTGTTAGATTAAATGAACTCTCCACAGAATACGTACCTTGCTCATGTCCTGTATGTAGTAAGTACTCAGTAAAAGAGTTGAAGGAGCTTTCAAAACAGGAAAGGGAGAAGTTAATAGCTATTCATAACTTATATGTACTTCATAGAGAGATTGAAGAAGTTAAACAGAGAATTGAAGAAGGTACTTTGTGGAATTATCTAGAAGAGAAGGCTTGCTCATGCTCAAAACTTCAAAACGCATTAATAGAGTTGAAATTATTTTCAAAGATTTTGAAGAAGGTTGATTTAGAGACAAGAGGTAAAGTTCACGGTTTAGAGATTATTACTGAAATTGATAGACCTGAACGTGAGAGATATGTAGAGAAGTTAATTAATAATTATGTTCCACCACCGAAGAAAGTGTTACTACTTATTGAGGAGTTTAGAGAAAAACCGTATACTCGAAATGTATTATTTAAGACCATTACTGAGAAGTTAAGGAGAATGAATCTTCTAAATTATGTACATATCGCCTTTCTCAATCCAATTCTTGGAGTAATACCTCATGAACTTTCAGAAATATATCCAGTCCCACAACATGAATATTCTGAGCTCGTTTTTGAGAAGTGTTTAGAGAAAAGTATTGATGTATTAAGGAGATACCTACTTAAGACTAATTATGAGCTTGTGATCTTCTTGATCTCTGATAGGTACTTAAAATCTAAGAGTATCTTTAGAATTGGAAATAGGAGAGTTATCATCATTAAGGTGAAGGAAATAGAAGATCTATACTCGATTACTGATTGGCTTACATCATTGGTAAAGAGGATTATATATAGTATGGAGGGCCTCCTTCCCTCTTCTCAAGAGCTCTTCTAGCTTCTTCAAGCTCCTTCTCATATGCTTCAGCAAATTCTCTTAATTTTTCAGTATTTATGGGTACATTAAAGACTCTTGAGAAGAATTCTAAACCATTAATTGATGCTAAAGGATCAGCTCTCCACTTATTAGCATAAGGAAGAATTGCCATTGCGGGATAGTTAAGTCTTTCAAATTCATTTAAGAGTAGTGCTAAAGGTCCCACAACTAGATAGTTTATATCCATCTCTTTAGCATTACCTGTAGGATAGTTGAGCTTCTTGTAGCTTGATGTCGTTACTATTCTTAAATTGTCGGTATCAAGACCACGTAATTCACTATCAAGACCACCAAAAAGTATTACCATTTTATAACCATTTAAGTAGACCCATCTTGCAAGTTTTTGCATAAGTTCTCTCATATATTTATCAAAAAAGCTCCAGTGAGTTATGAATATAGTTATTCCATACTTTTCGGATGAATAGAGTTCTCCAGGTGTTGATAGAATGTCTTTACTAAATATGTGTGCAGAGTATGGTGGTTCGTACGGAGTTTCTATGAAGCCTACTCTCTCACATTTAAGATCAGTAATTAAGTGTCTAATTGATAAGTAACCTACGAGTCCAATTCCTTGAAATCCTGTTATGAATATACTCCTATTAAGTACAGGCTTTATCATTTTAAATCTTATACTCTCCTTCACCGTCTTTCACCTTTCCCTCAACTCCTTGATGATCTTATTTAAGTAAGTTACTTCTGAAGTTACGTCAATCTGAACTAGTGGCGTTTTATCTCTAGGACATTCAAAATTAAAATCGTATGCTTCATCGAGTGAGTACCTCTTAAAACATGTTGGACAGAGGTATGGTGTGCTTGATGATAATTCTCTAACGATATGTGTCAACTTCTCAACAATATTGTTAATTCTTGTACGAATGAATCTTGAAATCTTATCTCTACTTAATGACCATTTATACTCGTATCTATATTGATTTGTAGTTTCACGAACAAGATCGATAACACCTAATCGATACAAGAATTGCAGTACTTTTCTAACATCCGTCGGATTTGCATTTACTAGAGAAATCGCCTTCTCATCACTCATATATTCATTTCTAGATAGTAAGACATTCACGATATTTACTGCGAGTTCACCCATACTCTCATTATCAAACTCTAATGATGTCCTTCTCTTAACGTAGTTTATGAAAAGTTTAACTTCAAAATCACTACTCATTAAATATCTACCTTCAATCCTTGAGTATTTATCCAATTTAAAATCTTACCTAAATTTTGTTCATGAGTACTAAGTACTACTGAACCATCTACGAAATTGACACTAGCAATACTATATATCCATTCAGGAATTTTCTCAGGATCAATCTTTAATTTAAGTTTAATGAAGTTACTTAATCTGTTGATGATCATCATTTTTAATTCATTAAAGCCGATGCCGTATTCTGCAGAAATTGAAACTACATCACCAGTATTCATATGCTTCTTAACAATACTAATCTTTTCATTTAACTCATCAGGACCTACTAAGTCAATCTTGTTAAGTATGGGTAACACTTTGGAAGATGGTATAGCTAGATTATTTAATATTTTTAAAGAACTTCGTAATTTTCTTTCAAATTCTCTATCAGGATCACTAACGTCAAGTACTAGTAAAATTAAGTCTGAATGTCTTATTTCTTCAATTGTTGCGTAGAAAGATTCAACAAGTAAGGGTGGTAAATCATCTATAAAACCTACGGTGTCTGTGATTATTGCCTTCCTACCATCAAGTACTATTAGTCTTGAGTATGTATCTAAAGTTGCGAAGGGTCTACCATCTCTATACTTGAACTCTCTACTTAATCTATTGAAGATTGTTGTTTTACCAGCCATAGTATAACCTGTAAGTACAATTTCAGGTATTCCATAATTTCTTCTCTTAATTATTAGAGATGCCTTTCTCTTATGAACCTTGCTTAACTCTCTCTTAATACTTGTAATTCTTTGTCGAACATGTCTATAGTATGCCTCTACAGCATATTCACCAGCACCATGAAAACCTATTTGCTCACCAAGCTTTACAAGTCTTATATATTCTCTAATTCTTGGAAGTTCATATCTTAATTTTGCAAGTTCTATCTGTAGTTTAGCTTCCTTACTACCTGCTCTTTTATCAAAAATTTCAAGAATGAGTTGAATTCTATCAATTACTCTAATTTTAAGTTCTTTCTCTAGATTGAAGTACTGTGTAGGTTTTAGATGATGATAAGTAATTAACACATCAATATTTTGCCTTCTAACATACTCCTTAACTTCACATAGTTTTCCATATCCAAGGTAGTATCGTGGATCTTGACTTCTACGCTGAATCACTATATCGATAACATTATAGTTTGCGACTTCTGCAAGAACTTTAAACTCTTCAACTTTACTTTTAACTATGTCCTCATCGACATATACTAGTAGTGCCTTATTTTTATACACTACAACTTAATGTATATTGTATTCTTATAAATCTTAACTTTAAGGTTTAGACTTCTTGTCTTTCCTTCTAATCTCAACAATATCTCCAAGAGTTAGTTCATGTTTACTAGGTGTTGAGGTTACACTTGGTTCTTCGATCTTCTCTTTAATTAAAGTTATATTTAGTACCTTCTCGAGTTTTCTTGCAAGTTCAAGATCAGGTATCAATTGTCCTTCCTCAATTCTTCTAACTATACTCTCCTTAACACCTATGATTTTAGCTAAAGCATCTCTTGAAAGACCGAGACCTTCACGTGCAGTCTTTACTAGGTCAGCATAATCTTCAACAATTTCAAGCCTATCAATACTTGCTCTTTTCCTTAAAGGTTGATACCTAATAGTTACATTCTTCTGAGCATAGTATTCTCTAACTACTGGTTTTTGTCTTGTAGTTGTTGGTTTTGATATTACTTTAACATTCCTAGTACTAGCATACTTACTAGCACATGCAGAACATAATGCTAGAACTGCACCTTCAACCTCAACGATAATGGGTTCACCAGTAATGATATTACCACAGATATCGCAAGTTATCAAAGATAAATCACCCAGTTAAATTCAGAAATTCAAGACTATTAAAAGGTTTTTCTCTAGAACTAACTCTTCTCGTGAAAAAATTACACTCACACGTGATTTAACATAGCTTATCGATGTAGTCTCTCTAATCATGATGTAGCAGCTCCAAAAACATTCATAACACTAAAAAGGAATGTGATTAAGCTTTTAAGTATATGAGAGTTACCTTCCTTAGTGGTGGCTGTGGTACACCTAAACTTATTGAAGGATTTCGAAGGATAGTTAGTGATGAGAATATCACTGTCATTACAAATATCTCTGACAACTTTTGGTGGAATGGACTCTACATATGTCCAGACATAGATACAGTAACATACCTATTTGCAGACATGTTAGATACTAATAAATATTGGGGTATAAGAGGTGACACATTCAACTTTCTAAATTTTGCAAGAACTTTAGGTATAGAAATGGATTGGTTTAATATTGGTGATAGAGATCTAGCAATACATGTAGTTAGAACTCACTTGTTGAAAAAAGGTTATAGACTTTATGAGATAACGAAATACATAACGTCAAGATTAGGAATTAAAGCAAAGATATTACCTGCAAGTAATGATGAGATAACGACATACGTACTTACATCTAAAGGTGAAATGCATATACAGGAATATCTTGTCAAGTATAAGTCTGAACTTGAAGTTTACGGCATAGTATTTAAAGGCTTAAACAGTGCTAGACCAGCACCTGAAGTAATTGAATCTTTAAAAGAGTGTGATGTCGTAATCATAGGTCCAAGCAATCCTGTAAATAGTATTGGACCTATAGTTAAAATTAGAGAGGTGTATGAAACTTTAAGAGAAGTTAAGAATAAAGTAGTTGCTATTTCACCATTGATTAGAGGCAAGCCATTAAAGGGACCAGCTGATAAGTTTATGAGAGCACTTGGCTATGAAGCTTCACCAATAGGTCTAGTGAAGATGTTTAAGGATGTGATTAACGTGATTATTATAGACGTACAAGATAGAGCTTTTAAAGATTTAATTGAAGATGAGTTTAACATTAAGGTACATGTAACTAATACCATAATGAGTACTCTTGATGATAAAATTAGATTTTCAAGAGAAGTCTATAACTTATGTAAGACAATTGTGTCTCAAACGTAGATCTTCAAAATTCTGTACAAAGTATCTCTCTGTGCTGGAATTCTATTAACATTCCTGATAATCCTTACCATCTCATCAACACTTAAAGACGTTCCGTAAGTAGGACCTGCAGCTCTTGAGATATTTTCTTCCATAAGTGTTCCTCCCACATCATTACATCCCGCATAAAGTAGTACTTGTACAAGCTTTATACCTAGCTTTACCCAAGATGCTTGAATATTTTTAATATAATTATTTAAGTATATTCTCGCTATGGCATGCATCTTAATGTCTTCAATTCCTGAAGAGCTAGGTCTAGCCTTACCTTCAAGGTATAGTTTAGTCTTATGGTGAATGAATGGTAATGGTATGAACTCTGTAAATCCTTTAGTTTCTCTCTGAATGTCTTTAATAATTCTTAAATGCTTAACTCTATGTACATTTTTCTCGACATGACCATACATGATGGTTGCTGTTGATTTTATATCAAGACTATGTGCTGTTCTTATTATTTCAATCCATGTCTTGGTGTTAATCTTGTTTGGACAGATAATCTTCCTAATCTCATCATCAAGAATCTCAGCAGCAGTGCCTGGTATTGAATCTAGACCATACTCTTTAAGCATCTTTAATACTTCACGATAATTTACATTCATGATTTTAGCTATGTGATGAATTTCTTGTGGTGAGTATGCATGAATGTGAATATGGGGATATCTTCTCTTAATCTCTTTAACAATGTTAATGTAGTACTCTGGTGGCAACTTAGGATTGATACCCCCCTGAATACAGACCTCTGTAGCACCTTTTTTCCAAGCCTCTTCAACTTTTTTTAAAACCTCATTAATACTTAATGTATAACTTTCTTTTTCAATACTTTTAGAGAAGGCACAGAATCTACAACCAATAATACAGTAATTTGTGTAATTTATATTTCTATTAATTACAAATGTTACAACATCACCTACACTTAACCATCTAAGATAATCAGCACAGAGAACTGTAAGCCAGAGCTCCAAACCTTCGCATTCGAAGAGTGTTAAAGCTTCTTCATCATTAATATCTTTAAGACTTAAAGCTTTATCTAATATTGATGCGACTTTAGAGTCGATATGTTTGAGAAACTTATCGATTATAATGATGATATTTTCATAGCTATTCAAGTACTTCAAATTCTTTCTTAACAAATCCATAATCATCAACTAGTAATTGAACTCTATCTCTTAAATTTTCATGTACATAATTTATCATTTTTGTAAATTTAGGATATATTGGTAATCTTTCTCTCAACACGTATCTGCAGCTTTCAGTTACATTACGAAGAGTTCTAATTCTTGGCCATGGATTTTCAGGATTAATGTAGTCTATGGTTATTGGTGAAATACCACCCCAATCATTAATACCTGCTAGTAAGTATAGTTCATAATTTCTCTCAAGATTGGGAGGTGCTTGAATACTCACTTTATCTTTGAAGATAAGTCTTGCAACAGCTATAGTTTTGAGCATATCTATAAGTGATGGTGGTTCATGAGTACTCATTAGTGTTCCTTTCTGTGGTTGAAAATTCTGTATGATTACTTCCTGAATATGTCCATACTCGTCATGAATTCTCTTAATTTCAAATAATGACCTTATTCTCTCTTCAACAGTTTCACCAATACCTACCAAGATACCTGTAGTGAAGGGTATTTTTAAAGTACCTGCATTTCTAATCATTTCAAGCCTAATCTTGGGATGCTTAGTTGGTGATTCATCATGAGGCATGCCAGGCAAACATAATCTTTCACTAACGCATTCAAGCATTAAACCCATACTTACAACATATGGTTTTAACATTCTCATCTCATCAAGATCTAGAACACCAATGTTGGTATGTATTAGCATTATCTTAGTCTTCTCTAGAATACATCTACATACGTCAAGTACATACTCTACAAATGATTCGTAACCCATCATTCTCAATTTCTCTTTAATCTCAACATACTTAGTTTCAGGCTTCTCGCCCGTACATATGAGCACTTCCTTAACCTTCAATTTCTCAGCATGTTTCACGAGATTTAAGACTTCATTAATATTCATGAATATGGCATCTCGATCTTTAGGACTTCTTCTGAAACCACAATATCTACACCTATTTCTACAAATGTTAGTTAAGGGTATGAATATCTTTCTAGAGTATGTAATGATTTTATTAAAGCATTTATCTCTAACATACCTAGCTACATGTAATAGTAAGTTAAGTTCTAAGTTATCTGCTTCCATAAGTATTAAGGCATCGTTTAGAGAAAGTTCAGACTCTAAAGCCTTACATAATGCATTGTAAAATTCCTCTCTAATTTTCACAATAATTTACATGTAGAGTTAAAAATTATGCGTAACTTAACATCACTACATAGAACTTCTCAAGACGTATGATTGTAAATAGTGAGAAATTAATACTTCACATTAATTCTAACACTTTCGTTCAATATTGCTGATAGACTTGATGATATGTTGAGTAGTGCCGGGGCCGGGATTTGAACCCGGGACCTCCCGGTTATGAGCCGGGCGCTCTAACCAGCTGAGCTACCCCGGCTTCTCTATAGTTTTAATGCATTATTTAGGTAATTATAAGGTTTTTCTATATGTCACATTAATTCTCTATTACTTAATGCATCTACATCATTGACTTTATCAAATACTTTTAAATCCTTCCATCAGCACTACTTACAGTGGTCTTTGGCTTATCTGTTGTTGGTTGTTCAAGTAGTTGTGGTAAATCTTTAATAACAGCTATTATTGCTAGATACTTCGCTAAGAAGGGATTGAAAGTAAGTCCCTTTAAAGTTCAAAACATGTCTCTCAACAGCTATCCTGCAATTAATGGTGGTGAAATTGCTCTTGCACAAGCAATGCAAGCATACTCAGCCTTCACAGAACCTCTTGTGGAGATGAATCCAATACTCATTAAGCCCTTAGGTGAGAATTACTGTGAAGTCATTGTTAAGGGAAGATCTAGAGGAGTACTGACTTTTCAAGAGTATTGGAGCAGGTTAAGAATTAAAGCATGGAATATTGCATGTAGATGCTTCAATACACTCTTAAAGAGTTATGATCTGATCATCACTGAAGGTGCAGGTTCTGTAGCTGAGCCAAACTTCATAGATAAGGATATAGCTAATTTGAGAATAACTCATAAGCATAACTTAAACGCAATACTCGTAGTAGATATTAATCGTGGTGGTGCTTTTGCATCGATCATCGGTACTTTAAGGATCTTACCATCAAGATATAGAAGATTAATTAGAGGAATTATTATTAATAAATTTCGTGGCAGCTGTGAAATACTTAAACCAGCAATTGACTGGTTAGAGAGAAAGACTGGTATTAAAGTTCTTGGTGTAATGCCTTATCTTGAAGATATTCATATATGGCCTGAAGATTCTGAGAATCTTGAAGGTTTCGGTAATGGTGATATAGATGTAGCAGTAATTGCATATCCATACATATCTAACTTTAACGATCTTGAACCTCTAAAACTTGAGCCAGACGTCTCGGTTAGGATTGTAAGATCAAGACATAGTTTAGGTGAGCCAGACATAATAATTCTTCCAGGGTCTAGAAATGTTTTTCAAAGTCTTGAATGGCTTAAGAAGCGAGAGATTGATAAAATAATTAACAGACTGTCAGGTTCATGTGTAATAATTGGTATCTGTGGTGGCTTTCAAATACTTACAAGAAGAATAAGCGATCCCTACGGTCTCGAATCCAACACACCCATGCATGCTGATGGTTTGAAAATACTAGATCTAGAGATAAGGTATGGTTGTGATAAGATAGTTGCACATACGCTAGCAGAAATTCTCGAAAACAATATCTTACCATCAAGCTACGTTAAAGGTTATGAAATTCGTAGAGGAAGACCAGTATATAAGGGTTCATCAAGACCATTACTTAAAGTCTTTGAGAGAAATTTCAAAAAAGTTCAAGATCATGATGGCGGATTTGATGAAAAGTTACACGTCATAGCTACAAGTCTTCATGGATTTTTAAATAACGTTGAAGTTAGAGAAATCATTCTCAATACTGTGAGAAAGATGAAGAGATTACCTACAAGAAACAGTCATGGTGATTGGTTAATGATTCTTAATGAGAGTGTTGAGAAGTTTCTGAAAGTCTTTAAAGAGAATTTCGACGTAGATTATCTAGAGAAGTTAATCTTCAATAATTAACGTAATACTTAAAAAGTCTTAACATTACGCTTTTAGCCTAGTGGTAGCATGGAAACACTCTAAGTAGAATTTTTAGAAAATACGTGCTCGAATGTCCTAGATGCAAAAAATTATACAATCCTGATCCCCACAAATTTGCATGTAATAAGTGTGGAGAATTACTTGATGCAAAAATAATACTCGATAGAGTTAGACCTTCATGGAATGATAGGTTTGAAAGAAGAATACACGTATGGAGATATAGAGACTTATTGCCAGAAATTGACAATGAGAATATAGTTACTCTCTATGAAGGTGGTACACCACTTATTAAACTTTCAGGAAGTAATGTGTATGTTAAGTTTGAAGGACTTAATCCAACAGGATCTTTTAAAGATAGAGGCATGACTGTCGGTGTAAGTATTGCCAAGTCTATAAGAGTGAAGACCATAATCGTTGCATCTACAGGCAATACCGCAGCTTCAGCAGCAGCGTACTCTGCAAGAGCTGGAATTGAATGTTTGGTAGTCTTACCTAAAGGTGGAGTAGCTAAGGGTAAACTCGTACAAGCTATTCTTCATGGAGCTAAAATCGTAGAGGTCGAAGGAAGTTTTGACAAAGCTCTTGATATAGTTATCACTACAGTTGTTAATAGTAAAGTTAAGGGACTAGCGTATCCACTAAATTCTTTCAATGTTTGGAGACTTGAAGGACAGAAAACTCTTGCATATGAAGTTTTCGAAGAAATAGGCATTCCTGATTGGGTAATTGTACCTGTAGGTAATGCTGGAAATATATACGCTATTTGGAAGGGATTTAAAGAACTTTATGAACTTGGACTCTGCAATAAACTTCCAAAAATGATCGGTGTACAGGCTGAAGGCGCTTCACCAATAGCTTCAGCATGGATTAGAGGACTCAACATACCACTCTTTACTGATAATCCTAAAACTGTAGCTTCAGCTATTAGAATTGGAAAACCTGTAAATTGGTATCGTGCATGGAGAGCAGTATCTGAATCTGGAGGATTCTTCACTATAGTTAACGACGATGAAATAATTAAGGCACAGAAGATACTTGGTAAAGAAGGTATTAGTGTTGAACCTGCAAGTGCATCATCAATGGCAGCATACTTAAGACTCATAAATGAAGGTGTAATTGATAGAAAAGATCTAACAATACTTGTCGCTACAGGTCATGGACTTAAAGATCCAGATATCATTTTGAAAGATTTTCAAACAATGAGTGTAAAGAACATTGATGAACTTGTAAATACTGTAATAAATCTCAACAGTACTTGAACAGTATTATGAGATTAAGTACCTGCGTAAAAATCACCTTCTCAATAGCTCACTTAGTGAGCAGTGAACTTTCTAGAAAATGTGACAGAATTCATGGTCATAACTATATTCTTGAAGTTTGTTTCACAAAAGATAATCCATTACCTTGGGTTGAAGACTTTAAAAAGCTGAAAGAAATTGTCGAGAGCGTAGTCTCAGAACTTGATCATCACTTAATACTTCCAGAGAAGATGCGTAATATGTTTAATATAGATGAAGATCATATTAGATATCTACCTTTAAGTGAAGTCACTTGTGAAGAACTTGCAAGATATTTATGGTTAAGAATCTACGAGAGGCTTAGTAGAGAGGGTTTAGAATTAAAAATAACAAAACTTAAACTATATGAGACAAACAGTTCTTGGGTTGAAGTAGAGGAATGAAAATTTGTGAAATTTTCAGAAGCATCCAAGGCGAAGGACCATCTCTTGGAAGACCGGCAGTATTCATCCGATTATCAGGTTGTAATTTAAGATGTTGGTTCTGTGATACGAAGTATGCATGGAATAATGGTAAACAGCTCAATATTGAAGAGTTGATTAATCACGTCATGAGAAGTTGTGAAAAATTGATTGTAATTACAGGTGGTGAACCATTACTTCAAGCTACTGAAGTGGAAGAATTAATGTTGAAATTACTAAACATTAAGAATTACATCTTTGAAATAGAGACTAATGGAACTATTTGGTACGAATTTTCAGATAAAGTTAAAGATCACTTAAGATTGATAATATCGCCGAAAGACTTCATTTATCCCTCTCTTGGAGATCTTGTAAAGAACAACATCATTAAGTGGATAAGAGTGAAACATCAAGTACATCTAAAACTTGTAGTAGAACCTGAGTGGTGTAGAGAGTACGTTATGAAGTGGTTAAAATTTGTTGAAAAATTAGGTATTGAGGTTTATGTACAACCATTAGATCTAAACTATAGTGTAGAGGAGTTATTAAGCAAGTATGTCCAGCTCTACGAAAAGTTGAAAGATCTAGATGTAATTATTAGACCACAAATGCACAAATTAACTAAACTACCATAAAATGGAGTCAAGCTTAAAAAGACGGAATATAACATCTAAGTAAGATAGCGGGGGTGCCCGAGTCAGGTCAAAGGGG
>CAYMHS010000001.1:398607-436163 GCA_964390355.1 uncultured Thermoproteaceae archaeon | reverse complement strand
CCTCACCATCACACTCAACATCATACTCCCTACCAAGATACTCATCTAAACTTATGCTTACCATGCTTTCTACCCGAGAATACTTTTCTCCAACTTGTTAATAAGTAGTTATAGTTGTTTATTATCATGTTTTCGCTTAGAGTTTTTCTCTTTCTAGCCATGTATGCGTCGCTTTTACCATTACTTTAAACTTTGAGTTGAATTTTATTAAGCTCTTTTCAATAAGTTTAACTAGGTGATGATGGGCTCAAGCGCAGATTTATGATGTGAAAGAGTATTGCTGATTTTTAATCAAAAATGGGATTCCCCTTTTCATCACGTTTAACCTTTCTCTTAGGATAAATAGCATCTCTGGGTGCTTTCTGAAACATCTCTAAATACTTCCTTAATGCTTTAGGAATGATTACTGTACCATCAGATTCCTGATGATTTTCAAGAATTGCCGTTATTGCTCTTGTCGATGCTATTGCTGTACTATTTAATGTATGGACATACTCTCTCTTCATACCTTTCCTAATAACTCTAATTTTTAATCTATAGGATTGCCAATCAGTACAGTTACTACATGATACCATTTCTCTAAAAGTTCCTTGTGCAGGCATCCATGCCTCTAAGTCATATTGTTTAGCTGCTGCTCTACCCATGTCGTGAGGACAAAGTATGACTGTTCTATATGGTATTTCCAGTCCTTTCCATAGCTCTTCAGCATTCTTAATTAACTCTTCATGCCATCTCCAGCTATCTTCAGGTAAGCAGAAGACGAACTGTTCAACTTTATGAAATTGATGAACTCTAAAGATACCTTTTAAATCTCTACTACCTGCACCTGCCTCTTTTCTAAAACATGGCGAAATACCTACTAGTAGTATTGGTAATTCATTTTCTAGAAGCTCTTTTTCCATTAAGTAAGCTGCTAATGGATGTTCTGAAGTACCTATCAAGTATAGATCTTCATCTTCAATCTTGTAGATCGAGTCCTTCACAGCTTCAAAATCGAGAACTCCAGATAGAGCTCTATACTTGAGCATGTATGGAGGAATAACCACTTTGAAACCTCTACTTGTCATGAAGTCTAAAGCATAGAGAAGTAATGCTAAGTCTAACCATACAATATCGTCAAAGAGGTAGAAAAATCTTGAACCGGCAACATCACCTGCCGTTGAAGTATCACCTAACTGTAATACATGTTCAAGCATGTCAGCATGACCGATAGGTTTCCAATCAATAATCTCATACTCAACACTTATACCCCATCTTTCAATCTCTTGTCTGAACTTATCTAGGTAGTTGATCCATACTTTGGGAACACCGTAGAATCTTATAGGTATTGAATCTACACCTTCAGGACAAAATTTAGGTACTGATTCGTGTATAAGATTTGGAAAACTCCATAAGACTTTTTCACGCTCTTCTTCAATTCTCTTAAGCTCATGCTCCTTCACCTGTATGATTTTTAGTAAGTTCTTAGCTTCTTCAATCTTTTTAGAACGTTCTTCAGGTTTAGCCTTACCAACCTCTCTGCTAAGTATGTTGTGTCTATGTCTTAACTCATCAATTTCAGCTTTAAGTTTTCTCCATAATTGATCAAGCTCTACGAACTTATCTACTAAGTCTTCACTCATTCTTCTAAGTTTAAGTACTTCCCTTACTTGCTCAGGATTTGTTCTTAATTTCTCAAGAAGACTCCAACTCATGTGGATTATAAGTTAATTTGAGACTCTAAATTATAAGTTCTCTCATATTGTGATAACATTTTATAAGTTTCTAATTCTCATAATCTTGTCAGTTATTATTGATAAGATAGTTTGAATTTCTCTATACAGTAATGTTGGACTACGCATACCTGAATACTCAATTATTAATATTGGAGATGCATAGTGTGGTGACCAAAATTCCACAAAAACACTATCTCCTTTACTAACTATATGTAAATCTATCGGTATTTTGGAGAAGACTCTAATGGTGTATCTCGAACCATTTCTAAAAGATATTTTCTCTATAAGATAGGCATTACCAGTACTTACGAGCAAATCAGTAACTAAACCTGCAATTAATTTCGAATCCATTCTTCAAATAAATATTCTACCTAATTAATATAGTTTCTTCATCTCTATCATCATCACTACGCTTAATCTTTATGAACGTATTTATAAGAAGCTTGACGTTTATAAATCTTTCAATTAGATGCCACATGATCATGATTAGACCTGTGGTGTATAGTGCTATTCCAAGCAGTAAATAGTTATTTAATGATAACCCCTTATTAATGATGATTACTGATACATTAAAATTTTGAAGAATAATCATGTAGAGTAAGTATATTAGGGATACTATAACACCAGTGCCGTAAAGTAGTGTGAAGACTTTACTCTTAACATCAAGTTTCTTAATGTCATACTTGACATATCTGATTACTGTTTTTAGAGCAAAGAATATCATAGCTAATGTAAAGATAATTGATGGTGCTGTCATTACGGTTATTAAGTTTGCCTTACCGGTGATGAGTAAGTTAATCATTATGTAATCAATGAGTATAAGTACTGCGAGTACTATGATTATTGAAGTTACTTGAATGAGTCTTAAAAAATCATTTAAATTATTCATATTGTCATAATTTACAAATAATATCAGTTTAATAATGATATCACGTAAAATACTCAAAACTGTAAAATTTTATTAAGAAGTCCTTAACGCCCTTAAACATAGAGAATGTACCCATTAGTGCTGTATAGAAGAGCATGCCCTAATTGTGGAGGGGTTATCAGTTCTGATAGATTACTTTTTGGACTTCCCTGTCATAAGTGCCTACCTGAAGAGTATGTTAGTAGAGTAAAATCCATCAGTGACTTAATAACATTACTTAAGACCTTCAATAGGCTGAAAGGACTTAAAATACATGAAGAACTTTTAAGAAATTATCGAGAATTTGAGGATCTTTTTCAAAAACTCACATGTGCGAAGATGTGGGGTGCACAGAGACTATGGGCTAGAAGGTTAATTAAAGGTAAGAGTTTTGCTATAATAGCACCAACAGGTAGTGGTAAGACAACTTTTGGAATTGTAGCATCAGTATACATAGCGCTAAAAGGTGGTAAGGTGTTGTTTATACTACCAACATCAACTCTTGCATATCAAGTATATAAGAGAATGATTAAGTACGTAGAAGAACATGATGAGTATAGAAGTATTAGAATAATCACTTACAATTCATTAATGAGTAAAAGCGAACGTGAAGAAGCTATGACTAAAATTAGAAATAATGATTTTGACATACTAATTATTACAAACATGTTTTTACCAAAATACATGGACATACTTAGCGATAAAAAATTTAGCTTAATCTTTGTAGATGATGTTGATAGTGTTTTAAAGGCATCTAGTAAGAATATTGATAGATTATTACTATTACTTGGTGTTAATAAGGAAGTACTTGAACACGCATTAAAAGCTGTTGAACTTATTAAAACCTTAAGAAGATTGAGAAGGATTGGTACTAGTGATGATGAGATTGAAAGTGTTAGAAATCAGCTTAGGGATATAGAATCAAAGTTAAGAGAATTCATACAAAATACTAAGCTTGGAATACTCATAGCATCAGGAGCTCTAACTAAGACTAGAAGAACTGCAAGAATATTTCTATTTAGAGAATTCTTAGGATTTGAAACCGGCGGTAAAGCTGAAGGTTTAAGAAATGTGGTTGATGCCTACATTTATCCTGAAAAAGATCTGAAAGAAACGGTACTTAGCATTGTCAAAACTTTAGGTGATGGCGGATTAATATTCATACCTACAGATTTAGGTAAAGAATTTGCTGAAGAATTAGAAAAATACCTCATTAATAATGGTGTAAATGTTAAGTCATACCTTAAACCTAGAAAAACTTTACTTGAAGACTATTCTAAAGGTGAAATTGGATTACTTATTGGTCTTGCAACATCAAGATCAGCATTAGTTAGAGGTATCGACTTACCTCACAGAGTCAAGTATGTAATCTTTGTTGGTGTTCCTAAGATAAGGTTTAGAATTAAGATAAGCGAATTTACTCCGGGAAGATATCTAACATTCTTTTTCAGCATTAGAAATGCAGCACCTGAAGATTATAAGCTGAAGATAGATAGGTTAATAGCTAGATTAAGAAACATTACAGGAATAACACAGACACAATTGAGTAAGATATTACAATACTTGGAAGAAGGTAAAACTAATGAGTTGTCAGGTTTTGAAAGATATGTAGCAGAACTCATCAAAGAATGTGTGAATCTTGCAAAAGATGTACTTAACAAGTTAAATCTTGATAAACTCGACATTCAATTGGAGGTTAAAGATGGTGATGTATATGTAACGTTACCAGATGCCGTTACCTACATTCAAGGTAGTGGTAGATGTTCAAGAATGTATGTGGGAGGTATAACTCACGGAATTTCAGTTCTAGTAGTAGATAATGATAAGGTATTCAAGGCATTAAGTAAGGAGTTAAAGTATAGATTAGAAGATTTTGAATTCAAACACTTCAGTGAGATCCAACTAGATACCTTACTTAAGACAATTAATGAAGAAAGAGAGGAGATTATGAAGATCATGAAAGGCGAAGTACCTCCAAGATTTACTGAGTATGATCCATTAAAATCTATCTTCATTATTGTTGAATCACCAACTAAGGCAAGAACTATAGCTAGTTTCTTTGGTAAACCAAGTATACGTATTGTGAATAATCTACCCATATATGAAGTATCTACAGGAAATTACTTAGTAATGGTTGCAGCCACGAAAGGCCATATATGGGAGCTTGTACCCTCAGCATCTATAGAGGATAAGACATACATTGAGTCCATATTTAAGGTTGAGCCAAGGGATTATTATGGTATATTTAAGGTAAGTAATGACTTTATACCTATATATAATACCATTAAGAAATGCCCCATATGTAATGAATCTTACACTGAAGATCTTGATCTATGTCCAAGGGATAAGGCAAAACTTACGGATTCTTACCCTATAATCGATGCTTTGAGAGATATCGCTACAGAAGTTGATTATGTACTCCTAGGTACAGATCCAGACTCTGAAGGTGAAAAGATATCGTGGGATGTATATCTAATGCTTAAACCATATATTCAGAACATTATGAGAATTGAGTTTCATGAAGTTACTAGAAGAGCTATTTTTGAAGCTGTTAATAGTCCCAGAGTTATAAATCTCGGAATGGTTAAGGCACAGCTAATTAGAAGAATTGAAGATAGATGGATAGGTTTTGGACTTAGTCAAAAATTACAGGAAAAGTTTGGTTTAAAGACATTATCTGCAGGTAGAGTTCAGACACCTGTACTCGGATGGATCATTCAGCAATACTTTAAGACTAGGGAAAGCAAAATATATAGACTAACAATCAAGCTTGAAAATAATGCTCAATTTGTAATAGATGTTCCTGTAGCTATGAGAAGACTTATCAATGACTTAACTTCAGGTAAGGCTGTAGCTGAGATCAAGAACATAATTGAAGAATTGAGAGAAATTAGCCCACCACCACCATACACTACAGATACTTTACTTAAAGATGCCTCTAACATCCTAAAAATAGATGTCGAGACCGCTATGAGGATTGCTCAAGATCTTTTCGAGTCGGGACTTATAACATATCATAGAACAGACAGTACTAGAGTTTCAAGCTTAGGTATAAATATTGCTAAAGAGTACATATTCAACAAGATTAGCTCAGAATACTTCACGCCTAGACAATGGATTACTCATGGACATATTGGAGCTCATGAATGTATAAGACCAACAAGACCTATAGATGTTGATGAGCTTAGAAATCTTGTTAATTCAGGAATTATGCAGCTAGCTATAAGATTAACAAATAGGCATTATGCTATTTATGATTTAATCTTTAGAAGGTTTATAGCTAGTCAAATGAAGAATGCCATAATTAAGTTACAGAAATTTAAGTTGATAATTAAATCATTAAATACTGATGATAAGATTGAAATTGATTGTGAGAACGTTATAGACATTATTGAATATGGATTCACAAAGATATACCCAATTATGAAGATCTCCGAACCTATTAGTGAGGGAGTGTATAAGATTATAGAAACAAGTAAGCCTATAAGGACAAGTAAAGAGAAACTGTTAAGAGAAGGAGATGTAATCGCATTAATGAAGGAAAGAGGTATTGGTAGACCTTCAACCTACGCAAAGATTGTAGATATCATACTTAGAAGAAGATATGCAATAACTGTAGGTAAGTTTAGATACCTAGTACCTACTAAGAAGGGAATTGAAGTATATAAGTACTTAGTTCAAGAAGGAGGTTATGAGAAATTAGTATCTGAAGAAAGAACGAGAATTGTTGAGAAGCTTATGGATGATGTTGAAAGCGGTGAAAGAGATTATAAGGAAGTACTTACTGAGCTTTTTGAAGAAGTTAAAAATCTTGGTATACTTAAAGACTAAAATCGATGTAGAGAATGGCTTAAACCTTCAAATATGGAAGTAGTTATCAAGTAATGAGAAGCATAATTATTAGATACAGTGAGATAGCCATCAAGAGCAGGAAGGTAAGGATTAGATTCGAGAATTTACTTGCAAAAAATATAGAACATGCACTACTTCAACATGATATAACTAATTTCATAATCGAGAAAATCCCTGGAAGATTTATCGTTAAAGTTGATGATCATGACTATGATAAGGTGGTTAAGATTCTTCCACGAATTTTTGGTGTTAAATCCATATCCCCATGTTTCGAAACTACCTTCAAAGAACTTCAAGAACTTACACAATATGCCGAGAAGTTATGGGGTAATAAAATTGTCAATAAGACCTTTGCCGTTAGAGCTAGAAGAGTTGGTATTCACAACTTCACATCTATAGATGTTGAGAGAAGTATAGGCTCAGCGTTACTTAGGTACTCTAGAGGTGTTAATCTTGAAAAACCAGATATAACCCTACATATTGAGATTAGAAACCATAAAGCATACTTTTACGATGAAGTTATTGAAGGACCCGGAGGATTACCACTCGGTTCTCAAGGAAAAGCACTTGCCTTAATCTCTGGTGGTATAGATTCGCCAGTAGCTGCATGGCTTGTTATGAGGAGAGGAGTACTTGTAGATGCACTTTTCTGTAATTTGGCAGGTGAACTCGAACTAATACCTGTACTTCGAGTTATATATACATTATTTAGCAGTTGGTCTTTAGGTTATGATGCTAAGGTATACGTAATTAACGGTGAAGAACTTATAAACGAGATAAGATTGAAAGTTAATCCACACTTATGGAATTTAATTTTCAAGAGAGTATTGTACCTTATTGGTGAAGAAATTGCTAAGAAAATTAAAGCTAAAGCATTAATTACAGGTGAGGTTATTGGTCAAGTATCTTCACAAACTCTTCATAATATATACGCTACCGAGTATGGAATATCGATACCCATAATTAGACCACTTGCAGGTCTTGATAAGGATGAAATTATGAAAATAGCACAAAAAATAGGAACATACAACTACTCTATAGAGGTTGAGGAGTATTGTGCAATTTTTTCAAGTAAACCAAAGACTAGAGCTAAGCCTGAAGAAGTAGAGAGAGAGTTTGAGAAAATTGATAAGAAGTTGATAGATGGGATTGTTAGTAATGTTAGGATTTATAAAGTTAGTGAACTTGAAGATCTGTTAAGAGGTGAAGATAAAGATTTAGAAATTGACTATCTACCAAGTAACGCTATAATTATCGATTTAAGAAGTGAAGATAAGTATAGATCTTGGCATATACCTGGAGCTATAAACATTAAGCCTGAAGATATTGAGAAGATCATCGATAAGTATGGAAAGGATAAGACATATATTCTCTATTGTTCAGGAACATTACTTAGCAAGTATTTAGTAAGAAAATTGAGAAGATTAGGCATTAATGCATATAGTTTAAATTTAAGAAAGTTAAAAATTTAATCAGAGACATAATTCTCAAGTAGAGAGTTCGATGACCGTAATTGTTGATGATGTAGATAAGGAGATCCTAAAAATACTTCAAAGAAACTGCAGAATCAAACTTAGTAAACTCTCTGAGATGATTGATAAACCTAGAACTACAGTAGCTATGAGAATTAAAAGACTTGAAGATGAAGGATTAATTTGCAGTTATAAAGCTATGATTAATCCTGCAAAACTTGGATTTACAGTACTTGCATATGTTCTAATTAGCGTTAAACGTATTGCTCCAAGTCAGGGAAAATCTTCACAAGTAATTCTTGCTGAAAAGATAATTAAAGATACTGATGAGGATTCGTCATTACCTTGGGTTGAGGAAGCAGAAATCATTACAGGGCCTTACGATATTGTACTTAAGGTATGGGCTAGAGATATTCAGCAGTTGAGTCACTTCTTAATAAACTACCTACCATCCCATCCTGAGATACAGAAAACTGAAACTATGCTTGTACTTGAGAAAATTACTGACTTAAGAGATAGAGAGCTACCACTACTCAAGGTACTTAGATAAAATGTTCAGTATATATTGTAGATTTGAGAAGAGAGACTTCATACTAGCTACTATAGCGTTAATAGCTATATTCACTATAGTACTATATAGATGGGGCTACAATGTTAAGGATTTAAGAGTACTCTTAGGAATAGCTTTAGGTGTAAGTACAGGTTTTTTGCTTCATGAACTTGCACATAGAGAAATTGCTAGAAGACTAGGATATATTGCATGTTTCAAGGCATGGACTTTAGGTTTACTAATAGCTATAATGTTATCAATAACAGGTATAGTAATTGCAGCTCCTGGTGCCGTATATGTAGGACCTAAGATAGGTTGGAGATTCATAATTGATAAAGAGAGATTAAGAAAAGATGAATTCTACATAGCTCTTGCAGGACCTTTAACTAATATAATTTTCGCCATAATATCGATGATACTACTAATGGTTAAGCCGTTAGCCATCACTTTTGGAATAGTGTTTACTATAAATGCATCATTAGCATTCTTCAACTTGCTACCACTCCCCATGCTTGATGGTTTTAAAGTAGCTAAGGGAAATCTTATCGTGTGGATATTTCTATTCCTGATAGCTTTGATAATGTTTTTTGGAATGATAATTCTCAGATAGTGAGTATTTCTATCTTAAATCTTTAAGTAATTTCTTAACTTTATCTATAGCCTCGAAGGGGTCCTTAGCATACGCATCGACACCTACGTCTTTGGCAAAATTCTCATTAACACCCGCACCACCAATAATTACTTTCACTCTATTTCTTAACCCTTCCTTTTCTAGTAGTTTAATAACATCTCTAATTCTTAAAGCTGAAGTTGTGAGTAAAGCACTTATAGCTAGTACTTCAGCATTAGTCTCCTTCACAGTTTTTACAAATTTTTCAGGAGGAACATCGACACCTAAATCAATTACTTCAAATCCATGAGATGTAAATACCATCTTCACAAGATTTTTACCAATACTGTGAATATCTCCCTCAATAGTGCCTAGAACTACTTTAACACTATTTTCAACTTTAGATTTAAAGAAAGGTTCTATTATTTGGAGAATTTTCTCACATAATTCACCGGCTTGTATTAATTCTGATAAGAAGTATTCACCGCTCTCATATTTCTCACCAATGATATCCATACTTTTCTTTAAATACTCAATTATTACTGATGGTTCGAGACCTTTATTTAACATGCCTTGAACAATATTGATGACATTTTCGTCAAGATTGACCAGAGAATTTACAAATACGTCTAGCAAGTTCTTTTCAACACCTTCATCACTCTTTAAAGTTTTAACCATCTTATTCTTCTCATAACGTCTAAGTCTTATCACTAGCTCACCATAATCTTCAAGATCAATACTTACCAGGTCATTATTAGAGAGCTTGATCCTTCCAAGGCCAAAATCACTACTTAGAATGTACGTAATTAATGTCAACACATATGGTGCGTCTTTTAAAGGTCCAAAAAAGATAAAGTCTATATCAGGATTTGTGGCACAAAATGCTGTTATAAAGCATCTAAGATATTGTTTAATACTTTTGAAATACTTTTCTCTACCTGTCTTCACATGTTCGATTCTTCTCCAAGTGTAGACTGCATTTATTGGAGCACAACCGATTAAGTAATGTTTTGAAATCTTCTCTTTAAGGTATTTGATACTTCTCATAACCATGCTCAAATCCTTAATGTCCATGGTTGCAATATCTACAAGTACTATCTTATTATTGAGACCATATTTTGATAATTTACTTAATACCTCATTAATTAATTGAAATCTAGTTTCAATACTTGGATGATATTCAGAAATCACGAAACCTGCAACTTTACTATCTACATAGGTTTCAAGTTCATCATCATCGATCCTGCTGTTGATAGAATTTATTATGACTCTCTCGTTAACACCTATCTCAAAACACCACTTAGCAATACTCATCTTTAAGTACTTATCAGTATTGTCAAGTAGGATAATCCAATCTTTAGGTATGAGGTTGAGTATATACTCTATATACCTCTGAAATGCGCTAATGTTAACGGCATGTATATCCAATGTACATTTAAGATTATATTCTCGACATAGATCTACATATAGATTTACAAGTTCTTCCACTTCTTCTCTCTTAACTTCACCAGATTCTGCATTAAGAACTAATGGATCGTTTAAGTAAAATAAGGTTCCTATAAGTATTGGTGGGTCTGTAAATCCTTTTCTTCTACTAAACATTCTACTCCATAATAATTTCTACTTCAGTACCAAGTGCTTGTCCTGGCAAACCTTTTCTAAAAATGACGAGTAAGTTACCATTTCTATTCCATATTCTTCTAACTTTTCCAATAAATAACTTACCTGTACGTGATTTCCATACAACTTTCTTACCAACAAACTTTTGAAGTTCTTTAATGGATTCAATCCCTGGAATAACTATCAAGGCGTGATTTGGACGTGCGTTACTTCCTCGTCTAATTGAGTAAATGAGTCCCTTTAGAACTTTAACATCACTCATAGTTAATGAAGATTTATCACAACTCCCTTTTTAAAGCTACTCTAGCTTACAGATCGGTTTTTCAGGATTTTCAACTTTACAGCCAAGTAGAAAACAGTAAGATGTTTCAGAACCAAAGTATATACATTCCCTACAGGTCTTAGGTTTTCCAAGAATGAATTTATGTGAGAGAGGTGCCTCAACAGAGAATGGTTTTTCCTCAATACTTACTGGTTTAGGAATGGTTAACTCCTCTTCTTTAGGTTTAGTAATTTCAAATGTGATGTTAAATTCTTTAGAAACTTCATCGTAAAGTAACTTTTTAAGTTCGTCATGACTTGGTAGAGAACCTTCAAATACCTTTTTACCATTAATGATAATTGTCGGAATCATGGTTACACTATCTTGACGTAGAACTTGAATTAAGTATTTAAGATGTGAAGGTGGTTTGATTTCAGGATTACTAGCCATCTTCAATACATCATCAATAACTTCAGGTTTTATCTTTATTAATGTTAAGCTTATCTTATCAGGATCAATACCTCTCTTACTAAGTTCAGATCTTAGAGTGTTTACTAGGTCTTTAATAAAGTTCTCATAATCATCATATTTTCCTAAAACTGTATATAATCTAATTTGCATACCTCAATTTGAGTGTAATTGTAAGTTTAAAAACCTTAACGTGGATATCAGTGTGTATTTTCTGCATTTGATAACCATATAGATACACTACTACTTGATGAAGTATCTATTCAAGTACAGTTTTCTCTCGATAATGTCTTTATCAGGTTCTACTTCATAGAAGATTTGTGTCTGAAAGACTTGAAATTTATTCTCACTAATTCTATACTCACTCTCAAGTATCTTGATCAATTCCTTTCTACCTAGCTTTTCTCCATACTCTTTATAGTAATTTTCTGCATATTCAATCATTTTTTGTGGAAGTATGACTTTGCTCTCGTTATCACTATGTATCAGTATTCCATGATAGCCGAGTACTAGGTTATCTAATAACCATTCAAGATTAACCTCTATAGGTTCTGAGATTACTGTTAGCTCAATGATGCAGTGCCTAAATTCTGCAGGTGTTATAGGTGAAAATCTAGGATCATTAAATGCTGAATGTAAAGCTATTACGAACACATCATCAACGAGATTGTTTATGGGATTTAAAGTACCAACACTACCTCTTAAAATTCTCTTAAACATACCATCAGAAAAGACTATCTTCTCAATAGATACAAAGATTCCATATCTTAGATTTCTTAATCTATTAAGTTTTTCAGATTCTTTACTTGAAAAATCATACTCAAGACCAAGATTATTCATTATGGCGTATCTAGCATATCTTATAAGTACTTTAGCATCATTAATGGATAATGGTTTAAAGAGTCTCATAAACACAAAGCTAACTCTTTAAAGTAACCTTATTAAGCATTACATAGCGTTAAATCTAGATAATACTTGTGTAGATTACGTAAAGTTGATTATCAGCATTTATAGTTATTACACTTCTAAGCATTTCTCTACACTTACTTAACTTTCTATTAATACTTACATGATGCTTACCAATCCAATAAATCTTACCACAAGACTCACAAATCCATAACTTGTCAACTTTTTCAAGAACTTTTCTAGGAACTTTACCTGTCAATAACTTTGGTTCAACCTCTCTGAGAGGGCCACCACATAATGTACATTTAGTCTTTGAGAAGTCTATACTTAATTCAATTTTTAAGAGTTTGGCAAGTACGAGTAGCCAGTGATCATGGTTGTCTGTTAAAAGTAGTATTGTTTCTTTTCTTCTGCTTCTATATAGCTCCTGATCTCTCGTTATTAACAATCCATCTCTGGTTATGAGTTCATAATCATCAGCATTACTACTATAACTTACATCTAGACCTAGAAGTCTACACCATCTTGCTAACCATCCAAGCATGGAATCGAGTATTAAGAGTTCTTTATTAAAAGTGTATGTGTTTACTTTTGCTAGTAGTTCAAATTGAAAATGCACTTCTAATCACTTCCCAATCAACAGGATTACCCATACCTGTGGATTTTATCTTTGATGGACCAGGAAGTATATTTATGATTTCATCAATGGGTACATATTTTAATATCTTTTTATCCAAAGTTTCTTCAAAAAATCTTCTAATCTCTTTCGCGATTTCACTTTTATTAAGATTTCCTGGTATAAGTATTACATAGGCATTTGAGAGTTTAGAGATAATGTTAGGTGGAGCTGAGATTAAGCGGTATATTTGATAAACTTCATGGTCTTTCTTCACTTCATCAATTCTCAAACCAATACCTAATTCTAACATAACTCCTCTTACCCAGTTCTTTCTACCGTAAATCATGAAACTACCCTTACCTAAATATTCACCTGCAGGTGCTTCTTTACTTACTTGCTCACCATTAACATAATACACATCGATGCTTGTCAATCCTAACATCCATGCTTTTGAATTTGAAGCTGCATATTGTGCAGCTTCTTTAACGTCTATAATATCTGGCTTCTTATCCTTGTTTAACCTCATAATGACGACAGCACCTCCTGGAATGTCTGCATGGAAGAAGTAATCCCAAGATCTCAAATACTTTTTAACGATTAGTTCGTTTTGTGAAGCATCCTTACCTGCAATAATGGGAAAGTTATTACTTGTTATAAACCATTTAAACCTTTCAAACCACTCATGAATACCATACACTATCTTCCTAATCTGTTCAATGCTTCTCAATCTCTCATCACTTACCAACTTCTCAAGATTTGTAACTCTATTTCTCAACTCTTCAAGACTTTTAAGGGCCTTCTCTCTTTTTCTTTCTAAATCCTTAACTTTACTATAAACTTCATTGATAACTTGACCAAGTTTGACATCAAGTTTGATAGGTATCTTGACACTATGAATGTTTATAATTAGTGTCTTACTTGATGGATCAAAATCTTCAACGAAAACTTCACCACTATGTAGATCTTTAATTAAATTTACACTGCCTGATCTATACATGGTCCAATACTTTTTAGCTTCTTCAAGAATTTCCTCAACATGATACTTATTCATTAAGAGAAACTCCGCCTTTCTTTTTAAATTACTAATTTTTTCTTCAAAATCCTTAATCTTGTTTTCAACATCTTCAATACTTCTTCTTAACTTATGAATCTCTTGAAGCTTAGTTTCAACTATACTTTTGGTATACTCTTCAACTTCTAATTCATGAAAATATTCATCAACAGCTTGATTAAATTTTTCAAAAATTCTCCTCTCGTTAGAGATTATTGAGTAGAAGTGTATAGGGGTCACAGTGATTGGCCTTCCATTACTCAAATAAATGGTTGGTTCTAGATGTAAATTTCTAACTTTAGCTATAATATCTTTCAGCTCCTTAAACAGTATATCTATCTGTCTACTCGATAACTCATTTGCCTTCATTTTAAAGTCAAGACCAGCTCTGCAACACAATTCTAATGCTACTTCCGTACCAAGACCAAAATTTCTAGCCAATGCTCTGCCAATACTTTCATCTCCACTTAGTATAGTTTTCTCAAAATCTTCATAAGTACAGAGCTCTGGATCTATGAAGGTTTTAGGAGGGAATTTATACTTCAATCCTATCTTTAAAGTTCTATCCTTACTTTCATATACTTTTAAAATCCATTCAATAAGGTCTTTAGAATTGATGTAAATGAGATTAAAGGGTTCTAAAAGCTCGATTATAAGCTTCGAATTATCGTGAAACTCTATCATGATTATTCTTTCAAATCCAGGATTATATACATCCTCAACCTTATGTCTCTCGATTAATGACTTTAATGAGGTTATTGATTGTAGATTTTCAGGAATGTAGTTAGTCGTGCTTAATCTATGAGTTGATGCCACTATGAAGTACTTCTCACTACCGCCTCTAAGTCTTAGATAAATATTATTGTCAATTCTATAAACTTTATCGATGATAGCACCTACTATACATTCTTTCAACTCTCCAGTAATAGCTGCTATGTCAAGCGTCGTTAAGCGTTTCTTCACTACTTTCAGGAAGATTTAGACGTATATAAGTACTACTTCACTCACATTCTATACCTATTATGTTTAGATTTTTACATGTTTGATTTATATTCCTTTAAAGTTAATGTAGTGTTGACAATGAAGTTAATTCTAAATATCTATCAGAGTGATAATGAATACATAGTAGAAACACCTGACGGTGTAGTTGGCAAATTTCGAGACCTCGATCTATTGATAAGATACGTAACTCAGCATCTCATTAATACCTATAGAAATAACCATGCTATCGACTCATCTATGCTGGAAAGACACTCATGGTATATAAGAATACCTCCAGATAGATTACTTGAGATTTTGAAATATGCCGTTGATTTAGGAGTAGATGACGTTAATGAATTGCTCGTTAAATACCTTAACGATAAGGGATTGAATAAATCCAACATTAGAGTGATTCTACCAACCTTAAAGGCATTAGGTCTCACTCAAAATGGACATTTAAGTGCTGAGGCTAAAGAGATCGGCAAGTTACTAAAAGAGAATAGGATAGAGGAAGTGCTTGATCTACTCTTCACCTTAATCATGAAAAATAAAGTGTTAAGACAAATAGTAGATACGATAGTAATTAACGATCACTTTAACATTGAGAATACAGTAAAATCTGTCATGGAGAGTTATGGAATGACTAGAAGAGATGAAATCAATTACACGTGTAGACTTATAAACATGATATTATCTTCAAGAAACTTCATATGTATGAAGATGTGTAAAGATGTTGAGAAATATTTGGGAAACTTTAAGAGCCATCTTAAGATTGATACCATTCATGAGAAGTGTAAACCATCTATTATGAAGCTGATAATGAACTATTTATTAAGTAGTAGTGATAAAAAGCATCAGATACAAAACATTCTTGAGATACCTATAGATAATCTTGAACTTAAATCGGATGATGAGAGGTTGATGCTAAAGTATAGAGGTTTTGATAAAATTTTTGCATTTATTAATTACGAATTGTTAATTGTAGATAACGATTACTATGCACCAAGCGTTAGAGTATTGATAGAAAAGCTGAGAAATCTATGTAAGTTTAAGACATGCCTAAACATGGTCTTAATAATCATCAAGAGAGAAAATTTGTGTAAGTTAAAGCTCTACATGGAGTATATATGTAGTGGAAAGTTTAACTCTAAAATTATTGATTTACCGTAATTACTAAAAACTTTAAAATTACTCTAATAGCTATGACAACATCATCTTTAGGAACTTACATTATAATCCTAATAACAACACCTGATAGAGAAAGTGCAGAGAAAATTGCAAAAACATTAGTAAGTGAAAGACTTGCAGCATGTGTTAATATTATTAATAGTGTCTCAAGTATTTTCCTGTGGAAAGGTGATATAGAGGAAGCTAAAGAAAATCTTCTCATCATTAAATCAAGACTTGACATGCTCGACAGGGTTATAGATGAAGTTAAGAAAGTACATCCCTACGAAGTACCTGAAATCGTAGCCATACCTATCATTTACGGTTTAAGGAATTATCTTGAATGGATTGACGAAGTTTTGGAAAGCTAATACTTAGTGCTCTCCGAGTGAGTAACTTCTACCCTCAGAAACTAGCAGAACTCACTCGGGTTCATTGCGGTTTCCCGTTGGTGGGCTACTGGAGGGGTCAAACCCCCTCACGCGCCAACGGGTCACTAGTTCAGTTTAGAAAGAAAGTTTTTATATAAAACCTTCGGTACATATCGTCCTAATGGAGTTAGACTACATAACTGTTAGATTACCTTTTCATGTTGTTGATAGAAGTGCGTTTCTTATTCTTTTAACTGCTTAGTTATCGAAGGTTTGTGCACATAGATTATTAAAACTTGTTAAACAGGATGAGAAGATATGTAAATATTCTCAATACGATTTTCTAAGTCTTTCAGTTGAAAAATGTTACTCAATTCTTCCAAATCGTAGATACTGTGAAGGTATTGGAAAACTTATACATTCAACACCTAAGTCAATACCTGCTTTAGGTGTAAATACTCAAGATGTTGAACTTAGTAATTGGTTATTATTTCAATCAAAGGCAGACAAAGAGAAAAGTAAGAAAGGTAATTTAAACGTACATTTCATAAACTTGAATACTGTTGAAGTCTTAGTATATGATTACCATTTGAGAAGTTATGGAATAGAACTTAATGTTAAAGTATCAAAATACTATAAGAAAATAATTAATGAACTTATCAATAAAGCATTTAGTGGTGAAATTGGTTATCCTGCCAGGATTTACATTAACGATTATGGTATGGGTTGTGATTGTAATTTTCATCTCTATGGTGAAGTTCAATTAATGATTCCATATAATTTCTATGTTCAAGTTATGAAGAGATTTGATAAATCATTGGGAAACAATATTGCAGGAATAGACGTTAATGTTGATAGAATAAATCTTGTAATAATTAATGAGGATGAGAAATTGCTTGATAAGAAGACTTTTCGGTTTAGTGAAGTTACTTCTAGAGGATTTCCTAGAAAAACTGCTTGGAGTGTTATTGGTCAAGCAATACATGAATGTTTAAGATATGCTTATCATCACGGTGTTTCAACTATTGTACTTGAAAATCCTAAAATAATTGGTTATCTAAAATACTTCTGGATTAGAAATAAAGAAGATAGAAAACATGAAAAGTATAATTACAAAATTTCAATATTTAGAAATTCAATAATTGAGAGAATTTCATGGAAAGCACCACTATATGCATTACAAGTAACTTACGTAAGTCCTAAAGGCACATCATCAAGTAAAGAACATAAAGAAATTATGAGAAAATTTGGACTAGATAAACATACAGTATCAGCAATATTAATTGCTAGAAAAGGTATTTTAAAACTATCAAAATAACTTCAAATATACTTCAAGATATAAACTTACCACCACACCAAGAACAGTCCGCATAGTTACATTTTACCTATACTTCTTGCAATGGTAATGGAAGTTGTTTATAGTACGTCAGTGAGGAAACAATACTTAAATATTATGTACTAATTCTCTCATCATGCAGGCATTAATCATTATACTTGATGGCGCAGCTGATAGACCATTACTTGAGCTAGGTAGAAAAACCCCACTTGAAGTCGCACAAAAACCAACAATTGATAGACTTACCAGTGAAGGATCTTGTGGATTACTCTATGCCATTAGTCCTGGAGTAAGGCCTGGAAGTGATGTTGCACATTTAGCGCTTTTTGGATACGATCCTTACAGATATTATACAGGTAGAGGACCTTTTGAAGCTTTAGGTGCTGGTGTAGATTTAAGACCAGGTGATATTGCTTTTAGAACTAATGTAGCAACTGTTAATAATGACTTAATTGTAATTGATAGAAGAGCAGGTAGATATGTAAATCCTGAAGAGGCTAGAGAGATTGAGAGGATAATAAATGAGGATATTGGAAAGATAATAAATGAGAAGTATGGCGTGGAGTTAATATATAAACACACAACAGAACATAGAGGTGTACTCATACTTAGAGGTGAGAAAATATCATATAGAGTAGGTAACACTGATCCTCACGCCATTAATAAGAGAGTTCTTGATGGAAAACCATTAGATGATTCTGAAGAAGCTAAAAGAACAAGCAAAATACTTCAAGAATTTACAAAACTTGTGTATGAAAAGTTAAGTCAATCTGAAATTAACATTACTAGAAGAAGAGAAGGAAAACCCTTAATAAATATGATACTTCTTAGAGGTGCAGGTATTTTACCAAAAATTAAGCCAATAAATGAAGTGTACAACATTAGGTGCTCTATGATTGCTGGAATTGCTGTCATTAAAGGTATTGGCAAAGCTTTAGGCTTTGATGTCATAGATGTACCAGGCTATCGAGGAGCAAAGACGGACGATTATAATAGGGCCTTTGAAGAAGCTGTTAAGGCTTTAAGTAATTATGATATTGTTGTTCTTCATGTTAAACCAACAGACTCTGCAAGTCATGACGGAGATGTTATGGGTAAGATAAGGATTATTGAACAAGTAGATGCAGCTTTAAGAAGAGTTCTTGAGAAAGTACCAGATAATACGTACATAGTAATCACATGTGATCATGCAACACCCGTAAAAGTTAAAGACCATACAGGTGATCCTGTACCAATAATGATGTGGGGACCTGACTTATTTAGAGACGAAGTAAGTAAATACTGTGAAAAGGCCTGTAGTGAAGGATTTTGGGGAGTTCTTAAGGGGCTTGACTTAATGCCAATAATAACGAATTATTTAGGAAGACAAGAGAAGTTTGGAGAGTGATACTCAAATACCTTGCTGTAAGGAAGAGAAAAGATAATTTTTAAAGGTAAAGATTGTGTTTTTAAATTTATGGAAAGATTTTAGGCTTAGCGTACTTGTGAGTACCTTCAACTACTTCAACGCCCGCCTTTTCTTTAACAATCTTTATTAAATCATCCTTATACTTGCATAAAGCCATTACGCAAGTTCCTATATGAATAACATCGACAGTTTCTTTTAGGGAATCAAGATGCATCTTAAGTAGGGATAATGAGGCTGGTACTCTAGTTCCAGGACAATCACCACAATCAATAATACCAACAATTTGTACGTCCTTACCTTTATACCTCTCAAATTCGCCTTCTCTTCTCATCAATGCAACGAGACATTTAGCATCACCAGGACATAGATTTTGTTCCCTAGCTCTTTTACATGCAATGATGGCGATTCTGATAGGCATACCTAACGGGTGTTGAAGCAGTTTATATGTGTTGCTAGTGATTATGTGGTTTGATTACATGCAAAGCATTTTTAAAGAATGATATAGACTATTTAAGCTTAATTAGCACTTTATCAAATTCTTTAACATTAAACATTTCTGCAAAATTACCTTTATTTACTGCAAGTTCTAGATAACCTTCACTATTAATCAAAGCTAGTGGAGAATTTTCGGAAACATCATTGTAAGCCTTTACGAAAGGTATTCTCAACTCTACATTATCTTTAAGAGTAATCTCAAGTTCTCTGTATGGTTTGAAATTTAGCTTCTTTAAATCATCATACTTTAAACTTGTATATGCATTTCCGAAGGAATCTATATAAACGATACAACACTCTACAATGTTATTAATTATCCTCGGCCTGACTATTGGTAATTTAACATAATTATTAATCTCTCTACCAAGTTCATCAACATTAATACCAAGACTTAAATATGCAGCTATTGGTGCGAAGATATCTCTACCATGAAAAGTTGATGATATCTCTGATCTGGTATATCTACCTACACTTATTTCATAAACCTTCTCAATACCATCATCTTCAGCTGCAAGTGTAAGTACACCATTATCAGGACCTACAAAGTAGTAGTTTTTCGATTTAATGATGATAGGCCTTCTTTCAGTTCCAACACCAGGATCAACAACTACTACATGTATAGTATTTTTAGGAAAGTACTTATAGCATGAGTATAGTATAAATGCAGCTTTAGCAATATTGTACTTAGGTACTTCGTGAGTAATATCTACAATCTTAACACTTGAGTTGATACTAAGTATTACACCCTTCATAGAAGCTACAAAATAGTCTCGTATACCAAAATCTGTAAGTAAAGTTATTATGCTCATCAAACTACACCAACATTTAGCTTATTTATGACTTTTCAAATTTAGGAAAGAGTAGCTAATTTATAAAGTAGTCTAGTTAAAGTATGTACTATGGAGTTTACCCTAGAAGTTAAACTTAGATCAATACCTAGAGATCCTAGAAACACCTTAATTGTTGCATGTCCAGAACCAAGTCTTGCCTCTGTTGTTGCTATTGAGTACGTTATCGATGCTTTAAAAATGGAAGAGTTAGGTTCTATTAGAATTAGAGAATTAGCACCCATGATTACAGTAATTAATGGTGTTGCCAAACTACCCTATAGACTCTTCTACAAGCGTGAGTATGCATTAGTAACCATTAGACAACACATACCCATACCTCCAGACGTTTATAGAGATTTTATCAGTAGAATACTTGAGTGGGCTGAAGAGAATGGCATTAATAGAGTTATATGTCTAACAGCCATACCTGCAATTGGTGAAAAAGAGAGTGAGGACGTCTTTTTCGTAACTGAGGAAGATCATGTTGAAGAGTTTAAAGCTTTAGGTTTCATTCCTGTTAAGGAAGCAACAATTGCAGGTGCTGAAGCTGTATTTCTAGATGCCGTACTTTCCAAGAACATTGTAGGTGCCTTAATACTTGCAGAATCTAAGGTACTTACAGCTATTAGAAGATTATTAGAAAGTGGTAAGATAGCAACACATAAAGATATACTGTACATACTTAACCAAACTGTTGGACAATTTGGACCAGATGTAACTGCAGCTATAAAGCTTGTTAAAGCAATAAGTAAACTCATCAATGCGGAGATACCTCTAGATAACTTGAAAGAGCATGCAAGTAAATACTCATTCCTAATAGAGAAGAATCTAGAGGCATATTTAAAACCTGCTAAGGAAGAACATATACCTATAATCTACTGAGTCTCAACTTATCTCTAAAATATCCATAACAATTAAAACATACATGCTGTATAGTTGGTACTAACCACGCATAGAAATCACTAATATTACACCATAGATGTAGAAGTACCATGCCGGTACAGGAAGCTAAAAATCCAAGACCTGCAAGAAATATGCATAACCAATGTTTAAATTTTAAGAGCCTTCTATATTGTGGATAGTGAAGTAGTGTCCATAAAGTATTCACAAGTAATAGAATGACTATTATGGTAACAATGTTGTAAGATGATTGTACAAAAAGCTTAATTACAGGGACATATCTGAAGACATACTCTTCAAGAATAGGTTGGATTATTATCATTACAGGAAGTAATGTCCTTGGAGGAATTATGAAGTATTTTAAGAATTTCAGAATAACTCTTCCTGAGAAATGCTTGTCAATATTACTTAGTGATGAATGTATAAGTTTATAACTATTTATATCCCTAGAGAGGTACCAACTGATAACGAGTAATGAGTTACTTATCACCAGAAAGACTAGAATTATAGCTAGTGAGTGCATTTACGTAAACAATACGTATACAGGTCTCTTATAATGATTACTTCCAACTTCTACATTTTAGCTCTTCTAACTAGAGTACCCACAACTATCGCTATAGCGTATGTGAGAGCTATACTTGTTCTCATGGGGTGTCCCGTTTGAGGTCCAAGTCTTATTTCGATATTACTCATTCTTCTAGCTTTTAAACTTACATCATCAATTTCATTACCAAGTATAAAACCAAGAACCTTACCTGAAGTGTATACTTCCTCAGTAATCTCTATCAGTTTTTCTTCATTAAATATAGCATACTGTGTCAAGGCTACTAGGTAATCAATCCCCTTTAATGCGCTTTCTAAATCTTGATAAGTTCTAACCTTAACTTTACTTTCATCAAGATTTAATTTCTCAAAGGCTTTACGTATAATATGGTCTCTCTTAACTATTATTCTTAACTCAACGTTTAAGGCATGACTAAGTTGTATAAGATCCATGACTTCATATACAGTTCTTGGATATTCAACAATACCGATAATTCTATCGATCCAATTCTTAGGTATTGTCTTTCTTATCTTAAAATAAATATCTTGTAGTGAGTATCCTATTAAACATCTACTTTCATGAATTTCAAGATATATTATGAATTTTGGTCTTTCGAGTTCAGGATTAGCATATTTACTTAATTCTTGACCAATAATCCTTGCAAGTTCAATACTAGTTAATGGATATTTTTTAAACATTCTCTTAACAACAACTTTGAAAGTACCTGAACCGTATGTTGAAGTTAACTTACTAAGCAGTGCTCTACATCTATTAATCAAGTCATCTACACTTAATGTATCTAAAATGTCTTCAATAATCACTATATGTGAAATTTCGTTAATACTTCTTAAACAACTAATTACATTGTCTAAATCATCAGATTCAATTTTGAGTAAGTACTTACCTTTACGGCTAAGTTCAAAAATAACATCATATTTATAATTGAAATTTCTCAAAATCTCCTTAATACTTTCCATTTTTGCATATGGTTCTAAAGTTATTAGAAGTAACACTTCACTATACGTTAATGCATAGTTATAGAAACTTTTCTCAATACTTCATAGGTATGGTTTATCAATAACTTTACAGTAAAAATACTTTATTAGTGATGAAACTACGGGAAATGATCAGTGATTAGAGCGGCCTCTACTGAACATAGCATTACGTTTAAGTTTAGATATAATAGTATAGCTCTATGTGAAGCTTGATCTCGTCACTAGAGGTTCTGTGATGAACTTTGTAGATATAGACGAAGATTTCTGGATGATTGGAATTAAGAGAGATAGAATACTATATAGTGGTAGATCATTGCCTGAACATGTTTATAACGCGAAGATTAGTATTGAATTATCTACGGATTATATAATAATCCCTGGATTTGTAGATTCTCATCAACATTCAGAACTACAAATAATGTCAGACCTAGACGTTCTGAAAGATAAAGTAGAAAGTATCGATGAACTCAAGTTGAAGTTAAAAAGTATAATGAATCTTTATTCAAAAGATGAACCCATAATTGTAACTAGATGGGTTGAGCGTAGATTAGGCTTTCTTAATCGTGATGATTTAGATAAGATCACTACTGAAAGACCTATAATAATTTTAAGCAATACTTGGCACAAGGCTACCGTAAATTCTAGAGTTGAGAAATTATTAGGTGCTGAGCTTGAGAAATTTAGTAGACGAGAATATGATAAAGATCTAGGTGTATTACTTGAAGATGCACTAGATCATGTATTACCAGCATTACTTAGACGTAAGTACATCATTGCAAGAGAGAGATTAATTAGAAATTACACTAAACTTATTGAAGATTATGCTAAAGAAGGCATTACGTGTATACATTCATTATGTGTTTGTGGGGTTGAAATCGATATTCTTAAAGAATTATCTCACAAGTTGTCTATAGATATTAGTACTGTACATTGACTACTCCTTAATAGATTAGGTACAAAGATTTAGCTAGCATATCTACAGAAAACGTTAGACTTTGCAGTGTTAAATTTTTATGGACGGTACTCTCACTGAACGTACTGCAGCCTTATCTAAATCATATCTTGATCGAAATACGAGAGGAATACTCAGATTGAGTAGTGAGGTTTAGAAATATAGAATTCTTAAAAGTCTAGAAAACGGTTTACAGATAGCCATACATGCCATTGGTGATAAAGCCCTTGAAGAAATACTTAAATGTACACAGAAGTTAAAACATATCTTCACCAATAGTTAGAATTGAACATGTGTCAGTAATGAGGTATGATTTACTTAAGAATCTTGAAAAATGTAAGTTAGGCATTGTAATTAATCCACACTTCATACCCACAGACCTAGACGTTGTAAGAACAGGATTAGGCTATGATACTAAGATTAATAATAGGTATTGGTTAAAGTTAATGCCTAACGATTATGGAGTTTACGTATATGCTGATCTACTTGAACTTAACAATTTAGTATGTGGAATAGGTAGTGATTTTCCTATAGAACTATACCATCCAGCTGAACAAGTATGGTCACTCATTAATGGTGGAGTATCTTTAGAGAAGATACTTAAAGCATACACTATTAATGGAATGTTATTATCATTAGACAACATAATGCTACATTCCTTAAAAACAGGATCCATAGCAAATCTCATAGTCTTACCAAAGAACGTGAACATGCTAAAACAACGTATAAATAAGTCACTTGTGGATGTTAAAGATAGAGTATCATTACCGATACTTTCAATAACACGTGGAGAATTGAAATATATTGATCCATATATACTTAATTTTAAAAAGTAGGTCTCACAGTTTAAATATACTTCAATCTTCAAAAACATATCGGCTCTTAACGTATTAATGCTTTATCAATTGAGAGCAATAGTTTAGTTCTCAATCTTTCCTAAAAATTAAGAGTGATAAGACATCTTATCAGTTCCACCGGAATTCGTCATCCATCAGGGCAGCGAAGAGTTCATCATCTTACTCGTACGTTTCTTCTATGCACTTGATCTCGTGTCTAACATCTCCATGATCAACATAGTAGCACTTGTAATAACCTATCTTCTCGATTATCAGCTCTCCTTCCTCACCACATATTGGACACTTTATCTTCATTATCTCTCTAACGCTTGCATATAGTCTATGTGGTTTTATTTATTAATTTCTGTTTAGTAAATTCTTAGGCATGAACAAGTTTGAGCTTGTTAAGAGAAATACTGTAGAAATAATTACTGAGAAGGAATTACTTGAAAGAATAGATAATGCAACTGGTTATGCAGGCTATGAACCTACTAGTAGAGTACATATTGGTTGGCTTGTATGGATTTTTAAAGTTAAAGATCTTGTAGATGCTGGAGTTAAAATGAAGATTCTAGAAGCTACTTGGCATGGATGGATAAATGATAAGGGCAGTGTTGACGAGCTAAAAGAATGTTCAAGAAATGTTAGAGAAGTTTTTTATAAACTAGGTATCAATGTCGACTTTATAGATATTGACTCATTAACTAATGATAAAGAGTATTGGAGACTTGTTATTAAGATTGCAAAATCCTCATCGCTTGCAAGAATAAAGAGAGCTCTTAGTATCCTTGGTAGAAAAACTGAAGATGCAGAACTCGACTTCTCAAAACTAATATATCCTCTTATGCAGGTAGCCGACTCTCTATACTTAGGTGTAGATATTGCACTTGGCGGTCTTGATCAAAGAAAAGCTCACATGCTTGCCAGAGATGTTGCTGAGAAGTTAGGATTGAAAAAACCAATAGCCATACACACACCAGTACTCACAGGTCTTAGTGGTGTTGGTAAGATGACAGGTACAGGTTTGGATGTTGATGAAGCATTAGCTATATACAAGATGAGTAAGTCAAGACCTGGAGATGCTATCTATATAGACGATCCACCTGAAGACATTGAAAGGAAGATCTTAAAAGCATATTGTCCACCACGTGAAGTTAAGTACAATCCCGTACTTGAGATTGCTAAATACTTAATCATTCCATATAGAGGAGAGCTAAGAGTAGAAACTCAAAGAGAAGTTTTAATTGTGAGAAGTCAGGAAGAGCTTGATCAACTATACAGCTCAGGTCAAATACATCCACATGACTTGAAGAGAAGCTTAATCGAGCATGTTAAAGATTTCTTAAGTATCTTTAGATGAGTATAACTTTCACTTAACTCTCCAAGTAAATACAGTACTGAATACTTATTTTAAATCCTGAATTTATTCGTTAGTTAGTATAAGTACTAAAGTACTGAGATCATGTCCCTACAGAAACTTGAATTAGAGTATTTTGAGAAAAGTAATTGGATAGTTCAAGAAAATGCAAATACTAACGATTCAGCAATTACGCTCTTTTGGCATGTAGCTAAAGAGATAATCACTAATGAAGCTTTCAAACAATTACCACCTGAGAGTATGAAAGCACATTTTGATGGTTGGATACATATTAACAAGTTAAGAGATGGTGGCTGGTACTTGCCTTATTGTGGAGGTTTCAGTACTGAAAGAATATTAGCTAAGGGTCTCATAACTCCATCAATAATATCTAAGCCACCAAAACATCTAGATTCCGCTGTTGATCAACTTGCCAACTTTATAATGATCGCTGCTCAGGAAAGAACTGGTGCCGTTGGCCTCAATGCTGTCGATTTATACTTAGCACCTTTCGTAAAAATTGATAATCTAAGTTATAAGCAAGTAAAACAGTGTATACAGAGACTCATATTCAATCTTAACTACACTACAAGAGTGGGCTATCAAACCCCTTTCAGTAATGTAATGTTTGGTCTTGGTATTAAGGAGTACTACGACATGCCTGCCTACGTTGGCGGCAAGGTTGTCGGTAAGCTTGGTGATTACCTCGACGAGGCTAAAATAATTCTCAAAGCATTTATTGATGTGTATCTTGAAGGTGATGCCTACGGTAGACCATTCACCTTCCCAATACCTACCGTTGCATTTACTTCAGAGTTTGTGAAGCTTCTTGAAAGTGATGCTGAGCTCAGTGAGCTCTTCTGGAAATGTGTGGCTGAGCGTGGTCAATTCTACTTCCTAAACGGTTATGCTATTGATGTTTCAGGCATTTTCAGTTTCTGTTGCAGGTTAACTAGTAATATGGTTAAAGTATCTCAATACTTACATTCAACTAAAGGTGTTTGGGTACTTCCGCCAAGTACTGGCAGTATTGGTTTTGTAACTATCAACTTACCTAGAATAGCTATGGAAGCTAGTCTTAGAGGTGATGCTGAGAAGTATCTTGATGAAATACTTTACCACTACATGCAGCTTTCAAGAATAGTACTTCAAACATTGAGGTTAAGATATATGAAACTCCATAGACTTGGTTATTATCCATTAACTAAAATTTATGTTGATGAATTTAATCCATTCAAATACTACTACAACACTATCGCAGTCACAGGTATGGCCGAAATGATTAGTATCATTATGAATGAACCAATGCTTTGGTATAGAGAGATCGACATTGATGGTCACGAGTATGTTAATGATGTTATTAGAATTTATAGAGAGGTGTTTGAATATATGAATAAGATTCTCGAAGAGTTTGAACGTGAAGATAATGTCCTATATAATCTCGAAGAAGCACCTGCAGAATCAAGCAGTGTACGTCTTGCAAAGCTTGATTGGCAGAGGTATGCGGGCTTTAGAAATTTTATACCTAGAAGTAAAGATCTCTTCGCAAGTGTAGAGGAAGTATTTTATACAAATCAACTTACACCACCATACACAACGTATAGATTAGATACGCAGCTAGAAATTGAAGGTTCATGCCAAAGACTCTTTACAGGAGGAGTTATGAAGCACATATTCGTACATAGGCCAGTAGATTACGAGAATGTTGAGAAGTTAATTCTCTTAACATCTAAATATAGTCTGGTATATTTTAGCTATACACCTACACAATCAATATGCCTAAACTGTGGCTACAGAACTATCGCCACTCTCTGGGAATGTCCTAAATGTGGTTCAAGTAACGTTGAAGTATGGTCAAGAATAGTAGGTTACTATAGACCTGTAAGGAATTGGAATGTTGGTAGACGCGCAGAGTTTGCTGTTAGGAGAGATCTCGTATTCTAAATCTCTTTAATAAACTCAATCTCGTTCTTTTCAGGTGAAGTAATGGCAACACCAACATCAAGTATTTGTGCAACCCTAATAAGCTCGTTCTTAGCTTCTGAATCGTCACTTATTAAGTAATTCTCGTAACCTTTATTAACATCGATAGCTGTGATTTTAGCATGTGCCTTCTCTAGAGTATAGAATTCATGAGTGTTAAGGTAGTTCTTGATAAAACCTAACGTTACTCTTCTTTTAATGTAATGTTTCTCCAATTCTGAAGTTGATGGAACTAATTCAACATCTTCAAGAATATTTTCACCAAAAATTTTCATTAAAGTTTTAGCGGTTCTTTCAGATGCTTCAAAAGTACCTCTTTCATATTCATATATGGTTTTTCTATTAACTCCAAGTATTTCTGCAAGATCTCCAAGGCTCAGTCCTGCCTCTTCTCTAAGTTTTCTGAGAAGCCATCCCTTAACTTTCGCCTTGATAACACCTCTCTCTTTAATGAACTTTATAGGCTTACCATTAAGTATATTCTTTAAGGATTTGAAATTCATAGCAATAACTCCAAACTTTCTATACGCAACATCATTACTCATTAACTTATTGTTTATAAATAGTCCAATGATGATAGGTACAGCATTAGCAGTCTTTGAGAGTAAAGCTAGATCAACAATTTCATTTTTCATTATCTTATCTACATCACTGCTTATTTTAATAATTAACTTTCTATCATCACTAGCAACTTTAACTTTAGCAATTACATCGTATGAGTAGGATTTTCCATTAGTTATTAGGAAGTTTGCCTTCCTAGATATGAGTGTATCTACTACTTTTTCAAAGAGTGCTTTGTCTTGGCTAGTCTTCATGTCTTGCTTTTACATAATTAATAGTTGTTAATTATTTTAAAGTCTTACTCTTACTTAGAGCTTTCTAGCAATAACTAGTGCGTGAGCTACATCGTATGGTTCAAGTTTTACAGTTTCTAGAATCTCAAAACCTCTTTCTTTCAAATGATCAATTTCTCTCTTGAAAGTTTCGTCAGGTGCTGCTGTCACGTCTATAGACATAGCCTTAATTATGAGCATTACATGTCCATGCCTTCTTAAGAAGACGTCAGCATTATCTGCAAGTATTTTCGCCTGAAATGGCTGTGCAATATCTATGTAGGCAACATCTACCTGTTTAACAATACTCACATACTGTTCAGGATATCTTGCATCTGCAAGTATAGGTATGGCGTTCCTTCTTCCTTGGTCAATAATTTTTTCAATAAATTCTCTAAACACTCTTGGAGAAAACTCCACAGCATATATTAATCCCTCATTACCAACAATGTCACTGACATGACTAACTGTTGTTCCTGAAGCTGCACCTAGGTAGAGAACTTTACTTCCTGGTCTTATTGGCATGTTTTTAAGGCCATTAAGTATAGCTGCTGCTAATTTTGAACGATATGGATTCCAGACTCTATACTCAACACCTTCCCACTGTATTAATTGTTCACCGTAGACTTTTCTACCAGGTGTTAGATTTGGTGTTGCTAATCTTTCAGTACCATCTTCAAAAGTTACCCAGTAAACTCTTTCAAATTTATCGTGAGGTTTAACTTCTATAGGTTTTATTAAGGACATGTATATATTTTAAAAGCTTAAGAATTTTAAACTTATCTTCTGCTAGGTTTTCTTGTAGGTTTTGCCGTTGTTGGTTTTCTTGGTGGTGGTCTGGCATACTGTATTTTAACTTCTTGAATACGTTTCATTAACTCTTCCTTTAATTTTGGTGCTATGAAATTTCCTGTAAATGCGTCCGCCTTAGCAGCAATGGCTAGTTTAGCTGCTAAGGCTCTTGCAATTTTTCCACGTTGCCATCTGGGTGCTCTGAAAATTTCTGGAAACTGAAAGATAACTCCGTGCTTAGGGGGTTTACCACCTGTTCTTAAAGCTCTAAATAAGGCCTTTTCAGCACCAAGTACTTGAATAGTCGATGCTGGCAATAAGGCAAGCTTCATTAATCCTCCTGCAAGATTTATAAGTCTAGCACCAAGTAATGAACCTACGATTTCTCTAATATTTGGTGCAACTTCCTTCATAGCATCATCAATATATGTTGCGAGTTTTCTTCTAGTTTCTAGAAGTTCAAGAAATACTTTGGCATAAGCTCTAATACTATCGATATCCCATTCAGCCATTTCAGCACCAACGCTCTTCTTAGCAGCATCGGCGATTTTTTTAGCTCTTTCACTAGGTATTCCAAGTTTTTCAAGATTTTCAATAGTAAAGTTTGATCTATGTCCTAGTTCATAAACTAGCTTGACGTAATCTCTATGATCACGTATAAGCTCTTCAAGTTCTGGAAAGTGTAGTCCGTACCATTCTCTAATTCTTGAAGCCATAAGATTCATGATCTTGTCTGAATCATCAACTGCACTAATGGCCTGTGCGATGAAGAGATCACGTTTCTCAGCTGCTTGTCTAAGTTTAAGTCTTGTCTGTAGTACTGTAAGTTCATAAAGCCTTCTATTGTACTCGTCTAAACTTAAGTTGAAGATTTTCTTTAAGTAATTCTCAAAGTTTGATCTGTAAAGTTCACCACCCTTACTAGGCACTTCTGATCTAATCTCTACATCCTTAATCTTAGCTGCTAAGTTTCTAGCTAATTCTTTATGCTCAACAATTATGGTATTAATACCTCTATCTTTAACTTCTTGAATAATCTTTATAAGTTCATCGATTACTTCACCCTTCTCGATACTTGTTAACTTGTTTGCAATCTCAGCATCATCACCTGTATAGGTTAGGTAGGTGATTACTTCACCTTTATCATCTAGAACTACTAAACCCAAAGCGTCAAGAATCAGATATGCTAGTGTCATCAATATTCATGACTATTAAAAGTTAATAAATGTTACTTTAAGATTCTTAACACTTTAATCTAAGTCCTTCTATTTCCAAGAAGTCTTGAATATAAGCTTGCAGGTTCTGCATACTTCCTTAAATGTTCAGCAATATATATAGGTGCACCAGATCTAACAGCTATGGCTGTGGCATCGCTTGGTCTAGAATCCACATATATTAACTCACCTGTTCTGTTATCTTTAAGTACTATAGTAGCTAAGTACATGCCATTAATCATAGCATCGATAGTTATCCTCTCAATACTGACATCAAGTCTTTCAAGAATGTTCATAATTAGATCGTGAGTTAATGGTCTTGGAAATGGAATGTTTAGAAGTGCCTTCTTTATGGAAAAAGCTGCACTAGCATCAATGATCATAGGAAGTACTTGATCTTCCCACTCGTCAACTGTGAAGAGTAGTATTGCTTTACCTTCATCACTAAGTTCAATAACGTCTAAGACGTCTGCTCTCAAATAGCTTATCTTCTCATGATTTTTGACATCTTTACTCATAAGTTAGTCTAAATTAGTGCCTAAAGTTAAACTAATATGTTTTACTGTATAGTTATGAGAGATTAATCTAGTACTAACTTTTCTTCAAATTCTTCCCACTTCTCCATATCTCTAACCTTAATGATACCCCTACTAACTTCTTTAGAACCAATTATGATGAAGTATTTAGTTCTAACTTTTGATGCATACTCGAGAGCTGTCCTTAAACTCTTATCACCAGTATCCACAATAACTTTATATCCTTGTCTTCTATATTTTCTTGCAATTCTATAAGCGATACTTAACAATTCCTCGTTTATGCAGTATATGTAGTAATCTATCTTTAACTCAGAACTTGCTGTTAAATTCATCATGTTCAGCACCTCTAGTATTCTCTCAATTCCTAAAGCAAAACCTGAGGCAGGCGTATGTATACCGCTGTAGATTTCTATCAAATTATCATATCTACCTCCACCACCTATGGCAAGCTTGTAATTACTTGCATACACTTCAAAAACCATACCTGTATAATAATCAAGACCTCTAACTACACCTAGATCTAGATATACATTACTTGCTAATTCTTGAAGTTCTAGAAGTTCTGTAAATTTTTCAAAATACTTCTCTAAATCTTCACCAAGATTGAATTCCCTAACAAGATCTGAAGCTTTAATTATTGGTATCTGCGTATTTGCAACTTCTAGAAGTTCATTACTTACTTTATCATCAATACCTAGGTTAATTAGCATAGAGGCAAGCTCATTTCTACTTACTTTATCTTTCTTATCAAGTACTCTGTAGACCCTAATTTTCAAGTCATCACTAATGCTGTATCTAGTTAATAATCTATCCATCAATTCTCTACTATTTACTTTGAAGATAGTGTTATTTAGATTTAAAGTTCTCATAGACTCGATAGCTAGTGCCAGTACTTCAACATCAGCTCTTACAGTTTTTGAACCTATAAGTTCAATTCCGAATTGATGAAACTCTCTAAATCTACCATGCTGTGGTTCATCATATCTCCAAACTTTGGAGATGTAGTACCATCTTATTGGTTTTGAAAGATCAAGTCTATAAGATACAATTCTGGCAATAGGTACAGTTAAGTCAAAACGTAGACCAACTTCTCTACCTGCCTTATCTTTGAAGTAATATATCTCATTTATAATCTCTTCACCAGCCTTTGCTTTAAGTATTTCAAAATGTTCTAAAGCAGGTGTTTCTACTCTAAGATATCCATAAGATTCTGCAAGTTTTGCAAGCTTCTCACAAATGTTAAGTAGTGGATAATATTCTTCAGGTAGGTAATCCCTCATACCTCTAACAGGTCGTAGTAACTTCTCATCAATTCTAGTCATAACTAACACCTTACTAGACAGTCTTTAATAACTTCCTAATAGTAATTTCTCTATACCTATAAATCATAGATACTATGAAGAAGATTACTGAAGTTATGAGAAGAAGCAAATTTTGAAAAGTTAAGGTAAACTCCTTTAAAAGAACCAATCCAATAACTATGTTTAAAAAGATCTCTAAGTATTGAAAAATTGCAAGCCAGAAGCTGTTTTCAGGATTTTTAGGAATGACAGTATATACAATCATGTATGGAGTTAAAGTACACAAAATAATCACTATAAGAAATACCGCAAGTACATTAACATTCTTAACAATTATTAATGCATCTTCAATTCCAGGTAATACTCGAACATCATATATGTAGGTTCCTAAAAAGTACATAAAGAAGAGTCCTGAGAAGGTTGTTAAAGCTAGATCCGTAAATTCAATATTTAAATGATGTATCTCTAACTTTGTAAGTCTTGAAATTAGCCAAACATAGAGTGACCATGATATGCTGAAAATTACTGCATGTACTATCGAGCCAATCTTAAACTCGTAAATCATGGATGCCGTAGTTATGGCTATGATTAGTGAAGATGCCCACACAATCTTATCTTTAGTTAAGTATTCCTCTTTTGCGATATAGACTTCAAGAATAATTAGAATTACTGGATATAGACCTAAACCTACTGTATAAGTTATGAAGACTCCTACTTCTTGAAGGCTCATGAAGAATTCTGGAATAGCTATACCAAAACCTAAAATTCCCGCCATTACGTGAATTACATAGTTATTGAGTAGGAAATTTCCAAATCTAAATCTTGAAGCTGAATTTAGATACTGGATAATCTCTATCCTAGAATATTTAGATCTCAAGACTAAGTAAAAAATCACTATTAGGACAAAGATAAGTGTACATAAAGTCCTAGTGAAAGCTATGATGAGGGGAGTCAAGTATTTATAAAGAATTTTTACGAAAAGTCCTAGAAGGCCCCAAAATATGCAAGCAATAGCAAGTAACGTAGCATCTCTATACATATTCGGTGAATCTTCAATTCATTAAATGTAAATTAGTAGTATCTTTTAACACTGAATTAATTACTACAAACATAAAATTTAAATACAATTTTTTAAACTTATTAAGAATCAAATGTCTAAGTGCCTGGTTGTAGGTAGAGTTGTCAGTGTTAATGAAAGGTCAGCTAAAATTGAAGCTCTATCAAGTAAGTTTCATAAATCAGGAGAAGTTATTGAAGTTTTAAGTAATGAATGCCTAAACGTAAAACCGGGAGATTACGTACTTATCAGTGGTGTAATGTTTAGAAAATTCATAATTCATGATCCTAGAAGATTAAAGATAATATCATTACAAGTAATTAGTGAAAATGACATTAAGAATGTTATTGAGAAGGTATCAACAATGCATAAAAGATTTACGATATATTTAAGTCCCTGAAACTCTTAAGGTAAACTCAAGAAGTTTATATACTCTAAGTTAGGTATGTATTTAAGTGAGTATTGATAGAGAGATTAAGGATAAGATTGATAGGAGAAGAATCAAAGTTAAAGACATTGACCAATTAAAATCTCTTGACGATGTATTCAATGAGTATACCATTGAGAATTTAACGAAACTTATGAATAAGGGAGTTATTGCTGAAATTCATGGCGCTGTGGGTCTTGGTAAGGAAGCTAAAGTTTTTTGGGCTGAAAGTCCTGAGGGTAAAGACTTAGCAGTAAAAATATTCTACACCACTACAGCGCAATTCATAAAGGGAAGATATAGATATATCAGTGATGATCCAAGATTTAGAAAAATGAAGATTAGTAGCATTAATAAATTGATAGAGCTTTGGTGTCGTAAAGAATTTGGAAATTTGAAAAATGCTTATGAAGCTGGTATTCGCGTACCTCAACCAATTGCCTTTTATAGAAACATTCTTGTAATGGAATTTATTAACTATTACGATGAGCGTGGAGTACCCGCACCATTAATTAAGGATGAGCCACCTGAAGATCCTGAAAAAGCTTATCTAACGATCATTAACTACATTGAGAGAGGTTTCATTCTTGGAAAAATTATACATGCAGATTTAAGCGAGTATAATATTGTAAATACAGGTAAAGAACTTGTAATAATTGATTGGGGTTCAGCCGTGAAATCAACACATCCAGAAGCAGTAAATTTACTTCACAGAGATATCAAGAATATCAATAGATACTTCAAGAATGAACTGGATATTGAAGTATATGATGAGGATGAACTAACGAAAGTAATAATTATGCGTGCAGAAAAGTTTAAAGGAACTGAAAAGGTATGTGAAAGAGAAGGATTTCTAGTTATAGATGGTAAGACCATTATTGAGGAGTTAGAAAGATAAAAAGTATCTAAAGTATCTTTCCAGGATTAAGTATTCCTTTAGGATCGAAAACTCTTTTAATATCTTTCATTAAGTTTAAAGCCTTCACAGAGTTTCTAGCTTTTAGTTCTTCTACAAGTAGTTCTTTCTTTATCAATCCAATACCATGCTCGGCACTTAAAGTTCCATTAAGCTTAATGACAAGTTTAATCATTTCCTTAAGAAATTTCCAAACGTTCTCTCTAGATCTCTCATCGTTAGGATTAAACCAAGTTTTTGGGTGAAGATTACCATCACCAATATGACCACTGAGTATTACTGGTATATTGAACTTTCTTGCCAATTCTTCAACTTCATCTACAAGTATTGAGAGTCTACTTAAAGGTACAGCAACATCCTCAGTAATTATTATTGCATCCTTTCCAGCACTTTCTTTAGCTATTCTCAGAGTTGCTACATATGAAGTTCTTCTAACTTCAATACTTTTCAATTCTCTAGATCTTGAAGTTGATGTATATTCTAGATCTTGAACATTATACTTATATGCAACTTCCTTTATAAACTTGACATACTTCTCCTCAACTTCTATAGGAATATCTAGACCGATAGTTAACATGTGACCCTGATAGTTATGATTGTATACTTGTCTAGTAATTTCAACAATCTTAGCATCTAGAAATTCCATAAAGAGTGGTGTAATTTTTCTCCTAAGCTCAATGACGGTATTTACTAGGTCTTTAAAGGAGTTGAAAAACATAGTCATTATTAATGTATTTTCAGGTATTGGCATTACTCTGAGCGTTGCTTTTGTAACTAATGCGAGAGTTCCTTCACTACCAACTATAAGTCTTACAAGATCATAACCCTGTCTGCACTTACGTGTTTTGCATCCAAGATTTAGAATTGTTCCTTCACTATCTGGAAGTACGACTTCTAGCTCTAAAATCCAATCGCGTACAGGACCATACTTTAGACTTTTCATACCAGCACCACCGGTATTGATAATACCGCCAATACTTGCAGATTTAGCGGAGGAAGGGTCCACTGGAAAGAATACACGATCACTTTCAAGAATTTTATTTAAATCATCAATTCTTAAACCAGGTTCAACAGTTATGTAGAGATCATCAACATTCTTCTCAAGAATTTTCTGCATTCTCTCAAAACTAATAACGATACCATCAAATGGAATAGCAGAACCAACAAGCTCAGTAGCTGATGCTTGAGGATAGATATAGACATTATCTCTATAGCATACTCTTACAATTTCAGAAACCTCATCAGCAGTTTCAGGAAAGACTATAGCTCTGACCTTACCAGAAAGTTGAGAAGCAGAGAAAGAGTAGAGATTAAGTAAAACTTCATCAGTAATAACAAATTCCTTACCAACAATACTTCTCAACTTTTTAATAAATTTAAACATTAGTACTCCCTGATTAAGACTTTAATAGATACTTATTAACATCTCCTACACTTAACTCATTCCTCAAAAAACACACTCAGTAAGTAGGAGTGTGCTGAAGGGAATGGTAGCCGGGCCCGGATTCGAACCGGGGTCGGCGGGTCCAGAGCCCGCCATGCTTGACCGCTACACCACCCGGCTAAGGGCTTAATTCAATATTTATCATGCATATTTAGTTTTTAAAGACTTTCTCATATTGAGATTTATTCATTTAAGATCTCTCAACTATCTCACTATTAAGATATTCATGATTTTACATGTCTTATAGGTCATTACTACTTTTCACAAATTAAAAATTTGACCTCAAACCTACATGAACATAGACATAATGTCAGAGCTTCCTCTACAGGCTCAAGGTGCACACAGCCCTTACTAGCTATGTAGTTGATACCACACTAATTGCCCTATTTAAGAGTCGAGATGTCTCATACACTTTGCCAGCTTTTGAACTATTGAGTAAGTTAAAAATCAATAACTGTAAATTCATTACATGAATTACCTCTACAAATTCACCTCTAAATTACTTCATCTTTCTACTCTCTCATCATGCTCAGTATAAATCGCCTTATTACCCTCTCTAGATAAGTTGACATTCTTGACATATCACTACAGTGTCTATTTCAACAACATCTCAATCTCTCTTGAACTTCCTAAATAAGCATCTTGACAATTCATATCTTTAAAGTTTATAAACTAGGCTAGAAAAGGAACACAGAGCGGCCGTAGTCTAGCCTGGTCTAGGATGGCGGCCTGCCGAGCCGCAGAACCCGGGTTCAAATCCCGGCGGCCGCACCATTAATATTGATATACTTCTACACCTTTACTTACTGCATAACTTACCATTTCCTTACCAATAAGTGAACCTATAAG
>CAYMHS010000001.1:367317-398597 GCA_964390355.1 uncultured Thermoproteaceae archaeon | reverse complement strand
AACATATACATACTTCTCTGTTTCTATAAGTAAATCAATTTCTTCATTTTCAATAACCCATCCTCTTCTTCTCTTCAATATTTTCTCACCTTTAATTGTAAGTTCCTCCTTCAAGTCTTCCCAAACAAATCTACAAAAAGTAGCCTCAGTTAATGTACCAAGAATAATTTCAATCCTAGATTGACCGATAGATAATTCTTCTAATTTTTGCCATATCTTCTTAATCTCATACCATACCTTCTTTACTTCATTTAAAATTTCGTTAAATTTCTTATCGTGCTCTTCAAGTCTTTTCAATACTTCACTATAACCTAAATAACCAGCAATAGCATATCTAAACTCCTCATCCTCTTTCAACAACTTCAAGAATTCTTCTTTTAACTTACTAGTCACTAATGTTCAAATTATCAAGTGGATAGCTATGTTTTAAATCTTCCTATTTTCAAAAGCTATTAAAGAGATAGTTATGTTATTAATTAAAATTCAATTAGTAATTACTTAGGAAATATTGTTAAATTATCAAGTAAAGTCATGAATATTCTTGATTTGAAAGATTATGATTATATTGAACTTGTTCATAAAGATAAATCAATAATTTCAATTTCATCAGTTCTTCATGAGTGTTCTTTAAGCGATGATTCACGTATGATTAATAACATTATTGCATGAAAATTAGATGCTGATAGTACTGATGGGGTTATTATTAGAGAGGTAATTTGTGCTCACTGTTAAGTACTTTCAACTTCTCTTAAGATTAATCTTGCCTCATTTATTAGAATAACTACTCTACCTAAATCATTCATGGATAAGCTGAATCTACCACTAAGTTCTATAGATAATTTTCTGCCTTTCTCATCGATTATGGCATTGAACTTCACACCTCTAATAGCACCAACATTACCTTTACAGACATAGTAGCTTGGATCGTAGTAGTCTGGTCTACAGTACCAATCTTGAACAAGCTTTTCATCAAAAATTAATGTGTAATTCTTAAATAAACGTTCAATTAGGCTGTTAAAATCATCAATACTGTAAATGTTAGGCTCTAGAACAATCTCATACATAGTTAAGAATTGTACTACATGTTTTATAAAGTATTTCTATGTAAGGTAAGAGGTGGTGCCGCCGCTTGGATTCACCATTGGCGCCGTTCGGCCCCCATCTTAAGGGTCCGCCGGGATTTGAACCCGGGACCTACGGGTTTCTTTAGGGCTCGGGGCGGTTATTTTATTAACTCTAAAATTCCTATTTTTAATACTTTCCTTAAATATGACGTTCTGACTTAGAGAAAGCTTGAATTCTTCAAAATTTAAAGATGTGATAGATATGAAGTTAGTAGTAAATCCTAGTATTAATGTTAGTCCTTTCTGTTACTCTATTTTTCGTGTTGAGCCTTACTCAACTTGTACACATGCTTGTGTTTACTGTTTTGGTCGTTGGTATAGAATTAGGGATTATATACAAAATAAGCCACTTTATGATTTCATAAATGAATTCAAATTAACTATTAAAAAGTTGAAGAGACTGAATCTTAAGTCTATTCCTTTTAGACTTTCTACTCTTGTAGATCCATTTCAACCAATTGAGAAAGAGTATAGATTAAGCAGATATGTTATGAGGCTTTGTCATAAGTTTGATATGCCATTAATCATTAATACAAAGGCAGTTATGCTTATGGAGGATAATTATCTGCAAGTTTTAAAGAAGCTTCATGATAAGGAAATTGTTATTGTTCAAGTATCATTAAGTACAATTAATGAGAAGATTGCTAAAGTTATTGAACCTAACGCTCCCTCACCCTATGAGAGATTGAAAATGTGCGAGAGGTTGAGTAGTGAAGGTGTTCCTGTAATTGTTAGACTTCAACCATTTATTCCAGGAATTACTGACTTTGAAATTGAAGAAATAATAAAACAATGTAAATATGTAGACGTTAAGCAAATAATCGTTGAAGCTTTAAGAGATGAGGTTGAGAATTTGAAAGTATTTAAGGAAGTCGCATATGATAAGTCAATGTATGAAAGTTCGGATAAATGGACATCATACTCACCATCAGTACAATTACCAACAAGAATAGTCAGACCATGTAGTGAGTGGAAATTAAGAATTTTTGAAAAAGTTAAAGAACTATGCATAAAGTATGGTATCGAATTCTCAACATGTAAAGAAGGATTCTACCATCTACATACAGCAAAAAATTGCTGTGGCATGCATTTTATGAGTCAGAATAAGTATGTATTAAGACTTACACTTCAAGAGGTTTGGAACTACTACAACAAGTATGGCAGGTTGCCAAGATTTGAAGAATTAACTCATGAACTTGATGAGATAATGTACATTTATGACAGTAAGTTAAGAAATTATCCCAGAAATTTAAGAAGAGGATTAATACATCATGAGAAAATCCTAAGACGGATCTTAAATGAGAAGGTTAATATGTTCCTAGGTCGATGTTGAGCTCGAGGTTATGGTTGGGGTAAGTACTGATTATGAGATAACATCACACAGTCAGTTCCGCCCCGAGCCCTTTAACAGCCCGCCGCTCCACCTGGCTGAGCTACGGCGGCTTAGAGTCTTGTCTAAATCATTTCTTTTAAATCTTACGCTCAATGACTATGTAATCTTTACTAGCATTCCGTATAGGAAATCTATTAAAGGTTTTACGATCATGTACGCTACCTCCGTTACCTTATACACTACATACCCAACTTTATACATTAGGTCTTTAAGCTGTGGATTTATGCTCTCGTTATTTAATATCCATGCCTTTATAGAATCTTTGTAAGGCTTTATAATGGTATGCAGTAATGCGAGTACTAGAAGGATAAGTACCGCCAGTAATATTCTGGATGCCCAACCCATTGTTAAGAACTTCTTGATTAAGAATTTTAAAACTCTTACTCGATACTTTCTATCTTGGTAGTCTCTTCAATACTATCTGTGTATGCGTTGATAATACACCCTTAATACTTCTAATAGTTTCAATTACTTGATTAAGCATGGCGTGATCCTTAACTTCTACTTTGGCTAAAATATCGTAATCTCCAGTTATCTCGATTACTTCCATAACACCATCAATGTTGATAACTCTTCTAGCAATATTAGTTGTATATACGTTAGATTCACATTTAATCCAAATCATAGCTTGAAGCTTCTCTGGTGGTTTTAAAGATACTTGCCTTCCAGTAACTTCTTCAACAATTTCTAACAGATCTGCATCTCTAAGAATTCTTGCACCAAGTTCTTTAATCTTCATAACAACTTTCATAAGTTCATCATCACTTAGAGAGATTCCTAATTTTTCAAGTCTAGCTCTAACTGCGGCTTTTCCCGTATACTTATCTATAGTCCAATCTCTAGATCTACCTATCCATTCTGGTGGATAAGGCTCATAAGTCTGTGGATTAGCTAGTATACCAGCTACGTGAATACCTGCCTTATGTATAAAGACATTCTCACCAGTTACTGGTGTGTGAGGTGGCATAATTATTCCTGAATACTTTTCAACAATTCTTGAAAGTTCAGGAAGTTTTTTCAAATCAATAACGTCAATACCATAATGAACTTTGAGAGCAATCGCAATCTCTTGAAGACTAGTAATTCCTGCACGTTCACCAAGACCATTAATGGTTGCGTGTATAGCTGTTACTCCTGCCTCGAAAGCTGCTAAGCTATTAGCTACAGCCATACCTAAATCGTTATGTGCATGTATGTCCAGCTCAATGTTAGGTACTTTCTCAAGAACTGTTCTGACTAAATTATAGGTCTTGAAGGGTGTTAATATGCCTACAGTATCTGCAATACTTACACGATCAGCACCTGCATCTCTAGCTGTCTTCACAACTTCAATGAGATAATCTATACTTGCTCTTGAAGCATCTTCAGCAGTAAATCTAACTTTTACACCGTAAGATCTAGCATATTCAATATGTTCAGCAATTATTCTTAAAGCATCCTCCCTACTAATCTTATGCTTATATTCTAGATGAATATCACTAACACCGTAAAAAATAGCTATTCTATCAACATCACACTCTACAGCAACATCAATATCACTCTTAACAGCACGTGAATGAGCAATAATCTCAGCATTCAACCCTTCCTTAGCAATCAACTTCACAGCTCTCTTAACGTCAGGAGAAACTGAGGGATGACCAGCCTCAATCATGTGAATACCAGCCTCATCAAGTTTACGAGCAATCTCTAACTTCTGCTCAACAGTAAATGAAACACCAGGAGTCTGCTCTCCCTCCCTCAACGTACTATCAAGTATAAGCACCTTTCTAAAAGACATAGCACAAAAACGAACACAGAAACCCTTAATAAAACTACCCCAACAAAAACTGAAACAAACAGAAAGAGAACGGTGAAAGTAACTTATAAGGAAAAATGCCAATAACAAAAACAGACAATGAATCTAGAAGACTTGAAAAAGATAAAACAAGAAACAAAAGAAAGAATAGAAAAAGCACTAAAAAGATACGAAAAACAATACAAAAACAAGACGCTTCAAGAATGGATAAGAGAAAGGAATAATATTAAGATGTATAGTGAAAAGATTATTAAGAATTGTGATGAGCTCATATCAATATTACGTAGAGTACAAGATATTGTGAGAGGATTAACGTACAGTACCCTACTTAAATCGAAGTGTTTAGGAAAATTCGAAGATTTACACTTCACTACTGAGAGTAGTTCTAAGTCTGTGATCGCTAAGGCAGTACTTGACGATGTTAAGATTAAGGTATGGAAAGTTAGACAAGATAGGAGAGAAATTTATGTGTATAAGATAGTCTTGAAGAAGAAATTGAGACTTATAATGAATATTAAAGTTAACTTAGTAGAAGCTATGCTTAACTATGACTATAAATCAGCATTAATTGGTTGGAGAGCAAGCGATTTAACAGTAAATAGCAAGAACTTTATTGTACTGAATTCTCCCGAAGTGGAATCTCACGCGTTAGTGACTTGGCTAGTTAATGGGTTAGTGAGAAAATGTTTGAAATTAAAGGTATGCGTAAGAAGAGTATCAATAACAAAGGAAGGAGAGTTAAAACCAGAGATTGAATTAGTATTCCTTAACTCGTCATTAATAATTAATGCTATTGGAGATGTAATCTTTAGTAAAAAGAAATGTATTGAAAGTATAACCAACGTGACATCATTGATGCACTACCTTGCAGGTGATGGTGTAGTTAAGTTAAGAATGAGGAATAAGGAGGGAAAGAAGTACTCAGAACTACACATTGGTTTTGCATGTAGTAGTGCTAACATACCTACTCTAGCTGAAGCATTGTGTAGAGCACTCAATCTAAGTCATAATGATATTAGAATGCATGAACATGGATTAGCAATAGTTGGTCATAGCAGAATGAGGCTTTTGCTTGACTTCAGAATAGAACTAAGTAAAATTCCTGAAAGATTACTTAACAGTAAATTGTTAAAGTTAAAGACATACTTCGAAAATGTTAAATCGAGTAAGTATGCTACAATATCCAATGAATTGATAACTGAGCTTGTTCAGCATCTAAAGTATGTAAGCTACATCACACTATGTAGAAACGGTAAGAGTAGAACTGGAATTAAAATGAGGATATTCTTCATGGACAAGAATATTAGAGATTATCTCTATAACAAGTTGAAGAAGCAGGGTTTTTCTGTACAAGTTAAAGGTAGATACTTGGAGAGTACTAATAGGAATCTTGCAGACCTAGTATTGCCATTTGTCAGTAAGGATAAGGTAAGACTCTGCAATAGTTTGAGTGAAGAAGTGTTAATGAATATTTTGAGAAAGCCCTAACGTACAGTTTTGTACACTATCGATCACTTTCTGGTGGGAAGTAGCCGAAGCTGGCGTATATTGCTGGGAAGTCCATTAGGCGGTGTCCTTTGCATACGTGCATGAATGCTCTTAGGTTTAGCCAGCTTGGTGTTATGATTCTGATTCTATATGGTTTTTCTGTTCCGTCGCTTATGACGTGGTAGTAGTAGGCTCCTCTTCCTCCCTCTGTTATTCCTATGGCTTCTCCTTTTGGTATTCTCATGGTTATGTATTGTGGTAGTTTTACTACTTCTCCAACTCTTGGTCTTAGTTTAGCTGAGATTTTACTGACAATTGCATTGCCAACTAGTGGACCGTCCATTGGTACTTGCTTTATTGCTTGTCTAATTATTCGTGCTGATTGAAAAATCTCATCATATCTATTTAGTAATCTTGCTAGTGAGTCACCTTCATCTCTAACAACCACGTCCCACTCAAATTGATCGTAAATTTCGTATGGAAAGACTCTTCTAATGTCGTAATTAATACCTGAAGCTCTAGCTGCAAAACCTGTAGCTCCTAGACGTGCAGCATCTTCCTTAGTAAGTATACCTACCTCTTTAAGTCTAGCTTTAGCTATGGGATTAGCAAGGACTAGTGTATAGAATTCCTTTAACTTTCTCTCCATAAAGTCTAGAAACTTTAAGGTCTTTTCATAGAAAGCTTTAGGTGGTGCATAACGAACACCACCAGGAATTACATAGGTAGGAGCCGTTCTAGATCCTGTAGCTAAGGCGAAAAGTTGCACTACAAGTTCTCTAAGACCAAAACACCACATGTATCCTGTAGATGATCCTAAGAAGATAGTTCCAATACCTAGATCATACAAGTGACAACTAATTCTACTAAGTTCAGCCATAATGATTCTTAAATACTTAGCTCTTGGAGAAACATCAATACCTGCAAGTTTCTCAACAGCATGAACGTAAGCTAGAGTGACATTTATAGGATCAGGTAGTGAAAGTCTCTCAAAGAGTGGAATGTTCTGAATGTATATCTTATTCTCACAAAGCTTCTCCATAGTTCTATGGACATATCCCGGATCTGGCTCAACATTAACAATAACATCACCATCAACTTCAATAAAGAGTCTCATATGTCCACTAGCTGGATGTTGAGGTCCATACAGAATTTCTAATCTACGTCTCTCACCTACTCTCTCTTCACTAAGAATTTTCATCTCGTAACTCATACCTATCACTTCTCCTCAGCCTCTATTTTAGGTTCAGGTATTTTGAAATCCTTTCTTAATGGAAATTGACCAGGACAGCAATCAGGATCTAGTAGGAATCTTTTGCCCATGTTAGGATTTCCTTCAAACCAAATACCAAACATCTCATAACACTCACGTTCATCATAGTCAGCATTTGGATAAATATCAGCAACACTTGAAACTCTAGGATTATCTCTAGGAATATCTATCTTAACATGGACAATAGCATCCTTAAGTTCGGACTTTGAGTATGACATTAATGTGTACACTATAGTGAACTTCTTCTCTTTAATATAGTCAATAGCGCTTAATGAAAGTATAAAATCATATCCAAATTCTCTCAGCTTGTAGAGAACTGTTCTAATGTGTTCAGATTTCACCTGTATGTGTATGGTCTTATCAATATTTACAGAACTAGAAACTATATAATCTTTAAGATACTCCTTCAACTTATCATGAATAGGGTGTTTAATTTCAGGTTTTGGTGGAACTTTTTCTTCTGGCTTCTTTACTTCTGGTTTTTTAACTTCTGCACCTGCACTCAAGAAGATTCACCCTCCTTCTTCTCCTCCTTAATTTCCGGCTTCTTAGCTTCAGGCTTAGTTGGCTTGGGTGGTGGAGGCGGTGGTAAAATCTTTGTTAAATCAACCTTCTTAGGCAAAATTCTTGGCCCAACCTTACCTTTCAACTTATTTTGAAGCATAATGAAGCCTCTAATAAGTGCGTCAGGTGTTGGTGGGCATCCAGGCACATAAACATCTATAGGTACAACATCACTAACATGAACAACATGATAACTATTCCAGAAAAGTCCACGCTCAGCTGCACATGAGCCCATAGCAATTACAAATTTGGGTTCAGGCATTTGATCATAAACTCTTCTCAATACCTTAGCCATCTTCATAGTTATAGTACCCTCAACAACAATAATGTTTGTTTGTCTCATGGTGTGGAAAGGAAGTACTCCAAGTCTCTCAGCATCGAATCCTGGAGCAGCAGTATGTGCAAATTCAACACCACAACAAGAAGTAACTAAATGTACAGGCCAGAGAGACCACTTAATGGCCCATGTAATGAGCTTTCTAATTCTTAACTTATTGTATATAATGTTTCTTAACCTACCTGTAATCGGTAGTGACATGAGTTATCAGTAATACTGTACAGTATTTGTGGAATTAAATTTTTCCCCACTCTTCAACACCTTAATCAAGCATCCATTCACGTATTGTTATAGAGTACCTATACGCAAAGTAAACGGCAATTATTGATAGTACAATAGCAATACCAATAATTAACCATGCATTAGCAAGACCTAGAGCGCCTACAATAAGTATTGTAGTAATGACGATTATTGGCTCTACAGTGGTTAGTAGTAAAACAAAGCCTAAATACTGCATAGCTAACCTAGTCTTTGGTGGTCCAGTAGGTGGATTGCCAGCTTCAAATCTTCTCTCCTTAACAATACTTGGCCTCTTAGGTGCAATAAAGTAACATGCTATGAAGCCAATTAAACTACCGATAATAGATAGTGCAAGAACGATAAGAACACCTATATATGGTTGCTCAAGTAATGCCTTAACTATCTCCTTGATGGATAAGACGAGCACTTCTTGATTAAACATTACAAGTAATGCTATTGCTGAATGTTTTTAAGTATTATCTAGATAGGCTACACGTGGCTAGACTTATTAAACTCTCATCTCAAAATTTTAATGATGCACTTAATCAAGTAGCTGATGTACTTAAAAACGGTGGCTTGGCAGTAGTTCCTACAGAGACTGTTTATGGACTTGCGGCGTATGTATACAATGACTATGCCGTAGATAAGGTTTATGAAGTTAAGAGAAGACCAAAAACCTCACCAATCATAGTACTTACAGATAGCCTAGAATCTGTATACGAATTAGCAATAGTGCCTAAAGAGTATGAGGAACTTTTAAGACAATTCTGGCCTGGACCTTTAACTGCCATTCTTCATAGAACTGAAAAATCTCCCCGAAAACTATGCAAAGATAATACAATAGCTATCAGAGTATCATCTCACAAGTTCATACTTAAATTAACTGAAAAAATAGGTCCTATTACAGGATCCAGTGCAAATATCTCAGGTAAGCCTAGTCCAACAAAGATCAGTCACGTCATTGAGGATCTCTGGAGTAAGGTTGACATCATGGTAGAGGATGACGACTCTCTTCTAGGAATTGAATCTACAATCATAGACTTTACGAAACAACCACCCATACTTGTGAGACCAGGAATCTTACCTATAGAAGATCTTGTAAGACTTCTAAAAATAGAAATTCCTAAAAGCGTGAAGTTCAGCAGTACCGAGAAATATAGATCACAAACACCGTTAGTGCTAATTGAATGTCAAAACTATGATGAGATGATTAACTTATTAATAAGTGAGTGCTTAAAATGCTTAAGAAATGGTAAAAGTGTTACTTTACTTATAAGTGAAGAGACTTATAATGAGATTAAGCATGATCTTAAAAATCTCGAGAAAGTAAAATTCTTAATACTTGGAAAACGTGAAGAAATGATAAGTATAGCTAAAAATTTATTTCACAACTTAAGAACCCTAGACAAGTTAAATTCTGATTTAGGCATTATTGAAAGTTTTGAAGAGAGAGGTTTAGGATTAGCTATAATGTACAGATTAAGACATGCTTCTACAAGAATTATTAAGTGTTAAGAAGCTTTTTGATAAAGCTCTCTAAATCATTAACTATAAATTCTAGTAGTTCCCTACCCTTACAAACATTCACATCTCTTCTCTTTAGAAGACCAACAATGCCTAATTTGCTTATCTCAATAGTTCTGAATATTTTTAAATCACCTTCTGTGTAAGTATTTTCAACTCTATCAAGCTTAACCAGACTAGGCTTTATACTTAACATCATGCAAGTCTCAACTATGGCTCCATGATTTATAGGTACATCTCCAAAGATTTCCCTCACCCTCACTTTCACTCTCTCATTATAGATATAGTAATGATGAGTCTTTACTTTATTAACATAATTCCAAATTCTTGAAACTAGATTTAAGACATCCACATTACCTCCATGAGCATTTAAAAGTATGATAGCTTTTGGTTTAAAATTACGCTTCAAGCTCTTCAAGATTGACCATAAATACTTCATAAATAATTGATAATCAGTATGAATTGTTCCTGAGAAATCTATATGTTCAAGAGAACATGTATAGTGTAGTGATGGTAAAATCACAACTTCATCTTTAAATTTCTCTTCAATTTTTTGAGCAATATACTCAGCAATTGTGGTATCAGTATTAACAGGTAGATGAGGTCCATGACATTCAGTACTACCTATGGGCAGTATGTAGATCCTCTCTTTATTAAAATCTACATACGTTAAGTCACTTAAGTACATGGTAATACTTATAGTCACTACATACTTAAATATATATGCGTTTTGAATGTATGTATTGTAGTGATTGCTGCTTCTTCACTCAAGAAGACAAAGCACCATTACTCTTTGAGGATGAGTTACATAGAATAAGCCAACTATCTAGAAAGAAAGGTTTCAATTTAAAGTTTAAAGAAATCAAGATCTTAAACATTAGAATGTATAGAATGCTCATTAAAGGTTATTGTCCCTTTCTAGATAGAAAGACTAACTTATGTACTATTCATGAATGTAAACCACTTGTCTGTAAAATGTACCCACTTCTTTACAATCCAATAACTGGACAAGTATTAATATCTAGAGAGTGTAGATGGGTTGATGAAATTTTGAATAAAGGTCTTAAAGTAGATTTAAGTATGTTTCCAAATGAACTCTATGCCTTAAAACTCATAATCAAGAAGATTCACAATCTCGAAGTTACATTTGAAATTAACGATAAAGAGATATAATTCTCATCAGACAAAATTAACAACATGAGAATTAATTTAATAATAACTTTCGGAGGTATAGTACTTGCAGTTTTAGGTTACGGTATTGGCATTACTTTAAAATTACTCATTCCAAGTCTTGCATGCTTCATTATTGGCATCTCAGCCTTAATGTATGGCTTAATCACTATCATTAGAGATTACGAGATCTTAACGTTAAGAGAAGTCCTAGAAAAAACAGAACTATCACCAGAAGACTTGAGGAGAAGACCTTATAGAAAACCAGCAACGTGATATTATGAAGACTATACTGATTACTTCTGGAGGTAAGGGTGGCACAGGAAAAACCACCATAGCACTAAACTTGGCAGTGACCCTCTCATATATGTATAGGAGAGATGTGAAATATCCTGTAATACTTGTAGATTTAGGTTTTGATACAAATACAGCAACTACTATACTTAGTGAAGGAAAATACTCCTACAACTTCTACGTAAATGACTTTCTTGAAGGTAAGGTTAAAGATCTTTCAAAACTTCTATATGTCAAGTCTTGGAGTATAAGTAATGAAATCTTTAACCTCGTTTTTACACCTTCAAAACCATTAACATCAATGTTAGGTTTGGATATGGATAAGCTAAGCATTCTTATTAATAAACTTTCAGCAATAGGACCAAAGTTTATAATTATAGATTCACCTGCAAGTAATGATAAGAAATTCATGTTAGATCTTGCTAGAAGTATAGAGCATGTATTACCTATAGTAACTCCAGACCATAGTTGTATAAATGCTGTTAGTGAGCTTTTGAAATTTCTAAGTGACTCAAGTCCTAGATTAAGTATTCTCAAACCTATTCTTAACATGTTAAATACTAAATATATTAACGATCCTATAACAAGTATGGATTGGTTAAGTCTTGTTAAAAAAGCCATAGGTAGAGAACCTCATGTAGTACCTTTCGATAAGTTACTAATGATTTCAAGGCAGGCTTTAGAAATTGAAGTTCTCAAAATATCTCCATACGAGTCAGAGGCTGTTAAGGCTATTCTCAACTATGTAAGAGAGTTGATAAACGTTTTGCAATAGAACGTGCTAAGGAACTTAATAAATAGTTCTGTGTTTGATATTTTAATTTACCTAAAGTCGCCCTATTTATAGCTTAGATTGTGAATTCAAATTAATGATCAAGCTAGCAATAGCAACAGATGATGGCGAAGTCGTTAGTGAGAAACCCTTCACTGTTGCTAAGAGATTTAAAGTCTATGAGATCAACGAAGCCAAGGCAACCGTAACGTTAATTGATGATCGTGAAAACGCGCTAAATGTCCAAGAAGCAGAATCTGAAGTTGAGTATTGCAGACAACTACTTGAGAAAGTACTTAATGATATAAATGTAATTATAGGTTCAAGTGCTACACATGCAGGTTATAGATTCTTCATGCTAAATGGTGTCCAAGTACTCTTCGTAGATCCTAATACACCAATAAATGCTATCGTTGAATATATTAGAAGAGCTCTTAAAGAAGCTTCAAGTCAAGAAATGTAATCATATTCAACCTTTTAAATCAACAAATAGTCTTTTCAAGATTGTTAATACTTTAAAATCCGCCTTAACTGTCATTAAACTATCGAGAGTGTGTCAAAAGGTTATCCAATAGTCCTAACAGGGGAAGCGGCTTCAATGAGTGATTATTGGGGCTCTACAAGTGTAGGTTTTGCAAGTGCAATACCTGAAAATTACTGGAAATCTTTTCTCAAAAAACTCTTCTTCAGAGTTAAGAGTAACAGTGAAGGTAGAGCTTTAAGAGCACCTTACGGCTTAGCCAAAGTCGAAGCGGCACTTTTAAGAGAAGGCTTCTCAAGAAACGAAGTGATTATTGCCGATCCATACAAGCTTGATAAAGTCATTGGTGAAAGAACAAGAATTTTAGGCATATACACCATGGATCCTCTAGGTCTAAGTTATGGCTCAGGAATACTTTACTGGATTCTTAAACTTGCAGACTTACCCTATGGAGGACTACCATTAATTGCAAGATCATTCCTATACGTAATTAATCATCCAGCTGTGAAGAAGTATAGAAAGAATTTAAAAATCATTGTTGGCGGTCCTGCATCATGGCAGATAGTAGATACTGAATCTCAAGATCTTCTAGGCATAGACTATGTCTTTGAGGGTGAATTTGAGGAGATTGGACCAAGCATTTTTAAGAAGATAATGAATGGTGAGAATTTACCTAGAAGAATCTGTGCAAAACCTGTAAGTCCTGACAAAATACCCATAATTAGAACACCATCAATTGGTGGAATTATTGAAGTTTCTAGAGGTTGTGGTCGTGGTTGTAAATTCTGTACACCAGCTCAAAGTGGATCTTTAAGATCTCTACCCTTTGAAAATCATATTGAGAAGGAAATTAAGATAAACATTGAAATTGGTGGTCATAGAGCTATAACACTACATAGTGAAGAATATTTTAGATATGGTAGTAGAGGAATTGACCCAAACCCTGAAAAAGTAATTGAACTTACTAGAAGGGCATACAAGTTAGTTAAATCTTATGGTGAAGATTATTCAATATCTACGGATTTCACAACAGCTACAGTTGTTGTTCAAGCACCAAAACTCGTTAAGGAAGTTAGTGAGTACATGAATGAAGATGGTAAGTGGAATTTTATAGAGGTAGGTATAGAGACAGGTAGTCCTGAACTTTTAAGAAGACTTATGTTAGGGAAAGTACTACCATTCAAACCAGAACAATATCCTGAAATTGTCGAGCAAGGTATAGGTATTCTTAATGATAATAGATGGATCGTTGTGGGTACTATAATTGTTAACCTTCCAGGAGAAACAGATGATGATGTATTAATGACATTAGAACTGCTTGATAGATTGAAAAAATTGAGAGTATTAACTTTTCCCTTACCCTTCATACCTATGGGTGCTCTTAGAGGAAACGCCTTCACTACACTTGATAAGATACTTGAAGATCCGTTAAGACGAGAACTTATTCTTAAAGCTTTAATTAAGGCATTTCAAGAAGCTATAAATTCAAGTGATTTAATTGTTAGAAAAGTTGAAAATCCAGTAGTAAGATATCTGATCAAGTACATAGCCAATTCATGCTTTCTACTAGTCTTACATAGATACAAGAGAAAGCTTGGCTCATTAACTGAACAATTTCAAGAATTTAGGGCTAAGATTAGAAAAGTCCTACTTAAAGCCTATCCCTCATGAATAACTTTCTTTCAATCCAAGGAAGAACAGAATTCTTGAAGAATGTTATGATGAATGGAATTCTACCTTTAATTAACTCTCTAAAGATAAATGAAGCTCTACCATAAAATTTCAAGTATGCTAACGTTAACATTCTCTTAACTTGAAGTCTATTAAAGAAATATCCTCTCATTACAGGTTTAAGTGTTGTCCAATTATCCCAATTCCAATCCTCGATAAGTCCTTCCTTACTAGCTTGCTTGAAAAGTGGTGTTCCTGGATATGGCGTTACTATAGTGAATTGAGCAAAAGTTGGATTTAACTTAACTGCAAACTTTATAGTTAACTTCATATCCTGAAGAGTCTCCCAAGGAAAGCCAAGCATAAACGTTGCGACAGCTTCCTTCTTCAACTTCTTAATCCATGAGAATACTTTCCTAACCTGATCAAGACTTATCTTCTTACCGATTCTATTTAATGTCTCTTGGCTTCCTGACTCAACTCCAAAATAAAGTGAGACACATCCACTATCATAGATCTTTTTAAGTAATTCTGCATCTACATGATCAACCCTTGCACCACATGTGTATTGAATATCTAACTTTCTTATCTTCAACTCTTTAATGAGATCTTCTATAAACTTTCTGCTTAGTGTCAACTCATCATCTGTAAATACGACGATGTTTGTCTTGTACTTATTTATGCATTCCTCAATCTCGTCAACAACATTCTTAGGACTTCTGAACCTTACATATCTACCCCAGAAGTACGATGATGAACAGAAAGTACATCCATAAGGACAGCCTCTACTAGCCATTACGTGAATGATCTTTATTGGTTTATGCAGGAAAGTGTACTTATCCATAGGTAGCAAGTGCCTTGCAGGATAAGGTAGTTCATCAAGATTTTTAATGACTTCTCTATCTTTAGTCACTATGATCTTATCATTACATTTAAAAGCAATACCTTTAACTCTCTTCAATTTCTCAAAATTAAAGCCATGCCTCTCCAAAGTCTGCACAAGCTCAAGTATTGTATATTCTCCTTCGCCTCTGACAACAATATCGACGTTATGGTTTAAAGCTTCAACATACATGAAAGTTACATGAGGACCACCCATAATTACTGGTATGTTCTTATCATACTCTTTAAGATACCGAACAGCTTCATACGCCTTATTTACTGTGGGTGTTATTGCTGAAATACCTACAATGTCTGGATGCCATGTTTTAACTTCATTCATGAAATCCTTAACGTTAAGTCCTAAAGTTGTTGAGTCAAGAATCCTAACCCTATATCCATGTTCCTCAAGTACAGCTCCAATCCATGCTAAACCTAGTGGTGGTGCTTTAACACCAAGAACTTTATAAATTTCAAGTTTCTCAGTTTCAGGAGGTGTTGCAAGTAATATTCTTATCATACCTTAACCATCTCTTTGTAAAGGTTGATGGTTATTTTAGGTATATGAACTTTCTGCCACAATTCTATCCAGTACTTTCTACAGTATATGCATCCAGGATCAGATTGTAGAGGGTCATTATAGTATGCATATGCTCTAGCTCTACAACCACCACAAACATCTCTAAATTTACATACCCTACACACACCTTTAAGTTTAGTTCTATCTCTTAAACTATTAAGTAGTGAGTGTTCTTTCCAAATTCTACTAAAACCTTCTTCCTTAACATTTCCTAAAGGTATAGGCATGAAAACACAAGGTGTTACTACACCGTTGGGCTCTATTGCAGCATATACTCTACCAGCACCGCAACCACCAATAAATTCAACTACAGCCTTATGAATTATTGAATCTAAAACTGGTGTGAAGTGTGTTGGTGATACATATCTGCCACTACTTTCCTGAACAACAACTCTGCCATATTGTGGTGCTGTAGATACAATTTCAATCTTTCTCTTTAAGGCCTCTCTATACAATAACTTGAGTACTTCTTCACGTTCTTCAGGACTTAAGTCGAGATATATGTTCTCCTTACCTCTACCCACTGGTACGAAGTTGAAAAATACTACTCTCTTAACACTTAAACTCTCCGCTAAATCTAGAATGTTCTCTATATCATCGATATTCATCTTAGTTACTGTTGTTGCAATGGCTGTGGTAATGCCATGCTTTACACAGTTCTCAATACCTTTAACGGCTTTCCTCCACGCACCCTTAACACCTCTAAACTCATCATGAATTTCTGGTTTTGAAGAATCTAGACTTATCTCAACATATTTAATACCAGCCTTTTTAGTTTTTAAAGTGAATTCTTCGCTTGCGAAGGCAATACCATTAGTAGCGACAGCTGCATACATACCTCTACTACTAATCTCATGAACAATAGTTAAGAAGTCTGGATGTATTGTTGGTTCACCGCCACTTAAAGCAATTCCACAAACATACATAGAGTCAAGTTCATCAACAACTTTTAATTTTTCTTTAAGTGTTAATTCGTCTGGTAATGGTTTATCGGCCTTTTGATAACAATGCATACACTTCAAGTTACACATATTTGTGAAATTCCAAACTACAAAGAATGGTGCATGTAGTTTAAATGGTACTTTAAAACCATGTTCAGCTATAGTTTTGAATATGAGTATGATTCCTCTCCTTACAGATGAATCTTTAAGCATATTCTTAACTAGCTCTTCATCGGTCTTCAAGACTGCAAGTGAGAATTTTAACCATAGATTGAAGAATTCACTCATTAAGTGAGCAGCTAGTGAGCATCTCAAGGGTAGACCTGCATATAGTGCAAATAGATCATCTATAAGTACCCTCTTCTCACCATTTATGAAATACTCTCTGGTTAAAGCTTTAAGAATTAGGCTACTTAACTTGTTACTTGTACTTAATCTTAATAAAGCTAGAAAGCTACTTAACCCTCTACTCATAATATCACCTATGTTCTCTTTCTAAATATTCTAAATAATCCTAACGTAATGTTCTGCTACTTAACTGTTTGATGTATCTTGATGTACACTATGTAATTTAATTATCGTCTACTGTTAATTAGATAATCGTTAATTGTTAAAGGGTCTTGATATGCTTTATAAACAGCTTCACCTCACTTAACTTATTTACCTGTAATACGTCTCTTAACACATCATTATACGTTAACATTCCATTAATGACATCATTTAGATTGATCATTACTTGTCCAAAATCAACTTCACCTCTATAGTATTTGACTATCTCTTGAACAAGTCTTACAAGATTATTAACTAACTTTTCATCACCAATATCTATAAGCTTCTTCAATAGATACACCAAGTTTATACGCATATAGTTTAGTCTATCTACATAACCTTCAAGATATGCATAAAGCATATTGGTATTTGTAACACTTACACATTCTACTGAATTACAATCTACATTTGTGACGCCTATTCTGTAACTCTTTGCAATATTTATACTGCCTTTAACTATTCTTAAAAGTATGGCGAATCTTGAAAGCTTATTATCAAAGAAGAACCATCTTCTCTCATAGCCATTTAGAAACTTCTTGATCTTTTTCCAAAACTTTCTAATCAATAATTTATCACTTGTTGGTAAAGTTTTCGAAGTTATTATTGGTGTATCTATACAGTGAAGGTTAAGTTTAGAGCATAATTTAGCCTTCAAGTAAAGTTCCTGTATTAAGTAATCTGGAAGATACTTATCATCAATTATGCACTTCTTAAAGAGTTCGTAACTAGTGCTCATTATTTCATCAATACTTTAAAGAGACAGCCTTAAAGCCTTTACTTCATATTAAAGATCATCGAGAACTCTAGCCATTAGGTACGCATCTTCACCATCATGATAATAGCCCTTAATGACGTTTATAATCTGAAAGTTAAGTTTTTTGTATAAGTTAATTGCAGGCGTATTTGAAACTCTAACTTCCAAATATACCTCATTAGCATCGTAGTGATGTTTTAACGATCTTAAAGTTCTAAGTAATAAGTTATAACCAATACCTATTCTTCTAACTTCGGGGAGCACACCAATAGATATTATATGCCCTTTTCTCACAGGAACCATTTTTTTAAAGTTTGACCATCCGAACTCTACTCTAGACATTACATAACCAACAACTTTACCATCAAGCTCTGCAACAATGAAGGCTTTAGGAAAATTTATATGATGCTCCATGAAGAAGAATTCTGGATAATTTTCAGGAAGTACTGCTCTATTTATATGTACAACGCTTGCTAAATCATGAACACGAAATTCTCTCAAAACATATACCTTACCAGACCTGCTTCTTATCAATTCTTCACCATCAATACTCTTAGTAACTTCTTGAATAGCGTACATGGTTTTAAATCATTGAATGTATTATTTAAGGTTTCTCTCAAGAATAATAAAGACTATATATAGTGTTATACCGACGAGTATTAAGAGAATGAGAGGCAAGGAGCCGTAACCTGTATTTACAAAGATAGACTTTATAATGAGATTTACTAAACCAATATATGGTATAGATATGAAGACTGCGCCTACAATATCATCCGAATTTACATTCCATGGATCAGCTCTTGGATTTGCATCACCTTTAGTAATCACTATGCACTCATTAGAGTTTAGAATTCTCACGACCCTATGAACTATATACTCACTTATAGGTCCTCTATAGATAATAACTTTTCCAAGTAGATCACAATCATTAACATTACCAATGACTACTACATCTCCAAGTCTAAGTATTGGCTCCATACTGTAACTTCCAACTACGGCCCATGGTGTTATTGTCCTCATTTTAAGTGATATTAGCACGATTATGAAGAGTATGATTAACACTGTTAATGTTATAATGTCTGATATCTTCACGATTCAAGATTGTATTTCTCCACTTTTTATAGTATTCTAGAGTATGTTGAGAAGGGTTTTTATAGAAGTGCAGAGCTTCCCATCTTAATGTCTCAGCCTCAACAAAGAGCTGGTGTTCCTGTTCTCATACTCAAGGAGGGTTCACAAAGAACAACAGGTGCTGATGCCAGAAGAAGTAACATAATGGCTGCTAAAGTTATTGGTGAAATCTTATCAACAAGTCTTGGACCTAGAGGTATGGACAAGCTCTTAATTGATGCTTTCGGAGATGTAACAATCACTGGTGATGGTGCAACTATTCTTAAAGAGATGGAAGTACAACATCCAGCTGCTAAACTTCTTGTTGAAGTTGCTAAAGCAATGGATGTAGAGGTTGGTGATGGAACAACAACAGCAGTAGTACTTGCAAGTAAACTACTAGAATATGCAGAACCACTACTTGAGGAAGGTATTCACCCAACCCTCATCATTGACGGCTATAAAAAGGCTATGGAATTTGCTTTAAAGATTGCTGACGAAATTGCACAACCAATAGATGTAACAAAGAGTGAAGAACTTTTAAAAGTTGCATCTAACGCACTTAGCAGTAAAGTTGTTGCTGAAGCTAGAGATTACCTAGCCAAGCTATGTATAGAAGCAGCTCAAACAGCTGTAGAAACAATTGATGGAAAATTTAACCTAGACCTTGACTGGATTAAGATTGAGAAGAAAAAAGGAAAATCACTCTTCGAAACTCAACTCATTAAGGGTGTAGTTCTTGATAAGGAAGTCGTTCACCCAGGAATGCCTAAGAGAATTGTTAATGCTAAGATAGCACTACTAGACTGTCCACTAGAGATCGAGAAGCCAGAATGGTCATCAAAGATATCAGTTACATCACCACAACAGATAAGAGCCTTTCTTGAAGAGGAAGCAAACATTCTTAGAAGCTATGTAGATAGATTAGTACAGATTGGTGCTAACGTAGTAATTACACAGAAGGGCATGGATGAGATAGCACAACACTATCTGGCTAAGAAGGGTATCATGGGTGTTAGAAGAGTTAAGAGAAGTGATATTGAGAAGATAGCTAAAGCGACAGGTGCTAAGATAATTACAAGCCTAAAAGACATTAGACCAGAAGATTTAGGAAGTGCTGGACTTGTTGAAGAGAGAAAAGTTGGTGAAGAGAAAATGATATTCATTGAGCAATGCCCCAATCCAAGAGCAGTAACGATACTAGTTAGAGGTGCAGCTGACAGAATTCTTGATGAAGCTGAGAGAAGTATACAGGATGGACTTCACGTAATTCGTGACCTATATAGAGAGCCAAAAATAGTTCCCGGTGGTGGTGCCTTTGAGATAGAAATTGCTAGAAGAGTCAGAGAATGGGGTAGAAAGTTACCAGGTAAAGAACAACTTGCAGTACTTAAGTTTGCAGAAGCCTTAGAACACGTACCAACAATACTAGCCTTAACAGCTGGTCTAGATCCAGTAGATGCACTTGCTGAACTAAGAAGAAAGCATGATGCAGGTGAAATTGACGTAGGCATCGATGTTCTTGGAGGTAAAATTACAAGAATGACCGAATTGAACGTTCTAGATCCATTATTAGTTAAAAAGCAGGTAATAAAGTCAGCAACTGAAGCTGCCATAATGGTATTAAGAATTGATGATGTGATAGCTGCAGGACAAACAAAAGCTTCAGGCAAAACTAGAGAGACAGGAATACCTAAGAAGGAGGAGGAAGAAGAGAAGAAATAAGCCTAACGTCTCAAAAACACCCTTTACTTTCTAAAAAAATTCTTAAAAACTCTAAAAATTCTCAATCTTATTCCATGTCTTCTCGAGAAGTTTTAGAAAAAGAAATTCAGGTAGCTGAAGATAAATTATCACAGATCATTAAGTTAATAGAAGATTTGAAAAGTAAGAAAGTACCTTATCCACCAAGACTTACAAAATACGAAATTGCTAGAATTGTAGCTGCTAGAGCTAAACAGTTAGCTAATGGTGCAAGACCACTAATAGATACTAGTAAACTAGACTCTAAAGATCCAGTAATCATAGCTCTTCAAGAACTTAAAGAAGGAAAGCTACCGATAATTGTAATTAGAACTCTACCTAACGGTAAGAAAGTTGAAGTTTCTGTTAAAGAATTACTATCAAAGTATGAAATTTTTACGTCTAAAATTCTTGCTTAACTATTTCTATCTTGCCATTACTTAACCTAATCTCAACATAGTCGCCTACATCAATTTTTCCTAAATTTTCAATTTCATCCTCACTTAACCATATGGTAACTCTAGGTATAGGGACTTTACCACTAAATAGTAATCCTGTTATTGGCATGGAACGTAATAGTTGATGTACTAGCGGAACAACCTCTCTAGCAATTCTAGCAATTTCATCAGAGCCCGTAACTACGGGTCCCGGCATTTCTCTCTCTTCAACAATATCAAGTTTAATTAACTTATTACCCAATGGGTCGTAGACAACAGTTTTACTTGAAATGTATCCCTTAATGCTCATCATTTTTATCAAACTAAGACTTACTTAAACATATTTATTAACCTTATTTGAGAATTACTAAGTGGATTGTGAGGTAGTCTGGTTTAGCTTTGGAGTGCTATTTCAGGAAAAAAGTTTCAAAACATTTCTATCTTTATTTTTAAATCTCTCCTTCTATTACTTCAAGTTTATGCTCTTTCTAAAACTATCTCTATAGCAGCTACGGTTCTTTCCTTTCCTGCCTGTCCACCTATCTTATCGCTTATTAACTTTACATCAGCTATCTTTACCTGTCCTGGTAAGAATCTATCTCTTACCATTACCGCTGTTGATACTGCTCTTGCAATTGCTGCACCTCTAGCCTTAAGTATTACTCTCTTACTACCAGCATTAAACTGCATCACAGTAGCAATAACATAGTTTGTAGTAGGCTTCTTACCAACAAGTATAGTTGCTTCTGCACTAGCCATACTTTCACCGTCGCATCTTCCTTCTCCAACCTATTTAAAAATATTACCCTAATAGGTCTTATCGTTTCGAAGTTTAATTTAGGAGTTTAGGAGTATATCATTTACTATACTAGGTTAGAAAAAAGTATGTGATGTACATGATCATATTAAGTGAGGTTGCTGGTTCATGACTAGTAGTTGAATTACTGTGTATATAGGGAAATAATCTACAGTAATTCTTGAAATGCATATTAAGGTTACCTCTTTAAAAATCTAAAATCATAATTACTAGATTAGAGTATGTCGAGTCTAAATCATATAGTTAATGAGTGTTTACCTAGTGAAAATACTGATAAACATAGATTTGTGAGATCACTAATGACGTGCATAATTGCTAAATTGAAACTTAAACCGATAGTTATAGATAATGGTTCGAAATTCAACTATGTGATATACATCGAGTCAAGGTCTAAACATGAAGCTGATGAGACTTTTAATAAGATCTTAGAGATTCTCAAAGAAGTTGAAAATAAGGTTGATAAGTATAGAGATTATCTAAGTAATAGAAGAGTAGTTGTGTGGAATGCAGAAAAATTCATAATGTTTGAGAAAGAGTACATTATCGTGAAGGCAGTATGGTAGTGAATGAGGAAACTAGGTACAAGTTAAAGTATGTTTATGGTGAGGATTTTGGAACAGGATACTACAAGTATGGACCCATAACTTTAGGTGATAAACCTGAAATTATTCAAAGTAGAGGACTCCTTCTGAGAGATTTACCTGAAAGTATAAAACTTCTCATTCCTAAAAGTATAATTGAGCGTGGTGTTGTTGTTGGCGAGGACGTGACTAAATATCTAAGCTCTGTTAGAGATGCTATTAGAAATTTAAAATATCCATTAAAAGATGGTATTGTTAGACGTGAAGATGAAGATTCTTGGAAAGTAGTTAAAGAACTTGTAAGATACGGTTTTCAACACTTCTATCATGAAGCTGCTAAACAACCAGACTTTAAAGGATATTATGTGGTAGTTGCCTTGTCAGCCTTAGCACCAGATTACATGCGTGAGAAGATGTTTGAAATTCATAAAGAAGTTGATGCTGAATTTGATAATAAACTAATCAAAGCAATAACCATAATCGAACAACCATTTGCTGTAGCTATTGCTGAAAGAGCAGTTACTTGCTCAGTTATTGAGGCTGGTCACGGAAATATACAGATAGTACCTATAAGTTATGGACCCGTACGTGAAGGAATAGTAGCACTCAATAGAGGTGGCGCTGAGGCAAATGTAATCACTAGAGAAGTACTTAAAGACCTAGGTTATGGAGATTTAGCCAAAGATGAATATGTTATTGAAATTGTTAAAAGAGAAGCTGGCCTTATTCCTAAGAATTTAAAAGAAGCTATAAGAAAAGCCAAAGAAAATCCAGAAAAATTTAGTACAAAGATAAAAATTAGTCCATTAGTTGAAGTTGAGTTTCATGAAAGTTCGTGGATGAGATTTCTTATTGGTGAAGTTATGTTTAATCCAAAACATGAAGAATTTCAAAGCTATATACAGCAGGGGAGATTAATTATTGAAGATGTGACTATTGGTGATATCATCTTTTATGGAGAGATGGATATTGCTGAAGCATTAATTACGAGTGTAAAGAAGACACCAGTAGAAATTCAGGACAAAATCCTCAGCACTATAATACTTAGTGGTGGTGCTTTTAATTGGAAAGTACCTAAAGAACTTGAAGAATATGTTGTAGATAGTGTAACCAAAATCAAAATCATGGTTAGTGAAAAAGTTCCTGACCTTACAGACAAATTAAACGTTAAAATGGTTAAAGATCCACAATTCAGTGTCTGGAAAGGAACTATAGTTTATGGATATGCATTACCAAGCACTATTAAATGGAATCCAAGAACCAGAGAAGGTTGGTATTCTTGGAAGTAGGAAATTTATAACCAAAATTAGAATTAACTCTCGTGAACTTCACAATAATTAGTAAAGTTAAAGAAGCCCTAATTGACTGGTACATGGATAAAGGATTAACAATTAAGAACACTAACGACGATAAGATAGTACTTAATGAAGGTAACAACACCATACTAGTCAAGATCATATATCAAGACATACCAACAGCTGAAGAAATTAATAAAGAGCTTGCATATGTAGCTAGTGAGCGAAAAAACTTTAACAAAGTATATATAGCATTACCAAAACACGCAAGACCATACATTGACGGCAAGATCTTAAAAAAGTTGGGTATAGGATTAATACTATACGATTCAACTAAACTAGGCAATTTTGAAGAAATACTTCCAAGCATACCTATAAGAATTAGCAGGATTGAGCTTGATGAGAATCTTTCAAGTAAGTTAATCTTAATTGATGAACTAGTTAAAGAAATATCATCGATTAAAGAAACAGTTAGAGAATTAATGATCAAGATAAGTAACATACCGTTGAGCAAGATTAGTGATATTGAAGTTGAAATTTCAAAAATATGGAATGTCATAGAAGAATTAAAACGAAATATTATTCTCTGTAAAGAGCTTGAAAGAGAAGAAAAGCGTACATCAGAAACCATAGAGGAAGTTAAGAGTATTGAAGAGGTACCTGAGTTTTTGAAAGATAATCCATGGGTAAGTATACTTAGTAAGAAAAGTGAAACTACATGACCGAGCTGGATAATTTAGTAACTGAACTTTTACGTAAATATCTAAGTAATGATGAAGCTAAATTAGCACTTGAAATATATAGAACATACAAGTTGAGTGGTATTAAAGGTCTTAAACATCTAATAAATAATTTAATTAGAGAGATAGGTATTGATATTAGTTTGGAGTAATGAAGTATCAGTTAAGTGAATTAACTTTGGAAAACTTTAAGGGATTTAAAGGAACATATCAATTAAAATTCAATAAAGGCTTAACAATAATTCATGGACCTGTAGGTTCAGGTAAGTCAAGTATTGTTCAAGCAATACAGTATGCACTCTACGGTACTCAATTAGAGATTAAGGAGAGAATTGCAAGACTTGTCGATCTTGTTAATGATGAATCTTCAACTTCGAAGATAATTCTAAAACTGCAAGGTAATAATAGCATCACCATATGTAGATGTTTAAGAAGAACTACTACAGAGACTGCGAGAGAAACTTCTGAACTCTACATTGATGGTAATGTATTTAAGAAAGATGTTGATTCTAGGATTATTGAATTGCTAAATCTTGATGAGGAAGATTTCAGCAGATTCGTACTAGTTACTCATAGAACACTTGAAGGTCTTGTTTACGGGACAAGTAGTAAAAGAAACATCGTTATCGATAAGCTTTTTGGAATTGAAGTATTAGAGAACATATACAAGACAATACCTGTAAGAAGTATTGAAGAAATACTTAATAGAGAAAGAGAGAAACTTGTAAAAATGAAAGAAATTCCACAAATTATCGCTAAGTACGGCAGTATTGATAAAGCTAGACAAGCCTTAAATGAGCTTAAGAGTAGAGTCGAACTTCTAAAAAGACAAGAAGATGAATTGTCAAGAACCTACACGGAACTGCTTAAAAGAAGAGTTGAATTTCTTGAAAAAATTAGAGGTCAAGAAGAAGTCTATAGGAACTACATTGAGATTAAATTAAAAATTGAAGATTTAGAGAAGGAACTTCAAGAGAAAGTTGAAGAGGTCTCGGAAACAACATTAAAAATAGAGCTTGAGATGCTAAGACAAGCATTGATATCTAAACTTGACGAAAACTTATTAACAACAGAATCTGATGAACTCAATAATCTAGTAATCACTACAGACAATCTTGATCAAGCAATTCTAAAGATATATGAGTGCTTTAAAAAACTTGAAGAATTAATTCCTCGACTTGAAGAAGAAAGAGAGAACTTGATGAAGACTGAGGAAGAGTTGAAAATAAATTATGAAAGATTAAGAACTATCAAAAAGGAGTTAGAGAGGAGAATTGAAGAACTTGAACCTAGCGTTAAGGAGTATAGAGAATTAGTTAGTAAGTATGGTTTTGAAGATGAGATTAAAAAGAAGATTGAACTTCTTAAGGAAGAGCTTGAACGTAAACACTTAAATGAACTTCTAATAGACAACATCATTCAAATTCTACATTATGTATGTGAAAGGAAGTTGGATAAATGCCCAATATGTGGTAAAGATATTCAAGTCCAGGAATTAGATAATCTTCAATCGAGATTAAGAGAATTAAGAAAGTCTAAAGATAAAACCAAAGAAGTTGATGAAATTAAAGGCGAAATTTATGAACTTGAGAAAGTACTTGCTAAAATGGAGAGTATTAAAGGTATTGTAAATGAGCATGAAGTACTAATCGATAGATTACAAGAAGTTAAACGAGAACTTGAAATCGTAGTCACAAAACTTGATCAAATTGAAAAGAGTAAAAAGAGCCTTGAAAAAAGGATTTTTACATTAAGAAGATTCATCGATGAGTTTAGAGATAAGATTGATATCATAGATAACAAACTCCAACTTCTTAGAAAAATGAAACTACTAAATGAACTTAAGGATAGAGAAAGTGAGCTAACAAACCAGATTAGAAGTTTAGGCATTGAGCCTCATGATATTGAAATTCTTGAGAAGTCTCTTTTCGAACTTGCTAAGAAGTTAGAAAACATTAGATCTAGAATTAATCAAGATCTTACAGAGCTCACGCATCTAGAACTAACTTTAGAAAAGATCAGTGTTGAGGGTATTGACATTGATGAACTTAGAAGAAGAGTTGAAAAGTTAGAACAACTATACAATGCTTTGGTTAAGATTAGAAATGTATTTAGGAAAATTCAATTTGAAGTTAGAGAGCAGATTATAAGTAAGGTTAAATCATCGCTCAATAGTTTCTTCAAACAGTTATACCCATATAGTGATCTCAAAGGTTGTTCAATAAGTATTGTTAGTAAAGAAAGATTTGGAGTGACTATTAGTGAATATAATCTTTATGCTGAGAGAGATGGTAGGAAAGTACCCATTTCTAGGCTAAGTGATGGTCAAAGACTAACTTTAGCTCTCTCATTCCTACTTTCAGTTTACGAAACGGCTAATCATAACTTAGACTTCTTGATTATGGATGAGCCAATACCTTATGTCGATATTGAGGTTAGAAGAGCTTTCGCAAAACTTTTAATTAAACTTTTAAGTGATGGCATGGTTAGTCAGCTCATCATTACTACACAGAGCAAAGAACTTACTCAAGAACTTATAAGTGAGGCAAAAAACATAAAAATTCCTATAACACTAATCGAGTTGTCAAAAGATATTGAAAAGATTAGCATTAAAGTTTTATAGAAAAGTCGTAAATTCTATTTTTCAAGAAAATTGCAAATCTGTCAGAATTTCCATACCATGAGACAGCTCTACCCACAATTATGACATGATCATTAATTTCAAAATAATTATCGAGGATACATTCAACCACTAATGAAGCTTCAGGTAGGGAGTAACAATTTATATTCTCACATTTCTTTCTATTGTCCCATAATTTCAGCTTCTCACTTACCTTAGATGCAAATACCTGTATTGCCTTGTCAGTAATACTATATGGTATAAAGTTAAGTGAGAATTGTTTTTCCTCAAGTATGAACCTTAAACTTCTTCTTGACTTATGTAAAGCAACAGCTACTTTTGGTCTCTTACCAGGCATTACTAATGGCCAACCAACGATAAGTCCTGTATTCTTAACTAAGAGTACAATGATGAAAGTTGGTATAGGTGGTGCTTGTAAGCATTCAGGGCTAGGAAAGATCTCGTCACTACTCATACATCACATTTAACTTCACTTAAAGCTTTAATCAGTTCTGAAGCTTCGACCTTCTTCTCAAATTTTCTAGTTTTTAAGTTCTCAATTATCTGTTCAAGCTTACTTTCAATTTCTTTAACCTTCTTTTCAACATAGTTAATGAAGTAATTTAATGCCAGTCTCACAGGTAAATATATAGGGCTAGAGAGGTAGAAATGATTGACAATATCTTTAGCCCAGTAGATGCTGTGTTTAAAAATTACTCTCAATAATTCTATATGCTCAGGAATTAAGTTATACTTAACTATCCAGCCAGTCTTATCAGCCTTTATGTGACTCATAGGCACATAGAACATAGGCACTATGAGGCTTCTATATGGCTTTAATCTTTCAATGAGCTCTATTGTCTCCATGACATCACTTGATTCTTCTCCCGGTAATCCTACAATTAACGTTAAGGCTGGTATTAGCTTTACTTCATGCATTATTGCTAAGGATTCCTCAACAACTTCCCACCAATCTTCAATCTTAAAAGGTGCAGCTTTAGCTGGCATTATGATTTTAGCAAGTCTTCTAGAACCTGTCTCTAAGCCTATCTGCGCACCCCACCATGGCTGTTCATCACTGGTAATAATTTCGCCTAGCCTAGTCATCAGCTTACCTTCCTTCTCACATAGAAGTACTGCTGCTAATGTTGCATGACTCCACGATACTGTCTTATAATATTTCTTAACAAGTTCATGAAGCTTAAGTAATTTCTCAGGTTTAGGATAAACACTTGTAGAGCCATATAGTGGTACATCTTCTGCATGTATTAATCCATGAACAACACCGTGCCTAACATTAACTTTTAATTCTTCCTCAATCTTGTCCAGAGAATACCATCTTACTGGTCTTATTAAAGCATTTACAGGGCAGAAAGCACAATTTCTAGGACAACCTCTACCGAGCTCCACAAGACCATTAACTGACGGATATTTAATACTAGGTATCTCACTAAGATCAGGTGCATCCTTAGCACTTACATAGACGTATCTTGGTAATGGCTCATTATTTATAATCTTCTCAGCTAATTCAACGACATGTTTTTCACCCTCACCCATAAAGACAGTATCTATACCAAAGTATTCAATAAGTTCTGGAAAGTACATCCATTGCCATGCAGCAGGCCCACCTACGATAACTTTAAGATTATTCTTCACTTTACACTCCATGACTAGCGGTCTGAGCTTTGTCATGAATTTTCTAAACAGATACGCATTCAAGGGCTCTTTACCAACAATGACTGCCCATGTTGATGATGGTGGATTTAATCCGAAGTAGTCGTGATGACCTATAAGTAGAGCTTTAGCATTTCTTAAATACTTATGTACATGGTCAGGATCTATAATTGCTGCTTTAAAGCCAGCGTCTAATAATGCGGCTTCAATCTTTCTAAGACCGTAAGGTGCTTGCCATGGTCTACCGTACTTGTCTGTCTTCATTTTTGGAGCCGATATGTATATGTGAAATTTTTCACTGAGTTTCTTAAAGGGACCGAAAGAGATGAATATTGGCCCTGTAGTCACAAAGCCTAGAAATTCCTTACCATGATGATTGGTCATCATTGAGCGATCTGTAGTTATTATAAAATCGTAATGTGGTAATTTCATCTATACCACAGGTATAGAGGTACTTTTTAATTTTCACGCAACTATAATTTTTCATGAGAATCATTCTGCAAAATGATCTTGAAGTAGATGCTGATAATCTGAACATGATTGAAAGTTATGTGAAGTATTGGTTGAGAGTTATGAACATATCTACGGATTTAATAATCGTTAAGATAGTGCTCACACATGATGAGGTTAGAAATCTACTGAACTTGTCAGGACCACTATTAAACTATTCTGAAAAACCTGTAAAGTTAATTGTCCACGAAGATGATGTTCCAATACTTTCAATTAGTAAAAATGTGACTCAACTTAGAAGTGATGAGTTGTTTCTTGAAATTGGTAGAGAGCTAACTTTATACAAAGTTCTCACAGATCCTGAATTAATCAATACATGGTCAATACCTGAACCATACATGAGTGATAAGTATGCAAATTTACTATCAATAGCCTTAATGTTAAGATTAACTGATAAGTTAATAGCAGATACTAACCACTCACATGACTTATCTAAACTTTTCAATAAGGAATTGTTTAGAGAAATCTTAAGTCATGGTGATAATGATCACAAGTTAAGAGCTATTGAAGTATTATCGATAGATGTTCCATTAAGTATAGAATTGAGTGGTAATGTAGGTCTAGCTAGAAGTCTATATGATGAATGTGTGAAGCATGTTGATGATAAAGAATTTTTAAAAAGATATGATGACTTTAGAGACTTTGTTAGAAACAATTTCAATTTCGAAAATGCATATAATTATCTAGACCTCATCTTCAAGACAGGATAATTTATGTACATGCAGTATTGAGTATTTAGCTTCTGTAGAATCTATTAATTGTACATAACTCACCTGAAACTCTATCTTACATAAATTTCTCTCTAAAAAGTCAATCACCTCTTTACATACATTATAATCTACTTTGTGTATGAATTTACCAATACTTAAATGCGGATTAAAGTTATGTAAATACTTATCCTCAATACTTATTGACCATTTCTTTAAGGTATTAATGATGATTTCTCTAATCACTCTTAACCTTCTAGATTTATCAAGAATTTTCAAGGCGACAATTTTAGGCTTAGTAATGTTGGGCAAAATCTCTACCTCATTACTAATTATAATTTTAAAGCATGGAAAATCTCTTAATTTGGAATCTAATTCATCAAGTACTCTTCTTGAAACTTTACTCTTACCTATGTACAGTACTGTCACATGTAGTTTATCAATATCTACATACTCTATGGGTAAGTAGTCTATTCTTGGTATGTTCATGGGTATTTTAATTCCATAGAAGTAAGGCATTAATCAATTAATCCTTCCTCAGTAATTTTGAAAGTTATTTCTCTCTCTGGATGCATTGGTGAGTCGAAAATTTTGGCAATCCTAATGTTTTCCTTAGATTTTCTAAGCCAGATTCTGTATGTTGCTCCATGAGCAATTACATTACCGCCTGCAGGTTTTAATGGATTTCCGAAAAATACGTCAGGTTGTGCAACTACCTGATTAGTAACCACTACGGCTAGGTTGTAAATATCCGCAACTCTTAATAATTGTGAAATGTGTTGATTGAGTTTTTGCTGTCTTTCAGCTAGATTTTCACGTCCAGGATACTCAGCTCTGAAGTGAGCTACAAGTGAGTCAATAATTATTAACTTAATGTTTTCCTTATCAATAACTTTCTTAGCCTCATCTATAATCATCATCTGATGATCACTATTATATGCTCTAGCGTAGAGTATATTCTTTAATGCTTCTTGCGGATCGATACCTCTATACTTAGCTATTTGTGCTATTCTTTCAGGTCTGAAAGTATTTTCAGTATCTACATAAAGCGCTTTAGCTTTGAGTCCACCTTTCTCTTCAGGTAACTGCACCATAACTGCGAGTTGATGACATAATTGCGTGTTATGTAGTATTAAACCATTAGCTGCAATAAAGTTATGAGTTTCAGGAATTACTAAATCATATACATAATCATTATATTCAATTTCTTCAACATG
>CAYMHS010000001.1:366135-367307 GCA_964390355.1 uncultured Thermoproteaceae archaeon | reverse complement strand
ACTTTGTGAAATGAAAGGTTTTTAATAGTTTTTAATAGATTTAAAAACTCTGCAATATACTTTTTAGAGCTCTCCGACAATTCTTTCAATTTGTTTAATAGCATCTCTTCAAATCTTTCTAATATCTTATCACCAAACCAAACTCTATTTCTTCTCACATAACTTAGATATGATTCAAATATGCGATAATCTTTTTCTTTACGTTTAATTGTAATTAAGTTTCTATACTTAGCGTAGTACATATCTAAGATTTCAGATGGATATCTACCTCTACCATAGTGTATACTAATGTCTTTACGTTTAAGTATGCAATATCTTAGTATTTCAGAAAGTACATATCTATCTTGATTGGCTATACGAATTACGTAGCACTTCTTATCTTTGTCTAAATCTTTCTCATGAAGTAATGCATTTATACCAAGATACTTGAGTAAAGTTATAATTTGATTTGCTAAAATATTACTTATAGTATAAATCTCAACATAATTACCATGACCTTTACTAACTTCTACATATCCATCACCATCAATTAATCCTGCAATAAATGATTTAATAACTTCAATATTTGAGTTAAAGATTTCTTCTGGAATAAATTTTGTTTGAGCTTTAAAGTCGTAATGTAAGTTTAGTCTTTCTAATGTTGCCTCTCTAATTAGAATTGTGTATACAGGTTTCTTACTGTTTCTAGTATCTACCTTAATCGTTGGTTTGTAATGATCTTTCTCTTCAATGTATTGGATGATGAAGTTTAATATTTCGGGTGATGTTGTTACTATTGAATATGGATTTGTAGTACCATCAGCAATGAAAAGGCCTAAGAAATATCCATCTTTTATATCTAACTTGGAATTACTCTTACAACTTAATTTTCTAATACCAATAACTATATTATTTGAAGTTACATCTTTTGCTTTAATCCACTTTAAACCATCTTGAGTAAGTATTAGTATTGGATGATTTGGTGTTACTTTAACTTCAATACCATCTTCAGTGACTATTCTTACTAATTTCTTAACCTTCTCTTTATAGATGTATGTAGCATATGTTTCCTTAATGTTAATACCATCAAATGTGTAAACTTTAATGCAATTTTCAGGTAATTTTACGATATATCCATTATCGTATGGTTGTTCTCCATAAATTTTAGCATATTTTTCATACATTTGTTCTAT
>CAYMHS010000001.1:0-366125 GCA_964390355.1 uncultured Thermoproteaceae archaeon | reverse complement strand
TTCATATATATTATTAAAGTATCTTTTGAAAAACACTTGCCTGCACCGAATTCACCCACAACTTCCGTTATGGCTCTAGTTTCTACACCACCGCCAAGTAATTCATCTAATGATTTCACGCCTGTAGATATTTTCTTAACATTTCTTCTTCTCTCATATAGTTCAAAAGCTGTTATGAAGGTTTTTAGACCTATAAGTTTCTGAGCTGCTGCTATGATGTTCTTAGCTCTTTCTTCACTACCAATAATTTCTGCAAGTTCTTTAACACTTGCAAAAGCTACATCTCTAGCAGTTAAATAACCGGCATCTCTAAGTTTTTGCGCTGTTACTCTACCAACACCTTCAATTTCCTCAACATCAATGCTTGGATACTCAACACTGGCTTGAATAGTAGTTACGCTTTCTTCACTACCTGTATATGATGTTTGTGTTGAAGTCTCCACCTCAACTCCCTCTTTACTTGCTGATTTTCTTCTTCTAGCAGGCATGCTCTTTATAGATATTTGGGATAATACTTATAAACCTAACTATGAGAAGTTGAGGGTATTTTTAAGAAAGTTTATGAAGAAATCTAAGCAATTACTCTTTCCTTCTTTTTAACACCTTTATAGTTCACAAGTACTAGAGCTACGAATCTGTAAACTACGTGTGCAGCCTTCGTGTATGGTATGGTTATGAATAGTATAGCTACAGCCACTAAATGTGCAGCATACACTACAGCACCTGCAATTTCAGGAGCAGCTGCAAGTCTTACACCTTGTGCTAAGAATCCTGTAATAGCAACTATTAGTAATAGTATTATTAGATACCAATCATAATTCAACGTAGCTTCTCTGGCATCCTTCACAGTTGCTCTTCTAACTATTAATGCTACAGAGCCAAAGAGAAGTAATGCACCACCAACATTGAAAGCTATTTTTATAGGTTCATAGAGATGATGCATTAATGGTTCGCAATAGCCTGGAGCAGTAGGACTACACATATCTATATAGTGATGTAGTTCTAAAGAATCGAGTCCTGTACATATCATGAGTATTGCAAAACCCCAAAGAACAAATTGATGCATTATCCATCTAAAAGTTTCATCTCTACACCTCTTTAGATTTCTATGAACAAATAACTCATCTATCAGAGTTAAGATTATGGCTTTAATGATATTCATTCTTTTTCTTTCACCAAGTAGAGGTCTCACGGTCAGTATCATAGATATCACATTTACAAGCATTATAATGGCAGCAATAGCAACAATTACAAGGCCTGTAAGGAATACTGTCTTAACGATAGGTTGATTAAACATGTAGGCATAATTAATTGCCATATTTAGAAAAAGTTTGGTGCTATTTTAAAGAATTACCTAGATTTCAATGAATTTTAAGGAGAAGAGGAGATTTATAAGAGTCCTCTACCTACAAGCATTCCTCCACCAAATCCAAACCCAGCACCAGCACCAAAGCCTTTAAATGGGTTGGGACCCATCTTCTTGATTTCTTCAACGAAGCTCTTCATGACGTCTATTACCTTATCATAATCTTCAAGTGTTATCTCTACGACTTTAACTCTCTCTACCTCAATAGCCATTCTTGATAAGGTTTCTCTTAAGTTCTCCATTCTAACCTTAGCTAGGTCTGGACCTCTAATGAAGTGGCATTGTTCTGTTGCTGTTGCTTCACCGCTTCTACAACCCATTAGTAAGATACCATCAATGCCAAGTGAGAGTGAGTCTGCAAGCCATCTAACATTTACACTACCAATGCATGGGACCGGAATTACTGCAATAATTTCTTCAGGATAAGTTTGTCCTTTCCTCAGTGCTATATCTAGTGCTGCATATGCATCATTTACACATGCAAATACTATGATATTGAACTTATCAGGCTTAATGTCTAGTGATTTAATCATACCCATAATTAAGTCGGTGTTATGGTATGGTAATGATAATGCAACAGCTGGGCATGCACCAACACAGATACCACATCTTCTACACTTTAATGGATCTGGCTTGGGATATCCCTTCTCATCAAAGGTGTAGGTGTCGAATGGACATTCTTCTGTACATCTCTTGCACTGTGTACACTTTACAGTATCTATAGTTATGATGTTAGGATCGGTTAGATATGAGTATTCTGTTCTTGCTTTACCAAGTAATAGTGATGCTGCTCTCATAGCAGCACCAATACCACTTCTTACAGACCATGAAACATCCATGGGGAAGAGTGCTGAACCTGCAACATATATACCTGTTCTCTTACTTTCAAATGGGAAGCATATGTAGTCCGATTCTGCGAAGTAGTGATAACGCGGTATCTGTAAGAGTTCTTTCTCCCAAGATCTACCAACACCTGACTTTAACCACTCTGGTGGGTGTACTCTTAATGAAGATACCATACCTGTGGCTAGTACAACCATGTCAGCCCTAATTGCTATTCTTTCACCAAGTAAGGTATCATCTGCTATGACAATGAGTTCTCCGGTATTTGGATCTTGCTCAACTTTTCCCGCTCTACCTCTTATGAAGAAGACGTTGGGTAAGGCTTGAGCCTTCTTGTATAGATCTTCATATAGACCAAAAGCTCTGATATCGATGTAGAGTACGTACATCTGTACGTCTGGATGTCTTTCAGCAATTGTAAGTACATGTTTAAGTGTTGCTGCACAACAAATAGTTGAACAGTATGGTAAATGCTTTTCATCTCTAGAACCTGCACATTGAATAAATACTATTCTCCTAGGTACTTTACCGTCAATCATTACCTTACCTTTAGTGGGACCGTTAGGAGCTAATAATCTTTCAAGCATCATGTTGGTAATGACACCTTTGAACTTGCCGAAACCGTATTGATCACTTAGTTTATACGGATCATATGGTTCCCAACCTGTAGCTACAATTATAGCACCAACATTTAATTCTATCTCTTTAGCTTCCTCCTTAAGATTAATAGCATTTGTTGGACATATCTCGGCACATTTAGTACATTTACCCTCCTTAACGCCTATGCATGAGTTGGAATCGATGACATATGCGAAGGGGTGTGCTAAATCGTGTGGTAAGTATATTGCCTTTCTTTTATCCATACCGAAGTTAAATTCGTTAGGTACCTCTATAGGACATACCTCCATACATTTACCACATGCGTTACACTTCTCAACATCTACATATCTTGGATTAATTCTAATCTTTACTTTGAAGTTGCCTGGAGAGCCTGTTACTTCAAGTACTTCAGCATTTGTGTAGATTCTAATTAGTGGGTTGGTTGCAAGTCTTAATCTGCGTAGCATGAATTCTAGACCACAGTAAGGTGGACATAGTTTGGGGAAGTATCTAGCTAGCTGTACGACCTTGCCACCAATATATGGCTTCTTCTCTACCACTATAGTCTCGATATTTAGGTCTGCAAGTTCTAGAGCAGCTGAAAGACCTGCAGGTCCTGCACCAATAACTAGAACTCTCTGCACTCTCTCAACAGCGACTTCTCTAGGTATAGGTTGTGCAGCCTTTACTCTACCAACATATGCTTTGATGAGATTAATAGCCTTATCTTTAGCCACCTGCGGATTATCTCTATGAGCCCATGCTGCATGCTCTCTGATAGGTGCAACTTCAACGAGGTATGGACTAATGTTTGTCTTTGACGATATGACTTCTCTAGCCCTATCAAGTACATATCTTGGTGAACATCCAGCAATGACTACTCGTTCAACTGTTCCTGCCTTGATATCCTCAATAATTTGACTAAAATCGCTTACACACAGATTCGGTATGGTCTTTACAGTTACTACACCATCAATTTTAGAGACAGCATCGACGACTTCATTAACTGGTATGACGTCTGTTACGCTTTTACATGTGCATATGTATACTCCAATCTTCATTAATTAGACACCTCTTAAGGTCTTACTGTTTCAAGTACTTTTTTAATTTTGCGTCTCTTGAACTTTATGGCTAATCTACCAATGCCGAACTTATCGTATTTAAAAGTTGCAAAATCTCTAATAGCTGCAAGTACTTTAGCTGGATTTGCTCTTCTAGGACATACTTGACTACACTTCATACATTGATCGCATATCCATGGATCTAATCTTTTAATTACTTCATCTATAAGTCCTAACTGCACAAGTAGCATATCGATTCTAGGCATTCCCGGACATATATCTGACAGTGGACATGCAGAGACACATGTTGCACATTGCATACATATCTTAACATCTACACCATAACTTGCTAAGAAAGCTTCAAAATCTTCTCTTCTAAACTTCTCAGTAATATCGATAATTTCTGACATCGATTTAGATATACAATAATTGTTTTAAAATTTTATGTTCTACATAAAAAGTTCACTATAAATTTCTAAAACTGTAAAGAAAGGTTGTGAAGTCTGAGAAAAGGTAAGTTTTATTGAGGGAAATACTATTTGGGAAGAGACTCGATTTAAAGATTTAAGGTACTAACTGTATGTATGGTCTTGTAAATACTTTCCACTCTCCAGTCTTAGGATCATAGACTGAGTTTACAAATACTTTCCAGTTAGTATCATCAACATTTGGATAGTCTGATCTTATGTAGTATCCTGGCCATCTAGACTCTTTTCTAAAGAGCATGTGTCTAACATGTGCTTCTGCAGTCCATACTCTATGAACAAGTTCCCAACATCTTAATAAGTCGTGTAGATCTTTTGCACCTAACTTGGCTAAGTCCTCCTTTAGGAGGAGGAGTAGCTCTAGTCCTCTCTGTAGTGCCTTCTCATTAGTTGTATACATAGTTGCTGGGCCACCTGCATACTCATCCATAATCTTCTCTAACCTCTTTAATCCTTGATATGGTAGTATGTATTCAAATGAGAGGTCTGGTCTTGATGTTGTTGCTTTACCTTTCTCGTAAAGTTCTAATGGCTTGAAGATTTCTGTCTTAAGCTTCTCGACGTATGCTTCGTCAACTTCTGGCATTTCTGGATTATCCATTACGAATCTTACAGCTGCCTTAGCAGCTATTCTACCCTCTGTGAAGGATCCGCTTGAGAATTTGTGTGCAGATGCACCTACTGCATCACCTGCCGCGAAGAGTCCTTTAATAGTTGTCATTCTATTATAACCCCATTGATACTCTGATGGTGCTATGTCCTCTGGACCACTGACCCATGCACCTGCACATCCTGCATGTGAACCCATGATGTATGGTTCTGCCATCATGATTTCTGAAGGTCTCTCAGCTGGATCTAGGTTGGTACAACACCATAGTAAAGCTTGTGATGGTGTCATCTGTAGGAAGTCCTCCCAACACCAGTGTAGTGCTTCTTCAGCCTCCTTAGTCTTACCTTCTTGCTTAAGTTTCTGGATAACGGCATCATGCCTCATTAAGAATGGGAATTTACCATCTTTGTAGTCGAGTAGCATTGCTAAGTTTCTCAAACATGTAGGTGTAGGCTTGGCTTCGGCATATTTACCAGCAATTCTCTTAAGATCTTCTGCACGTGTTTGTAGGTAGTTTTCTCCAAAGGCATTCTCTGCCCAAGTCTTTAGGAATAGGAAGTATGCACCTACTGGGCCGTAAGCATCTTTGAATCTCATGGGTATGAATCTGTTCTCCATTTGTGTCATCTCAGCACCAACCATAATTGGCATTGCAAATGAGGAGCCTGCATGTGCTGGACAGTACCACATTCTTCCAGCTCCTTCACCAACGCTTCTTGGCCTATAGATGTGTGTAGCTCCACCACATGCAACAATTACTGCCTTTGCTCTGAAAATGTAGAACTTTCCATCTCTAACACCGAAACCTACAGCGCCCGCAACTCTATTGGGATCTGTCTTTGATGTTAATAAGTGTGTAATACAGACTCTTTCATAAATGGTGTCTGCAGATTTCTTACCTGCTTCGGCAATGATAGGCTTATATGACTCTCCAGAGATTAGTACCTGCCATGGCCCCTCTCTTAAGTATCTGGTTGGATCTGCCGGATCTTTATAGATTGGTAATCCCCACTCCTCAAATAGGTGTACTGTTGAGTCGACATGTCTAGCTACATCATAAATTAAGTCTTCTCTAACTAGACCCATTAAGTCTCCTCTAACATATCTTACGTAATCTTCTGGAGTTTTTCCATATGTGGGATCTTTCTCCCTGTGCTTCATGCCTAAGTATAGGTTGATGGCTGAGAGACCCATTGCGACTGCTCCTGATCTTTCAATAGCTGCCTTTTCTACTAGGACTACTTTAAGTTTTCTACCCCAGTACTTAGCTTCATATGCTGCTCCACATCCTGCCATTCCACCTCCTAGTATTAGAATATCACATTCTATCTTCTCTACACCTGTTGGGTAGGACATGGTTTTCGAGAAACTAATTACTTTACAGAGTTTTTATACATAGCACTGGGTGTGTTGTATGCATAGTAGCTTAATCTTTAAATTATTGTAAAATCTCTACTAAACCTTGAAGAAGTATGCCACCAGTAGTTAATCCAGAGAAATGTGATGGCTGTAAAGCACTTGCGGTACCAGCATGCAACTACATCTGTCCAATGGACCTCATGCATCTCGATAAAGCTACAGGTAAGGCATACAACATTGAGCCAGACATGTGTTGGGAATGCTTTAGCTGTGCAAAGATGTGTCCACAAGGTGCGATTGAAATTAGAGGATATTCAGATGTGATGCCACTTGGTGGTAGATTAGTACCACTTAGAGGTACTGACTCAATAATGTGGACAGCAGTCATGAGATCAGGAAGGATTTTAAGATTCAAATACGTAATCAGAACAACACCATGGGGCTCAATCAAAGATCCAAGAGAATATCCAGAACCACCTGCAGACCAATTAAAGACTCAAGTACTAAGTCACGAGCCTGACAAACTAGGAATTTCTGAACTACCAACACTTAAGAAGTAACTTCTTTTCCTTTCCTCAAAAATACTTAAACCTTTAACCTAAAATTTTCCTACGTGAGTTTTCAAACTAGGTACTGTAAAGTACTTACTAAAATAATCGAACACTTCACCACTGAAAGAAATGAATTAAAGAGACGAGAATTTAATGAGTATGAGAGGTATGTTTTGGAGGTTCTGGAAAGTGAAGGTGTAGTTGTAAGGGATAATGATATTTATAGACTTAACGTTCCTAAATATGAACTGCTAGTACATGCATTACGTAAAGGTTGCTTTATTGATTTAGAAAAATTTTCGAAAATGATATCTTGGAAAGATTTTGAATATCTCATTAAGGAGATCTTTAAGAACTTTAACTTTAACTCAGTGTGTAGATTAAGATTTTCACTTAGCGGTAGAATATTTGAAATTGATGTAGTGTCTTATAAAAAACCCATGATCATGATTATTGAGGTTAAGAGAAGAAAAAGAATATCCACAGTAGAAATTAAGAAGATAGTTGATCATCACGTATCTAAGGCTGAATTGATTAGTAAGAACATCGATCTCGCATGTAGGAAGTTAGGAATTGATTGGAATTACATTGAGCTGATGCCTTTAATCTTAACTTTACATAAGCATGAATATAGAGTTCTAGATGGTGTTCCTATAGTTTCAATTTCACAGTTATTTAACTTTCTGCAACAGTTTGAGAATTACAAGAACTGCTTCAGAATAATCAGTATTGAGAGATATTGCTTAATTTAGCCATACACCTCTTACATGCATATACTCTGAATGTCATTTCTAACTCGGAAAATCTATACTTGACAATCTTAACCTCACTATAAGGTACTTTTCTAAGACAGAAAAAACATATAACAAATGCTTGACTATGACTCATCCTAATATAGATTAGATAGTTATGTATTTAAAAATCCTTTTATCTGGGACTATTCTAGATATTTATGCATGAGTATCTATACTGACCTTGCATGGTCTAAGATACCTTACTTAAATTATAGATTCGACCATTACGCAGGATTACTTTTGGAAAATCTTTTGAAAGATATGCCAAACGCAATACCTATACGAAGAGTTTTTGGTATGTTTAAATTTAAGAGGGAGGCTTTAATAATCATGCCTGGAGAGAGCATACTTAAAAGAATATACTCACCACTATGTACTTATGATAAAGGGTCATTAATAATTTCAACAGATAGTGCAATCAAACTATGTTTAAAGCTTCTAAGATGCAAACCAGACGTTATAGTCACTGATCTAGATGGTGATGTAGAGTTAATGGTAAAGCTAAACAATGAAAGTAAGTGTCTAGTTGTAGTTCATGCACATGGTGATAATACTGAGAAATTGAAGAGTATCGTACCTAAACTTAAAGGACCTGTAATAGGTACATCACAAGCATTTCAAGGCAAGTACGTGCTTCACAGTCACGGATTCACTGATGGTGATAGAGCTATATATTTATGTAAAGTTGTAGGTATCGATAAGGTAATACTTCTAGGTGCAGATTTTGATAGACCAAGCAAACTTACAGAAAAATATGTAAGTAACATTAAGCATGTCAAGTTAGGTCTTGCTAAGCTTTTCACTAAATGGTTCTCTAAAGATTTACAGGTAATTGCCATTTAAATCTTAAGATTTTTCAACTTCTTCAGTAAGTTCTTCTTCCTCAATTTTGAAGGTGATCTCATCAAGATCATCAATACCTACAGCAACTTCTGTAAGATCTGCTCTTGGACATAATATGAATAGATCAATTGCTAGTAATACTACGGATAATGTGTACACTATGCCTGAAATACTAGAATAGCAATTCGTTATTACTAGCATCTTAAAGTCCTGATCAAGAACCTGTACAGGTAATGGTAAGGTAAGCATGAAGGCTATAACTGCAAATATTAATGCTGAAAATGCAAGATTAGTACCTCTTCTTAAACGTTCTTTAAACTTAGACGTGAAGGTTAGTAAGAACATGGTAGCAATACTTGCTAGCGAAATTGACTGTAAGTATTTACTTAGACTGCTCTCTCTACTAATGAACTCTACTCTTTCAACGTTAGAATCACTAATAGTAACGCTTATGTAGGTGTATGGAGCTATAGCTACCTCTTTATTGCCATTAAAGTTGTTCATTAATGATATTGAAATTACGTAATTTATCGATACGAAGTTTGTTATAACTATAATGCCTAAACCTAGGCATAGAAATAAGAGTAATACAGCCTTAATGTTCACACCACATCTCTGCTTAAAGGGATTTATTAAAATTTATCTTACATGCTGACACTTGATAGCACGTATTGTCTTAAGCCGTATATTACATTAACATCCTTCTCAAACCATCTATTAACCATGTTTAAGATGTTTGAAAATTTCTCTCTTCTTAACTTATCAATTAAGCCACTATAAATGTGAAGTCTCTCAATTACTCTAACTGGTTCTGCATAAATTAATGAGAAATTCTTTACATCATTGTTAATGACAGGGACTGCGATTAATTTTGTAGACCAATGTATAGAAAATGGTACTCTACACATACCAACCTTTAAGGTAGTGTTTGCACCTATAATTAGATCTTTAAGTACATCGTGATTAATTTTGAATTTTTTAAGTATTCTCAAAGCCATATCATTTACGATGCTTACTAGACCCTTAACTATTCTTACTTGACCTAAAGTGTCCTCATTTACATCTTTTAAATCTAGTAGAGTGACTACTTTAAATCCATTCATACCGTCAAACATGGTTAATGTGCTTTCAATACCTGCAAAGTTAAGTATCGAGTTTATCATCTTGATAATGATATCCATCACTAGAGAGCCTCTCTCACTTAACCATAATTGTTTGTTTGCTTTAACGTCGAGAACAATCATATCGATAAGATTAGCTCCTAATGGCTTAACTGAACACATAAAGTCAATACCCCCTCTTTCTACAAGTTTTAGAAAATCTCTCTCATTATTGACAACTATCGGTACTTTAGATCCATCTTTAAGCTTCATTTTTTTAACTATGCCAATTTTAGAATTTCTTTGCCAAATTATTGTCAATTTTCTATTACTTATAAATTTCATCATGTATGGAATAACGAACTTATAGTATTTGCTAGGTCTTACTGATGGTTTAATGATTATTGGCTGATTTCTTCTTAATTTCATGACGATTAGAAAAAGTATCTTACCCTTTATAACTCTTAAGTATCTATTTGAGGTGGTACCCAATACCTAATCTTTCCTTCAATCCAATCTCTAATAATCTTTCTAGCAGCTTCTTCAAGATTTACTTTACCACCTTTTAATAAACATCCTCTTAACTTACCGACAAGCTCAATAATTTTATATGGATCTTTCTCTTCAATACCATATCTCTCCTTAAACGCATCCGGATTATACTTTAATATTCTTTCAATTAGTTTGAGAGTTGGTAATATTGGATCCTCAAGTTTTCCAGGATCTATAGCTCCTTTAATGATTAGTAGAGCTTCATTCTTAATCTCTCTTGGAGGTACTACTCCCGGAGTATCAGTTACAAGCAACCACTGTTTAGCTCTAACTAACTGTTCACCAATAGTCCATCCAGGTACCGGGCTTGTCTCAACTACATGTCTACCTTTGAGATAATTTATAATAGTTGATTTACCAACATTTGGATAACCAACTACGGCAACCTTTACGGGAATTGATGGTGCATGCTTCTTGATGTATACTATTAATTTTCTAGTACCTAACCTATATTTAGCGCTAAGAAAAACTGTTGGATAATTTTTCTCTAGAATCTTCTTCCATGCTTTAAGAACTTCTAAAGGAACTAGATCACACTTATTCATAGCTATTATTACTTTTCTTCCAAGATTTTCAGCTAATCTTTCAATCTCTACACTTCTGGTCTCTATAGGTTCTCTAGCATCTATGACTTCAATGATTAAGTCACAATTTTCTAAAACTCTCTTAACTCTCCTCCATGCTTCACTATACGATACTCTACTCATACTATCTCTCTAATTAACACTCCAAGATGTGTTATATGGCTTTCCGGACAAAGACCATAAACATCTCTTCTAACTAATAGTTTAGTAATACTCTTTCCACAGACTTTACATTTGAGATTTACTTTCTCACTATTATTGATAGTGTATTTCTCATTTTCAAGGTTAACTCTGAATATAGTCTTAACATGATCTTCAAAGTCACAGACTATTAAGTAATGCCGTATATTTCCATCACTATCAATCTGACTAATTATGTAGCTTACTGTAGGTGTCTCCTCTACTTGTTCAATTTCCTTAATGAATTCTCTAATTTCAACTAGGCTCATAAAGGCTCATCTTGAGGTTAGTTTATATTCCATACCGCAGAATTCTTAAACTCTAACCTATTACGGTAAATTGTGGAGTACTTAAGGAAGGTGTGGTATTGTATTGATTTAACAAAGCCCATAGTTACTGCAAGTGTATACTACACATGGCTTTTAACATACATGATTGCTTCTAGAACATTAAGCTTTAACTTAGAGAAGTTTCTCATAAGTTCTCTTGTTGTAATTTTAGGTATTTCTCTTGGTAATGCTCTGAACAATTATTTTGATAGAGACATTGATTCAATTATGAGAAGAACTTGTAGAAGAAGAGTACTCGCTAGAGGTTTAATTAGCTTAAAACTTGCCAGAATCGTAATCATGATAATCTCAGCACTATCAATTTCATTAGTAATATATGCATCAATAATTTACGGTGTTCTCAACATTATACTATATGCAATAGCATTAACCACATATGTGCTCCTTTACACCATCATATTGAAGAGAAGGGCTTGGTGGAGTATTCTCATTGCTGCAACTGCATATAGTGCTGTTATTCTACATGCATGGTATGCAGCCACAGGTGAGCTAAGTGCAATAGCATACGTAATAAGCATTTTAGGCTATGTATGGGTTCTCTCTCATCTATGGGCTATTGCTCTTCATTTTGCTGAAGATTATGCATTAGCAAATGTTCCTGTACTTTCAGTAAGATTTTGGAATAAACCAAACATACCAACAATAGCATTAACAACAAGTACTCTATGTACAGGTTTACTTGCGCTAACACCTGCACTACTCAACTACATAACACCACTCTACATTCCCGTAATTCTCATTATTGTCTTCTCAGAAATAGTCTTTCTGGTGAGGATCTTTAAATGTGATTGGAGATATAGAAGAGACTTAACCTATAAGATCTGGAAAATGACTTATCCAGTATTGGCACTAATATTTACAGTAATGTTCATATTCATGCTAATTCATTAATGTATTGAGAGAATTCTTTAAAAATAAATACATCCTAATTCTCAACAATGGGTGTTGCAGGTTACGTAAAATCAAGATTAACACTATTGAGATTTAGAGTTAGTGAGAGATTATATAAAAGAGTTAGAAAGACCATTGAAGATGCCAGAAATGCAACAATACAGAAGATTAGAGTTCTCATTCCTAAACTTGGAGATATCAGAAAGTTAGTCTTTGCTGATTTAGAAGAAGTTTCAAGTGTTTTAAGATTAGCAATATCCAGAATAGGTATCGATGAGCTAGGCAAACTTGGTGAATTAGTTCCAGCTACAGTTGAGGTAAACTTTGTAACTAAAGAAGTTGAAGGTATGAAATTATCATGTGCTAGTTTTGAAAGAGTAACAAGTCCAAACTATAGTCTCTTTGGAGTACCGCCAGAACTTGACGTAGCTATTAACAGGTTATACAAAAGTTTAGATAAACTTCTAGATCTTATAAATTTTGAAAGTCTCTTCTACACACTACTAGCTAGAGCTAAAGAATATCAAAGAATGATAAATGCTATAGATAATGTACTATTACCAAGAATAAGTGAGGCTATAAGAACATTAACGTTAGCGTTAGATGAGGAAGAAAGAGAAGACTTTATTAGGAGATCAGTTATTCAGAAATTCGTAGCGGTTGGTTGATATGAGCAAGAGTATGAGAGAAATTATTGAGGAAGAATCTAAAAAGATAATTAGTAAATACTTAGAACCTCTAAGTAAGGAGCTCGATAAAGTACATTCAGAACTTGTTAGTAAGATAAATCAGTTAAAACAAAGCGTATAACCTTTCACTAAGCATTTAAAATCAATTTTAACCTCAATTTTTCTAACCTCTTTCCAGAAATTAACCAGTTATTCCAAGCATCTTAAGAATTTCATTAACAGCCTCATCAATTACCTTCTCAAGCTTACTCTTAAACTCGTTGAAAGATGCTTCCATCTTCTCTTTGTATTTACTTACCTCTTCCTCAATACTTTTAGCCTTGTCTACCTTATACTTATCGGCTATGCTCTTAACGAGATTTTCAATTTCTTGTCTAAAAGAGTCCTTAACACCACTTAATCTTTTCATTAACTCTACCTCATAGTTATCTCTGGCCTTATATATCTCATCAACTAGTTGGTCAATTTTTCTAATAATCTCATATACACTTTCTAGAGACATATGCTACTACTACGTATAGACTATTTAAGTCTTATCGTGAATATTGAATAATCCTTTTAAATTAGAATATTAAATGTACATCTGCAAGTGATACCTGTAACTACATTAGTATCGAGTGAAGGAACCGTTAGTCTAGAAATTAAAGGTCGTAAATATTTAAAATCTGATCAGGAATTTTCAAGAATAGATAAACCAATAATTTTCTGGAACATAACGAGTAGATGTAATTTAAGGTGTAAGCATTGCTACATTGGCAATTACAATAAAGATCTAAATACATGTTCTCTACTTAACATTGCCTTAAAGATCAAGTATCTAAATCCATCACTAATCATAATTACGGGTGGTGAACCATTAATTAGAGATGATATCTTTAGAATAATTAAGACTTTAAGTCTTGAAAAATTTAAAATAGCCTTAAGTAGTAATGGTACTTTGATAAACGAACATATTGCTGATTTTCTTAAGAAAAGCAACATATGTTATGTAGGTATTAGTATTGAAAGTATAGTTCCTGAACTTCACGATGAGTTTAGAGGTGTTTCAGGTTCATGGATGAAGGCTATTCATGGTATAGAAGTGTTAAAGAGATATGACATAGCTGTAGGCATAAGAACAACTCTGACAAGACAAAATATTGAAAATGCACTAGACGTTGTCAAGTTATGCATTAAGCATAACGTTAAGAGATTGGCATATTACTACTTAGTACCTTCAGGTAGAGGTTTAGATATAGTTGACTTACTACCAACAGCAGAGCAGCATATAGCATTCCTTGAAAAGATTATGAAAATTGCTAAGATGTACTCTAAAGAAGTTGAAATATTGACAGTAGATAATCCTTCTGACGGAATATACTTAGCATTAAGAACTTCAGAGAATGAGGATGAATTTTATGAGAAATTGAAGTTTGTAGGCAGAGTAGGTACATGTAGCGCTGGCAGGAAAGTACTATCAATCTATCCTGATGGTGAAGTATATCCATGTCAATTCTTAAATAATGTGAGTATGGGTAATGCTTTAAGAGATGACTTACTCAAAATATGGCATGAACCTAAAGAGCCTATAGTAAGTAGATTTAGAGAGGCATTTACAAAAGGTAAGTACTTGTGTAGTAATTGTATCTTCGTGAGTTATTGTGGTGGTTGTAGAGTCAGAGCTCAAGTACTTACAGGAGATATTTTAGGACTCGATCCTCATTGTGCTTTAATACATGCAAAACTCGTGAAGCACCATCTCGACTTAAAGTCATGGCAGTGGAAAATCATTAATGAAGTTACTAGTAAGTTGCAGTTCTCATTTCAGGGAGTAAGTTCCTAATGCTATAGATGATTTCATATCTTGAAGCTTTGACTCTTTCTATAATTTTGTGTACAGTATCTTCAATGATTCTTCTATCTACACCATGAACAACAAAGTAGCAGTTATATGGCCACTTACTTGAAACTACTTCTCTTTCAACAACATGAGTTGTCTCTTCAAGATATGCAACCTTCTCACAATTACTACATTGCAATGCAACTACAGCATTCTCTTTGAATCCAATTTTTTCCTGATTAAGGACTGCATAGAAATCTCTAAGTACACCAATATGTATTAACTTCTTTATGGTATTGATTATGTAATCAACGTTCTTACCCATATACTTAGCAATTCTATCAAAAGGTCTAGACTCAATACTTATAGATTTAATCATTCTAAAGAAGTTCATTGAAAGTCCTAAATCTGTAATTGTGGGTACATGCTTAGGCAACACCTTTCCACGAGTTCTTGAAATTCCTTTAAAGAGGTCAAACTTAACATCAAGCTTATATGTTCTTACAGTATGAAGTATTAAGTAATCATTAATGCTAAATCTCCTCATAACCTTACTTACAAGACTATTAATTTCATCTCTACTACTTGCCTTAATCACAAACCAGACATTATATACTGGGTGTTCTCTTAAGAAGTTATGAGAGACATTCACTATGTTGTTAATACTTTCTATAAATTCATTCATTATGCTTTCAGAAACTTTAACTAGTACTAGAGCTGCAACTTTATTATTCGCAACATAGTTTAGTGTTGCTCCTATTCTTTTAATTATGCCTTTATCTTTCAGCTCTCTAATTCTACTTATAATCCAAGTCTCATCATGATTCAATTCTTCACTAATCTTAGCAAAGGGACTACTAGTTAGGGGAAAATCATACTGCAGCTTCATAAGAAGAAGTTTAGTTTTTTCTGAAAACTTTAGCATCTCTCCAATTCTCTCATCTCTGTGATTTTTACTTTAATCCCAATCACCACCTAACATGCTTTAATAAGAAGAAACTTTAAAGAATCGGCTTGACTACTTATATACTACTACTTGTATGTTAGGGTATTCTTCTTCCTATTGCCTCTGCTAATCTTCTAAGTTTATTCATAAGTTCTTGGAATTGTTTTGGTGTTAATTGTTGTTCTTTATCGCTTAATGCTTTATCTGGCTCATTATGTACTTCTATTAACAATCCATCAGCACCTGCTGCTATGGCTGCTAAGGCTAATGGTTCTACAAGCTCTCTATTACCTGCTGAATGACTTGGATCGACAATTACTGGTAGATGTGTTTTCATTTTAATTACGGGTACTGCAGCTATATCTAGTGTAAATCTTGTACTTTTTTCAAAAGTTCTAATACCTCTTTCAACAATAGCTACCTTATCATTACCTTCAAGAATAATGTATTCAGCTGCAAGTATTGTTTCTTCAATAGTCATACCAAAACCTCTCTTTAGGAATATAGGTTTAATGACCTTACCAACTTCTTTAAGAAGTTTGAAGTTTTGAGCATTTCTGGCACCTATTTGTAGTGCATCAGCATACTTAGCTACAAGCTCAACATCTCTAGTGTCCATAACTTCAGTAACTATGGGTAATCCCGTAACTTCATTAACTTTTTTCAATATTTTCAATCCTCTCTCCCCAAGACCTTGAAAACTGTATGGTGATGTTCTAGGTTTAAAAGCACCTCCTCTCAAAGCATGAGCACCGACTTTCTTAACAGCCTCAGCAATAGTGAGCATTTGCTCTTCAGACTCGACTGCGCAGGGTCCTGCGATTATGATTACATCATTACTACCAACCTCAATCTTACCTAGATAGAAACTTGATTTTTCAATGAATTCTTTAGATGTTAACATATATGGTGTTTTCGTGAAGACTATAATGTCAACAACATCTTTGCTAAAATTTACATTTCTTAACTTACTATCAGGCCAAGCAACAATAATATTCCTACCATATACTGATAATATTCTATACTCAACACCAAGTTCAATAAGCTTATTTTCAACTTCTTGAGAACTTTCTAATCTTCTCAAAACAATGATTGCCATAGTGAAGATAATTTGCCTAGATTTTTAAATGATTACTCTAATATTCATTAATTAATAATAATGAAGAGATCCTAATCATGCTTGTAGATTCTTTATGAATTCTCTAAAAGCTAAACATTCATTAAGATTTAATTGACCTTTAGCCGTTGTTTCAATTAGTGAACAGTACATAATTTTTGATCTAAGTATTGGAAAGATTATTCGCCATAACTTACAATTACACATAGGCATAACTGCCAAGTAAATTCTATTTTTAATTCTTTCAGCTTCAATTGTAAAATCTATAAGCAGCTTCAGTTCTTGCAAATTATTTACACTTACTGCGATTTTATAAACATCAATGTATGGATTCACGTCAAGAGTCTTCAATTTAGTTAATAGTTCATTAAGTACTGGTTTATCATTTATATAGTGTTCAGAAATGATTACACCACTATATTTACTAACATCTATACTGTACCTGTTAAAGAAATTGTATTCTAAATCTACATATGTACTCTCCATACTTTGCAGATCACTGATTACTTTCAATTTTACTTGATGAGAAATTTCTCTAAATCCTCCCTCACTAACTTCGCGAATCGTTATAATTTTGGGATGATTAATTCTTAAAATTTCATTAGTGACACTTTCTACATCATCGATATCTTCAAGATAATCTAGCCTAAATTCGACAATATCGATAACATCTCTATACTTACTTATTACTGATTTAACTTTACTAACAGTTTCTACATTTCTTACAGGTATTGGTACAGCTATAATGAATTCTCTCTTTTTTAAAAGTTCTCGAAGTTTCATATTATTGAAATTTGAGCACCAAGTTTCTTTAAGTCGCTCCAATATGTTGACCAACTTTTACATACACACTCAGCTTTATCTATAGTTGAAGTTCCATCACTACATATAGCTAACACGCCTGCCATCATGGCAATTCTATGATCATTTGGACATATTATACTTGCTGCTTTTGTCTTCTCAACACCTTTAATGATTATTGAATTTTCAGTATGAACTGCAAATACGTTGAATTGTCTTAGAGTATCTACGACACTTTTCAATCTATCACTTTCCTTATAGACTAGATGTTTAATCCCTTCAATTCTACTCTCACCTTGAGCATAGGCAAGCATAGCCGCCATAGGCATGACCAAGTCAGGATTATCCGTTAATTTTATACTTATAGCTTTAGGTCTCTGCGACTTCTCAATTATCCAAAGATCGTTATTTATCTCTATGTTCATATCCATACTTCTTAGTAAATCTACGATCTCGATATCAGCCTTATTCAATTCGTAATTGAAACCTTTAAGAACTACGTGATTTCCTGAAAGTAATGTAGCTACTACTATGAAGGCTGATAGTGCATAATCGCCAGGAACTTCACCTACAAATCCTCTAATTCTAGATGGGTATGAATAAACTATGCCTCTATCCTGATCATACTCAATGTCAGCTCCTAATTTTCTTAATAGTTGTACAGTCAGTTTTATGTATGTTTTAGAGACTACAGGTTCTCTTATCTTAACTTCAATTCCATCTCTACTATTAACACCTGCATATATGAGTGCGGATACGTATTGACTGCTTATACTTCCATCAATCTCAACAGTACCACCAACTAATCCACCATATACTTTCACCGGTGGATATCCATGATTCTCAAGATATTCAATTCTAGCTCCAAGCTTTGTTAATGCTTTAACTAGCTCATGTATAGGTCTTCTACGCATAGTAGGATCACAGTCAAGCATTAGTTTGCCTTTTAATGTCGATGAAATTCCTAGAGAGATTCTATAAGTAGTACCACTTGCACCAAGATTAACATAACTATTCCTTAACTCAAAATATCTGCATCTAATTTCTAGAATATTCTTGTCTTCATTAAGATTGATATCGGCGTTGAATATTTTTGCAAAGTTTAATGCTGATTCCACATCATCACATTTTGGTATCTTACTTATCGTGAATTTATCGTTACTCAAAACTGATGCTAATATTAGTCTTTGAGCAATACTTTTAGATTTAGGTGCTTCGAGAATCCCTTCAAGTTTAGATCTTGATATTAAAACTTTCACATATTCACCTTAGGTATCTTCTTATTTCCTTTTCACAGATGGTTCTAAATTCACACTCTTGACAGTAAGTTTCCCACCAATACTTAACTATTTGAGGTATTTTCTCTTCAAGAGCATTCCATTTAATGATGGAGCCGACATTTAGATTAAGTAGTCTTAAAGCGTCATTATCCATAACTCTAATTTCTTCTTCAGCATTTTCAGTAATAGTACATACATTATCTTTAAGATATGGACATGCATGGCATAGATCATCAGCACCTTCAATTATTTTAATATCTTCACCAGACTTAACACGTCTGATAATTTCACTTAATTTGCTTCTAAATTCTTCAGTATGTCCATTTTTGAAGAAGTGCAGACATACTAAATGATGTCCTCTTAAGTTAATCATATATGTTTCTAGAATATATTAACTTAATAACATTTACGTTATTGCGGTCTAAACCTCTAAAATATTCTTCAAATTTCTTCCTTACTAATTCTTATCATTACAGTTATACCACATCTACATCATCATATAAACATGAATTAAATAAGCATGAGGTAATTGAGAAATATTTGAAGAAGATTTAAACATCATGTGAAGAGGTATGTAGATATTTGTAATAGTTAAGACATTGAGTGTAGAGAGAGAACACATATATAATAATATCTCGGAATTAACATTCTTTGTAAAGCTTATGTGTAACCTATACAGAGAAATTAGGGAGGTCGTTGAAAGGTTAAAAATTAAGTTAAGAAAGAGTACTTTCATTAAGGCTGTAGGTAGATCTACGTGTGATGATATTGAATTACTGATAAATTTTGTTGAAAAAGATTTCAGAGAATGTAATGTCAGGATAAGTACTAGGTATATTATTAGTCTCTTTGATAAGTACTTGGTTCTTGAAGGTAAGGTGAAGTTTCTACTTAAGGAATTATTAAGGATAGTGCTTCGTGATTATATTCACGATCTTGAGAAACTTTATCCTCTATTACCTGATGATATGAAGCAAATAGTGGAAAAGTATGTCAATGATGTAAAGTATGGGGTTTCAGACACCTCTTTAATAGACAACATTATTGGACTTGTAATGTCGAGTTTTGACGATTTTAGAGAAGAACTTCAAAGTCTTGTAAAAGTTGTTAGAGATTATGAGAATCTTTGTAAAGAATTTTCATTACATTAACTTATATCCAATTCTTCTAACAAACTCTAATCTCTCTTTTCTATCACTATCACCTTCGATACCTAATGGTGAATGTCCATCAACAACACCAATTATTCCTCTTCTCTCTGGTGCAATTTCAGCAACAATTACTGCTAAAGGATTTGCAGTAGCAGCGTATATATTGACAACCTCTACGACGTGCTTAAGTCTATCGAGAATGTTTATTGGGTACGCATTTCTTATGTAAAGTACAAATGTATGTCCAGCACCTATTCTTTTAGCTACCTCTATTGCAAGTTTTCTAAGCTCTTCATCATTACCTTCATGTCTTATAAGTCTTTTACCTGAAGCTTCACAAAATGCGAGACCAAACTTAATACCTGGTACAGTATTAACTAAGACTTCATAAATATCTTCAACAGTCTTTATGAAATGACTATGACCAATAATGACGTTAGCACCTTCGGGTATTGGTATATCTATAACTTCAAGCTTGATCTCTGCCATAGATTACTTCTCAAATTTAGAACTTTTAAAACAATTACTACTTAACCTTCATTACTTTCAATATCTCTCTAACAGTATCTATGATATTCTTTGGATGATATCCCGTTCTAGTTTTTCTAAACTTCTTAATTACTGAGTCAAGAACTATCTTAACTTTACTCTTATTAATTTCAATCCTAACTCTCTTCATTAAGTCAACGTACGGCTCATATATGAGAGTTCTCGTATTATCTTGAAATTGATACTCACCTAGGAAAGTATAATATCTTGATCTTGTTATTTTTGAAACTTCTCGCATGAGCCCCGTCATTGCTTTAAGAAATCGTATATAGTTTTCAGACTCTAAAGTTATTACCTCTCTATTCCTTGTAATGATGACCGTGTAGCTTGTATTAGCTATATTTTGTGCAATGAAGACACCATTACTTGTAACTAAGCTTACAGCATATACTTTATGATTAATAGTTATTGCCATTAAGCCTTGAATAGTCATGAAGAAGTTCACCTAAACTCCAAGTTTGTACCGTCACATGGACATTTTACAAATACTTTTCTACCACATATTGTACAGTATAAAGCTCCACATTTTGGACAAACATAATAATCGTCATATCTAAATATTTTCTTACCACATCTCCAACATCTACCTATCATTAAACTTTTAGGTACATACATTAGTTTCGAAGAGGAGAGAACTTATTTATAAAGAAAACGCAATCATTTCTCGTGAGTTTTGATAATGTTATTATAGTTGAAGATTCAGTGGAGAATTTCTACCCATTAAGCTTAAGCACACCAATACCAAACATGATTATTGGTGGCTTAAGATATTTCGAACATGTGATTCTTAATTTACTAAGTCTGAATTATGAGATAGATAAGATCTATATAGTCACTAGAGAATACCTAGCTATACCCTGGTTAAAATTAATACCATCACTACTCAACCATCTAGATCTAAAATTCAACGTTAACTATACATTCATAGATAAGGTTCAAGAAATTTATGGAAAATCACTAATAATATCTTCACTACTATTACCTAGCAAAAGTGTTCTCAGAAAACTACTAGAGAAGGTCAAGTATGGTGAAGTAATCGCATGTAAAGATAAACCACTCATGGGCATCCTAGATGATGTTAGTACTTTTTGGAATAGAACTTTATGGAAAGGTTCTGAAGATATTAATGTTATTGAAGGTGTCTGGGATTTAATTAAATACAACACTAACGTTATGGAGGAGAATCTCGAATTAATACTTAAAGTTACTAGTTTAGAGAAAGCACGTAATAATGTATATAAGACACTAAACACAACTATACACTCCTATGCAGATTTTAATGATAAGAAGCCCATAATTATTATTGATTCCGAAATTGATTCTTTCACAAGAATTGAAGGACCTACAATGCTTGGACCTAAAGTCCATATCCACTCATGTACCTTGATAAGGTCAGGCGTATCAATATATTTCAAAGCAAATATTGGTGGTGAGTTAAAGAATGTGATAATTGATGCTTATAGTAACAAGGCACATAATGGGTATATTGGTGATTCATACGTAGGTAGATGGGTAAATATTGGTGCAGGAACTAACGTTTCAAATCTTAAAAATACCAGAGGTATAATTAAGTATAAAGGACACCATACTGGAATGGAAAAACTTGGAACAATAATTTCAGATTGGGTTAAGATTGGAATTGGAACAAACATATACTGTGGACGCTATATAGGTCAGGCAAGTCACGTTCTTGGTTATGTAATTCATGACGTACCTCCCTTTACAATTTATGCAAAACCCCTCAGAAATGATATGTACGAATTGAGTCTTGATAAAGCTATTGAAGTATTTAAGAGATATTGTAGAAGTAAGATTGAGTATAGCAACTATGAGGTTGAGGTCATGAAGTATGTATATGAGTTAAGTCTCTCCGAGAGACAAAATGTACGTAGAGGATACTTTAGTCTTCACTGAAAGATTCTTCTCTTTATCTCTTCCTTCTCATAATAATGTACCTTACGTACAAGCTCATCAAGATCGTGAACTTCATTGAGAATTTTTTCAACAATCTCAATGCTTAATCTCGATGATAAAGCAATAACTCCAAGTCTTCCATATTTAGAAACAATTTCTGAGGCTTTCCATACTCTCTCAACAAGATTTCTCATACTTGATCTAATTCTTCTTTCTCTTAATGATTGAATTAATTGTGGTATCTTATCTTCATCAATCTTAATGACTCCTATTCTTGAAGATTTACATTTTGGACATTTAACATTTTCTTCTAGTTCTTTATTTCTCAACACACCATACCAGTAACAATTAAGACATATAAGTACATTAATATCATTTAATAATCTGTTCTTGATACTTTCAAGAATTAGCTTATCTAATCTTTCAGGTGCTATAAGTTCAAGCTTATGACTTATCTTATCGATAACTTCTCTACCTAGTGGTGATGGTTCGTTAAGTTCTATGGTTATGATTCTATACTCACCTCTTGCGATCCTTGTAAGAACGTAACCTGTAGTGTCTAAGTCTAGATCTTTAGTTAAGAATTCTTTAAGAGCCTCAGTGAATACGGGCGTATTCTTTAAGGTATCTATAAGGTTTGTGAGATTGATACTGTTAAGATCAGCATCTTTATGAATAACATTGAATCTTCTTGAAACATGTATAAATCTTCTCTTGAAGAGTCCGCTCTTCAGCGCTACTTTAAGGATGGTATTAATTATCTTCTTATCACTCATTTCTGCAAGTTCATTTAGTACTTGAGCAATCATATCAATACTTACGTACTTTTTAGGTAATTGAATTATTATTGAATATGCATCTTGCTGAACACCTACTGGATACTCTACAAGATCTGATAATACTTCACTCACAAGTCTAGCTAATGTTCTATTTACAAGTGTTCCAAAATGTGTATGAATTATCACGATATCACCTATCTTTTCAATTACAATATCTATATCTGTAGGTACTGGTATTTTCTGATCATGATGTTCTTTAATCTTGGCAACTACATATCTTAAAGTATCTTCATTGATTAATAATGCTTTTGATAATTTGTTAACAATCTCGGAAGCTGAATATCCATGCCTTAACATCTCGGTAATGATTCTCTTAATACGACCAACTTCTTGAGCTATCTCGAAAGGTACAGGAATCTCCTCACCAACCCATGAAGGAATAGCACCTATAGGATCTTTCGCCTCAATAACGTATACTTTGTCGTCCTCAATTTTCTGTAAATTCCAAACTCTACCTCTAAATACAAACTTAATTCCAGGAACTCCATACTCGGCTATGAAAGCTTCATCAAGGATACCTATTGGCTCATTCTTCTGAACATCAATGACTATGTACTGCTTTTCATCAGGGATCATTGATAAGTTGTTGAAGAAGTACTTAAACATCTCTCTTCTAGCTTTTGTACTTCTTGGCTTTACAACTACATCATCTTCCTCAATATAGTACACTAATCTTGGATTTAATACGTTACTCATGAAGTGTAGTATTCCTCTTAATTCTTCAATACTTAAATCTCTATATGGATATGCATTTCTAAAGATATCATATATCTCTTTAACTTTCCATCTATTCTTAATTAGAAGTAGTGATACTACTTGATGACAAAGTACATCATATGGTTTTTCAGGAATCTTTGTAGGCTCTAGCTCACCTCTTCTAGCTTTGTTAACGATAACTATAGCTTCTAAAGTATCATTAAGGTCTGTAGTAATTACGTAGCCTCTAGGCACCTTATCAAGTCTATGACCACTACGACCAACACGTTGAACTAGTCGAATTACTTGATGTGGCGATAAGTACTGTACTACGAGGTTTACATGACCAATATCGATACCGAGTTCAAGACTTGAAGTTGCAATAACGGCCTTTAACTCTCCTTGCTTGAATGCACGCTCAACGCTTGTTCTAGATATTTTCGATAATGAGCTGTGATGAACAGATATTGGATAGTTATTATCAAGCACGTTAAACCTGAATGCCAGTAATTCAGCCATAGATCTAGTATTAACAAAAACTATAGTTGAGCCATACTTATCGATAAGATCTTTAATCGTTCTTAATCTTGAAATGACTTCAGCGTGAGTTGATATCTTCTCGCTCATCTCTTTATCATAATTACTAACTTTAGGATGTATTACATCGAGTCTCATATCTCTTGAAAAGTAAGTATTAACAATTTCTATCTCTGAATCATTACCAACTAGGAACTTACCAACAACTTCGGGACTACCTACTGTTGCTGAAAGACCTACAATTTGAGGTTTTCTACTGATAAGCCATTTAATTCTCTCTAAAGTTAAGGCTAATTGTGTACCTCTCTTATCTTCAGCTAATTCATGAACTTCATCAATAATGATCCATTTCAACTTTGCTAAGTGCATCCTTAATCTTCTACCTGTGAGTATTGCTTGCAGAGTTTCAGGTGTTGTTATTAGTATATGTGGTGGATCTTTACTTTGTCTAACTCTATCACTTTGTTCAGTATCTCCATGTCTAACATCGATCTTGATACCAAGTTCACTACACCACCAATTCAATCTGTCAAGTAAATCTCTATTGAGTGCTCTTAATGGTGTTATATACAGTATATAGATTCCTTTATCGTTGAGGTTTATCTCACCTTCATCAATATTCTTTAAAAATAATGAGAATATGGGTAAGATTGCTGCTTCAGTTTTACCACTACCTGTAGGTGCTATGATGAGTACATTCTTACCATTGAGTATCTTAGGTATAGCCAATCTTTGTGGTGGTGTTAATTCTTTAAAACCTCTCTTAACAATTGCTGAAATAACTTTAGGATGAAGTTTGCCGATTACTTTCAAATCCTCATTAGATACTCCATCTAACTCTATGTTAAGTGCATTACTTGTCTTCTCAATTACCACCATATTTTAAATCCTTAATGAAGTTTGTTTATGCATGATTACACAGATTTAAATAGGTTTTGTTATGTATTTCTACAGATACGCAAATCTTATTCAAATTCAAATTATGAAAAGTACATATAAATACCCTAACAAAGCTTTACATACAATGAGAGAGTTTGTATGTGCTGTCTGTGGTTCTTCCAAAGTTTCAAGCATAATTAATGGATTACCATACTGTTATAACTGTGGTTCTAAAGTTATTATTTTAAGAATGATTAGATTCCTTGAGAGTCTTAAAAGAGAAGGTTTAATACCATCATCTATAAAAATACCTGAATTGTAGGTTTTTCGCTATGATTTACACAAAAACATTAATTATATTTCTTGTAGTTGTAGTCTCAACGTTCTTAATTACTCAACACGTATATGCCTACTTTGTCTACAATATTGGTTCTCAAAACTTAACCGTGATTGATGATCTAATCGCTAATCATACCTTAAGCATTATTAAAGTTGAACATGTAGTGCGTATAAACTCCTCAATACAGAGTAATGAGACTTATCTAAACTTCACTATTAGCATTGAAACGGTTAATGAAAGTGCTGTGATGAGTATTGAGTATTTAAGAACCATACCAACATTATTAAAATACTCAATAATCAGTGATAATATTAGTAGAGTTGTACATTTAGAATTTATAGATGATTATAAGGTACAGATAGTACGTGAAACAGATAAGTACATTGTTCTAGCTGTTGGTAAAAGATCATGTACAATCCATACAACAGACTCCTCCGTAGAACTTTATTCAAAAGGTGGATGTGCAGACATCATTCTAACACTAGTACCTATTGATTATCTTGCAAGATGCTCATCAGTAGATACTTATGAATTTAAAGATCTAAAGTTTATGCATCTATACCTCTTCAATACTTCAAAACTTGAAGGTATAGTATGTAGTATTGATAGTGTTGAGAAGTATATAACAGTAAATACCTTACTATACTGCATAGCACTTGTGTTAGCAATATCATTAATCATGTATAGTGTTGTAGCATTACATAGAGTTAAGTCTTAATTTTAGAAGCGATATAATTAATGACTTGTATTAAAGCTCTAGCTCTATGAGAGATTCTACATTTCTCTTCAATACTCATTTCAGCAAAAGTCTTCTCATAATTTTCAGGTATAAATATAGGATCATATCCAAACCCTCCTGTACCTCTCACTTCATAACTAATGTATCCACTAACGATACCTGTAAATATCCTTATCTCACCACTAGGTTCACAGAGACCCATGACTGACATGAAGTATGCACTTCTATCCTTAATGTCTTTTAGAAGTTTTAAGATTCCTTCAAGTCCTATAGTCTTATAAACGTATGCTGAATAAGGTCCCGGAAATCCTTTTAGAGCATTTATGAAGAGTCCATCATCTTCAATTACCAGATAGTCTTGACATCTATATTCTTTACATATGATACTGATTGCATATCTAACAATTTCTTCGATAGAATCACTTTGGATTTCAATTTTCTTAATCCTACTTTCTCTCTCAACCTTAATGCCATACTTTTCAGCTATATGTCTTACTTCTCTAAATTTTCCTTCACTTCCTGTGATGAATATTATCTTAGCCATACTACCTTCCATATTCTAAAATTTTCTCAAGTAGGTCATGCTCTGCCGGTACGCCTATAAATTCTAGGGTTCCATACTCTTCACGTTGTCTTTTAATGATGATGGCTGGTACTGCTGTGACTGCATATATGTATGCTATTTCCGGATATATACTCGCGTCTACAATTACTGACGATACTCTACCCTTACTTTCAATTGCAAAGAGATTTGCTAGATAAGCAGCTTCTGGACAGTATGGACATGCAGGTGTGACTAAAGTTATGATTTCAACATTATTATTAAGTTCGTTTAATGCTTCTCTTGTTGAAGGTTTAAGATTTGTTTTTCCTGAAGATATTGTAATTATTGTTTTTATAAATGACTTAACTTCTTCACCAAGAGGTGCACCTACATACTTAACCCAACAATCACCTAGACATACAGTTGGTACCTTAGACTCGTCGATATTGTATTTCTTAAATTCTGAAAGTGAAGATTGTGGCGTATATTTCTCAATAACGATTTTTCCCTCTGGTGCAAGTTCTTTAAGAAGATTTAGAAATTCCTCAGTAGGTACACACCAATTAATGTCCTTATCATCACAGTAGTCACTGGTGAATAATTTTATAATTACGGGCTTTTCCATCTCTGAAAGTAAATCTTTAATGATTTCCTTGGTTTCAGGATCTATCTCAATATGTATTATTCTACCCATTCATACTACTAGATATGACTGTACTTATAAGTACTACTTTTTCCTCTTCCTACTCTTCTTTCTCTTTCTTCTTCTTTTAGACATCTTTTTCTTAGCTTTACTTACCTTTAATTCTTGCTCAGCTTTAGATAAGATTTCACTGAAGTTTAATTTTGATAATTTATCTTTAAGTATATTTAGAAGCTTATCGAGTGCTTCACTGTCAATATCACATACTGAGATAGTATTTACAAGTACTTTTCTAGAATTTATCTCTACGACTTTCCATTCGTCTCCAAGTCTTTCTTGTAGAATCTTTGATAAAGTTTCATATAGCTTAACATCATCTTTAGCATTTTGAAGATGAAGAATAGCTACAATACTTTCAACCTCTTTATCTTTAATTACCGTTAGGTGATATTCTTTATTCTTAATTTCGTTAAGAATCACGAATCTTGAAGAGAAGATTCAGCACTTAAAGGTTTCTTCAACATTCCGCGAGGTGAAGCATCATCATTGAGATACTAGAGATATAACAAAAATATAAAAACTATCCCCTCGCTATAGTAATCTCCCTGCGTATTAATTATTGATGTCTCTTTTCTCGATATAAACTTCTTATTGAAAACTACTCTTAATGACCTAAGTTTGTATGATTTGATAACTTGTAGGAATACTGTTAAGTTAATATCATGCTATTCCGAGGTATAGTTTTCCAAGTTCTCTATGCTCTAGCAATTCTCTTGCCTTACCATTAAAGACAACTTTACCACTAACTAGTAGATATGCTTTATCTCCAATCTCAAGTGCTTTTCTTGCGTTTTGTTCAACAAGTATAATTGTGAGTCCAAGTTTATCTCTAAGTTCAATAATTTTACTAAATATTGTTGTTGCAATTTTTGGTGCTAATTGTCCTGTAGGTTCATCAAGCATTAACACTCTAGAATTTCTTATAAGTGCCATTGCTATAGCGAGCATTTGACGTTCACCACCACTTAAAGTTCCTGCCTTTCTTTTCATGAAGTCTTTAAGAACTGGAAATACTTCAAGTGCAAGATCAATCCTATCTTTTAATTCTTTCTTATTAAGTAAATAACCTGCCATTTTAAGATTTTCTTCAACTGTAAGTGTTGAGAAGATATTATCAGTTTGCGGTACATATGCAAGTCCAAGTTTAGCCTTTTCATGAGGAGGTCTCTTAGTAATATCAACATTCTCATAAATAATTTTTCCTGAATAGATAGTTGCAAGTCCAAAAATTGCTTTAAGTAACGTACTTTTACCACTACCATTAGGTCCAACAATGACTGTTACTTCTTTTTTTGATGCTTCAAAATCAATATCATAAAGTACGTGTAGTTTTCCGTAACCTGCATTTAGTTGCTCTGTACGGATCATACTAACCACCTAGATAAGCCTCTATTACACTTGGATTATTAACTACTTCTTCAGGTTTACCTTCAGCAACGATTTTCCCATGAGCCATAGTGTACACATAATCTACATACTTAAGAGCAATATCTAATCTATGCTCAATTAGTAGGAATGTTACTCCTAGTCTACTTTTAAGATCTTGAATTCTTTGAAAGATTTCGTGTGCAAGTACAGGGTTAACACCAGCTATAGGTTCATCCATAATTATCAATTTTGCATTGGCCATAAGTGCACGTGCAATTTCTAAAAGCTTTAATTGACCACCACTTAACTTATATGCTTCTCTATCCCATAAATGATCGAGTTTAAGAAATTCTAAAATTTTGAAAGCTCTTTCTACAAGTTCTTCCTCCTTCCTAAGCCATTTACGCTTTAGAAAAGCTTTAACAAAATCTTCGCCTGGATGGTGAGCGTCGGCAAGTAGTAAATTTTCAATAACTGTTAATTTCTTAAATGGTTGTGGTATTTGGAAAGTTCTCACAATACCGAGTCTATATATTTCATGAGGTTCTCTACTAGTGATATCCTCATCATAAAAATATACTTTACCATCATCGGCCTTGTAGATGCCCGTAATGGTGTTTATTAGCGTTGTTTTTCCACTACCATTTGGTCCGATAATTAGCGTTACTTCTCTCTCAGGAACTTTAATGTCTACGTGATCAACAGCTACTAATCCTTCAAATCTTTTTACTAATTTTTCAGTACGTAATGCGATTTGCACTGAAGGTTATACATTGTTAAATTTTTATACATTTCCTATATTCCTCATCACTACTAATTTTTCACTAAGCAGATTGTGTAAGATTAGTGTAGTGCTAATGATTTAAAGTTACTGATTCTTAATTAAAAAGGAGAATTTAAAGGGAAGGTATTTAATAGCTTCAGTTTTAGCGAAGATCTACCTCCCTATGTACCAAGTTATTGTATCGTTTTCCCAACTCCAAATACCCGCGCGATCCCATTTACATTCAGGTGTTACGTACCAGATATTGTAGTCTCCGCTTGCACGATCATTCCACTCATCGAGGATTATTAAACCAGTAACGCCCCTCTCTCTACTATACTCTTCTGTAACCTCAGGAATTATCCTAGCCATTTCGTCAGGATCATATTTTCCAAGCCTTTCGGTAACATTAACGTATGAGAGTGCAAGTACCCAAAGTGCATCGTATGCATTTAATGCGTATTGATATGGTGTTCTACCATATCTCTCATAGTATGTCTTGTTCAATCTTTGATATGCTTCAGCACCGAGTGCAATAAATAATGTACTATATAGTTTTACTCTTGCAACTTCAGGTCTTCTAAGACATACATCAATTATTTTACTACTCTTTGCGGTACCATCACAGCCAATCCAGGTGATGTTGAATAATATTGATTCTGGTTTTGTTTGTGCTAACATTGTAGCGACTTCTTCATAACTAAATGCTAAAATTGCAATTTCATTAGAACTATAACCTTCCTCAATTAAAGATTTTACACATGACTCAAGTCTAGTGATGTATGGGCTAAAGTCTGCTGGTGGTGGGTCCGGATATTCAATAACCTCCTTTACCTTAATTCCTAAAGCTTCGAATTTTGATCTACCAACTTCAACGAGTCCTTTACCCCATGCATTACCTATGTTTGTAATACATACTGCTTTAATGCCTAATTCGGCAAGTTCTCTAGCAATAGCCTTTGTCTGATATTCATCAGTTGCTACAAATCTAAATAGATATTTCTTTTCTTCAGGAGTTCTAACACCTATTAACTTAGGTATTGCTGTGGAGCTTGGTGAGATAACTATGATCTTATTCTCTCTAGTATATGGTAGTATCTTAGCAACTTCACCACTACCCATTGGACCAACTATTAATACGATACCTCTAGCGTGTAGGCTTGTAACTTTTTCAAACGTTATTGTTGGATCAACACGCGTATCTTCAACAAATATTCTAACTCTATAGGGTAGGCCTCTCTCTTCAAAGTAAGCATTTATGTCCTCTACGGCTATGTAAAGGGCATCCCTAATATCCTTACCATAAGTTGTTAATGGACCGCTGAGATCAACAAGTACACCAACATCTATATACGTTATTGGTGGTGCTGGAGGTGCCGCAGGTTTTGGTAGTGTGGCGAAGTAAATTCCAACACCTATAGCTATTGCGGCAATTACTACACCAGCAATAATTCCAGCAACTTTCTTTGACACCATAATCACTACCGTTGGATAGGTTTTAAAAGTATTACCTAAAGGTTTTCTGGAGCGTTATGTTTCTCATACCATTCTCAGTAGTTGAAGGAGCTATTGTGTACGCTAATTTATTAACACTACTCTGTCTTGGATTAACAATAACCTATATAACAACTAGAGTACCTAATTTTGCTCAAGGTTCACTTGCCATAATAGGTTCATATATTGCGTGGACATTGCTTCACGTTTGTGGATTACATCCATACTTATCAATCCCTGTTACATTTCTCATAGGTGGTGTCGTTGGATTACTAGCATACACTATAATACTTAAACCATTAGTTCGTAAAGGTGTAAGTACTTTAATGCTCATGATTTCAACACTTGGACTTGACCTTATCTTAATCGGTATTCTTGGCGCATATGCTGACTACATTGGTATTGTTACTCGTAAGATAGCTACTAAGTTTATATTCACATATCTAGATTTCAGTATAGGCACTATTTCTGCAGTACTACTCGTCTCATGTATTATAATTATTATATTATTAATATCACTATTCCTACTACTCTACAAGACCAAGTTTGGTGTTGCGCTTAGAGCTTCTGTTGAAAATTCATTTCTTGCTGAAACGCTTGGCGTGAATACTGAATATGTTAGATTATTCTCCTGGTTTCTTTCAGGTGCATTAGCTGGTGTTGCTGGTTGTTTATTACCATTTAAGCAAGAAATTTACCCAGCAGCTGGACCGATAGTACTTCCCTCAATATTTGCTGCAAGTATTGTTGGTGGTTTTGAGAGTATATATGGTGCGCTTGTTGGAGCTTACTTAATTGGGTTTTCAGAAACTTTAATAACACATGTATTATCGATACCATTTGGTCCTGGAATGCTTGCCTATAGTAGAGCTGTTTCATTAGCTGCGCTGATAATTACACTAGTTGTTGCACCGCAAGGATTGATGGGTATTAATTGGAGAAAAGTTCTCGAAAAATTCTTCAAGGTGAAGTTAATATGATTGCAGTTGAACACTTTTTACTAAGTGTTGCGATGTGGTTTGGACTATACCTAATTGTTACTCTTAGTTTAAATCTTGAATTTGGATATTGTGGTGTTCCAAATTTTGGAAGATCACTTGCAGTACTTATTGGTGGCCTTGCCGTTGGTGCAATTGTTAATAGAATCTTCATTGCACTTTTTGGAGTAACTGGTGATATTATTAGTGCAAGTGCTACAGTAAAGAGTATTCTTGATCCAATGATTATGAAAAATCCACTACTTGGTCTTGGCATATTTATCTTAATGTTAACAGTAGCAGCAGCTATGGGCTACATTGTCGGTATTTTATCAGCACTTCCAAGCGCTAGATTGAGAGAATTTTACCTAGCAATAACCTTCTTCGCGATTGCATGCGTAATATTCGACATATGTAGACGTACCACAAGTATTGCAGGAGGCTATTTCTCAATAAATGTACCAAACGTACTTGCCTACATAGCTGGTGCTCAAAGATTTGTAGTATCTACATTAATTATTCTAGGAACTGCGTTAATAATATACCTCATAGTGCACAAACTAACAGACTCACCATACGGTAGAATGTTAAAAATGATTAGAGAGAATGAATTAGTTGCTAAAACGTTTGGCAGAAATATTATGATGAGTAGAGTAAAAGTTGTTGCAATTGGTTCAAGCATTGCAGCTATTGGAGGCGCACTATACACATCAATGACATTAAGTTTCAGAACAGATGATTTCAGTATAGTACTCTGGACATTCTATCCATGGCTAATAATGCTGCTTGGTGGATTAGGTAATAATTTAGGTATTGCTCTTGGAACACTGATAGTAGTATTAATAAGAACACTACTAACAATTTATAAATACGATATTGTAACCTTGCTGAAAATTCCATTTGATCCAGCATGGTTTGAGTATATACTATTCGGTACAATATTGATATTAATAATCATGTTTAGACCTGAAGGTATAGTACCTGAAAAACCGATACTTACAGAACCATTGAAGAGATTAAAATCTAAGCAACATAGTACAAAATCATCCTCACCTAGTAGTGTAACGTCTAAACGTAGTAAGTAATACTTTTCTTAGACTTTCACACTTAATGTACTTCTCCATATACATATCATCCCGCATTCAGTAATTGAATGTAAGTTGCATTATTAAGATTAATTAGGTACTCTCTAGCTCACTAGATCTACATGTATAGGAGAGTTCTTCTTGGAGAAACTTCACGATGGTTACTAAGGTACACTTCATCTATGAGTGATGATGTTGAAATTGTGAGAGCAACAATAATCACAATGATGGCACACATATATCACTTAACAGAACTTAACGTTATTAGTAAGGAAATTAGTTCTAAAATACTAAGAGAATTGCTGCATCTACTGGAAAGTCCTGAAGTACTTTTTAAGCAAGATTTTGAAGATATTCATGAAGCTCTCGAAGCATACTTAATAGATAAGTTAGGTATTGATGGTGGTTGGATAGGTATTGCTAGAAGTAGAAATGATCATGTAGCTACAGCATTGAGAATAAGAATGAGAGAATACATTATTCAATTACTTGAAGAGATCCTTAAACTTAGATATGTAATTCTCAAAAGAGCTAAGAAGTATATAGACACGTTAATACCTACATTTACACATCAACAACCAGCACAAATAACAACAATAGGACATTACCTATTAAGTATAGATGAGATGCTAAGAACTTACTGGAAAACTATTAAACATATTCTTGAAGAAGTAGTTAACAAATCACCACTAGGTTCAGGAGCAAGTGCAGGAACTATAGTTAATCTTGATAGGTATAGACTTGCAGAACTTTTAGGATTTAATGGAATAGTAGTAAATACACTGTATGCAATAGAAACTAGAAACTTCTTTACAATAACACTATCCATAATTAATAGCATGCTTATAGAATTGAATAGATTTATAAATGATTTAATAACATGGTCAACACCTGAATTTAACTACATAAAGAATCCTAAAGATCATGTAGCAACAAGTAGTATAATGCCTCATAAACAAAATCCAGTAACTCTTGAAATATTTAGAGCAAGAATTGGTGAAGCATATGCTCATTACTCAGCAATTATGAATATATTAAGACCATTATGTAAAGGTTATTTACTAGATATGCAAGAAGCATCAAGACATGCATGGAATGTACTTAAAATAACTTTAGAAGGTATTAAAATACTTAATGACTACTTATCAAAGATAAAATTTAATATTAAAGTCCTTGAAGAAGAAGTAAATAAATATCCATTAATATCTTCAGAAATAGTTGAATACTTAACATTAAGTAGTAGAAGATCTTTCAGAGAAGTATATTTTCAAATTGCTGAAGAAATTAAGAAGAATATTAATATACAGGAAAAGTACGGTATTAAACCTAGAGACATTATTAGATTGAAGAGTATTGCTGGTTCACCTAATCCTAAACTTCTAGAAGTTGAAATTGAAAGTAACGTGAAGGAGTTAAATAACCTTATGAAAGAACTTCAGGAATTTAGAAGTAGAGTTGAAAATAGTATTAACAGACTTATAAAGTCGTGTGAAGAGATTGCTAAATTATCCTAAACTTCCACGTAAAATACCTGCTTCTACAAGAAATTTAACAGCATCTTCTCTACCCATATACTTCTGAAATTGCCTTGTAAGACTTCTATGTCTATCTACCCATTCATCACTTATTGGCTCTACTTTAAACCATTTTTCAATTTCTTCAAGATCTTCATGAATAAGTTTTAACTTCCTTTCACTAAAGTATTTACTTGCAAGATTAAGATCTAGAAGAGCTAAATCAAATTCTAAATCTTTAATAATTATTGGCGATATTTCTTTAACTATAAGTTCAGCAACATCATGACCTAAACTCTTCTCAACACTTGTTAATCCTCTACCAAGACCAATTACTGTTGGTGGTATACCCATTGTGTATAACGCTGCTACAAAATTTATTGCTCTTGGTAAGATGATATTTCTATCTTCAAGAACATTTATTAAATCTTTATCTTCACTGAAGAGGGCACCTTCAAGAAGACTTCTAGAGTATGATGATACTTCAACTCTATCTCTTCTTCTAGGTATAAAGCTATTTATTATGAGTATCTTACTACTAAACTTCAATATTGTAGATACATACTCTCTAGTTAGTACTTTACATGCATTAATGAGCTGTCTCTCCTCATCCTCATCATATGTTCTGGGTTTTCTACCTACCTTATCCTTAATTACTGTTAATACTTTACTTACAGCATTGACGCCCATATCAAATCTTATACCTGACTGTATAGTTACAGTGTAGAACCATCTATACGTATCTGCAAATTCTTCAACAGCGTCTGGTGATAAGTTTCCTCTAAATGGTAACTTACCAACACCAATTATGGGGTATATACTTACTTTAAATTCTTCAGCTATCTTCCATAAACTTGAAAGTGCATATTTTATACTAATAATTGATGTTGCATGTCCATAAACCATAGCGGTATCTGACTTACCGATCATGATTCTTAACTTGTCATTAAGCATTGAGGTCTTTATGAGACTATTTATCCAGTCTCTTGCTAATTCTCTCATTCTAAACATTACGTCAGCACCTTCAATTAATGGTATTAATTGAATTTCTCTCTTAAACTTAACATTCAGCTCATCTTCAAGAAGTTTGGCAATTCTCCAAACTCTTCTTTGAAAAGCAATTACCTCACTGGATGAGGTTGTCATGGGATTAATTATATATTGAACTGCTTCTACATCAACAGTATTAGCCATTATGGCTGAGAGTATAACTATTAGATGTCTATCAATATTTTCAAGTCTAGGATTAGGGACTCTGGGAGTTATTATGTAATCCTTACCTGCTACATATCCAAGTCTTTGAAGTTTTTCAACGGTCCACTTAACCTGATGGTAAGGAGTTAATTTTCCTTCATAATCAATCATTTTTTCATCACAATTAAATCCTCCTCCTTCAAATGGTGTAATGTCATGTATTGTCTCATCAATTTCTTGTTCTGCCGTTATGCACTTACTAGCAACGTCTGGATGTTGTGTAGCCATAGCTAGAGGTATTCCTAATGTACTTAACTGCTTAATCATGATTCTACAAATACGTGACGTACATATCTGAAATTTAAACTTTTATTTTACAGTAAATACAATCATTAATAGTAATAAACTATACAGTTCATAAATAATACTCAAATCTTACCTTCTCAATTCAGAGCTAATGTTTAAGATATTTTCTTAAAATTTCATCAATCTTTCTCTCTATCTCTTCAACATATTCAACATCTTTTGGATATTCTTTACTATCATACTCTTCAGGCAATTTTCTTGTAGCGTCGATACCAACCTTTGAGCCATATCCTGGAATTGAAGTTGATGGGTCAAGCTCTTCTGTAGGATAGTTGGGTATTATGAGTAAGTCTCTCTGTGGATTTACGTGAATTGAAAGTGCATAAATCACTTGGTTCCAGTTCCTAACATCTACATCATGGTCAACAACTATTATTACCTTATTGAGTAGGGGGGCCATACTCCAAAGCATCATCATAACTCTCTTTGCTTGTCCTGGATACTTCTTCCTAATGGAAACGATTGTCAAGTATCCTACACCTTCAGGAGGTATGTGTATATCTACAAGTTCAGGAATTAACTGTTTAAGTAATGGTAAGACAACACGTTCACCAAAGCGTATAATATATCCATCTTCAAGAGTAGGTTTACCAGTAACCGTTACGGGTATTACTGGCTCATCTCTGGATAGTATTTTAGTAACTTTAACTACTGGATAATAAGCACTTATTGAGTACATTCCAGCATGATCACCGAAAGGTCCTTCAAGTGCTGTGATTTTCTCTACATATCCTTCAAGTACAAGCTCAGCGTGTGCTGGATACTCAATGTCGACCATTACACCCTTGACAAGGTCTAATCCTTCACCTCTAACAAATCCTGTAATCAAAACTTTATCTAATGGATGAGGAATTGGTACGCCAGCCATAAGCATAGTTACTGGTTCAGGACCAAAAATAATAGCTACTTCACATTTCTCAAGGTTTTCAGAATATTCTCTACTTCTTCTCCAAGGCATCCAGTGCATGATTAGCCTATCCTTACCAATAATTTGTAATCTATAGTATCCAAAATTGGTGATACCTCTATATCTAGTAAAGGTTATACCAAAAGTTAAGAATCTGCCAGGCTCTAGAGGCCATTGTCTAATGCCTGGAAGTTTTGCTAGATCAACTTCTCTCCACTCTACTTCATGTACAGAGCCTGACTTTACTATTTTAGGAAAGTATTTAACATATTTCTTTAACTCTTTTAAGGATCTTATCATATCTATAACATTTCTTGAAGGTTTTATGTTAAGTAAATTTTCCACTTTAGAAACTCTATATGCAGGGTCTTCACCATCCATTATCAATGCTATTCTCTCATTATTGAACAAATTGCCTACTACTGGTAATGTTTTCTCGATAATATTTTCAAAAACGGCTACAGGTCCTTTAATGTACATCAGTTTTCTTAAGAAGGAAGGTATTTCCAAATCAAGGCTTAATGGTTCTTTAACGTGAATTACCTGACCTTTATCTTCAAGTAGTTTAATGTATTGTCTTAAATCCTTAAAAATCATCACTACGAACTAGGCTTGCTCTTCTCGACTTCAAGATCAACAAATACGGTATCATCACTATACTTCATAACTTTCACTTTCACTTTTCTTGGAGGTTTCTCTATGCTTCTACTCCATACATGCTCATTTAGAGCATTACTTATCTTAACGTTCTTAGGCTCAACCTTTAAATGTCTAGCAATAAATTTTCTAATTAGCCTTATTGCATATGGTGCTCTTTTAGTTCTAGAAACCTCTCTAGTTCTTCTGAGATTTATAACATAACTTCTCTCTAATACGATCTTCTTTTCACTCATATTGAAGATTCGTAAATTTCTGAATTTTTAATCCATACTCAAATCTTAAGCTTTCAACTTAACTCTTCTCCAATGTCTTCTAGCAGGATTAGTAGTTACCTTTCTATTAGTCTTAATGATAACCCATGGAGGAGGTGCTCTGTTTGATTTTAAAGCAGAGGCTAGTCTTAATTTCTTTCCAAGAGGTTTATTGCGAGCCATAGAGATCCTGATAGTGATTTCTCTGAGACTTAAAAGCTTACGCTTAAGATGAGGTGACTGCTTGGTTAGGTAGTTCTATCTAAATCTTATTCTAAATTCTCTACGTGTTCTTCTATATATCTCTTCAAGTATTCTTTTCAATTCTTCATCGGTTATCGGTATCTTCACTCTCCCTGATTGTGCAAGAGTTATTAATTGATTTTCTAATGCTTCTACAAGCTCTGGTCTAACTATTCTTAAATTATCAAGTCTTGCAAGTGCTTCAGGTGTGAGTATCACTCTTAATGTTGCTCTTTTCTGAATTTCAATTTCTCTTCTCTTTCTTTCTTCTTCAATTCTTTTCTGCAACTCTAAAGCTTTTCTTCTTCTTAAAGCTTCAAGTTCAGCCTCGTTAAGTTCTCCTTCTCTTTCATAATCGTAGGTCATAACCACACCTAAAGATTAACTGAATAATTCTCCTTTATAAGTTCTTCATTATGAAGACTTACCTGCAGTTTCAGGGACTATGTACTTCTTTAACTCTGGTCTAGTCTTTGCAAGTTCTTTAAGTATCTGTGTTGCTAGTTTGTCAAGTAGACTCTTGCCTTTAGGAGATAGTACTCTACCTTTGCCTGGTACTTTCTCTACAAGTCCAGCCTTCTCGAGTTGTTGGAGGATCTTTCTAATAATAGCGCCACCGGCTTTTCTAAAATGTTCACGCCTCATTTCAGAACCTATTTTTGCTCTATAACCGTAAGCTGTTCTTAAACGTTCTAGACCTACAGGTCCATGAAGATAAAGTTTTCTGAGAAGTGATGCTGCTCTCCAATACCACCAGTCTTCCTGCATTGGTGGTCTATCCTTATTGGCACCAGTTTTTACAAAGAGGGCCCAATCTGGTGGTTTAACTTCAGATACATTATTCTTTAAATAATTTACAAGTTCCTTAATCAACAATTCTGCAGGTACATCCTTTACTGAAACCACGAGGGGTTCTTAATGTTTTAATATTTATTAACTTAACGCATCTTCTGTCTTGAGAATCAATAGGTAGTAACCTTTTTAAGAGAATTTAATATACGTGTGTCCGTGAAGTTTACTCATAGAGAGATAGCACCTATATACAGTTTTAGAGATGGAAAGATTGGAGAATACGTAATTAGACTTAACGAAGACAGGCCTGGCATTTTAGCAGCGCTTGCAAATATTTTTGCAGATCATGGTGTTAACATTCTACACTCAATAGTTGATAGAGATAACTTGACTATACACTTCATAGTTGATTTCTCAGGAACTGATATAGATTCTGAAGAACTTAGTAAAATATTTAAGAACTTCTCCTTTGTGAAGGAAGTTCATCATAGATTAATTGATCATAAAATATTGATACCAATAACTATACCGACCTTCAAAGGTAGTATTGTAATACCAATATGTAGAGACTTAATACTAAATGTTAATGATGAGCATGTTAAGGTATTGATCGAAATTTTCAAGATATTAGGTAAGAGAGATGGAGAACTAATTAGAGATTTAGCAGAAGTAGCTCCAAAAGCAATAAATGATCTCAGTGAGTTTCTAAAAGTAATTCAATCAAGAGGATTAGGCATACCTAAATATTCAAAACTGAATAATAACAATGTTGAAGTTGAAGTCTGCGATTTTCACGGAAAAATCTTAACTAGGAACTATGTAGATATTGTAAAGACTTACCTTAAAAGTTACATATCGTCAATACTCAACGTGGAGATTGAATGTTATTCTGAGGAACTTCACTCTGATTGTGTAGTTATTAAATTTCTCATACGTAGATGACTTAAGTACGTATCGAAGTATTTAGTGTCTTTAACTAATTGACATGCTCTACATACCTTACCTGAAGATACTTCACCACAGTACATACATCTCTCAATCTTCACTAGATTAGTGACAACCTTATCGTACATAATTTTTGAAATTGAGTCTCCAAAGGACACTATTGAGTATTTTATGTTAGGATTGATCTTCTCCCATAATGCTAAAGTGAATTTTAATCTATATCTTGGATTATCCTTAATGAATGGACATTCAAGTTCCATTAAGGGAATGTTATGATAGTATGCGTAAAGTGCAAGTTCTTCCTCTCTTAAGAATCTTAATGGTTTGATTCTTGGAATAAACTCTTCATATCTTGTTTTCGGTACTACACCAAACCATAGGAATCTCTTTACATCATTATTCATAACGTTTAGAAGTACTGTCTGTGCTTCATCATCAAGGTTATGTGCTGTTGCTATTTTAGTGAGTTTTAATTCCTTACCAATAATGTTCATAGCTTTTCTTCTAAGTACACCACATATGGTACACATATGTAATTGTTTACCTTTATTCCATAACTCTCTAGCTAAGTCTATTGCTTTAAATCCGAAGAGTTCTGTGAATGTGTATGTTTTAAGAGGTATGTCGAATTCTTGACATAACTTCTCAATATACACTTTGAACCTTATCTTGTAATTCTCACTATATGGTGTCTCTTCATTGATAGTGAAAGCTATTAACTCTACACTCTGAGGTATCTTTTTCAATTTTTTAAACTTGCCTAGAAGATAAAGTAGTACTTGAGAATCCTTACCACCACTTACTGCAATTCCAATCTTATCATTTTCCTGAATTAGCCTGTATTTCTTAATGGTTTTAAGCGTAGTATCTTCAATGTAGTTGAAAAGACACTGAAGACAAACTTTTTCACCACTACTTGCTCTATAAAAATTTGCTCTTCTCTTTCCACATCTAGTACATGTTGGTAGTTCTCTCATGACCATCTCCTATATAGTGAGTGTTCTATTCCTAAAAGGTCAAGAACTTTACCGATTATGAAGTTCACCATATCATCTATAGTTTTGGGCTTATGATAGAAGGCTGGTGATGCTGGCATAATCACAGCACCTGCAAGAGATGCTTTGAGCATGTTCAGTATGTGTATGGTGTTTAATGGTGTTTCTCTAACTACAAGAATGACTTTTCTTCTTTCTTTCAAAGCAACATCAACGCATCTAGTGAGTAAATTACTACATATGCCGTTAGCAATAGATGCTAAGGTCTTCATACTACAGGGAATGACTACTACAGCATCAAATCTATATGATCCACTTGCTACTGGTGCATCGATATCATCTTCATCATAGACTTTGTCTGCGAGTTTTAGAATTTCATTAACGTTAAACTCAATTTCATGCTTAATTACTCTCCAGGCACTTCTAGTAATTATTGTGTATATTTCATCACTGTGAGAGTATTGGCGTAGAATTTCTATGAGTTTCAAACCATAGATAACTCCACTAGCACCTGTTATACCAATAACGTACTTCCTCATTATTATGTTTGAAGAATCCTTAATTCTCAGTATTTTAAACCTCCAAAAACGCTGTTAACAATTTCTAGAAACTCTTCATATTCATCTATTGGTCTCTCTCTATACTTTAAGACTTTCATAAGTTGATCAAGCTTTTCAAGCATGATCTTCTTCTCAATTGATGCTATTAAGAGTCTTGTAGATATTACTGCATCTGGATTTACACTAACATAATCAATACCTGCACGTACTAAGAATTCAGTAATCTCTGGATACACTGAGGGTGCTTGTCCACAAATACCAACACTCTTATTGTGTCTATGTGCTTTCTTGATGATTTCATAGATAGCTCTAAGGACTACGGGTTCTCTTTCATCAAAGTATTTGGGATTCTCTTTGACAAGTATCTCATTATCTCTATCAACACCCATAACTAGCTGTGTAAGATCGTTGCTACCTATTGAGAATCCATCAACATATTTTGCAAATTCTTCAACAAGGAGTGCAATACTTGGTACTTCAGCCATAGCATATACTTTAAAGTCTCTACCTCTATGTAGACCTTCATCTTCAAGTAGTCTTATGAAATCTTCAAGTTCCCACGGAGCTCTAACAAAAGGTGCCATTACGTATACGTTCTTTAATCCAAGCTCTTCACGTACCTTCTTGATGGCCCTTAATTCTAGTCTAAACGCTCTCTGATACTTAGGACTGATATATCTAGATACACCTCTCCATCCAAGCATTGGGTTTCTTTCTTCAGGTTCAAATTCTTCACCACCCTTTAATTTCCTATACTCATTACTCTTAAAATCGCTAAATCTAACAATGAGAGGTCTTGGATATATGGCTCTGGCAACATAAGCTATACCTTCAGCAAGTTTATTGATGAATTTTTCCTCATTACCGATACTTATGAGGTACAGTGGATGATTACCAATATAACTTGATATTATGAATTCAATTCTCATAAGTCCAATACCATCGAAAGGTAAGTCTTTATACTCATCGATTTTTTCAGGTACGCCAAGATTCATGTAAACTCCTGTTGCTGTTCTCACAGATCTATAGATGTGAAGTATAATTTCTCTACTAGGTACAGCCTCTACTCTTTCCACTCCTTCAGCTTTAACTTCTTCTGCCTTCTTAGCCAATTCTTCAACAATACCTTCATAAACAACTCCTCTACCACCATCGACAGTATAGTACTCACCATCTTTCATTAATTGTGTAGCATTTCTAGTACCTACAATAGCGGGTATTCCTAACTCTCTAGAAACTATAGCAGCATGTGATGTAATTCCACCTTCATCAGTAACTATGGCTGATGCAAGTCTCATATATGGTACCCAGTCAGGATCTGTCATCTTTGTAACGAGAATATCGCCTTTCTGAATCTTCTTGGCTGCATCCTCAACAGTTAGACATATTTTTGCTCGTCCAATAGCTATTCCAGGACTTGCACCTAAACCTCTAGTAACAACTTTAGCTTCACTAGCACTTACAGTTTTTGCTTCAATTTTTTCACTCCTTCTACTCCATACAGTTTCAAATCTAGATTGAACAATAAAGACATTTTTAGGATATGGTAGGTCTGCATCGATAGCCCACTCAATATCTAGTGGGTTCTTGTAATGTTCTTCAAGTCTTAAGCCATACTTTGCAAGTTCAAGAACTTCTTCATCAGTTAGACTCGGAGTTACAGCTTTATCTTCAGGAAGTTTAACTTCATCTGTAAGTCCCTTCTCATTTCTAACAATTGCTATGTCTTTTCTAGAGATGTATCTATCAACAATTCGTAGAGTTTTCTTATCAACAACCCACTTATCTGGCGTTACTATTCCTTTAACAATAGCTTCACCAAGACCCCATGCAGCTTCAATAACGATCTTATCTCTATCACCAGTCACTGGATCTATGGTAAACATGACGCCTGAGGATCTTGAATTTACAAGCTTTTGAATTACAACGGACATTGCAGCTTTCTCATGAGGTATCTTCATGTTGTCTCTATAGAAGATTGCTCTTGCTGTGTATAGACTTGCCCATACCTTCTTGACATAATACACAACATTATCTTCACCTTTAACATTTAGGTAAGTCTCTTGCTGACCTGCAAAACTTGCTTCTGGAATATCCTCAGCCGTTGCGCTTGATCTGACAGCTACAGCCACATCATCAATACCAACCTTTGCACACAGCTCTCTATAAGCCTTCTTAATAGCTTCTTCAAGATCCTTAGGAATCTCAGCCTTTTCTATAAGTTCTCTAATCTCTTTACTTGCTCTCTCATACTCATCAGGCGTTCTACTCTTTACAATATCTTCAAGAATTTTCTTAATCTTATCCTTAAGACCCGTTACTTCAAGAAAATATCTATAAGCTTGTGCCGTAACTACAAATCCAGGAGGTACTGGAATTCCTATTCTAACCATTTCACCAAGGTTAGCACCTTTACCGCCCACAATTTCAAGCATTGATTTATCAATCTCTTCAAACCATTTAATGAAATCTTTAAGTGATGATGCCATTACTTATAGTATTCATGTAGTATTTTTATACTTTTATCTCAAACTATTTTATCAATTCTTAATGAGAAGATGATGATTGGATTTTTGAGAATGTATAGGGAAGAGTGGAAAAATATAGAGTGTGTATTTATGGTAGGAGAAGGAGACTTGTGAGGAGTGAATTTCTAAACTTTACCTACCTGTGATGAATATTGGTGATTCTCTAGTGATTTGACGTGTAGATCTTGAATTTTCCCTTAGAAGTAAATCGCGAATAGCTATCCTAATGGCTTCACTTCTTGATGGGAATGTTCCTCTTTTTACAAGCTCATCTAACTCTTCAAGCATTTGTTTAGGGATATGAACACTTATAAGAACCATCTTTTCTTTGGCCTTGGTCTTAGGCATGACTAGGCTTATATTTAAATGACTTATTAACATTACGTTACTATGCTTCGGATATTGATGAATATTTAGCTCGGAATTTATTACCATAAACTATTAGTTAATTGTTGAAGATATTTTAAACGTAATACTATGATACTGTTTAAATGTATATATTTTAAAGAAGCACTGTAAGTTCAATTTTAATTACTTCTTAACAACACCTTCATCTTTAATGGTTTCAAAAATTGCATGTCTATAGTATCTTCTTGATAGATCTGGAGGTATTAATGTTAACTCATCATCTGGCAATATACTTAACACGTCCCATGCAAGTTCGAGTGTTTGCTCGAAAGTTCTTCTCTCATAGAATCCTTGTGAGAGGAACTTTCTTTCGAAGAGATCTGCAAATCTTAAGAATCTTCTGTCACGCCATGATAAGTTTGCCTCACCTACTAATAAGGCAAGCTTTCTAGTCTCTACTGCTCTTGCATAAGCAGCTACTAACTGATTAGCTACATACTTATGGTCTTCTCTTGTCTTACCTTCACCTACAGCGTCTTTCATAAGTCTTGATAAGCTTGCAACACCTACAAATTCACCCACAACATCTACTGGTGGGTAAATTCCTTTACCCCAGAGTGCTCTGCTTAGAATTATCTGTCCCTCAGTAATGTATCCTGAGAGGTCAGCTATAGGATGTGTAATGTCGTCATGCGGCATGGTTAGGATTGGGAATTGTGTTAAGCTTCCTTTTCTACCTCTAGCTTTTCCACATCTTTCATATATGGTTGCTAGGTCGGTGTACATGTATCCTGGATAGCCTCTTCTTCCAGGAAGTTCACCTTTACTGCTTGATAATTCTCTAAGAGCTTCACAATAGTTAGTCATGTCTGTCAAGATGGCTAGTACATGATATCCACATTCCCATGCTAGATATTCTGCAATAGTTAATCCAACTCTTGGTGCTAGAATTCTCTCAGCAATAGGATCATTAGCTAAGTTTAGAACCATTACTAGTCTTCTTAAAGCACCTGTCTTTCTAAACTCGTTTAGGAAGAAGAGTGCCTCCTCGGTCTTAAGACCCATGGCTATGAAGACAATAGCGAACTCCTCTTCCTTGCCTGGAACTGTGGCTTGTCTTGCTACTTGTGCAGCCACTAAATTATGTGGTAATCCTGAACCTGAGAAGATTGGTAACTTCTGACCTCTAACCATGGTGAAGGATGCATCAATAGCACTAACACCTGTCTCAATAGGTTCCTCTGGATACAGTCTCATGTAGGGATTTAATGGTTCACCCATTACAGGTCTGAAATCTTCAGCTGGTGGTAATGGTAGGTGATCTCTTGGATATCCCTTACCATCTAAGACTCTACCAATGTATTCCTCAGACACAGGTACTCTGAGTACTTGACCATAAAATCTTACAGTACTACCTTTTGCTGGTAAACCGTAAGTTCCCGTAAGTACTTGGGCAACTGCGAAGTTTTCACCAACCTCAATTACCTGTACTCTTCTAGGTTCACCATCAGGACCAATAACTTCACCTATTTCTCCAAACGATACACCTCTAGTTTTCTCAATAATAATTAAGGGACCCTTAACTTCACGTACCGTCGTGTATTCAACCGTACCTAATGTCTTTATAGGTTCAAGAGTTTTAGCCAAGTTCTACACCTAAATTTGGACTAGTGTTAAAGTTTATTTAAATTTTTTCCTTAACCCATTACTTACACACCTCACTAACATATCTCCAACAAGCGATATATCTATCTTTATCAATTTCTACTAACGGTGGTTCCTTAACTTCACAGATACTTAACTTTAAGGGACATCTAGGGTGAAATCTACAACCACTTGGTGGATCTATTGGATTTGGTGGTTCACCTACAATTTTGATTTTTCTTCTTGTTCTCGAAACTTTAGGGTTAGGTATGGGTGTTGACGATATTAGTGCCTGAGTATATGGATGTAGTGGTTCGTGAATTATTTGTTCGGTCAGACCTATCTCCACAATTTTTCCAAGATACATAACAGCCACTCTATCGCATACTTGATAGGCAACAGCTAAGTTATGAGTTATGAAAATGTAAGTTAAATTGAATTCTCTCTTAAGATTTAAGAGAAGGTCAAGAATTTTTGCTTGAATAGATACATCAAGTGATGATGTTGGTTCATCAGCAACTACAAGCTTAGGTTTGAGTATTAATGCACGTGCAATAGCTACTCTTTGACGTTGACCACCACTAAGTTCATGAGGATACCTATCATAAAATTCTTCAGGAGGTGTTAAGCCAACTTTCTCAAGCATCTCAAGTACCATTTCTTTCTTCTCTTTACCCTTAGCAATATTGTGTATCTCCAATGCTTGACCAATAGCATCGCCAATTTTCATTTTAGGATTTAATGATGTGTATGGATCTTGAAAGATTATCTGCAACTCTTTTCTTAAAGGTCTAAGTTCTCTTTCACTTAGATGAGTAATATCTACATCTCTATACAATATTTTTCCACCAGTAGGTTCTAGAAGTCTGATTACTAATCTTCCAAGTGTTGATTTTCCACAACCACTCTCACCAACAAGTCCAAATACTTCACCTTCAAACACTTGAAAGCTCACGTTATCGATAGCTTTAACGTAGCGTTGTCTTCTTGAAAATATTCTCTCAAGAGCAGATTTCTCTACGGGAAAGTACTTCTTTAAGTTCTCAACTTTGAGGATAACTCTACTTATCATAAGTTTCTCACCTTCTACTATACAACCAACACTTCACATAATGATTTTCACCATACTTAATCATGTTCGGTCTTGCTTTTATGCAGATATCTGTGCAGTATCTACATCTATTATGAAATTTACATCCAGGTATAGGGCTTGTAAGATCAAGTAACTCTCCTGAAATGGTTTCTAGCTTTTTCTTTCTTGCATCAATTGAAGGCACACAGTTGAGTAATAATTTAGTGTAGGGATGTAGTGGTTCATAGAATATTGACTCTACATCTCCTTCTTCAACAATTTCACCACCATACATGATGGCTACTCTATCTGCTAAGTCAGCAACGATGCTTAAATCGTGTGTTATAAAGATGAAAGATGTGTTGTATGTCTGTCTTAATTGTTTGAAAAGTTCAAGAATTTGATCTTGAGTGATAACGTCTAGTGCTGTTGTTGGTTCATCAGCAATGACTATTTTTGGATTGAGTGCGATCGCTAGAGCGATACATACTCTCTGTTTCATACCACCTGAGAGTTGATGTGGATAATCGTATGCACGTTCTTTAGGTATTCCAAGTTTTTCAAAGAGTTGAAAAGTAATATTCCAAGCCTCCTCTCTATCAATTCTTCTATGTGTCATTAATAACTCAACAACATGTTCACCAACTCTCATGACTGGGTTAAGTGTTGATGATGGATCTTGAAAGATCATAGATATCTTAGCACCTCTAATACCTTTCATATCTTTCTCAGAAAGTTTAAGTAAATCCTTATTTTCAAAGTAAATTGAACCTTTAATGATCTTTGCATTTCTTGGTAGAATTCTCATAATGGTGTATCCAAGTGTTGATTTTCCACAACCACTCTCACCAACAAGTGCAACAATTTCACTTTCATGAACTCTTAAATATATATCGTCTAGAGCCTTTAAATATCTACTTTTACCAACTTCGTATACTAGCGATAGATCAACTATTTCAAGTAATGTCTTACCCATAACTACTTAAGTCTTGGACTTACTACAGCACTTAAACCTTCTGCAAGTAGTAGAAATCCCAATGTTGCTGTAAAGATTGCTAAGCCAGGAAATAACGTTGTCCACCAAATACCAAGTACGATATCACCTCTAGCGTATGCGAGATCAACACCCCAATCAGGTTCTGTAGGTGGTAATCCAACACCTAAAAAGCTAAGTCCTGCCTCTGTAATTATGGCGTCTGCAAAATTGAGAGCTAATATGGGTATAACTGTTGGAACTACGTTAGGTGCTATGTAGTATCTAACAATCATGCTTGAAGATGCACCGATGGCGCGAGCAGCCTCTACGTAAAGTTGTTCTTTTATAGATAATGTTGTGCCTCTAGTAACTCTATAATATGTTGGCACATATATTACAGCTAAAGCAAGAGCAGTATTGACTACTCCTGGCCCTAAAATGAAGGCTAATGCTAGGGCAAGGATGATTCCAGGAAATGCATACATACTGTCCATTATTAAAGTTATCACTCTATCAACATAACCACCAATATATCCTGCAAAAAGACCTAAAGGTACACCGACACTTGCTGCAATAAATACTGCAAGCAGAGCAACAAGTAAGCTATTTCTTGCACCCCAAATAAGTCTGCTAAGCACATCATACCCGAGAAAGTTTGTACCTAGAGGATATCTTAAATCCTTAAATGGCGAAATGTAAGGCTTAGCAACAGGTGAGTATGGATCGTGAGGTACTATGTATGGTGCCGAGATAGCTATTACACATGAAAATGAGATTATTATCAAACCAACAACTAGTAACTTATTGCTATACCTGACACCCCATCCACGTAATTTGTTAAGTATATCTACGAGATGCATAGTTCTAATACCTAATTCTTGGATCTATAAAGGCATAAAGTACATCTATGATCGTATTTACAATTGCTACAATGATAGCATACATGACTATAGCTGCCTGTACTGCATTGTAATCACGATACTGTATTGATTCTACTAGAAACGTTCCAAGACCTGGATAACTGAAAGTTGTTTCAGTAAGTACAGCGCCTGCAAGTAGTAATGCAAATTGAAGACCTGTGACGGTGATGATAGGTATTAAAGCATTTCTTAAGCCATATCTAAATAGTACCTTACTTTCAGGTAAACCTCTAGCTTTAGCTGCAGTTATGAAATCCATACTCAAAGTCTCACTTAATGCTTGTCTTGTAGTTCTAGCTATAATGCCTGAAATGATAAATCCAAGAGCTAAACTTGGTAAAGCTAGATGTTGAAGAGTATTTATGAAGACTTCAAAGTTTCCCTGAATTAGAGAATCTATAAGTAAGAGTCCTGTGATAGTTTTCACATTATAGGTTACTATTAGATATTCATCAACTCTACCAGTTATAGGCAACCACTTCAAGTATATTCCAAACACTAGTTGAAGTATCATTCCAAGCCAAAATACAGGTACGGCATATGCAGTTACTGTATGTACTTTAGCAATAACGTCAAATCTCTTAGAGATGGCACCACCAATGCCGAAAATAAATCCTAAAATTATGGCTATAATTATAGCAATAAAGGTCAACTCCACAGTAGCTAAAAATCTAGGCCACAACAACTCCTTCACAGGAATTTTCCAATAATACGATGTTCCAAAATTACCGTGAATGATGTTGTTTAAATATTCGAAGTACTGAATGTAGAGTGGCTTATTTAGTCCTAATGCTTCACGTAGCTTTTCAATAGCTTCTGGTGATGCTTTTGGTCCAAGAATTACAAGTACAGGATCACCTGGTAATACTCTGAGGATTATAAAGACTATGGTCAGTAGTATTATGACCATTATGGGTGTTAATGTGAGACGTGTAATAATGTAGGTTTTAAGAGTCATAAATGAAAAAAGGTCGAGATTGTTTAACTTGCTTTCTCAAGTTTATAGAACCATAATATACCTTCAGGCGTTAGTTCTAAACCTTTAACGTACTTCCATGCAACTGCCGTATATTCATAAATGGGTATCCATAATGGTATTATTGGTACATCTTCAGCCATAATTTCCTGAACACGAGTATAGAGTGTCTTTCTAACTTCAGGATCTGTCTCTCTTGCTGCCTCTTCAAGTAATTCATCAACTTCTGAATTATTATATCTAGTTGTACGTGTGTCATGTTTAGAATGTATGAAGTATGTCAGGTAGTTGTCAGGATCTAGATAGTCTGGATACCAACCCAGTAGATATATGTCAAAGGCTCTAGCCCTTTGTGCATGTTCAAGATACGTACCCCATTCCTCACCTCTAACTTCAACTTCAATGACTTTGCTCTCTTCAAGAGCTTTCTTAATAGTATCAGCAACAAAGGCCTCTAAAGGTCCATAATGATCAACAGTATAGCCTAGAATGATCTTTAACTTATTGTCTTCACTATAGTTAGCTTGTGCTAGTAATTCTCTAGCCTTACTTACAGCCTCATCAGGACTTAACCTATACTTCAAGAATACTGGCTTGTAGTAGTAAGTTAGTGATGGTGTAACCATACTGTAAAGTGGTTTTGCATATCCTTTGAAAATTCTATTAACAATTTCATCAACAGCAATACTGTGTAGTAAGTAGGCTATTGCTTTTCTAACATTAACATCACTTAACTTCTCATTAGCGATCACTAAGTATCTGATGAAGGGTGGTTCACCCTTAACAACTATGAAGTTTGGATTTTCTTCAAGACTTACATAATCTTCAATTCTCAAATGCCTATATACAAGATCAACTTCACCTTTCTCAAGTGCTAGTCTGAGTGCTGTTGAATCTTTAAAGAATCTAATAATTATTCTATCAACCTTAGGTGTTGCATCTCTATTCCAATAATCTTCAAATTTCTCAAGAATTAATCTTTGATCTGGAACAAATTCAACAACTTTAAAAGGTCCTGTACCTACAGGTTTTAAGTCAAATTCGTCTCCAAGAGCTTCAGCAACATCTTTAGGTACAGGAGCTAGTACTGTAAATCCAAGAACTGGAAGTACTAAGCTCGGAATTTTCGCATAGAACTTGACTGTGTACTTATCGACAACCTCAACTTTCTCAAAGACATAATCAACCATCCATGACGGGTCGGTCTTCATTGCTAAAACACTATCGAAAGTGTATTTAACATCCTCAGCAGTCAACTCCTTGCCGTTATGAAACTTCACTCCCTTTCTTAACTTAAAGATCCATATCTTGCCATCCTCCTCAATATCCCAATTTTCAGCAAGCCATGGAATGTATTGTCCGGTTTTTGGATCGTATCTTACAAGTGTGTCGAATATGTTATAAATTACTTCACAGGACATGAACTCGTAAGCTTTTCTGGGATCTAAATGAACAACAGGGTCTGTAGTACCTATAGTTAAAGTTATAATCTCAGGTTTGGCTGGTGGTTTACCAACCTGAGTGATGATAACAGTAGCGGCTGCAACTACTGCAGCGGCAGCAACGACTATGGCGATGATAGCTATCTTTGAGATTCCCTGATTAAGCCTCACGAATTTAGTCGAGTTACAATTCTTTAAAAGTTTTAACATAATGTTCATAAATTACTCTACATCATGTTTAAAAAGTATCTAAGCATATACAGTACCGTATTATGGGATTGAAAAATATTCTCAAGAATAAGATACCCAAAGAACTTCTTAACAAAATTCCATCAAGTTTCGATATTGTTGGTTCTAGAAGTGGTGCTGTAGCAATTATTGAAATACCTGAAGAGTTAGACACATATAAACATATCATTGCAGAAGCCATAGTTAAATTGAATAGACACGTAAAGACAGTACTTAGAAGAGTAGGTCCAAGAACAGGACCGTTTAGACTTTATAGGTACGAAGTGTTAATTCAAGGACCTACAGAAGTTCTTCATAAAGAGCATGGATATTATCTAAAGCTTGATCCTACTAAGGTCTACTTCTCACCACGCGATCAAAATGATAGAATACAAATTGCTAAGATGGTGCGTGAGAATGAGACTATCATGTACATGTTTGCAGGTATTGGGCCTTACGCTGTGGCTATATGTAAATTCTGTCCTAACGTTAGATTAGTAGTAGCTATCGAGTTGAATCCTACTGCTCATGAATACATGATTAGTAATGTAAGGATAAACAAACTGAAAGGTAGGGTAATACCTATACTTGGAGATGTAAGAAAAGTATGTCCTAAATTTTATGAAAAGTTTGATAGAGTCTTAATGACGTTACCTCTAGGTGCTTTTGAGTATCTAGATTTAGGAATTAAATGTTTAAGAAGAGAAGGTGGCTATCTACATTTTTATCATTTAGGCTCAGAGAGAGATCCTTTCAGCGAAGCTGAAAGATTAGTACTTGATTACTGTGAAAAATTTGAAAGAGAGTGTAAAATAATTAATAAGGTTATTGTGAGGGACTATGCACCAAGAGTATACAAGGTTAGACTTGATGTTTATGTCAAAGGTTAAAGTACTCTAGGCATTTCTCTTCTCTCGCCATATTCTCTACCAGTAAGTACTGCCTTATGCTCAAAGTATAATCTTAGAATTTCAGGTATTGATTCTTCAGATTCAAGCTTCTTCAATATTTCAGTATACTTTCCTGTATGTTCGATATCTAACTTGACAAATTCAATAGTTATTCTTCTAAGCTTTTCTTCAAGTTCTTTAAGCATCTCTACAGACATCAATGATGTAATCATTGGGTTACTAAGCCAGGATTCAAAATCTTTGAGAATCTTCTCAATATGGTAAAGTAAAGCTTGTGCTGAGAGTAGTAATGAAAGTCTATCTTGACTTGAAATGTAATCACCATACTTTTCAAGCTCATTCATGAATCTCTTCTGCTCCTTAACCCAATTTTCAAGCCTAGCTATGAGTCCCGAAATATGTGCCTTAATTGCCTGTGTTTTTACATCTCTCTGAGACATACTTATCCTTGTCGTGTAAGTGCTTATTAAACCTTTTCAGTACTATGTATTTTAGACAAGTCTCTAAGTGCTAAACTTATAAGGTAGTATTAAAATCATTACTTTCCACTTCGACATACCTTTTTCAAAGGACAAAGATCACATTTCGGTCTTAAAGCTTTACAATAAATCTTACCGAACATTAATAAGAGTAAGTGAGCCTTCTTGTAGAGCTCTACATTCCTGGGTAACATCCTCATGACCATTTCCTTAGCCTGATTGTAACTCATTTTCTCATCAATGATTCCTAATCTTACTAATAATCTTCTAATATTGGTATCAATAGGGAAAGTTAGATAGTTCATACAGAATAGTAAGAATACATCAATACTTTTCTCACCAAGGCCCTTAATGCTGATCAACTGCTTTTTCAACTCCTCAATATTCTCAAAATCTAAACTCCTAAACTTTTTACAGAGTTCAATTATAGTTCTTGCCTTACGTTCATAAAGACCTGAAACTTTTATTAGATCTTTTAGTTTCTCGAAACCTAAACTTAAAATCTTCTCTGGAATTAATTCTTCAACTTCTCTAACAAGATTCATATATGCTCTGTAGGCTAGTTCGTCATTAGTATTTTGAGAGAGTATTGTCAATATCAAAACATCTAGAAACTTACCTTCACGACAAAGTTCAATTACTTTAAATTCCTCCAAGTTAAGACTTAAACATCTCGATATAGTGTTAATGATGTTAAGCATCTATAATAAGCTCATAAAGTGAATAGCTATTAAAGTTGTAGTAGTCAACGTTACTGGTAAAATGAACATCACAAGTACGAATATCGGTATGGCCTTAACACTCTTCATTGCAATTTTTCTTAATCTTTCAAAACCTTCCTCACCTAAAACCTTAACATTCTTAATTACGATCTTTCTATAGTTTGTTTTTGGTGCTTGTAATTTCTTTAACGTTTTCTCAACATAGTTAGCGATGGTGTTAAGTATATGTTCATGAGGTATAGACTCACCAACCAGTCTATAACCTCTACCTCTACCTACTCCTGTGAGTTCATGATTATCTGTTGTCAGTACTTCAATAATGTTGAAAGTATTTTTAAATTTCTCTTTAATCTTCTCTACCAACTCATCTACTATGTTATTTCCATCGAAGATGACTATTAGTTCCTTAATGTCATCGCATTGAACTATGATTACATCTACACCATTACTACCAATTTCATATTGATCTCCAAAATTGTCTGCTGGTATTTTACTTATACCCAACTTGTAATCACTACACTTCTCGAACTTTATGTTCTTTAAAATCATCTTTAAATTCTCAATATCATCATTTGTCCATGAGTTATCTTGAGAGTAATGATTTTGTGCATCGACAATTATTAAATTATTATCAATTTCATTCTTAACCTTATTAAAGACATTCAAGGGTATATCATCTGAAGCCTTATTTTCTCTAGAAATTATAGTTATGATCTTGTCATTAATGGGTAATGTTGTTACTCTAATACCATTATTTCTTCTCTGTACAGGTTTATAGAATACTGTATTCACATCTTTATCATTATCTAATAGATCATTCTTGAAAGTACTTACTACACTATCAACTATTCTCTCAAGATCCTGACGAGTAACTACGTCAAGTTCATGACTGCCAACACCATGAAGATACACTAACGGTACTTTAAGTTCGTGATTAAACTTTCTACTTAAATAACTGATTAAAGAACTACTACCTATACTCTTTAAAGGACCTGTATGAATGTTAGGAATAACTATGCTCCAAAGTTCATGACCTATTCTTACTAGAAATTGATGTATCTCTATATCTCTTCTTATTGAGAGTTTTTCAAGAATTTTTTCAAAAACTCTAGAACTACCTAGAGTAACGGTGCGTATAAGACCTGATAATGCTTTAAAGGCATCAGGACCACCTATGTGTGATATTATCTTAAAAAGTACTATTGTTGATAAGATTGAGGAAAGAAGTGCTATCATATCTGCAAGTATTAACTTAGGGTAATGTATTTCTGAGAAGATGCTGTAAGGAAATTGAAGTATAAGTACTAGAGTTAATATCAACAATGGAACTAAGAACTTACTATATTTTCTCTCCTTTTCCTCAATGTACAATGTAATTGAGGGGATTATAAAGGACATTAAAGTTAAGACACCTATCAAGAGATACGATTCACTCAACACGAACTGCACTACCTTATCAATTATAATTGAAAGTGCTACTGTGAAGGTTGATAATGATACTGCAATATTTCGATTATTAATAATTGCTAAGTTAAGTATTGAGAGTATGCCCACAAACCCCATGTAAAAGAGAAGATTATTGAAATACTGAACTATATCTACACAGTTAATTGATGGTAATAGTATTACTAGTATAAAACTAATAACCTTAATTTGAGTATTTCTACGGTTAAATACAATGTTATAACCCTTCTCAAAGACTCTATCCATGCAGTGATAATGAGTTTTTGTGTGATTTATTTTAATTACTATCTCTAAACTACTGTTACAACATCTTCAAATACCTCTTCAGATAAGTGTTTCTTGTAAGTATCGTTATACTCTTATCAAGAAGAATATTAATTCTAGGCCATTTAAGTACGTACAATCTATCAATTTCATCTCTAGGCAATATAACGTATCCACAGGGAAATATATCTAGTCTTGATATTAGAGTAGTTACTAACTTATTATGAAATCCACTATTTATCCATAAATGTACAAGCACCGCTTTATCAAAACCATAATGTAGATATCTTTTAACGCTTGTAAATCCTAAATGTACAGTTCTTGAAGGATCAAGTACTCTATGTGCAATCAAGTCTCTACTAGTGATTGCCAGGGTATCTATAGGTTCCTCAAAACTGTAGTTAAGTTGTGGTAGATATCTTAGGTTACTAATTATCTTCTCAAGTTGTGAACACATATATACTTTCAGTTTTTCAATACACGCTGCATACACTTTCTTGAAATCACCATATTCTAGAAAGTTGACAGTACTATCTAATTTTAATATCATGAAATTGAATCTATCATACTCACTATACTCTTCCTGATACTCAAGATAGGGTAAGTATGGTAGTATGAGATCACTAAGTTTGAAGAAGCCTGGTATGTATACGTAATTATCTATAAGCCTCCCATAACCTATATCGATAAGTCTTTCAAACATTTCATGATTGCTCTTCGTTAATAATGAACCACAAGGGGTAACATAAACGTCATTATTAAGTTTGGGTAAAGTTCCTGTCATTATCCAGTTAAGTATCTGTCTTCTTTCATCTATTCTCATTTTTAAGATCTTCCTAACAACATCTACAATATCTAAATTATGGACTTCTTCACAATCCCTATCATACATCAATTCAACTCTAACCATACCTTGACATTACTTATCAATACTTTTCACTAAATTTTTAAGATATAGAGATAAAAATATAATGTCAAAATCGTGAAAAATATCAATATGATGAAGGCTGAGCTAATGATAAGTGATTGATTATGAGCCTACTGATCAGTGAAGAATCTGGAGCATGCTGATCTGCTTTACTACATGTAATGGTTATAAATGTTTAAGACATTTCTGGAAAAATTTCCTATATATCTTCTCTTCAAGATATATAGGAAAGCCCATGATATTGAACGTATTTACTAATAGACTTAGACATTTTTCAGGAACCTTACCTATAATGTATGTATGTTGATTAGAATTTCTCAAATTTTTACCACAAATTTCAATATAGTAATTACCATTACTGCTATCAAATATTAACTCAATCTTATCTACTCCTCGTGCATGTAGTGTCTTAATTCCATTTATAACAATCTTGTAGAATCTAGTACAGATATTTACCATAATTATCAACCCATTAGCTGTAAGACCTTAACCTGAATGTAGGGTTATAAAAATCTATCTCCAGCACTTTAACTTAAATATATATGACATGATGAGACTATCATTGTGAGCGTTCCTAGCTCTAAATCTATACCCACTTCTCTTAATCTATCTCTAATGTACATCATTATTTCTCTTAAACCAAAGGCATTGTGTATGAATGCATTCTTAAAATCATGAGATCTTAAGTAAGCTATCAAATGTATTTTTCTATCTCTAATAAGTATTTGAATGTGTGTTAGACAGGGAGGTACTTTACTTTTTAGGTCATGATAAGGATCCCATAAAGCCACTAATCCTTGCCTTGTTGAGAGGTCTTGAATTAGCTTGCTTATAAGCTCTTCAAGCTGATCACCAAACTTTATTCTTAATCTTTCACCATAACTATATTCAAAACCTTCAATATGTTCACCTTTAATTAATGCTTCACAATACTTCTGAATATAGTCTTTAGAGGCAAGTGGGTACTTTTCAGGTATTTTATTGTCGTTAGGGTCAAGTATGTGTACTACAACATTCATTAGCTCCTTTGTTGTTCCATAATGTGTATCTACTATATAGCCATAATTTTCAATAAGTGGTAAAATTTCTTCATAAGCTTTAGCTATACTTTTAGTTACAATAACTGTTAAGTATGGACTTAAGGTTTCGATGTATGTTTTATCAGCCTTACTCGTAATGGTTATTATGTATGGCTTTTCATCAAATGCTCCTGGATCGTAAAGTGTGTACTCTTGATTTTTAACTTTAAGTATGATTCTATTTTCTGGCTCTTGTATCGTTCCTCTTATTGCATTTAATACATATTCTAAAACATTTTCTTTAGTTACTTCTTTACCATCTATAAGTAGATCAATTACGTAGATTATTTGTTTTCTAAATCTTTCAATAGCATCTAGAGGTAAATTTGGTACATAGCCTGTAGGTATGTCCATACATGGTTTATCAGAACCACACATTATTCTTCTTGTTCTAGGATCTATACCATACTTCCACAAGTTGATGATTGCTTTACCACTCTTATGGCCAGGATTCTCATTACCTGCAACTATGATGTATCTAATATTTGGATTGGCAAGAATGTTGCAGATAACTTTCTCAATACCTATATTTGCTGTTTTACAAAAACCTGCAATTGCAACACCTACATCTACAGCATGTTTAATAATTTCTTTACCAATATCGTCATCGAGAGGTACTAGAACGGCGCAGGGGTGAAATTTATTGCCAAGAAAATAACTACCAGACTCCACAGTCCAATCATCAGAGATAAAGCATTTACGAACCATTCAAGAATGTAATTAATGTTAAAGAATATTTAAATCATAATTCAAGAAATGTGAGGTAATGTAAGAATACTAAAGTTATCATATACTGTAAGATAAAACTTTTAGTGTACTCTCTATGGATAGGATTTCGTGAAAATTATACTTGGCACACCAATCAATTCAAGACCTAAACCGTGGCTTTACTTTAAGATCAATTCATTAATGGTTAATGCATTCGATATTTTAAAGAATAGAAGATATTTGAACAATAGTTCCTTAAGAATGATTTTAAACTTCGATAATGAGATATGGATTGACAGTGGTGGTTATCAATTTCTAAAACATGGTATTGAGCCTAAAATTGAAGATATTGAGAGAATATATGAAAAATACTGGGATGCTAGGTTTTATCTCAATCTTGATTACCCACCATCACCTAGCGATGATGAGTATACCCTAAAGATTAAGTTAAGAAAATCTTTAGAAAATTATGATAGACTTTTTAAAAAGTTTGAAAATACTATACCAATAATTCATTTTCATCATAAGATAGATATCATTATGAACTTTCTAAAAAAGTACCTAAACTACAATTTCGAAATTCTAGCTGTAGGTGCGCTTGTACCTTACGTACTTATGACTAAAGGTGTTCCTTCAGGATCTAGAAGATTAGCTATAAACTTTCTAAAAGAATTGAGAAGTATCTTTAAAGGTAAAATTCATGTTCTAGGTCTTGGCAGTCCCATAGTCACAGCTATACTTAAAGCTATAGGTATAGACTCTACAGACTCAAGTACGTGGAGAGTAAAGGCTGCATATGGAAAAATAGTGAGTCCTGGAGGTGGTGAAGTGCATGTAACTGATAGAAATATAAACTTTGGCAAAAAGAAGGCTTCAATACAGGATATAAATCGTATATACAACTTCTTAAGAGAAACAAACTTTCCATTAATTGGTGATTTCTGGAAAATATGTACGGACTTTGAATATAGAGCTCTAGTTAATGCGTGGATTGTCATACATAGTGAAGAATTACCGAGATGTAGAAGCTTTCTAAAAATTTATAGAGAAGCCATTTCAGCCAGAGGCAGATAAAGATTAAATAAAGTTAAGAATATGAAGTATCGATACTATGAGAATATACTTGATACTCAATCCGTGTAGAGACTTCAATGTACTTGATAAGTTAGTTATGAATGTTATTAATGAAGCTAGAAAAGAGCGAAGAAAACTCATAATAATATCATTACTATGTAGCGAGCTCAACTACGTCGAGTATTTTAGAAAATTAAATGACGTACTTTCAAACGTGTATGATGTATCGACATATCTTTATGAGGTTTACTCGATCACAGATGCATTAAACATAGTTGAGAAAGAGTACACTACTAATGATAAGATATACAGCACTATGATTATTGAAAATAGTAAGTTTAATTATCAAATATTACGTGTCGACTAAGTCTTCAATTCTTCAATCTTTGCTCCAAGTTTAGTAAGTTCATTCGTTAGAAATTCTGAAACTTTTAAGACTATATCTCTAGCTTTATCTTCATTCTCATCACTAGCATATACGTGTATCTCAAGTAAAGCTTTACCTTTAGGATGACTTTTAATGTACACTCTATCACTCATCTTCAACCCCTTAACTAGTATGTGCACGATATCTGCCTCCATAACACCCTCAACTTTAAATATTTTCTCAGCAAAGTACATTTTTGGTCCAAGATCTCTAAGCTTAGACTCCACATACCTTTCAAACATTTCCATCATCTCTTGAGGAACACCTGGTAGAGCGATTATTATAGTATTACTTCTCTCTATCCATATTCCAGGTGCTGTGCCGTATATGTTAGGTATTGGTTTAGCTCCTTTAGGCATTTTTGCCTGCTTTATTCTTGGTTCTGTTGGTTCAAGGCCTCTAGTTCTTAAAGTTTCCATAACTATTCTATAAGCTTCTTCATTAAGCACCCATTCAGTATTTAATGCCTTAGCTAAGTATTCACTAGTTCTATCATCAAATGTTGGTCCTAAACCTCCAGTAGTAATCAACAGTCTCACTCCTCTTTCAATTGCTGATCTTACGATCTCGATCACATCATTCTCGGAATCAGGTATGCATACTATTCTTAGAACTTTATAACCTAGTAAGGTTAACTTTCTAGCTAACCACGCACCATTAGTGTTCACTGTCTTACCTATAAGTAATTCATTACCAATATTTACAATCCATGCCGTGTAGCTCTCCATATAGAGAGTACTATTATCTTAAAGTTAAAAATTACTACGTAGTAAATCTAGACAATAGCTTTATAATTAATCATTACGATAGTTTAACTGTAAGGTGCGTTCTGTGTATACAGTTACAATTCTGAGATACGCTCTCTATACTTCCATATTCATGTTTCTTATAGATCTCATAGGGGGTCTCATATCTAGATGTAGTTTACTTATTGGCGATTCTTTACAATCACTTTTCGATATAGTGATACTGTTAATGCTTATTGTAGGTTTAACTTATTCAGAAAAACCTGCAGATCTCGATCATCCATATGGTCATGGCAAGATCAAGTACTTAGCTATGTACACAGTAGCATTGATCATAATTTTTGCAAGTATCTTACTAATACTTAATGCGATTGAGAAGCTTAAACATATTGAGAGGATTGAGTATATTGCCTTACCTATAGCTATCACTGCACTAAGTATGAATATTGCTAGATCATCATTACTATACTTAGGATACGTTAAGACTAGAGAGATAGTACTACTCTTAGAGTTTAAACACATGATTACAGATCTTGCAGGCTCAGTACTCATATTCATAGGAATTTGCTTATCACTCAGTCATCCTATAATTGATCCTATCGGTACAATGATGTTAGCAACATACTTAATGTACATAGCATCTAGATACTTAAAAGAATCTATACATCCACTAATTGATACGGTCAGTTTAAGTTACTTTAAAGAAATTATAAGTACATTAAAATCACTAAGCATACCTACAAATATCGAGGTTAGTGAAGTCAAGATTAGAAATATTGGTGGTGAGTATGTTATTGATCTTAAAATTAAAGCACCCAAATCATACACTATAGATTATATGCACAAAATTGCGAAGAATATAGAGTATGGCTTGAAAGCCAGAAAGAAGTTGAAAGTTAGACACGTAAATGTAGTTTCGGAACCATACTAGTAGTATAGCACTACACATGTAATATTTGAGAAAGACTTAAATAACACATTAGGCTGTAATACTCATGGGGTTTGAACTCATGACTAAGAGAGACTATACTAATCAAGCTAACATGGCTCAACATAAGCTTGTAGTTGAATTTAATACATTAATGAACGTAATATATCATGTTTCTGCTAAGTATGGACATGTAATTCTACCTTTCATATACAGGCTTGCACATGCTCATGGCGAAGTCACTTACAAACAGTACTTCAATTACGTTGACAAGCCTATAAGTAAACTTAAACTATTAATGAACATGCTAGTTCTCGCGAGATGGTTTGAAGATTATGGTATTAAGAGAGTTAGTAGAGAATATGTTGAAATTACTATACATAAATTACATGGAAATGATGTAGAATTAACGTACTTTAAAGTATTCATTGCAGATTTCTTATCTAAAATGCTCGATAATGATTACATAGTAAAACATGAGAAGAAAGGAAATAACATTAACATTAAGTTAATACCACAAAATGAGATACTTAAAAACTTTTATGGAAGAAGTTATGAACTATACGTGGCTTATAGAGACTGAATACACCTCTAAATTATGAAGTCATCAGCTTGTAGCGGTCTTCTCATCAAATCATCGTCACGAATACTCATCACTTCATAACTTATGTGTTAAAAGTTTTAAATACATTAACACATATCTGTGACGTAATGAGTATTTATGTCGCTAATAGACAGATAGTTCTTCCAGGAGATAGTATTGCATCTAAACCTCATAACGTCACTGGTTCTATATATTGGGAGAACGAGAGAGCTTTCTCATCAACGATTGGTCTAGTAGATATTAAAAATGAGAGGGAAGTACATGTAATACCACTAACAGGTACTTACAAGCCAAGAGTTGGTGATGTAGTTATTGGTTACGTAACTAACGTTCTCATTACTGGCTGGGAAGTTGATATTAATTCACCCTACACAGCCTACTTACCTGTACAGGAAGCAGCGCTTAAACCCATTGACATAACAACGACAGATTTAAAGACTCTACTAAATGTTGGTGATATCATTTTAGCTAAAATTGTAGACTTTAATTTAACTAGAGAGAACCCTGTAGGTTTAACTATCAAGGAAGCTAAGCTTGGAAAGATCATTGATGGTTTAATCGTTGAGATAAGGCCTGTAAAGGTACCTAGAGTTATTGGTAAAGGTGGCTCTATGATTAGAATCTTTAAAGATGAACTCAACTGCGACGTAACGGTTGGTCAGAATGGTAGAGTATGGATTAAGTGTGCAGATTCTAGTGATGAACCATTCTTAGCGCAAATTATTAAAAAAATTGAAGCTGAAAGTCATATTCCAGGACTCACAGAGAGAGTGAAGGCATTAATAGATAAGTATAAGAAATCCAAAATCCTATGAAAATTAAGACCTTGATCTTAGATATTGATGGAACTTTAACTATAGATAGGAAATCACCGATACTTTCTATCGAAGCACTTTCAGCAATTAGAAAATTAGTGATGAAGAAAAGTCATGTAAATGTAGGATTAGCTACTGGTAATGCTCATATTGTAGCATATGCTTTAGGTAAATATATCGGATTAAAAGTTGAGAAGGGACCTATAATTTCTGAGAATGGATGTATATTATGGTTTGACGGTAAGGAGTACCGTCTAGGCGATGAAAATTACACTAGACAAGTATATGAACTAATTCTTAAAGAATTTTCAAGATATGTGAAGCCAAGTTATCAAAGTGCCTATAGAAAAATTGACCATGCATTCTACATAATACATGATAATCCTGAAGAGATTATTAAAAAGATAATTGAATATCTCGAAGAGAAGAGTTACCTAAAGTATGTGGATATTAAGTTTAGTGGTTATGCAGGTCATGTAATACCTAAAGGCGTTGATAAGGGATTAGCAATTAAGAAGTATTCTGAACTTTCTGGAATATCTTTAGACGAAATCGCAGCTATTGGTGATAGCGAGACAGACATTTCCATGATTAGAATCGCTGGTCTTGGCGTTGCTGTAAGTAATGCATCTGAAGAATTAAAGAAGGTTGCTAAGTATGTTACAAGAGAGCCTAGCGGTAGGGGAGTTGCAGAATTTATTCATTGGCTTTTAAGTAATGATTTAGTCTAAATATTTTGATCTAAATTTTTATCTACCTTCTAAGGATCTCTCTATACATTCTTAACCATGTATATATTGATTCGCCACCAGCAACTACCTTATTCTTCATTAACTTGTATGCAGATACGTAGCCCTTATATACTAAATATGCGTAGTATGAGTTGATCTTAGCTCTAACAACATTTGTTTTGTTAGAATCTGCTTTAAGTAAAGCCATGTGGTATGCAAACTTGTTTCTAGTACTTTCATCAGAACTCCACCACTTCTCATCAAGATCCTCAAGAAACTTCATAAATTCTTGAACGTACTGGTCATAGGGTGATTTCACACTCTTTTTTAATGTGTCTTCAACGTTAACTTTCCAGTCCTTTCTAATCTCGTTCTTGCTCACGCTATTAATGATTGAAAGCATTATTTAAAAACCTTTCTACAACCTCTCCACTATTTTAAGCATTCTACAAGTATTACTCAACTATCACTGTTGAGATTATCTGATCTTCATATCATGAATTTAAAACTTATATATTGAGAGCACTCACTTTACTTTACTTATGAATGATTGGATTTTAGATGCACTAACGCATTATACCATAAACTTGTCATTCAACGATTTGCCAGAAGAGACTATTCTAGAAGTCAAGAAAAGATTGTTAGACTCTATAGGTGTTGCTATAGCTGCATACAATGGTGAACCTGTAAAGATTGCTAGAAAGGTAGCTTTAAACTTTAGAAATGGTACATACTCAGCAACAATTTGGGGTACTCAGGAAAAAGTAAGTATTGATTGGGCAACTTTCACAAATGGTCTAATGATTAGATATCTAGATTTCAACGATACCTACCTCTCTAAGGAACCATTACATCCGAGCGATATGATAGCGCCTATACTAAGTATTGCTGAAATGAGTAACGCATCGGGTAAGGATGTAATCACGGCAATAGCATTAGCTTACGAGATAGGTATCAGATTTTGCGATGCAGGCAGTTTGAGAATTCATGGTTGGGATCATGTGAATTACATAACCATAGGTTCAGTACTTGGTATATGTAAGTTATTAAGATTAGGTGAAAAGAACATTAAAAATGCACTATCCATAGCCATAATTCCTCATTGCGCTATGAGGCAAGCTAGAGTTGGTGAACTCAGTCATTGGAAAGCTGCAGCAGCACCAAATGCGGCTAGGAATGCAGTATTTGCAACATTACTAGCTATGAATGAGTTTACAGGACCTGAAAAACCCTTCGTAGGCGAGATGGCTTTTCTTAAACAATTATTAAGTAATGAATTTGATGAGAAACCCATTAAGGAGTTAGAAAATCTTCCCAGACCTAGAAGAATTCTAAATACCATTATTAAGCCTTATCCTGTAGAGATACATTCACAAACAGCCGTAGAAGCTGCTAGAAGAATTAGAGAAAAGACTTCCATAAAATCTCCAGATGAGATTGATGAGGTAATTATTGACACATTTAAGGTAGGTTATGAAATTATCGTTAAAGATCCTGAAAAATGGAATCCTAAAACTAGAGAGACAGCTGATCATAGTCTGATCTGGATAACAGCTACAGCTTTACTTCATGGTGAAGTATGGCTTGAACACTATGTACCTGAAAAAATAAGAGATCCCAAAATCCTTTCAATTATAAGAAAGTCTAAGGTATATGTTGATCCAGAAATTGATAAGATGTATCCACAAGCAATACCCAATAGAGTTACTATAAAGTTGAGGAGTGGTGAAGTTATTAGTGAAAGAGTTGATTATCCTAAAGGTCATCCAAGAAATCCTATGAGTATTCAGGACGTTGAAGCAAAGTTTAGAAGACTTGTCAGACAATACATGACTGAAAAACAGATAGAGAAGATCATTAATATGATTCTGCATCTTGAGGATCTAGCAAGTATTAGTGAGTTAGTTAAAAATTTAGCCATCTAACACTGAATCTATGGAGGTTATAATTCCTATTACAAAGATCTCAATTAGTAATGTGAAACTTATTGATGCTATACTTATGATTAAAAATTCAATACTATACCTAATAGGTACTGACGAGAATGGTATGTATTCTGAGTATGTATATGCACTACATAGTGACTTCTCTCAAAAGATCTTAGAGAGAATTAAATCAAGGCTGAAAGATATAATTAATGAACTTAACAATCTACTAAAACGTACAGCCTCAATTTTTAATAAAGAACTTGACATAACGCTTAATGATAACATTACTAAGATAGTTAATGATCATTTGAAGTATCTAGACAAGGTTGCAGAGCTGTGGAGAGCTTTTCTTGATTCAGTAAGGCTAGGAAGATTGAGTTTAACTCTAAGAGCAGATAAGCTATACATACCATACATATCACACTCACTAACACTTCACTATGTTAAAGAACCTTTCAGTAATGCATTAGTTGAGATGAACATACTAACCGAACGTAAAGTCTCAGGTAATGTTAGAATTAAAGTTGGTGAAGATATCATAGCTAAGATGGAGATTAGAACTTTAAGTGCTATGTATGTTCTCTCACAAACTGACTTAAGAAACGTGCCTAATCAAATAATTGAAACATTAGCTAAAATTAAAGATGTACTTTATCAACACATAGATAGGTTGAAAGAACTTTTAAATAATATAAGTATAGAGAGTTAACGTCATGGAAAGTATTGAAGAGTTAAGAAGAAGATTAAGAAAGCTATCACTCATATGGCTCTTCTATCCTTCACTTATCTTCTTATCATCAATCCTAACCTCCTTAAATACTTGTAATGATTTTCTCTTAGGTTTAAGGTACGGCTTCTATCTTAATGTGGTATCAATTATAGGCTTTATACCACTCTTAGGTCCAATCATATATTGGTCATTAGTTTATCAAAATCTCAGAACTATAGTGTACTTTTGCTCAACTAACATGTGGTACTTACCTGAGATGTTTGGATTAATTGCCTCAATATCATACACTATCATTAGTCTTAAAATCATTCACGACTATCTTAAACGACGTGTTGAGATAAGAATGAGAAGAAATGTAGAGTAAAGCATTTTTAAAAGATGATTAACTTTCCTCAATGTGAAACGTGTAGATATCTTAGAGAATTTTTTAGAAGAGTTAAGAAGTATTGAAAGGAAGTGGCAAAATGAGTGGTATAGTAAAGGAGTATTCAATGCTAATGCCGACCTTGAAAAACCTAAATTCTTTATAACAGTACCTTATCCATACGTTTCAGGTCCTCTACATATTGGCCATGGTAGAACATTCACAATTGCCGATATTATCGCCAGATTTAAAAGAATGATAGGATACAATGTACTCTTCCCCGTGGCATGGCATATAACTGGAACGCCTATACAGTCAGTAGCTGATAGAATTAGTAAGAATGATGAAGATGCTATAAGTCTATATAAATGGTATGTAAAGCTGTATATAGATGACGAGAATAAGGTTAGTGAGATCGTGAAAACATTTAGTGATGGCTGGAATATTGTGAGCTTTTTCTCATCAGTCGTTGAGAAAGATTTTAGATCTATAGGTTTATCGATGGATTTTACACGACAATTTACAACAGGAGACGCAGACTATAATGCCTTCATTATATGGCAATACTACAAGTTAAGAGAGAAAGGATATATCAAGCAAGGTTCACATGCAATACTCTACTCACCTATTGAAGACCAAGCCGTAGGTGAACATGACATTAAAGGTGGTGATGAATTATCTATAAGCATCCTAGAGTTTAACCTTATCAAGTTTAAAATTGAAGATGATGATAAGTATCTAGTAGCTGCAACACTTAGACCAGAAACTATATACGGAGTAACTAACGTATGGGTCAAACCTGAAGCTACATACGTAATCGCTCTAGTTAATGGTGAGAAGTGGATTGTTTCTGAGAAATGTATTGAAAAGTTGAAATATCAAGATAAGAGGGTTGAAATTCTAAATAAGATAAGAGGTGAAGATCTTATAGGTAAATTCGTAATATCACCATTAATTAATAGAAAGGTACCTATACTACCTGCAGATTTTGTTGATGACGATACAGCTACAGGTGTGGTGTATAGTGTTCCTGCACATGCACCTTACGACTACATAGCATTAATTGATTTAAAGAAGAATGAAGAGTTACTTGAGAAGTATGGCATTTCAAGTATTGTTAAAAATATTGAACCTATAGGCATTATTGAAGTTAAAGGATTTAGTGAACATCCCGCTAAAGACATCATTGAGAAGTTGAACATAAAGTCTCAGAAAGATTATGATAAGTTAAGTGAAGCTACAAGGATCGTGTATAGGGAAGAGTTTTATAATGGCATTATGAAGAGCAACACATTATTTCCAGGTCTTAAAGTTGAAGATGCGAGAATCAAAACAATTGAGAAGTTGATGGAAATTAATGCTTTTGATAGAATGTACGAAACTGAACCTAGAAGAATATATACTAGGGCAGGTAACAGAGTTATTGTTGCTATTATTAAAGATCAATGGTTTATAGATTACAGTGATAATGCTTGGAAGAAGAGCGCACTCGATTGGCTTAGCAAAATGAAGATAATACCTGAAAGGTATAGAAAGCTCTTTGAAACAACTTTCCAATGGCTTGCATATAGACCATGTGCTAGAAAGAGAGGCATAGGTACTAGATTACCGTGGGATCCCGAATGGATAATTGAATCTTTAAGTGATTCTACAATATACATGGCCTTCTACACTATAGTTAAAAAATTGAGAATATATGAGCTAGACAAGATATTAGAGAGACTTAAGAATAGAATTATTGAGAGTAAAGGTGCAGATTCTGATGCTGTTAATAAGTTATTAAGCTTCTTTGATTATATCTTTTTAGGTAAAGGTGATGTTAAGGAAGTAGCTAAAGAGTTAGGTATCGATTCTGAAGTTCTTGAAGATATTAGAAGAGAATTCAATTATTGGTACCCCGTAGATCAAAGACATAGTGGTATAGACTTAATCACTAACCATTTAAGCTTCTTCATATGGCATCATGTAGGTATATTTCCCGAAAAATACTGGCCAAGAGCAATAACCCTTAATGAGTATGTTATTAGAGAAGGTATGAAGATGAGTAGGTCTTTAGGTAACGTGTTACCTCTAGTCGATGTTCCGAGAAAATATAGTGCAGACTTGTTTAGACTATACATAGCATACGCTGCAGATCTTGAATCAGTACTTGACTGGAGAGATGAGGAGGTTTCAAAAACAGCTTTAAGACTTCAAAGATTTTGGAATATTACCAATCAGATAATTAGTATAGGTAAATATGAGAAGCCTCCTGAAGAATTATCTATTGAAAGTAAGTTACTACTCTCAAAGATTAATAGAATAATTAAAGAAATACCTGAACTTGTAGACAATATGAATCTAAGAGTATACGTTGTTAAGGCTTTCTTTGAGTTATTAACCTACGTCGAGAATTATCTAGAAATGATCAAGATCTTACAGACACCTAGTGAGGAAGTCAAATTCACGTTATGGTACGTACTTGATAGATGGTTGAGAATACTACAACCAGTAATACCACACATATGTGAAGAGCTTTGGCATAGAATGGGTAATAGAACATATATATCCCTAGAAAGATGGCCAAAAATTGATGAGGAATTTATAGATGATGAGCTTGAACTTGCTTTTGAAATTCTTGAGAGAACTATTAAGGATATTAGAGAAATTATGAGAGTTAAGCATAAGAAGATAGGTACCATTCATCTATATGTCGGTCCCTCCATAGAGATGTATGATATCGTTAATGAAATATCAAGACTTATAGATAAGGGTGAAGATGTTAGAACCATCATTAAGACTTTGACAAGTAAGTATAAGAACTTCGCTAATAAAATTCCTGAACTCGTTAAGAAATACATTGACGGTACAATACCTAGGAGAATTCCTAGAAGAGATGTAGAGTTAAAAGTATTTAAGAATTTCTCAAAATACATAGCTCATAAGGTTAATGTTGAGGAAGTAATAGTTCAAGAGGCTACAAATCCAACTTATGATCCTAAAAATAAAGCGAAAATAGCGTTGCCAGGAAGGCCAGGAATATACTTAGTAGAGTAATGAAGAGAGTTAATATACATATGCTAGAAGAACACCACCAATCTTTTGCTCTTTTGCCTCTATATGAGACATCACGCCTCTAGATGTAGATAGTATTAGAATTCCGACTTGTCTTGCAGGTAGGTATTTTTCTTCCCATTTAGGTATGTCTCTATACTTTACCGGAAATCTTGGCTTAATAGCACCTACATCATTAATCTTACCTAATAGTTGAACGATAAACTTACCACCTCTACCATCATCAATATATTCAATTTCACCGATATATCCATGTTTTTGCATTACTCTTAAAACATTACCAACAAGTTTAGATACAGGCCAAATAACGACTTGTCTATGACCTCTACTTTCAGCATTCTTAATCATTACTAGAGCATTGGCAAGTACGTCAAGTAGAACCATGATGCACACGCTACTGATCTCTTTATAAATCCTACCTTAAGATTAGGTATTGCATAAATTAGAATTTTATCTAAAAAACGTAATGACTACTGAGTACGTTCTTTTTGAACACATTAAAACATATGTTATGAAGAGATTGGAAACTGACTATAAGATGCCCATAATATTGCCATACATTCCGATATTGCTAATAATTGCAAGTATAATCTTCATAATACTATCATTAACTTACACAATATCTACCTATGAATATGAGTATGAGGTTACTCTTCAAGAGACCGTTATGGAAGAAACTATGCAGGAAGTCTTAATAGTACTGATTATAGTTTTATATATCATTGGTGCAGTCATCAATATATATGTCCTCTATAAATGGATTAAGAGAAGAAATGATCATATAGGTAGGACATACATACTCTATACTTATGTTAAAGATTTCATGTATGAACTTGGTAAAAAGAAAGGTCTTGACTTATCAATAGACGTATTAATGCTTGATAGAGAATTAAAGGAGTGGCATGTGGATTTTAGAGAAAGAAATCCTATACTTTGGGCACTGCTACCATTAGTGCCATACATTGGCATAGTGATACTTCTATATACATACCACTTCTTAAATAAAGATTTTAGAAAACATTGGACTAGAGAGGTGGCGATACTTGATAGAATTAAAGATATGGTTAGAAAGTTTCCAAGAGGTAATGAGTTAAGTATTTATCTAGGTTTCTCACCTGAATATCAATTTCCTGATAGAAGTACAGCATTATACATAGTATTAACCATAATTACTCTAGGACTCTTTAGTCTATACTGGATATATACCTTAACAAGCGATCCAAACAAACATTTTGATGAACATGTTAAGGTTGAAGATCATTTAGTGAAGACTTTAGAAGTATTACTGCATCTTTAATAATATCTTTTGAAACCTAGCTGTGGTGCTACTTCTCTAAAACATCTTCTACAAAGCATAAGTCCATACTTTCTAATAATAGCCTCATGAGTACCACACCTAGTACATCTCATGGAACCTTTACCAAATTTTCTCTGCTTTGGTGGTTTTATCTTAGCCATATGATCTAGAGGGAAAAGATTATACATCATTTATAAAAATTTCTCTAAAGAGAGATGATGAAGACTTCGGCTCTCTGAGTAATGAAGAATGCCACCCTAACTGATTATTAAGTTGCTTCATTTCAATATGCAGGAATGGAGAGAGATTATTAACGATTTTGCTTTACAAATTTAAGACATAGAAAATTTGCTTCATCACATTCGTTGCTTGGTTCCTCAATTTTTGCTTCATCATGTGGTAGGTACTTGATTGTACACTTAACTTCCTGTAACTTCAGACTATGTTTATGACATAGCTCTATCACCTCATCTCCGGTTAAGAAGTTAGCAATTTTGTAGAAAGGTGAGGTCTCTCTTCTCTTCTCATAGTACATACCCCATGGTGAGTTTTTAGGAATTATGCAAATTATTAATTTTCCCTCATTTCTCAATACCTTACACACTTCCTGAATTGCCTTCTCAACATCATCAACAAAACATAAAGTTACAATTATTAATATCAAATCTATGGAGTTCTTTCTTATTGGTAGTTTTTCACTGATAGCTTGGATAGTCTCTATGTTTCTAGATTTAGTTATTTTTAACATATTAAAGGATGGATCTACACCTACACAGTTAAGATTCAATCTACTTGTAAACCAGCCAGTACCACACCCAACATCAAGACATATCTTAATGTCTCTATCAATGAGTTCTCTAATCAATCTCAACTCATTCATAGCTGTAATTTCATTCCTAATAAACCATGAGTCATATCTATGTACGTACATGTCGAAAATTCTCCAAGACATCTCTACACATGAAATTCCTCTATATATAAGACTTATCTTAACGAGAGTTCTCCAAGTTTCTAAACATAATTCGATAATGATTCAGTTGTTGCTAGCCTAATTCTTTCTGTGAACGTTGCGAAATGTACAAGCAATATAATATGTGTCAAGCATAGCAATCATTTCCTTCTCAGTGCTGCAAGGTAATGCCTCCACTTCGCATTTTCTCGTTAGTTGATTAACGTTTTTAGTGCATATAGAGTGATAAAGTCATCGTGTATTACGATTATTACGTTTAGCCTAACTTATATGACATTCAGATATATCATCCGCTAATTCTTTCTTAATCTCCCTAAGGTATTACCCATTATGATCATCACAATCGCCACATATGCTGATAGATTTATTGTGATTATTAGGACTATATTGGTACTCCATGATAGTGTACATACTATAAGCATAGTGCTGCTACAAAGGGAAACTGTACTTTCTTGAAGTGAAGATAAACCATAACTTTAAGTAACGTAAAGTATCACAATATTATTAGATTATGTAAACAATCATCAGACCCATATAAAGCTTTCAGTTAAGGTGAAATTATACGCATCCATTAATATTACTGAAAGTTTTGCAATTAATAATATCTTAAGTCTAAGCCTAATGATTCTAATACCTGAAATGCTAATAGTTAATTCACTCATACTTGATTCATACCTACAAGTTCAGTTCAGTGAAAATTCACGATTTATAATGTATATAAGTCCAAACTTTCTAATCGATACGTTACTGAAACAATGACTTTAACAAATAAAGAAATGTTCACATTTAATGGCTGCTAAGAGTTCTAAAGCATTTACAATAGTTCTATCGATAAGCTTAGTACAATTCCAAGTCAAGTATTGAATCTAAACTCATCACTCCATGGAATCTCTACAGTAACTAGTGCGGGTATTGAGTGGTCGGAAGCTGTTGGAAGTTAGCATCAATTCAGTCACAGACACCTTGTGAAGAACCTTAATCGATGCATCTCCAGTAATGAGCATGGAGTTGGCAAATGGGTATTGAAGTACTACTTCTCACCTCTACGCATTATGATTGAGTTCCACCAACTTGGTGAAACTCTAGCTATTGTTTATCACTATAGCATATACATCACCGTAGTAGTATTTTTCACGCTTAATGGGTATGTATAGAGTAATTCTTGAGTATTTAGGTATGATTAGTGTTGATGGTTCTCTAACCACAAATGTTCTAGAGCCAATGTATGTTCTATGGCAATCTCCACACCAATCCTTACTACAGTACTTGCAGTTATTCACGTAGTGGCAATGGCACTTCCACTTCCACCATCGTCCACACAAGTCACAGCATCTACACTTGAATTCTCCAGGATACTTGACTTCAACATTAATGAAGTACTTATCGGTAGGTAGTGGATAATCACTTCTAAATACGTTTGAAGTGACATAGAGTCTTACCGTCTCGTTGAAGCACTTATCCTCAATACATGATGCATTAATCACTTTGCCAGTGAATGTGAGGTTTAAACTGTTCAGTTCGAACCTTTCCTCACTAATCATTACTAACTTATCCTGAATCAACTCTCCACGCATTGATGGAACTCTAGGACAGTGCTCACCTCTTGGTAATTCATGCTTCTCAACATGTTTACCAGCCTTAACGCTTGAGCCAGCAGTCTCGAGATACTTGCCTCTAAGCGTATTAACAATTACTTGACCCTTACTTGGCATTAAGTTAGTGTCTTCACCGTAGAGCTCACCGTAGGCTGTAACTAACTTGTATGTTGATTCATTACTAAACTCCAACATGTATGTCGAAGTCACGAAGTGAATACCGGGAACCGACAATGCAGTCTCTACATTCTTAACAAGCTCATTAATGCTTAAAACACCTAAAGCATTAACAACCCATAAACCAGCAAAGACAGTGCACGCTAGCAGACAAACCAGTAGTACCAAGTACCCAGTACTCATGAAGTTTAGATTAGAGGATTTAAAAAGGGAGATGAATTAAATAGTTAATTACAGATTTAACCAAGTATTAATCTCGAAGTGTATTAATGCTCCAACTATACTTCCATAACTGGATCACCTACATCAGTATCCACAGTATGAACATTGCCAGTATTATTGATCCTCCCGTGATGGCTATGTAGATCTGCTTCATGTGCGGCATTTCAGGGTCTGTAAATACTTCGTAAAGTTTCTTAATAAACTTACCTATACTCACATACATTTGACTCACTATTACGAATAACGTGCATGCGATAACTATCAGAATAATTTTGTGAATCATCGGTACCTCAACAATTTTAACGTAAGTTTCGAGGAATTGACCAGTTATTATAGAGACTGTTATTGCAAGTATTGAGGTTAAGAAAACACCTTCAACAACTCTAAACCTCTCCTCAAGAAACTTCCTGTAATCCCTAACTTCTTGACAGGCCTTATCATCACCTTTACGACATTTCTCAATAAGCTTATCAATTTGACCTGAAGAGTTCATGAAGAACTTAAAGAGAATTTAAAAGGATAAATAAAAAGCTGATTATCCAAAAACTGGATCACGTACTAGTAGGTACGGCTTTACTGGCACTACTGCCTTGCCCCAAATTTCAGATTCAGGCGTTGGTGATACCGTTACCCAAACCTCAAAGTGCCTACTTGGCTTACTAATCTCGCTGTAAGTTACGTATGCTTCAGCATTCTCATCAAGAAGCTTCTCAAAACTCCACGACTCACTAGTTTCTAAATTAACTACCTTAACTATGGCTTTACCGTAACTTACTGGCTCAACTACTTGATTATTCTTCCAGACCCATGCCTTAACTATGAAGCCGTTAGGACAAGCATCAAGTTCTCTACACTTGATCACAGGTACAGCATATAGTAAATCAACCTCTCTCTCAGTAATGAAGTAGAACTGCTTGGTAGGTACTAGTCTTAACTTACTGCCATTAAAGCTGAAGATTGACGGTACCTTAACAACTACTGTAGGTGTCTCAATGCCGTTAATCACCTTCATGATCGTGTCATTGCTTAACCTTAAATTGACGTCTTCAACAACAGCATCGACGTGCATGTACTTTCTACCCTCTACGAAGTTCTCAACATATGGTCCACTAATCCATTTGAAGTATATTGCGACATAGCCATCGTTTAGAGACTTAACTACAGGCTCTACCAAACCGATATGTATAGGCACATCTACAGTTCCTGAACCTGTATCTCTACCATTCGCCCATTCATAGCTGATTTTTACGAAGGTGCTTAGCGGTAAGTCATTGAGCGTCAAGTAGCCCTTGCCGAACCATCCCTTAGTGTAGTTGTCTAGAATTATGAACTTGCCAGATATTCTAGACTCATTACCTCTGCCTAACCACACCGTTGCATTGGACTTAATAGTTACGCATGCTTCATAGCTCGTCAACTTGAGGTTAACCACCTTGCCGTTCCTAACCTCAGGCAAGGCGTAGCTGTAAAGCTCTGTGCTTGGAACTTTGAAGCAAATCCTTAATGGGTGAATAATCACTCTACCACTACCCTGCTTCTCAACAATGTAGTATGTTGTTTCTACTCTAAGAGCAATTACAAAGAATTCTCTAGGAAGCAGAGCATTAGGCTGGTTAGGAGCTAAAACATTGCCGTAAAGGTCAGTGTAGTAAGTTGTGCCAGATATCTCAGTAGGCACGATGTATATGTGCTTATCTGTAGCATTGCCTGGTGGTGGAGGTACTGCAATATTCATGAAGTGTATAGTAATTATGTATGGGTCTTGACTAACTGTAAAACTTGCAGGTAACGAGTCATACTTAACGCCAGTGCTAGACTCAACATACCTTAGCAATAAGTTGTCAGCAATCGCATCGTTAATAATTATCTTCGAGCCTCTAGGAACCTTGAAACTTATAGGCGTTACACCACTCCTAACAAATTCGTAATCGTTAATGACTACCTTGTAAGTCACTTTAGCCTTAATTTCCCTCTTCTCGGAGTCATCAAGTGCCTTAATGGTTACGGTGTAGCCCTTGTCAAAGATTGTCTTCACGTATATGAAGAGTAGCTGGTTAGGATTGCTGCTAGTGATCTTGAATCCATTCTCAACATTTACTCTTCTGCAAGAAGTTGCTGAAGGACTTGTACAGTACTTTCCGTAAAGTATATCGACAGATACGTCAATGTCTGGGTCAAAGTCTAGAATCTTAACTGTAGAGCCATAACTTACAGAAACAACAATTGGATACTTAGCGTCATAGTGAATAATTCCCTCTAAATCATCGATTTTGTATGTTATGGTTCCGGGAATCTTCTCACCACTACCCTCATCAATGACGTGTATGTAGAGCTTAATGTTGCCAATTCTAGGTACGCAATTTGTCTTGAAGGTGTATGTTCCGTCCCTATCAACAACTGCTCGACTAGGCTCGATACTGCAAGTCTCGTACTTTGAGGAATCGTAGCTCAAGATGAATGCCTTAAGGATGTCGTACATGCCCGAGGCACTGCACAATACTTTAAAGACAACTTCATCACCAGCACTTGCAGACCAACTAGTCGGGTTAATACTGCAAGTGACTTTTAAGTCAGCTTCGTAGGTGAAGGGTCCAAAAATCTTAGAGCCAGAATCCTCAACATTTACTAAGCCTAGAGTGTCTCGTACTCTATACTTTACTCCAAAATTGTCAATTACTTGAACGTTGAAGGTCACGATCTTCCTAACAGTGTAAGAATCAACCCATGCAGAACCAGTATCTGGCGCTTCATAAGTAGCTTCAAAGTAGACATCATTTCTATCTAGTCTAGGCTCACCATCAAGAGCATGAACGTGCCATACAGGCTTAAAAACCTCATCATTATACACCTTGATTGTATATGTGCCAGAGCTACTCTCCTCTTCTCGACAAGTATATGTGAAGGTTACTTCAGAATCACTTGAGATAGAATTAATGGTTTTAGATCTTGAATCAACCTTGCACATGTACTTCTTGCCGTTACGGTTAATGATTAGAGCTTCAGGACTAATCTTGACAATCACTTTACTGTTAGGCTTAACGTAGTAGGCATAGTACTTGTAACTATCTTTTCTAACAACTGGATTATCACGAGTAGATTCTGCATCAACATTAATTGAATACTTGCTAGTACTTAAAGTACTTGAAGAGCTGTCCAGAAACTTCAAAACAGCCTTAACAATAACAACGTAAGTGTAGTAATAGTCAAGCCTAGCTCTTGAAGAAGCGTAGGCTTTATTCACAACCCACTTACATGATGAGCCATATCTTTGCCAGCCACTTGCTGATATTGACTTTACGTTTCCACCTGATTTCTCATCTTCACTCTTAAGTTCACATACATCTGCATATACAGATAAGTCGCCAGCACCTGCATATGCTTTATATGGCTCACTTGCATAGACATGTGCGTGAATATAAAAATCTCCAGCCATGATCATGGATAAGGCATAGAGATAACCGTCAGGTCCTCCAGGAGTTTCCCAGAACGTTGATGCCCAGAACTTGTAAATGATGGTTTTACCACCAACATTTCTCAAAAACTTACTGTATTTACATTCACGTCTTTTCACACCACTTTTATGATCTTTCATTACTAGTTCTTCACATGTATATTTTGTGTCATATATGGTAACTTGGACTTCATCAGCTTTACCCTCAATGTATTTTTCATAAGGCTTATCCTTAGAGATAAACATCTCTATTACTAAATTATACACGAAGTCTCTACAAGTCCAGCACGGGCCGGGTGCGTGAGGTACTTTAATCTCTTTATAGCTTGGTGGTGAATCTGACGCAACAACTATTGATACAGTAATCGCTATGACTAGTAGCGTCGTTATTAAGACTAGTTTTGAAGTACTCATGAAGTAGAGATACTAGAATTTAAAAAGCAGAATCATGAGGGTTTAACATATTCTTGAATTTTAATCAACTTGAAAACACTGTAATCTCCTGTTTCAACATCGACAAGTAGAGCATATTTCTCGCCTTCACCTTTACTTACCTGTACCACTACAGGTCTTAATTTACGTATCTCGTAGCCACAACATACAAGCTCATCATTAACGAATTCCTCACAATTACATCTTCTCTCTAGTATGTACTTTGGTTCGTGATGTATCTCACATAGTTTATAATTAACCTCACTAGCTTCATTACCAAGTACTTCAGACCAACTACCTGCAAGTCTATCTGGATATATTGTGAATCTTGCCTCATAACCAGTATCTAAATGCTTAATCTCGAAGTATATCCTCCTTTCAAACTTCTCAATGATTGTGAAGTTTATAACGTACGTTCCTGGAAAGTCAAGAAATACGGACACCACCTTGTCACCCATTGTGAAGTCAATACTGTAAAAGACAGGAACATGTTTAGCCATGTTGTACATTAGCATGTACTTAACGTACGGTTTAACGACCCACCTACCTCCCCATCCCATCGCTTCCGAACTTTCCTTTGTAAGGTTTACTACATATGTAACTCCCTCCATAAGGTTCAGTGCATAGCCTGAACTAGTTATTACTATTTTTTCTGGTGGTTTCATTAATCCTAGCTTTATCAATATGTCTTGAAGTATTCCGAAGTACCATAAAGCCACTAGTAACAATCCAACAATTACCAACACTGCAATTATTTTCTTCATAATTACGAGATAGTACTTAATTTTTAAAAGTCTTGACTAGCAACTTATGATTAATTACTTGTTAAATTTTGGTGAAAAGAGAGTAAGTGAGTCATTATTTTTGAAAAGGTGATGAGAGAATTGAAGTTTACAGATGAGAAAGAGGCAAATATACGAACTCTCATGGTTGAAGAAGAAAATTAAAAATTTCAGTTAAGAGTATGTACCGCTGGAGATGGTATGAGTATAGTTATTGCTTATGAGTTGCTTAGAGAAGCTTCTACTCCTTTAGTTATTACTATTGGTGAGGATACAAGTGTTGCCTATGTACTTAGTACTATCGAGAAAATCAAAAAGTTTATTGATAGTGAGGTTATTGAAAAGCTTGATAGAGCTTTCAACGAAGCCTTAGAGAATGAAATTCATAAGGCTCTTAACACTGACGAGCTTGAACATGAATTTCCCATGCTTGCCGTAAAGTTCTGGGCTAGAGTAGCATTACCATTGATGGAGTTCTGCGACAAAATCTACGTTCTCGATGTTAATGACCTGAAAGAACTTAGAGATGTTGAGGGGGAATTAGCAAAAGCAGTGGCTAGTGTGATAAAAAACAGTGATTATAGTCGTGCTGATGACCTTATTTACGCTCTCTCAATCCTTATTGATCGTGATTTATGGATACTTGATAAAGTTTCTAAGTTAGGCTTTAACGACTTCATTAAGAAGTTTATTGATAGGGCTAGTAACATTGTATTACAGTTTTCAGGTTATACAGTATATCTAACCTTTGCGTGGATAGCTTCAATAAGCGCTACATTAGGCATAGCTAAAGAATACAAGGAGGAGAATAGAGATACTTTAACTGCATGGTGTCGAGAATATGCTAAAGAGGTTGATAATTACCTAGATACTCTAGATCTACTCTTAGACGATGAGGTATATGAAGATCTTGCCGAGCTTGGCATTATTAAAAGGTGACACATATTGGTATGCACCATCACCTACAGGAGACAAGCCAAGAAATTCCTAAAAGATGCTCCGGAAGACATTGCTGACAGAATTAGAGAAAGGATTCAACAACTTGCAGAAAATCCTAAATGTGATGAGAAGCTTAAACCACCACTTCAAGAACTCTGTAAAACACGTGTAGGCCCTTATAGAATTGCCTATCTTCTAAAGCCATGCAACGTAATTGTTGTAGCTATCGGTGAAAGAGAAAGTTTTTACGACAAGTTAAGACATAGCTTATAGCCTTACCAAAACATGACATCTAATAGTAATTACAGTTTGAACTGTTTTTCAAGTTCTCTGGTCCTGACTATGCTTAATACTGTCTTGTACGCTATGGGGTATCTCTCCTTGAAGGTATTTACGACGTCTTCAAGTTCTTTAACCTTCTCTTCAAGATTCTTAACAATACTTCTAAGCTCGTCATTTTCGTTAACTAACTTGTCAATTATTTCGTAAGCTTTCTTTAACGTTCCCTCAATAGCTTTAACGTTAATTACTGTTGAGACATCCCTACTTAACTGTGCCTTGAGGCTAGTATTCTCTAACCTCAACACTTCAACTTCTCTCCTAGCCTTATCAAGCTCCTTAGCTAGAAAGATGTTGGTCTCCTTCAAATCATCAACAACACTTAAAACCTTAGCATAATTACTAACAAACTCGTCAAACTTAACCTTAAGCTCATCATATCTTCTCTTAAGATTCTCATATTCTTTCCTTGATATTGTTTTTACTGCTTCTTTTCTAGCTTCTAATTCATTATTTATTAACTCTATAGCCTTGGTTATTTCTCTATGAAGAATGTGTCTATATATTTCCTGCAAGGTCTTGTAGCATGGTAATTCATTTACCTTATTTTCAATATCTTTGATACATAAACATCCACTAACTGTTTCGCAAAGTCTTCTCTTACTTATGTAGAATTCAGCATTTTCTCTAAAATCATTAATAACATTCTCAACACCTTTACATAAATTTTCAAAATCAATCCTACCATTCCTGTACTTATCCATGATTTTCAAGATCTTCATTAAGTACTTCTTACAAGTTCTTCTACCCACACTACACCACTGGTAGAAGTAGAGTAGAAGTAGTTTATAAGTTTTCTCTACCTATTCAAGCTTTAAAAAGTTGAGAGAAGTATAGTTGAAGTGTATGAGTAAGTCGATTAAAGTTAGTACTCACACCTATGAGAAGTTGAAAAATCTTATCGATAAGTTTAAGCAATATTCTAGTGAAGATTTAGACTTGAAGTTTAACGATATAATAGAGATATTACTATTAGTATTTAATGAACATTGCAAAACAGATAATGATTATAGAGAAGTATTGAAGAAATACTTCATGTCAAAAATACGTTAATCCTGTCTTTTCTACAAAACTTGTAGAAATGGTGTGACTGTAGATAGTCTAGCCTTAAAGGCATATTATTGTTCTAGTAATTCCTTTTCTACAAGTTTTGTAGAAAAGTATTATAACTGTTGAAGATTTATTTAGAAATACATGTTTGTGAAGGTATTCGTTAATTCAAACCACATTTACGACATGCAGTTTTGCAGATATGACTACGTTTACATTATTGATTATGAGATTTATAAGACTGTAATTGATACTTACATTAATGATTATCTAGACTTGCCTAGTAGTGTTAAGAATTTTTTAGAACTTGTAAATATTTCTAGAGAAGTTCTTTCAAAACTAAGTATTGGTGAGAAAATACAAGTTAAAAGTTACGGTTCAAAGTATAAGAAGCACTACATAACAATACCTTCAAAATATTTAGGTAAAGAAATAGTAATTCTAGACGAAAATGAATATCTAAAACTTGTAGAGAAACTTATCAAAACCATTACAGGAAGAACAATCAAAAAATATGAAGAATATAAAGAAAAAACAAGATTGAAACTTTAAACTTCTTCGAAAATTGAAAGCTACATCTTGTTTGAAGCTTCTTCAATCAATTCCAAATACTTCTGTATGAGTCTTGCCATAAATCTTCTAATCGGTTTCCTTTCAACTACATACATCATTAACTCAAGTATTGGTCTTCTACTCATTATGATGAATTGTAAAACAAAATATATAAGTTTTATGAGTGTAGCTAATCAACTACTTAATGATTATGTTAAGAGTGTGAAAAATTTTTCACACTGTAGTGAAGTTATGACTAGGTGCTAAGATTGTTAAAATGAAGTCTAGAAGAATATATATTGGTCAAGTTAATCAAGACTATGTGTACATTATTAAGAAAGGTCTCATAGATTTAATTAACGATTTAGCTAAGTATAGGGTTGAATTGGAAAAACTATGTCCTGAATGCATTAACGAGATTGAAAAACTTGATATTGATGAAATTATTGACAAGTTAATTCTAAATACAAATGTTAGAGAAAAAGTAAGTACATACAGTACAGGTCGTGGAAAATTCATATACTTAAACAAGAACTATAATATTGGTGAAGAAATTTTTGTAATGGATTATGAAATGTATAGAGAAGTTATTAAGTACTTGATTAAGAACATTATACTTTACGGCATACATAATCTAATTAAGCAAGCCAAAAATATTGAGAAAGTCTTAACATTACTAAACAAAACAAAAGAATCGTTAAGAAATCTTGAATCTTGCAAAACAGATAATGATTATAGAGAAGTATTGAAGAAATTGTTGGTGAAGAACTAGTATATACGTTAGATGTTCTTGACGAGAAAAGATTGAAAGACCATGTAGATAAATTGCTCAATATGGTTTGTAAAAGGTAGGTCTTCATGTGTACTTTTTGAAATGAGTGACTTACAATTTTACTTGGAAGTAATTGGTATTTACTAAATCATTACTTCATGTGTATTTTTTAAAATATAGTGTAGTTTTTAAAATGAGACGTTAGACAAGTAAGTATTTGTGAAGATTTGTAAGGTACCAAGTACGAGAAGAATATACGTTCCTAAAAGCATTGGTAATGAAGTATTTATAGTTAAGAAATTAATCATAGACGTTATTAATGACTTACATAGCAACTTCTTTCTAAAAATTTACAGTAAGTATCCTGAACTTGCTGAATATGTAGTAAATGCTGATTTAAGTGAAGTTAAGGATCTTTTAAATCATTTAAGTGTTGGTAAAAAGGTAAGAACTGTAAAGTCAGGTTATAACTACTACGTATATGCTGATCAGGATTTCAATGTGAATGAGGAAGTAGTGATACTATCAAAAAGTGAGTATGAGGAGCTGATCAAATCGTTAATCAAGGTCTTAATGCTCTACAGCATTTACAGTATTGTTAAGAAGGGTAGAAAGATTGAAGAAACATTAAAAGTAATTGAAAAAACTAAAGAAACATTGAGAAAAATAAAGTGAATGCTGTTGTGTATAGAAAGAGGAGAAGAAGATCATAGTTTTTGAAAAAGAAATGATTAGTTAAAGTTTATGAAAGGGAAAAGAGGTAATATTATATCATTCTACTAGAGTTATAGTTTACAGTTTTAAAATCACGCTAATGTATTTTCAACTTCTTCAATCAGTTCGTAAAGTGATTTGACTGGTTTGTTAAGTTCCCACTTTTCATTAAGTTCTTTTAATAATTTAGACCATTCTTTGATGAGTTTAGAATTACAGTTATCGCACAAGTTTTTCTCCATCATGTTGAAGAATTTCTTAAATATTTGCAGAACATCTTTGAGAAATTCTAAATCATCTAAGTTTAGACCTTTTTCATCAGTTGAAAATGAGTTCATTTTCATCGGTTGAAAATGGTGACCTTTTTCAACAAGTTGAAAAAGGTATTTCTTAACCTCGTTTGGAAGTTTATTAAGTAGTTCTTCACTATTTAGAACTTCTTTAATATTTGCAAATCTTTTCACTCTCGACTTCTCGATGAAGTAAATATTGCCAGACTTAATGAACCATATCTTACCATCACTACACTTTCCAAAGTATCTATACCTATACTTCATAGAAACTGTTAAGTAGATTTTTTAAAACATTTTCAACAGTTGAAAATGGTTACCATTTTCAACTGTTGAAAATGACTGACCTCACATTACCTGAACACTGTTATTTTCATTGCATGAAAATAACATCTTTTTCAACCGTTGAAAAAGGAGTCATTACTGTCCTTTAAAAACTGTTAATATCTCCATTTTCAACCCGTTGAAAAAGGAATTCATTTTCATTGCATGAAAATGACAGTATCATGATGGAGCTACGTATTCTTGAATTTTGACTAGTCTAAACATGCCGTACTCACCACCCTTAACAGCAAAATCTACATAGTAGGGTGTACTTGACTCCTTCCACCTCTCATCATGAGTTACTTGTACACTTATAGGTCTTATTTTTCGATATTCACAACAACCTACTATAGTACCGTTAATTTCCTCATAACATACACATTCCAATACGTATTTTGGTGTCTCGGAGATACTGCATAGTTTGTAGTTAATTTCGTGAACTTCATCACCAATAGGTTCAGCCCAACCAACAACTTTATCTAGATATATTGTGAATCTTGCCTCATACCCTGACTCTAAATGCTTAACTTCAAAGTAAATCTTTACATGCTTTTCAAGTATTGTAAAGTTTATGATATATGTTCCATTAGTTTCAAGAAATAGAGTTAATGCATAACCTAACTTATGTAGTGCAAAAAAGACATCATTATATCCATTTACATTAACTATGAGCATGTACTTCACGTAAGGCTTAACATACCACGCACCTTCCCAAATAGGTTCCCAAGATTCACCTCTAAGATCAACAATGTATGTAGTTCCTTCAAAAAGCTCATTATAAACATATGCCTTGTTAAGCCTAGTTATTACTATCTTCTCTGGTGGTTTCATTAATCCTAGCTTTATCAGTACGTCTTGAAGTATTCCGAAGTACCATAAAGCCACTAATAACAATCCAACAATTACCAACACTGCAACTATCTTCCTCATGAGTCAATTACTGTATTAATTTTTAAAAGACTTGACTAGTCATTTATGATTAAAAATTCATTAAGCTTGGCGAAAAGAGGAAAAGATAGTCATTACTCTTGAAAGAGTAATGAGGAAATTGAAGTTTATGGTGAGGAAAGAGTTTAATGGTGCTGTGAATTTAAAATTAAGATTTTACTGTTAAGGATTGTGAAGTGGAGTAGTCATAAATTAATAACGTTGAAGATATTGTCAATGATTAATTACAGTTTTGATAAGAATTTTCTTAAAGGTCTTTTTCAAGGAGTTGTTGAACCAGACAAGTTGCTAGACTTTATTAAAGGTGAGAGGTTAGTTCCTGTTAAGCAGCACGACGGTATTAACTATACACTAGTAAAGTACTATCTACACTTAGCACTATACTTCTATAGGAAAGGTGATACTTACAGTTCAGGCCGTGCATTAGGTCGTGCACTACATTATGTACAGGATGGTGTAATTAAGAGGAGGAGATGGTTAAGAGATGTTCATGAAGATATTGAGAACAGTATAGATTTCTTGGTAAGAAATGAACTGCAAAACATAATTAATAATTGCATAAAGGTTAAGGTTAAGGTAAGTAGCAATCCAAGAGAAGCACTATGTAGTGCAGTGGCTGAAAGTTACAACGTACTGTCATGGTTTATTCATGAACTTGAAAACCCATTAGACGCGCGTAAATTATTGAGAAGATTAAAGACTATTAAGTTCCTTAAATACACAGTCTCTACATTTCTAGCATGTCTACTACTTGCCATATATGCTACTTACCTAGTATCTGCATTTCCATTAACACCAATCATAATCGTTGCCATAATTGTAACGTCACTTTATAAACCAAAAACGTACTGGAATGCTTTCAAGATGGGTTTAATAAAGATTAAACTACTAACATACAGAACAGCAATGTAAGTAATGTAGATTACGTTAAGAAGTACTCATTTTAAACTTCAACTAACAATTATGTAAAAGTTTCTTTTATAGAAAAGACTTTTCTGTAGAGGAAAAATTGAAGATTCTCTACTAAACCTCTACCTCTCTTTTCTCTTCACGTCACTAGACTTTGTTGAAGAGGCATTTAGACTCTAACTCACTCTTTTAAAAAGAGTACCTAATAGTATTCATGACTGTTTCAGGTCAATCTATAGAGAAACTTGTTAAGAAGTGTAGAGAAGGTAATAGAGAAGCATGTCAAGAAGTGAAGGATTATAGGAAATGGGTTGAAGGTATCTACAATTGTGTCTTAATGTTTACTTTATGTAATGTTCTTGGTCAAATACTTATACACACATTTAAACCAGTCATTCTAGAGCCGAGAATTTTCGTAACAATGATGCTTAGTGTAGTTATATGCATAGGTGTACTTGTATATTTAGAAAAACTTATTACGAAACTGTACCAAATAATTACTGATCCAGTCATGAATTTCTGGCCAGTGAGGATACTCTACTTAACGGCACTTGCAATATCGATATACTTAATGATACTTACAGTACTTGAAGCATGAATACCTCAATCTTCTGGATAATAACAATAGCAGTAACAGGAGCATCTCTAAACGTTGAGACTACATTTTCCATCTCTAGCTAAGTAGTGATTAAATTTTTACCACAAATTCTTTATCACTTTTAACGATTGCAAACTTCTTAATACTCTCTATAGCGTTTCTTAGAGACTTATTATTTCTCGCAATACTGTAAACAATATAGCATAGAAATGCTCTTACAAGAAATTCTAAATAATTATCAAGCTCCTTCTCATCAAGAATAACTACTCTCCTCGAACGTAACTGCTCATAAACCTTCTTAGATATGTGAATCATTCTCGACGTTGGGTGTTGATAAACCTTGACCTTAATGAAAAATGTCTAAATCATAACTATTCCTTTATAAAACATACCTAAATGAACATGAAGTGCGAAAACTTTAGTAAAACTTGTTTAGACAATAATTGTAATATGCATATCGTGATCAAGAATTTTGGTCCTATCAATTTTGCCGATATGGAAATAAAGCCATTAACAGTGCTTGTCGGTCCGAATGCATCGGGTAAATCTTACCTTCTATACCTGATATGGTCTCTATTAAGTGTAGAACCAAATTGGAACGTATTAGGTACCATATTACAGTCAAAGGTTGAGAATATCGTCAAGAATTTAACAAATAGAGATGTAGTATGTAATGAGTTGAAAAGCGTTATTATAGATTTCCTACGAAGATTTGAAGAAATAATAATTCAGAATCTAGAAATACTTCTGAAAGATACATTTATGATATCTGATGTAGGGGAGTTAGTACGCGAGGATCAGAGAGAATGTGAAATAGGTATTTCTGATCTACACGGCGATTATGCCCTTAAGTTCGTAATAAGTAAGGAGGGTGGTGCAAGGGTACACATATACGATAATTTTCTTTCAAAGATCAATAAAATACTAGACGTTGACTATAGGATAACGGGTATCAGATTGATAGTAACATATTTCAAAATTGAAGGCAATCAAAGACTTGCTTTAGATGAAATTACAGTACCAATGGACGATATTCATGAAAGTACTGCTAGCTTAGCGAGTGCGATTCCTGTAGTGCTTGATGGGATTTTAGGATACTGTCCTTACTTGCCTAGCACCATATTGCCCGACGGGCGCGCAGGTATATTGAGAGTATCCGAACCATTAGCATCGAGTTTACTTGTGACACGGTGGAGAGAAGCACCATTAGTGAATGCCGTTGATAAAGCATTTTTCAAAACCATATTTACATTAACACCTCGCATAAAAAGTACAAAGATCGCTGAGATAGCAGACTTTATAGAAAATAAGCTGCAAGTACGATTTGTATATAGGGTAGAGAAACCTAGAATGGTAATTATGGATGAGATGAAGAAATTTGAGATAAGTCTTGATAAAGCTCCATCAGGTATTCGAGAGCTTGCACCATTAATCTATATTCTTAGGTATGAATTAGATTCAGAGTACTATCTAATAATTGAAGAACCAGAGGCACACCTACATCCTAATGCTCAGAGCATTGTTACGAGAGCTTTAGCCCTACTCTCAAAAGCTAATGTGTATGTTTTATTCTCCACTCATAGCATTCATGTGATAGATGAACTACATGCCCTCATAAGATTATCGAAATTGAGCCCTGAAGATAGAGCCAAAATCGGCTACCACACCAATGAGGGTCTAAGTCCAGAGAATGTTTCAATATATATGATTACGAGAGAAGGAAACGTGGAGAAAATAAATGTGACAGATGAAGGTATTGAGGAAACGTGTCTCGATAAGATTCATAGAGAATTAGCGAGTAAGCACATGGCAATTGAAGAACTAATCGGTAGTTAGGTATGAATCTCTCCGTTAAGAAAAAGGGAATCGAAGGATATTGCGAAATCGTTTGTAAAGATCTAAATCACATAGAGATTTTAAACTACGATAAGATGTTCGGAAAAGGATGTGATGTAATAATAATAAACCATGACAAAAAGGTGGTATATATTATTGAGTGTAAATGCACACCCCTAAAGCCAAGGGATGATGAGCAAATAATAAATCAAATAAATGAGTGTGATAATTATATCAAGAATATCACTAAGAACGAGATGAGGATTAAAAAGATTTTCTTAAAGCAAAGAGGCCAACGAATAGAGTCATGGGTTGTAAAAAATTTGAGGAAGAATAACATAAGTGTCAAAGACTTACCGTTACGGATTGAAGGTTCGTAAGGATGTTGTTTTAAGAATTTTTAAGTCTAAGTAAAGTATTACTAAAAGTGAAAAAGTTTCTTAACTAGGTACCTATTGTTGTATGGCTCAAACTTGAGCATGATTAAGACGTTTCTCAAGTATTGCCTAAATACTGAGTCAGGCTCGTAATTCTCTACATATACTTCCTTAACATTCATTGTCTTGAGCCTATTTAGAACATATTTGAATAGCTTGTAATAGTTTGGTAAGTACTCTTTAATGAATATGTCGAAGTCTAGAATAATAGCTACATTGCCGTAAATATCGACTGCACACTTACCAATCCTCTCATAGGTTGGCTTAAATTGTGGATAACCAACTACACAACCAACACATCCTTTAAAGACTATATTCACGATTTGTTGAAGTTTTAAGACATAGAATAGGAAGGTTAGGCAGTACTTCTCCTTAACATCTTTTGGAACAATTTCGTGAATCTCCTTATCAAGACTTGATACAAATACTTTAGAGGTAATTATCTTTGCAAAAATTGGTGGTTCATAAATAACAAACTCTTGACCTGAACAAAACATGAAGATTTAATGTATAGATTTAAAAGAGGAGAATCTTGATGTACTTAAAAGGGTAAGTGTATAATCATGGAAGTGTTATGTATAATATCTTGCATTTTGGTGTGTTTTGAGTAGGCATTTTTCTGCGAATGTTGAGCATTTTTTGAGAGCATAGATCATGAGGCTTATCGTTATTAATGTGATGAGAATTATTACATTTATGTTGAATCCTATTTCAATAGGATTTAAAACTATAGGCATTATCAGGAGATGATGTGAAAATAATGGTGTAAGTGGCATTAATAGGCATTTCTTAGCTTCTCTACATATTTTTGCAATATCTCTTAGTGGATAAAATACTTCATGAGCTGCCTTGTATAGTATAGTTGGCCCTAAAATCATCAAACTCCACCAGAATAAGTATCTAGCGAGTGAAGGAGCACGAAATATATAACCAGTAAGTAATGTGTATAAGAAACATAATGAACAACCTAGAAAGATGAGTAAAGTAATAGAAACTAAGACTATACTACGATACTTAATCTCGTAAATTTTGGGCTCAATTTTTTCAAAAAGATCAGGAAGTAAGTATGTACCAAGAAGTAATGCATGAAAAGTTGAAAAATAAATTCCCAATCCATCAGCTAAGTAACTCATAACCTCACTATCAAGACTCTCAAGATAAACAATGATAGTTGTAATAAAAGTAATGAAGGAAATATATATCAGAAAAAACTTAACTAATTTAAGTTTAGGAAAAATAAACATAGCACTATCTACATCTTAAACACTCTTTTATTATTGCTTGTAATTTGCCTTTAATTGCTATTCTTAGATAGTTTTGTATTTCAGATATTATTGTCTTGTAAATATCGATGTATGTACGATTTGTTAATGGTTCAATATATGTCTCATTGAGTATGTATGGTGTAATTTTCTCTATAACTTCAAGAATTGCATATGCAGCTACGTAACGTTCATTAGCTATCAACTCTTTGGTACAATTGAGAATTAGAATTAATAATTCTTTAACTTCTAGATCCTTCATACGACATTCATGGCAGTGTTTCTTAATTAGCTTCTCTAACTTCATTAGGACTCTCTTATGAGGTTTTATGAAGACATCATCAGGCGTTTCATTAACAACTTTAATGAAGTATTGTGTATACTTGTAAGCTAAATAGCCAGGAATATAGATTGTAAAGTTCACGGGAACAACTATTGTCTCGTTGTTATATGTCACGTAGATTTTACCTGTATAATTACCAGTTGCGTCTAGTGGTGGTAATGCTAAGAGCTTAATAATTGATACATTTACTATAACACTAGCAGCACTATTAGGTTGTAGGTAAAATTTATTTGGCATTATTAGAATTTCATCAGCGTAGATAGTTATGTTCTTCTCATTTACCAGGTCACTAACGTTTATCAAATTCTCCTTTCATTTCGATGCTCTCCTCTTCAATACGTCAATGTCATATCGATCTTTCTTTTTCATAATGTATTCTTCATAATATATGCATAGTTTCTTAAATCCACATAATGGGCATGATGGATTTGGCTTAATATTTAATTGTAAGTTTATTGGTGGTTCAGAACTATTAATGACCTTGTAGTAGAGACTTAATGCTTCATGTAGATACTTCTCGTCTTGAATCTCCTTAACATTACTTCTATAAATAACTAGTACTCTAGCATCATCAATGTCTAGAATTTCCTTATAGGCTAGTGCTTGAGCGTATGTTCCTTTACCAACATTTTTACTAGACTTTAACTCAATAACATCAAGATAATCACTATTCAAGACAAGAAAATCAATAATGCCTTTAGCGTATTGATTACCTAAATAACCTTCAACCTGTACTTCAGCCTTAACGTTCCTCTTCTTCAAGTTCTTAATCAAGTACTCTCTATAGTATAGTTTGTGAATTAGTTTTCCACGTGCAAGGTAGAGTAATCCCCTTAACGAATATGTGTCAAAGCCTAAAGCGTAAGTCATGTACAGCTTAATCATGCAGTGATCAAGAAGTACATGCAAGTCGTGAGGTCTAGGTAAGGCTTGTTTTCTCTTAATGATGTACATGCCCTTACTAACCTTCTTAACTGGCTCGTTAATGATTTTACAGATAGTGTCGAGGTCTAATAGTGTTAAGATGTTCTCAACATGCTTAACATTAATTATCGAATCTACGGGCTTGTAAGTGATTGCTTTAAGGCTAGGCTTAACGATGGGCATTTCAGGTTAAGAAGTTGCAGGAATTACTTATAAACCAATCCCTGAAAAGTTGAAAGGAAAGAGTTTTTAGAGGAAGAATAGGTGAATTATTAATCCCACAATACCTGCAACAGCAATTACTAAACCCCATGCCTTACTAGCTACGTACATGACTGGATCACCTTCTTTTCTTAAAGTAGTAGTGTTATAATTATTGTTGCTGCTATGTAGATTCCAATGATTGTGAAGATGTATTTACTGTCGTCCATTGGGTCACTCTCAAGACTTAATGTATCTATAAGTCTTATTAATCTTCTTCTATGTAGTGCTAGTACTATTAATGATGTTATTAATGTACATGCAAGCACTGTGAACTCTAACTTACCTACAAGTTTCAAGAATACTAACACTATAGAGACAATATTGATACCACACCAACTCCATAACGCTGTTTCAATAATCTTTAACCTCTCAAACAACTTATCACAATACCATCTACAGAAATCTTTATCCCTTCTACACTTCTCAATAAGTTTCTCAACTACTTGACCTGAAGACTTCATGAAGAAGTTTAAATAAAGTTTTAAAAGAGAGGGGATTTTGAAGGGAGTGGTTTTTAAAGAAGGTTTAAGGTTCTTTTAGCAATTATTGATATTAATAATTTAGCTACAGCTTCATAGTAACCGTAAGTACCAATTACTAAATTGGCTTCTTTTCTACTAATATCGTTAAGGATATCTAAATCTTCATCAATAATAACTTCAACATGCTTATCAACTTCTTCACATGAAGTTTCTACATTAAGTTTTGAAATAACGTTACTGTAAATCATGTTCTTAATACTTCTTAAGTAAGCTTCCTCGCTCGGTGTAAGCTCGATACTACAATTCTCCAAGATGTACTCAATAGCACATAACGTGCAGTAGTTATATCTAGCCTTTACTGACATGACCATTTCATAAAGTTTTCTAGACAGCTTGACCTGAAGCTTCATTAATCTTTACGTTTAACAGTTTTTAAGAAGCCACATTTCAACTTCCCTAAAACAGTACTAATTAGTGAGTAGTATGCACATCTTAGAGACACTGGCGTATAGCAGTCATAATCTTCAGGATAATCAAGCATTGGTGGGTACGTTCCTAAAAATACACACCACTCTTCCCAATCCTCGCTAGTAAATCTCAAGTACTTGCAGTAGAAATTGCATGGCTTGTAGTTGTGACCATCATGTACTAGCCTTAAAAGTTTGAGGAAAAGTTTCTTCAAAATCATGACTTACCACTTACCCATAAGTCGTAAGCTGTCATGAAGTTACTACTAACTCTTCTATAAATAACTACTAGGCATATACCGTATCTGCACGTTGTTAATCTTGTAGATTCATTATCGAGAAAGTAATTACCAATTCTTGAAGGTAACTTACTAATAACTTCCTCAACATCACTAATTTTGACGTATACATTGTCTAGAAGAATTTCAAAAACTACAAAATCATCATTATCGATACATGTAACTTTCCTGTTAATGATTCTCTTAAGCTCCCTAGTTAGAAACTCGCATTGACCTGAAGAACTCATGAAGAATATTTTAAAGAAGTTTTAAAAGGGGGGATGTTTTAAGGAATGTACTATAGTGTTGAGAGTAGTATTACAAGTAACGCACCAATAGTCACTATAATTCCAACAATAAATAGTGGACTAACTTTCTCCATAACTGGATCTATACCTAATTCAGCACTTATGAGTTTATTATACATTTCGTTATACCTTCTCTTAAAGAGCTCTATACATAGTAAGCTACAGAGAATTACAGTAACTACAAGTATTATAGTTATTACCGCAACTACTTGAGTACTTAACAAGTAGAGTAAAGTATTGATTATCTGCACCGTAATGAGGATTATGAACGTATTCTCTAACCTCTCAATTTTCTTTTCAATGAAACTTCTAATACTTCTCAAAACTTCACGATACTTTTCAGGACTTTCTCTAAACTTAGCAGTAACTTCATCAATAAGTTGACCTGAAGAGTTCATGAAGGAGAAGAGAGAATTTTTAAGAGGGTTTTAGGTAGCTTGTAATCATGTTTGTCCCTCTCTTTGGGCAGTATGGGTAGTATGGGCACCTCGTCTTTACGCACTTAAAATCATCACCAACACTCCACTCAGTACTGTTGAAGATTATGTTGTAGACGCTCTCAATGACTTGAAGTACATCGGCTCTACTATATAGTGTAGGCTTCTTAAACCCACTTAAAGTGAGTACTAATGGCTTAACCACCTTGTCACCTATGTAGTTGTTGATTATGTGCATGTATGTACATGCTTGAAAGCTTGATCTTGCCTTAACTTTACCGCTAGTCTTAACTTCAAGAACGGTTAAGAACTTGTCTTCAAGAATTAAAGCATCTACCTTACCAACAACCCTAACCGACTTACCACTTACTTGAAATTCACTTTCAACTCTAACCTCTGTGGGAATATTGAAATTGCTTTCTAAATAGTTTAAGTATTGTTCATGAACTTTTAAGCCAAGTAGGACGTGCTTAATGTTCGGTATTGGTGTAAGTATTGTGTTGCTGTATCCATAATTCTCAGCAAGCCTCTTCCCCAAATACACTTGCCACGGACACTCAACAAAAATTGCCAGTAAAGTAGCGTTAAGCCTATCCTTAACCTTAAGTAGCTTAAAGAACTTACCATCAATCTTCTCAACATCACTCATAGAGTTCAGAACTTCTCTAAAAGCCTCATAATCAGTGAGCTTCTCGATACGGCTTTTTAAGTCATTAACATCAACAACGTGATGAATAAGTGGTAGTCTTTGACCTGAAGACTTCATGAAGAAGTTTTAAGAAAATTTAAAAGCGAGTCGAGTTGAGGATTTAATCTACAACTTTATCAATTTTCTTTCTCAATTCTTCAAATTCTCTAAGTGCTGGTACGCTCACAATCTCTACAATACCTTGCTCTTCAAGTCTCCTAGCTATCTTTAAGGTCAAGGTAGCTAAATCACCTTTACGATAATGTCTATAGTTCTTCTTGAAGACTACAAGTACAAGCTTCATGAAGATTAGCTTTAAGAATTTAAAAAGAGTTGAAGAGAAGATCAGCAACTAGATATAATATACTAATTTAGTATTTACACTCTACTAATTCTCTACTTTCAAGTTCTCTAGCCTTATTAATTGGTAGTTTTATCCACTCACCAATGAAGTGCTTCTCACCATCTATTTCAAACTCCTCCAAGACGTTGCATAAGATGTATTGTTGCTCATCACTAACTGACTTAATGTTCTCTAAGTATTGCTGTAACTTGTGCTCAAATGCTTTACTAGCAATTATTAAAGTACTCTCAATCTCTTCAACAGTACATGAGAAGTATCTTGTTAATGTATGTTTAACTCTTTCTCTCAATTCCTTATTCTCAACTATTACTGAGACTACATCACCTTTCAGCACCTTTTCAAGAACAGGTCTTATAGTCTTTCTCGTCTCGGGTTCTTCATCTTCAATAATTGTCACCTTACCTTCCTTTTCAACTTCTTTAAGAAGTTCATATACGTACTTGTCTGGACTGTATAGCCATATCCAATCATTTGTCTCCCTCAATCCTCTAGCAATTACTTGTAGAAGATTATTCTTACTAAACTCATGATAATACTCGTCAAATAATTTACCTAGTTTTCGTTTTAATACTTGCCAATAATCATCGCTAAGGTCAGGGAATGGGCATTTAGTTAAGACAATACTTCTAAGCTTATCTCCAGGTAAGTCAATACCTCTAAATGCACGTGTAGTTGCTAGTTCCTTAATTTCTCCTTTCCTAAACTTTTCAAGTTTTGAACCATCACAATCAACCTCAATGCCTCTATATTGCTGAATGTACTTGACATGTTCTTCAGAAACTGGAATGATTAGTCTAGGTTCGTAACCATCAATACGTGCTAAATCAATAGTTTCAATTAACTCCTTAACGAACTCATCAATGTGGTCTTTCTTACCAATCTTAAGTAATTTACCAGAAATGTACGTGCTGAAAGTACCGCCAAGGTATATCTTGCCTGGAAGTTTCTTCTCACCAATTATCCACTCATAATCGTTAATTCCGTAGAAGCTTCTAAGTAAGTTTTCAGGTAGTGGTGTTGCTGACATTAAGATTATGCGTGAAGCTGAAAGTTGAAGCAACTTTCTAAACCATCTTCTAGGCTCAGCATTAATAATGACTATCCTGTTCTCACTAAATTTCTGAATAATTTCGTAAGAGTCGAAATTATTAACAACATGTTGAATCTTTCTAGCAATGTTTAGTAGATTTGCTATGTCTGGATCATCAACGTTATCTACAAGTAGTGGCTGTAAAGTACTTACAATACTTGAAAGTTCACTAAACCACCAAGCCCAATCATCCTTCTTAACAATCTTTTTAAGATAGTATCTTAACCTTCTAATCTTTCCTAAAAGTTCAAACTTGATTGAACCTGTTGTTGATTCTTCAATAATGTCTTTAAGAAGTTTCAACTCATCAATACTTATTGAGAATTTAGGATGGTATTGTTGAAAAACAATGTCAAACTCGTCAATTATCTCAACATCAGCCTTCACTTTACGTTCATTTAGTGTCTCTATAAGCCACATCCATGAATTTAAGACGATAACGTTGCATTCAGCATAAGCCTTAAACTGCTTAAAGTATGGGCAGATATGTCCATCTCTAGCATAGAGATGCCAAGTGTGTCCATCACCTTCACTAGAAACGCTAGTCCAAGATGCAACTACCTCACCATTAATTCTGTACTTACTAGTTGTTGGTGGATTATAGTATATACATAACTCACCCCTCTTACCGAGTCCTCTACTCAGTAAGCACTCACACTCTTGACATGTCAAGCTTGGCTTAATGATGCATTTATGATTTTGACGCCCCCAAATAATTCCGAATCTGTAAGGTTCTTCACCAATAATGAACTTACCACCACCATAATCATTAGCGTACTGAACTTGAAGTGCTCTATATGGACCTGAATTGATAATAATCTTCTTAGCATTTAGTAAATAACATGCGTAAAGTGCAATAAGTGACTTACCACTACCTGGTGCACTTTCAAAAATTACAAACTTATGCTTTCTCAAAGCTCTAGCAATATCTTCAGCAAGCTCAATTTGAGACTTACCACCTACAACTCTAGGCTCAACAATGTTGCCATTAACATCATATACGTGCCACATGTTTAGTCACAGTAGCTTCTCTTCAATTCCTTAATCATGAATTCAAGCATGTCGAGAATGCCTTTAAGGATCGAGCACTTATCACCTTCAACACGTTCACTACTTACGAGTCCCAAACCTCTAAGTTTAGTAACTAGTTCCTCAACATCACTAGCTGTTTCTTGAGTAATCTTGAATCTCTCTCTAACTTTCTCAATCTCCTCATCATTAACTATCTTGTCATCCTCATGCTTAACGTTTAGGATAGTGAATAGTAAGCCTTCACAGATAGTGTGAAGAGTAATCAGTACAGTATCTGGACTTGCATCAATAATCTTACCAACCTTCTTAGCAAGTCTGTAAAGTGTTTCAGGAATCTCAATCGTTATGTTCTTCCTCTTTTCCCTCAATTTCCTCTCATTACGGACATATTCACTAACCTTGTCGAGAAGGTACTTAGCACCCTCCTTCTCATCAATCTTCCACTTATTGTAAAGTTCTTCAATTTCTTCTACCTTAAATTTCTCAAGAACAAACTTAAAATACTCATAACCCTTTGACTGTTCTTTAAGCCAATCAATAAATTCGATAGGCAATTCTGCAAATAATCTAGATTTAGATAACGGTAATTTAAGCTCATTAAGAACCTCCTCTTTAGCAAGTTTCTTAATATCCTTAATGTTATCTTTAACAAATCTATAGACTGTACTTAAATGAACATTATATCTACTTGCAATTTCTCGACAGAGCCTTCTAGGTATTTCACCACGTGCAATTCTATCAAGTAAATCTAATTCTTTAGCAATATTAACAACTTCACTTAATTCAATCCTGAATAACTCCTGAGAAGCAGAATGTTGCACAATTTGTGAAGTTGAATGCTCTAATGAACATTCAGGCTTTTGAGATTGAACGTTTATGGATTGAGGAACTGTATGGGAAATACCACATGCACATTTCCCATTGGGTGATGCACTAGTTTGAACGCTAGCTTCAAAAGGCTGTTCATGTCGAGCTTTAGAGGATTGAATAGTCTGTGCACCATACTCTTCCAAATCTTCAGTTTTTGGTTTGAGTCCAAGCTTTTCAATACGTGTATATGCATGCATTAACAAGTTTTGAATATGTCTATCTGAGTATCCTGTAAGTTTAGCAAGTCTTACACGTAAAGACCTAGATACTTTACCTTCAAGTAATTCCTTACGTTCTACTCTACTTGCAGTTTCATTTGCAAGTTTCCAAAGAATATCAGCTATTAAGTCAATATCATATTCCTTATCGCTTGCACCACGTCTATAACGATTAATGAGAAATGCCCTTAACAATGCTTCTTCAGGATTTTTCAAATAATCAACATCTTCAATAACAACAATTGGAACCTGACCAGGAACATCCTTACCTTCATTAATGAGTTTCTTAACAGTGAGATATCTCCTACAACCATCAATAATAACGAAGTTTCTATCAACAATAATTGGCAACTTAACACCAATATTCTCGATGGACTCGATAAGTTCTTCATCAGGTTCTATAGATTTTGCAACTGTTTTAGATGGTAATTTACATTTACTTATAAATTCTCTAGGTGTTAAGTATTGAAGTTTATGTTTCTTAAGTAATTCCTGACTCATGAATAGTTTTAACTAAGTTTTTAAAAGTGCAGGAATGTTACGCTTACTTATTGAAGATTTTTAAAATCGTAGAAACGTGTTAGTAGTGATGGGTAGGAGAAGAATTAAACATGTCGATGTCATAATAATTATTGACGGTAAGGTTCACTATCAAGGAAAAGCAATATTTAAGGAAAATGCACACGCATCGCCATGGTCAAGAACTGTGAATGGTAGGAAATACCCTGCACAAGCATTAATTATTAGTTTAAACAAGGAGATAAATAACAAGATGTACGATGTGATACTTATACCTAAGAATTAACGTTTAACTATTCCTCTAACACCTACCGTTTCAAGAATCTCCTTAATGCAATTTAATGTTCTAACAATCCTAAGAGACAGAGACTTTGTTTAGAAGTTTTAATACCCAATGTATTGGTATTTTGTCTCTATTTGCTGTAAAACCACATTTAGAACACTTCATTATTCTTTCTGTTTTTGTTTTCTTAATCAGTACCATTTTTGTTTCACAAAATGGACATAATGTACTTGAAAAATTCTTAAATTCATAAGGTATTCCATACCATTCAAGCTGTGTAGTTAAGAGTTTAATAAATCTTCTAAGTCCAGCTAGGTAAATCTTCATTAAACCATTTGGATATTTTTCTTCAAGAAGTTCACGTCTAGATTCTTCAAACATATCATCGATAATGACCTTTGTTTTATAGAGTAGGGCTTTTTGAACAACTTCATGTACTCCCTTATTTACAACATTTCTAATTATGGCATAAATTTTACGTCTAATATTCTTAACTTCCTTTCTTAACCTTCTATACTCATCACTATATTTTAAACCAAGTCTTTTCAATTTACCAAGCTTCTTTTCAAGAACTATAGCTTTATCGTATAGAGTTTCTAGTTTTCTCAAATTTGGTCTTACAATGGATTTCTCATGAAGTTTGCATTGATTATTCTCATTAATAGTAATTATGAAGTAATGAATACCATATCTCCAATCATTAACATCTATGAAAGTAATTCTATTAGGTTTAGCTTCAAAGACCGGTTTAACACGTTCAAAAACAACATCGATATTAAAATAATCCTCATAATCTACGTATACCCTAGTAAATTTGACTTTTGCACCTTCATTTAATCTATTGAGAATATACTTAACTTCACTATCTTTGAGTTGTACAGTTAATGCTCTACCTTTGAAGAAACCCCTAACTCGGATAATGTTTTTCGCTAAGTCGATAAAGATTAAGTAACCTCTATCTTTCTCACCTTTCTTAGTTTTTATTTGCACATTCCCAATCGCATGTATTTTACAAAACCATCTCTTAGGTTTCGTAACGTTGTCTTTATTAAAACTTATTTCATTTTTAAAATAGTTAAATTCATACTTAATTCTTGAATCTATATCAGGTGGGTATACCTCATACCCTCTAACAAATAAATTGCCAAGAGCATCAAATCTTCTACATAACTCTTTTACATGTTCAATTTCTTCATTTGACAGACCTAGCTTTGCTAATTTTCTCCTTATTTTCAATGTTCTATATACTAAATTTACTTGATTAGTCTTCTGTATAGACATGGACAATCACTTCTTTACCTTCTTTCCAAAGTTTTTCAAGTAATTCTTCATGTCTTTCAATAACATCTCTAGGAATAATAAAACCATAATAACCAACTTTAGGCCTCATAATTCTAGACCTAAATACTAGCAACAAGGTCATAATTCAAAACATACACAAAGCTTTTTAAAGCTTTGTGTATGCATTTCTTAGTTCCACGGGGGTCTAATTAGGCTCCCGTGGAAGCCAGCCCCTGGGCAATCTGAAAGATGAATGCTTCGACAATGGGGGTTACGACCCGACACGAGATGATAAATGATTAGAGTCATCGGGATGAGAAAACAGGGGCATCTCAAAAATATTTACAAAATTGTTAGTATCGATAATTTTGACATCAATAATCATGATTTTTTAACGGTTTCACTTTTAGGCATGTACTTACTCTTCATTTCATTCAGTTTTTCCATTAATTTTTTGTAAATTGATGTTTCACGTACATGTTTGCAAATATCTTCATCAATAATTTCATTACGATGCTTCTTAAGTATTTGTCTTGTAATCTTTATGTACCTAAATAGTAATCCATCAATACTTCGAGGAGCATCACTTAATGCAAGTTCAAGCTCATTCTTATCAGTATAGTCAATACTTGATTGCTGTACAATATATGTAAGAAGAATATCAAGATTTTCACGAAGAGTTTCAAGAATATAACAGTATACTTCTGGTCTTACACCTATTGTAGTTTTGCTCATATACTCAGTATATACTGAGTATATTTTAAACCTTACTCAACATATACTTGAAATACAGGTATAAGTATACGGTGACTGTATATTATGAATTGTATGTATATTATAGGTATAGTGTAATTTGTGGTATACACATGGTATACACTGGTTAAAATTTTAAATCATGCTTCAAATTCTAGGTAAAATAATGAGTATGGTGAAGATTAGTCCATCAAGAATATTTGGTAGAGAGTTCATGATTACTATCAAGACGCTTCTACTATTACTTGTTCGTGATGAAATTGCAATGTCAGAAACTTACAAGATAACTACAGGCTTCAAGAAAACTATACCTAAACTTGAAGGTCTTGTAAAGATTGAGAATAATAAGATTAAACTTACAGATATTGGTAAAATAATCGCTAATCAACTCTTACATTTAGTGATTAAGACATCAACAGTTATTGATTGGAGTGAAGATGAGATATTACCGTTAGCCTTAGCGAGAAAGTTTAGTGAAATGAGTATTGAAGAAATGATGGAGCTTTTGAAAAGATTCACTAAAGAGTAATAACATAAACTACACAGTACTGAATAACTATATCTCTTAGAGAATAGTATCTACACTTTACCTCTTTATAAAAGAAACAGTTAATTTAACTAATGATGAAAAGAGATAATGACATTGAAGAGATAGCTCAAGCACTTAAGAGCGTTAAGGATATTGAAACACTTACTCGATACATTGAAGAGTTGAAAATTAGTGATGATAGGAAGATAATTGTTAAGCAAATACTTGAGAAACTTAAAAATCTTAAAGAAAATACTCATGAACAAAGAGCAAGTACTGGCAGAACTTAAGTACTATATTGATAAGTATCCTGAAGATGTTCTTGACTGCGTCAAAGCATTAAAGATTCAGGCAAGTAGTGAGAAGGAGTTGGAAGTTTTTGAACTTATTGAAAAGATTTGCCTATTAAAGTTAAAGAAGACTCAATAAGTCCTTAACACTTAATCCAGACTCATCAACAAGTTTAGCAAGTTCTCTCAATAACGTTAATATTCTTCTCTTCCTATCTTCTTCACTTCTAATAACCTCAACTACTGATTCTATTGTAAGTGGATATCCACATCTTGAGCAGTACTTACTGCCTGGTAAGTTTTCAAATCCACATCTTGAACACTTTACAGGTTCTTGCATAGCTTCTTGACCATACATATCTTCAGCTTCAATTCCCAACGTCCTTAAGTAAGCTCTTTTAAGGTCTTCAGGCATTAACTCAATATACACATCTATCATTCTTGGCGTTTTCCAGCCAAGTAATTGACGTACTTCTTTCTCACTAAGTTTGTGATGATGTATCAAGTGCGCATACTCGTAAGCACGTACATGCCTTAAAAGGTGAGGATTAATATAGACTTTACTAATTAACTTGGTAAATTCCTTATCATAACCTAACTTTTTAGCTAAGTTTTGAACAACATTATTAATTGAAGACCTTGTTAATGGTCTAGATGGTTCTCTACCAAATATTAAGTACGTGTTTGGATTATTCCTACCTGGATGATTATCAATCCATGACTTTAAGATATGGTAGTACTGAATTATGAAGACTGCTCTTGGTTTAGACTTTGATTTTCTAAGAACAATCTCGAAACCTTTAACACCATTAACACTTTCAAACTCCTTAACGTCTTGAAGCTTGATTCTTAAAATCTCACCAATACGTGCACCCGTCTCTCTAAGAATGTGGTAAATCACCCTGTACTTGATGGGGAGCTTCTCGATAAATTCATTAATTAGCTTGATGAGTTCAGGCCTAATTACTGGTGGTAAATATTCAACACTCTTAAGCTTCAAGCTCTTGTACACCTTCTCACTAATTACACCCTTTTCAACAAGCATTTTCAGGAACTTCTTAACAGTCTTTGCGTAATTGTGAATTGTTGATTCCTTAAAACCTCTAACTCTCAAATGCTCTAGAAATTCCGCAACAACATCCTCATCAACATCTTTAACATCATTTACACCGTTCTCGTGTAGAAACTTGAGGAAATCTCTAACCTTAGGCAGGTAGGTATATAATGCTATATCCTTAACACCCGTTCTTCTACAGTAAATTATGAACCTCCTAAACCAAGATCTAAAACATTCTGGAACTTCATGTGAATGATTCTCAACCCACTTCTCAACACTGTGATGATATATTGCTAAATCTTCCATAGATTCCAGTTTTGAAGATTTATAAAGAGGCAAAGTACTCTTCACATAATCATTCAGTTGTGTGAGGTCTGACCTTAAGATTTGGAAAAGCACTTCTAGAGACGCTAACTCATTAATAGAATTCATTTATAAAAATCTTTTTAGAAGCTATTGTTAATAATGTCACTTTGGAGAGTGTTTTTTCTATTAATGAATTCGAATACATTGCATGCACACTTCATGTCTTGAAATCTATTACCAAATCCATCCTAAAAATTCAATCAAGATACTTTGCACAATAATAAAGCTCTGAACCGTAAATTTCAGATATTCATAAGTATTTGCATTAGAATTTCTAATGATATGTGAAACCTAAGGTATTGATTCTTGAGTTTAGAGAAAGATTACATAACCATCAATGATACTAACTAGTACCATTGATAACTGACTCTTCATATTAAATCATAAACTTCGGTATATTGTTTGGTGTGTATGCTATTTTAGGTTTAAGATTAAATTTCTTCATTAATTGTACTACGTGTGGATAGAGTATTACGTATTCTGGATCTATAGCTTCTGCAAGTACTGGATGAATACTTCTCAACTTATCTAGAAGTTTTTCTATATTTTCTTCATCACTAAAACTTAACATTACTGCTGGATATACTTGTTCTCCAGGAATCATTCCATAATTTATAAGTTTTTCAATTGCTTTTAATTGATAGTTGAAAGCTTCTGGCATTGCTCCTGTAAGTTTATGAAATTCTTCAGGACATGTACCTTTAAGTGATACTCTAACAATTAATCTTTTAAATCTCGCTAATGTTTTTGCATAATCATCATCATAACCAATAAGTATACCGTTAGTTTCAAGTATGAAATTTATCTTAGTGTTTTCAAACCTTTCAATCACTCTAAGTAGATGTTCTCTACATAGTGTAGGTTCTCCACCACTTATTCTAACATATTTGTACTTCCTCTCAATAGCTATAGAGTAGAGTCTTCTACATACTTCTTCAGGACTACACAAGTAACCTCCGCTCAATTGGTAAGAACCTCTACTCCATGACCAACAAAATCTACACCTTAAGTTACATCCAATACAGTCAGCAGCTGCACAACCTCCATACCATCTACCACCTCTAAACCTATAGTATCTCCTAAATGGAGTATTATTTCTCTCTTCACAAACTTTTCTCTCAACAATTCTCGCTAAAACTATGGGATCGTAACTCATAATCTCTAAGCGATTGCGAGTATTTAAAACTTCAATATTAATTTATAAATTTGAGAAAACTTATAACCTTGCTTAACATACTACGTATATGTCAATCTCACAGTACATGATCTTTATTGACTATACCAAGTGTATGGGCTGTAAATCTTGTGAACTCGCCTGTGCTATCAGACATTCAATTTCTAAAAATATATATGGAATGATGTTTGAAGAACCAAAACCAAGACCAAGAGTGCAGGTTATTAAGATTGAGAATTACAATATAGCTTTGAATTGTAGACACTGTGAGAAAGCTCCCTGTATGAGTATTTGTCCAACAAGAGCACTCTATAGAACTGAGCATGGAGTTGTGAAGATAAACTACAATGCATGTATTGGATGTAGACTATGCGTAATAGCATGCCCAATAGCACATCCAGTATATGATTATTCAAGAAGAACTATAGTTAAGTGCGATATGTGTCTTGGAAGGTATTTAAGAGAGAGAAAACCACCCCCCTGTGTAGAAGCATGTCCTACAGGTGCCTTAATATTTGGAACAGTAGATGAAATATCAAAGATAATAAAATCATCAAGATTTATAGAATATGTGAAAGGAGTTATAGAGACAAGAGAAAACATATTAACAACACATCACAGAATGTACGAGAAGATTAGGTGGTATTGATTAACTTAATTAGAGTACATATAAGCACGTAATTAATTATTTATCAGTGAATTTAATTTCTAAGTGATAATGACATCTCTGTATCTACATTATCATTATCAGTCTTGGTGCCACTCATTCTTTACTCAGAAATACCAGCATTCATCACTAAAAAGAAGCATGTTAAACTATTATTTAAATTCTTTAGTTCTTTCAGTATAGTCTCAAATCCTTTCAGTTTCTCCCTACATACTCTTTCATATTCCTAACAATCTTTCTAGCAATCATTCAGAAATAGGTAGTGAATAATTTAGGTATGTACGGTTAGATTCATCTTCAACTTCTCCATCAAGATTATTATCGATACCTAAATCATTACATAACTTCTGAATAATGGTGATTTACTCTAATAAAAACACTACACATACCAATAACGTAACTTCTGAATACCGATATCAGTACTAACAATACCCACACCCCTTAACTTGCCCTATAGATGTGAAGTATCTATCAATTTTAAAAGTCAATAACCTAACAATACCGTACATGAACTTTACTACTTCTTAAAACACAATCCCAAACCTTAACTTGACCCCAAGTATTTAAAAAGTAATAAAAACATTAAAAACAAACTTGACATTGATACTCTTCAAACCATTACTAGACAAAAATTCTGAACACAATTAAGAAATAATCTATAAATCTCATCCATAAAGAAATAACATTCACGATAAAGAGAAACAACATTAATAAGTTCATTAAGATTTCTTGGTAAGTATTGTATCATATCTCTACACTATATAGTTATTCGGCTACTTCAGTAAAAGTTTCTGTAAGGATACAGTAAAGATTGTATAAAGAATCTTTAATTTTCATACTGAAACTACTTCTCCGTAATGAATATGTATGAGTATATGGCAAATCTAATAACCAATACTGCACTATCGTATTATGAGAAAGCCGTATTAGAACGTACAAGAAAGCTTGGTGATAGAGTATATGGCGTTTTGAAGTTGTCTGAAGAAGTTAGAATGAAACTTTATGAAGAAATTGTGGAAAAGTTAAGTAAATATTCTGAATATGGTGTTAAGATTAAAATTATAGGTTCTAGAATAGAATTTCAGTTTCAGGAAGAAATGCCAAAATTCTATAGAGTTGGACTATACATGAGTGAAGGTACGAAAATAAAGAATTCAAATACCTTAATATTCTCAACATCTATTCCAGAAACTCTTTATTGCATATTAAGAGCTTTTAAAACATCAAGTATATACTTTGAATACTATTTTAAAAGTTTTAAAACGGGCAAGATTTCTCCAATATTTAACATTACAGTGAAAGATTATGAAATATTAGAGTATATCAATAATGTACATCTATTAATCAATGAGTTAAATCGTGTATTACTATTTAAAGCTCAATTTCTTGCAGGTACAATTGATAGCGATGGTGCAATTGATAATGATAGTGTAAGAATATCAACACATCCTGGAGATAAATTATTTGAAGTAATACGTAACATAATACCTGAAGAATACTTGAGATACTACTCAAGTAAGTATATGGTGAGAATTAGTACGGTGTATCTACGTAAATTAGAATTATTAAGATTATTATTGCATTATGTTCTTACTTTCAAGAAGAGAAAGAGACTTGAAGAATTGTTAAGAAGAATGTGATACCATATTCTTGAAAACATGTAGAAAGGTTTAAATTTATTCATTAAATATAGGTACTCGAACAGCAGTAGTTAAGGTGGAAGTGATAAGAAATTGAAACAGCGGGGTGGGGAAGCCAGGTATCCTGCGGGTGTGCGGGGCTCGGCCCCGCACCGCGATGCTCATAACCCCGAGGTCGGTGGTTCAAATCCACCCCCCGCTACCACTTCTTATTCATACTACATTAAGTGGTGGGTAGGGGAGGTTATTAAAAATTTTAAGGTTTATTTTGAATGGTCTTCTTTGTTAGGTGTTTTCACCATCCTCCTATACATCCAATACATGGTTTACGTGTTTTCTCATGAATATACTCTTTCACTTCTCCAGGCTTTGATGGTACGTGTATTTTCCACTTCTTCTTCACTGCTGTTATAGTTTCTGTTATATTTTCAATGCGTGATTTTACATTGCTCACTTCACTTTCTATTCTCTCTCTCATCTTTTTAAATTGTTCTTTAAGCTTCTCTACACCTTCAGGTAAGATTGTTGTTATATTCTTCTCAATTTTGCTTAACTTCTCTTCAATCATAGATTCATATTTTCTCACTTCCTTCAGAGTCTGATTTAAGGTCTCGTTAATTTTGTTAAGTAATTTTTCAACCTCCTCTTTACTTCTCTCTTCGATTTTTCTTAACTTCTCAACTAGCTCCTGAATTTTTTCTTTAGCATGTTCAATCTTTTCTTTAGCTTCATTTCTGAGCTCTTTCACTTCCCTCACAAGTTCTTTAACCACTTTCAATTTATACAATGTTCTATTAACATTGCTTATAGATAAGTTTAATGCAGCTATAGCAGTAGGACTTGCATTAACATGTCTTAAATGTTCTCTAACAATCTGCAAGATCTTGATAACCCTACCTACTCTGTATATGGCATTGTCAATTCCTGTAAGATTGGCCTCAGTGATGTTACTACGTACAATTTCTGAAATAATTTTACCAATACTCAAGTTGAGGTAACTTCTTAATCTCATCTTAGTCTTGTTTATGAACATATTGATTGACATATTCCTAGCTTGAATCATTTCCTTAATCTTCATTCTGAAACAGTTCCTAATACATATACCGAATGGTACCTTACCAATACACTCCTCAATACATGCCTTGATCTTCTCCACAGGAGGTATTGGTATGGTCTTATTCGTCATGTTGCTAATCTTCTCGATGATTTTTCTAGTCCTATTAGCAATTTTTTCACATAGACCTTTAGAAATATTATGCCATAAGTTTGGTTGTGCTTTTAGAACCTCAATGTAGGCTCTGTGGCATAGAACATAAGCATGCGCTAGATTCTTAAAGACAGTACCTTCACATTCACCTCCTTCTATAAGTGCTTTAGTACTGTTTAGTATATCTTTAGCTGTCTCTACATTGATTAGTGCCGTATCTACATTATAAGTTTCTGCAATAGTGTAAACCTTATCGCAGTATGTACTTATTACTTCATACTTAATCTCTGCAACGCTACATACTGTTTCCTCACTCTTAACTACTGATACTAGTACGGCAAGTACTGCTATGAGTGTTAGCATCATTAACGTTGTAACTCTCATATTCATGTGAAGCTACGTAGTAGAGGTAGTTATTAAGGACTATCATTGAAACTTTACATGAAACCTACATGAAACTTTTTGAAACTTGAAGTAAACAAATTCTTTAAGAACGCCGAAATAGTTAGGAAAAATATGGAGACTCTGCTTCTAGTACTCTCATTAATAGTTAACATAACGAGTACTGGTACACCAATAATCACGCTAGAGATTGCACCATACACCGATATGCCTCTTCTAAATGTTACATTACCTATAAATCCCGTGCCAAATACAGTATTAGCAGTGAATGCATGTACAGGCGAACTTATTCCGATACTTGTAGTGAACCAGTATGCATTACTACCATCAAGTAGTTGTAGAACATACATAACATATTATGGTGAAGTTTGTATAAGGAACTACACGTTCACTTTGAGAATTAATAGTAGTAGTAAGATTCATATAGTTAAGTCTGACAATATCATAATCATAGATCCATCTATTAGAGGTAGTGAAGCTATTCTGTCCTCAGGAAGTTACAATATTACATACATTGTATTACCTAAACCAACAATACCACCAATAACTATAAATAGAACAGTGATTGAGGAAAGGGAAGAGAAAACTGTAGTAAGTGAAGAGAAGACTAGAACTACATATGAGGAAGGTGTGTATCTAAACTATCTCTACTACATCGTAATACCAATAGTTATTGGTCTAATAATTATTGCTCTAATCTTACTGAGAAGAAGAAAAACAACGTATATGAGTAAGTTTGGTATTGAATATGAGCACTTAAGAGAAATCGATAAACAGATTATAGACATAATTAAAAATCATGGAGGAACTTTAATGCAGAGTGAGTTACAGAAAATACTAAACATTCCTAAGACAACTCTCTGGAGAGCTGTTAAGAGATTAGAGAAGTTTGGATATCTTAGAATTGAGAAAGTTCATGGATTAAATAAGCTAGTACTTGTAAAAGACTATTCTTGAGCTTCTCTCTTTAATCTTTTAATAAGTGCTTTAAAGCTTATTAAAGTCATGTACTGCTCATCAGTTATCGATATCTCATTATTTATATTGAAGATTTCTTCAAGTGCTTCCTCAACTTCTAAGCCTTTACTATATATCAAGTATGCTGCGAGGACCGTTACTGTTCTACCAATACCTCCATAACAATGAACTAGCACAGGCTTCTTTTTCTGCAAATATTCATCAATAATTTTCACTAAACGTAAAAGCTCAAGATCTGTAGGTGCATACCCATCCTTAACAGGTACTCTAATTAACTCTATGCCATGTCTTTTGAGTTCATTAACATATTCTCTATAATCAATACCTGCCATACTGAATTCCCAATCTTCAACAAGTGATATCACTAATGTAATTCCATGCTTAATCCAGTACTTAATGTCATCTAGACTTTCAGGTATTGGTGAACCTGCAAGTAATTTATTAATAATCCAGTAAACCCTCACCATAATAACTTATCTAGAATCTTAATTACTGGATATAATGTTCTTGAATAAACCACAATATTTGCAGCATTAGATACATCAACACATGTAGGGTTATAAGCAATACTTAATTTTGCTTTTCTAAGTACTGGAATGTCCATCTCGCCATCACCAATAGCTAAAATCTTACTCCAATCAAGATTTAGCACCTTCTCTATAACGTATTCTTTAGATGGTACGTTAACTTCGACGCTAAAGATCTCATTAAAACTATATATTAGGTTGTTAGATACATAGTAATCTACGTACTTATCGATGAGTTCTTTATTATAGTCTAGACCGCCAGTAATTATTACTACGTTTAATCCCTTATTTTTGAGAAGTTTTAACAATTCAAGAGCTCCTGGTCTTAAGTATGGTTTAAGATTTAGAATTTTCTTAGATGATTTATACCAAAGCATAGTATCGATGAAAGCCCAGTCCTTATAGTCAATTAATCCTCTAGAATAGGCCTCCTTATGCATTTTAGCCAAATCTTCAAGATCTAGTAATCCATGTATATATGCCCAGGCAGATCTAGTGTATGTTAATACACCATCAAAATCGATAAGTGCATATTGAAGATTCATGAAGAATTTACGTCTGTTGTTCTTCAATTTTCTCCTCTTTCTTCATAAGTTTTTCCTTCTCTTTAATACCTAGAGGTATTATGGGTCCTTCACTCCAATCTTTTGGATATACTAATACTGCGTTTATTTGAACAATGTGATCAGTAATTACATTACCTCTTACTAATTTTCTACGTCTTTCTCCAGGCTTCTTAAGATGAAAGCCTGGAGGACTTGAAAGTAGTACATACTTCTTTACAGGACCTGAAATAGAGGAGATCATAGGTGCACCTTCAATTCCTGAACCACCAGTAATTCTAATCTTAAAACCTGGAGGGAGATTAAATAATCCTTTAAGAACTGAACCATCAATTTCATCACCAATCTTTAAACCTATGAATCTTTGAGAAAGTGGATCTTTAACTTCCAACTGTACAGCCTTTCCGGATATGGGATCACTAAGCACGAGCTTAAAAGTTGGCATGATATGAAGAGTGTAGTTTAGGGTATTAAAAACTAACTTAACAACTCAGTACCCGCTACTAAAACTAATCACAAATCATTCCATAGGCCCCCTCATCATCATCAAGAAGATGCTAATCTTAATTAAAAACCAAACCCAAAACACCTTAAATACTGACCTATTAAGAAGAAGTATAGTGATGAGAGCTGGTATTACTGACATTGATGAAAGACACCAGAACTGACTATACACAACTATTACACCTCAAAACTATCAATTTTGAACATTAAGCATCACAAGCAACATATACTTAATATTGAAAGTTAGAAAGGTAAGACTTTCTCACTAGTTATGAGTTTTGTATCTAGTAGTAAGCATGAGAGAAGCTTGATGAGAGTATGAAGATTTTGGTATCCCCGACTGCGGCTACGCCGCGGTACGGGGATGCGCCCCGGCCGGGATTTGAACCCGGGTCACGGGCTCGACAGGCCCGCATCCTAGACCGGGCTGAACGACCGGGGCTCTTGATTTGGTTTGTTATTATGCTTTTATAATTTTTTCTTCACATTCCTTACTTTATTTTCTCCCATTTATAGAGGTCTATTACTTTAGCTAGGGTTGTTTTTTCTCTCTTTATCTCTTCTCTTATTCTATCTTCCTTCTCCTTAATATCTAATGCTCTATTTGCAACTTCTTGAGCTATCTCTCTAGGTATTACTATAATTCCTTCATCTTCAGCAACTATGAAGTCTCCTGGTCTTATCTTAACACCATCAATTTCTATAGGTATGTTTATCTCTCCATAACCTTTAGGTTCACCTGCTCTTGCACAGAAATGTTTGGCATATATTGGTAGTCCAATTTCTCTAATATCCTTAATGTCTCTGACACCACCATTAATAATGATACCTGCGACTTTTCTATTCTTGGCACTCCATGTAGCTAATTCACCCCATACAGCCAATTCTTCACCACCTGCGTCGATAACTATGACATGATTTTCAGAGGCTAAGTCTAGTGCTTCTACTGGCTTAGCCCAATCTCCAGGATAAGTTCTTACCGTAAGTGCAATACCTACAATCTTACTTCCTGGAATTACAGGCTTGAAACCAGTTAATACTCTTGCTCTATGCATAGCATCACTAATATTTGGAACAGAAACTTTACGAAGAATTTCAAGAATTTCTTCTTCACTTCTAGCTTTAACGCCTTTCAAAGCCTTAATAGATACTCTTCTCAACATAGCTTCTTTAATTAGTCTTGCAGCTTCAGTAGCATTCTCAGCCTTAGTAATAGCACCACCAACAATAACAATATCAGCACCTTTCTCAACAGCAAGACTTGCAGATTCACTAGTAATTCCACCAGCAATAGCTAATGGAGTACTTACTTTCCCCCTGACTTCTTCAAGAATCTTTATAGGATTCATACCTCTCATCTGCTGATCAATACCTACATGAATACATATGATGTCAACACCAAGCTTCTCCATCTCTAAAGCTCTCTCTATAGGATTAGAAACATTTATGAGATCAACCATGACATAACCACCATAATTTCTTGCAGCTTCGATGGCTTCCCTAATGGTACTATCATCACTTAAACCTAAGATAATCACCACATCAGCTCCTGCTTTTAAAGCCATCTCAACTTCTAATCTACCAGTATCTACAGTCTTCATGTCGGCTACCACAACATGATCTCTAAATCTTCTCTTAATCTCTCTAATAGCGTTCATACCTTCACTCTTAATAAGTGGAGTACCAACTTCAAGCCAATCAACACCACCTTTCAAAGCTTCTTCAGCAACTCTAATCGCTCTATCGAGTTCAGTAAAGTCTAGTGCTAATTGCAGGATAGGCTCTTTACCTAATCTCAACTTAACCATGTCAACTATATATCGTAATATGTGGTATAAATCTCTAATGGTGCCGGGGGTGGGATTTGAACCCACGCAGGCCTACGCCAGCGGATCTTAAGTCCTTAGGGGTAGGGTTATTCCCTACAGCCCCCTTTGACCTGACTCGGGCACCCCGGCTTTGTTGAGTGATAGTATTTCCATAATTTTTAACGTTTTCTCTACATGTTCTAGCTAATCATTTTTTGTAAATTACTTGTTAACTAGATATTTCATGTAAAAGACTAGCAAAAACATATGAGTAAGGTTGTTCATGAAATTATGAATCACCTTTCTGACAGGGATTGGCAAGCTCTTTCAAAAATTCTAAAACAAATAAACATAAAGCTTGACTTTGAAAAAGTCATAAATGAGCTTATGAAGTGTAAAAGTTTAGAATTGATGTACAATGTCATCGATGGTGAGTTTTACATCAGAATTAAGAGGAAGGGTAGAGAGAATAGTAAGACTGGAAATAATGGTTTTAATCTTCAAGTACTTGTCAATGACTTAAAAAATATACTTAAAGAACCCCTACCTAAACCACAATTTCTAGAAATCATCAAGACCTACGTAAATGATAAAGCCAACACAGTATACGATATGTTAATAAGAGATGGAGTGATAGAAGAGGTGGATCTTTCAGGCATGATTTTCGTGAAATTAAGTAATGAAATTTAGAGTTTTAAAGTCCCTTAAAGTTTAGATAGTAATCTGAAGTATGGTATGGAAAATACTCTTCACACCTTGGAGACTTAACTACATAAGATCGACAGTTAAGAGGAGAATAGAATGCTTCATATGTGCATACTTAAATGAAGATAACGATGATAATAATCTCGTAGTTTATAGATCAAAACATAGTGTCGTACTTATGAATAGATATCCATACAGTAGAGGTCACGTATTAGTTGCACCTAAGAAGCACATACCAAATCTTCAAGATTTAAATCTTGAAGAATTACAAGACTATGTACATCTCTTCAAAGTTACTACTCAAGTAATTGAAAAAATATTACAACCAGACTATCTAGATGTTGGTATAAACATTGGTAGAGTTGCAGGTGCCGGTCTTGAAGAACATGTTCACATGCACATCATACCCAGATGGCACAAAATAAACAATACATACCCCGTAAAGTTTAGCGATGAGGATGTCTATCTTGATCTTAAAACTCTGACAAGAATTTTTAGAGAAGAAATTAGAAAAAATATTTAATGTTAAAGCCATTAGTAATCACTAAATTCATACCTATAGGCATACATCACCCATACCTAGCACCTCGACGTGAAGATCTTGAAGAAATTGTTAAAAGAATAGATAATTCCATAAAACTCATCTTTGAAGAACTATGTTTAAAGGTTAATGATAAGGCTATTGAGAAGGCAGGTATGGAGCTTGCACAGATAAGTATTGGTGGTATCTCAGGAATAGTAATTACTGTATGGGTATTAATTAAGGAGTAAACTACTTATCTTTGAGTTTTAAGCCACGACTTAATAGGAATAATTACGGAAATCAATGCAACAACTGCAATGAAAAACCAATATAGTGATAGCATCATTAATGACTTATTATCACTCAAATACACGAGATACTTAATAATTAATGTAGCGACTATGTATGTAAGTGAAAGTAACGTAAAAATCACTATAGCATTTATGGGATTGAAGTATATGTAAATATCTACGAGAATTAGTATCAATGATACAAAAATGGAAGCTAGAGGCAGTGTAATCAGCAGATACAACATTACTATCTTGAATCTAGATGATGACTTAACTCTACATTTAAGAATGTGCATAAGATTTTCAAGATAACCTCTATACCATCTAATTCTCTGTTTAATGAAGTTTATGAGATCTATAGGAGCTTTCTCAAAAACATAAGAATCTAGAAGACCAACTTTATAACCATTTAACTGTAGATTAAATGCTAGTATTGAATCTTCTGCAAGAGTTTCAGGAATTTCCTTAACAATATCTCTTCTAATAAATAAACCTTCACCTGAAAGTGGTATTAATCCGAGTATGTACTTCATGAAGGGTATAGTAATGTTGTGCCAAATATACGATTCTATAAGTGTCAATGTACCCAGAAGACCATTTCTGAAACGATAAACTCTAGTACCTATAGCTACATAGTTCTTGCTCATTAAGAGTAAAACTGCGTTCAACACTTGATCACTTGGAAAGATATTATCAGCATCATAAATACCTACAATCTCAGTATCGGTGTAGTTAAAAGCGTAGTTTATAGCCTTAGCTTTCAACCTTCTACAACCTCTAGGTATTGAATGCTTAATAATCTTAATGTTCAGTGAAGAATATCTTGATAATAACTCATTAACAACATCCTCAGAGTAGTCGTCGGCTTCGACAATTAGAAAAACATTCATTAAATGTTTTGGATAGTTCTGTTTAGATATGCTTTCAAGAGTATTGGTAATTGATGATAAACTTTCCCTATATATTGGGATAATTATTGAAATCTTAGGTAATTGAATACTAGATATATCATTAACCTTCTCATAGATTTGAGTTTTTCTTGAAATGAGGTATTGTGTGAGTAATATTGTGAAACCGAGAGTTATGAGAAGTAGCGTTAATATCATAATCGTTAAATCGTATAGACACTTTATAAGTAATTACTGGACATGACAATACAATTTCTACAAATTCTTAATAAATTCTTTCTAGTACTATCGACTCGACATATAGGTCTTCCACAAACTATACATAGACTTATAGCTAGTCTTTTCTTACATATATAGCATAGTAATTCTCTACATACTTTACATACTTTAAGATTTGTATCATAATCATGCTCGCATACATATCTATGACATAACCTACATACATATTTAGCATTAAATTCTTCGCAGATTTCGCATTTAAACATTTAATGAATTTATCGTATATTAAATTCATCAAGCATAGCTAAGAATTTGAGTATGTCTGTTCTAGTAATTATGCCTATTGGTTTTCCTGTACTATCGATAACTATTAATCTACCAATACCGTGAATAGACATTAATTTGATAGCATCAAAGATGTCATGTTCAGCATTAATTATTGGTACTTCTTTCCTCATATACTCATGTACTTCGGCATTTGTACTACCTTCATAGCATGCCCTAGCTAGATCGCTTGATGTTATCAGTCCAATAATTCTGTCACTATCGTCAAGTACTGGAAGAGCTCTAATTCTTCTTTCAGAAAAAATTTTAGCTACATCCTTTAATGGTGTTCTATAATGTACATATATGATGTTTCTACTCATGACATCACCTACTCTAACTTTAGGAATAGCTATCAGTTTGTTAATAGTTATAGTTAATTCACCTCTAGCATCATTTTTATCAACAACAATACCTTCAATAATGACTCTACTATTAATGGTTGGTCCTATTCTTATAGTATCACCAACTTTAACACTCTTCATATTTCCAAGAACTCTAACAATAGCCTTATTTGCTAGAGGATTAAGGATATCTAAAAGTTCAATTCTAGTCACATAAAGACCTGAAGGTAAGTTATTAACGGTTACTGGTGCTAGATCTAGACTTAATGGTGTTTGAGGAATTTTCATTAGAGTTAGAGCTTTCTGTGTAGGTACGTAACCACCGTAAGGTCCTGTCTTAGACTCTATAAAGCCCATAGCTCTAAGTGCAATCATAGCATTTCTTATAGTGCCTTCATTAATATTCAACCTCTCAGCAATTTCTTTAGACTTGATGGGTCTTTGATATATATTGTACAGCTCAATCAAAGTATTTAATGCTTGAATGTAAGTATAAGGTAACTTCTCCATAAATACTTATTTCACCTAGGGATTTATAAACATTTATATATCTACGTACCTTTACTCAGATCAAGAATATAGTCAATATAGTACTCATTATCTGCGTGATGAATTAATTTGAATATTTTTAACAAACTATTTTTGGAAATTATAAAAATCTCATTTGGTTTACATTTAAGTGAATCTTCAAGAATTATCTTTAGAATACGTTCTTCATTGCTTTTTAACACAAGTTTAAATTCTATCGATAATTGCTGAATAATTAATCGACAATTAATAATATCGTTAATTGACGTATTCTCAATAGGACTATCATCAGTGATTATGATAAGTATACATCTTGGCTTAGTTATCTGTAGAATTTTCATGAACTCTCTTCAAGAAGTTTTAGTAATTTAGGAATAATCTCTCTATAATCACCAACAACACCATAGTCTGAATGTTTAAATATTGGTGCATTCTCATCAATATTTATGGCTATGATTGTCCTTGCACTTCTAACACCAACTATATGTTGAGGAGCACCTGAAATACCAATGGCTATGTACAATTTTGGTCTAATTATCTTTCCAGATTCGCCAATAAGTCTACTTGGAGAGACCCATCCAAGATCTGTAATCTTCTTTGTAGCTCCCAGAGTTCCTTTAAGCTTTAAAGCAAGTCTCTTAATCATCTCTAAATCATTCTTATAAACGCCTCTACCAATACCAATAATCACATCGCAAGCTTCTAAGGATGGCATATCGTCATTACTTTCAATCTTTTTAGAATTTATAAGTTCGATATCTTTAATATCTGGCACAAAATTCTCATAGATAATATGCACCTTTCTGTTAGTCTTTCTTTCAGGACAAGTAAATGATGATTTTACAGTAATTATTTGTGGTCTTCTTTCAGGTATTTTTATCTTAACGATCATGTTCTCACCAAAACCTGACTTAACTGCAACTAGTGAGTTATCCTTATCAAGTTCAAAATCAATACAATCAGCAATAATGCCTGTCTTTAACTTAGCAGCAACGTAAGGTGCAATTTCTTTACACCTTCTTGAAGATGAAAAGATGAGAATTTCAGGTAAGTATTTTAAACATACTTGACATATAGTTTCCGCATAAAGTTTAGGTACATATTTTTGAAAGACTTCATTATCAAGAACAATAATACCATCTAGCTCATAGTTTGATAATTCATTAATAACCTTATTCAATTTATACCCAATCACTAAAGCATATGTCTTTCTATTACTCCTCACTGAGAACTCTAGAACTTTGTTAAGAAGTTCTAAACTTGAAGATGTAATATTTGACTCGTAATGCTCAATATATGTTAAAATGTTTTTGAAATCTTCCTTAGAGCTTCTTAACCATTCTCGACAAGTCATATCTTTAATTCACTTATAATTCTTGTATATAACCATCTAGCAGCTTCATCAGGATTTCCTTTAAAGATTTCTCTTTTACGTTTAGGTTCTGGCATATAATCAATATCGGTAACTATTGTTGGTGAACCTTCAATACCAACACAGTCTTTGCTTAAACCTAATTCTCTATTACTGATAACTTTAATTCTACCTTCAACTCTAGATCTAATCTTTCTCGCAATAGATATATTAATTCTTCTCAGATTATACCTCTTATGTATGCTAAAGATGGCTGGAAGCTTAACTCTATAAGTTTCTACTAGACTCTCATCATCTATAAGCCTCTCTATTAATGCTATATCTTTCTCTACATCAATACTTATTGAAGTTACGTAGTATACGTATGGTATGTCAAGCCATGATGCTACTTGAGCAGGTATGTGTGCTGTCATTCCGTCAATGGATTCTTCACCCGTAAGAATTAATGTGTAGTTTTGAATTACTTTTTCAATAGTTTTAGCAAGCACATATGACGTTGCTAGAGTATCTGAACCTGCGAATAACTTATCACTAACTAAGTATGCCTCGTCAATGCCCATACCTATGACGTCTTCAAGAACTTTCTTACCAGTAAGTGGTGCCATAGATATTGCAATAAGCTTAGCATTGTACTTCTCCTTAAGATGGAGCGCCATAGATATTGCAGGTAAGTCATTAGGATTCAATATTGTGGGCACTCCCTCTCTGATGATAGTCTTAGATTCCAAGTCAAGTCTGATGCTTGAAGGTACTGGTACAGCAGTCTTTAAAAGTAAGACTACATTAATCATTCTACATGTTGGGCTTGATTCGCATTTTTAATCCTTACTTAACCAAACCTGTACCATACACCATATCCACCTCTAGGATAACTCCAAGAGATGGCTTTGAAAGGACATACAACTCTACAGACACCACATTCAAGACATGAATCATAACTATGCATTACTTGAGACTCGGCTTCATAAAAGCATTTACCAGGACATAACCTTATACAAGGCTTATTTTGACACTTTATGCAGTACTTTCTATTAATCTCTATGTGATTCTTATCATCAAGAATCCACACATTAACTTTCAACTTCTCCTCAATTCTCATCTAAATCACTCTTAGAATGTTTAAATAGTCTTTAAAAATTCTCCATAAACTTAAATCATGTCTTTTGGAATGTTCTTTAATCAAATTACTCAATCTCTTACTTTCAACATCTATGTTAAAGTAATCCTTAACTACATCAGTGAGAAAGTTAATGTAGTTTCTATAAAACCTTTCATGACCAAGAGTCTTAACAGCTCTTGAGTATGTTTTTAATTCTTTAAGTAGGATGCTACGTCTTATTAGATTATCATACATGGATAAAGTTTCCTCATTATAACTGTCTAATTCAAACGCTTTAACTACAACTTCACTAGCTAAATATGCACTTGTAATGGCTAGATCAACACCACGAATGATGGGGCCAATGTGTATGGTGAAACCTGCAGCATCACCTATGACTAGATACCCGTCACCGTATGGTTTATTCAGTATTACCTCTGGATGTGTAGGTATTAGATGTGCTGAATATTCTATCAATTCCCCATCTTTAAGAATGCTTCTAATAATCTTATGCTGTTTAAATTTTTCGAAAACTTCGTGAACATCAATACCATACTTCATAGCTGAATCTAGATAAAATACAATGCCTAAGCTGATGGTATCTCTATTTGTGTACAGGAAAGCACCACCAGGTATGTATTGTGTTGGATAACCTATGAGAATCCATGCAACACCTTCCTCATCATTTAGATTAAATCTTTCGTTAATTATCCTTCTATTAAGTTTGTAAGTCTCTTTCAATCCTACGCCTACATGTTTAGGTTTCAATTCAACTTCACGTATCTTCTCAATAAGTAATCTATTCACACCTTCGGCATCAATAACAACATTACTTACGAATTCTTCATTACCACACTTAACACCAATTATTCTTCCCTCTTTCACCATTAGTGAATCTACTTTAGCACTCGTAATGACTAGTCCTCCATGCTCTTCAACTCTATTTTCTAACCAATTTAGTAAATTACACATGTATGTTGTAAAACTGTTCTCAGAATCTTCTAGACTAAGTTCAAGAGTTAAAGCTGAATCTTTACTCAGTAATGAGATTCTTTCTTTACATATCCATCTCTCAATCTTTAAATTTTTAGAGAAATCAGGTAAAAGCTTCTTCAATATACCACTATAGATTCTACCTCCAAATACGCACTTACTACCAACTTCTCTACCTCTCTCTAGTACTAGTACTTTAAATCCACGCTTAGCTAGAAAGTATGCACAAGAGAGACCAGCAGGTCCTGCACCAACAATTATGATATCAAACTTCACAAAATCACTAAGAGATACTTCGAAAATGTTAGAAGTTATAATCTTAACTAGTCTTATCTTAATCTAAGTATTCAGGGCCGGCTCGGTAAACATCATCAATCAACGAGGGCGGATCTCATCACTATTAACTTCTTATCATTTCTCCTAAAAATCCTAACTAAACTATTCTATTCTATATGTGTGGTGTGGACTTCATATAGTAATTATTGAAAGGAGTACGTACTTTATAGCGAATACTACTGTTTCTTGTATAGACAGTGTAGATTGTTCATGAACATAATGGTAAAGCTTAAGTACTTTAGAGTAGTGAGTCAAAGTTTGACTAAATCATGAATGTAGGTAGGTTGTTGGCTGAGAGATGTAGATTTATTAAGTCATCAGAGGTTAGAGAGATTTTGAAGTGGATCACCGATGAAGTTATCTCTTTTGGTGGTGGTATTCCAGATCCTAAAAGCTTTCCCATAAGTGAAATTCAGGAAATTGTAAGTGAGGTATTGAGCTCTAGACCAGAAGCATCGCTGCAGTATAGTGTTACTGAGGGTATTCCTGAACTTAGAAGAGAAATTGTAAAATTTATGAGAAGTAGAGATATAGACATTAAGAGCGAAAATGAAGTACTCATTACTGTTGGTAGTCAAGAAGCTATTGATCTCATAGGTAAGATCTTCATAGAGCCTGGAGATATAATCATTACTGAAAAACCAACATATCTAGCAGCACTTCAAGTGTTTAAGACCTATGAGGCAAGAGTTGTTGGCATATCCATGGATAGTGATGGAATGATCACTCAAGAGCTTGAGGATACTGTCAAGAAACTTGTAAGTAATGGTGAGAAGATAAAGTTCATCTACACAGTACCCACTTGCCAAAACCCTACAGGTATCTCTATGAGTATGGATAGAAGAAAGCATCTACTAGAAATTGCAAGTAAGTATGATTTGCTTATCATCGAAGATGATCCATATAGCTACTTAATTTATGAAAATGTTAACTTTAAACACTTAAAAGCTCTTGATAGTGATGGTAGAGTAATTTACTTATCAACTTTCAGTAAAATTATAGCTCCAGGACTTAGAGTAGGCTGGGTTGTCAGTAATGAGGAGATTACCAAATGGTTAGCACTTGCTAAACAAGAAACAACACTACACGCATCAACGCTTAGCCAATACATTGCTTATGAGTTTTTAAGGAGAGGTTTAGTACATAAGCATGTACCTAGAATTGTAAATCTATACAAGACTAAGAGAGATATTATGCTTAAAGCACTTGAAGAACATATGCCAAATATTGTAGAGTGGACAAGACCTATTGGTGGCATGTTCATATGGTTAACTTTAAGTAAAGATAATATAGATACTGCAAATCTTTTAGAAATAGCTATTAAGAAATATAAAGTAGCTTATGTACCAGGAAAGACCTTTTATCCAGATCATGATGTTAAGAATAGTATGAGACTGAACTTCACTTATCCCAGCATTGATCAGATTTATGATGGTATTAAAAGACTTGGAAAGCTAATTAGAGAAGAGGTTACCGTATAGAATATCTTAAAAGTGCTAATATACCTCCAAGTCCCTTAACTTTCTCACCAATATTTGATGTTGATGGTACGATAGTTACCTTAGCATTAATATTCATAGCCTTTATGACGAGTTGTCTAGCTTTCTCGCCAAGTTCTTTGTATTCAGTATCAAGTATTACTAACTGATCAACAGCTCCTTGATCAAGAGCTCTCTCTACTTCTTTGAGGCCAAGAGCTACAGTATTTGCTTCTTTACTAAGTCTTGAATAGACTTCATTAATGATATCTATACCGTAGAGCTCAGCAATATCTTTAATAAGATCAATCTTTGTATTTTGAAATTCATAAATACCTGCAAGACCACCTTCAAAAGTATTTACAACACTGTATTTACTAATTTTCAACTTCTCAAGCTCATTTATAACAATATCTTTAACAATATCTAGAACAATTGATGGTCCAAGAATTACAGCATAATCGATACCATATGGCTTAATTATGTGTTTTACTTTACTTAAGGCTTCATTTACGAATTTTCTTAACTGTTCATACTTACTTGCAATCTTGCTAATACTTTTCTCACTGCTGTATGGATTCTCAATTGTAGTTATTATCTCTAAACCATACTTCCTCATTAGGGCTATTGCTAGCTCATCATCACTTATTGATAGTAGTAATATTTTGACACTACCTTTTGAAAAAGTTTCAATTATTCTTGATAAGAAGCGAATATTTATTTTCTCAGCCTTGACTATTCTATAAGTTCCACCTTTAATAAGTTCCATAGTGTGATAACTGCCCTTTACACCACTAGTCCATTCAGGTGCTTCGACAACGACACCTCTAACCCTCAAGGTATCTCTAAAAGCATGATATTCCATATCCTCAACTTTCAACCCTATATATATTTTAACTCTATCACCTTTTTCATTCTTACCGGCTCTTAATGTTCTAACAGTCCAACCATAAATAAGATCACCCTTGTCTAAGAGTAGATAAAGTATGTAAAAATCATCATCATTATCAATAGATACTTCCAAAACATTCTTACCAATACTAATCTTCATAAAATCCACAAACCAAAACATTACTAACCTAAACCTTCAAAAACTTAACTACATAGATAGAAATGGATGAGATCTGTATTGTTTAAAATTCAATTACCAATTCTCACCATATTGTAGTACGTTTAGGCTAATAATATCAATTAAGGAATCTGAAATTAATCACTAAACCTCTTTGAAAAATTATTAGAAGTGATGTACCTAATTCAACATAACTTCCTTTACACCTTCATCAATGGTTAAAGGTTGATATTTAGAATTGTTAAGAATTTGCAAAAATGATCATATTTAGGCCGTAATCAAGGTTTATAATCATTAGGTTAAGTATATTCTTAACTAACAGCATGTTATCATAATAAGTTATAAAAAGGTCTTTTAATGTTTAGAAGAATTATGCAGATCAAGATCGGTTGTTGTGGTTTTTGTATAGCTAGATCTAAATATTTTAAGGAATTTAATGTTGTTGAACTTCAAGAGACCTTCTATGATATGCCTAGTGAAGATAGAATGAAAAGTTTAAGAAGTGAGGCTTATCAAGATTTTGAATTTACAGTTAAGGTTTTTCAAGCAATTACTCATTCATCAAATTCACCAACTTGGAAAAAGATGAAGTATAAATTGCAAGGAGAATTGAAGAATTATGGATATTTAAAACCTACTAAAGAGAATTTAAATATCTGGGATGAATTTTTAAGAAGAACTAAACCATTAAATGCTAAAGCATATATTTTTCAAACACCACCATCAATGCCTGTTAATGAAGATTCTTGTAAATGGGTTATTGATTTCTTTAGAACAATTGAAAGTAGGGATTTAATTTTTTGTTGGGAACCTAGAGGTGAATGGTATCGTAGAGAAGATCTTTTAAGAAAAGTGCTAGATTCTACAAACATTGTTCATGTGGTTGATCCTTTAAAGAGAAAACCATTAAAGATTAGCAATGTTATGTACTTCAGACTTCACGGTCTTAATGGTGGTGAAGTTAATTACAGATACAAGTACACTGATGATGATCTTGAAAGACTTTCGAAATATGTCAAGTATGAGTTAAGTAATGTATTACTAATTTACGTTCTTTTTAACAATATCTATATGAGAGATGATACTTCAAGATTTAGAAAGCTTCTTGAAAGTTAAATTATCTCATTATTAAGATTCCAATACTCTCTAAGCTCCATAACTGTCAGTTGACCACCATTCCAATACCAGTTAAGTGCTTTTGAGAGAGCTAAAGCTGTATCTGGATGTAATATCGTTGGTATATTTAGATCAATAGCAAGTCTTCTAACTTTATAGTCCTTTTCTGGAGTATATCCACTAGTTATTACTAGATCTATCTCACCTATTTTCATTAATTCTTCAATCTTACTTCTACTCATACTTTCAAGATATGGTGCTAACTCCGAATCTTCAATGGTAAGCACGTTCAATTTTTTACTTAAAATTTTAGCTATTTGAAGCATGTACTTAACATCTCTATAAACATAAGTATATACTAGTACTGTTCTTTTTGGTAATCTGTTAGGTTGTGCTGAGAGCCAACTTTTTAATAAAGCATCCCATATCGTTAAGCCTAAACAAGCAACTTCACCTGTACTCCTCATTTCTGGTCCTAAGTAAGGATATGCTTTTCTAAGCTTAACCCACGAAAATTGTGGTGACTTAACAGCCCACGCCTTACTTGGTGGTTCCCAAATCTCCTCACTAATACTTAATCCATTACCTAATGTTGCATCTATGGCATATTCCATAAGGTTTACACCTTTAGCTTTACTTGCAAAAGGCATTGATCTACTAGCTCTTAAGTTAAGTTCAATGACATATACTGTACTGTTCTTTACTAGGAACTGTATATTGAAGGGTCCTTTAATTTCAAGTTCTCTAGCAATTGATAATGCTATCTCCTTCATTCTATGTTGTATGTTTTTAGATACTCTTACTGGTATTATCATTGTTGCATCACCACTATGTACACCTGCACGCTCGATATGTTCTATAGGTATTGCTATGACTTTCTTACCATCAGATACAGCATCAATTTCTAATTCTAGAGCGTTATCTATAAATTCACTAACAACTACAGGATATTCTCTAGAGACCACTGCCGCTCTTCTCAAGTATTCGAGAAGTTCATCTTTAGTATAGGCTACAGCCATGGCTGAACCACTAAGTACATAGCTTGGACGTACAATAACTGGATAACCAACCTTATCAGCAAACTTTAATACCTCTTCAATACTTGAAGCTTCAATCCATGGTGGTTGTGGTATGCCTAGGTCGTCAAGAAGCTTACTAAATTTTGCTCTATTTTCAGCTCTATCTACGCTTGAACCTTTAGTTCCTAACAGTCTTACACCTGCATCTTCAAGTTTTTTAGCTAAATTGTTAGCTATTTGACCACCAACAAAGGTGACAATACCTAATGGTCTCTCTTTCTCATATATGTCAAGAATTCTCTCAAGTGTGATTTCGTCAAAGTATAACTTATCACTCATATCCCAATCTGTAGATACTGTTTCTGGATTGTAATTCACCATACCAACTTCAAAGCCTCTCTTCCTAGCAAATAATCCGTAATTGACAGTAGCCCAATCAAACTCTACAGATACGCCAATTCTGAAACCGCCTGCACCAAGAATTATTATCTTCGATTTCTTGCCATTAAATTCGACGTCATCTTCGTCACCACCATAAGTTACATATAGATAGTTTGTACTTGCTGGCCACTCAGCAGCTAGAGTATCTATCTGCTTAATTACGGGTTCACTAATGATCTTTTTTCTATATTCTCTAAATTCTTTAATATCGATCTTTAAAGCCTTAGCTAATTGCTCATCACTAAAACCTAATCTCTTAGCTTCAGCTATCAATCTTGGAAGTTCTTCTTCCCTAAATTCTCCCCTCTTCAACCTCTCATAAAGTTTAACCAATCTTTCAATTGCCATTAGGTAGAATTTGTCAATACCTATAATCTCGTAAAGCTCATCAATACTTACACCATAACTTATAGCTTTAGCAACCCAAAGAGGCCAGTATGGTCTTCTCTCTTTCAAGCATCTCAAGACTTCATCAAGACTGTAATCACTCTCATAAATGGAGCCACCAACAACTCCAGGCTCACCAATATCAAGCATTCTTATAGCCTTCTGTAAGGCCTCCTCGAAAGTTCTTCCAATAGCCATAACTTCACCAACACTCATCATCTCACTACCTATAGATTGATCAACATAGTCAAATTTTTGTAAATCCCATCTAGGTATCTTAACAACGATATAATCCAGACTTGGCTCAAAGCATGCACATGTCTTCATAGTTACTCTGTTTAGAAGTTCGTCAAGCGTATAGCCTAAAGCAAGTTTTGCAGCTATGTAAGCTAATGGATAGCCCGTAGCTTTACTTGCAAGTGCACTTGATCTTGACATTCTTGGATTAGTTTCAATAACGTACATCTCTTCACTGTTTGGATCAATAGCTACCTGTACATTACATTCACCAACAAGTCTTATAGATTCAGCAACTTTTATAGACCAAATTCTGCCAAATTGATATTCTCTATTTGTGAGCGTTTGGCATGGAGCAATAACTATAGATTCTCCTGTATGTACTCCCATAGGATCTGCATTCTCCATACATGCAATAGCCACAGCATTACCCTTATAGTCACGCATAATTTCATATTCAACTTCTTTCCAATGAAATAGGTATTTTTCGATAAGTACCTTCTTAACAAGACCAGCTTGTGCAAAAGCTCTAACTATTTTATCTCTTAAATCATCCTCACTCCAAGCAACAAAAGAACCACTACCACCTAAATTAAAGCTTACTCTAACAATCACTGGATAACCTATCTTTCTAGCTATCTCAAAGGCTTCATCCGGTTTATTAGCTGCAGCACTTGGTGGTATCGGTATTCCACTTCCAATCATGGTTTCTCTAAAAAGTTCTCTATCAAGTGCAGCTTCAATACCCTCAATAGGTGTTCCAAGAACTTTAACGTCGTATTTTTGAAGAATTCCTTGCCTATAGAGGGCAACACCTATAGTTAAAGCTGTCTGACCACCAAAACCAATCAAGATACCATCAGGCCTCTCTTTCTCAATAACTTTTGCTACAAACTCTGGAGTTAAAGGTATGAGGTAAATCTTATCAGCAAAGAGGTGACTTGTCTGAATTGTTGCAACATTAGGATTAACAAGAATAGTCTCTATACCTTCTTCTTTAACGGCCTTTAACGCTTGTGTACCAGAATAATCAAACTCTGCGGCCTCTGCAATTTTAATAGCACCACTACCAACAATTAATACTTTCTTAACTGATTCTTTAATCGTATAGTTACCACCTATCTTGAACGAAACTAAAATTATCTCTTCTTTAAAACCTTTACCTATTTTACATACATTAGATAGAGAATGATATCAGAATAATATATTGATACATCTAGGTAGTCTAAACATCACTCAACTTGAAATACACTTTCAACTACATCATTAGTGAAGTTGTTGTTAAATAATCTTGATGTAAAGGTTCCGTAAGTTTAAAATTAAGCCAATCTCTCTGACTCATGATGTTTGAGGAGATTCGGTTTTGGGAAGATACATACATAATGAGATACTACAAGAGAAGAGATCTAGTCATTGTTAGAGGGCTCATGCAGTATGTCTGGGATGTTAATGATGTTAAATATCTTGACTGCAATACTTGCTATGGTGTTGCCTTTCTTGGTCATAGAAATCCTAAAATAATTGAGGCAGTAAAGCAACAACTAGATAAAATACTCGTCACACCCTTAACCTTCTATAACGATGCTAGAGCACTCTTTCTTGAAAAATTCTCAAAACTTCTACCTGCAAATTTTGGTAAGATTATTCTGCAAAATAGTGGTACAGAAGCTGTAGAAGTAGCATTAAAACTTGCAAGAAAAATAACTAGAAGAAGTAGTTTCTTAGCTTTTGTAAATTCTTTTCATGGAAGAACCCTCGGATCACTTTCAGTTACAGGTAATGAGAAGTATAGAAGAGCATTTGAACCACTAATACCTGGAGTAAAGTTTGCAAGATTCAACATTACTTACGATCTTGATAAGCTAGTTACTGAAGACTTAGCTGCAGTTATTGTTGAACCAATACAGGGTGAGGGAGGAGTTAACGTTGCTACTTACGATTTCATGAAGGAGCTTAGAAGATTAACAGCTGAGAGAGGTGTATTGTTAATTGTCGATGAAATACAGACAGGTCTTGGACGTACAGGTAAGTTATGGGCCTTTCAACACTACAACATTGAACCTGACATATTCACTGCAGGTAAAGCTTTAGCAGGAGGTCTACCCATAGGTGTTACTATCATTAGAAGAGAATTCGGTGATGTTTTTGAGCAGGGAGAGCACGGCTCAACCTTTGGCGGTAACCCTCTAGTCATGGCTGCAGCTGCAGCTACATGTGAATTAATTATTAATGAAAATATTCCCATCAAGGTACAACAGATTAGTCAAGTACTTATTAAAAATCTTGAAGATTTAATGTCAAGATTAAGAATCATACTGAGGGTTAAAGGTATGGGTCTCATGCTTGGTCTTGAACTTAGAAAACCTGCAGAGCATTTTGTAGATAAGTTAATTGAAGAGAAAATACTCGCACTACATGCTGGAATAAACACTCTTAGACTCTTACCACCATACTGTATCACTGACGATGATGTTAACTACTTAACATCATCACTTGAGAAGGTACTAAAATGACTGGATAATTTTTATATGGAATTTCTTGAGAACTCAAATTAATGCAAAAATACTCAAATAGAAGCGTAAGTATTGATAAACTTAAGGAGATTGCGTGTAAGGCTAGAAAGTACTTACTACTCATTAGTGCCTACAATCAAGGAATTCACCTAGGCTCTGCTCTCTCTGTAATTGACATACTTACAGTACTGTATGGTACTGGACGTGTAGACTTTCTAAATGGTGGTTGGGATAGAAATTGGCTCGTACTCAGTAAAGGACACGCAATACACTCAGTCTATGCTATAGCCACAGCTATGGGCTACATATCCTGGACAGAACTTAGAGATAGCGGTGATATTGGCAGTATCTTGCAAAATCATCCTGAATTAGGTGCTCCTGGTGTTGATGTGGCTACAGGTTCATTAGGTCAAGGTGTAAGTATTGCCGTAGGTATTGCTTTAGGTATAAGATTAAGAGGTAAAGACTATAAGGTATATACTATAATTGGCGATGGTGAACTTGATGAAGGTCAAGTATGGGAAGCACTAGCAACAGCAAGTCATTACGGGTTAACTAACTTCATACCCATAATTGATCACAACTCGATGCAACTTGATGGTGAGTTAAGTGTAGTTAAACATAAGGGAGATATTAAGCAAAGATTTTCAGGTCTTGGATATAGAGTCTACATCATTGATGGTCATAACATAGATGAAATATTAAGCATTCTTGAAGAAGTAGAGACTAGTAACTCTATGAACATTATTATTGCTAAGACAGTGAGAGGTAGAGGTATTTCTGAAATTGAAGGAACACCAAAACAGAGACTTTCAAGAGAAGATGCTTTAAGACTTGTAAACGATTTGAAATGCTAAATTCTACAAATATTTATTAATATGTTCACACTTAGGTATTAACTTAATGATACTCAATATTGATAAGCATGATTTAGCATCCTTAACACCTAGAGATGCACTTGGAAGAGCACTTGTAGATCTAGGTGAAAAATATGGTGATGTTGTTGTAGTTACTGCTGATGTAGGTGAAGCAACTCGTGCAAAATACTTTCAATTAAAATTTCCTGAAAGATACTTCAATGTAGGTATTTCTGAACAAGATATGATTGGCGTAGCTACTGGTCTTGCACTTACAGGATTCAAAGTATATGCGGTAGCTTTCTCTATGTTTCTCATGCGTGCTTGGGAACAAGTAAGAAATTCTGTAGCTAGAATGAATGTTCCCATTAAGATTATAGGTACACATGCAGGTTTCAGCGATTCCTATGATGGTGCTAGTCATCAATGTCTTGAAGATCTTGCACTCATGAGAGTATTACCAAACATGGTAATAATTAATCCGGCAGATGCATGTGAAGTTTATGAAGCAGTAACAGCATCTATAGGCTTAAAATCACCATGCTATATTAGAATTGGTAGAGACTTCTCAATAAACATTACATGTAATCTAGACTACAAGTTCGAGATTGGTAAGGCAGTAATTATTCAGGAAGGTACTGACGTATCAATATTTACTACAGGACAAATGCTACCCTTTACTGTAGAAGCTGTTAAAATCCTCGAAGAGAAGGGTATAAGTGCAGAGCTTGTACATTTTCACACTATTCAACCATTAGATGTCTCTGTCATTGAGAAATCTGCTAGAAAGACAGGAGCCGTAGTTACTATTGAGGAACATCTAGTACGTGGTGGTTTTGGTTCAGCCGTAGCTGAAGTTCTTGTACAGACTTACCCAGTACCTATGAGCATTATGGGTGCTACAAGGTTTGGACATTCAGCAAAAAATCCACTAGATCTATATAAATACTTTGGATTAACATCTGAAGAAATAGCTGCAAGAGCGGAAGAACTTGTAAAAATCATGAAGAGACAGTAATGTTTCTAGTAAATCTTAAAGTTCTTACATAGTTAAGCTATACTATGAAGCCAAACTTCACTCTAAGATGTGCAACCAAGCTACACTTTGGCGTTGGTGTTCTTGATAAAATTACTAACTATTTGAAAGACTTTAACAGTATCATGATTGTATGTGGAAAGACTTCAGCCAGAATAAGTGGTGCTTTAGGTGTTGTGGAGAAGAAATTGAAAGAATTAAACAAGAACTATATAATCTATGACAAAGTAATTCCCAACCCCACAAGAGACATCGTTAATGAAGGTGTAGAGTTAGCTAGAAGCGAAAGAGTTGACTTAATTATTGCAATTGGTGGTGGTAGTGCTATAGATACTGCAAAAGCGATAGCTATAACCATACCAAGTAATGAAGATGTATGGATCTTCGTTAAAGGGCTGAAAATACCTGAAAAAACTTTACCAGTAATAGCTATTAACTTAACACATGGTACTGGCAGTGAAGTTGATAGATACTCAGTCATTACTAATATTGAAACTAAAGAAAAGATTGGTTTCGGATATGATAATATGTACCCACTAGTCAGTTTTGATGATCCTAAACTCACCTTAACCATGCCTAAAAGACAGGTAATAGCAACAAGTCTAGATGCTCTTTATCATGCACTTGAATCAGCAACAAGTCTTGAAAAAACACCATACACACTACTACTTTCAAAAGAAGCTTCACAACTAATCTTTAAACATCTACCTCTAGCCATAAATGATCTTGACAATGTTGATTATAGATACTGGTTACTCTATGCATCAGCTATAGCAGGTATTGCTATCGATAATTCAAGAACGCACTTAGTACATGCCATGGAACACGCATTAAGTGGTTATAACCCTGAAATACCTCATGGTGAAGGACTTGCATGTTTAGGTCCTGAAATCATGAAGATAACCTACATGTACGAACCACAAATACTTACTGAACTTTTAAAACCCATAATTCCAGAACTCTCAAGTAAGACTGAAGATGCTGAACTAGTTAAGACAGGTTTAGTGAGGTTTCAAGAAGATGTAGGTTTTAGAAGAAAACTTAGTGATTATGGAATATCTAGAGATGACATTAAAGAGTTGACTGAATTAACATACAACTCTATGAAGCCACTAATTGAACTTGCACCTTTCAAGGTGGATAAAGAATTGATTAAGAACATATTTCTTGCATGTCTATAATGTCATGAGAATTCTTACTATTCTTCACAATTCTAAACCAAGCCTATACTCAATATACGTCAATAACTTACACGTAATTATCCACGTATCGTACACGTAATGACCAATCTTTAAAACCTCATCTGCAAGCTTATAGGTTTCTTCACTAAAAGTTCCATGAGGGAAGGCACCAATCATAATAAGTGGCTTATCTTGATTAACTATCTTCGCTGCAACTTCTTGAAAATTTGACTCTACTCCATGAATATCATCTAAGAGAATGGTATGTGTTGGTTTAACTTTTCTTAAAAGTTCTTCAAGGCTCATCTTATGAAGAATCATTAGTGGCTTACCTTTAGGTGGTATTCTACCTATCATGAATAGCTGTTCCATAAGTCCAATAAAGTTATTGTAGTTTTTCGGTATTCTAGTCTTTTCATTAACATCAATTACATAATCATTCAAGGTATGTATATACACTTTTAATTTACCATAATGATTAAGCAGACTATACTGCGTTGCTAAGAGTGATTGATGTATAATGTCTGGTCTACCTCTCTTTTCACTTCTCTCTAACTTAAGCATAGCTTTATGATGTCTTGATCTATCGAGAATTAGATGTTTAGGTTCTTTACCTCTCCTTCTAGCATCCCTAACAATTACCTCGTGACTAACTATTTCTTGAGGAATCGTTTCAAGCGCTGCTTCAACTAACGCTAGATATAGTCTTTCCATACTCTTTCATTTTTAGAACACTTTCAAGCTTCTCGATGAAGTCTCTCATAAGTTTTGACATTAAGAATTTGGAAGCTCTTTCTTTAGCATTAATACTCATCTCATTACGTACTTGTGGATTATCAACTAGGTATTCAATAGCACGTACAGCACCATCAATATCGTCAGGTCCATTTACATGTATACCATCAATATTGTTCCTAACTATCCATTTCTGACCATAAGTTCCTGAAGTAATTACAGGAACACCACCATACATGAATTCAAGTTGTGTAAGTCCTAATGCCTCCATTCTACTCATAATGATGTTTAGATAACTTTCCTTGATGAGTTTAAGTTTATCTTCATTACTTAACTCTCCAGTAAGTGTTACATTCCTAAGTTTTGAACATTCCTTCTCCACCTCACTCCACTGATCTCCAGGCCTTCCAGCAATTACGAAGTGTATATCTTTTCTATCTTTCAACTTTTCAGCTATCTTAACAATAGCTAGTGGATTTTTTCTTTCTTCAACAGTTCCCAAGTAGGATATTAACTTCTTATCACATGGAATGTCATATTTAGTTCTAAATTCACTGGAATCTACTCTTTCAAGATCTATGAACTCATCATCATCAATACCTCCAGGAAAGATATATATTTGATCTGGTCTAGCACCCATCTTAATCATTTCTTCAGCCTCTACAGGAGTTACACATATGATTAAGTCAGCAGTCTTGAATATTTGTGGAAAAATTAAGTGATTCCAAGCCATTCTGTAAGCTCTTTCAATTAGGCTATATCTTGTGGGATCTGGTGGTTGGTAGTGACTCATATGACAATATATAGGATCTAGACCACCATTAAGGTTAAGTGACTTAATAGTTCTTCTCCACATAATAAACTTAGCAGTCTCTTCAGGACCATTCCATAATGTAGAGTGAGTGATTAATACGTTAAGTTTAAGTTCATCACATAGCTTTCTAAGTACATCTACAAAATTTCTAAACATAATTCTTCGTGGAGGCCATGTTGTTTTATCACTATCAACTCTAACAACAGGTAATTCAATTGCTGGATCCTTTTCAAAAATTCTATAACCATCGATAGTAAGTTCAATTTCTCTCTTCTTAACGATCTCCTCTCCATCATGATAAATACTGGTTATTAAGTATGCCTTATGTCCAAATCTATTAAACCACTTCACCATTCTCTGTGCAACAAGTTCTTGACCTTTAGAATGACTAGTCTGATACATTATTATTCCAGCTTTAACTTCAAGACTCATTCTCTCAATTAATATTAACATAATAGTTTATAAACGATTCCTCATAACACCTAAAATACAGAGTAACATTGACATAAAATACGTGCTTAAAATTATTAAAACCTTCATTTCCGGTACGGTTAATTCTTACTTTAAACTAAAACTTTCTATCTCCAGATACTATTATGTAATATTTATCTGAATCTTGTCCTAAGCTCTTCTTAATTACCTTTTCGTAACTAATGAACGTAATGTTCTATGATGAGAAGGATTTATATTAGGGACTTACCTATCCTGTCTGTTTTTCTGTCGTTTCTACTTTCTTTCTTAATCTTTCTATGAATTTTTCTATTGGTGTTCTTAAATACGTTATGAGTATTATTACCATTGCTACTCCTATAGCTATCGCTATTCCCCATGCTATGGCATTAGCAAATATGTATAGTATAGTCACATCTATGCCCATTACTTTAAGTGCTATTGTGATGACTGTATAGTACAGTATGAATTTCAAAGCATCACCTGCAAGTGTTAAAAACGTCCTATCAACTTCCTCACTACTAGAGTAACTTCTCTTAATATAATCACCAAGCCAATCGGAAAAGATTATACCTATGATGATTATGATGACACCAGCAACAATTTCTCCAAGCTTATTAATGGCATAGTTTGCATATGGACTTACTGGTGGATAGTCAAGAGCTATTAAGGCTTCCAATATAGCTATAATGTATATCACCCATTTTGCGAAAATTCCTAAAAAATCACCAGCAGTATATCCTGATCTTAGAAGTGCTCTACCAATTGATGTTTTCCTAAAGAAGGTATCAAGTCCAAATTTTCTTGAAATTTTACTAATAGCCAGATGTATAAGTCTACCACAAACATAACCTATAACTAAAATTATAGCTACCTCCAAGCCTTTATAAAGCCAGTAAGTAAAGTTGAGATACACGTTAAGTTAAAGTTTAAGTCTAGAATTAACAATTTCTACTCATTAAGAACTCAATAGGCATTGCGTGTAAAGGAGCATTCACCACATTCATATTATTAAGCTTAGTCTCTCTTTTTGCTGATATCACGTATGAAGGTGCTAGATCAATCTTAGGTGCGTACTTCAAGGTACTAGGAGCATCTATCCTGATTGCGGGAATTATAAGTTTTGGAGACTTAGTTGGATATTTATCAAGAAGTTTAGGCGGTATTTTGACGTGCAGGTTAAGATCTAGCAGAAGTTATTGGATACTAATCTTCACAGGATATTTAGTTAATCTTGCAGCTATACCCATGCTTGCTTTTGTTGATTATTGGCAACTGGCATTAATGCTGGCATTAATTGAAAGGTTTGGAAAAGGTATAAGAACACCAGCAAGAGACATCGTATTACTTGAAGTTACTGAAAGTATTGGTAGAGGTAGAGGTTTAGGTTTACATGAACTTATTGATCAGATAGGTGCAGTCATTGGACCTTTAACTGTTGCTTGGATATTATACAAATCATACAGTAACTACAAGTCAGCTTTCCTTATACTTGCAGTACCTGCAATAATAGCCATAATGTTCTTAACATCATCAATAATTACATATCCAAAAATTAAAATCGTAGAGTATAGTAAAGTAGCACGTGAGAAGAGATTAAGTAATCAATTTTACATGTACTTAATATTCATAATCTTGACATCACTTGGTTTTATGCATTGGTTCTTAATAGCGTATTATCTGAAATACTCCTCGGTTGTCCCTGACATGATAATACCTATACTGTACATGATAGCTATGATCTCTGATGCCATTACTGCTTACCCAGTTGGCTATTTACATGATAAGTTTGGATTAAAAGTTTTAACCATCCTTCCCATAACCATACCAATATTAGCCTTATTAGTGATGTATAGCATCAACGTCTTAATGCTAATTATAGCCTCAATGATTTGGGGAATAATCATATGCATTTATGAAGTTAATACTAAGGTAGCAATAACTAACTTAGTATCAAATCAAGACTTAACTTATGCTTATAGTGTTTATAGTGTTGTTCAAGGATTATCATGGAGTTTAGGTAATGTAATTATTAGTTATCTCTACATGACTTTCAAGAATATGATGATAACTTACATACTAGTTATTGAGATGGCTGCTTTGTTAATATTTATAAAATTACTTAGCTTTAAGCGTTAGATAGACTTCATAAATATCACAGTTACGTTATGTTTATTAGGTCTAAATATCTACTTCTTGATTATGGAAGTTAAACTCTTGGCATTTGATTCCTTTGGTGTTCGTTCTCAGTCAACCTTCATTGAAACTAAAGATGCTAAAATACATATAGATCCTGCAGTTTCACTTGCACCTTCAAGATACGGATTACCACCACATAAGAGAGAGGTTGATAGAATGATTGAGTGTGCTAGAGAAATTATGAAATATGCTAAAGAGTCTGACATCATCATTATAACTCACTATCATTATGATCATCACGATCCTGGAAAGCTAATACCCATCGATATTTATAAAGGAAAGATAGTCTATGTGAAGCATCCTGAACATAAAATCAATAGAAGTCAGATGATTCGTGCATCAAGATTTTTAAGCATGATTAAGCCACTAGTTAAAATATTAGAGATTGCTGATGGTAAGGAAGTAATTATCGGAAGTACTAGAATTAAATTTTCAGAACCAGTACCTCACGGTGTAAACGATAGACTTGGATATGTAGTTGAGGTATCTATTAGTGATAGAGAAGATAAGATTGTATACACCTCGGATGTTGAGGGACCTGCACTTGAAGAACAAGTAAACTTTATTATTAATGAAAAACCAAGAATAGCAATCATTGATGGACCAATGACTTACATGTTAGGCTTTAGATACAGTAAGAAACATCTAGATGCTAGTATTGAGAATTTAAAGAAAATTATAGATAGCAGTGTTGAGAAGATAATACTTGATCATCACTTTATGAGGGATTTAAAATATAGAGAGAAAATCATTAACGTTTATGAATATGCTGAAAACAGAAATGCTAGGGTAATCTCTGCAGCTGAATTTATGGGTAGAGATATTGAGATGCTTGAAGCACTTAGAGATAAATTGTATGAGAAAGAAAATACTCCAGGACAGATACCTGAAAATATTAGAGAAATACTTGAATAATCATGACAGCTCTAAAAGTTTACATAGCATCAAGTATTGGATTGATAGTTTCTATCTTAATCTTCATGATAAGTAAGAACTACCTCATTAAATTAAGCACTTCAATTTCATCAATTCTACTACTATCATTAATGATTTATAGTATATACTTAATGTATTACGAAGATATTTATGGTAAAGTACGTAGAAAACGTAAGGTAAAGTTCATAGAGATAGAAGTCGAGTAGCAAATTATGGTTAAAGTCAGTAATGAAGTTCTTAAAAACATAGTCTTTAAAAATCTGGGCACTCATGACTCCTCCATTATTGTTGGACCCTGTATAGGTGAAGATGCAGCAATAGTTAGAATTAATCACAATAAGTACTTAGTTAGTCATGTAGATCCTATTACAGGTTCTGTAGAGCTTATCGGATGGTTAAGCATTTACGTACCTGCAAATGATATCGTTGTAAGAGGTGTTATTCCTAGATGGTTTTTAACAACTATACTACTACCTGAGAGTGAGAAGGGTAGAATTGAAATGCTTAATAAGATTATGAGACAGATAGATAATGCCTTAAAAGAAATTAATGCATCATTGATTGGTGGACATACCGAGTACTCACCAGGAATTAGTAGACCAGTAATTGTGAGTACTGCCATAGGCATTACGGATAAGTACATAACTACAAGTAATGTTAAGAGTGGTGATTATGTAATTATGACTAAGGCCGCAGCTCTTGAAGCAACAGCTATCATAGCTACAGATTTTGAACAATTGCTGATTAGTAAAGGCATTTCAAGAGAGATTATTGAAAGAAGTAAGAATTTCATTAAAGAGGTAAGTGTTGTTAAGGAAGCTCTAATAGCGACACCTTACGTCAATTCCATGCATGACCCTACAGAAGGTGGAATAATTCAGGGACTTCTAGAGATGGTGGAAGCTTCAAATAAATCCATAAAGATAGATCTAGGTAAGGTTAAGATAAGAGAAGAGACAAAAATTATACTTGAAACTTTAGGTATAGATCCATATAGAGCATTAAGTTCAGGAGCACTATTGTTAACAATATCCAAAGATAAGTTAGATCTTCTAATTAGAGAATATGAACGTAATGGTATAGAATACTCAATCATTGGTAAGGTTATCGGTAATGAAAAGAAATTAATAATTAGTAAGGACGGTGAAATCATGGTCGTTAAAGATTTTATTCAAGATGAAGTGATGAGATTTATAGAAGAATTCTCATAACATTACTTCTTTACTTTCGACTTTCTTCTTTCTTCTTTAATAATAGCTATTAACTGTAATACAACCCCTAAAACTAAGTTGTAATACGCATATTCAGCAAACTTATTTGCTAAAAATTCATTACCAAGAGCTAGAAAGATAGCTGCAATTATTAGAAGTATCATAAAGGCTATTATGAATGGTCTTCCAGGATTTTCCTTAAATTCCTCACATGCAGTTTCGATTAACCACTTAACCATATCTTAGTGGTAGATAGATAAGATACTTAAAAAGCTCTAACACTCCATAATGATTATGTTTGATAGAGTAGTGAAAGTTATATACTCATATTTAATTTCAGTAGCACTAATCATAACATTCATCGACATCATGGCAACATTAGGTATTCACTACTATATAACAATTGAAAGAGTTACGTATATGAAGTCTATTCAATTCTTAGGTGGAAGCATCTATGAAGATCTCACAATAGTTCTAGTGACTTTATCATTAGTTCAAATACCAAGATGCATTACTTTAAGAAGAGTAGAGATATCTATGATTTTGACTTTACTTTCATTAACGATTCTCTTCATCATGTATTTTCTTAATATGCAAACCTTAACTATTCAAATTTTAGTATTAACATTATTATTCAGTAATGTCTTGTTAACTCTAAAGTACTTTAAACAGTACGATACTTTCTTAAAGACTTTCTTGACACTAATCTCAATTATCTCTATACTTTACCTACCATGTACTTTTCTAGCAAGTAGAGCATTTGACATTGTCTCAAGTTCGACGTTAATGATTATTGTGAAGATTTTTGAATATCTATATCACAGTCTAGACTTTACGTGTATAGCACTTTCAGCCATTCTTCTCTTATCGCCCTTTCTCAAACCGCTGATTACCATGTATGTTAATTTACTGTTGAGATTTAAAATTGAGGATAGATTCTACGTAAATATTCTTAGTGTAATTTCTAGGTTGAGAAGTTTGATTAATGTAGAGCTTGAAAATTTCAGTTTTTCAAAGAGAAGATTATTAATTATTGCATCGATATTATCAGTGATTGTACCATCAATACCATATATACCATTACTTAATCCTAGACAATACTCGATATCTGTTGATGTAGTATATTATGAGAAGTGGCTCTATGAGATTGATAATTATGGTATTGATAAGGCCTTTGAAGTTAGTCAGGGGTCGAGACCTATCTACTTACTGTTACTCTATACTATTCATGAAGTATTTAACGTACCTATACCTATCATAGCTAAATATCACATAATTGCACTCTTTCCATTATACACCATTGCCGTATACACATTTACCAGAGAGTTGATTGGTGATGAGAGAATTGCAAGTTTTACTGCACTATTAACACCAATCACACCTATATGTATTGCCTTTCTCTATGGTGGTTTTCAAGCCTGCTTTTTCACACTTTCGTTAATGATCATTACATTATCATTACTCGTAAGATTATCTCCACTAAGACTAGTATCAGCAATAATCATATCAAGTGTTTGCTTATGGTCTCATCCATGGACATGGACTCAATACTTGGTGTCAATAATTCTCTACTACATGATTCATACTTTACATAGTAAAAGAGTTGATAGGAATTTTCTAATGCTTACCATATTCATCACGGTCAACATCATTCATGGAATTGTGAGAGACTTTCTTGGTTATGGATTAACATCATCCATAGGTACGGTATCTATACAGGCTCAGAAAATACTTACCCTTAACGTTAGTGGTCTCTTTGCAGCTTTCAGCTACTACCTTTGGTGCTCATTAAGTAATTGGATATTTCTTCTTCTAGCCTTAATAGGATCATTCATGTTTAAGAAGATTACGTATTATCATACATTATCCTTATCATCATTTTTTGCCTACTTACTTTCATTAGGTAGTGCTGCCTTAATATCGAGAATACTTATAAACATACCTATGCAGATACCTTTCACATTAGCGTTACTTAAAGCTAGTAAATTGAGTAAAAACATTATGACCACAATAGTTATATTAATGGTGGTATTTACTCTTTATCAAGTATTAAATGCTATTCCTACATTTCAATACTAGTGAAGAAATATATACTGACCTCTCTTGAATCACTTATGGGTAAAGTTCTCGTACTAGGTATCGATTGTGCTGAACCTAGTCAAATCGAGACTTGGATCGATGAATTACCAACACTTAAACAGCTATATCAAGTCCATTACTGTAGAGTCAACTCGACGATACCACCCATAACAATACCTGCATGGTTATGTGCTTTTAGTGGTCTCAATCCTGGAGATCTAGGTCTCTATGATCTTAAAGTGAGAAAACCAAGAACCTATACAGAATTTCAATTCTATCATTACGGTATGGTTAGAGACTTCGAGTTTATTTGGAATTTTACCAATAAGTTAGGTAAGAAAGTTATACTCTGCTTTGTTCCTGGAACTTACCCTCCACCCAAAATTAAGGGAATAGTCATTTCAGACTTCTTTACACCAAGCATCGAAGCATCCTTTACCTGGCCACCCTTTATTAAGAAAGAAATCTTAAATCTAGTTGATAATAATTACATCATCGACGTTTATGATTATAAGAGAAAAGACCCTAAACAACTCTATAAAGAATTAATGATTAAACTTGAACAAGATTTCAAGATAATGAAGTACTTACTTAGAAGATATAATTGGGATTTATTTATAGGTGTAATCATGAGTATTGATCGAGCACAACATACTTTATGGAAATTTTTCGATAAAGAACATCCAAGATATGTACATGATCCAGAGCTAGAGAATGGATTACTCAACCTATATAGAAAGATTGATCAAGAGTTAAGAGAGATCATGACCATAATTCCTAAAGATACAAGTATTATAATTATGAGCGATCATGGAGCTAAAAGAATGTACTATAGAGTAAACATTAATGAAGTACTTGCGCAGGAAGGTCTTTTAAAACTTAAAGAAAGACCTAAGAAAGCTATGACCCTTGAAGAAGCTAATAGGAGAGGATTAATTGATTGGGATAGGACTATAGCATGGGCATGGGGCGCCTATGTCGGTCAGATATGGATAAATCTCAAAGGAAGAGAAGAAAAAGGAATAGTTGAGAAAGAACATTATGAAGATGTTTGTAAGCAAATAGCTAATCTATTAATTAGCATTAAAGGTATTGATGGTAAGGGTCTAGATAATAAGGTGTACTTCAAATGGAATGTATATAGAGGTTCTAGAGTAGAATATATGCCAGACATAACGATCTACTACGATAATCTACATTATGGAGTAAATGATATGATTGGACTTAACGATATCTATAGTTTAGAAGCCTTAAAAGGAATAGACGACAGTAATCATGCTGAAAAGGCCATATTTATGAGTGATGTCAAAGTAGATGTTAATGAAGTAAGTCACGTATTTAACGTATTGAGTAAGTTACTTCAGTAAGATATGATGAAGACTTATTAATTAGTAAAAATCTATAAACTCTCATGTCAATACCTACACCTAGCGTCATCCAACCAGTATCTAAACATACCTACATGATCATTAAGTTGAGAAACATTATCGTAAGTACTAGGAGTAAGTATCAAAGTATCGATATTGTTGAGCTTGAAGAGTATGGAAAAGCTTTAGTTCTTGATAATCTTGTACAATCCACGGAAATAGATGAACATATATATCATGAGTGTCTAGTACATCCTGTAATGATTACACATCCAAATCCTAAAAAAGTTCTAGTTATTGGCGGTGGTGAAGGTGCTACAGTCAGAGAAGTACTTAAACATCCTGTGGAGAAGGTAATCATGGTTGATATTGATGAAGATGTTGTTAAACTTTCAAAACAGTACTTGAAATCTATGAGTGAAAAAGTATTTACTGATAAAAGAGTTGAAGTAATAATTATGGACGGTAAGGAATATATTGAGAAAACCAACGAACAATTTGACATAATCATTTTAGATCTTACGGATCCTTACGCATCAGAAATAGCTTATGAACTTTATACTGAGAAGTTTTATGGCAAGGTTAAAGAGAAACTTGTAAGTGATGGTATGATAGTCACACAAGCAGGCTCATCATTCTATTACGAGGAAGTTTACGATAAAGTACTTAATAGTGTTAAGTCTACTTTTCCCATTATTAAAGAGTATAATGTATGGATTCCAAGTTTTGGATATGCATGCAATTTCATAATTGGAAGTTTAAAGTATGATCCTGAAAAATTAAGTATTAATGAAATTGAGAAAAGAATAAGTGAAAGAAAAATCTATACTAAATTCTACTCAGCAAAAGCGCATATAGCACTCTTTAACTTACCAATATATAGGAGAGGTAACTCTTGACTTTATAAACACTTTAACAACAGTTATTTGAGAAGTTATGGTAAACATCTTCATATTAGGACCTGCAGGTAGTGGGAAGACAACACTTACTGAAAAATTTGGTAAGTATTTAGAGGAGCAAGGATTCAGTGTTGGTTATATCAATCTTGATGCAGCTGTTGAAAAACTACCTTATTGTCCAAATTTCGACATCAGAAACTACTATACCGTTGATGATGTCATGAGGAAATTCAATATTGGACCTAACACTGCGTTAATTAGAAGTGTTGAACTTTTACTAAACTATAAAGATGAAATTAAAAAGATAGCGAATGAGTTATCGCTTGATAAGGATTACATAATTATTGATACTCCAGGACAGCTTGAACTTGTAGTTTTTCATTCCTGCGGTATTGAGGTTTTAAAGATCTTTGAAGGTAAGTCATGTACAGTATTTCTCATACCTGCAGATTTATTGAGAAGTATTAGAGATTTTGCATTTTTAAAGTTGCTAGCTTTAGCAATTAAATATAGAATTGATATGCCTATAATAACAGTCATATCAAAAGCGGACATGTTAAGTTGTGAGACTTTTCAGGAAATATTGAGGAGAAAAGAAGATCTACTTATTGAGGGTGTACAAGCAGATTTAACGTTAGAACTTTGGAACATTATTGATAAACTAGAAAAGAAGCAAAGAATTATTAGAGTAAGCTCTATTACAGGTGAGGGTCTTGAAGATCTACATACTATAATTCATGAAGTCTTCTGTACTTGTGGAGACTTGACTTAATGAGGATAAAAGTGATAATGATTATTTAGAAGATCTTCACATGAAGATCAAATACATCATACTCATAACGATACTTTCGCTACTTATAGTACTCACGATTTGGAACTTTCCCTGGCTTACTAGATATTGGGTTCTTGAAATCTATTATTTAAACTTGAAAAACATTACCTCTATGGTAATTATTTCCGATATTCATCTTGAGAGCAATTATGAAGACTTATCTACCATTGGTACGTGGTTAAAAAGAAATAACATTGCCATGCTAGTAATTGCTGGTGATCTTTTTGACAATAAACATTACTACATGAATTATCAAGAATTAAGATCTTTACTAAGGGATGCTGTAGAGAAATTGAATCTCACCGGTATTAACCATATTGAGTATATTGTTAGTGAAACTTCTCACGACCCTATAATTACTAACGGCACCATAACTTTAAATGTCAATGACGTAATTGTAAATGTTAGAAGAGGATTATTAATGATTAAACTCGATAATTGTGACAATGTTGTCTATGTTACTCATGGTGATTACATATCGAGAGATGGAGTTGTTGCTTACATTATTAATTATTTCTTTAAAATTCTTGGATATAAGTTATTTCTTGAAAAATTGCTTAAAAACATTCTCAACATCCCTAAAAACTCCTGGCTAATCATGGGCCATACACACATCTCAGGTATTGATTATGAAGCAAGAGTTGCTAATTCTGGTTTTTGGATAAGTAGGTATGGATTATCTTCAAGTAGAACTGTAATTCTTGCTAAATGTACTAATGAGGAGTTAATTATCAAACTTACAAAACTTAAATGACGTGTAGTATTATGTAGAAAATTATGAAGAGAGGCATACCTATAATAATTCCAAACTTTGCCCATTCCTTAAATGTTATTCCAATTCTTGAAGCTACAATGATGTTAGGAACATTTCCTGGAACAAGTATTCCACCAGCAATTAATAGAGACATCAGGAATGACTTTATTTGAAAAAGAGATAATTCACTACTAATGAAAGCTGCTGTTAATGTTGCATTATCAAGAACGGCTGACATGAGACCTATCCAGTAAAGTATTTCTGGACTTAAATATTTGAAGTACTTAACTACTAATATCTCATAACTCTTGCCAAGAATTACTAGAGCTACAATAAATAGGTATATCTTTATTGCTCTCCAAAAAACTGTGGATAATTTTTCAATAATGTGAACTTCAGATACAACTCTCACAATTTCTCTAGGTATAATCTTTAACACTGTTAGTGATATTGCTATGACTGTAGGTATAACGTATATGCCTAAATGTTCAAGCAAGAAGAAGAAGCCCGCATTATATGGTGGTTTTGAAAGTTTTTGAATAGCAATTGTGGATAATGGTTCACCTACAGGTGTTAATGCTGCACCAAGACCTATAGAGAAGCAGGCAATGACGGATATGTATAGTTTTTCTCTTCTGGATATTGGTGTTATTGCAAGTATTTCAGCAAGAATTACGGATGCAATTATTGCTGATATAAAGCTTGATGCAAGACCTAAACATATTGAAAGTACGGTAAACATTACTCTTGGAGAATATTTAGATATTAACTTCTCAACAGCATTTACGACCTTATCTCTAAGAAAGTGAAAAATTAAACCAACTGTAAGTACTACCTGAAAGAGACCTATAGGTATCTTCTCATGAATCATTACTGGAGTCTTCAAAGCTTCCTCAATTAGATGTATTGACCATGAGTTGGTAATGGATGCAGCAATCACTGCCATTAATAGAAAGAAGATTTCCAAATTTCTCTCAATAGATCTGATGAGAAGCGGAAGTATTAGAATTAATCCTAAAATTACCAGAAGTAGAATAGTGTCAATACTCATTAGGTAAGCCTATATAGCTTTAAACATATTTAACAATAACTCACATGAATCTAATAGAGAAAATTCCACAAAGTTCAGGAATATACTTACTCATTATGTCTCTAAAAAAAGATAATATCACTATTGAAACTAAATCTAGAAAGAAGTTTAACTTTACTAGAGGAGGATATTATGTATACGTTGGTTCGGCCATGAATGGTTTGAGATTTAGAATTTCTAGATATTTTAAGAAGATCAAAAAGAGACATTGGCATATTGATTACATAATACCATACATGAAGATATTGAAGATTATATGCGTACTCTGTAATGATAAGATCTTTGAGAAGATTTTAGCACAAGCATTATCTAAATATCTAAATGGTATTGAAGGATTTGGCTCTACAGACACCAAAATCAAGACTCATCTCTTTCATGATGAAAACCTTAATAAGATTGAAACAGTGATTAAGAAGGTTCTTAATGATTATAGACTCAACTACATAGAACTGGTAGTTCATAACTATATAAAGAAAAATTAAATAATTTTGTAATAGGACGTAGATTATGAAGTCTAGTGATCTTATAAATTTATGTGGTTGGAATATTGATTGTCTAGTAAATTCTCTAGCTGTAGTGTTAGTAAATGTTGCTAGAGGCTCTGTACCTAGAGACCTGATTGAAAGAAGCGTCTTTGCAAATAAGGCTAGGTGTCTAGATAATGATTGCATGGTAGATGTACATGAAATCGATGTTAAAGAATTAATAAGTACTTTAGGTAGTGAAGTCTTCAGGGAAGCTTATAGTAAAGCTATTTCAATTCTCACATTGAACGAACTTAGACAGTTAATTAACAGCTTTGTGGAGTTAAATATTGAGAATATTTCAAAAATTGTACATAAAATTACAGACATTAAGAAAGACGATCTTAATTCAGGATTCGTCAGTGAACAGATAGGTACTCTTCTATATCTCGATGAAAATTATGAAGATGCTGAAGATAGATTTAGAGAAGCAAAGATGATGTATGAGAACTTTGGCTTAAATGATCGTGCAAAATTTATGGAGGCCTTCATAAAGGTTGCTAGGGCTGAAGCATTAAAGAATAAAGCATTGAAACTTCATGAGGAGAATAGACATGAAGATGAAGAAAAATTGATAAAAGAAGCTGCTAAACTTTATGCAGAATCAAGTGTAATCTTTCATAAGATTCAACTTACAATTCCTGAAGCAAGAGTAAACTACTTACTCAGTAAGTCAGACTCAGTCGAAGTATTAGCAAATTACTACTTCACCCATGGACAGACAGATGAAGCCGAGAAATACTACACCATGTGTTACAATGAACTTAGACAATTAAGTACTCTTGACGAAGAATATCAAAAAATCTTGAATTTAAAAAGGAGCACATGCCTAGCCTTTGCAAAGCTATGCAAAGCCATAAATACCGGCGAGATGACTTATTATGAAGAAGCTGCTGATGAGTTTTCAAAATTAGTTGAAGAAGGTTATCTAGAGGACGTTATGATTGAGACAGCCATGATTGCTTATAGAGGTGCTTTAGACTCTGCAAAATCAATAGATGACGTATTGAGAATCTATCCTAAATACTTAAGGTTTGTGAGTAAGTACATAGATCTTAAAGTAAAAGAAAGATATGAAAATTTTGAAAACATGATTAGTGAACTTAAAAGAAGAGAAATGGATAGTGTAAGTAAGGAGTTAGGAGTTGATGAGTATGCTTTCAAAATATACTTAGCTTATAAAGCCTTAGAGAAAGCCTACATAGATGAAAAAGATGTAAATATTAATCCTCTAGAATTAATGACATATATTGCAGGTTTAGGAATGGATCCAATAGGTATCAATCCTGAAGAACTTATACAAGATATGAGGAGCGCAGTTGAAGAACTTCCTGAAGAGATTGAGAGAAGTGTAACTAAGCTTATAAATAGAATGAATAAATACTTAACAGATTGGTTATTCACGTACTGAAGAGGTCACTTCTTAATGATCTTCCTAACTACTTGATAGATATCATCTGTTCCAAAAGCTTTTATGAAATATTCTTTATAATTCTCCTCCATAGTCTGCACTACCTGACTAAGTGGATCTTTAATACCTAAAATAGCTCTTGCAATGTCACATTCAAGTTCTTCTTTAAACTTTAAAATCTCCTTAACAACTCTCATAATTGCTTTAATGGGATCTTCATCTTCATTTTTTCTCCTATCACTACTATCAATTCTAACTATCTGATGCGAACCATCACTTAAAGTTCTGATGAGATATCTATACTTTTTGCCAAGAAATTCAATCTCTTCAATACGCTCCTCAACACTCATTACGTTTTAACCCTCCAAATCTTGTTTAAATTTTTTTAATACTTCATCTAGATTACTGTCAAAGTTAATTATATGTACATTATCACGACTTCTCTCTAGATAGTATATTACTACTTCATTTCTAACATTATCTAAAGATTTAATAATATACTCACTATGTGTGGTTATAATTAATTGAAGATCATTTTCATTACATAATTTTAATAATTCATTCATAAATTTTCTCTGCATCTTGGGATGTAGATGGACTTCAGGTTCTTCAATGATTAATGTTGAATTTTTAGGTAATGATAGTGTATGAACAATTACGTAAAGTATCTGTGCTAAGCTACTTGATTCAAGTGAGAATCTGTTTCCAGAACTTAAATCCTCTATGTAAAATTCATCAAAACCTTTAACTTTCTTAACATCGATGATTATCTCTCTCCCAAATATTGATGTTAGTACTTGACTAACCTTATACTTAATTTTAGGTTGCTCAAGTAGTTTGATAATTATGCTTGATGAAGTATCTAGAAAATCTAATTTCGACTTCGAAGTTATGAAGCTTCTAAGTGATGGAATGATACATACATGCTTGTAGATTATTGATGGAAAAGCGTCTTCCAAGAGAAGAAGCCCCTCATCAACATTTATAATGCTTATTCTTGGATAAAATACCTTAACATTAAATACTGTATGCTGAAGGTGATGAGGTATCAGTCTTATAATGTATTTTCCAATTCTTGCCTCCTTAATAATGTATGAGTATGTTGCTTGAAGAACTTCTTTATCCTGTAACTGCACATTGCCAATACTGACATCAGTGATAATGATGCCATTATTACGTGATAGTCTTAATCTTAATGAGAAGTCTAGATTTTCATTAATGTAGTTTAAAGGTAATGATCCATTAACTTCAATTCTTGTAACCTTCTCAACATCGTGATTATGAATGATATCTTCAATATTTTCAAAACTGAAAACTACATCTCTAACGATAGGATCGCTTGTTAAAGTCTTTAATGATGTGAGTATTGCATGTATTATTGTCGATTTTCCTGAATCATTACTACCTGTAATTATGTTATATTTCTTAAACTTGAAAGTTGCATTTCTAAAGATTTTAAAATTCTCTAAAATTAGACTGTTTATAGGCATGGTACTTGAATGTTTAAGCTATTTTATAACATTTTACTATATAGCTTAAGTTCTTCAATATCACACTGATACTCTACATGATTTTTCAGACTTAAGAAACGTCGTAAGACTTAAATATTTCACCCACATATATGATGTAATGATAAGTTCAGGAAAGTCTAAAACAAAACGTCTCCACACTACATATCCCGTAATTTCCTTTAAAGTTGATAATGTCGTTGGTGTTCTGAACAAAATTGTCAAGATTATTGAGGAGAGGAACATAAACATACTTGACGTTCTTGCATGGTCTTCGGGAAGTGAGGCTAGAATTATGATGAAAATTGACTCTAACTTAACTGATGAGATTCTTAAAGATTTAAGATCATTAAAGTACGTGTACAAAGTCACTACTCTACCTATCTCTGAATACTTGCTATGCAGTAATACTGCATTACGTGCAGGAAGTTTAATAAAGGCACTTAACTCTCTAGCTGAGTATTTGGGTGAAGTATTAGCAAGAATTTTTATACAGAGAATAGCAATTTCACACGGCAAGTCTATACATGACTTGTATTTGAAGAATGTGGATGTCAATTTTCAAGAAAAGTTTAAGATCTTTCTCGAACTTTTAGCCTCAAATGGATGGTTTAACGATTACTTAATTAAGAAATTCTCATGGAGTTCTATTGAGGTATTGATAATGGATCCTCTAGAAATTAGATATGGATTTAAACAGAGCTATTATCTTAGAGGTCTCTTAGCAGGCTTCTTGGAAGCACTCTTTAACTATACATATAGCGTAGAGGAAGAGAGATTGGATAAGTATAGAATGTTTAAATTAGTTGCTAAAGATGAAGTGTGAGTAAGTTATAGACTTATTAAGGAATTAATGACTTAACAGGCAGGATGGATTCAACATTACTAAACATAACTTTAATGGTTACTCAATTACTAGCTATAATCGATCCATTAGGTGTTATTCCTCTGCTGTCCTTAATCACTAAAGATAGTATTGATGTGATTAATAAAGTAAATAGACTTGTAGGTATAGCTCTACCTACACTTCTAGTCTTCTTTGCCATAATAGGTCCACCATTATTTCAATTACTTCACATTAAGATTCATGATTTAAAAATTGCTGGTGGAATTATTCTTCTAGTAATTGCTATCGATATTCTTAGAGAAGGAATACCTAAAACAGCCACTATTAGTCCTGAAGAATTTATATTCGTACCTATAATAACGCCTATGCTTATAGGTCCTGGAGCCATAACTGCTGTTATGATTTTCTCAATTACCTATCCATTCTGGCAAGTACTTCTAAGTCTACTTATCGTTTCAGGAATTACGTACATGGTAATAAGATATTCACAATATATTTTATCAAAGCTAGGTTCAAACATGTTAAAACTTATTGCAAGATTTATGAGCCTAATCATCGCTGCATGGGCCATATCACTAGTCATGAGCGGTATTGAAGATTTTTTAAAGCATTTAGAATAAATTTAATCTAGTGATGAATAGGCATTTAAATGATTGATGATTAACGCTGGAACAGCTGAATAACTTCCTTAACCATTACATCTCAGCGAAAACACAATTAACATTCATTAATATATTACACTCTCCATCATTACTAGATATGTTTAGAGTGAGTTGATGATGAAGATCGTTAACAATTTACATTTTAAAGATTTATAAAGTAGTTAATGTAAGTCTTGACTCAATGTTTAGTATTGGTGTACTCGCACTTCAGGGGGATGTTGAAGAGCACATATATGCTTTAAGGAATTGCTTTAAAAGACTTAATCTTCAAGGTGATGTTGTTGAAGTCAAACTACCTAAACACTTAGAGAATATACATGCGCTAGTAATTCCTGGTGGCGAATCTACAACTATAGGTTTACTAGCAAAGAAAGTAGGACTTCTCGAGGAGATTAGAAGTAGGATAATTAATGGACTACCAGTATTCGGTACTTGTGCAGGTATGGTCATGCTCGCTAAAGAGGTTAAGGATAATGTAGTTGGTGAGACAAGACAACCTATACTTGGAGTTATGAACATTTCAGTAGTTAGGAACATCTTTGGTAGACAGAGAGAATCTTTTGAAATAGATTTACCAATATCTGAACTTGGAAAAACTGTAAGAGCAATATTCATTAGAGCACCAGCAGTAATTAAGTATTGGGGTAATGCAAAACCACTAGCAACACTACATCATGAAAAGTATGGTGAGTTAGCAGTACTTATTAGAGAAGATCATATGCTTGCATCAGCATTTCATCCAGAATTGACAGAAGATATAACAGTGACTGAATACTTTCTAAACATCGTTAAAGAATATTTGAAAAAATAGAATGATTAGTTATTTTAAATATCGGAATAATTAAGCCATTATTTTTAACTTTCTTATCAACCCTAACATACATATTACCACTACTATCTATTCCAAATCTAGCACAGTAAGTTATTTTACAAATCATAGGTTTAACTTCATGAATACTACATAACTTACTCTTACTATCATGAAATAAGCACATTCTATTAGGTTTAACATCTAGATAGTAAATTCTAATCTTCACTTTATTCCTCAATCTCGCTAACTTTGATGGTAAATTCAATTTTCTATTTGAGTATTTTTCAATTTCTTGAAGCTCATGATTAAAAGCATACGCATTACTATTCTTTTCACATTCCCAACCACATTTAAGACATATCATTTTAATTCCATTACTTAAAATTTCGTAAAAAATCTCTTGGAAAATATTTCTATCAATTCTATTCAGGTTATTATTTTCAAGATTAAATATAGGACCATAATATTTAATTTTTGGTAAATAATATGCACTCATCATTCTATTCTTAACAAGAGACATATTGTAAATTGACTTTAATAATCTTTTTCAAGTATCGGTAATAGTTATAATGTAACTATTAAAAATCGTCGAAAAATGTGTAGAATGTTGAGTTTCATAGGAAGAGTAGATACTGATGAAGACATTAACATACTTACTGAATTATTGAGCGCTTTACATAAATCATGTAGAAAAGATCCATACTTAGAAACTAGGTTGAGATTTTCTAATCATCCGCATGGTTGGGGTTACTTACTGATCGTGAAGAGTGATGATAGACTAAATATCACTTATAAAAAATCGTTAAAACCTATATATGAAGATGACGATTTTCAAGAACTTATAGAGAAAGTCAAGAAGTTAAAAGGTGAAAAAGTATTAATACTTATTCATGGTAGAAGAACTAGAGAAGAATTGAGTAAAAGTATACTTGGTGTACATCCACTTCATGTATATTCAATTCATGGATATGAGTTATGGTTATGTCATAACGGTTCGGTAAGTGAAGAGAAATTACAAAAACTTCTAGATCTTCCTGATGATGTATTTAAGAAATTACGCACAAAATATCCAGATAGTTACCTCTTAACATTATACTTAGCAAGGTATTCTCTAAATGAAGTTGAAATGTTGCTTAAGGAGTTGAAAGATAATCACGAATTCGTAAAAACGGCACTTAACCTAGAAATCGTAACTATGAATAAAAATAAGATTCAGTTAATAAATGTAGTGTCTTTCAAGGCAAAGAATGAAAATGACAAGAAGTACTACATGATGTATAGAATATCAAGTAATAAATCAATAATATACTGCTCATCAACAATAATTGACTATTACGTAGATAAGGAAGAACTTGAAAATGTGAGTTTTAAAGTAGAGAGTATTGAAGACGTTGTTGAAGTAAATGAACTCACATGAAAGTTAATAAACGGAATAAGAAGTATTCAATGCTAAGTAGGATTGAGCGATTAGGGAAAATTCTAGTCAAGAATTTAGAAACTTATGGTAATGTGCTTGGTATTAGCATGATAAGATTAAACGACTGGTGTAATCATCTTCAAATACCTTCAAGAGGACAGTACCTCTTATACACATCCCATACGTATCAGATAATTCCATACGTTAAGAAGTTGATCATGGTTATGAATAAAGTGCTTAGTAATGACTTTCTATTCAGGATAGTTTACAATTTGGACAAGGTTGGTAAGTCATTGATTCCTGATAAGAAATTAAAAGAGAAGACACGTAATATTTTAAGAAAAGTCTATAGAGTATTAAGTACTGCTGGACTAGATTTAGCATATCTTCACACATACGAGCCTTACAGTGGTGTACTTCTTCATGATTTAGGATTTGAAAAAGAATTTCAAGAACATGTTAGAAAAGTTGTAAGAATTTTCAAGAAATTTCACGTAAGAAAGGTAATAACTATAGATCCACATACTTACTACATATTAAATGATGTTTATCCAAGATATGATGTTTGCGATTTTGAAGTATACTCAATTTACGATATTATTGATAAATATATTGACAAGATTAGAACTTCACCAATAAGAAGATTAGATACTAAATTCGCAATTCAGAAATCATGCATATATTCAAGATATAGCATGATCATGCTTAAAATTAAGAGAATTCTTGAAGAACTTAATGTAAATTATGTTGAGAAAGATTATGAACAATATACTTGCTGTGGAGGATATATGCATTTAATAATCAATGATTTAAGTAATAGAATAGCAATTGAGAGATTGAATATTTTAAAACAATATTCAAGAAACATATTAACCTTATGCCCCATATGTATGTTAAATTTTTCTACAAACTACGATAGCGCATATATTTATGATCTCATAGAGACTTTATGAAATTAATAAATAGTAAGTAATGCTATATAGGGCTAGATGTAAAGTAATGACTACAGCTGTCTTATAGTTATCTTGCAATGTGTAGCGATGCAGTTACAGTATAACTTTTTCTAGCTATGAAGTTGGTAAAGCTTGTTGAACGTATAAGAGCGAAGTGGTCGTGAGGTTTGGAAAATTTAGATAAAAAATCTACAATAGAAATTGATATATTACGCGAGATTAGCTTCAGATACGGTTACCGTTATTAGTAGGGTACTCATAGGATGAGTTTAATGTGAGAAAAGGCATGAATATAAAGTCAAGAGCGTTACTCACCACTACTACAGCGTCTTTCTTAACACCCTTCATGGGTTCTTCTATAAATGTAGCATTGCCACTAATTGGTAAAGAATTTGAAGTGGACACTATTGTACTTGGATGGATTGCAACTTCATTTCTACTTGCTGCTGGAATTTTTTCAGTTCCATTCGGAAGAATTGCGGATATAAGAGGTAGAAAGAGGGTCTTCACTATTGGGCTTTCTGTATTTACTGTTGGTTCTCTCCTCTCAGCAGTAGCTCCTTCAGCAGATCTTCTAATAGCTTTCAGAATCATTCAAGGTGTTGGAGGAGCTATGATCTTTACAACAGCAGTTGCAATTCTCACATCTATATTCCCACCTGCTGAAAGAGGAAAAGCTATTGGAATTAATACCAGTGCTGTTTATACAGGACTCAGTCTTGGTCCATTTCTTGGAGGTTACTTAACGCATAACTTCGGTTGGAGAAGTATATTTCTAATTAATATTCCAATAAGTCTTTTTGCTTTAATACTTGCCATTAGATTGAGAGGGGAATGGGCAGAGGCAAAAGGGGAAACATTCGATTTTCTTGGTTCGCTAATTTATGGTTTAATGATTCTTTTTCTAATTTATGGCTTAATTGAAAATGCTATCTGCCTAATCGTAGGTTTGATACTTCTATTCTTATTTGTTGCCTATGAGAGTAAAGTAAAGTATCCAGTACTTGAAATAAAGTTATTCAGAGAAAATGCTGTCTTTGCTCTATCTAACTTGGCTGCTTTACTTAATTATAGTGCAACATTCGCTGTAAGCTTCATCTTAAGCTTATACTTACAGTACATTAAGAATCTTGATCCTCAACAAGCTGGTTTAATCCTACTTGCACAACCAGTCACCATGGCTGTTTTTGCACCGCTTGCAGGATGGATTTCTGATAAAGTAGAATCGAGAGTTGTTGCTTCAGCTGGTATGGCTTTAACAGCATTAAGTCTTTTAATCTTCTCAAATATCAGTATAAATACATCAATTAGTACTATAACTTTAAACTTAACGCTTTTAGGTTTTGGATTAGCTCTTTTCAGTTCTCCTAACACTAAGACGATAATGAATTCAGTTGAAAGAAAATTTTTCGGAGTAGCATCAGCAACGGTTTCAACAATGCGCTTAATAGGACAGATATTGAGTATGGCTTTAGTAATGCTTATCTTCTCCATCATGATGGGTAGAGTTGAAATAGTGCCTGAATATTTCCATATGTTTATTAAGAGTGCTAAGCTATCTTTCGAATTATTTACAGTACTTTGCATTGTAGGAGTCTTTGCATCTCTTGGAAGACTTAAATTTAAACAGTCAATTTAAAATTTTTCAATTCTCTACTATTTGATCTAGATTCAATTTTAAGTGGATGATACTCCTCTTGATGAGGAAGCACAAAATCTGCTGAATGGTTCATTATAGCGCGTTTAGAATTTATGAACTTCACTTTCCTAAAGAAGATCGTTGAGTGTCACGATCTTACTATGTTTTGAATATTTCTACTATCTATATTACAGAAGATTATGTAGATTATCACGTGTCTAGTAAGTTGAGATCAGCTAACCCTCACCTCTTCATTCACTTCTGTCTTGCCGGGTTGTCATCACGTTAATTTATACCTAAGTATAGGAGTTCAGTTGTGTCACCACCGTTCATCAATCACTACACACCGCAATCATCATTACTTAATGTTGTGTTAAAGTTTTTATAAGGTTTTGCTCAATTTTTCAATGAATTAATGTATGTGAAGTTATGATTATCTTAACAAAGTCTATAGCTGTAGATTGTCCTATATAGAATACATATGCTCCCATACGTCCTGTTTTATCTCCCCATTCTCTTTATTAGATCTATACTTGCTTTATGTTTATTTATTTTTAAAAATTCACTACTTCATCACGTTCTGGAGGTTTACGTCTCTAAACATTTTCATACACATGTGAGGTTTTGTCCTCACGAAGCTTATTGAGGAATTCGCTACAAGAAGTAGTTAATGGGAAATTCAAAGAAATGATTAAGTAGTGAAGAATGGAATGTGTATGTAAAGCTTGAGAAACAAATACATGTAGGAACTCTTAAGGTATATATACTTTGAAGTAGTTTTCAACAATTCTATCTCTGAAGATAAGTCTCATAAGACCTCTAACAGTTACTTCAACTTCTCTTTCACTTAAAATCTTAACTTCCATATTGTGCTCTTTGAAATTACTTACAATATTGTCGATATTTCCGTAAATTACAACTTTATATGCCTCTTGATGCTTAATTTCCATTAAGGATTTTAAGTCAACTTGAGCGAGCTTACTTAACACTTTAGTGATGATCTGTGCAATCTTAACTATACTTAAACTTCTAGGTATGCATATGCTTACACTCGGTATAGACTCTAATGTGAAGTGATGATGTGGTAATTGTGGATCTAAATGTTCAATCTTGATTTTAACATTAACATTTGACTCCTTAATACCTACTGCTATCTCATTCATTAAACTTTCAAGTACTTCTAAGCCAGTGATGTGTACACTATCAACATCACTGTAGGTCAAGATGATGGCGGCTTCGGGTTTTACTTCATGAATTAACTTATGAATAGTTTGAGTATATCTGGATTTTAAAGTTAAGAAATCTTCAAAGACAATAATAGAATCTTTATCCATGATTGAAAGTTCATGAAAGTACTTATCAGTAACTCTATAAGCATCAGGATTTGCTGTAAGTATAATGTGAAGTCTAAACTTCTTAAGTACTGATTCACTAACGCTTGGTGTATGGTATATGGACTCACTATAATACCTGTACAACATTAGAGTTAAAGCATTAACGATTCTATAATCATATGCTGAAAATCCCGTAATAATTACTAGTGGATTCCCCGAACCTATATCAATCACAGGAATATCATTAATATAGTTAATAGCACAACCAACTTGTCTTAAAATCTCATCAATATAGTCAATGCTTAGTTGATCAAAATATAATGCTTTTAATGGATCAGCAAATCTAGTCATTAAGAAAGATTTAATAGAACGTTTAGGGTTAAATACTTTCCCATCTTTAACTAGACATAGTTCTCTACTATGTCCGGTAAGATTTATAGTACTCAATTTTAGCGAAATTTTTAATGAGTGAAGAACATCAGCTATCTAAAGAAGCTGTTACTTATCAAGTAGCAGGAGCAACAATTATTGAGGAATGTCCAAGAGATGTGAAGACACTTGATGGCAAGTTAATCAAGCTCTTTGGTAAGTGGAGCTATGATAATGTTATTGTTCGTGATCCTGGACTTAGGAGATACATATGCTTAAAACCTGTTCTTTTACCACATTCTGAAGGTAGATATCAAAAACGTAGATTTGGTAAAGCTAAGATACCAATAATTGAGAGACTTATAAATCAACTAATGAGACCTGGAAGAAATTCTGGGAAAAAACATAAGGCATACAATATTGTTAAGAGAGCCTTTGACATAATCTTTCTCAAAACTAATAAAAATCCCATACAAGTACTTATTGATGCCATTGTAAATGCAGCACCACGTGAAGAAATTACAAGAGTCATCTATGGTGGTATTGCATATCCAGTATCCGTAGATGTTGCACCACAGAGAAGAATTGACTTAGCCATTAGATGGCTTGCTGAAGGTGCTAGAAATTGTGCATTCAATAATCCAAAACCTATAGAAGAATGTCTTGCAGATGAAATAATTGCAGCAGCAAATAATGATTCTAAAAGCTATGCTATTAGAAAAAGAGATGAAGTTGAGAGAATAGCTGCCTCAGCAAGATAACATAGTCCTCTCATTATGTTGTAGAAAATATTTTGGAAACAGTTATTTAAAGAAGAAATACACATTTAATAGCCGTGAGTAGTAGAGAACAATTAGCATCACTACTCTGGGTTGAGAAGTATAGACCAAGAAGAATCGATGAGATTATTAATCAGGAAGAAGCTAAAAAGAGAATTAAAGAGTTTATAAAGTCAGGAAATCTACCTCATCTTCTTTTTTATGGTCCTCCAGGTACTGGCAAGACAACTATGGCATTAGCATTAGCCTACGAACTATATGGTGATGCTTGGAGAGAAAACGTACTTGAACTTAATGCAAGTGATGAGAGAGGAATTTCAGTTATTCGTGAACGTGTTAAAGAATTTGCAAGAACAGCACCCATGGGTAAAGCAAACTTTAAGCTAATCATTCTTGATGAAGCAGACAACATGACAAGCGATGCACAACAAGCTCTTAGAAGAACAATGGAGATGTATGCACAAAATGCAAGATTCATACTAATAGCTAATTACGTCTCTAGGATTATAGATCCTATACAGTCAAGAACAGCCATGTTTAGATTCTCACCACTACCTAAAGAGCTTGTTTTTCAAAGACTTGAATATATTGCTAAATGTGAAGGTATTAGCATCACTAGAGAAGGTCTTGAAGCTATTTGGGAAATTAGTCAAGGAGATATGAGAAAAGCTATAAACATTCTACAAGCAGCTTCCGTAATTGATAAGAAAGTAACTACAGAAACCATATACAAAGCGCTAGGCTATATACAGCCTAAAGAAGTTCTTGAAATAGTTAAATACGCCCTTTCAGGAAACTTTACAAAATCTAGAGATTTATTAAGAACGATAATGTACGAATATGGCATATCGGGTACTGACATTTTAAGAATTATCCAGAGAGAAGTTATGAAGGGAAGTTTAGATCTACCTGATGATGCTAAGATAGAGATTAGCGAGTATGCTGCAGAGATTGATTATAGATTAACTGAAGGTGCTGATGAGGAAATTCAACTTTCAGCCTTTATAGCTAGACTAGTACTTATTGGTAAAAAGTACGGTGTTAAAGCTAGCATTGAAGCTACTGAAGAAGTGAAGAGAAGAGGAACTGAAACCAAGGTTACGAGAAAGAAAAGTACAAAGAGAGAGTGATTAAGGTATGCGTAGAACATACCTATGGGTAGAGAAGTATAGACCTAAAAGACTAATCGATGTTGTTAATCAAGAAGAAGCTAAGAAGAAACTTCTTGAATGGATTAGAGAATGGATTAAAGGTAAAATTCCAGAGAAAAGAGCAGTACTACTTACAGGACCACCAGGTACTGGAAAGACTACACTTGCATATGCTTTAGCTAATGAAGTTGGTTATGAAGTTCTTGAACTTAATGCAAGTGATGTTAGAACAAGCATAAAGATCAATCAAATCCTTGGTAGAGCTATGATGGAAGCATCACTCTTTGGTTTCAAAGGCAGAATCATACTACTGGATGAAGTTGATGGTATAAGTACAAGAGAAGATAAAGGTGGATTAACAGCCATTCTTAATCTCATTAAAGAAGCCAAGTGGCCAATAATAATGACGGCAAATAATCCTTGGGATCCAAGATTTAGACAGTTAAGAGATGAGGCAGAAGTTATTCAGATAAAGCCACTAAGTGAAGAACATATCATTCAAGTACTTAGAAGAGTATGTAATGCTGAAGGTATTAAATGTGAAGAAGAGGCGTTAAGACTCATAGCTAAGGCTTCAGGTGGTGATTTAAGAGCTGCTATTAATGACTTACAAGCAATTGCTCAAGGAAAGAAAGTATTAACTAAGGATGACGTCTCAACACTTAGTGATCGTGCACATCAGTACGATATGTTCAAAATCATTGATAAGGCATTCAGAATTAGAAGAATTGATGAGGTACGTTCAATACAATTTCTACCAAGTTTTGATTGGGAGGCATTCTTTCCATGGGCCTTAGAGAATATCGTTAACGTTTATGAGAAAAGTCCACAAGCACTTGCAGATGCTTTTGATAACTTATCACTTGCAGATGTAGTACGTGGTAGAATTATGAGAAGACAAGAGTGGGAACTCATGCCATACATGATTGAAATCATGATTAGCGGTATTGCGCTTGTTAAGGAAAAACCACCCTTACCAAGATTTATTAGATATAGTTTTCCGCAAAAAATACTAATACTTGCAAGATCTAGAGAAATCAGACAACTTAAAGAAACCATAATTAACAGATTGAAAACTGAGCTTCACGTAAGTTCAAGAGAGGTTAAGCTTGAGTACGTACCATTAATTAAGCATCTAGTTAAAGATAGAAAGATTAAGGAGAACTTGATTAAGAACTTAATGAGACTTCTTGGATACTCGTTAAGTAATGTTGAGAAAGCTTTAGGTATAAAATTAAGTGAGTAGTTAAGCTCCTTTCAACTCTTCGAAAAGTCTTTCTAAAGATTTAATTTTTGGATTACTTTCATTTAGTTTTATAATTCTTATACGTCCAAATCTCTTCTCTTCTATAAATCCGAGATTTTTAAGAACATCAATATGGTAATTAACAACCACATGATTAACGTTTATCATTCTTGTAAGTTTAGTGATATTTATCTCCTTAATCTCCATAAGTGTCTTGAGTATTTTAAGTCTTGTCTTTGATGAAAATATGATATCGATTAGATCTACACTCATATCGCTAACTCCCTCTTAACAATATCTTCTACTTCCTGTTCAAGAATGTTGAGTGGCTCTGATGGTATGGATATTAATGTTGTTCTACCTCTCATACCCTTACTAGAAATTCTTGTCTCAACAATTCCCTTATCTTTCAAATCCTTTAAATATTCCCAAAGTTGTGTATGTTTTCTGGGTGTTTCATTGTACTCTTCACAGAGCATTTGATACATCTCTTCAGCTTCACCAAAAGTTATGTATGGTGAATATTCTTTTCTCTTCAACATTTTGATTATGGCAAGTAGAAAGAGTTTTTCATGTGTTGGTAATAGCTTTAATTCTTCAACTCTGATACCTCTTAAAGTGCTCTTAATTGCTTCTCTAACATGTTCAGGCAAAATTCTTGAAGACCCATTCATTTCTGCAAGTTTTGCAGCCCTCCATAAGATGTCTATCGCGTACCTAGCATCACCTCTATGCTCTTCGGTCAAATTAACATCAGCACCTGCAACATCTGCAATCATTTCAAGAATCTCTTCACTATACGCATGTTCATGAAGTGCTTCTCTTGCTCTATCTAGAAGAATTTCAAAGATCTGATCTTTACTGTAAGGTTGAAACTCAATAATAGCACTTCCTAGAGAACTTCTTGAACTTCTATCTAGTTGATCAATAAAGGATAAGTTTTGACTAATAAGTATAAGTCCAAATCTATACCTATCACCTCTACTCAAATACTCTTCACTAAGTTTTACTAGTTTACCAAGTGCATCAGCACCACTATGATTTGTTAAGTGAAAAACGTCATCAAGAGTGACTATAGAGTATATGTCTCTATCTCTAATCATGTCTAGAAGAAGTTCAAGCATTTCATCGCTAGAAAAACCTCTTCTAGGTATTGGTAATCCTAGCTGTGTACCTATGTCTTTTAGAACTGAAAATAATGTTCTATTTATGAAGCAGTTTACATGAACATACTTCAATCTCTTCAACTTACTTGAATCTGTAAACTGTACATACTCACCAAATTTTCTAGCCGTGACAGTCTTACCCGTGCCTGGCTTACCTATGAGAATGACTTTAGGATAAATAGATCCAGGATTTCTGATAAATTCTTCAAAATACATGATAAGTCTTCTAAGGTGATCTTCCCTAAAAGGAAGTCTCTCAGGTATGTATTCAGGTCTTAAAACACTTTCAGATTTAAAGATCATTTCAATACTTCTCCTCTTTAAACTATCTTTAATACTTTACGCTTACTAAGTAAAGCATACACACTGCTCAGCGAAACTTTTTCTTAACTCTAATATATTCAAAGTTACCAACGTATATGCCACACCATTTCTCTATACATTCAATAATTACTATACAGCTAGGTGCTTCACAACTAACTTTCAATTTCACCTCATTTCTAATAATCTCACCAATAATTCTTTCATATTCTGAATCACTTGCATCTATATTTCTAAGTTTACATCTAACAACAAAGTCTGAACATCTTGATAAAAACTCTCTAAATTCTTTCAAAATGGTATTAGCTAATTCTTCAGGTTTTGAGAACTTTGTCTCATAAAGTATAGGTACAAGTCTTGAGAAGTATCTTGATAATGGTGAATTTAGTATTACTCTAGCTAATTCAATCGATGATATTGATGAATTTATAATTAAGATACCTGGCATATTGTCGAATACTTGATACTCAATATTACATAGACCTCTCAGGTATAAGTATTCTCTAATTTCTTCAGCAAGAGGTTTTTCCTTAAAAGCTATAGTTGTAATGATAATCTTACCCATAACTCTCACATAAAATGTTTATTTGAAACATCTTGATTAATGTATCTACCCTTATTTTTCAAAAATTTCCTCATTTTTGAAAAATTCCATTTTTCAACTCTTCACCTACAGATCTTCTTATATACATTCCAAATACTGTTTCCGAAATAAGCGTCTTTTCCTCTTCAAGACCAGGAGATATCTTTATCTTAAAGATCTTTATAGGTTTGTACCTTCTTTTCTCAGGATTATACATATCGATTCTTACATGTAGTGTCCTTGTGTTTGTTGCATAGCTTGCATAAATGTTAATTCTCTTACCATCACTTCTAAGATTTGATCTATTCTAATCCATTTTGTCATACATGTAGCACATGTATATCTTTTCTAAAGCTTGGATATCTAAGTTTTATTCGCATGTTCATTAATGGTACTAATTAGTACCATATATGGCATTTTCAGTTATGTAAGGCTTAACATTTAAATCCTTCTTAATCAATTCTTATGCATGCCAGACACTACTATCGAAGAACTTTCAATTAGGAAGATATTTAATAGTAGAGGTGAAGAGACTGTCGAAGTTGAGGTTTATCTTGTTGATGGATTTGGCGTAGCTGCAGCACCGGCAGGTGCTTCTAGAGGTGCTTATGAAGTTGTCTACTTTCCTAACAATAATGTTGATGATGCTGTAATGTCCTTTGAGAGACTTGTAATTTCTGAACTTGTTGGTCTTGACGCAGCTAATCAAGCACTAATTGATGCTAAACTTGAAGAAATTGATGGTACAGAGAATTTTTCTAGAATTGGTGGTGCACCTGCTATTGCAACATCAATGGCATGTGCAAAAGCATCCTCCAATGCTCTAGGAATACCACTTTTTCAACATCTAGGCGGTTCTTTAAAGAAAGAACTTCCATACCCTGTAGGTAATGTTATTGGCGGTGGTAAGCATAGTCGCGGCCTTGGACCTGATATTCAAGAATTTCTAGTAATACCTATAGGCGCGAATGACATGTACATGGCCATTAAGGCATGTATAGAAGTTCATAAGGAAGCTCTTAAAGAGATTTTGAAGGTAGATACAACATTTACAGGTGGTAGAAATGATGAAGGTGCTTGGACACCAAGAATATCAACAGAAACAGCATTAAATATACTGAAGACAGTAACTCAGAGAATTAGTGAAAAGTACGGTTTTGAAATTAAGTTAGGTATAGATATGGCCGCATCAAGTATGTGGAGTAATGGTAAGTACATATATAAGAATGAAGGTGTTGAGAGAAGTACTAAGGAGCAGTTAGAGTATGTCAAGCAGTTAATTGACAAGTATGAACTTCTCTATGTTGAAGATCCATTTCATGAGGATGATTTTAGATCTTTTGCAGAACTTACAGATTATACTAAAGATAAATGTCTAATTGTAGGTGATGATTTGTTTGTAACAAATGTTGAGAGATTAAAAATTGGTATTAAAGAGAGAGCTGGAAATGCTATAATCATTAAGCCTGATCAGATAGGTACATTAACTAGAGCTAAAGAGACCATAGAGCTTGCTCTACGCAATGGCTATGTACCCATAGTATCTCACAGATCTGGAGAAACTGAATACAGCATACTTGCACATATTGCTGTCGGTTTCTCAGCACCACTCATTAAGACAGGAATTATGGGTGGTGAGAGAATGGCAAAACTTAATGAGTTAATTAGAATTTGGGAGTATCTTGGTAGAAGTGCAAGAATGGCTATTGTTAGATAGATTATGAGTTTGTCCTTAAATAAGAGAGCATTAAAGGTAATTGAAAGAATTATAAGTCATGAGAGAGAGTATGGAGTAAAAGTACATCAAATCAACGGATCTACCGTTATTGATGCTGGAGTTGAAATTTTTGGAACTTATGAACTAGGAGTTGAAATTTCTAAAATATGCTTAGCCTGTCTTGGAGATGTTAAGTTATCAGAAATTGAGATATGTAATATCTCTTTTCCAAAAATTGAAGTACATACAAACTATCCTATAGAGGCATGTATTATCTCACAGATGGCTGGCTGGAATTTAAAGTTAAGTAATTTTCAAGCAAATGTCTCAGGTCCTGGAAAAGTACTTGCAAGAAAACCTAAGAAAATTCTTGAAAAATTTCAATACTTTGAAGAGAGCGATGAAGCTGTACTTGTACTTGAAACCTCCAAAATACCTAATTCTGAAGTAGTTGATTACTTAGCAAATACTTGTAAGGTATCAAAGAGTAATCTATACATAATTACTACATCACCTACGAGTCTTTCAGGGATCACACAGATATGTGCTAGGATAGTTGAAGTTGCAATTCTCAAACTCCTCAATATGGAGTTTCCATTAAGAAACATAATTTACAGTTTTGGCTCATGCCCTATACCCTATCCAGTACCTAATTACCTAACTAGTAGTGGTCTTGCTAATGACTTCATAATATATGCAGGAAAAGTTACTCTGATGATTAATCATAATGATAATGATTTGAGAAATCTATGTAGTGAGTTAGTAAGTAGTGCCTCAAGTAGTTATGGAACACTTCTAAGCGAAGAACTAGAAAGAGTAGGTGAAGAATTTTTATACAAAATTGATCCTAAAATCTTCTCACCTTCACAAGCTCAGATATACTCCTTAAAGACAGGTAAAGTATATTCTGCAGGTAAAGTTGATACAAACATTATTACTAAGATTTTAAGTAAGTATTATGGTGTTAAAACATAGCTTAACTATTGATCTTGAAGAAGTCAATAGAAATTGATAATTCATAATCATGAGTGTGAAGGCTCTTATTCTTGCTGGTGGTTTTGGTAAGAGGCTTAGACCTTTAACTGAGGATAAGCCTAAACCTTTAATTCAAGTTGGTTCAAAAACCATAATAGAATGGCAAATAGAGTGGTTGAAAAGATATGGAGTAACAGATATAGTTCTTGCTGTCGGATATTTGAGAACTAAGATCTTTGAAACTATTGGCGATGGTTCTGATTACGGAGTAAAAATATACTACAGCGTCGAAAAACAACCACTAGGAACAGGAGGAGCTGTGAAGAAAGCTGTAAGGTATATAGGTAATGATAAATTCATAGTTGTTTATGGAGATATAATCACTAACATGAGACTTGAATCACTAATTGAAAAATTGAGAAATGAAAATGCTATCATGACTATCATACCTTACAAAGTCGAGAGAGTTGAAGTTATATTAAGTAATGACTATGTAGTTGACTTTAAAGAAAGAGTTATAAACATTGATGGAGGCATCTATGGATTTTCTAAACAAATTCTCAAATACTTTCCAGATAAGTGCGAATTGAAAGAAGTGCTACCCATTTTAGCTAGAATGAGAATTTTGAAAGCAATTAATTATAGAGATGTGTATTGGAGAGCAATTAATACTCTTAAAGATGTTGAGGAAGTCTCTAGAGAAATTGATTCTATATTTAGAAATTAGAAGGTCAGTAATGTCTAGGGTTCTTCATTAATCATGTTGGAAGGGTATCATCACCTAATCTAGAACTCCCATATCCAATATTTAAATCCTACATTAAGAGTTGTAAGTAGATTTTACAATACATGTAGAGCTAAATGATCATGTCTAGAACGTTCATACCTCTCATTAGTGATGTTCCTATAAGCACAGCATTCGCACCACCCTCTTTCGCATATATCATATGTTCCTTACTTGATATTCCACTTTCAAGAATAATCAAATTTTCAACACTATTTCTAACTTCTCTAATAATGTTAATTGCCTTCTCTATAGAGACTTGAAGTGTCTTTAAATTTCTAGCATTTACTCCAAGTAATGCTTTATCGTAAGTATTTGCAATTTCTATTGCCTTCTCTTTACTATTTGTCTCTATAACTACTTCAAGATCTTTATTTAAAGCATATTCGTAAAGATTCTCTAACTCTCTATTGCTCAATAATTCACTTATCAGTAAAATTGCATCAGCACCTAGAGTGTAAGCTAGGTCTACTTGCCAAGTATCGATGATGAAATCTTTAAAGAGTATCGGTAAATTACTCAACTCCTTAATTAATACTAGATAAGTATAGTTACCAAGAAACCAGAAAGGTTCTGTAAGTACTGAAAAACCGCAAACATAATTTCTTACTCTACATACATATTCTTCAGGTTTAAGTTCAAGACTGATAATTCCTTTAGGTGATGCTCTTTTATACTCAGCAATCACACCTATACGTCCAATTCTATTACTACTAGTAATACTATCTCTTAAACTGATTAGTGGTGAAGTTCTCTGATTATTAATTCTTAAATATTTTTTCTCAAACTCTACAAGTTTTCTCCTATACTTAACAATAGTATCAACTATACTCATAGTAGAACGTTAACTCTGCATCTGAATACTTAAGTGTTTCTGTTAGTGTATGATTATTTATCATAGCTATGCACTGATTCTTACTAAGTAATTTTTATAATACAGAAGCTGTATATATCATTCAATGTGCGTAATACTCATAATAGATAATTATGACAGTTTTGTATACAATATAGCTCAAACTGTTGGTGATTTAGGTTTTAGACCAGTAGTTGTAAGGAATGATGAAATTACGGTAAGAGGAATAGAAAGGATAAAACCTGATGCTATAATTATCTCTCCAGGACCTGGATCTCCTGAAAATTCTAGAGATGTAGGTATATCGATAGATGTTGTTAGGTACTTTACGGGTAAAATACCGATACTAGGTATATGTCTTGGTCATCAAGTTATCGGTTATGTATTTGGTTCAAAAATTAGAAGAGCTAGAAGGATCATGCACGGTAAGACAAGTTTAGTAAGGCGCTACGATTCAAAACTTTTTCAAGGAATACCTGAGAAATTCAGAGTCATGAGATATCATAGTCTTGTTGTTGATAGCGTTCCTAGAAACTTCAAATTGAACGCCATATCTCTTGATGATGATGAAATTATGGGCATGGAGTGGGGTGAAGCTAAGATTTATGGATTACAATTTCATCCAGAGTCTATAGGTACTGAATATGGTAAGAAAATATTAAAGAACTTTATAGATATAGCATTAGAGTGACTATAAAAATAGCCATAATAGGTGCAGGACCTGCAGGACTATATACAGCAAATCTACTGCATGATAAAAATTACGATATAACCATATTTGAAGAGCATGGATTTATAGGTAGTAATCACTGTACAGGAGTAATTAGTGAATCGACGTTTAGAATGTTAAATGTTAAGAGGGAAGTTACATTAAATAGAGTTAAAAGTATAGTAATTACAGACCTGAAGAATAGTATAGAATTTAAACTTAAAGATAACGTACTCGTCATTAATAGACCAAAACTTGAAGAAAACTTGTTGAGTAATATCGAGAACAACGTACATCTTAGATTAAATAGAAAGGTATTGAAGATTGATAGTGATGGTCATGTAGTCACTAGAGATGGTATTGAAAAATTTGACTTAATAATAAATGCTGAAGGTTCAAAAGGCATAATTACTAAATCAATAATTCCGTCATGGAGATACGATTACGTATACGGACTACAGTGCGATTGTAAGATTGTGAAAGATCACTACTTAATACCAAGTAGTGATGATGAAGTTATAGTAATTTTCAATCATAAGTTAAGTAGATACTTTTTCTCATGGATCGTACCTTTAGGTAATGGATGGTTCAGAGTAGGTCTTGCAGATACAGAATACACATATCCTAAACTCATCAAGTTATTAAGAATACTTAAGCCAACAGAGATGCGTAGATTTTCTGGTGGTAAGATAATTCTAGGACCTTCACCTAAGATTCTGGGTAGAAGAAGAGTTATACTGCTTGGTGATGCTGCAGGTCAAGTAAAGCCATTTACTGGTGGTGGTATTGCAGTACTTACCTTATCATCACAGATACTATGTAAGGTTCTAAATATAGTAGATGCGACAGATCTTGAGAAAGTTGTCAATATATACTCGAGAATTTACTGGAAACTTTATGGGAATATGGAGTACATAATGAATATATTGATGAAAATTCTGTACAGAAATTGTAATGAATTAATCTACAATCTCTTGAGAGTTATGAATAATAGTGAAGTTATTGTTCAGGATTATGATAATCATGTAGAAGTAATTGTGAGCATGTTGAGTAGATTTAGATCATTAATTAAGATCTTAACGTTAATAATGTGTAGGTTTAGTGATGATATCTTTATTAAACACGTGCAAAATATTATTAATGAGCTTAATTAATACTTTAGATTTAGACTTCTTAACGAGTAATCTTTACTAAATGATTCATCTCTTCAAGAAGTCTTGCACCATAACCTGAACTATACCATTTAGTTAATGGCTCAATAAATTTTGTAAATTCTCTAATTAAAGCTTCTTTTAGATCTAGTGGATGCAATTTACCTTCACTATATATCTTTTCAAGTTCTTCAAATGTCCAGACTTCTAAAGTACCACCATACTTTGCTGGTCTCTCAATTATGAAGGGTTCTTTCCTTTCTTCTCTGAATACTATTAATCTAGTAATCTCAATTACTGGATTATTTTCTAAAACTCTTGGTGGACAGTATGCTTTCAGTATTTTTTGTCTTATCTCTTCAGGTTTATCATGTAGAAATATAGCTGTTTCAGGTAAGGATTTACTCATCTTTATTTCTGAAAGTTCTTCCTTACCTTCCTTACCTGTAATGTTTAATGCAGGTATTAGTTTATGGAAGAGCGCTAGTGGTTTAACTTCTCTATCACCTACATGTAGTTTTCTTAACTTCACCTTATGGTCAATTTCTCTAGCAAGCATGTATGCTTTTCTCTGATCAATACCTCCGTGAGCAATATGAGCGTTAAGTATATACACATCAGCAACTTGCATGAGTGGGTATACAAGCCATGCCATAGGCACGGCATCACCCATTCTACGACCGAGAATAGTTAAGCTATGTTTTGCATCTGAGATTGAGGCTGCTCTTGCAATTTCAAGAACTAAATACCAGTATTCTCTCTCCTTCTCATACACTTCACTAGCCATTACAAATCTCACATTACTAGGATCACCGTTAAGTAGTTCAATAACTCTTCTGAAAGTTTCAATATAGTACGTGTTAGCTACTCTCCTAATAATCTCTAAATCACCACCTAACTTGTTATTAAGCCATGAATGTACATCTGCCAGAAAAATTGTAACGTTTATTCCAGCTTTCTGTAAATCAACAACTTTTGCAAGACTAACTAAGCCTGTACCTATATGTATGTATCCGGAAATTTCAAAACCAATATAATGATTGAGTTTGTAGCCTTGCTCTAAAAGCTCTTTCAATTCTGACTCTACTACAATTTCAACAGTTGGATATCTTGTAATTAGCTTCATCTTCTCTTCAATATCCATAAGTTATTGCTTGATAGTGAGGTCTATAAGTTTTCACCATTATAGAGAAAAATTTCTAGTAGATAGGTTATGAGTAGTCATTGTTTAAAAATTGCGTGGGATTTTATTGAAGCTAAAGGACACAAAAACATCAAGGCAACGCATAGATCTACAATAGAAATAACTAAAGATGACTATGTAACAGAGAGAGGTGACTGCATAATTGCATGTTCAGCAAATAAGGCTTTAAGTGATCTAAATTCAGAATTGAAGAACGTTATCAGAAGAGATGATACCTTAGTGATTATTGTAATTAAGGTAGGTGACATTGTAGATTATATTGTAGGTAGAGGTTCTTCAAAGCTTACATTAAGTAGTGATAGAAAGATTATTATTAGAAGAAGCTCATACATAGATGATGCAACACTTACAATACATGCAAATAAGGCAGCTAAGGATATTGATAGAGAGTTAATTACTAAGCTAGTTCGTGAGGAGAAGGTTAATATATGGGTTTTAGGAATGTACGTTTAAATATTAATAGAGGTTGAGATTAAGTATAGTTGAGTGATTTATCTGATGAATAGAAGATTAACTGAGTTGAAGTTGTTAGCTTTAAGAAAACTTGCTCACGTATCTTTATCAATCTTCCTAATCATACCGTATATTGCAGATCTATCCATTACTGGATTATCAACACTTCAATACTACACTATACTAACCATAGCTTCAGCCATAATTTACTGTATACAGGTTAAGAAGCCCATAATCTCAACCATGCTTAGTGAAGCCATTTCAAACATTAGAAATACTATTATTCAACAATTATCAAAACTTAACGATTCAGGAATAATAAATATGTCCATAATTACTGAACATCTATTAAAATTTGAAAGTAGTTTTAAAGAGATACTTGAAAATGTTAAGAGAGATTATGAGAGGAGAGGTGGATATTTAGGTATTCTCATGGGTATGCTTGGAGTATTTTTAAGCTACATAATTGTTCATGACTACGTAATTTATGGCATAATTTCACTAATAGTATATGATACTTTAAGTGCTTTTTATGGAATTTTAATTGGTAGAACAAAAATACCATATACTCACGTTACACTTGAAGGAACTTTAATGGGAATTCTAACCTATACCTTAATACTATACATATTCATTCCACAAGTAGGTATTTTAAAAATAATTACACTCTCTATTGCAATTGGCCTAGCTGAATGTTATGGTATTGAAGATAACTTCTCAATACCTATAGTTGCATCACTAATTACGTATTGTCTCAACTTTCCCATGATTTAATGAGAGAAATATGTTTAAAGTAAATCATGAATTAACTAGAGAATGCCAGTCATTACCTTTAAGCTTAATGATTTAGAGAAACTTCTTGGTAAGTCTTTAAGTCTAGATGAGTTTAAAACCATTATTAATAGAGTTAAAGGTGAACTTGAAGGTATTGAAGATGATGAAGTTAAACTAGAAGTTACTACAGATAGACCAGACTTCTTCTCTGTTGAAGGTATTGCAAGAGCTTTAAAGGGAATTTTAGAGATAGAACTTGGACTTAAGAAAGTTAATGTTTTAAGAAGTAAGGTTGAAGTTTATGTAGAAAATGTACCTAATAGGCCATATATAGCCGTTGGTGTTGTTAAAAATGTAAATCTTGATGATGAAGCGATTAGACAGATAATACAGCTTCAAGAGAAGATACACATAACTTATGGCAGAGATAGAAGGAAGATAGCTATAGGACTTTACGATCTTGACTTAGTGAAACCACCATTAAGATATAAATTAATGAATACCGATGATGTCAAGTATATACCCTTAGGTGAGTCTAGAGTTATGAAAGGTAGCGAGATCTTAGAGCTTACTGAAAAGGGTAGACTTTATGGTAAATACTCTATCTTTAATGGAAAGATAGCAACACTGCTAGACTCTGAAGATCAAGTGCTAACTATAGTACCTGTCTTAGGCAATGAGGAATTGAAGATTACCGAGAAGACTAGGAATGTAATTATTGATGTAACATCATCAACAGATCTTGAAAGTGCAGTAAATATGCTTAAAATAGTTATGTATAACCTTGCTGAGAGAGGCGGATACTTTGAAACTGTTCAAATATACGCTCCTTGGGGTGTAGTAGAAACACCAGAACTTAGATTCAATGAGTGGAAACTACAAGTTAGTTACGTAAATGACTATCTAGGTCTGGAGTTAAGTAGAGATGAAATTGTGAAATATATATTAATGTCTAGACATGATGTTGAGTATGATAATGATAATTTAAAAGTAATTACAGCGCCTTATAGAATTAACATTCTGCATCCTGTAGATATTGTCGAAGATATAGCTATTGCTTACGGTTATGATAAGATACCTAGAGAGATACCCAATCAGTCCGTTAAAGGTTCATTACTAAGAACTACCTTAGCATGTAAATTAATTAGAAATATCATGCTAGGTCTTGGTTTTCAGGAAGTTTCTAACTACATAATGACCTCTGAAGAATTTATCAAGAGAGTTACAGGTGCAGATAAAGTTGTAAGTGTCCTTAATCCTAAGTCAGAACTTTACAACTGTTTAAGAAATGCCATATGGCCCATACTTCTTAAAGTTTTAAGCGAAAATAAACCACTAACCTTCTCAGGATTAAAAATTTTCGAAATTGGTAATGTTGTTTATCCTGATGAAGAATCGAATAATAAGGTTAAGGAAGAAGTTCATTTAGCTTTTGCAATAACTTCTAAAGAATTAACATTAACTGATGGATTAATAATTATCAACTCTCTTATGAAAAGTCTAGACTTAAAGTATAGATTTGTAGAGTGTAGTTTAGCCTCAATGATACCTGAGAGAACGGCATGTATTGAAGTTAATAATGAAGTTATTGGCTTTGTAGCTGAAGTTAAACCCGAAATTGTTCTTGAACATGACCTTGAAACACCAGTGATTGTTTCTGAGTTAAGTATTACTAAACTTCTAGGTGATCAATATTGATCATCATAGTAACTTCAGAACAGGATGAAGTTTCAAAAAGACTTCATCCTAAAATTATTGAAGAACTGAAGTTGAGAATAATTGAAGATAGAGCAAGATATCAAATGTACGGTCTGGAAGATACTTATCTAATACACTTCACAAATAAGGACCTAATATACACTGACGATGTCGAGGATATAATTGAAAGTAAAAAGCTAAATGTTAAGCTTTTATTATATGTTAGTAGACATGAAATGGCTAATCCTAAACCAATGTTTACAGTTCACGTTAGTGGTAATTGGGGTGGTAATACTTTTGGTGGAAAACCTGAAAAAGTATCTCTAAGTCATCCCTACGCGACATCACAATTATTTAAAGTACTTAATAAATACGTAGTGGAAGAGAGGCTTAATGAGTACTACTCATGCGAAATTGAGGCAACACATCATGGTCCAAGTATTGAGACTATACCTGTACTCTTTTTAGAGTTAGGTTCGAGCGTAAATGAGTGGAGTGATATTAAGGCACTAAACTTAATGTTGAATGTCATTAAAGATTTCTGTCAAAATTTTGATAAGTATTTAAGTACTAGTAATGGTCCTGTAACATTATCTATAGGTGATCTACATTACTCTACCCTGAAAAATGAGGTGCTTGACGGTAAGATAAGTATCTCACACATTATTCCAAAGTATATTAACATTAACGATAGGGTTCTAGAGATGGCTATGGCACGTTCTATCTTAAAAGTTGAGAGAGCTATAGTTCATTGGAAAGCTATTGGTAGGGATGTAAGAAGTCTTGTCTTAAATTTCCTTCATCAGAGAAATATTGAGATCATTAAGAAGAGGTAAGATTCGGAAAATATATTGTAAATTAAATTGTACCTCTTTATAAACGAATTTGCATATATTTAAGTTGTAATGATAATTCAGACATTAGATACTTATGTAAATATTGAAGAAGTTAGACTAGTTGGAAGTGATGAAAATTATTTAGAGACAAATCATCAAATAGCCACATACTTGTTAAGAAAAGGTTATGAATTATTTAGAGATTATAAAGTTAGTAATGAAGATCTACATAATGCTTTATGGCTAGAGAAGAGAAGTATGCATGAATTAAGAACTTTACCTAAGAATTACTATATCAACATTAGACTAAACCTCGTCAAAGAGGTCAGTAATGATAAGAACTTTAAAGAAATGATTACAAATTTTAAGGAGCTCGTGTACTTAAGGTTGAGAAAGATTCTTCAACTTCTTTTAATAAATCCTGAAGCATTAATTTCAAGAGAATTATTGAGTAAATTAACTATTGAGGAAGAAGTTCTTGTAAGATTTTTAAGTCAAATTCTTAAGGAATGGGTAAATTACGTCTTAGGTATCACCTATGAGTGACTTAAGCATTGAAACTTTAAGCATTGAAGAGTTAGTCAATAAGTTTAAGGAACTATTAAGTACTGAGAAATATATAGATGAGATAAATAACGCTATTATTCAGAGAAGAAAATCTATAGCTATAGATTTTCACGATATCGTCATTCACGATAAGGTATTAGCAGATTTAGTGATTGAAAAGCCTAGACTATGTATTTCCTCAGCATCTGAAGCTATTAAACAGTTAATTCTTGAGAAAGACCCAGAATTTGGAAAATCAATACAGCAATTCTATGCAAGATTTAGAAGATTACCTGAAATCTACTCTGTACGTAAGCTCACGAGCGATCTTATTGGTAAGTTCATAATGATTGAAGGTATAGTTACTAGACAAACACCTAGAAAACATTTCATTAAGAAGCTCATCTATAGATGTTCAGATTGTGGACTTATTGTGGAGATTCCATGCGAGAAGGGTATACAACCGCAAGTACCTAGAAAGTGCGTTAGATGTAATAGTTCAGGTAGTTTCATTCTGGAGACGGAGAAAAGTGAATATATTGATTGGCAAAAAATTATTGTTCAAGAAAAACCTGAAGAATTACCACCAGGACAATTACCTAGAAGCGTCGAAGTTATACTTTATGATGATCTCGTAGATACAGTAAAGCCTGGTGATAGAATCTATGTTACAGGTATTCTCGAACTGAATGTTTATGAGATTAAGAGAGGCAAACCACCAGTAATTTCAAGCTACATAGAGGCTAACTATGTAGAAAGTCAACATAGAGAATTTCTAGAGATAGAAATAACACCAGAAGATGAGAGGAAAATCTTTGAATTATCTAGACAAAAAAATGTTAGAGAGAAAATAATAAGATCAATAGCACCATCAATTTACGGTTTAGAAGATATTAAAGAAGCCATAGCATGCCTACTCTTCGGAGGAGTGCCTAAAATATTTCCAGACGGTATAAGAGTAAGAGGAGACATCCACGTACTCTTAATCGGCGATCCAGGTACTGGAAAAAGCTTAACATACAGCATACCAATACTGTATTTTGATCCTAATAAAGGATTACAATTTGAATATATAGGAAAATTTGTTGATTCATTAATTGAAAAGTATAAGGATCGTGTTGAGATTGATGAAGAAACAGAAATTTTAAACCTAATAGATTTAGGAATTGAGTTTTATGTTCCTGCAATTAATCCCAAGACATTTTCTGTAGAATGGAAACGTGTAAAAGCAGTTATACGTCATAAAGCACCAGACACAGTAGTTAAAGTTAAGACAAGATCAGGAAGAGAACTCATATTAACAAAAGATCATAGCTTATTAATATTTCAAGATGGACAAATAATTCCAGTTAAACCATTATCGATTTCAGGTAGAAGAACTGTTATTCCATATCTAAAGAAGATACCATTGCCAAAACAACTCGGTCTAAAAAGCGAATTGAATTGGAATATTGATTATTTCATAGGCAGATATTTAGGCGATGGTTCTATAACTTTAGTTACAAGTGGTGAAAGACTTGAAATTACATCCACAAACAAAGAGATATTAGAATACTTAAGAAAAGTAATTGAAAAATATTTCAAAGCACACTCGGATATTTATAGACAAAAAGATAATACGTATCGCTTGATATCAACTAACAAGTCTCTAACTCAGTTTTTAAAGAAACTTACAATTTCAAAACCCGAATTACTGCACTTAGTCAAGATTAAAGGATTTGAAACTAGACTTAAATGTTTATCCTTTGAGCTAGTACTAAATGCTTCTGAAGATTTCCTAAAAGGACTTATTTCAGGAATTCTTGATAGTAATGGTCATGTTCTCAGCTTCCTACTGGAAAAACAAGATGAGTTAATGAGTATTAAGAAACAGAAAATAAACTGCATAGACGTAATACCATTGTCAGAAGAAAATGTGCAAGATGTGAGTAAATTGAATATAAATACAGATTTACTTAGAAACAAAGCAGCTGAATTTAGAGCAAAAGTATATAGGGGTTATGTAGGTGAGGAGTACGCATATAAGATATTAAATACTTTGGTACAACTAGTTAATAGAAGCTCTAAGGAAATAACCGATTATCCAGGATTGTACAAGTTAAAGTTAACTCTAGATAATGAACACGTCGGTTGGGATGTCATTGAGAAAGTACATGAAGTATCTATAACTGAAGTGGAACCTGAACATTCTGAATATGTATATGATCTTTCTGTTGAAGATTATGAAAATTTCGTAGCAGGTTGGGGATTAATTTTTGTACATAATAGTCAATTACTTAGATTTGTTGCAAAAATAGCTCCCCGTGCAGTGTACACTACAGGTAAGGGGTCCAGTGCTGCTGGATTAACTGCCGCTGTTGTAAAGGACAAATTGAGTGGTGATTTTTACCTTGAGGCTGGTGCTCTTGTTCTTGCTGATATGGGTGTATGTATTATTGATGAAATTGATAAGATGGATGCTAAGGATAGAGTTGCTATGCATGAGGCACTTGAACAGCAAAGTGTCTCAATTGCAAAAGCCGGCATTGTTGCTACTTTAAACGCTAGGTGCAGCGTTCTTGCAGCTGCTAATCCTGCCTTTGGTAGATATCTACCTAATAGAACTGTCGCTGAAAATGTTGATCTTCCCGTAACTTTACTTTCAAGATTTGATCTAATCTTTATTATTAGGGATGAACCTCAACTTGATAAGGATAAGCTTGTAGCAACTCACATATCAACATTACATGCAGGTGAGCTACCTGAAGAATATAGGGATATAATACCTCCAGACTTATTGAGGAAGTATATCGCTTATGCTAGAAAATTCATAAAGCCAATACTTAGTAAAGAAGCAAAAGATAGAATAGTACAGTTCTATCTACAAATGAGAGGTAAATCTACAGAACCGCATTCACCAGTAGCCATAACTGCTAGACAGTTAGAAGCACTTATTAGACTTGCTGAGGCTGAAGCAAGAATGAGACTTAGTCAAATAGTTACTGCAGAAGATGCTGAAAGAGCAATTAAACTCTTCATGAAGTTCTTACAAAGTGTGGGTATTGATGTAGAGACAGGAAAGATAGATATTGACATCATAATGACAGGAAAGCCAAGAAGTACTCAGGAGAAAGTGGCGGCACTCATTAACATAATTACAAAACTTGAAGAGTTCAATAATGGAAAACCTGTCAAGATTGATGATATATATAGAGAAGGCGAGAATTACGGTATGGATAGAACGACTATAGATAAGCTGATAAGCATGTTAATTAAGAGTGGTGAACTCTATCAGCCAAAACCTGGATATGTTAAGAGAGTAACTCTTTAACTATAGTAAGTAAAGTTTAGGTATGTGAGTGTTATAAGACCTTTCGATCCGTGGAAAAGCAGGTTATGCACTTGCCCACCCAAATATACATTAAATCCATACACTGGATGCTCACATAGATGTCTATACTGCTATGCAACGTCATATATAGGCTATAGGGAAAGTACTCCCAAGAAGGACATTATTAGACGTGTAATGAAGGATTTAGAGAGAATTAATTACTCCTTACCTATAAATTTATCAACATCAAGTGATCCTTATCCACCTATTGAGGAAAAGGTAAGAATTACTAGGAAAGTTCTTGAACTTTTAATAAGGAATAATTGCAAAATTCTCATAACTACGAAGAGCAACTTGGTTGTTAAGGATTTAGATCTTATCAGCGTAGGTAGAGTTGCTGTAAGTATAACTATTACTTATCTCGATGAGAATTTAGTGAAGAAGATAGAACCTAACGCTCCAAGTCCTCGAGAAAGATTAAGAGCTATTGAAGAACTTGTTAAGCATGGAGTGCCTGTGAGTGTTAGGATTGACCCAATAATACCATACATAAATGATGATGATTATGTACTTAGAGAACTAGTATGTACTCTTCATAACTTAGGTGTGAAGCATGTAGTGACCTCAACATACAAGGCAAGACCTGATAATTTTAAGAGGGTGGTGAGCATGTTTCCAGAAGTTGAAAATAGGTTAAGAAGACTATACTATAATGAAGGCTTCATAGTTCACAGATATAGATACTTGAGAAAGGAGATGAGAGAGAAACTCCTTAAGCCTATAATTAGTGAAGCTAGAAGATTAGGTATGGAGTATGCGACTTGCAGAGAAGGCTTAAAAAGTTCTGAATGGTTTAATGCTAAATCATGTGATGGAACGCACTTGATACCTGAGTAATCCTATATGTACTTCCCTTTCAGCTTCTCAATTAGAGACTTCACGTAACTTGCTGCTTTGTCTAATCTACTCTTCTCGTCATCCGTTAATGATAATTCCACTATCCTCTCCACACCATTACGTCCAAGTATAGCCAACACTTCAAGTGCTATATCGCTATAGCCATATTCTCCATCTAGTATAGCTGTTAATGGCATAATTTTTCTCTGATTCTTAACTATACACTCAATCATTAACGCAATGCCAGCTCCTGGTGCATGATATGCACTCCATTTTTTCAATCTAGTTATCTCTTCACCTGCCTTGACTACTTTATGTACTACCTCTTCAATTTCGTTAAATGTTAAGAGTTCTGTAAGTGCTTGTGCACCTACACGTGTGAGTCTTGGTATTGGTATCATTTCCTCACCATGCTGACCTAGAACTACGGCTTCAATATCTGACGGTGATACACTTAATTTCTTAGCAATGTAGTATCTAAATCTACCTGCATCTAAAATACCACTAAAACCTATTACCCTACCTCTTTCAAAACCTGTAATTTTCCATGCCAAATAAGTCATCACATCTAAAGGGTTAGTTACAATGATGAGTATAGCTTTAGGTGCATACTCTTTCACTTTCTCACACACATCCTTGATAATTTTTGCATTTTGTTCAAGAAGATCCTCACGCGTCATTCCTGGTTTTCTAGCAATTCCTGCAGTAACTACGACAATGTCTGAATCAGCTAGATCTTTAAAATCATTAGATCCATAAATGTCAAGATTAATGCCGAGTATAGCAGCCATATGTGCAAGATCTAGAGCTTCACCTTGAGGAAGACCTTCAACTACATCTATAAGTACAAGATCACCAAGTTCTTTAATGATTATGTGTACTGCCGTTGAGCAACCAACACGGCCAGAACCAATTATTGAAATTTTAGTCATGCTCAGGATAGAGATAACGAATTTTATAAAAGTTAATTAGTATTCGATAAATGGTACTAATTAGTGCCATTTATTGAATATTCTCTTTATGTTGAAGAATTCTTTAAAAGAGTCTAATCATAATTTAAAATTAAGTTATGGTTACTAACCTACCACCTGAGGCTCGTGCTAAATGGATTAAAGTAATGGAGGCTAAAAGTCCTGAAGAGAAGCTCAGAGCTCTTGAAGAATTTTTAAGCGCAATTCCTAAACATAAAGGTACTGAAAATCTCGTTCATTGGGTTCGTAGAAGAATTGCACAGCTCAGAAGGGAAATTGAAGAAAAAAGAATCAAGGAGAGAAGTGTAAGATCAGGTTCTGGTCTTAAATTCTACATAGAGAAGGAAGGTGATATACAGCTAGTCATCATAGGTCCACCAAATTCTGGAAAATCAAGTCTTTTAAAGTGCTTAACTAACGCCAAAATTGATTGTGATGATATTCCATACAGTACTACAGTCCCGATTCCTGGAATGTTTATACATAATAACATTTATGTTCAATTAGTTAAAGCACCTTCATTAAATCTTGATGATCTAGATTCTGAATTGAATACCATGGCCATAGCACTTGCAAGAAATGCTGATGGTATAATTATCCAGCTAGACGCAACTATGAGTGTGAAGAAGCAGTTAGAGAAAATTTTAAACATATTTAGACTTCACGGTATACATTTGAGCAAGCCTAGAGCCATGATTAGAATTGAGCGTAAACATGCAGGTGGTATTCAAATTATTGGTAAGTTATGCGTAAGCCCTGAGAACGTGAAAAAACTTCTTCAAGATTATGGAATACAGAATGCTTTAGTTACTATTGAAGGTGAGGCAAGTCTTGAAGATATTGAAGAAGCTCTAATTAGAGAATACGTCTACAAGCCATCCATAGTGATGATTAATAAAATTGATCAAGCATCTTCAATTCTTGAAGATGAGATTAAAGAACTTGAGAAAAACTTCACCATAATTAAAACTTCACTAATTAAATGTAGAATTGACTATGATGAATTTTTAGAGAAAATTATGAAGACTCTAGACTTAATCAGAATCTTCACCAAAGAACCTCATAATGTCAAGTTTTCAGATAAACCCTTCATTGTTAAGAGAGGAGTGACTGTTGGTGAGCTTGCAAAAATGTTACATTCAAAGCTTTACAAGAACTTTAAGTATGCTAAGATTTGGAGAGTAGAAACCTTTCCAAACTACTTCAAGAGAGTTGGTTTAGATTATGTCTTAAATGATGGTGATGTTATTGAAATAAGGACACAATAATCCTAATAAATAAAATACAACTCCAACAAGTTATGAGTGTTAAAGAGAAGATAATACATTATAGTGAGGTAAAGCCAGAAGAAGTCAAAGGTGCAGTAAAGACTAGAATTAGAGTACTTATTAGTGAGAAAGATGGAGCACCAACATATGCTATGAGAATTTTTGAGGTAGATCCTGGTGGTGAAATCCTCGAACATACACATCCATGGGAACATGAGATCTTCATACTTAAAGGCAAGTTAAGATTAAAGATTGGTGATAAGTATTATGAAGTCAGTGAAGGAACAGCCATATACATACCACCAAACGTACCTCATGCCTATTGGAATATTGGCCAGGAAGTAGCCGTATTTATATGTACCATACCTATAAAACCTTCAAAAACATAAGCTAGATATGAGGAAAAGTTAAAAAATATCTAAAAATTCAGATGAACAAACTAGGGCCGGTAGCTCAGCCCGGTAGAGCGAGGGGTAAAGACTCCCTCTAAGCGGGCTCTTAACCCGTAGGTCCCGGGTTCAAATCCCGGCCGGCCCGCTACTTAATCAAAACAATTCTACAAGCTAGAAAGATAATGATGGAGTACCGTATTTAGAGTTTTGAAAGTTTTCAATAAGATCTCTTTGACTTTCAATAATTTTAACTATCTGTTCTTCACTAAATTCAATTCTAGCCTTCTTGAACTTATAAGCTTACAATAATCTTTCAACATAATTAAGAATTTCTTCTAATTCAGACAACTTACTTAGCACGTAGTTTTTAACATCTTCAAAATTACCTGAATTAATAGCCTTACCGATCTTGAGTAATAATTCGAGAATTTCAACAATATCAGCTAGGTAAGTATCTCCAGCTTCAATTCTAGATTTATAAATTTTAATAAGTTCTTCAAGATCGGCTAATTTGATTAAACTACGAGCTTTGAAAGTACTTATTAATTCAAGAATATCAAATTCATAAAAATCAGGTAATTCAAATAATCTATCAATTTCATCAATCTTAATTTCCTTAATTTTCGTACCTTCATCACTCATAAATACGTAGTAGATTTTAACGTCTTTACTAGATAATTCACCTTCTGCAATAAATCTACATACTCTAGACAATATGTGTTCACTATGAGTTTCAATAATGGCTTGAATATCCTCCTTTATTAAATAATTAAGTATTAAGTTCATAAAGTTTGCTTGAGCTTTAGGATGAAGGTGAAGTTCAGATATTTCAGCAATGAATATTCTAGATGCTATGAGAGTTAGTATGAGTAATAGTAAGAGATATGAAACTCCTGTATCTAGATCAACAATATTTAACTTTCCTATCCTAACTTCATATAAATCACCATCCAGTCTCTTAACTCCAATCTTCTCTAAAGGAATTTCAATCACTTTTGAAAATATTTCTGAAATATCGTCACTAGCATGTTGTAGTACTTCTAAAATCATTTTATGAATTTCAGTTTCTAGTCGTACATATCTTGAATAAAGTAGTCTATTTGCAGAACCTAATATAATAGAATAGCTAAGTTCTTCAAAAATTTCAGCAAGATTAGAACTGAGTTGTGCTATCTGTCTATTGATCTCAGACACCTGTTCGAATAAGTCATTCTTGTGTAATGTCATCACATCCGGTAAAAGACGTAAAGATAATGATAGTAGCAGTTTAGAGAGAGGTACATACTTTATTTGTTCTATAAGTTCTTCGTAATGGAATGGTAAAACTTAATCTTTTGTAAGTAACTTAATATATCTTTCTGAAGAACTTACATGTAGTCCAGTACTGTTCTCTAACTTAATTCTGATTTCATCTTTAATTATATCAATTCCATTTTCTGAAGAAAATTTTAGACAAACTTCATGTCTGAACGGTTTTTCAAATTCATATTTGATTACAATTTTCTTATCTAAATCATGTTTATAGATTATGTCTTTAGACGTTCCTAAATCATATGTTAATCCTTTACGTGAAATTCCTTCAAATTCTGCTATTAATGGGGTTTGTATTGCACGTAGTATATTTGTCTTACCTGAATTGTTAGGTCCAATAAGTATGGTCAATGGGACAAATTCAATTTCTAATTGCTTAATACTACGGAATTTCAATGTAAATTCTACGTAGTAGCATCAATTATAAATTTGCGAGTAATCTCATAAAGCCTCTCGTGAGGTTCTGTGCACTTTTGAGCTATATTGAGAAGCAGGTTGATGACTTGAATGTGATTGATTTTTAATGATTCGGGACCAATTATTAATTGAATAAATATCTATGCTATTCTTTTATTACCGTCAGTAAATGGATGTTCACAAATAATGTTAACCAGTAATTTAGTGACAATCTCAATTAAGTTACATTTACATTTTAATCGTGTTGAGTATATTATTGATTCCAAAATTGACCAATCTATAGAAATTTTTAATTGAAGTTTCTTAATTATTTACTAAATAACATTTTTCCAATTTTCAGGTATGTTAGGCATTTCTATTCAGATTTTTCATAACCCCCTGCCTGGTGTTTTGATTATAACTTCATCATTGATTCCGAGATTATTTCATCTTTTCCCAAAAGTTCTTCAATAGTCTTGTCTTTACTCTTAATTACTATAACTTTACTGCATTTCCCATTTCGTCCCTCTCTTCTTCCTTTTGGACATATTTTCACTCTATCCATAATTATGGATAGTTTTGTTTGTTCAAGTACTTTAAATGCTCTTACAATTCCATTACCTCCTTTCCACTTTCCTAACCTCCACTATCTCTTCTAATTTCATATCTTGTAAAGATTATGGGGTAATGTTTTTCAATTACTTCTATCGGCGTGTTCATGGTATTCGTCATGTATACATGAACAGTATCTACACTGTTCATTCCTAACCTTACACCACTTTCACAACCTATAGTTTCATAAAATATCCAATCACTCTTCATACCTGAGAGTATTATATTCGTCATGGTACCTTCTGACTGTGCAGGTACTTTGTTCGGAAATACTTCTTCAAGTGCATTGTATGGTGTGTCTACTATTCTTTGACTAATCTCTACATTGCCAAGACCTACAGGTGCTGGTCTTACTGGATTTACTATCGTTTTTTCAGGTGCATATATGTGAATAACTCTATAGAAGCCATTGTTAATGTTGATTTCAGGATTAAGTAAAGTCTTAAATACGTAAGTTACCGATGCAACAGTTACTCCGAAAACTGCATTTAGTGGAGCACAATTTGTTCGGAACTACCTGTAAAATCTATATTAACATTAGTACCTGTAAATTGAACATTTACACATATTTTTAAGTTTCTATCTCTATACTCAATGTAATCTTTGCCATAGCATGAAGTTTTCGATATGCTTGCAATATCTTTTCTTGTTAGATATTCAGACTTATCTAATAGGTAATTGCATGTATGTATAAATTTACTTAATCCGTACCTGCTTATCAGATTTTTCAACCCCTCTTCACCGACCTTACATCCTGATAATATTGTGCATTTGAATCGCCGAGAGTGTATTTAGGAATTCTAACATTACTTAGTATGAATTTCAGAATATCTCTTCTTAATCTTCCTTGCTCAACTATTTTCAACAGTGGTATTACTAGACCTTCCCCATACAGTGTTTTTGCATGTATTGATAAATTTCCTGGAAATGAACCACCAACATCTACATGATGTGCCTTACGTACTATCCATGAGATCAGTTTATCATCTTGAAATATAGGTTTCAGCACAGTTACATCATTGAGGTGAGTACCAATTATGTATGGATCATTAACGATAAATACGTCACCATCATGGACGTCTATGTTTTCGTTTTCTAGATAGTTGAGAAAATTCTTCATACCAACATACATGGAGCCTAGATGTACAGGTATGTGTTCAGTCTGAGTAATTATATGACCTTTACTGTCAGTTAGTAGACAGTTAAGATCCATTCTATCTCTAGTATTTGGTGAGAATGCGCATTTCTTAACAATAGTGCCAACACGTTCAGCAATGTATGTAGATCCGTGAGAGATGATTTCTGAAGTTAACTTATCAATCACATTCATCCCCTTGTGAGAGTTATGTTTAAATATTCGTCAGCTTTTCCAGACCAACCTTCTGGGACGTAGATCGTCGTATCATAATCTTCAATTACTACAGGTCCTTCGATAGTAGATCCTGGTTTCAGTTTATACTTGCCATCATATACTTCTCCAAATTCCTTAATGGCATTGTCTACATTTTCACTATTCTTCAACTTGTATTTTTTTAAGTACTTGCTTATGTATTATGCCAATACCTACAGTCTTAATCATACTTATCTCAATCTTCTCTTCAGGAATGGTATAACCGTAAAGTCTTCTATAAATTTCCTCATATTTTCTGATTAAATCATCTGTACTTGCATCTTCTGGATTGAATGTTATGTTAATTTCTTGATCTTGAAACTTATATCTTAGTAGCAATTCGTGTCTCAACACTACATTGTCTCTTGAGAAACCATTACGTTCAAGAATGTTTAGTATCTTTACTTCGAGTTCTTTACAATACTCCTGTAATTCTTTGATTTTACCCTCATTTACTTGCCTAGTAACCTCTATCTTGAAGTCCGTCATTAATAGTCCAATTGATGAGAATACCCCAGCTTTAATTGGTATGATTACTTTATTGATGTTCATCTCCTCTGCAAGTTCACATGCATGTAATGGTTCTGCACCTCCAAAGGCTGTAAGTACGTAATTTCTGGGATCTAGACCTCTCTCAATTGTGGCTATCCTTATAGCATTGGCCATATGTGTATTGATTAGCTTAATAGTTCCATAAGCAGCTTCTTCAAGATCTAAATTTGCATGTTCAAGAATTTTTCTTTTAAAGATGTTAACTGCATAATCTTTAAATATTTTCATTTCCCCGTTGAGTAGATATTTTGGATTTAGTCTATGTAGTATGATGTTGGCATCAGTTATTATTGGTTCAATACCTCCTTTACCATAACGTACAGGTCCTGGATCTGCACCAACACTTAAAGGACCTACTCTTAGTGATCCATAATCATCTACCCATATTACTGTACCACCACCTGCACTTACTTCTACAAGATCAATCATGGAAATGCTGTAGTACCGTTCATGTCGAAGCTAATAGTATTATGTTCATTAATGAGTTTGCCAAGCTCTAATGTAGCAACAACACCAGCAGTTGGTCCTGACTCGATCATTATTATGGGTTTCTACATGCGTATTCTGTATCAACAAAACCACCCCATGAGGACATCACGTAAATTCTGCTTCTACTGATGTTATAGTTTTCAATTAGTCTACATAGATTATCGAGATACTTTGTCACTATTGGTGTAAGTATTGCATTAATTATTGTCGTACTAAATCTCTCATACTCTTTCCACAGAGGATCGACTTCACTACTGATGATTATAGGTACGTTAATTATTTTTGAAAGAATTTCTCTGGTTCTAATTTCATTAGTAGGATTAATGTACGAGTTTAAGTAACATACAGCAACTACATCTACGTTCATTTCTTTCAACTTCTCACCTATCTTAATCACTTCATGCTCTTATAGGTACAATTACATTGCCTTTACTATCTACTCTCTCATTAACTTCAAAACAGTAGTTACGAGGTATTAATGGCCTTAATTTAGTGAAGAATATATCATAAAGTTCTGGTCTATTTTGACGATTGATCTTAATGATGTCTCTAAATCCTTTAGTTGTAATTAAAGCTATTTTAGGTATTTCAAGTTTTACTTGACCAAGTAGTGTATTTGATGGTAATGTACTTGCATGAACTAGATACCAGACATTATTAAAATTGATACTAAATAGTCTATACATTCTCTCAAGACCATTAAGAATGGATTGTTCAGGTCTCTCAGGTATTGTTAATTCTTTAATTACATGTAATTCTTGCCTTACTTGATCGTAAATAACAATATCTGTGAAAGTGCCTCCCGTGTCTATGGAGACTATGTACCTATACACGTATTTTAGGAATTGAAATTATGACTTTAAAAAATTTGTCATTAAAATAACTTGAGAAAATCAAGTAGTATGTCTAGTTATCATGATACATATATTACTTTTTGAAAAATGTTATTCATATCATTTACTCTTTAATCATCTCTACCAATCATCACTTATTAAGTTTACAAGAACATCTAGGATTATGAGATAGAGTATATAAATGTGAAGTTTATTCTCTAATAGCCCGCGACGAGGTGGTGATGGGGCCTTAGAGCCCTAGATGAGCCACCTCGCCTATTTATATTCTGTAGGGTATGTAATACTCCTTAACTTCATCCACATACTTCAATACGTCATTATCTGTAAGATCGTACCACTTAACATAAGCATCAGCAACGGCAAAACCCATAATATCACTTCTAACATTTAAACAGACAATGCAATCAACGTGATGATGTATAAGTTCTATAGAACTTAATGATGCTGTTGGTACTGCAATGATTATCTTTTCAACATTTCTATTTTTGAAAAAGTTAATAGCACTAAGCATGGTATAGCCACTTGCTAAACCATCATCAACGATTATGACAATTCTATCATCTAGTTTGGGGTAAGGTTTATTTCTTCTAAATACTTCTTCACCGTCTACGAATTTCACTTAATGCTTTTTCAACGTGATTCAAAATTTCAACTTCTGAAAAGCCTAAATACTGTACAAGTTGCTCATTAAGTACATACTCACCATCAGGATTAACAGCACCATAACCTGTCTCAGGATTCCAGGGAATTCGTATTTTACGACAGATGATCAAGTCAAATAAGGCATGAAATTTCTTAACAAGTTGAATAGCCACAGGAACACCACCGCAGGGAATTGCATAGACAGTAACTCTACTCAAATCATACTTCTCTAAAATACTTTCAATCTTGTTAGCTAGCAATTTACCTGCATCTTCACGATCTTGAAAGACGTGAAACTTCTCAACAAGATCCTCAATATAGTAGATTTTATCTTTAAGTTTATGAAGAGCTTTCAGAACCATATCCTTAAAGAGAACCATAAACTTCTCTCCTCAAACTAACAACTCTTACATATAAGAAATTTCTTAAGATCATGAGTAAAGTTAATTAATTTAAAAAATAAACGTATAACCCGGTGATGAACACCTCGACCCATGAGAAGTGAAGAATGGTATTACGGCTGAATCGTCTCGTGAAAAATGTCTTACATCTTTAAAAGTCGTAGTTAGTTAGGTTATTCATAACTGAAATTTAAACGCTACGCGAGTCTAATACATGTACTACTGAAAAAAGAATAATTCAACTAGTTAAGGAAAAGGTTTAGAAAGATGGGTAATACATTCAAAACTAAAATACCTTGCAAAAATTAAAACTAGATACATCATGAAGTAACAAAATTCGATTACATGAAAAATTGTAGAGACGTCCCTTACGCAAGGTCTTATTATCCCGTCGTTAATACCCACGAACTTTGTCCATGATAGTCTAGGTTCAAGTGACATGTTCATGTATTTAAGAGAGCATAAGAGAGCGATGAAATTTAAAGTAATTACGAAATCAAGAAGGATACAATAGTTCTTGACAAACAATGCGTCAAGAAGATGAACGTTTCGTGTATATGCGCGCTAATGAACTTCATAATGCGTAATGTGAGTACATACATGTGTGACAACTTATGTAAACGATCTCTCAACATTGACAAGGATGTTGGATCTGTATGTTCCACAACTAGTAATGCTTGTCTAGAAGTTTTCAATTGAATTAGGAATTGAGATTGTAATGCTGTTTCTGGTGTGATATCTCTAAAATAGATCATTTACGAGTTTTTCCAATACACTAATACCAACTATGGTTACTTTATCATTTACTCTTTCCAACCCTAACCTTGCAACTGGGCATACGAAATAGAACTTGTCGAATGGTATCTTCTTTTCCTGTAGTTGTCTCATCTTCCTATTCAATCGTTCTTGAACTTCATTAATTCTAAAAGTTGTAGACAACTCTATAATAATTATTTTGTCTCTGAGTATTAACAGTATGTCCAATTGATGTGATTTGCCATAAGTTCCCTCAATTACTGCACCTACGTTCTTGTGTATAAATATCTCAACATCTTTAACCGTTGGAGATATCCTATTATGTAAATAGTACCTCAATGCAATCTCAGTAATCAGAAAGTAGTAATGCTTAAGCATCTCTGGTCTTAAAACCTGTTCAGGATAATCAAATATTGACTGTGCTAGTGTAATGAAATTTTTATGCTCATTATCGAGTGGACATTTGATGCTTGCTGGTTCATATGGTCTCTCAGGTAATGTTAGATTAAGCAAACTAAAAAGGCCAGTACTAATGAAGCAGTCAATACGGAAGTAGCTTAAAGTGACGTATTTGAGTTTGAATTTCTCTTTCAATATCCCTATAAATTCAAGAAATTTTTCAAACCTATACCACTTTGAGTTAGTACCTCCGAAATTTCTATCATTCTACGTATTTTATCACTAATCATCAACACTTGAAGATTTGGTCCCTGTTCCATAATAAACTTAGCGATGTGCATAAATGCTTTCTGTGCTAATTTTTCCAGAGATACTTCTCTTTCAAACTCATCTAACGATTTATCTAGCTTTATAAGCACATCAGTCTTGCGAGATTTAATTGCATGTTTAATACTCTCTTTCAAATCCCTAACTCTCTGTGCAACATCCCTAAAGTATTGTGAAAGTTCTTCACTTAATTTTCTAAAATCGTCTTTACGCTTATTTAATAATTCAATGAAATGATCTCATAGTTCATATGTAATTCTCACCAGTTGAAACATTAATGCAATTTTATTGAAAATACTCATTTCACAGATATCGGTCTATGCTTTCAATGATAGCATGCTTTAGCGCGTCGATGTTATCTAATAGTGTTTTAAAGAAATCTTTCCCAAGCGTTCTTAATATGAGTTGAGTTGCTTCTTCCGATTTTGTTGGATTTATGTATATCCTACGCCCACCGATTTCTCTCAACACTGATGGTTTAGCAATGATCGTATGTATCATGAGGACTAGAAGAGTTAAGACGTTAACATTTCTGCCTTAAGAGACTTTAAATTATCGGGGTTTAATCCGACTATTGGATACTCCTCACCTGTTTCCTCATCTTCTACCTGTCTTATAGTAATAATTCCTCGTTCCTCAAGAAAATTCAGTAGTAACATTAGTTCAGAAAGTTTCTGTTTATCCTCTTCATACGCCTTTGCCAAGCCCTTACCAATGAGCTTTCTTGAAATTTCATCTATGAATTCTAAATATGTAAGTTTGGCCCATCCCCTAGAATATTCTCGACAAGTTCAAGCATAATCCTTAAATTTTCTGATGAATTAACACGATATGTCGTCCTCACTAAATATCGTATATACGATATTATTTTAAAAGTTAACGCGCGGCAGAATCATCAAATTTCAATAATCCACTTACCAGCTATGTAACGTACAATTGTTGATTTATCAACACTATAAGAACTGGTAACAAGAACATAATCATGAGTATTTAACTTATGCCAGACTTCACCACCTTCTATCCTATGGACATAATTAATACACAAAGTCATGACTAATTACATTACTTTGAGGCAAACTTTGAAAAAAGTAAGTATACATGATTTTTAATTGAACTAGTTAATAACAAGTATAATCATGAACTTCTTAAAAGCTAACAAATGAGTACTCATGAAGAATAAGTTATTACTAAGTCAATTAAATAGTTTAAAAACATAATTGAAGGTCTCGTAGTTACTGGTAAGAGATATCATTATTAAGACTTCTCGTTTAGACCATGTTTTCAACTTGTTAAGTCTTTGAATAAATTATTTAGCAGGAAATTGTTTAGTTTTGTTAAGATTGTTCTAATTCGTAAGCCTAGACTGGAAATTCGTTATTTAATTGCTTCAACTATCGATGCTAAACTTCTTTATCGTGAAGTTGAAGGTATTTAGTCTTGGAGATTATTTAAGGAGAGAAAGATTAAGCAAACATTACCTATCGACTCGATACCTGTTATTTATCGTGAACTTAATGATCTTGATGATGTATTGCAATACTTTAAACAATTAGTTAACAAAGGCGTTATTGTTTTTGATGTTTATTGTGATTGTGATGGATTTACATGCATTAAAAAGATTGGAAAGACCCCGCAATCATTAGCCTTAACTTGCAGATACTTTCTTCCTTAAATAATCACGAATTAATTTACAAATTTCAACTAAAGCTTCTTTTTCACTAATACCCAGTAATTTAGCAATTTCAAAAACTAATTTCCTTGAAACAATCTTAACGTCACTACCAATCTTAATCCTTATGAATTTACCTTCTATTCTAAAAGATGCAATTTCATGTCCAAGTTCATCAATTAATTTACGATAAACCATTGATGTTTATTCAATAATTTTAAAGTATTGTAATTGTAATGTTAGTTCATGTAACTTCATTACTTCACCATGAACCACCTTATTAATCGCTTACTTCAGGACTTGGTTCACTTGAACTTTTAAGTTCATATGTAATTCATGGTGTATATGGTGGTTTGCATGAACTAACATGCTCATCATGAACTTGCTATAGTATGTAATGCATGTTTGTATGTTGGTTCATGAAACCTAGGCAGTTTACATAGACTAGTCTTTTAAATTAGTTATTAATTTTTCATGACTCATATTAAGTTAAGTAATGAGAAATTAATACATTATCTTGATAAGTTATGTCAAGAACTTGGAATACCAAGAAATAAAATAATTGAAACTTTGGTTGAAAGTATTATTAAGGGACGTTCAACTCCTATTGAATTACTTGAAAATCCATTAATTATATGTTCGTGGATCAAGAACGCAATAACGATACTTGAAAAATGGTTGGAGAAACATCCACAAGATTTGAAATTAATTAAACACAAGATTGAGAAGTTGAAAATTATTTACGAAATCTTAAAAGATTCGAATATTTGCATATAGGTGAGAATTTGAGTTTAATTCATAAGTATTGGAGTAGATTAAAACAAGCATTATATGAATTAATTAGTAAAAAACCATTCAAATTGATAAATTGTTAGAATACGATTCTAAAATAATTGAAATTGTTAAGCAAGTTCTTGCAACTAAGGTAGTTAACAATAATGATGAATTAGCTAAAGTTAAGGAGTATTCTAAAATCTTAATTACATGTACATGATGATGATAAAGGTAAAGAACAATACCGATCACGGCAGTTAAGGTAATGATTATGTAAATTAGTCTCGAAATTGGAATAGACATGTAAGGAAAAGAGAGATTTAAAGGATGGAGTTAGTTTTGAATTATTTCTTATTACGTTAACATTAATATTATTGTAATTATCGTACCAATTACAACACTTACACCAATTAATAAGAATCTTGGATTTACATGCCAAGGCATGGTTATACACTTGTTATGCATATGTATATTCCAAATGCTGCAAGTAGTAATGATGCAATCAAGATTCCTAATAATCCTGGATTAATTTTCCAAGGCATTTCTGGATCACCAATAACTTCATACAACTTCTTAATATATTTTCCAAGATTATGCAAAGTGTAAAAAGACTTAATGTACAAATTATTAAACCAATGTAAATGATTACGAAGATCTTTAATAACATAGGTATGTTCAAAATAGTTGGTAACACAGTTAATGGTAATACAACTAGATATGCAATAAATACTTTAAAAAGAACATCCTCATACCTTTCTAATCTCTTCTCAAACCAATCTCTATATCTTCTCAATTCATTACAAGCTTCTCAATACCCTTCCTACACTTATCAATTAATTTTTCAATACCCGTGGATCTACTCATGAATAGACTAAGTAGTTTTTAAAGAGAATGGATTAAGATGTTTTTAAAAAGAAATTGAGGTATTTTAAGTAAATTATTTCGGTACAGGTGGATTTTGAATCAGATGTATAACAACTGAAATATCTTCTATAATGCCATAGTGAAGTATATGAATGTGATATCTGGAGATTACGTAGAGTTATGGTAAGTAATGTAGAAAGTTATTGTGATTACTATAGTAAATAGTAATAAGAAGATAGATATCTCTATGATTTATAAGTTAGTTCTTCATAGAAATTACGTATGAGTAATCTTAAGCCTATACATTCATGGCCACATTCTGAACTTAGGGAAATTAGAGATTTTAAGAATATTCTTAACTTACCTAACGTTAAGGAATCACCATTTTATGAGAAACTTAGAGGACTTAAAGTTAGGTGTAAGTTATGCAATAGGTTTTGTGTTCTTGATCATGGTCAAGTAAGTTCCTGTGGTGTTAGATTTAATTTTGAAGGTAAGTTGTATACCGTCACTTATGGACTTTTAACAGCTGTTGAATCTAGACCTATGGAGATTAAGCCATTCTTCCACTTCAATCCAGCTACAACAGCCACGACAATAAGTACTTGGGGTTGTAATTTTGTATGTGCTTGGTGTCAAAATTATACGTTATCTAAGTACGTTAAATATTTTGGACACTACATATCACCAGAAAAACTTGTAGAGTGGTGTCTCGACATTGGTGATGATGGCATTAATGTCAGCCTTAATGAGCCAACACTACTTACAGAGTATGCTTTAGATGTTTTTAAGACTGCGAGAAAACACAATTTACACTTATCATACAATACTAATGGATATATGAGCCTTGAAGTTCTTAAGGAACTTGTGTATGCAGGTATGCAGGCTGTGAATATCGATGTTAAAGGTTGGGAGGATACTTATAGGAGGTGGTTACTTGTAGATTTTGATAAGTATTGGAGAAATGTAGTAGAAGCTGAGAAGATGGGATTACATGTTGAACTTACTTACTTAGTTATTCCTAAAGTTAATGATGATGAAATTGAGAGTTTTTTGGAGAGAGCAAGTAAAGATTTAGATTTAAATACACCTATACATTTTACAAGATTTCATCCTGATCATAAATTACTTAACACTTACTCGACTCCCATAGAAGTTCTTGAGGAAGCTAGAAATTTAGCAGTTAAACATTATGGATTTAACTATGCCTATATTGGTAATGTTCCTGGACATCCATACGAACATACATACTGTCCAAAATGTGGAAAAATAGTCATTAAGAGGTATGGAATGTATGTTGTGGATGTCAAGTTAGAGGTGAAGAATAGTAAGTACGTATGTAGATACTGTGGTTCTGAAGTTCTGGTCAGAGGTAGGTTAGGTAGAAAGTTTATGAGAGGATTAAGTTTGATAATTTAATCATTATTAGTAGTGTTAATAGTTACAGTTTTTACTCTACGTGAAATCTTTCTCTTTACACCATGCAAAACATATAGCAAAATTTATATAGAAGCCGCTAGTTAATAAGTTAGAACTACTTTCTAGAATTCTCATAGAGAGGGGTGAGAGCCATGATCAAGGCAATACTCACCATAATCGCAGGAATAGCTCTCCTGGCTGTTCCAGAGCCTATAGTATCTTCAGCAGCGGGTGCAGCACTTATAGCTAAGGGTATCAGAATGTTGAGAAGTAAGTATAGTAATGGTGAAGACGAACCACCCGATAGCTACTTAAGCATACTTCAAATATGTACTCTTCAAACCTCACCTAACTTTTTATAAATAATTTCAAACTCACGTATTCTCATGAATAGAAGATTCATAACTATAGGTCATACTCCAGATCCTGATGATGCTTTTATGTTTTATGCTTTAAGAAATAGAGTTGTAAAGCATGACTTCGACGTGATTGAAGTTATTCTAGATATTGAGACACTTAATAAGTTAAGCATGAAGAACTTACTGGATTTTACAGCCGTAAGTGTGTATGCTTATGGTTATGTATTTAAAAACTATTATCTAGTAAAGCATGGTGCAAGTTTTGGAATTAATTATGGACCAATAGTTGTTAGTCGTAGAGAAAAAATTGATAATCCTAGAGACGTTCTATTTGCTATTCCTGGTGAATATACAACATCCACATTACTTCTCAAGCTATACTATGGTAAGGACATAGATACTGTCGTTCTTCCTTTCTCCGAAATCCCCAAACTTGTAGCTATGGGTATAGTTGATGCTGGTGTGCTTATACATGAAGCACAACTAACTTATAGAGATTATGGTTTAAACAAAATTATTGATCTTGGTGAATGGTGGTACAGTGAGACTAAGTTACCTTTACCTTTAGGCGTGAATGTTATTAGTAAGAGACTTGGTAAGGAATTTACAAAAAAGCTCATTCAAGTTTTTAAGGAATCTATAATGTATGCTTTGAAACATGAAGATGAAGCTTTAAGATATGCTCTCAATTATTCAAGAGATAAAGAAATTGATAGAGTTAGAAGATTTATTAAAATGTATGTTAATGAGTTATCAATAGATATGGGTAGTCTAGGATTAAAAGCAATTGATAAGTTATTAAGTATTGCCTATCAGGAGAAATTATTGCCTGAAAAACCTGAAATTGAAGTTTTAGATTAAGTTCCAGTCAATTACTAAATCAATATTAATTTTTAAACAATTCTTTGAAAAATACTTGATAGCATCATTAATATCCTTACTAAAGAAGTACTTAATGGCATCAGTATAGTACCTCTTAATTACTTCCCTATTAAATTCCGAATATTTAGAAAGTACTTTATCAATAATTTCATCAATTTTATTTAATGATCTTTTTAAGTTCTGAAGTAGCTTGTTACTTATAGTACTTACTAACTTCTTATACTTATCAGCGAAGTCCTTCTTGACTACAAGTACAACGTATACTAAAGGTAGGTTAGTTTCTGATGTCCAAAATTCACCTACATCAATCACCGGTTTGTATCCTTTACATACTGCCTTTAAAGCTAAATCTCCAATTAGTAGTAAAGCGTCATGAGTTTTTAAGTAATCATTAAGTCTTGACAAGTCAATCTTGTCCTTAACTGCACGTACTTCATAGCCTTTGTTGTTAAGTAGATACTTCAGAGCTTGGAAAGCAACGGTAGTTTCTCTGTATGCAAGTATTGTTAATCTTTTAGGTAATTCTTTATGTTTTGAAAGTAGCACTACACTTAAAACCTTGCCTCTACTATGTATTGTTATTGACGGAATTACATACAGTTCATCGCATAGATCTAAGGCGTAAGTTATGGGTATGAAGGCTAAGTCGACTTCATTATTAATGAACATTTTAACTATGTTTGAAGGTTCATCTCTAATAACTTCAATTTCTGAATTTTTAAGGTTATGAAATATGGGTTCGTTATGAATGTATGAGAGACCTCCAATCTTAACTTTCAACTAGATCACTTGTGTCTTCTTCACAATCTAGCTTATTTAAGTATTTTAATTATCTAAATAGCCATTTCTCTTTAGGCATGATTATGTCTTTCAAGCTGCAGTCTTCACATTCTTGGTAATTTAATCCTCTAATAATGACTACAGGTACTCCTTCAGAGCCTTGACCCATAATTAATTCTGCTGCTGCAGCAATCTCATCAACAATACATACTTTTGTAGTCTTGAAGATATAGCCATACCTATCTCTTTGACCTACATAGTCCCTAAATGGTTCAATTCCTGCAAAGCCTATACACATGTTTATAACACCTTCTCTGAAGGGTCTGCCGTAAGTATCTGTTATAATGACTGCAACTCTCTTTCCTGTAAGTTCCATAATCTTGCTTCTAATTCTTCTAGCGCTGAAGTCGGGATTTACAGGTAGTAAGGTAACTCTTCTTCCTGAACCATTCACATTTGAGAAGTCTATACCTGAGTCTGCACATACTATTCCATGTCTAGTTAATGTTATTATGTGTCCTCTCTCAACTTTCAATACCTCCAAAGCTTCATTAAGAATTAACTGTACTAATCTTGGATCCTTACCAGTATTTGCACTTATTTCTAGTGCTTCCTCAGTAACATTGTCGATCTTGTCTAAATCGATAATTCTGCCTTCACTTTTGGACACTATTTTTTGAGCAATAACAATCACATCACCATCATTGATTTCAATGCCTAATTTCCTGACATGCTTAACGATGATTTCACCAATATCATCTCCCGGCTTGATTTCTGGAAAATCTTTAAGACCAATAATTTCGATTTTTCTAACCATTAAGTAACTCTTAGAGAAGTACTTATATCTTTAAAACTATAGCACCATAATTTATAGGCTTAGCAAGCATTGCACTTATATTATGAACTTCAATGAGGTACTTCACAATCTCTATACCTCTTCTTAAACTATCTATTAAGGCATAGATTGTAGGTCCCCAAGAACTTTGACCAATACCTAGTACATCAAGTTTTTTAAGAATGTTAATGACTTTAACACATGATGGGTTGTAGATATCCTTTTGAATATTAATGAACATTTTGCCGACTATTATTTGTAGCTCTGTTAATGCTTTACCAAACTTCTCAATATCCTTATCAATTATAGCTGGTACAAACTGTCTATACAGTATTTCTTGAGCTTTAAGGATGAGTTCTTCAGGTATGTCAATGTTTTGACTAAATATTTTTTCCTCTTCCTCTTCACTTAAACCTCTACCTTTACTTGGTATGGTAATTATGAAGTACCAATTCTCGGGAAATTCAATTCTGGCATGTAGTTTGGGAAATTCTTCAATCTTGTCCTTACCTGAATCGATAATTAAGCCTCCATATTGAAAGATGTAGGTGCCTATACCTGAAACTTTACCTCTACCTAGAATCTTAGCTACTTCTATTATTGAAACTTCTATGTTAGAGAGTGTTAGTAGTCCTTTAGCTATCGATAACATTAATTGTGTTGTTGAGCCTAGACCGACATGTTTAGGAATAGACTGTATAGTCTTAATTTTGACTTTAGGAATGTTGAAGTATTTCCTAAGTCTTTCAAGACAATACTTAACTTCAAGATATCTATCACTTTCAATAACATCTTCACTATACTCTTCAACTTCTACAATAGTTCTTGGTCTATCAATGGCTAAACCAATACATCCATACATTTTGAATTTTCTGTTAAATGGGTTAATTATGCCGAAGTGTAGTCTTGCAGGTGAAAGTACAAGTATTCTTGTCATATTAATCTCCACATTCTCAATAACTCATAGATGGTCTCTACAAGATTGTTATAGTAATTTGAGTTAGATACTTTCTTAACGATATTTAGAGAATGTAATACTTTCTCAACAATGTCCTTATGATTCTTTAAAGTCTTGACTTTAGTCATATATATTATTGCTTCAAGAAGTTGAGTGAATGCTCTTGTAGGTATGAAGTATATTTTCTTAACTTCAATATTAATGATTTTGAAATTAGCAATTAAGTAGTTGTCATACTTCTCAATACTTCTCAACCTCACGTCTATATATCCATAACAGTTAGTTATTCTTGGAGCATTAATGTAGGGTGATTTTGTGAAGATTGAGTGTTCAAGCTCACCAAACTCATACTTAAAAGCACTTTTTAGAAAGAGTTTAAGATTAAGTGTTAAATTAATGACATAATCTGTATTTCCCGAAATTAATGAATGATATGTTCTATAAGATTCTCTATACACCTTAATTTCAATTTCATCATCATCAACTAATTTAAAACCCATAGGTGCTGCCGTAGGCTTATTGGCAGGGTAGTAATAGGATAGTATTCCTTCGTAGATAGTATTTTTCTCAAAAATTTCACCAATCATTCTAACAAATTCTTCAATTAGGAAGTTATTAGTGATTAAATTTTTACTAAGATTGAACTTTATTAATGATGATTATTTAAAGAATTCTTGTAGATTAAGGTATGTTAGTTTATAATATAAGTCTATAATGCTTAATCACTATTTCATCAAGTTTAAACTTCTATTTTTCTCTTAGAAGATGATTAAGGAGAAGTTATCGCTTTACATTCTATAATTATGATGGAATTGAAAGATTTTAGAATTGATTCATGCATTCTCTTGAAGCCACATATTGATACTCTTTAAGGTTTTAAGTTCCTCATAAGCTCTTACTAACTTTACTTGAAGGTATGTTATAAACTTAACCATAGATGGATATAATCTCAGTGGGATTCCCCATATAGATAACTAGTAATAAGGTTATTTTAGAGAAAAATTTGTCTAGAAGAAATACGTGAAGAATTAAAATGAATATTGCATGGGGGATATGTGGTGCAGGACATTTACTTAAAGAAAGTGTAGAAGTTATAAAGTATTTATTAGATAGAAAGATAAATGTGACGCTATACGTTTCAAATGCTGGTTATGAAGTACTTAGAATGTATGGTCTTCTAGACAGTTTAATTAAAACCTTTCAAAGACTTGATTATCCTAATGATCTTATTTTTGAGAAGAATGAGGGTAAGTCCTATCCGAGAACTGCTAGGGTATATTTAGGAATCTATAAGTATGTGGTTATATCACCTGCAACACTCAACACTATGGCAAAGATAGTTCACGGTATATGTGACACCTTAATTACGAACTTAGTAGCACATGCATTAAAAGCACAAGTACCAACAATTATCGTTCCTTCTGATACTGACCATGAAGTTAAGTCGAAAATACCCATAATGATTAATAGAACTTCGTGTAAGGAGTGTGAGAGATGTTTAGTTGTTAGTAAGTGTCCAGAGAGGGCAATTTATTTGAGAAGTGATGGACCTCATATAGATCTTCTTAAGTGTAATCTATGTAAGGTGTGTGTATATTCATGTCCCAGAGGAGCTATAATTACTGATGTTGATGTTGTGATTAAACCTCACCCGTTAGTTAAGAAGATTCTTGAAGGATTAAGAAATATGGGATTAATTATTCTCGAAGATCCTAGACACGTTCTGGATGTGGTTAGTAGTATGTTTCTGTAATTATTCCTTTATGTAGTGCTGTTGCTACAAGCACACCATTAACTCTAATATTTTTCAATCTTAAAATATCATCAATACTTCTGATACCACCACCTACAATTAACTCTCTAGAATATGCATTTCTTACCTTATTTACAACATTAATATCTATTCCTTTTAAAGTGCCTACAAGGTCTAGAAAGATCACTAATAACTTTTTAATATTTATCTTGTTGAGAATTAATAGTATGTCATTAATGTTGAGCTTATGGTTTTTGAATTTAACCATACCATACTCAACATCTAAACTTGATACTCTATCTTTTAATTCTTTGAATTCCTCAAGCTCTAGATATTCAGTGCCTATAACATATTCAAGATATTGAGTATCCTCTCTGTAAAGTCCATTTCTACCAACATCTGCAAGTACTTTAAAGTTAAGTTTTAAAGCTTCTCTAATTACATGTTCATTACTTCCAGTACCTGTAATTGAGTCGATGTCAGCAATGTATATTTCATGAAAACCTTTTCTTTTTAAGATTTTAAGAAGTTCGTAAGGATCAGCATTACTTATTAATATGCTGTCTCTTAATGGCTCATACTCTTCACGCTTACCTGAAACTGCATGAACGACTTTGCCATTCATAACATCGATTACGGGAATAACTTTGATACGCATGATTCTAGTGTATATGTTATTTGCTTAGCTATGAATTTTACTGAATAACTTCAATTATAGGTTTAGCACCCTCTTTAACAAGCTTTACGTAAAGTATTGCTGTGTTAATAGCATCTACTAGTGGATTGTGAGAAAAATCAAGTAGAAAGTTTATGCACTCTCTCCTCAATACTGACATTAAACTTAGATCACCTTCAACGATGTTGCGAGTTCTACTCCACATCTTAAGAACATCTATGTACTTTACATTTTTCAACGCAACTTTACTAACTAAGTACTTAATATCAACATCTGAATACACTATCAGTACGTTATTACTGCAGAGCTTTCTTAATAATTCATGCGCTTCATTAATACTTATACATCTTATTAATGTACGTGTAATTCTATGTATTATTGATGACCTACCAATATCCTCTTCATAACATATAATGTATAGCTTTCCCGTACTTAACTTAACTTCACAGTTCTCTACATAAACATACCCGATAGCGACTAACTTCTCCAAGTTATTTGTAAATTCAAGATCGAGTGCAACGTAGTTATAATCCATAGTGAACTCCTACATACTCTATTAATCTCCTCGCAACGTCAATGACGTTTTTCAGCTGAGTAGTGGGTATTTCATTTCTATGAACTTCATCAGCACCTCTAGCTTTAGCCCATAAGAGTATTCTAAGAGCATTTATGTATCCCCATTCTAAATCATTACCTAAACTTTGGGGTAAGACTTTAAGATCGATTAATTTACGAATTCTCTCAAGAGTATTATGTACATTAACGTTATGGATCAATGATAAGCCTTTAATAGTAATGACTATTGGTGCAAATATGTGTTCTTTAACCTTCAATTTCTTAGGGAGTGTTCTAAAGATGGATAATTGTGGTTTAAATATTGTAAAGTAGGTTAGAATGAGCTTACTAACTTTTTGAACTTCATTAAATAAGGTATTAAAAATCTTCCTCATAATATCTTCATCACCGTGTACTGGTCTCGCATCTTGGATAAGTGATAGGAATATGACTTTCTTACTATCAATATCTCTACAGTACTTGACTATTCTTTCTAAAATTTCGTTTAATGAGTATACTTGTTTATCGAAAGAGAAGTTTGCTTTACATGATGGATATCCTATAGAGGTTAAGTTATTCATTAACTTTTTTGCAAAATCTTGAAAGTAATGGCTGTAAGTATCATCTTCATATATGATCAATCCGTCCATGTCAGTTTTTACAAATTGTTCAAATCTACCTTCAGAACCGGAGACAGCAACTACAAAATTGCAGGGCGGTTCCTTGAGACTTGAAATTACATGTTCAATACATTTCTTAACAATTAAATCTGTCACTTTAGTGACCATTAAGGTTAGGTAGTATGGGTTTGGTGATTCAGGATCTAGCATCTTTAATGCGATGTTTTTAGACCAAGTACTTAACTTTCTATAGATTCTGCTCAATTCCTCCATGCTTGTGCTTTTCTGAACTTGACGTAGTGTGTAGTATGGGTATATTCCAAGACTGTAAGCGATATCTCTAACGGTCACTATGCCTATGGCACGCTCTTTAGAGTTAATAATGACTAGATGTCTAACTCCTTTAGAGATTATTTCAAGGAGAGCTTCAATAATGGAAATTCCTTGCCTAACCGTATGTACAGGTTTTGAAGCATATTCAATTATGGGTCTTGATAAGTCTTGATTTTGAGCAACTACTCTTCTAAGATCCGTATCTGTAAATATACCTATAGGTCTTTCATAATCATCAACGACTAGAATAGCGGAGAGACCGTGATGATTCATTATCTTAACAGCTTCAATTGTAGGAGTTGATGGCGAGACGTATAGAGGTCTACTCATTAGTTCATCAATAGTTGCTTCAATATTAAGTATTGGTAATATGGATTCAAGTTCAGATATGGATGTACAGTTATCTTTAACTTTTAGGATTAGAGCTTCAGTTAGAGCTTTAACTTCAGTATCATTAACATTAAATTCCTGTCCGTCACTGTATATGGAGTCATTAATAGCAACTTTACCTGAATATACCACGAAGTTACCTGATAATCTCATAATTTCATTAGTTGCTAGGTATATGATGTCAGAACATTTAGTAATTTCTGGAAGTATTTTTGAGAAAAGTACATACTTCTTAACAAGTTCAAGAACATCAACGTTTACGGAAGTTCTTATCAAGTATCACCTTTCACGCAACTCATTAATACCTATTTAACTCTTTTACTAATTTTTTAAAATTATTAATCTAAAAAATTAATGGATAAAGATTAATACTTCAAGCTAAACAGCGATGACTTCATGACTCTTAGGGATGTGAGGTCTGAGGATGTAATATTTCGTAAGAAGTTAAGATTAGGTTTGGTGCTTGCAGTTGCCTACACTCTGATGTACTATATATACTTTACCTCAATCGTATATGGCGGTGTTAAAGGTGGCATTGCCGTGTACTTATCATTGGCCATAATATTGCTTGGAATGTTCTTTGTATGGCTATATCACGTACTTTGTAAAAAGATTGAGAGAGAGGTGAGGGTATGAGTAGTACTTTTAATGTTGAGAAGTTTGTTGGACAATTCAAACCACTCTCATTAATCCTTTTCGCACTCTTTACGGCTATTGCCTTATGGATAACTTACTGGTCAGCTAAGAGAGTACGTGAAGTTTCTCACTACTACGTTGCTGGTGCAAGAATTAGTGGTTTTGTTAATGGTATGGCAATTGCTGGAGATTACATGTCTGCAGCATCATTTCTTGGAGTTGCAGGTTTAGTATCCTTCTTTGGACTTGATGGCATATACTACGCTGTTGGTTTTTTAGCTGGATGGATACTCGCACTAGTACTTGCTGAGGCTGTGAGAAGAGCTGGAAGATATACTGCAGGTGATATTGTTACATCAACGTATGCAGCTAAAGACGTTACTATAATTGTAGCTATTGCCACTATATGTATATCAGTCTTCTACACCATACCACAAATGGTGGGTGCGGGCTCTATTGCTCAAGCACTTCTCGGAATACCTTATGAGCTTGGCGTATTAATAATTGGTACTTTAGTCATAATTATTGTTGCTACTGCAGGTATGGTATCAACAACTTTTGTACAGTTCGTTAAGGCATTTCTCATACTTGCAGCTGGTGTTATATTAATGATTAGTGCATGGATTTTGCTAGGTAATGGTAGTCCTATAGAATTTCTTAGTAAGTTCATAGGTAGTGAGGTAAGTATAGTAAAGGCAGGAAAATCTGTAGAAACTACAGGAATTGGGTTTTTATCACCAGGTCATAGATTTCCAAATCCTATGGATATTATATCACTAAGTCTAGCTTTAGTCTTGGGCACGATGTCGTTACCACACATACTTATCAGATATTTGACAGTTCCAAATGTTGTAGAGGCTAGAAGATCAACACTTTTTGCTGTTCTTGCTATAGGTACTTTCTACGTTGCTACAATATTTATCGGTTTAGCAGCAGCCATATTAGATACTAGATACTACACCAATAGCAACTTATCCGCACCATTGCTTGCAGCATACGTTGGTAGTGAACCCTTATTTGCTTATGTATCCGCAGTAACCTTCATAGTGATTGTGGGTACAGTTGCTGGTCTCATGATGGCAACTGCAGGTGCTTTAGTACGTGATCTACTTGTAAAGTCTTTCAATATGAGATTTGAAAGTGAGAAAAGGGAGTTAATAATTGCTAGAGGCGCAGCTATTGCTGCTGGTATTTTTGCAATGGTTATGGGAATACTTGCTAGGGGGATGAATGTTGCCTTTCTAGTAGGTCTTGCTTTTGCAATAGCTTCAAGCTCATTCCTTCCAGGAATGATAGCTTCACTCTTCTTGAAGAATAGAGTCAACTCTAAGATTGTTGCTTTATCGATGCTTGTAGGATTAGTGTCATCGATAATATTAATACTACTAAGCCCTACAGTAATGGGTAAGGCAGCAATCTTTCCATTAAGTAATCCAGGCATAGTGACTATACCGCTAGCTTTCACTGTACTGGGAATAGGAGTAGTAGGTAAGAAGTAAATTTAGCTTCCATCCTTAAAATCAAAATCACTCCTTTTCCTCACATCTCATAAGTATTACATACTAATGTCATAATTAATTCATAGATACAGCTTAAATGTTAGTTATAGAGAAACATACTTTATAACTTCATTAAAGTAATAGTTACAGCAGTATATTATGAGTTACGTTTTAGGTCTAGACATTGGTGGTGCTAATGTTAAAGCAGTAATTATTGACTCTAGAAGTAATGTACTGTTCCGTTTTAGGAAGTACTTTCCATTATGGATTGTTGGTAAGGAAGCTTTAAAGGACGTACTTCACGAGATTTATAGTCATGTGAAAAACGGTAATTATGTAGTTTCAACATGCATGACTGCAGAACTTTGTGATATCTACAATGTTAAAAGTGAAGGTGTGATACATATTGCTAAAACCGTCTTAAAAGTTTTTCATGACGCTAAAGATGTGTTCTTCGTGAATACTAACTGTAGTCTAGGTAGTTTAGAAGATTTACTTAAAGAACCTATCAAATATGCTGCAACTAATTGGGCTGCCAATGCATGGTTACTTAAGAAGTTATGTAGCAATGGTATTATGATTGATATTGGTAGTACATCTACAAGTATTGTTACTGTCATTAATGGTAAGATCGACATTAGAGGATATACAGACCCTGAAAAGCTTATACATGGAGAGTTAGTATATACTGGCGTACTTAGAACTAACATTGCAACTCTTGTTGATAAAGTACCTTTTAAAGGATATTATGCACGTGTATGTGCTGAAAAGTTTGCACTTACTGGTGATGTACATTTAGTGTTAGGTAATATTACTGAGCAAGACTATACTACAGAAACAGCTAATGGTAGAGGTAGAAGTTTAAGAGAGGCTTATGCTAGAATTGCAAGAGTGCCTTGTGCAGATGTCGAGCTTTTGAATGAGTATGAGATTAGAGAGATTGCAAGGTATGTACAGGAAGTGCAGATATTCAAGATATTTGAAGCACTTATGCAGATAAGATCTAGAATTGCAAGTATGGGTATAGATCCTGATAACTTTAAAGTCTATACTGTTGGTCTTGGAGAGTTTCTCGTAAGAGAGGCAGCTAGAAGAGCAGGATTTAAAGAGATTATAAGTATTGATGATGCTCTTGGTAAGAAAGTATCAAACATCTTACCAGCATACGCCTCAGCATTGATGGCTTTAGAAGAAAGTGTAGTTTAAAAATACATGCAAGATAAATCAAATATTATGCGTCTTAACATCATTATAGTAGTACTACTTATCCTAGTTCTATCTCTAGTACTTGCACATATACTGAACTTACCCCTATATACTGCTTTACTTTCCTTACCTTTATGTATAGGTATGCTGTTGAGTAATGATTTGCTTTCAAGTTCATGCGATATCTATAGATGGGTATTCCTAATATTCATACTATTATCGACATTATTATCAATATATTCAGTAATTGTTTCAAAAATTGAGGTAATCTTTACAAATATCCTAGGTGTGGTGCTTCTATATGCCTTAGCAAGATTGAGAAGAATTGTTCAACACATATTAGTGGTTCTATATCTATCCATACTAGTAGCGAGTTACGTTTTGAGTAAGTACTTCATGACTAGTATGCTACTTTATTCTCACATAATAACTCTCTTCACTCTATCTTTAATTAGTGGATTCAATTTTAAAGCTAGTGGTGTTGAGAATACTAGATTCTACTTATCCATGTGTATCTACATGGCTACTCTCTTACTAATATACATATTTACTAAGAGCTTTATCTTACTACTTCTTTCAACTCTGCTCATACCCTTTCTCATAGATTCATGTATGAGAAGTAGAAAAATACTTAGATACTTATCTCTCATTGAGATAATTCTCATCTCATTAATTGCACTCACAGTGAATCCACTCCTCTCTCTATCGGAATTACCATTCTTAATCTCAATATTACCAAACACGTATTTAGGTATTAAGATTAGATATAGAGAAGGATATAGACCGCCACATGCATGGTTGCAGGCATGGCTTGGTGGTAAGTACTTTATTGAGAAGATAGTAGCTACTGGAGGTTTTAGTTATGTTCTTAAGGGTAGAGATGAAAGTGGTAGAATATATGCTATTAAAGTTCTTAGAGAGAGAAGTAGGTTTGGTAAATCTTTAGCTCTTGATTTAAATGTTATTGATAATTTTAGAAAAGAAATGAGTAAGTACTTACTTGTAAATTCTTCAAGAATTGTTAAAGTTTATGAAGTACATACACCACCTACTGATGGAAAGTCATACATATCGATTAGAGATTATCTGGATGATCCACCATATGTCGTTATGGAGTATGTTGATGGCATTTCGTTAAGAAACTACTTAAGGCTTAAACGTCGTTTTGATTTAAGAAGTTTTTGTAGAATCTCTATTGAACTCCTGAGAGCCGTTAAGGACTTACATGTGTTAGGTATTGCTCATCTAGATATTAAGCCTGAGAATATCTTAATAACTAGAGATGGAAAGGTTAAACTTTGTGATTTAGGTGCTTCAAGAATTTTAACGCTTGAGCCGGATACTGTAACTCAATTCTCTATAGGTTACGCAGCACCTGAAGTTCTCAAAGGTAAGGCTAGGCTTGAGTCAGATATTTACTCGCTAGGTTGCGTATTTTATGAAATGCTTACGGGAATTAATCCTCAAGTGTATAAATTGAAAGGTTCTATCATACCTTCAATAACAGATACTAGAGGTGATGTTTCTCAAGAACTTGACTATATCATACTTAGATGTTTGAGTGATGATCCAAGTCAGAGACCTAGTATTGATGAGATTCTTAGAATTATGGATAGACTTTGTCGAGGACAAACTTAATGACAGTATAGAAGCCTAGTCTAACAATGATTTCACCATTAAATCTATATTCACTAACTTTTCTGAAAATTCCGTTACTTAAAATGTATGTACCATTCTTACTACCTAAATCTTTAATTAAGACTTCATCATTAGGAAGTATAGTTAGTAAGGCATGTCTTCTAGAGACTGTAGGGTCTGGAATGACTATGATATTGTCGGGTGCTCTTCCTATGGTTACCTCCTTAAAGGTGTTTAAGTCGATACTTAATTGAGAATTTTTAAGTGAAAAAGGTCCTTTACCAAGACTATTAATGTATGTCTCTAGAAAGTATATTTTTAACATTCTAGAGGTTCTTCTAACATACTTATCAATATCTTTAGTTTCATCTTCAAGTTTGACAATCTCATTTATATCTGAAGTACTTGACTCATTAATACTCATTGTCTCGAAATCTTCTTATTAGAAGTTTATAAGAATTGCGTTTCAGCTCTCTAAACTCTCTTTCTTACAATTCTACTCTCAAAATATCTACTGAATACTATATAGAAGGTCAAACCTCTTAAATATACGTCTATGAACATAGCAATCCATGCACCTAAGACGTTCATGATCTCTATGAGTATCACTGTTATAGGTATTCTATATATCCAAAAGCCAGCAACGTTCAAGATCATGGATAAGATGGGCGAGCCTGCACCTCTACAAGCACCCGCAAAGGTAAAAATTAAAGCTAAACCAGGCTCACTAAGTCCTGCAAGTATTAGGTAGGTCATGGTTAGGTAAATAACGTATTCATTACTTGTAAAGATTTTAGGAATTAATGGTGATATAGCTACTAGTAGTATTCCTGTAATGGTCATAAACTTTACAGATAACTTAGCACACTCCATAGCCATTAATCTAGCACTAACAATATCATCACTACCTACCCTTTGACCAACAAGTACGGAAGAGGCTATGCTAAAAGCCACACACAACATGAACATGAAACTCTCAACGGAGAGACCTATCTGATGCGCTGTTAAGGCTTCTACACCACATCTAGCAATTAACGATATGTAAATGATGTATGAGAGACTTATAAGCACCCTTTCAAGACCTGAGGGCAAGCCAAGATTGAGAATTTTCTTAGCAAGTTCTTTAAATTTATCAAAACTCCTACTAATAGGTATCTCATTTCTCAAGAGCATGTAAATGTATATGAGAAACATAATGATAATAGAACTTAATGAAGCTAAAGCTGCACCTACAATTCCAAGTCTTGGAAGACCAAAGAGACCATATATAAGTATTGGATCTAGTATGATGTTGATACTTATTGAAACTAGTGCAATAATCATAGGTGTCCTAGTGTTTCCCATACCTTTCAAGGTATAACTAAATATTAATGATAATGAGAGGAAGATTAGTTCAAAAATCCTAATGGCGAGATAGTCTTTACCAATGTTTGAAAGTAATTCATTACCAGTAATTATTAGAAGTAAGGATTTAGTTAAATATTGAAGCACAAACACTGTAATGATAGAGAAGGAGAGTGATAATACGCATGAGTAAGTTACGGTATATGATATAATGTCAAGTCTTCTAGCACCAAAAGCTTGAGAAACTATTATTTGCGTACCTAAACTGAAGATGAGTATAATCATAGTTAAAAACCATAATATGTTAGAACATACACCAACAACAGCAATATATCTATAGCCAAGACCAGAGATGAAGAATAGATCTGTAATTGATAATATGCTCTCAGCCAAATACTCAACAATTAGTGGCCATGTTAATGTGAATACTATCCTAGAAGCATACATACTATGCACCAAATATTGAAGACATAGTTAATTCTATCAGAAATTAAAAAATATTAACTCTCAACATTACTTCACAGCTAGTGCAGTACAGGTACATATTTGGACCCGTAAAATCTAGAAGACTTGGACTTTCACTAGGTATTAATAATGTTAATTATAAGACATGTACATACTCATGTATATATTGTCAGGTGGGTAGAACTACAAGACTCACTATAGATAGAGAGAAATTCTACAATATTGATGATATTTATCTTGAAGTTTTTGAAATAATTAAACGTGACATTAAGCTTGATTACATAACTTTTGTTCCAGATGGTGAGCCAACTCTAGATGTTCAACTTGGAAAACTTGTAGAGAAGCTTAGAGATTTTGAAAAGCCATTAGCCATACTAACTAACTCATCACTGTTGTGGAGAAGTGATGTTTTAGATGATCTTAAAAGATTCGATTACGTATCGTTAAAGATAGATACTGTTCATGAAAGTACTTGGAGAAGAATAAATAGACCACATTCTGTTTTAAAATTTGAAGATATACTAAACTCTATTGAGAGATTTTCTAAGACATTCAACAAGACTATAACTATTGAGGTCATGATTGTTAAGAATGTTAATGATTATGATTTAAATTTTGAAGATACTGCAAGATTTATCAAGAAATTAAGTAATGTTAAGAAAGTGTACTTAGCTATACCTGTAAGACCACCATGTGAAGCTTGGGTTAAACCTCCAAGTAGTGAAGTTCTCGTTAAGGCTTACAACATCTTCTCTAAAATATTGAATGAAGATAAAGTTGAAGTATTAAGTAATCTTGAAGAGAATATTGATAATGTTGAGAACTCTCTAAGCTACATTTTGAGAACCATCAATGTACATCCATTGAAGTATGAATATGCCTTGAAGATACTTAGCAGAGACTATAATTATCCTGAGAAAGTGATTGAAGAGCTTGTAGGAAGAGGCTTAGTAAGTATTGTTGATTATTTAGGTACTAGATTCCTCATTAGAAAATTCACTTAGTCTAAATTATATGTGCTACATGTGTATAGTGGTACGTACTTTTCCGGATATTTACGTTTTAATAATTCAATGATGGTAGAGCCACTGCAATGTATTGGTATGATCTTTTCTACATTAAGACTTACTAACTTGTCAAGAATTTTCTCGATGTATGATTCGGGTTCTGTCCACATGTGAAAACCACCAACAACTAAGTAAGGCTTAATGTTAAGTTCATGAATAGCCTTCTCAACAATTTTATCAATACCTGGATGACTACAACCTACAAGTATTATTGCCTCATTGTTTCGAAACTTAATACTTAATGCTTGTTCATAAGGCGGTCCTGCTAACTCGCCAATGATAGTGATGTTAGGTGCTATACTTGCTGTATGTTCAATCTCTACAAGATTTAAATTTAAATCTTTAATCCAGTTCTTAACGTAATCACTTGTATGTTTTGGCACGTATATACTTGCTCTACATCCAATCTTACTTAAAGCCTCAAGACCTCTCGTATGATCTCCATGCCCGTGAGAAATGACTACGTAGTCAATGTTTGATAAATCGATACCTAACTTCTCAGCATTGTATTGAAGTACTTTAGGATCTGGCCCTGTATCAAAGAGTATTTTAAAATTACTAAACTCAACATATATACTTAAACCCCAAGCATCTCTACATAAGCCGTGAGGGTCTGGATTGTTATCTACAAGTATTCTTAACGTAATTTTTCTCATTAAATAGTTAGGATAGAGTTGACTATTTAACTATTCCTGCAGTTTGATATATACTTCATTATCAAAAACTTCGTACTTTTCAATATCTTCAGGCCTCCCTATCCTTAAATCTTCAATCTTATGCATCACTTTTAACTCCTTAACGAGCATTTCTAACTCTTTGGGAACGTATATTATTGCCTTTAAAGGTTCTGCCAAGCTCTTACCCAATTTATTCTTTAACTTCCATATTACGCTATTAATCTTCATAAACTTTAACAATATCTCTTCGTAATTTTCAATTCTCTCCACAGGTAATTCACTATCTATTAATTCTTTATGTATGGTCTTACCATAAAGAACTCTCCATATGTAGTCAGTTATGAAAGGCATGATAGGTGCTAAGAGTTTGGTAATTACTTTGAGAACTGTGTGTAGGGTATACCATGCTCCTTTCTGTTCAGCTTCGCTGAAAAGTTTCTCTCTATTATACGCTCTAGATTTAACAGCTTCTAAGTAGTGATCTGCAAATACGTGCCATGTAAAGTCGAAAAGTATTAACGCTGGCTCATAAACATCAAAGTTTAGATATGAATTAGAAACTCTCTTGATGATACTATTAACCTTATTGAGTATTAACTTGTCTAGAAAGGTCAGCTTAGCTTCTTCAATTTTTGGTTCAGAAAATGTTGAGATGAATCTGGCAATATTCCATAACTTCACAACAAAATCATGACCTGTCTTTATTAGATGCTCACTATACCTATAATCACTACCTAACTTGGCTGATGCTGCTGCCCAAAAACGTACAGCATCCGCACCATATTTGTTAACTGGTGGTTCTGGATCAATAATATTTCCTTTAGATTTATGCATAGCTTCACCTTTCTCATCAAGACCCATACCGCTAATCCTGACATACTTGAAAGGTATGTTCTTGAATAGAAGATATGCTCTAAGTATCGAGTAGTATAGCCATGTTCTGATAATGTCATATCCTTGTGGTCTAAGTATTGATTGTGGATAAACTTTAACAAAGAATGCTTTATCTCTAGTATATCTTGAAGCATACATCCAAGATATGGAAGAATCGAACCAGGTATCTAAGACCCTAGTTTCACCAACGATCTTACCTCTACATTCATCTTTTAAATACTTGGGCGGTTCTTCCTTCCAAGGTCTATAGTATTTGCCGGATTTAGGTACAAGTACCTTAATCCCATCATTCTCAATGCAGTACCATAGTGGTATTTCTGTACCATAGTATCTACGTCTAGATATTGGCCAATCAAATTCTAGAGACTTTATCCATTCAAGAATGATCTGCTTGTACTCTGATGGGTATATTTCCATTTTTTCTTCAACAAACTTTGTAAGCTCATTCTTGAAATCCAGCTGCTTTAGGAAAAATTCTTTAGTAATTATTATCTCAATAGGCGTTTTGCATCTCCAACATACAGGTACTTTATGTTTAATTTTCTCTCTTCTCGTAATTAGACCTTCATTCTCTAGGTCTTTAATGATGACCTCTCTTGCCCTATCGATTTCTAAACCTGCATATTTACCTGAGTATTCGTTTAGTAATCCCTTCTCGTTAATTACGATTCTTATAGGTAATTTCAACTCGTTAACTATAGTTAGGTCTCTGATGTCGCCAAATGTGCATATCATTACGAGACCAGTACCAAATTCTGGTTTGGCTGCTGGATGTTCAAGTATTGGTACTTTAGTATTGAAGAGAGGTACTCTAGCATACCTGCCTTTCAACTCCTTATACCTGTCATCTTGAGGGTTATAGATTATAGCTACACATGCAGGTAAGAGTTCAGGTCTTGTTGTGGCAATTTCTATGTATTTACCATTTTCCTCAAGATAAAACTTTATGTAGTTTAGATATGTCTCTTTTTCGATATATTCAATTTCGGCTTCAGCTATGGCTGTTCCACATCTTGGACACCATAGTGTTGGTCTTTCAGCCTCATATATTAGACCTTCATTCCAAAGCTTAATGAAGGTTTCTTGAGTCATTCTTCTATATTCATCACTATCTGTACCGTTTCTCCAATATTCGAAGGATAAGCCCCATCTTCTAAAAATACTTACAAATTCTTCCTCATACTTATCAAGAAATTCTCTACATAATTTTAGAAATTCTTCTCTATCAACTTCATGAAGACTTTTACCTAAAGCCTTCTCAACCTGAACCTCTACAGGTAATCCATTTCTATCTGTGTAAAATGGAAAGATAACGCAGTAGCCTAGCATTCTATATGCACGAGCAATCATATCGATATGTGCATAGTGAGCAACACCGCCAATATGTGGTCTACCACTACAATAAGGAGGGGGAGTATCAATTACGAGTATAGGCTTGTTAAGATCAATGTCAGTTTCGTACAGCTTTTCTTCAAACCACTTCTTTAAGAGTTCTAATTCCTTATCAATACTCCATCTCTTCTCCTTAATTCTAGGTTCGAACATCTAGTATAGTGTATGAGTTATTTAGAGCTTAAATACTTACTTCCAATTCTTGAAGAATAAATTCTTGATAAATAAGTTATTGAAATCCTTATGTTCAGCAAGCTCGATAACTTTAACTTTATCATCCTCAGCTAATCTCCTAACTTCACCCCACATAACTCTAGATTTAAGTACCACTCTAGTTCCTGAAAGCACGGTGTTTCCAAGATAGACTATTCTTTCAGGATTAACTCTAGGTGTTAAGTTTAGAGTTAGAATAGTGTCTTTCTTAAGTCTAGAACCAAAAGATCCAGCTATAATGATTTTTGAAAGTCTATTCTCACTTACATTAGCCATGTTCAGAAGGATCATCCATGCAGTCTTTATGGCAGCTATAGCTTCCTGTACTAGTCTAATGTCTCTTTGAGTAATAACTATGTCATTATTAGTACCTGATTCTTCTTTCCAAACAATTACGAATTCTTTAACACCATTTATAACCCTCAATCTTTCAGTATTAATATTTCTGAACTTTCCTGAATAGTCGAGAAGACCTTTAATTAACATTTGAGCAATAGTATCTAGAAGACCAGTACCTGTAATTCCTATAGGCTTCTCATTGCCTATAGTTGTGTATCTAACTTCTAGGTTTGAAGTAATTTCAACACTATCGATAGCACCTTTAACAGCACGTACACCACACTTAATACCGACACCTTCAAGCGCAGAACCTGCAGGAGCCGAAGTTACCAACACATTACCATTAGGTAGTGAAAGTATTACTTCAGTATTTGTACCGATATCGATGAGTAATTCATATCTTCCTGATTTATAGATTTGAGTAGTGATTAAGTTAGCAATAACATCACCGCCGACATAACCTGCTAAACATGGCATAATGTAGATCAAACCATTAGAGTTCATATGCAGTCCAAATTCACTATTACGTAAGACTAATGGTCTTGAGATTAGTGGTGTGTATGGATAGATACCTATCGATTCAGGATTAACTCCGAGTAGTAAGTGAGTCATTACGGTATTACCTGCAATGCATGATACATACACATCTTGAAAGTTGATACCGTATGTATCATATATTTCACTCAATGCTCTATTAATCTCACTTAAAGTGATGTTCCTCAAATCTTCAAGTTGAACTCTACCTGTAATTACAGATTCAATTCTAGAAACCACGTCGGAGCCATACTTAATTTGAGGATTATGAAGAACTTTGTGAGTGATTATGAAGCCTTTAACTAGATCAACCAGGGATATGGCAATTTTAGTTGTTCCTAAATCAATGCCTAGACCATACATTTTTAATGTTTCTTTGATGTCGATTATCTCATTGTCATGAATGATAGCATACATAATGTTTTTTCTATTCTTAATGATGTTAAAGAACTTATTCATAACGTTAAGATTGTACTTGCAGCATCTTGTAATCTCTAGAAGTTTCTTATCAAGAGGTAGCTTAGTACTTCTAATTAATGAAGTAATAGCAACTTCTCTGTACTGAACTAATGGTTCAAATTTAATTGAAGGTTCATATCCAATACATGTATATATATTCTCATCAAGGCTCAACTCCTCAATTTCAATTTTAAAAGTGCCTTTAATCCATGTCATGCATGCTAGTCTATATCCCTTCTCTAAGTCTCTCTTATTGAGAAGTTTCAATTCGTTACTCGAGATCTTACTCATGACGCCTTTATACTCAATAATTCTTACTCTACATTTACCACATCTACCCATACCGCCGCAGAGACCCTCAATTGCAATGCCGCATCTCCATAACGCTTCTAGAAGTCTCTCACCATTACTTTCAAGTACTATAGTTCTCTTCATTACTATTTCAGAATCACCTCTCTACCTGTAATGTTTTTAATCATTAGTTCAAATGAGTCTTCAGTTATTATTTCTTCTCTCGATGGTATCTGAATCATTATGAAAATTCCCTTCTTATCCCTTATGTACTTTTTAACTTCATCAATGTTATTGAAAGTTAAGATTTCGTTCTTCTCAACATTCATAACTACACATCTATTCAGGTACTTACTTAGATCTTGAATAATCTCTGCTAAGAATTCTTTAATGATCCTATTAATACTAATTTTCACAACTGTGTTAAGAGATCTATCAAGTTATTAATTATTCTCTTCATAATCCATGAACATTTCTCAAAAGGTTTTACACCCATCTTAATATCAATTTTACTTATTTTTTCAGAAATCTTTCTTAAAATTTCGTGATTACCATTTATGTAATTTTGAACTAAATGCATACTTAAATTTACAGTTTCTGATAAGTTACATTCAAGAACATAATTTTCGAGAGATTCTACATTACTAAGTATAGTTATGTTTCTTATCTTAATTATTAATGCAAGTATTGTTAAGTATATCGTTAAAAGTTTGAGAGCTTTATCTAAATATTCAATTTCCTTATCTGGAAATACCTCAACATCTGATAATGTATATGTTACTTCATTTCTAACAACTTCTAACATTTTTTCAAGTTCAACTATATTACCGCTCTTATAGTGAGTGAGAATTATATTCATCAGTGTCTTGACATTATCTTTCTTATCTATATCTCGCAAAATATCTTTCAAATCAATACTCATAACTAATCTTACCTACACGTTTATAATATACTTATTTGTAAGTGTATTTGTGGTAAATGAGGATGAACTTAATTGAAGTTATAGATAAGTATTCAGAAGATATTGAGTTCTTAGAGACTGCATATCAAGCATGTAATGTTAGTGATATTGACATTCTTAGAGGAGATGTCATTCTTAGATGTGGAACTGAGAAAATTAATGATTACATTATTGAGATGATTAGACTTGATGCTGAAGCTAAGGAGGAATTGAGAAAATATATTGTAGAGCATTTTGGTGAAAAATTACGGAATTTAGTACTTTCAAGACTATCCCAAGACATTAAGAATGCTCTAGCAATAATTGCTAAATGTGTACTCTATGAGAAAAACATATATAATATTCAAGCAATGTTTAAACTCAGTGAACTTGATTTGTCAATTAATGAACTACTACGTCTAGGTCTTTTAATGAGAGTTAGTCTTAGTGAGGTTATAGTTCCTGAATATTTAATTGAATTTCTATTAAGTCAGCAGAGAGAACTTGAGATAGATATCTACGATATACTTCAAAATATGAGTAATGATTATACAAATCTTGCACTTCTAGAAATTGTACTTTTCAATTTAAGACCTGATCGTGAGCTTTTCAGAACTATGTATGGTATTGATTATGCTGAGTATGTTAAGAGATTACATATTCCAAGACTTGTAATGTATGTCAAAGAGACTAATAATTTAATAACTAATCCTCTTACAAGCATTGAGGAATTGAGGAGAACTTACCATGAATTTAAAAATTTCAAATCTAGAAATCTATGTAGAAGATTAAACATTCATGGAACTTATAATTACGTTAAGAGTATTAGATGTGGTACTGTATGTACATTATATAGCAGTGTAGAGAAGGCATTGATTATCCTGAGTCCTTGGTTAGTAATTACTAGAAAGTTACTTCAATATTTAAGCAATGTTCCAAGAATGATTATTACTAATATTCCTGTGAATAAGGATTTTATAGATCGTTACTATACTGAATTTACACGTAAATATCCTGAGCTTAATAAGGTGTTACTTGTCTTTCTTCATGAAGAGACTGCATATGTGTTTAAACCCAGAAAGTTAAGTAGAGTACATGATACCTTACTAGACACTTTATATTCAAGTAATTTTGAAGTAATTGAGTTGAGTATGGAGTGGTAAGTACCGGTAAGTTTATTTGGTAAATACTCTTAGTATGTGAGTTGTCAGAGATCTTTAAATACTTTAAATAATACTTTAAACTATAAGATATTAGAAATTATTAGCTTTCCTGTAGAGTTTATGAGTAGAAGATGAAATTAATGATATTCTTGACAAGACCTTCTATGGCGTCATGAGTTTTGTAGATGTTGATAGACCTTACAGCATTCCAATGTCTTACTTACTTTATCGTGATAACTTATGTTTCATACTTTCTAGAGAAGGTAGAAAAACTAGATGTCTTGAAAGAAGTAGAAATGTATGTTATGTTGTTGTTAGCAAAGATTATTCAATAGTTATTGAAGGATCTTTAGAGAAAGTTACTAATAAGGAGGAAATTAGAGAAGTTAACTTACGTTTTGTAGAAAGTTAAATCTTCCAGAAAGTACGTGTAACGAACTAATTAAACTATCAATTGCTAATCCAAAATTTGGACTCTATAAATTGGTTATAAGTAGTGTTAGTGGTTTGAGGAAGAAAAAGTCAAGTTAAAGATACTTCACTACTCTTAAAATTTTTAAATAATCTCCATAAGGTTCATCTATGTCTACTATCTGTGAGAAGATACTAAGTAAGGCTTGTGGAAGAGATGTAAGCCCTGGTGAAGTCGTAGAAGCTAATGTTGACTTAGCAATGTTTCATGACTTAACAGGTTACCATGTTGTTGAGGTTATGGAGAAAGTAGGCCTTGTTAAGGTATGGAATAATGATCACTTAGTGATAATTTTTGACCACCTAGTACCACCACCAAGCACTAGAGCAGCAGATTTACAAAGAAAGCTTAGAGAATTTGCTAAGAAGTATAGTATCACAAAGTTTCACGATTGTGGTGAAGGTATATGCCATATAGTGATGATAGAGAAGCGATACACAAGGCCTGGAATGTTCGTTGTTGGTGCTGATAGTCATACAACGACAGGCGGTGCTGTTGGTGCGTTCTCTACAGGCATTGGTGCCAGCGACATGGCTATGGTAGTACTTACAGGGAAGTTATGGGTCATGGTTCCTGAAACCATAAAGATTGTTATTGAAGGTGAAGTACCTAGAGGTGTAATGGCTAAAGACATTATACTAAACATTATTGGTAATCATGGTTCAGATGCAGCTAACTTTAGAGTAGTGGAATTTCATGGCTCTACTCTTAAGAAGTTAAATATTGATGAAAGAGTAACATTAGCAAATATGAGTGTTGAGATGGGTGCTGAATGTGGTATTGTAGTTCCTGATGAAATAACACTAAACTTCTATAGAGAGGTCGGTATAGATGTCAAGCCGGTACTTCCGGATGTCAATGCTAAGTACTGTGATGAATGGAATATAGATGTTTCAAAACTAGAACCACAGATAGCCATACCACACAGCATAGATAATGTTAAATCTGTAAATGAAGTTGAAGGTGTAGAAGTTGACGAAGTATTCATAGGCTCATGCACTAATGGTAAACTTACAGATCTCGAAATTGCTGCAAAGATTATGAAGGGAGAGAAGATTAAGGTAAGTAGATGCGTCGTTGTAGCAGCTAGTAGAGAGATTTTCAAAAAAGCATTAGAGAGAGGATACGTACAAGCCTTAGTTGAAGCTGGATGTATTGTTACTTACGGAACTTGTGGTCCATGTCTTGGCGGTCATTTTGGACTTATAGGTGATGGTGAAGTAGCAGTATCGACAGGTAGTAGAAACTTTAAGGGTAGAATGGGTAGTCCTGAAGGAAAAGTATATGTAGCAAGTCCTGCAGTGGCAGCTGCATCAGCAATTGAGGGGAAAATAGCGGATCCAAGAAAATATCTCTAAATCAGGTAGTAGTTTATCTGTTAAGAAATTAAACTTTTAGAAACATTTAAGAATGTTGTTCAGATAGGAATGTTAAGTATGGAGGAAGTTAAAGCATATATTCTATTTGCAATAATTGGTTTAATCCTTGCAATTACAGGTGCTATAGTGATGATTTTCTCTGAGGAGAATCAGTACGGTTGGGCATTTTTCGGTTGTGGAATTGCTATCATATTCATGAGTTTTAGTAGGGTAAAGCGTTACTTTAAGAAGTAATGAGTAGAAGAGTCCACCATAAGTATTATAATTCTTCAACTTCTTCATGAATAAATTTAATTTTCGAGGTAATGCATTTTAATACTTGCAAGTGATTATCGTGATGGTTAAGAAAGTACGTAAGCCTGTAGTTGCTGGCTATTTCTATGAGCGTGACCGTGATAAACTTGTACAGCAGATTAAGTGGAGTATTGAGCATGATCTTGGACCTAAAGAGGTTGTTAAGAAACCTAGAGAAGGCTATAATGCTGTACCTATAGGTATTTCACCACATGCAGGTTATGTATATTCGGGACCAATAGCTGCGCATATTTTTGCAGAGATTTATCGTTTTCATGAGCCTAAGACCTTCATTATAGCTGGACCTAACCATCACGGTTTTGGACCACCTGTAGCTATTGTTGATGAGGGAGTGTGGGAGACACCACTTGGTAGTGTAGAGATTGATTCCGATATTGCTAGAGAATTGAGAAAGAAGTGTAATGTGGTAGAGATCGACTATTTTGCACATGAGAGGGAACACTCTATTGAAGTACAGCTACCTTTCATTCAATACTTCTTTAAAGATTTTAAAATAGTTCCTATAACCCTACTTATTCAGGATTTAAGTATTGCTAAATGTTTAGGTAAAGCTATTGCTGAAATTATTAGAGAGAGAAATCTTGGTGAAGTTATTTATATTGCTTCTACTGATTGGAACCACTATGAGCCTCACGAAGTTACTGTCGAGAAAGATATGAAAGCTATTGAGAAAGTTCTAAACTTAGATGTTGATGGTTTCTATGACATTATTCGTAGATTAGATATTTCTGTATGTGGATATGGTGCAGTAGGTACAGCTATAGTGGCCGCTAGAGAAATAAATGTTAAGGATGTTAAACTTCTTAAACATGCAACTTCAGGAGACACTAGTGGTTACTTCTTAGAAACTGTCGGCTATGCAGCTATAGCTTTCTACGTGTGATTTAGATGATCATTGAGCGTAAGGATGAACATATAAAGATTGCTCTTTCTGAAGATGTTGAGATAGGTTCAACACTCTTAGATGAAGTTACAATTATACATAACGCTTTACCTGAAATCAATATTGATGAAGTAGATATTAGTGTAGAGATTTTTCGGAGAAAACTCAATGCACCATTAATAGTTGGTGCTCTGACAGGTGGTACAAGGCTTAGTGCTAAAATTAATGATGTACTTTCAAGAATAGCTGAGAAGTTCTGTATAGGTATGTATGTTGGTTCTCAACGTGTAGGTATTGAAAGACCAGAGACTAGATGGACTTTTGAAGTTGTTAAGAAAAATGCACCAAACGCTTTAAAAATTGCTAATCTAGGTGCACCACAAATTGCTAAACTTGACGAGAAGAAACTTATTGATTGGTGTTTAGATGCTGTCGATATGATTAATGCAGATGCATTAAGTATTCACTTAAATCCTGCTCAAGAAGTTTTTCAACCAGAAGGTGAACCACAATTTAGAGATGTACTCTCAAAAATCAAATACATAGTTAAGAACATCGATGTACCAGTCATCGTTAAAGAAGTTGGTAATGGTATTAGTAAGGAAGTTGCTGAAAAACTTTCACAAACTGGTATACAAGGACTAGATGTTGCTGGTTATGGTGGAACGTCATTCATACTTATAGAAAGTATCAGAAATAACGTATTAAGAGAAATTGCTAAGAACTTCATATCTTGGGGAATACCTACAGCAGTATCTATATGTGAAGTTAGAGAAGTTTTTCAAGGAGTCATAATTGCATCAGGAGGTATCAGGAGTGGTCTTGATGGTGTTAAAGCTTTAACGTTAGGTTCAAACGTTTTCTCTATGTCAAGACCTTTCCTAATACATGCATTAAAGGGCTTGGAAGAAGTTGAAAATTTTGTTCAAAAAGTTATTAATGAAGTGAGAATTGCAATGTTTCTCTCAGGTACTAGAAGAATTGAAGAGCTATGGAAAGTACCCATCGTTTTGGGTAAAAACTTACTGAGCTGGATTATTCAGAGAAGATTAAGAAAAATCCTAACTAGAATTGGAATGAAAGATTATGAAATTCAACAAATCTTTTAAAAAACGTGAAGTAATAATTAGCTAGATGATGTGACGGGTGGGGGTTCTGAAAATTTGATGAATTACGCCTACACTGAACGTAAAGATCTAACATAATCCTAGAAACTCTGTACTGCACTTTTAAGATAAGAGAAGATTTTTAATACTCGTGCAGTGCTTGTCATCTTCATGTCTCTCATTTCCTGTCCCAAGTGTAGCGGTAGAGAATTTTCAATTATTGGTGGAGACTTGTTAATAGTTAAATGTCTGAAATGTGGTTATCAACTTAAAGTACATACTCATCAAGGATATTTAGAAGTTAATGGTGAACTCATTCATTGGACTGAAATTGAAGCTTGTAAGGAGAAAGCTCAAGAAGTTATACAAAGAATGCTTCTTAATTATGTAGATGTTGAGAAGATTGTGAATGAAGTCTTGAAGAATTCTAATAAACTTGATAAAAAGGAAATTCTAAGAATTTTGAAATTGGTGATTAAGAGATTAATAAATGAAGCTAAGTTGAAAGATGAGAAATTTTACCATTTTCTAATGGAGTGTTATAGTAAGGTTAGTAAATTGTTTAAGTCTTAAAAAGACTACTACTTTATAGAAGTTAAGAATTTACCATGATGAATAATGTGGAGATTCTCTATAAAGTTGAAAATGAGGAGACTAATCCAGAATGGGGATGCTATCCTGATAAGAGACCATTAAATCTTCATATTAAGTATGGATTTATTAACCTAGATAAACCACGTGGACCAACTAGTCATGAAGTTGTTGCTTGGATTAAGAGAATTCTTGGCTTGAAAAGAGCTGGTCATGCAGGTACTCTTGATCCTAAAGTTTCTGGCGTACTTCCTGTAGCTCTTGAAGAAGCTACTAAAGCTCTTCAAGCTATTTCCCATAGTGATAAAGAGTATATCGCCGTCATGAAGTTGCATGATGATGTTGAGCTTGAGAAACTTCAAAATGTTATTAAAGAATTTATTGGACCCATATATCAAAAACCACCACTTAAAAGTGCCGTTAAGAGACAGTTAAGAATTAGACATGTATATAGCTTGGAAATTCTTGAGAAGAGAGGAAAGTATGTTCTTTTAAGAATGCACGTTGAGGCAGGTACTTATGCTAGAAAACTCATTCACGATATTGGTGAAGTTCTCGGAGTATCAGCCAATATGCGTGAACTTAGAAGGATAAGAGTTGCACACTTTACTGAAGAAAATGCTGTAAAACTTCAAGATATACAGGAAGCATGTATCTTATGGAAAGAGTATGAATGTGAAGAACTTATCAGAAAAGTAATACAGCCAGTCGAAGTTATGGTAAGTCATTTACCGAAAATCTGGGTACGTGATTCAGCGGTTGATGCTTTATGTCATGGAGCAGCACTTGCAGCTCCTGGTGTAGTAAAACTTACAAGCAATGTGAGCAAGGGCTCTATGATAGCACTAATGACTCTTAAAAATGAACTTATAGCTCTTGGAAGGGCAGAGGTTGATGGAAAAGAAATACTAGCTATGAATAAAGGAATAGTTGCAAAAATAGTTAGAGTAATTATGAGAAGAGGAACATATCCACCAGTATGGAGAGAGAAAAAGAAAGAGGTAAAAAAAGAATTCTACATGCAAGAATAGTAAGAATAAGAATTTAAATTAGATAAAGAGTTAGTAAAAATAATGAGAAGTCCTAATAACATGAATGATAATGATGAAGAAATTATTGGATTTATGATTGATATAAATCTTAAAGAAGATGAATTAATACTTTCACTATTTGATAATTATGAGTAGATATGCCTGTAAAATTGAGATTAAAGTTATCTAGAATCGATGATAAGTATAATGTTGAAGTAATTGCATATGCCAATAGTGGATTTATTGCAAGTGAAGCACAACTTTTAGTTCCTAACTACATCGTTATTGAGAAGTTGAAGCTTGATGAGATTTGTAAACCTATAACCATTACTAAATACTTAGCTGATGGTTCGAGAACTACATTACATTGCTATAAGAACTCTATCTATGTTGAAGTAATTACTGAAGATGGAAGTTCAAGAAAAGTATTGGCTACAGTATTATCATCAAGTTCAAGATATGTACTTATTAGTGATTATTTACTTAGTGAATTAGGTATATGTATTATTGATGCTAGGGAAGGTATTTGGTGTTTTAGAGATGAACTTGGTAAGAAATTTAGAGCAAGTATATTATGATAATTCCTCATTCTACACAAGTAACATCTTCATAGGTCTTAATTCTCTCTTGAATGGATCAATAACGTAACCTAAAGCTTCAAGTGTTAATGTTCCAATAAGTGTATAATCACCTTCTTCACCAAAAATTACAGGTGTAGCTACAACCTTATCTTCATATTTAAAAAGTGCATTACCATATCTTCTAGTAATTTTCTCACCATTAGCTAAAGTGAATTCCTTAACACCTATAGGCTTAATCTCAAGTTCATTAAGTATCTTTTCAGGTATTACTGAGTATATAGCTCCTGTATCTATGAGACCTTCAATCTCAATCCACTTATTCGGCTTTTCAGGATTAGCAATTTGCATTTTAATAAAAATAAAACCCATAGAAATTCTTAACGATTAGAAACTTAAATAATCCTCTCCTCATACTAACCTATATTTCCATCACTACTCTTCGTAATATAGGATCATACAATCAACTTCATTTAGAAAAGTCTTTAATAGTGATGTTTACTACACATTCTATGACCAAGAGTAACAATCCATTCAGTTTTTTACAGGTTTGTAAAGTTCTTCAATTTCTTTATCATGAGTGAAAATGCCCTTTCTATTATCTTTAGATTTTAATTAGAGAGCATTAATAATTATCTAGGTAACTAACTATACTAAGTAACTTAATTAAGTCCTCTCTTTTGAGAAGAATTATAAGTATCTTTTAATTCTTGATAAGTAATGTATTATTTAAAAACACCATTAAGTATCGAAGATATTGAAAAATTAAGAATTGGTGATATCATTTACTTATCAGGTATAGTCATTACTGCAAGAGACTTAACACATAAACTAATTCTTGAAAAATTGAGAAGAAATGAAAAATTACCTATAGATCTTAAAGGTTCTGCATTATATCATGCAGGACCTGTAGTTAAGAAGATTAATAATGAGTGGAAGATTATTTCTATAGGACCAACAACAAGTACTAGAATGGAATTTTATGAGTATGAACTTATTGAGAAAGTAGGTATTAAGTTGATTATCGGTAAGGGGGGTATGGGTGAAAAGACGAGAAAAGCACTAATGAAATTTAAGGCATGTTATGCGATTTTTCCTGGAGGATGTGGAGTACTTGCAGCAAGACAGGTAAGGAAAGTATTGAATGTGTACTTCATTGAGGAGCTTGGTCAAACAGAAGCTATGTGGGTGTTGGAGGTTGAAAATTTTGGACCACTAATTGTAGTTATGGATTCTCATGGAAATGACCTGTATAGAGAATTGAAGAAGAGAAGCTTAGAGAGAATGAAATCACTAATTGAAACTTTGTAAAGCTACTTAAGCTAACTCATCACTTAACAGTACTTCATGCTTGTAGATACAGCTTTGACAGTATCTAACTGCTATACTTAAGTTCTTCTCATTAATTCTTAATGTGGTATTGATTGAAAATCTTGAGACAGTAAGAGTTATAAGTTAGTGTAGTCTTCATGTCTTGAGCTATGGTTAAGAGAACTCACGGTTATAGATATAAGTGTAGAAAGTTACTTAGTAAAACACCTAGAGAGAGAGGTAGACCTGGTCTTTCAAGATGGATGATTGAGTACAAAGTTGGTGATAAGGTCGTCATCGACATTGATCCTACCTACGTTTCAACAGCACCACATAGAAGATATCAGGGAAAGGTGTGTACAGTAATTGGTAAGCAGGGAAAAGCATACGTACTAGAGTGTTATTTAGGTGATAAGAGAAAAATAATAGTAACAACACCTGACCATATAAGGCCACATAAACTCTAGTTGAAAGTTGTGATTAGAATTATTAGAAATGGCTATACCGAACTTCACATTGAGTGTGATGAAGATCTTGAAAGAATTATTAAAGTGTTAGAGAGGTTAAAATGTAGTGTTGTAGGTATTGTTAATTATAGGAAAGAACTAGCAGTACATCTCTACGATAAAACTAACATACTAGTACTTACAAAACAGTACTTATGTAGAGATAATTTTCATAAGATAAGGCATTGGCAGCATTACGATATTGTTAGTGTTAATCCTTGGGATAGATTTGTAATTAACAAGTTTATAGGTATGGACATTATTGATGTAATAGTTCTAGACTTTAGTAATGAGAAAGCTATACCAAGTAAAGATCAGGTAAGAAGTTTAGTTAAGAGAGGTAAGGCTATAGAAATTCTTGTGAATAAAGTTGTCGAGAAGGGAGAACATGCCTTGAGAGGTATGTACAGGTTTTTAAGTGATATACTACACATTGATGATTTAGTATTAATTTTTTCACAAGGAATTTCTAGAATTGAAGATGTTAGAAATCCGAGAGATGTTTATGCATTTATTCAAGTACTTCTAGAAATTGATAAGTCAGTACTTATAGAGATGAGGAAGAGAGTTATAGAATTTCTCACGGACGTATTTTATAAGAGAGGATTACCGTACAGGTAAAGTATTTATTTCAACATCTCTACATCATTAGATATTACTCATAATCTGCCTTCTCAATCTCTTCACTAATGAGGTATGCTGGTGCTCTAAGTATGGCTGCATATCCTGTGAAGGTTTCTTTAAGCATTTTATTTTCCTCAATGGCTTTAGGAATAATTTCAACCTTAATACCTCTCTTTTCACCTTCAAGCATGAGATTGAGTATTTCATCTTCATCAAGTTCTTCACTTAGAAGTACTACTTTAGCTATTCCTGACTTAATAGCTCTTTCTACTTTTTCCTTGCCGTAGATGACATATTCGCTATTCTTCACTAGATGATGCATAAATTCTTCCATAAGCATTTTTGCTCTAACATACTCATTATCCTGTATGTACTTCCATGCCTTCTTTATGGTTTCTCTCACACCATACTCATCAACATAGCCAACATCTACTATAGCTATAACTTTCTGTCTAAGTCTATAGTCTAGAAAGTCTGATTTTAGAAATTCATCCTTTGTTGGTCCAGGACCAGCAATTACTATACCTTTAAGTTCAGGTATGTTTAAAAATACCTTATTTGCTTCTTCAGCAACCATCTTATAGAAGACTTCAGCTAGATGCTCTGTTTGTCTCTTGAATCTAACGGCTGATTGTCCGCCAGCACTATGTTTGCCAGGCACAAAGAATTCTACATTCTTAACAACTTCCCAGTAAGTACCTCTAAGTATGGCAATATTTGCTTCACCACGCTCAATAAGTATAATACCGTATGCACTTGATGTTTGAAGCATATTCTCAAGAATTTCCGTGTGAAAGTGAGTATCACAAATGTACTTAAAGGTGTTTATTGGTCTCGGAGGTATCACCATGTACATCACCCAATCATACATACCTGGAGCTTTCATGTGAAAACCCGCAAATACGGCAAGGCCATTTGATGGAGCTTTATGGATTCCCTTTAATTGATTGATAATTCTCTCAAGTGCACCTTGAACGTGAGTTCTTGTTGTCTTATCCTTAATGTTAGATGCTATTGCCCATTCCTGTCTAAGCATAGTCACTACATCGGGTATTGGTCTTTCACTATTGATGTATATGGTTATTAACGTAGTTGCATATCCTCTAAATCTCTTTAGGATGTTAATTAGAAGCTTAAGTTCATTTAGAGATCTAACATCATAAGTTCCACTTCTTATTCCATAAGATCTCCCATGAAGCTAGTTTTCACATTATTAATAAACCTTTCTCTCTAAAAATTCAATCTTAAAAGCAATCACCTACAAAAGGTTGACATGTATTTAGAGAAGGTCTTTAAAATTCTTAAGATACTTCAAACTGATGAAGCCTTTCATTGTTAGATTAGTATCTTTTAGTAAAGGCGTAGGAAAGACCTTTATAGGTCTAAAGATTATAGAGCTTCTAAAGAGGTTAAATGTTAAGGTATGTATTGTTAAGCATGCAGTCCACGAGATTGATCTTCAGGATAAGGACTCTATGAAGTATATGAGTGTAGGTGTAGATAAGGTAGTCTTGATAAATCCTAAGAAAACTGTAATCTTTATCAGATCTGAAACTGAAGATTTAGAACATGTAGTTAATAACTACTGTCATGACTGTAAGTTCATAATCGTTGAAGGATATAAGAGAAGCAGCTTAGGCTACGCTATTCCTATTATTAATGATGTTGATGAGTTGTCTAGATTAAGCGAGATTTCAGGACAGATATATGCTATAGTCACTAGGAATGTTGAAGTTATGGATCTTGTTAAGAAAATGAATTTAAAATACTTTAACTTTAACCAGACAGAACAACTCGCATATGAACTTTATAGTGAGGCATTTAAGCACATATACAATCAACTACCTAAGACAAACTGTGAGATGTGTGGTTTTAGCTCTTGTGAAGAGTATGTTAAGGCAGTACTTTCAGGTAAAGTAAGAGCTGAATGCATCTTTGATGTCAATGTTAAGTTGATAGTTAATGATAGATATGTATATCTAAATCCTTTCGTAAAAAAGCTTCTCAAGAATTTAATCAAAGCTTTCATAGTTAGTTTAAAGAATGTCCCTAAAGACGTCAGGAAAGTGATACTTGAAATTTCAGAAGTTAATGAAGATCGTTCTTAGGGTGATGCATGGTTAGATACGCATCATGGAAATATTGGCAGGAATGTGGAGTAAGAAAGTTTCGAGTTCGGATTTATCGTGATGCCATGGTTGAGAATCTATATAAATTTGAAGTTTTTGAAGAAAATGTCTACTATGGGGACATTTATGTTCTTTTCTTAAATAGAGAGTTGACAGTAATTTCAATCTTAGCATCACTGCCAAGAAGTAATGTTTATAGTATTATTTGTGAGATTGAGAAAGTGTTGAGATCTCGAAGAACTTAAAGTCACGTAATGTGATGAAAGAACTCCCATGCAGAAATCATGAAGAGAACCCCCTTACTGATCTGGACGCTTCATGTTAAGTAATGTTTTTAAGTAGATTCATAATTTACTTGTTGAGCATCATGGTTAAAGGTACTACGTCATTTGGCAAGATGAGTAAGGGATGGACTCACATTCGTTGTCCAAGATGTGGTAGACATGCATACAATCCAGCTAAGAAGAAGTGTGCAGCCTGTGGTTGGGGTAAGAGTAAGAGATTGAAAAGATATAAATGGCAGAATAAGAAAGTTAATAAAGTTAGAGTTAGATAGTGATGTCTATAACTTATAACAAGTTATTTAAATACCTACCAATAATCTCATCAGTAATAGTTGCCTTAATATTGACAACAATTCTATTCTACACATTTAAACCAACAGCTTCTGAACCTAGAATTAAGCCACCATACATGCTTATAAACTATACAAAACTTATTCAAGATGCTGAAAGTTTAGGAATGATTTATGGAAAAAAGAAGACCAATATAACTGTTATCTGGATATATAGTCCTTATGCCATTAATGAATTTAGAAGAACCATGTCAAGACTTGCTTCAATGTATTATAACTACACTTTAACATATCTGCCATACTTCAAAGTTCTTGCAGATGGTGGTAAGATTGAGTTAATACTTGTAGATAATCCTTTAGCTTCTGAGAAGTATCTTAACGATACTAGAAACTTTGAAATACTAATGAGGTGCTTGTACCATATAAATAGTACCTATCCTCTCCAATTAATGAACTGGTTCTTTAATGAGTCTGTAAATAATGAAGTACCTTTTAAGAACGTTATCAAGTATGTAAATAATACTTTAAAATTGAAATTGAGTTTTACGGATTGTTTAGAGAAGTTTAACTCAATATTGAATGATGAGGAGAAGTTTGTTTTGAACGTCATTACTACATTTTCAATTCCTCAAACTGTAACACCCATACAGCAACCCTACACTATAGTTCTCATATGTAAGAGAAGTCCTGACTTCTGTGTAGTTACTGTTAACTTAAGAGTAGATTTGAAAGTCGTTTTTGAAAATGTGAAAAGTCAAATACCGTTCTATTCTTAGCTAGTCATTAGCATTATTCCTAGAAATTCTAAAAATGCAGCTATTAATAGAGTAACGACAACAATAGCATATCTTATAAACCATACAACAACTCTTTCTGAAAGATTACTACGATTCTTCTTAAAAAGATTAATAATAAAGAGAGAAATATGCATGGAGTTAATGAGACTTAGAGAATATGCACTAAATTCTAGAATTCCGTGAGGCAATAGTGTGGATGCGCCTATACCGATAATTAATGCTAAATTTGGGTCTAGCATAAGTTTTTGAACTTTAAATTGAATAATTGTTCCAAGAATAACACCTGTCATGCTTATAGACGCTATGTAGAAGAAAGGACCAATGAATGGGATGTTCATAAGTGAAGCTACAAGGACATTATTTAGAAAAATTAGAAAAGGTGAAGAAATGTATATTCCCAACTGTTGTTCAAATTCTTCAACGTTGAGAAAATTTTTAAAGAAATTGAAAAAAAGATAGCCAATAATGGTTGAGATTATGAATATTGCCAGAGTAATGCCATAAACTATTACTAAAGTCCTGATAGGTATGACTTTTTGAAGACTTCTCATAAGATTAGTCTCAATTATAGGACTTCACAAGTTAATAAAGTTTTAAAGTTCAAAGCCTTATTGTTAGGGTAGGTCTTTTTAGGAGCATATGCTTCTCAATCTTTCACTTAGTAGACCTATCCTAAACATCTGCTAATCATGTGTGGTATTAGTATTACATCTTTTAGCCTTCTAATTATGAAGCCTCTACACTTAATTATTTCTACAGGTTCTTGAGACTTCACATATCTTCCTTCTTCATCAAGTAGTACTGCAATGACATTGCTCATAAGTGCTCCTGTAAAATCTTCCCTTAAACTATCACCAACATGTATAGCAACTTCAGGTATTAATCCCCTAGTTATCTTCTCGTAAAGTTTTGAAAATGCTTGAGGATGCGGTTTCACATATCCAATCTCATCAGCATATACTTGATAATCAATATACTTATCAATACCTAATTTTGAAAGTAATTGTCTCGTCGTCTTTCCATGCCAAAAAACTACGTTCGAGAAAGTTGCAATGGTGTAGTCTTCACTTTTAAGTATGGATAGTACTTCTTGAACGTTATCTGCTAATCTTATGATTTTACTGTTAATTATAGTTGACGATATAACTTCAAGAACCTTGAATATCAAATCATCATTCACGTTGATATTGTATCTCTTAGCAAGTCTATTAAGTAGTAATGTCACACTATGTTCTGGCGGTATATATTGTAAATAATCAATTCTTAAAGTTCTTATCTCTCTATCTACACTATTAAAAATGTCAAGTACGTGTTCATAGTTAACTTCATAACCTATAGATATTAAGTAGTTTGTTATGTTTTGTGAAATCTCTTCTCTCAACTTTCTATCATATTTAATTAAGGTATTCCATACATCAAAGCTTATAATTTTCACAATTCTTGAATTTCTTCCAGGAAGTATTTAACTAACACTAACTGTAAACTTTGAGTTACATTTAGGTAATGTAAATAAACTGGCAGTGTATGGTGTGTATGAGTGGTTCAAGTAAGTATTATTAGACTTATAGGTTATAGAGAATGGACTGAAAGTTTAGGTTTTGATAGAGAACATGCCATTCAGGAAGTTCAAGGAAATCTACATAGAGAACTTTCAAGAATATTTTCACAATATGGAGCATTTGCCCATCCATTAAGGTATGATTACATGATAGCAATTACTAACGGAATGAGTGTGGAAGATCATAAGAAAGTGATTGAGTATTTAAAGAGAATATCTCCAGTACCCATTGCTATCGGCATTGCATGCAATGAGATTCCACTAATTGCTGAAAAGAAAGCTTCACAATTAGCAATCTCTGCTAAACCTTGGGAAGTAGTTAAGCAAAACTCTGAATGTAACTGTAAATTTGTAACTATAGCTCATGCAGATATAGTTAACTCGACAAGCTTAACAATTAGTAAATCAAGTTATGAAGTATATAGCTACGTTGAACTAATGTATAGGAGGTTTAAAAAATTAAGTATGAAAATGGGAGGAATAACACTATATTTAGGTGGTGATAACATGCTCAGTATTTTAGGCAATAACGTAGATATTAAATCGTTAAGAATGTTCAGTAAGAAGTACTGTGTAAGAATTGGTATAGGTATTTCAATTAATGCCAGAAAGGCTTTAACTCTAGCAGCTAAAGCTCTTCACGAAATGAGAAGTAGAAATCTCATAGATGTTCTTGTGATTAACGATTAGTCTCCGTGAATTTTTTTCACTGAGCGAATTACTTATTAGTAGGATAGTTGTCCTACTCCGTGCGTATGCCACGTGGAGTAACACCTGCTGTCTCTACAGCAATCTTGATAGCCATAGCTATAGCAGCGACTGCAATCATAGCATACATGATAAATCAACAGACAGGAAAACTTCCAGAAAAAACACCAAGTACAACATTCACAATTGAAATTAGTAAAGCAGGAGCTATGGGGTATGGCTATATGCATATTAAGCATGTAAGTGGTGATCCAGTAAAGTCAGGTAATATGAGAATTATAGTTGAAACTAAAAGTAGGAGAGTACTTATTGAACCGGGAAGAGCATTAACATGGGCATTAACAAGTATCACAACATCTGATCCTGTTGTACAGAGGTTATTAAGTAATGAGGGTGGAAAATTAACGATAAAAATTAACGTCACAATACATGGAGCGACATACTCTGCTGTGGCTGGAGAAGTACTTAATGTTAATAATACCAATGTAATACCAATTTACATATACTGTAATAAGAGTAAAGCAACAAGCATAGACAACTTTACATTACTTGGAGGTCCATTTTACGCTAAGAATGGTGAATTAAACATTACAAGTAGTGATATTGATTGGTCTCAATGTTCAGGAGGCAATATTACTATTACTTTTGGAAGAATTCTCACCGTAGTGAATAGTTCAAAAGGTTACTACCCTGTTGGTAAGTATGGAGTAATTGAAGATCAAGACGTATACGTAAAGGTAGACAATATTTTAAATAGTGGTGTAGAGGTCAAATATGAACTTGAAGGAGATGGATACTGGTATGCTGCTCCTTGGAAATTCATACCTGGTGTATGGCCAAGTTCAGACAAATCTACATGGTTTGGTAATTACACGATTATGCCTGGTGATGTTATAGCTGGAGATGATGTAGCAGTATATGATGCTGAAACTAACTATATTTGGGCTAATTTAACGGTAAGTGATCTACTCGTACTAACTGATGGTTCTTGGGAAAGTACTAATTCTGGAGATACCGTTAAGATCGTGATAGTGTATTCTCCATCAAGGAGTATTCTCTATATGAGCGAAGTTGTGGTGAAGTAGTATGACTGGTAAGGGTCTATCAATAATAGTCACTATCGTCATATTGACAGTACTTGTAATAACGGTAGCGGTACTACTTAACACGGTAATTAGTAAGTTAATTCCAAGTACTAAGCCAGTACATAACGTTCAACTTTCATGCAGTGCAAAGTATGGAGAGTATATTGAGATATATCATTTAGGTGGAGATACATTATATCTAAATGATGTTACAATAAAGACCTACATACCTTACGGTAAGTATGCAGGATCAACATACACAGTTAATAAGAACTCAATAACCATTAACGGTGAGAAGAAAGATATATTTACTGTTGGTGATGTTTTGAAAATTCCATGGAATTCAGCATGGTATCCAGGATGGACTGAACCATATGAACCGAAAAGTGGTGAAGAGTTCATTGTAGAGTTTTACATTGGTAGTGACTTAATTACAAGTTGTAGAGGAACTGTAAGTTAGTAAATGATTAAACTACTTTCAAAAATTCTTAAAAGGAACACTTTCCTTTCTTCTTTGCATAGTTTTAAGTATTTACTTAATCGTAATCCTGAAATAGAGCATAATCATGAAAGAGTTATTGCTGATGAACTTTTACAATTAATTTCAGTCAAATCTAACATTATTGAGTATTACTTTGTTGATTTTCCCTACGAACTTGTAGCTATTGAGCAGAGAGATGATGAGTTAATTTATGAAATTATTACTCCAAAATTAGATTCTCAAGAAATGAGAGTTCTTGATAATGTGCAGGAAGAACTCGTTAAGAGAGTTCTCAATATTAAGGATATAGATGTAAATGTTAAACAAATCATTGAAGAGGTGGTAGTAAATGTTGCGAATAAGTTTAACTTATCTAGAATCTCTACCATTAAAGTTCTATACTATATCTTGAGAAGATGTTTAGGCTTTGATGTTCTTGAACCATTAATTAAGGATTCACATATTGAGGATATTGTCTGTAATGGTCCTGGACAGCCAATTTACATATACCACACTAAGTACGGCTTTATGAGAAGTAATCTAGTGTTGAGTGAAGATTTTCTTGAAGATTTTGTCATACGTTTATGTGAGTACTGTGGTAGAACCATCTCTTATAGTTCACCTATAATTGAAGCTACGCTACCTGATGGTTCTAGAATTGTAAGTTTTTGGAAAAGAGAGGTTAATACTCACGGTACTAGTTTCGTTATTCGTAGATTTTGTGAGGAAATTTTAATGCCAATAGACTTGATAATTAATGGTACTTTCACTTCTGAAGCTATGGCCTGGTTATGGACTTTCATTGAAGCTGGACTTAACGGAATGATAATTGGCAGTACAGGTTCCGGAAAAACTACAACGCTAAATGCTTTATGTCTATTCATTCCTGAAAATTCTAGAATTGTAAGTATTGAAGAAGTTAGAGAGATCAAGCTACCTCATAAGAATTGGACAGCATTAATGTGTAGAAACGATAAAGTTGATGATAGTGTTAATAGGAGAATTGACATGATGTACTTACTTAAGATCGCATTAAGATTAAGACCTGAATATCTAATTGTTGGTGAAGTTCGTGGCGAAGAGACGAACATACTATTTCAAGCAATGAGTACTGGTCATATAGTTTACTCAACATTTCATGCAGGAAATGTTAATGAATTCTTTACAAGAATACTTAATCCACCAATATCTGTACCATCATCAATGCTGTCGTCTCTTCACTTTATAATTGTTCAAGAACTCGATAGAAAGAGTCTTACAAGGAAGTGCACCCAAATTGTTGAGCATCAGGGACTTCGTGACAATGCTAGAACTAGATGCCATTTAATCTTCACGATTAACTTTGAAACAAATAAATTAGAACTATCATCAATGCCAAGCATGTTAATGATTAACTATTTAACTTCAAGACTTGGTATTGGTAGAAGAGAACTGCTCAGTGAAGTGAGTAAGAGAATAGAATTTCTTGAATTTCTAGTTAAATCACGTGCAAAAATATCTTCAAGAGAATTTATCAAGTTAATTTCAAAGTATAGACTTAGATGTTCCTAATCACGATAATGCTGCACCTCTCTACGAGTCTTCATGTTCTCCTCAATATCTAATAAGTACTTGAAGTTTATGGTCTATAAAGGTCAAGTAGACTTAGTAATACCATACATACTTCTACTTATTGCTGTCATCTTTAGAGGCACTTTTAGCTTGATGAATTGTATTGAAAAGATATGCAATTATAGACATACTTACGGAGAAGTCGCTAAGGAGATGTGTCTAATCTATAGAAGAATTAAATTCTTAGGTGAAAATACTGTAACCGCAATACGTAGCAGTTTAAGATCTATAAGCCTAAAGGAACTTTTGAACGATTTAATTACTGCTCGCAATTTTCACACATCTATTCATGAATATGTGATTGAAAGATTTAAAAATTATGTTCAAACATTTGAAAGAAAGTCCTACGAGAAAATCTATACATTAGAGATCATTTATGAAATGTTCTTAACAATTACAGTATTTGTACCTCTCACTACGGAAGTACTCCTCTACTCTGGTCTCATTCCTACATTAAGTCAGTTCTTCCATATCGTAATGCTCCTTACCTTCCTTGTACTACTATTCTTAATTATCTATGCTAGATACTTTCTCTCGGTATGCTTTAATAATGAAGTTTTTAGTCTTAAAGCAGCTAAGAAGTTTGCTAAGTATAGCATTGTAGTACCCATCTTAGCAGTCTCACTTTTCACTACTACAGTTCTTGCTGCATCATTTTTCGTAGATTTCGCTATTTCGTTAATCACAATCATTATAATCGTCATCTCCATCTTCGTAATTTACATGGAGTACGTTTCTAGATTCTGGAATCGTTTTGAGAAGGAGTTCGCTGAATTTCTATCCTGTACTGGTGATTATCTTGAAAGAAATTTATCATTCACGGACGCGGTACTTCTATGTCTGAATGTACGTTCGAAGAGTTTCGTTAAAGTTATGAAGATAATCTGCTTAAAGAATATTGGATTAAGCATTGTTAAGCGTTTTCACGTACTTCTCAATAATTTAGGTTCTAAGAGTGTGTGTATGTTAATTCCAATAATTTTAGAATCTCTCTTATCATTATCGAGGGTAAGTGATGTGTTGACTCATTGTTGTTACCTCTTAAGTATTCAAATTAATGCTAAGAAGCGTAAATTATCAATGATGATTCCCTACGTCACTGCGACATATATATGCTTCTTTCTATATCTTTACGTAACTAAGCTATTATCCTCGTTAAATTCTGGCATGACAGTAGCTCTGCTAAGTAATATTGAGATATATGTGATAATTCTTTCAATACTTGTAGGATTGTTTATGGGTGTTGCAGGTGAGGACAGTCTTATTCTCGGATTAAAACACTCACTAATACTTCTCGTATCATCGTTAGTATGTTTTCATTACATGTGAAGGGATTGTCAAATATTGTATCTGAGCTATTATTAATAGGTATTACTGTAAGTATTGGTGTAATTCTAATGATAATATTAAATCACGTAGTTAATCACTACATCAATACTGATAGTGAAGTTCTCATAAATGTAGAATCAGTTAATGATAATTGCACACTTAAATGTCTAGTCACGCATTATGGCGGGTACAGTGTAAATATTGAACTTCTTGCCTATGCAATTCTACCTAACGGTTCACTCACTGATGTATTAATAGTAATGTACAGGAATAGTGATGAGATTAGCTGTGTAAGATCGTGCTTTCTAAGTAATGTTCATTTCGGTGAAATCATTACTATACATGTGAATTACTGCAACTTAACCAATGTAAGTGACGTTGTACTTATCCTACGTACGTCTAGAAAATTACTAGCAGAAGTTCATGCGAAGTAGTGCAGTATCAAACATTGTTGCTGCATTGATAGTACTTGCATGTATAGTGACTATAGTGCAAATAGTACATTCAATAATTATTCCCAGAGTAATTGAGAATATTCATATCATGCATTTAAATAAAATTGTGAAAACATTCACCATGCTGTACAATTTAAATCATGTTAATATCGAACTTACCCCACCTAACGTACCTTTACTACCAGTGATTCCAGGAACATTGAAGTTCACTAATAATGTTACAGTTAACTTACTCTTAACGAATGTTACGATATGTAGATTGAGAATGAAAACTCTTAATGAATCTTTAGGAAGTATAATTATGTTAAGACCTTTTAGATTAGAGATCTGCAATATTGAGAATAGTTCAGAAATTGAAGCATACATGATCAGTAATCTATTCAACATTACTTTAAAGAGAGAAGTAACAATTACTGTAAATTCATCATCAAGTTCAATCACATTTGTTAAAGTTAAACTCATACTTAATAATGCGTGTAGTGTAAGTAAGGTAATTTCAATTAACGAAACTGAATGCATGAATGTCAATGACATGCTAAAGAAGTGCAACGTTTACTATAATGAAGATGGGCTTGTAGTGATTAATTATTCTCTTACTGGAACTAGACTATACGTGAATGGATATTTATGTTCAAAATTTACTAACGTGACGTATACACTTCACGGATCTTTAACGTACATCGATAATTACTTAGCGTATAGTGTTGAATTTACACCAATTGGAATTTTCGTGAGAAATTCCTGGATAAATGTTCCCTTAAGTACTTTACTAGTCAAAGTTAGTCACGATAAGATTTACGCTATAGTAATTAACATGACTAGCAATTCTGACTTCTCAGTTTCAGGTGTAGGTAATGTTTACTTAACCGTGTATAGAGAGAGTACTGATGATGTAGTAGTTGCTGACAATACATCATTAATTACAATTAAAATTGATGAGAAACAAGACGTAGCTAATAGAATCTGCAAGAAATTACTCTTTCACAACATTAATTGTACAGTAGTAAGTAATCAAACAGTAATGCTAAGATTAAATAAACTCTTAATCATTAATGTTATAAATGTAACACTACATAGACTATCTTAAATGCGTAAAGCATCTACAAACTACGTACCAATAATCATAATCTTGATATTGTTTACTCTATGTCTTGGACTACTATATCCACTACTTGATTACTATGTAAAGAATGTAAGTGCTACCAACACTTCACTTGAAACTACTGTTATAGAGATTCTACACACTATATCAAAGCCAGTATACACTATAGAAAAGCTCATATATGAGAAAATTCTAGAGGTATGTAATTACACGATTAGTGAAGTTGAGAAGGGTCTTTCTGAAGTGATGAGGTGATCACTGACTGAAGTGATGAGGATTCCTAGCCAGGCTGAATGAAAAATCCATAAATTTGTAGAAATACGTTAAATACTCAATATGGATTAAGAATTACATGAGTACAGAATAGCATTACTTAAACTTCTTAACAAATTTATGCCTATCTTGCAAAGTGTGATTAGTTAGGTAATGTGATGGTTATTAAGAATTACAAATTAATTAAATGTGTTATTGATAGCAATATATAGTAAACTCTCAACACATGATCATGACTTGTACTTCAACATTATCAATGATACGTTCTTGAAGATAAGTAAGTGTAGTTTACTTAAAAGAACGAGTATATTGAACTTTATATGTTTTCTAATAAATGGAGTTTTAAATTATAGAAAAGGCATGTTAAGATTTGCTAAGTATTAATGAAAGTTTAGAAAATTTCTAAACCTGCTTTTTCAAGTCTTACTAACGTTGTTTCGTATGGATCAATATTCTCTTCTTCAAGCGCTTGTACAAGACTTGGTTCTATTTCTGAAAGTTTTTTGAAAAGTTCTCTGCGCTCTTTAGCACTCATTACTCTTGGATCAGTCATAGCAGCTACGTAAACTTCAACACCATGTTTAAGTAAGTGCTTAATTGCTTTGAAGGGAAGTTCGTAAAATTCAGGTAAAGCTCCTGTTTTTCTCGTAAATGTTTCCGGAAAAGCTGCCTTTATACTAACACGTACAATTACTTTTCTATATTGTGCAATATCTTTGACATAGGATTCATCCCAACCGAAAAGTATACCGTTAGTTTCAAGTAGAAAAATATCGATACTTGGAACTTTTTCAATAATATCTATTACTTGTAGCAGATGCTCTTTACATATTGTTGGTTCACCTCCAGAAATTCTAACCTTATTAACATTATTCAATTTTGCGTGCTTTGAAAGATACTGAACTACTTCTTCAGGACTATAGAACTCCCCATACTTTTCAGGAAAGTCTCTTGAAAAATCACTCCAACAGAAGACACATCTAAGATTACAACCAACAGCGTAGCCAGTAGCTATTCCCTGATAAACCCAGACAACGTAGAAGTCTGTATATTTTCTAGCTATTAAGCCATTACTTTCAACTCTACAGACAATACGTTTAGTAATTTCTGTAAGTTCTACAGGATTGTATGGTTTAAACTTATCCTTAACAACATATCTAACATACTTGTCACTACCACTCATATCTCTATATGTTGAATTTACTTAAAGTAAAATTTTAACATACCTATACGTAAAATTACTTCATGTCTAGTGAAGACTTTGTTAAATACGTTATTGAAGTCTTGAAAGTCGATTCATTAAGTGATGTTAAGCTGTACATGCTTGGCAATGTCTTAGTACTTGCACGTAGTAGAGAAGATATTCTTGATGCTTTTAGAGCTATTGGTGAACCACCATACGTACCTTTAAGTAAAGTTAAGGAGTTGAGAAGTAGAAGACCATCAATTTCACATAGGAGAAGAGATAGCGATGTAGAGATTATTCTTGGTGATTTAATCTCTCATGAGCAAGCACTTCTAATAGCTAATACATTATGTTCAAAACTTATAAATTACATGCCATTCAAGGTTAGAAAGATTGATGTAATTACAACATTTAGATCTAGTGAAGATGGTGGTATTTTTCAGAGATATCAAGTAGTTATTAATCTTTATCGTGTAAGTAGTGAAGAGTTTGAAAATATTTCAAAAACAGTAAATAATGTAATTAATGAACTTTTTAAGGAGTAAATCTATGGGCAAGATATTTATTGGTGTTGCCGGTATTCCATTATGTATTGGTAAGAAGGATTACTTTAAAGCGTTGAAAGTAATTAAAGAACTTAACCTTGACGCTCTAGAAGTAGAGTTCGTTTATGGTATTGACATGTCTAGTAGTTTAGCTAAAAGTATTGGTAATTTTGCTAAAAAACTCGGTATAAGACTTAGTGTTCACGCACCATACTACATTAATCTATGTTCTGAACGTAAGAAAGTTATTAGTGATTCTAAGAGAAGAATAGTTGAAACATTAATTAAAGCTCATGAACTTAAAGCTAACATTGTAGTTATTCATGCAGCTTACTACGGCACTTACGGTCCTAGTAGATGTTATGAACTTGTAAAAAGTTCACTTAAGGAAATTGAAGAAGAGATTAAGAAGTTAGGAATTAAAGATGTTAAGATTGGTATTGAAACCTTAGCAAAAAAGACACAGTTCGGTACTTTAGAAGAAATTGTAAAACTATGTAAAGAAATTAATATTGCTGTACCCTGTATCGATTGGGCACACGTGTACATTAGAAATTTTGGTAAAATTGATTATGGCAAAATTCTTGACATAATTGAGAGAGAGTTAAAACTAAAGGAACTCCATACACACTTCACATGTATTAAACGTGATGAGCGTGGAGCACTTATCGATGAGCATGATATTCTTGATAAAGATACACCACCATTTAAACCACTTATTGAAGAATTACTTAAACGAGAACTTGAAGTTACAATTATTTGTGAAAGTCCACTTCTTGAAAAAGATGCCTTAAAGATGAAGAAAATTGTTAAAGAACTTGAAGATAGTATTTTCAAGATAAATGATTCATTTAAGAAATTGTAAATTCGTAATTACTTGGAGAAATGATGAGTTAGTAGTTCTAGAAGATATCGATATTAAGATTAGAGATTCAATTATTGAAGAGGTTGGTAAGAACTTACCTATAGAATCTGGTTACGAAATTATTAATGCTAGTAACTACATAGTTATGCCTGGTCTTGTAAATGCTCACACACACTCACCAATGATACTTCTTAGAGGTTATTACGATGATGCTGAACTTCATGTATGGCTTGAAAAGATGTGGAGTATTGAGAGGAAGTTGACACCAGAAATTACACGTCTTGCATCTGAGATGGCTATTCTTGAAATGATTATTTCAGGAACAGTAATGTTTATTGATATGTATTTCCATCCTGAAGAGACAGCTGAAGTAGCAGATAAATACGGTGTAAGAGCATGTTTAGGTCCTGTATTTCTTGACGTTATATCAAAACCTGAACAAGTAGTAAATGAATTAAAAAACTTGTACTCTAAATATTGTAATCATGAACTTATTAAACCAATAATTAATATTCATAGTGTATACGCATGTGGTAGAGAAACTCTTGAAATTGCTAGAGATGTAGCTAATGAGTTAAATCTACATGTACATATTCACGTGTCAGAAACTAGAGATGAAATTTTCAAGTGTAAGAAAATGTATGGTAAGTTTCCTGTAGAATATCTTGATAGTCTTGGTTTAGTTAATAATAATGTACAGATGGTTCATTTAGGATGGGTAACGAATTGGGAAATTGAAATTATTAAGAAAAAGAATGCAAAAGTAACTCACTGTCCAACATCTAATATGAAACTTGCAACTGCAGGTTTCTTTCCATTTAGAGAACTTATAGAAGGTAATGTGATAGTTACTATAGGTACTGATGGTGCAGCAAGTAATAATTCTCTAGACATGTTTAGAGAAATGAAAAATACAGTACTACTACAAAGAAATAATTATTGGGAAGTAAAAATAAAAGCACATCACGTACTTAAAGCAGCAACTATTAATGGATATAAACTAGTAGGAATAAAAGGTGGAAATATAGAAAAGAACTACAAAGCAGATCTAGTCATGATAAGAATAGATAATCCACATATACAACCATTAAGAAAAGATAACTTAATATCAAACATAGTCTACACAGCAACAGGAAGAGACGTAGATGCACTAATAATAAATGGAAAAATAGTGTACCAAAAAGAAAAAGACTATGAAAAAATAAGAGAAAAAATACTAGAAATAAGTCAAAAACTAAACCAATTCATAACACAAAACCAATGAAAAAACTGAAAATTATGAGCTTAAAAGAGTTTTTACACATTTCTACTACGTGAATAACTATATCATCAATGATGTAGAGTATGTAATTAAAGAGGTCAAGAATTGTATAGAACGTTCATTAATAAATACTTGTCTAGAAATATTCAATCACCATAATCCAGAATTAGTTACAGACATAGCCTACTTTAAATGTGTTGGCTCATTGCGTAGAGATTCACATAATTACATTCAAAATACTACCTCAACTAGAAATAATATCTTAAAATCTATGAGTGAAATAGAAATTGATAATACCAATATTAGATTTTTCATTAAGGATTCTAAGCACATATTATTAGCATTAATATCAAAAAATAACATTAATACAATTACTCTTATAAAGAAATGTAAAGATGATTATATGTTCTTAATGAAGAGATCAAGAAATAAAGAATATCTTGAAAAACTTATGTACATATTGAAGAGAAATAACGTAAAATGCAGTATTGTTAGGTATGATGGTAAAACTTACATTAACGATACCAAAATCAGAAACATTAAAGATATTAGGAACGTTAGGTATATTGGTATGAGGAATTGATTGATCCCGCCGCCGGGATCTGTTCGGGAGTGCACAGACCCGTGCACTCCCCTTTGAACCCGGGACCTGCCGGTTTCTGCCTCGGGGTTGTTTTTGCTGTGCCCCGAGGGGCTGTCTACAGCCGGCTTTGAGTGCGGTCTTGTTGACCGCATCGCTCTGACCGCTGAGCTACGGCGGGTTGTTGTGTAGACTTTAACTATGTATAGTTTATAAAGTTTTTTCTTGATTCTGAATGGGTTGGTTTGTGAATGTTTTCGATGGGTTTTTAATTTAGGTATTGTCCTATTTTTGTGTGATGATTTATGGCTGGGTATGATTGGTGATTATTAATCCCCTTTCTGAACTTGAAGTAGGTATTATAAGTATGAAGTTTTATGCTTAGTCATAGCTATGTGTATTAATTCTTCTTTAATTGAGGTTAAAGAGGGATGTGCTAGAATTTATGTTCCCGACTTATCAAGATATGTTGATCCAGCTCATGCACCTGTATTTTACAATCCCAACATGATACTTAATAGAACTCTATCAACGTTATGTATCGAGGCTTATAGAAGATTTACTGGTAAAGATTCATTAAGTATTTGTGAACCACTTTCAGGTACTGGTGTTAGGGGTATTAGATATGCCTTAGAGGTTAGTAATGTATCTAAAGTGGTTATCAATGATGTTGATGAAAAAGCATACAAGTTAATGCTTATGAACGTTGAATTAAATAATGTTAAAGATGTTGTAAAGGTGTTTAATGATGATGCTTCGATACTTATGCTTAAATTAGCTAGGAATGAGAAGTTTGATATAGTCGATATTGATCCCTTTGGCTCACCCATACCATTCATTAGAGCTGCCTTTAAATTAATAGGTAATGAAGGTATGTTATGTGTAACAGCAACAGATCTTGCAGTACTTATGGGCACGTACATGGATAAATGTTTAAGAAGATATCATGCAAAACCATTAAGAATAACTTTTAGTAGAGAACTTGGCCTAAGAATTCTCATAGGCTCTATTGCAAGAATTGGATTAGAACAAGATATTGGTATTAGGCCACTAATGGCATATTGGGAAAAACACTACTATAGACTATACCTGCTCGTTGAAAAAGACGTAGCATCAGCTAAAGAAACACTTCAAAATCTTGGATACGCTATCTACAGAAGGGATGGTGAGAGATGGCTAATAAATTCATATCCTCACATTGAGATTAGGTTAAGTAATTTGAAGGTAAGTGGACCATTATGGATTGGTAAGTTGTGTGATGTTGACTTTATGAGAAGTTTAAAGCACGTAACTAAATTGAGAGATCAAGTTCTTAATGGAAGTTTAAAGAAACTTCTAAATCTTCTATTTGAAGAAGCAACAGCAACACCACTATACTATACCTCAAGTGAAGTCTTTAAAGGCCTCGGTAGAGAATACGGTAGAGATGTCATCATAGAGCTATTGAGAGAGCTTGGATATGATTCATGGAGAACACACTTTGATGGTAAGGGGTTTAAAACAATAGCAAGATTTAGAGATATTAAGAAAATTGTAGCTAAATATTTTAGCTAGACATCAACTTATCAGTTATGGTTTTAATCATAGCACTTTCAGGGCTTCCAGGAGCTGGTAAGAGCACTATCGCTGAACTTTTTAGAAAAAGAAACTTACCAGTCTTGTCGATGGGTAATATAGTTAGATCTGAAGCTTCAAGATTAGGCATTACAAATGATAAAGCATCCATAACTCTTAGATTATTAAAAGGTACTAGACATATAAGCTATGAAATTGTAAATATGATCTTTAAGGAAGAGTTAAGCAAGAAATACAACATAATTCTCATCGATGGTTTAAGAAGTATCAAAGAACTTCAAGTTCTTGAAGAATATTTTGAAAAAGTGTATCTAATATATGTCGTTGCTTCTTGGAAAACAAGATTTGAAAGATTAAGAAATAGAGGTAGAGATGACGATCCTAAAGATCTTCATGAATTCTTAATGAGAGATTATAGAGAGTTAAAGTTTGGTCTTGCAGAATTACTTGCTAGAGCTGATTACATTATTGTTAATGAGGATAAGAGCATTAACGAACTTGATAGAGAAGTAGATAACATTATTAAGAAGTTAAAGTTGAAAATGATATGAAAGTTACGGTATACGTTGAAGTTAGACCTACAGAGGATCTCGAAAAAGTAAAGAAAGCATTATTAAACGTCTTTACTCCTGATGAATTAAAGATTGAAGAACAAAGTGGTAAGAAATATCTTGTAGGTTTTGGATATAGTTATCACTGTCTAGTCAAACTTCAAAACTTAATTAAAGTTCAAGGAATTGAAGATAGTGCAAGACTAGTCTTCTCGAGAGGCATAATCTCTGAAAATAGAATCGTATTTCACTTAAATAAACAGGCAGCATATGTTGGTGTATTATCATTTGCAACTATTGAGAGTGAAAGTCCTCTTGGACCAATAACTTTCATAATTGAGACTAATAATGTTAGACAATTAATTGACTGGTTAAGTCCAAAAACACTTAAAGGTAAGAGATTATATGAAGTAAAACCACCAGAAGACCCTTAACCAATGAGACGTAAATTTAAATTACGTATTAGGTCTAGTGAATTAGAACTCAATGAGGATTAGTGTTGAAAATTTTGGACCTGTAAGGAATGCTAAGATAGCAATAAAACCTTTAACAGTATTTATCGGTCCAAACGCTAAGGTAAATCATACATTGCATATCTTATATGGAATCTCTACACTGTTGAGCCTGACTTTACAAAGATTAGAGAATTAATGAGTAGAAATTTAGAAGATAAAATCAATATCTTAATAAACTTAAAGAACGGCTAAAAGAGAATTTAATTTCAGTTTTTAAAAGCATACCCAACTTGTTAACTGAAAATTTAAAATTTAATCTACTAGACACATTCAATGTAAGTGATATTTCACAATTAATACATTTAGATCAAGATACTTCAAGAATTGTAATAACTAGTGATGATGAGCATAATATCATTACTATTACGATCCAGAAGGATGAAGGACTCAATATTGAGGGACCTGAAGGTGATGATGTTGAGAAATTACATGATATTCTAGATATTGAATTTGAAAGAATTTCTCATGAAACTTTAATAATGAGAGTATCAATAAATGAGGAATTAATAGTTAGTAAAAGGGTTAAGAATTTTGAAGAAATAATTACTGAATCTATAGCAACTATACCAGAAATCTTTGGCTATATATTTGATGGGTACATACCATACTTTCCAGCTTATATACTTCCTGATAGTAGAGCAGGTATCATTAGAACACGTGAAGTTCTTAGTTACGTGCTTATACGCGATAGATACATACCTGCTGGTCTCTTTATAAATAAGGCAGATAGTGAATTTTTAGCAAATTTGGAAAGTTTACCTATAAGGAGAGAAAGGATAGGTGAAGGTATTACTAGAATTGCAGAATTTATTGAAAGAAGTATTGAAGCTAAATTTATTATCGATAAAACATTACCTGAAAAGTACGTTATTGAGTATAGAGGTTTGAAAATACCTACATTAAGAGCACCTTCAGGTTTTAGAGAAATAGCACCTATAGTATACTTTATCAAGTACGCATTAAGACCAGGCTACATACTCATTATAGAAGAACCAGAAACACATTTACATCCACATCTTCAATCAATCATTATGAGAGCATTTACTGGTTTATCAAAGTATTGTTTTATCATAATTACAACACATAGTATTCACATAATTGATGAATTGAACAATCTTATTAAGTTAAATAAATTACCAAGTGAAATTAAACGTAAACTTGGATATGAGGATTGGGAAGGAACTTCTCATAACGATGTAGCTATATATGTTTTTAAACGTGATGGAATTGTTGAAGAAGTTGAAATCTCTGAGAATGGAATTTCAGAGACAGAGTTGGATAGAGTTGTTATTGAACTCGGCAACAAACATGCAATTATTGAGAGAGAATTTAGAAAATTAGTAGAGAGTGTAATGACTCATATATGTAGAGATGATTGCTTAGAAAGAAGTGTACATGAACAGTGTTGTAGCTCTAAATGTACTTGCTGTACAATTTTGTGTAGGTTCAATAATTGCGAATCAAGTACTGGATGTGATGTTATTGCAGTAATACATAACGATATTTATGTTACCGTTGAACTTAAGTCAGGTAGGTTGGGTCGTGATGATGCTAAAGATGCAATTAAGCAATTACATGAGTGTGTAGAGCATGTTGAAAGACTTGGATTTCAAGTGATGTATGCCGTAGTATATTACGGTAAGCGTGTTGATGATACTGCTAGAAATTACATATATCGTGAAAAACACTTACTAAAAGTTAAAGGTATTTCAGTACTGTTATGTAGGTGTGGTGAAGATTTATGTAAAGTTTTACATTACTAAGTTTTTCTAAACACCATTATGGCTCTAGTTAATGCTCCATGCTTTCTCTGAAGACCAATACATACTAATTCAAAACCAGCACTTAGAAAATAATCAATGGAATGTACATAACATGGTTGTGAAATTGCAAGATAGTGATTCTTCTTTAATACCTTATAGGCAATTTCTGAAAAGTTTTCATACAGCTTCTCAAGACGTTGTTCAGTAATTGATAATCTACCATATGGTGGATCGGTAACTATGGCATCTATGGAATTATCTTTAATACATATCATGACGGTATCTGAAAGTACTATATCAGAGCTAGGTATGTTCTTTCTAAGTACTTTAAGACAGTCTAATGATAAGTCTATCCCCACTACCTCAGCACCCACCATTTTAGCCTCCATGAGAATACCACCTACGCCTGAAAAGGGATCAAGAACTAGAGAACCTTCTCTTACTCTTGCAAGATTGATAAGTAGTCTTGAGATTAATGCCTCGAGAGGAGCGTAATGGGGAGAGATATCATTTCTAAACTTACTCTTCATTAAGATACCTCTATTAAATTTCATGAATAGTTTATCGTTAATGTAGATTTCCTTTACAAGACAAGCCCTACATAGTTCTTTAGGAATACTGTTAACCTTAATTATCATCTCATTATTCCGAATCTCAATAACATCATAATCTGTGTTCGATACTTCAAGTAATGCATAAACTTCATGAATAGCTAGATCTAACAAATCTTTAGCAAGTATTAACTTGAGCTTCATTTAATGAAGAACTTAAATTTACGTCTTCTTAAGTACTCAATAATTAATAGACATAATGTATTTATGGCGAAGTATGTAAGTATTGACTTTACAAGATCTATAAATAATAGATGACCAACACTAAAGCTGTAGAATGGATCAAGAACAAGCACTGGAAAGAGTATTACCATTATAGAAGTTAGTACTCTACCATAGGGCTTAATGCCACGTTTAATGTATATCTCAGCAGCATTTACTATAAGTACCATACTTGCTGCAAGTCCAAGAACATCGAAGATTGTTGGTCTTTGTAGAAGCAAGTTTATTGCATTTATATGAAAAACATATATGCTCGTTAACGGATATACTAAAGCTAATGAGATGGAGACTATACATGCAAAGAAAGTTGTCTCATATCTTCTAAGAAATCTAAGAAGTACTTCATGAGCATTTAGGGCAGTTATTAGTAAAAGCATACCTATAAGTATTGATATTCCTGCAGAGATTATAGTCTGTATTTCTGAAGGTATTAAAGCCCAAAGGCCATAGAGTAGAATTAGTATTCCAGGAATTCCAAGAGCATACTTTCTATATCTTGGCTCTCTATATATCTTATTCATGTAGTGTTTTGCAAGTATTGCAAACTCTTCAAGACCTCTTACCTGTTTGACCACGATTCTTCTAACACTAATTACAGGTCTTCTAGACTGTAGTAGTGGAACTACAACTTCATCTGAAGGTCCATCAGAGACTACTATAAAGGCTTCAGCATTAAAAGTATTTAACACTTTATCGACTTCACTAATTAACTTCATGTCTGCAAGAAAATCCTCACTTGATGAGCCTGTAACTAGAGCTACTTCAACATTTTCTTGACCCATAGATGACACTAGAGATTCATATAGCTGTATAGCTCCAAAAATGGCATTGGCATCTGAATCGTCAGGATATTTAAGAATGTACTCAGTCGCTATTTTCATGAGATTTTCCTTACCTATAACTGGCGTGTTTATTCTTAAACGTTCACCAACGTCATTGTCCCTATCAATGCATAGTATTAATATCTTGTTGAATGCTCTAGACATTACTGCGATATATTGATAAACAATTAACACCTATATAACTTCTCTCATTTTAAATTACTTTCAATTTCATCTTCAGAGAAACCTATAACTTCAACTCTTTCACCTCTTCTTAATTTCTCAAGTAGCTCCTCCTCAATACGTTCAATACTTGAAATTAACTCTTCATATCTTCTTCTCTTCTCAACGATTATCTTACTTCTCTGTGCAGCAATTGCAAGTACCTTGCATTTATTTAACTCATCACTGACTTCATAGAATTTTCTTCTAAGCTCCTTTAATTCTGCATACATCTTAAGAATATTGAACTTTATAGTATCTCTTTCATTCTTTAACTCATCTCTTAACTTCTTAAGATTTATTATGTTATTAACGATTTCATTTCGCTTATTATTTAGTGCTTGTAGTTTTTCCTTAATTTCCTTTATCTCATTAATGATTTGACCGGCGATATTGTTAATTTCATTGATTCTCTCTCTATACTCTAAAGTCTTGCTCTTCAGATTTTCAATTTCACTTTTAATTCTATCGATAGCTTCAAGAATGCTTAACTTTTTGCCAAGACTCGTAATTATCTTTATGAATTTTTTCTCTCTTTCAGGTATGGTTGGTGAAGTCTCATACTCATACTCTAACTTTTCAATCATACTTCTAATTTTCTCCTTATCTCTCTCACCTTTGATTATCTTTGTAAATTTTTGATAAAGCTCCTTAAGTCTTCTAATATTGCTGTTAACATCTTTCAATTCTCTAACTACTCGTCTACGTTCTTCCTTAAGATCTTTAAGTTTCTCAAGTAATTCTCCTCTTCTATGTTTCAACTCCTGAATCTCATTCTTAATGGTATTTAAATGATATCTTTCGCTTTCAAGACTTTCAATTACTTTTTTAATCTCATCTCTTTTAACTCTTAACTTCACTTTCTCTTCCTCAATTTTTGCAAGTTTCATTTTTATATCTCTATCAATCTCTAACAACTTCTCTCTTAATTCTCTCAACTTTTTTTCAATTTCGTCAATGTTGATAAGCACAACTCTATCCTCATGATAGAATTTATAAGTATTGTTTATTATGTTAAAAATTGTGTGGCTAAGTAGAGGCATTCTAGATGAGATATGTAAATATATTGCTGGAGAGATAGTACTTTCTCAAGATCCTGGAAAAGTCATGAGAAAGTGGAGAGAATTTTTTGAAATTTCACAGACAGACCTAGCTGTCAGGTTAGGTACATCACCAAGTGTTATTAGTGATTACGAGCTTGGTAGAAGAAGATCTCCTGGATCTCAATTTATTAGAAGACTTGTAAATGCATTAATAAGTATTGAACTTGAAAGAGGTGGTGTAAGACTTCAACTTCTAGCTAGACAATTAATGAGTGGTGAGAAGTACTGGATTGCCATCATCGATATGAGAGATTTTGAAAAGCCAATACTACTTCAAGATCTTGTAAATGTCATTCAGGGAATGGTCATAGTTGAACCTGAAGTTAAGTATTTATACATTCATGGCTATACCATAGTTGATAGCTTAAAACTTGTACTTGAAGTACCACCACAAGAATACTTTAAACTTTATGGTTCAACAACACAGAGAGCAGCTATATTCACTAATGTTAAGTATGGCAGATCACCACTAGTCGCTATTAAGACCTTAATGGCCTTCTCAAATCTTAGACCTATTGTTGTAATTCTTCATGGAATTGAGAAACCTGATTATTTAGGTATAGAAATTGCAAAAAGAGAAAAAATACCACTAGTAGTAACAAATATTCAACTTGAAGAAATGGTTAAAAATTTAAGAAAATTAGGAAAAGAATTATAATAAATTTCTTGAAAATACAAATCAATTAATCACAATACACAAACATAGCAAGAAATTTCGTACATAAATTTCCTTTCATAATTACTCACTATCTAGTCAATCCTTAACATCATTAAGATGTATGATAATTCTTATCAAATCAGTTTATTTACCATTATTAATGCATATTTTTCACAATTAATAGTGTTTTTAATAGTTTAAAATTATTCTTTTAATGAGAACATGATAATTAAAGTTCAAGATATCATGTCTAAACCTCCTATAACGATAAATCATAATTCTACTCTCAAAGAAGCTGCAAAGTTAATGATTGAAAAGAGGATTGGCTTCTTAATTGTTTTAAAAGAAGGTAAACTATACGGTGTTATCTCTGAAAGAGATATCTTAAAGGCAATAGCTGAAGGTAAAGATCCAAGTAACACTATGGTCGATAATTATTGTTCAAAAAATATAATAACGGTCAAACAAAGTGATACCATAAATACTGCTGCCAAGTTGATGAGAATGAATAAGATTAGACATTTAGTCGTAATTGATGATTATCACAATCCTGTAGGTACTCTATCCATCAGAGACTTACTACGTGAAGAAAATATGTTAAGAAAGATTGAAGTTATAAGACTTGAAGAACTTAATGAATTATGGTTTTAATTAACAAAATCACTTCAAATATTGAATTTCTTTATTTCAAAAATCTTGCCAATAGTAATAATAAGTTGAAATGTCTTACTCTATTTATGATATCTTGAAACAAAAACCAAGATATTTAAATTCTACGATCATAAGATAGTCATACATTTCGGCTTTCTATTTCTCAGCGCTTTGGACTTTCTTCACTTGTTCCGAGGCTACCATTCTCATCATGTAGAGATTTTTCTAGTTGCTTAATTATTGCTAAGGCGATTTTTAAGCTCTCTGTTTCTGCTAAGTTCTTAATGTAGTCAACTACAGGTAGTATAATTTTCTTAATTACTGATGAAGTTAATACGTTCAATTTGTCAAAGTCCTCTTCTCTGAATAATCCTCTTCTCAATGATCGTTTAATCTCTTTAATCTTAATATTCTCAATTTTTTGAAGAAGATTTCCTAATCTAATTTCAATAATTTTGCGTTTAAGTAGACTTAAGGTCTTTATTAACTCATCATCAAGCATTTCTCGTACTTTCTTAACTTCATTTTGCTTGAATTTACATACCTCTTCAGCCATCTTGGATAGGTCATCAATGCTTAATACCATAACGTCACTCATATCTTCAACATTTCTAGGTAATCCGAGGTCTATAATTAATGGTCTTCTTTTTAATCCTTTTAGATCGCCTCTCCTAATTATTGGTTCTGTAAGTGAGAGAGCAAATATGGCAACTTCGTACTGCTCTAGATTATTTATTAATGATTCTTTTGTCAGTTTTTCAGCTTCAAAATTATACTTATCTGCAAGTTGTTTAGCTTTTTCAAAACTTCTATTAAGTATTTTCACCCTTCTTGCACCCTTATCATGAAGTTCCTTAACGACGGTGGATCCAACCTCACCTGCACCTATGACTAGAATTTTAACATTACTTAAATCTCTATACAATCTCTTAATAAATTCTATAGCTAATGAGCCAAGTCCTTGAGGTCCTTTAGAGATGCTTGTAACGGTTCTAACATGCTTACCAAATCTTACTGCTCTTTCAATTATGAATTTTAAGACACTATTAAGATAGCCCATCTTTAATGCTTTATAGTATGCTCTTTCTACTTGACCAAGAACCTCATGTTCACCAATGACAGCTGAGTCTAGGCCTGAGGCTACTTCGAAGAGGTGTTTGATAGCTTCTAAGCCTTCAATAGGCTTTAGTAGTTGTGAATCTAGCTTTCTATTCTCATAGAACTTTCTAACATAGTCTATATAATCTTTACGGTCTGTATTTAAGTATATCTCAACTCTATGACATGTCTGCAATATGTATGCTTCATTAGCTATAGATTTTAAGTACGTATATAGTTCATCATCATTTGTGTAGTATTTGCTCAGAATACTGGTTGAAGCCCATCTATGAGTAATGATTACTGCCTTAACATTACTCAGAAGATCTTCAATGATTTCAGTGTCAGAATTTGTCTTAATCTTTATCATCATTGGTATAGTTAGAACGTTTAGTAACACTCTTAATCAATCTATATATGTAGTTTATAGTTTCTTGAACTTTACCCTCTTTAACAAGTTTATTAAATTCTTCATCACTATCAAGTAGAGAGTAAATTTTCATTCTCAATCTTACATCTGAAATTTCATTTTTGATTATTTCCTTAACTTTGAACCAGATAGTTGTAATATTTCTAAACTCTACATCATGTTCAAGATAATGTATAATCTTTTGTAGAAGTTTTCTAGCAACAATACTACTCTTACCTTCAGTCGTTATTGCAATTCTAACACCATCAATACTTGCCTCAAAAGGTACAACAACCTCGGTTTCTAGAGCATCTGTGGAATCATTAATCAATTTTCTATACTTTCTACAAATATCTCTCAATTTCGTAACTAGCTCTTTATCAGGTAATGCGAGTACTATAAGATCCGCCCACTTAATTAACCTTAATAGTAATTTATTGTCTTCATTAACGTTTAATCTTACTAAACTTAATCTAGCATTTTCTATTTGAGTATTTATTAACACTTTATTAAAGTTAAGACTTGCAACAATAACATCTGCACCTGCATTTAAGAATTTAAATGCTCTTTTACAACCCGTAGAACCAGCACCAATAATAAGTACTTTCCTACCCTTAAATTCTATAAATAATGGAACCCTGGTCATGAAACTTTCCTCACTTCTCTTAACTATTTCAGTAATTTAAAATTACTTAACTTAAATAACCTATGAGAACGTTAAGGAGAGCTTAAGTCACACGTGTTACATATTTAACTTCATAATAGTAGAGACTGTTTAAGAAGAACTTGCAGTACTACATAGATGGTGAGGCCCGTAAGAATAGATATACTGATACTTCTCATGAATCTATACACTACGTAAATAGCCATTATTGCAACTCATGTAGAGGTAAAGTTGGGCATTATATCCATCACAGAATATTGCTGATTTGAGAGACATTATAAGAAGTCCAGCTAATATTCCCGTGATAGTGTATGATAGTATTCTCTATATGCCTTCAATTTCTCACCATAATATATCGGTAAGAGCGTATCAAGTATGTTGAAAAGGCAATTATCAGTATTATTGTGATATGTTCATGAGTAATCATATCACTTACATTTCTCTATTACCGACATTACTAATGGTACTATAATAGATGTAGCTAAAATACTCAACGTTTCTTGATGAATACACGTAAATAATATCGATACTGCCCCTAATACCTCTTTTACAAGTCTATGAAGTTTAGTCCTTAATGTGAGCAAATCTTCCCTAATCCTTGCAACTTAATAGTGACATCACGTTTAGATAACTCATCATAATGTGGTATGTGTAGTATTACCACAGTGCTGTCGTATCATTATCAGGTGCTGCATAGATATGTGAGACATTCTAAAACTATTACCTTTTCAAGAACACCAAATTGATGAGACTTAGCTTTACGACAGTTCCACATTTTAGCTTCACCATGTAGACTTCTACCTTAAGCTCATCTACATGCTCGATTCCGAACAGATACTCCATTCTCATAGATTTCAAATTGACTTGGTATTAATTTTGAAAGTGCTAGATTTCTTTTGAGTCTAATCTTCAATTCTACTACCCACTGTTCGGTACTTAAAAACACTAGCTATCAAGTTCTTCGATATTGTGAACAATAAGCATTCATAGAAATTATGAAGTGTTTTGAAAGAGTCTCTGAGTACGTTGAAAGATACTTAAGTACTACCTTAGCTACGTATTAGTGAAGTGATGTTTAGCCAGGAATTTAGATCTTTAATGTTGAATTCTTTAAATATAACAATTCTCTCTTCATTATTAATCGCGTGACTGATCTTCTCTATTAGATTGTAGTTAAGAATTTCTTGAAGGAGGTTATCTACATGTATTGGCAAGTTTACAGTGATTGTATAAGTATCTTTAACACTTCTTAGGAATATATCTACTGACAGCACGGGATTAATTACTATATCGAGATTGGTACTAATATGTCTAGTATATACTCCATGAACAATACTATAATCTAGAATGTAATGGCTAGTTACAGTATCTAGTCTTTTAAGATACCTCATTAATGAATTTGTCGGTGATATTCTTGGTAAAATAACTTCAAAACCCTTCTTAACAAGTAGGACTGCTGGTAATATGTAAATTTCAGGTTTGCTAGTTATGAAGCTTATAATTGCTACTTTACCTTTACTTTTACTACTCGGTTTGAGATTTAGTATAGGTACACCTTCTACAGTAATTTCAATTACCTGATAGTCCTTCTTACTAAATACTATTTTCATGAAAGTTCTTCAATTTTAACCTCAAATTCTTCGGGACCTACTGGTAAGTCTTCTGTAGGTTTCAACTCCCCTCTTTCAATTAGTACTCTCTTCGCTAGAAGCCAATATATTAAGGCTATACTCTTTCTACCCTTATTATTGCATGGAATGACTAAGTCTATAAATTCATGTGGTGTATCTGTATCTACAAGTGCAATTACTGGTATTCCTATTTTTGAAGCTTCACTAATTGCTTGAGCATCAGCTTTAGGATCAGTAGATATCAACAGATCAACTTCCATATAGTATGGTGCTGACGGATTGGTGAAAGTCCCTGGAATAAAACGTCCAGTAAGTACTTTACATCTTGTAAATTTTGCAAACATTTGCACAGGTTTCCAACCATATGGCTTAGCCGAGTAGGCAAGTACTTTATCAGGTTCGTACATGGCTATCATTTTAGCAGCTATTCTAATTCTCTCATCAATTTTTTTAAGATTGAAAATTCTTAGACCATCATGTCTAATAGTGAAGATGAATCCTCTCTTTTGAAGATACTTATTAGACATTCTGGTACCAAGCCTAACTCCAGCAGCCATGTACTTCTCAATAGGTATGAGGAATTCACCTTCAGGTATAGGTGCAACTCCACTGCTTGAGCTTGATGACATGTCGATGAGTATTCAGACTAGTAATTTAAATTTTTCTCAATTGAAATTCTTTAAGGAAGCTTTATAAAGAAGTGAAAGGTATTAGAGATCAATAATAGTATGAGAAAAGATCTTGTAGTGATTATCATAGTAATGATGTTACTAACGTTCTTCACGTTGAAATTATGGATCGATTATGAGAATTTATTAAAAGACTATAAGGATCTTAAACTTAAATATGTGGAATTAAAACATAGACTTCACCAATTACTTAACTTCTCTAAACGCTTCTTAAAAATAGAAATTTCAAACATTAATATTGAAAATGAGACATTAAGTAGTGAAGTAGGTATACTTGTGAATAACTTAACAAGTAATGTCAATAATGTTGATGAGGTTATTAGAAAATTAACTACATGGGTTTATTATAATATTCAGTACAATACTTCATGCATAACATTACATACCGTTACTGAAATTTTAAGAAAAAGATGCGGTGTATGTCAGCAGAAGGCTTATCTACTCTATACTTTACTTAATCACTACTTCATTACACACAACTTAACCAACTTTAAGGCATATTTAGTAACTATTGAAATACCTGAACTACGTCCTATAGGTCATGCATTAGTACTTCTGAGTAATGGTTCAAAATTTGCCTTAATAGATCCAACGTATAAATTATGGAGTAGTTCCAATAACTATTCCTGTAATTACGGCATTGGTAAGCTAATGTTTTATAGACTTAATGAGTTACAGTTAAGTATTGAAGATAGTACGTGTCATAAGTTCATAGACTTAGTTGACTCTATATGCTTTGATGTATGTATCAATAAGCAGTATAGCAAAGAATTATTTAAAGATATTGAGTTATTGGAGTATCTTATTAAAGATGGAAAGATATTTAAGTACGTGGAAATGCTTAAAGACGTAGTTAAAGATGTACAACATGATTCATAATGATTTATGTAAAGGATGCAAATATTGTCTGTATGGACTTAAAAGTGTACTTTTTATTACAGGTCTTTGTGAACAGCATTGCTATTACTGTCCTGTAAGTAATGAACGTTTTGGTAAGGATGTAATGTACATCAATGATAAGTTAGTTAAGAATTTTGAAAAGGATATTCTTGAAGAACTCGATAAATGTTTCAGTAATGGAATCGCAATTACGGGTGGTGAGCCACTACTAGTAATTGATAGAGTAGTTAAGATAAGTCGCTTACTAAAGCGTGAATATGGTTCCAACTTTCACATACACATGTACATACACGTAAGTGCCTTATGTAAAGAGAACCTTAAAAAGTTATTAAGTTCTGAAGTTGATGAAGTTAGAATACACTCAATAAGTCTCAGCCAAGTAATGAGTAAAATAGATCTTCTATACATCATTAAAGATTCAAACATTGAGCTTGGTCTTGAAATACCCGCAATACCTGGACTAGAAAGTGAAATTGTAAATATGATTGAGTATCTATGCAGTAACTCATTAATAAGCTTTTTAAACATTAATGAACTTGATGTATCGCCAAGAAATGAGAATGAATTCTTAAAAAGAAAATTCAAATTTACAATCTATGGCTCTGTAGAGGGAAGTTTGAAAACTGGTCTTAAAATTGCTGAAATAGTGTATAGGAAGTATTCTTGGTTAAAGATTAATGTATGTTCAACTAGAAGTAAAGATCAGATTCAAATATCTTCAAGACTTTTCAGAAGAAATCTAAGAATTAGTCAATACTATGATTTAGTTAATGATGATGGAACGTTAAGTAGAGTTATTATTAATAGCAAGTACTTTCACCCTCTAAATGTTAAGAATTTAGAGAAAGGTAGGTACTTAAAGATTTTGAAGATGAATGATAGAGAAGTTATTCTTGAAGAATACTAGATCTAAGTTTCGCATCTCTGTAATGTATTCAACGACCTTAACAGATCCGACCATCTATTAAATGCTGCAATAACTTCATCACCACAAAGAACTTCAATACTTGAGATGGTGTAAGTGTCTATTGCTTGATTTGGCGGTATTGAAAAAGCTCTACTCCAAGAAGTAACTTTACCATACTCGTCAAGTGCCTTTATTTCTTTATCGATAAGTATGGAGTTTCTAGTCTTTCTAAACCTGATAATGATCTTAAGGTTTAATTTTCTTGCACTTGAAACTACTTGCTCAAGTTCTTTAAGCGATACCATTAAGATAAGCTATTCTTAACGTTGATAAATTTTTCCTACTTTTTGAAACTGAAAGCTTTATAATACGTGATTACACCTTCAGAACTTACTAGAGCCAAAACTAACTGCACACCCATACTTTCACAATATTTCAGTAATCTCACGAGGTCTAGAGTCCTTATGCCTAAGCCTTCATCAACAACTTTAATCATAAAGCTCGGATTATCTTTGATAGGTGATTTACCTCTACCCCATACAATAAGATCTACGGGACCTTCATTAACAGCTTTTACGGGATACCCTCTTCTTCTTAAATCTAGATATACTATGAATTTTGCGAAATTTTCTATCTTATGTACAATTTCAGAATACGTGATATACTTACCATTAATGATGATTCTATTATTCATAGAGAGATAAGCAACTTCTACAGAATCAAGAATTAACTCATTATTAATAACATTTCCAAAACCCTTCTTTTCTAGAAAGCTTTTAACATCACTATTAACAATGATGTACTTACCATCCTTCTCAATAATTTCTATAGTTAAGTCTTTCGTCATCAATTTTTAGTAAAGTTATTAGACCTATTTTAAAGTCTTCATGATCTCGATAACTTCATCTGTGTACTCTGTTGTTGATAACGCCTTTATACCTCTATATCTTGCTATATCTTGCGTTACTTTTCCTTGTCTTATAGCTTCCTCAATAGCCTTTCTAATTAAGTTAGATGCTTCAGTCCAGTTCATAAAATCAAGCATCATACAAGCTGCAAGTATTGTTGCTGTGGGATTAGCAATATTCTTACCAGCATATTTTGGTGCAGTACCATGCATAGGCTCGAACATTGCTGCCCAATCACCTACATTAGCACCTGGTACAAAACCAACACCACCTATCAATGCAGCTGCTGCTTCACTTAAATAATCACCATTAACGTTTGGACATAGAATAACATCATAAAGTTCTGGATTTCTAATTATTTGTTGAAGCATGTTGTCCATCATTCTATCATTAATAAGTACTTTATCTTCAGGAACTTTACCGCCATAAACTTCATTAACTTCCTTCTCAGTAACAACATGATTTCTAAATTCTTTTAATGCAATTTCATATGCCCAATCTCTAAAAGCTCCTTCAGTATACTTCATGATGTTTCCCTTATGAACGATAGTTACGACTCTTCTCTTCTTCTCAATAGCATACTTTATAGCCATTCTAGCTATTCTTTCAGTTCTATACCTGCTTATAGGTTTAATACCAATACCTGAATCTTCAAGAATCTTTACACCAAATTCTTTAGCTAAGAATTCTCTAATTTTTCTAGCTTCTTCACTATTCCAAGGCCATTCAATACCTACATATAGATCATCAGTATTTTCTCTGAATATTACGAAATTCACTTTTTCAGGATTCTTCAAAGGTGATTCAATACCAGGAATGTACCTTATAGGTCTAATGTTAGCGTAAAGGTCAAGCATTTGTCTAATGGCAACATTAACACTTCGCCAACCAGTACCTACAGGTGTCTCTAGAGGTCCTTTTAGAACCACTCTATATGTCATTAAGTACTTGATCGTTTCTTCAGGCAGTCTATTACCGTATAGTTTATCTGCTTCCCAGCCAGCATAAACCTTGACCCACCTAATCTCTCTTGAAGAACCATAACAGAGTTCTATAGCAGCATTAACAACTTTTATGGCCGAGTTTACAATTTCAGGACCAATACCATCACCTTCAATGTACAGAATAATAGGCTTGTTAGGTACTTTCCATACACCGTTCTCAATAACTATACCCTCACCATCTTCAGGAACTTTAACGTATTCGATCATACTCATGACCCTATCAGAGATTCTTTACTTTAATAGTTCCTTTTTAATTTTCTCTTTCATCTAATGAAGTTTAAATCTTAATTAAGACCTCTAGTACTCACATAGTAATGATTAATATAGTTCATAATCTCGAAGAAGCTGTTAATAAGTGTCACCTATGTACTGTAGTCGATAAGCCTTATGCAAAGTATGAAGTATATACTCACTGGTTACCTTCAATTACTGAGAAATTAATAATAACAGAATCACCACCGCCGGGTATTAAGGAGAATTTCTTCTATAATCTTAATTTTAACGATAGATTGAGAAGCATCTTGAAGAAGTTCTTAAAACTTGAAAAGCTAAATGATCTAGAATTTCTAAACTTTTTGAAAGAAAGAAGAATCTTTTTAACAAATAGCATAAAATGTAGACCATTCAGTAAGAGAGATCTTGAAACTTTGAGAAGTAGATGTACTTATCTCTTAGCTAGGGAAGTGAAAGTAATTAGACCTAGAATTATCATAGTTATGGGTGTCACAGCATTAAAATCGCTAAGTCAAGTATTGGGTGTGAATTTCACGTTAGGAAAAGATAAGTACTTTAAGACACATAACTTCAATAATCTTGAAGTTATAACCATGCCACATCCATTACATGTATGGAGATTTCTTCATGATAAGATTGATGAGGTTAGTAATATACTTAGAACATTTCTACTAAGATAATTCATTCATCACTACCTTTCAAACCGTCTTACACCATTCAATCACCTATTTTTCAACCACTAAACTATACATCTCTCCTCTCTATGAATTATCGATGTTAAGTTCGATCTTACCTCACTCATTGAGATTTAGATTCTACAAGTACTTATATCACCACTTTAAGATGCTTGTTATTTCATATTTTTCAGGTTTATCTAGATATTCACATTCATGCGTATTGATTACTGGTTTCACAAATCTATCAAGATCATCAAATCCAATTCTTGGACAAGCAGTATTTACTACCACGTCTACAGGTAGATTATTTATAAGTTCAGCCTGTACGTTACTTACCTGAACAATGTACACTTGCTTATCTAAACTTCTTAACTTCTCAACTACGTAATTTACAAGGTCAAGTCTTCTCTGACCAATCTTAGTACATAGAAGTACTGCAAATGATTTTGCACTACATGCCTTGAAGAACATGTCAAGCTTAATAGTTAAGTATTTCTTAAATATTTGATCCACATCTTCAATTCTTAATCTAAAAATATCTAGTAAATACACTTTAACTTCAGGATTAGTAAGTTTTAATGTTAAGGCATGAAAGTAGCCACTTGAAATTATGAGTACTCTCTTAGGTACTTTAAATCCGACAAAACAACCAAGTACTGAAGTTTTTGAACATTCAATCCCCAATGTTGAGCTTATCTTCTCCGCATACTTTTTAAAAGGTAATGAATATGTTATTAACTTGACATTGCTCTCCATACAGAAATTTCTCGAAATCTCTATGGCCTTGCTTAAGAGCTCACTATAAACTTCATAGTACGTAGGTACATACATTATGTACTTATCATTGATTCTTATCAGCCTAATCTCACCATAATGCTCAGTTTTAGCATTTAGATAGTTTATGAAGTTCTGCCATGCATGACCTCCAAGTTCATGTGCTAAGTGTATAATTGTATCATAATCTTTTAGAGAGTTTACATCAGTATCACAAAAACCCCAGACATAATCACCACTAATAACTATATCGTAACTTCCTTTCAATTCGTTACATAATTGGAAAGATGCTGATTTGAGACCTATAGGTGCTTCTATGAGAATTTTTCTACATGAGTTACTCTTCAGAAATTCCTTAATTTCTTCAAGAGGTATTTGATACATTCATGTAGAATTTGTGAAAGAGTTATAAATCTTCAATTAAGATAATTAACGTATATGGAAGTTTCTAGAAGAGATTTAATTGTTAAGAAGATGGCTCAATACTTAAGAGCAGGTGCAACATTAACAAGCTATACCTGTCCTGCATGTAGTACACCACTTCTTAAATTAAAATCTGGCGAACATTACTGTGTCAATTGTGAAAAACCAGTAATCATTGTTAAGACTGATGAGGAAGAAGCTGTAGTATCTATGAGGTATGGATTAACAAGCGTAAGAGATACTATATTCACTAAAATATTAATGATTAATAAGGAGTTAAGAGCTGCAAATGATGTTGAGCACATACAAGATTTAACAAAATCACTAATTCTTCTTCTCGAAGCTTACGATAAGATTAGTAGAATCATCAATGAATTAGGTAAGACAGAAAGTTCAAAATGATTAGTAATAAGAAGAAGCTTGAACTTATTATTCAAAAAGTTCCTGGATTTAAGAATCCTAAAATTGAGCTTGAACAATACGTTACGGATGCATCTATTGTTGCAGAGATCGTGTGGATTTCACATATGTCTAGAGAATTGGTTAATGCTAAAGTTCTAGATCTAGGCTGCGGTACAGGTAGATTTGCCATAGCTGCAGCTTTACTAAACGCTTCAGAGGTATTATGTGTAGATATTGATAAAGACGCTTTAAGTATTGCTAAGAAAGTCAGCAGAAAATTCAGACTAGATAACGTAATTAATTATCTATGTGAAGATGTGCTTAAATTAAAACTTTCAAAAAAGTTTGACATTGTTTTTCAAAACCCACCTTTTGGAATACAGAGTAGAAGAGGTTTAGACATTGATTTTCTAAGGATAGCCATTGGGTATGGCGACATTGTCTACTCAATACATAAGCTAGAAACTATAGATTACGTAATTTCTAAAGTTAACGAGTGGGGTTTAAAGGCTAAAATATTGGCGATTAGAAGAATAAATATACCATTAATGTACAGACATCACTATAAGAGAATTCATAAAGTTGATGTTGGTGTTGTTAAGATTTATAAATGATGTAAGGAAAGAAATTAAAAACCTTATTAAAAGTTTGATTGAGATGGAAATTGCATATCCAGGAGATGAAATAGCCATCATTGAAGAGTACTTGCCAGGAGAGAATACATATGTAGATAGTAATGGCGTTATTAGAGCCTCCATTATCGGTAAAGTCATTAAGGATAATAATCAGCACATTATTCAGGTAAGACCATTAAAGAAGTTAGCATTACTAAACGTTAATGATGTGGTTTATGGAAGAGTTATAAGCATTCCTAACGATAAGGTAGCTGTTATTAAGATATTTGCAGTTCTCGGTAATGATGAAGTTAGAGTATTAAAGAACACCTTCTCAGGACTTCTTCACATATCACAAGCCTCAGATACTTTTATCAACAATATTGTGGAAGTTTTAGGTATTGGCGATATTATTAAAGCTAAAGTAATATCTAGAGGACCACCATACTTACTAAGTATCAAGGGTCTAAGTTTTGGTGTAATACAGGCTCAATGTCCAGCATGTAATTCCGTACTTAAAAGAAAAGGACAAAACTTTCAATGTATGAATTGCGGCACTATTGTGAAAAGAAAAGTTCCATTAATTGATTAATGTCCTACAAAGTCTTAACCTTCAAATTCAACTCTAGTAATGAAGCTCTGAACTTCATTAAATTAGTTACAAGCAGAGTTAGAGCATCACAAATCATTACTAGATATAGTGTTGGTAATAAAGTTGAGATTGTTCTTCAGGGAGATCCTACAGAGATCAACATGATAGTTATGGAGCTTAAAAGATTAGCTAAAATCGTTAAAGAAATATCTAGAAAAGGTGTTAGCATGAATGTTTACGATGCGAATTTTCTACTTAGCATGGCTAAGCTTGAAGCAGCCATTCCACTCGAAGTAGCATTTACCATACTTGAACTTTTAGGATATAAGGTAGATTTTCGTGAGAATAAGCTAAAGACTGATGCTCCTCTTGAGAAAGTCCTGGAGATAATGAACATAACATCACGGGTGTACAGAGAAATGATGAGTATGAACATTACACCACAAGCTAAGAGGATAATCGCCATGTACGTCGTAGTTAAGGGTAAAGATATTCAGAGAAGTATAGATGATTTAATAAATCTTAACCTTCTCAATAGACATGAAGAATTAAATCTCATAGTTCTCGCTCATGACTATGAAAAGAGCGTTAAGATACTCAAGGAGAAATTGAAAAGTTGAGAAAGAAATTTTTAACAAACAGATTAAGGAAAGTTTAACCTATGTTAAGAGTTAGAGTTACAAGACTTGAAGACAATTACCTAGAAGCAATTGTTCAGGGAGAAACACATACATTATTTGCACCACTTACAGATTACTTACTTAAACATCCAGATGTCGAGTATGCTATGTATGATGTAGATCATCCGTTGCTTCAAAACGTTAAATTTAGACTAAAAACTAAAAATAGAAATCCTGTAGATATCTTAAGAGAAGTAATTAATAACATAATCAGTGATGTTGAAGAACTTGAGAAGAAATTAACAACATCATGAACAAGACATACCTTGTAGGTAATGTACCTGAATGGATTTTAGACGCTCTAACTAAGTTAAATTTCCAAGTCACTTTTAGCAATATTATTGAAGAAACCATACCTGTAATTGTAGGTAGAGGTTATGACAATATTAAAGTACACGTTAGAACTATTGCATTAACACCATATGTAAATCATAGAATAAATCTAAACAAACTCTTCACCATAGTTAGATATGTAAGTAGGATTAATTTTAGAGCTATAATTTTAAGATCAGCTAAGGTTCTCGATCTTTACATCAAATGTTGTGATATAGATGATATGATTAATAACATCTCAAGTAAGATAGATATTGAAATTGAGAAAATAATGCTTGATAAGATACTGTGTAAATTTAAGTCAAGCATTGAAGTTGGTAAACTAGTAACATTAGTTTTCCTGAAAAGAGATGAAAGTACGGTTAAATTATGTTTAGGTAGAATATGTAGTGATGGCGTAATCACTAAAGAGATCATTCCTGAGGAGTACGTAGTGGATAGTGATCTGCTTATTTTGAAAGGTGATGTAATTGATGAGTTGTTAATGATGTTTAAGTTACGTAATTTTAAGGTAATTTTTAACCGTAAATTCTCATTAACCAATTAGTTAGTTCGTACATGCCTTTCTCTAAACCATCACGTACACGAACACCTAGCAACTTATACATCTTTTCAGTACTATATCTGTAGCCCACGTACTTGATAAACATTCTTAAAGACTTAGGCATAAGTACTTGTATGAATTTAAGCATGCTTTTGCCAATACTTATCTTAAATCCTTTAACGTTCATGAGATGCGCCATGGCTTCTATAAAGTCGCTAAATCTATACATACCTTCTTCACTAACATACATGTACTCTCCAATACATGCTCTACATGATGTTGCTCTATACATGATATCGACTAGATAACCAACATATATAGCTGAGATTTCAATGTTTATCATAGGTATTACACCTCTCCTTAATAGATGATAAATTCTTACCCACTCTTCGTGTGTATTATAATTACCATATACAAGTGTTGGTCTTAAAATCACTGTCTTCAGACCATAGTCTCTATGATATTTCATTAATGCCTTCTCACCTTCACATTTAGATCTTTCAAAAATTGTTTTTGGATTAATATACTCAGAGCAGCAATGCTCTTTCTCCTCAATAATGGTGTTGTTAATAATCAATTTTCTGCTAAGCCCTGTAGCGTAGGCTGCACTTACATGTATAAGTATTGGGTCTATGTTTACTTTCATTAAGGTTTTAGCAAGAATTTCAGGTACGATGGCATTTGCAAACCATATCTCCTCATCTTTGCCTGAAACTTTACCGATGAGATTGTATATAACGTCAGGATTAACTTCTCTCAAAATATTTGCTAAAGTATCCTCAATAAATTTATCCAATCTTATCAACTTCACATTCTCGTTCTTGAGAAGCTTCATCATTAAAAGTTTATCAGGTCTCTTAGTTTCTCTATATGTAACATAGACATCAAGATCTTGCCTTCTTAGAAACTCAGCCAGATTAGCAGCAATAAAGCCTAAACCTAAAATTAAGCATTTCATAGATTAGATCTTCTTATTAGATATATGTAAACGTTTACTTCACGTAAATACTATCTTACACACTCACTCCAGAGAAAGCAGGAACTTTAGAATGAGCATGTGACATGAATAGTCATACATTTAGGATATTGAGACTCACTTAACTTGAAGAAAAACTGAACACAATAGGAGAAAAAAGAAAAATGTTTTAGTGTTTTAAGGATCTTCTACTACGTTATCCTGTTGGTTCTACTTTTCCTATGGCTTTTCTTACTGTTTTTCCGTTTGGGCATTTGAAGAGTCCAATTATTACTCCTTTCCTACCTTTAGGTGCAAGAACCCAAGCCTTCATAGGCTTCAACTTAACAACCTCACCATCACACTCAACATCATACTCCCTACCAAGATACTCATCTAAACTTATACCTGCCATCTTTTTCACCTCGAAATTTACCATTACTATGCAGTTTTATATAAGTAATATTGAAGATGCTAAGGTATTACTTGAGCAGTTGAATATTATTTAATCTTTAAAATCTTCACTTATAGCTAGATTATGTGTAAATTGTGCAACCTATAGGTATGGTAATACTTGCAGTATTAGGTATTATCTGCATATTCTTACTGATATACATGTATAACAAGTTGAAAGTTACATTCAACCTTCTAAGCTATTATTTAAAAAATGAGAATGGCTATCTATCATTAAAAATTAAATACTTGTCAAGTAAAGTTCCAAAAAAGTTCTCACTCTACACGGATGTTGATGGTCTTATTAGCATCATCACTCCCTCAGAAAGGAAGGGAGAAATAACTTTCATACTTGGAAAGTTTAGAAACATTACTTATCCATGTAGATATCTACTTAAAGTTGAGTTTGAAAGTGAAGTCTACACTTATGAATTTACCTTTAAAACTTCAAAACCATTAATAGAATTGTTAGAAGTATCTACGATATCATCACCTATTGGTCTCATTGTTAGAGAGCTCATCCTTAAAATTATAAATGATAGTGATTACCCAATATACATAACTAATGAAAATCTTAAGATCTACCTTAATGATAGAGAAGTTAGTAAAGATCTTGAAGATAAGTATTTAGTTGTGGATCCTCATAAGTTCATAATTACAAGAATAATCACTAACCTCTTAATCAATTATAGAGAATTAGGTAAAGATAATGTTATAACCATTGAGTGTCTCGATCACGAATTGAAATATGTAATTCCTAACATTAAGGTAGAGTTGAAGATTATCAATATCGACTATGTGAAAGATAACATCAAAACTATTGAGTTAATAGTTTCAAATTTCTGGACTTATTCCATAAATACATCTTGGATAAATGTAATTGTTAACGATAAGCTAATTAAGGGAAATTACGTAATTGAGCCAAGCATAATTAGAAGTGGTGAATCTCGCAAAGTAATTCTTAAGTTTAGACCCTTCATTAAAAATCACTCAATAAAGTTAATATTAGGCAATGAGGAAGTTCATATTGAAGTATGAACTTTACTAATAATTTTAGGGTATGTTACACTAAGTTTAACACTGAAATATATGTAGTACCCATAAGTAATGTTACACAATATTTACAAGATTCCTATATTGAGAGTGATTATGTCGAGTTAAGCGATGTGAAGTTTGAGATCTATGGTACCGACCTATTTAGAATCTATGGTAGATACTTAGTTAATAATGGTAAGTTGTTGAAATCGATGTACATAATTACTTCAAATAGAGATATTGAGATCAATATTCAAAATCTAAGACATGGTATTTACTTCAAGTCCATGTTGAGAAGTGGCGAAGCTATAATCTTAATGGTTAAGTTAATGAGATTTTTAAAAGCAAGATACCATACTAAACTTCCAGTTCAATTTCTTAAAGGATTGGGTTTCAGAAATATTCAGATACAATACTCATCACCTGAAGTGATAGTTCTTAAATGTCGAGATGACGACTTTTTTAGACGTAATCACGATAGTATAATATCCTTGAGCATTAACATCCTTCACGTAGGTGTCGACATTGAAAACTTAATTCAATTACTAGCTACCACATGGAGAAATTACATACTCCTAATTTTTAAATGTAGATCTTTCAACCTTAAAATTACGTCGAAGTATTTGCTTAAAAATATTAACCTTGGCTTTTGGAGAAGTAATGTTAATGAAGCATTTTCAATACTTGTACCAACACTTATAGAATATTGAGTACACACATGGTAATTCCTGAAATTATCAATATTGCTGACATTAATTCTTTAACACCAATCTTTTCATCGCATAGATAGTGAGCAATTATTTGTGCTAATAGTGGTGTTAATGATATCAAGATTACCGTTAAGCCAAGACCTATCAGGGATATTGATAATATAAAGAGATAAGCACCTAAACCTAAATCTATTGGTGAATAAAAGAGCAGCTTTGTAAAATCTTTACGAGATGGTTTTTCAAAATCCTTACCTGTAATTAATGTTATGAAGAGTAAAGTTACCGCTCCAGAACTTGCTCTAATGAAAGTTATAGTAATGACATCAATATTGAGAACTGCAAGTTTGAGTAATGATTGACCGAAAGCCCAGGCTAGAGATGCAATGATGGAGTATATAATGCCTAATGTCAGGTTTTTTGCCTTTTCAACATCTTTATCACCACCTCTTGAAAGTATGTATATTCCCAGAAAGGCAAGTATTGAAGCTAAGACTTTACTTATAGTTAAGGGTTCTCCTAGAAATGTTGCTATCAATTGTACAATAATTATGTACGTAAACACTATAGGTGTTGCAATTGAGACTCCACAAAGTTTCAAACCCTTAATGTACAGTGTGTCGCCTATACCTAAAACGATAATGCCATTAAGTATTGCCCAGATGACAGCTTGATTAAGATTTAGAAGTCCTGGTATTGCTAGAATTGAAATTGATAGAGCAGTTATACTTAGTCTCCACAAGTTTAAAATTGTGGATTCTAGCTGAATTTTCTTATATATACTAACAACGTATGCCCATATGGTGGCTGCAATTATGGCAGGTAAGTAATACATTTTTCAATAATTCTCTCCTTCTAGATATTGTCTATACATCATGTTAATTTTAGGACTACTAATAGTTATGAAATTACTTGTTAAGTAGTTCTTCAATTCTCTATAGGCTAAGTGTAAGTATATCTTGATCATAGCCTCAATAGGATTATCGGTACTTACATTAATTCTTAACTTTCTACAAATTCTGGAAACCCATGTTGAGCAGGTACTGTAGAAGATACAATTCTCACTACACTTATTTAACTCTTTACTTGGTGTTGACATTACGAACTTTCTTGATCTCAAATCAACAATAGCACAGTAATTATTTAACAACTTCATAATACCTAAGTCAGGGATGAAAGTGTAAGCTACATAAAAGATGGAGCTTGGTATGTAGTAGATTCTATTAGCATCAGTAGATAATCCAAGCATTGAAGCCTCTTCTTTACTTAATGCCTTGATCCATCCATGCTCTGTTAATGCTCTTACATGCCTATGTACTGAACCCTTAAAAAGACCTAACTCACTTGCAAGGCATGTAATGGTTGAGGGTTTTCTTGTAAGTATGTTCATGATTCTCTCCCTGATACTGTTTTCTTCAAGAACTTTGAAAGAACTTAATGGTAAAAATGTTATAGAGTTCATGAACCACGAAGCATTAATGGTATTATAATCACAAAGCTCGCTCATCGAAAAATACTGTAATCTCTACATACTTTTAAACCTAATTTGAACTAGATTAGATGTGTGTTTAGAAGAAAATTCATAAAGATCAGTAATAACGTTCCTATGATTGGTTCTCTAGCTTTTGGAGTAATTGATAGAGGTACAAATATCATAGAGCTCAGACCAACAACAGTATGTCCCTTATCCTGCATATTTTGTAGTGTAAATGCTGGCCCTAAATCAAGAGCTAGATGGGCTGAATATCTTGTTGAGAAGGATCTACTTATACAAGCCATTAAGGAGACTGTTAAGTATAAAGATATTGATAATATTGAAGTTCATATTGATGGAATGGGAGAGCCTGGAGTATATCCAAAACTTGCAGATTTAGTTCAGGAGTTGAAAAGTATTAATAAGGTTAAGACAGTGTCAATACAGACTAGGTTATTCATGTTTAATGAGGATAAGATCAGAGATCTTGCTGAAGCTGGTCTTGATAGAGTTAATCTAAGTGTAGATGCTCTTAATGAAGATCTTGCAAAAAAGTTAGCGAATACGTCATGGTATAATGTAAGTAGGGTATTGAGGCTTGCTGAGTATACTGTAAGAAATACTAGCATTGACGTTATCATATCACCTGTATGGCTACCGGGTATTAATGATATTGAGATTGAGAGAATTATTGAATGGTCATTAAGAGCTGGTCTTGGGAAGAAATGGCCACCAATACTCATACAGAAATACATACCACACAAGAGAGGTAGAAAAGTTAATGTTAAGGTTATGAGTTGGAGTGAATTCTATAGAAGGTTGAAAATTCTTGAAAAGAAATTTAACATTAAGCTAATATACTCTAATGAGATCTTCAACATCGTTAAGACTCAAGAACTACCTAAACCATACAAGATTGGTGATGTCGTTAAGGTTGAGGTTATTGAGAGAGGTATTTTTCTTAATGAATATCTAGCGGTACCCTTGAAGAGAAAATTCACCAATATTAGTGACAGAGTCATCACTCTAATTGCATCATCAAGACTTGAAGATGAGATTATTGGTGCTAGATTGAAGGTTAAAATCATTGAAAATAAGCATAACATATATCTAGCAAAACTCACCTAACTCGCTCTCTCATTATCTTTACAATATTAATTACTAGTAATGTAATGGATATGGCGAGAATGATTATGGTGATGGCTAGAATAGCATAAGCTATACTGGGCACTACGATTACTGTTCTTTCAACATTATAAACTTCAGAGATAACGGAAGCGTTGTGCATTCTTATCAAGGTCTCAACTTTACGACCTACACCGCTAATGAGAGTGCATGTAAGTCTTGCATAATCTTCTAAATCGTATTTGAGATTACTTAGGCTCTTATTGAAGTATGGAATTACTGTACGATTGTACCACAAGTTAGTACTTCTAAATTCTTCAATGAAAGTTTTAGATAAGTTTAGAAGATTTGTTAACGAGATATTGATATTTACAAAATACTCATCATACTTCTTAACAGTCTCATTATAATGCTTATGTAAAGCTAATATGCTAGATGTAACTCTATGTAGTGTCTCATTTAGACTGTAAGTAATGTTGTGTATTTTCTTGAGAACTTCATGTTGTTTCACTAGTCTAGTACTTACATGAAAGGTGTAAGTATCTGCGCAATAATACTTATCAATACTTGCATTTACAACTACTATATAAGTTCCTTTAGGATCATCCTCTTCGATTTTAAATTTTAGAAAGTATAGTGCATTGTTAACCTTATACAATGTGCCTATATAGTCAATACTCTTAACTCTATTGTTGGGAAGTACTACATATGTTTTTTCAATCTCTACACACTTAACCACACCATCTACTAAACTACATGCCGTACCATTATCTGTAAGTATTAGGATGGATGCTTTTACATATTCATCAGGAAATACTATTCTTGGTCCATCAATATGTACGTAACATTTAAATCCATAAGTAGTGACTACGAATACTGATAATATCGTTAATAATATCGTGATTATGAGCTTAATGTACATAAATACTAGTCGTCACAACTAAATTTATGAATTGTTATGTGTGTCTTGATTGATCAATTAGTGAGTCTAGTAAGTTTGAACAACATACTTTATTATTACTAACAAAAGTTTTTCTCTTTAGTAAGATTGAAAAGGCTAATTTTGAGATTTACGCTGTGAGTGAGGATTTAAAATTAAAAGTTGCTAAGTATGCTCTCAACTTCATATCAAATAATACTATTCTTGGTCTTGGTACAGGCAGTACCATTGCTAAGTTTATTGAATTATTGGCTGAAGAGTTGAAGAAAGGTAATTTAAGAAATCTTAAGCTAGTACCAACATCAACAGAGGTTGAATATTTAGTCTCTACTTTAGGTATTGATAGTTACTTAGTACAGCCTTGGCAGGTAGATGATATTGATATAGCGATTGATGGTGCTGATGAAGTTGATCATAGAAAGAATCTAATTAAAGGTGGTGGTGCTGCATTAACTAGAGAGAAAATTATAGATTATAGAGCTAAGAAGTTAATCATTATTATTGATGAGTCAAAACTTAGCGAAAAGATTGGTACTAAAGTACCAATACCTATAGAAGTTCTTCCCATATCGTGGAGATGGATAGCAAGTGAGATAAAATCTAGATTTGGTGGTGATGTCAATCTTAGAGTTGGTGTCAAAGGTAAGAGAGGTCCCATAATTACTGATAATGGTAACTACATTCTTGATTGGAAGTATCGTGGTCTTGACAATCCTGAAGAGATGGAGTATAATTTAAAGGCAATACCTGGAGTTATTGAGTCTGGAATTTTTAATAGTTCTAAAGTTTATAAAGTAGTCATAGCTAAGAGCGACTCTACAATTACCGAACTTTAGTTTAATATTACCTAGATATTTTGTACGCTTCTTATTTAAGCTAAGCATGATTCAATCATTATCATGAACTTGAGAAGAGCCCTACTTATAAGTGCAGTTATAGTTGGAGTAATGATCGTTAGTGCAATTGTGTACTCCTTAACAGCAAGCACTGACAATACTGTCAAAAAAGTTGTTCTACCATACTATGCCAAGCTAAGTTATGTGATAACTATTGAAAAGACTCAATCATTAACGTTACCTCCTGGAAAGGAATTCACTATTGAAATTCCACCACTACCTCCAAGTAATTACAAGTTTGACTATATGGTAATCAGTATCGAGAAGCCAGTAATGACACTTAACGTTAAATCTGCATCAGAGATCTACCTTGAAAAGAATAGAATGGGTGCCATTGAGAAAATTTACGCTAAAGATAAAGTAGTAATTACAAACATTGGTTCAAAACCCATAAACACTAAACTCACCATTAAGTACATATTTATCAAGAGTAGGTATGTAGAGTTGAAGGAAGGTGAGAATATTATTGAAATCAAGATACCTGACTCTGAAGTCTTAAATCTAGGTCAGCAGAAAGTAATCTTTCACATCGATAATTACTTACCCTTCACTATAATCGACGTAAAGCTACCTAATAGTACATCACTGAGTAAGACTATTTCAAGTATTGAAAACTCAACACTGGGTATTAAGATTGAACCTAAGAATTTAGAACTTAATTGTGATACATTACCTGCAGGTACTTATGAGATCATCATCGATTATGGCGAAGAATACGTAATGCCTAGCGTCTTTCTAGTAAAGGGTACTCAATTCCTAAATGCATCAGTATCACCTCATGAATCTTTAACAATAACAGGCACTGAATTTGGCATTCCTAAAGGTTGGAATCTTCTCAGCTACGTTGTTGCCATATATAGCATTCAACCACTAGTTATTGGTCAAGAACCTGAAAGTTTCACTATAGAAGCTTCAAGAATATTACCAGTAACTACGTATAGAACCATAATTGAAGTTGCAGGTATAAGCTACATACTACCACCATTTATAAAGTTCGTACCTGCAATTGGTGTATATATCATTTTTGACAAGATCTTCAAGATTGTAAATTCACAGAAAGTACCTCTCGTAGTAACTTACATGCCCATAATTTATAAGAGTGTAGGTGTCTGGAGTAGAGACTATGTTGAAGTTTACGTTAAGGATAGCGATGTAGCTAGCGGATTATGGACTGCACTTGTTGCTCAATTACCTGAAAATGCACGTATTGTTAAGATAGTCACACCAAACGGTGCTGTTTATAGTGGATGGACTAGTACTGAGGTCCTCTGGGGTTCAGTGCCTAGATTAATATCAATATCGCCTAACGGTCATGAAGCATATATTGCAGTATCTACATTAGATGTATCAGAGGTGGGTAAGTACAGAATTCACATTGAGTGGAAGCCCATAATCTTTAAGGTAATGACTAAGACAGGTAAACCATTAAGTAACGTAACTTTAAAGGCATATATTGGAGATGAATATGTAGGTACTTTCAAGACGAACAAGAACGGTATTGCTGAAGTTTACGTAACTAAACCATTAGAAAATAATGAACTTGTAGTTCACGTGTATTATCAAAATGTTGAAGTTTACGAAATACATGTGCGTACGTTAACTACAAGACCAATAACTATAGAGATAGGTACGTACAATGTGACAGTACTCTTTATGGGTGCTATGAATCAAGCAATACCTAATGCAAAAATTACACTCTTTAGAATCGGTTCAGGACCAACATATACAGCAACAACTGATAATTCAGGTATGGCAATCTTTACAAATGTACTTGAAGGAACATATCTAGTGACTGCTGAGTATAAAGGTTTAAAATATAGTGATACTGTAAAGATCGATAGTAATAATGTTGTAACTATTAAGAGTGATATTCTTGCAGAGATTGGAGGCTTTGTATTGACAACGCTACATGCCCTAATAGCTACTGCAGGTATTGGTGGTGGACTGACTGCAGCAGCATTAGCTTTTAAGTTCTTAAAGAAGGAAAGAACTAAAAGAAAACCAGACTATGAAGTAGTGACAGTTTAGCTTCTCTTGTAAAACTCCATATATGCTCTTCTCATTAAATGTATAAGTTTTTCAAAGAGAGCATGTTTAACATCCAGTGCTGAGTGTAGATTCACGATTCTCTTATACTCCTTATCAATAGCTAAAAACTCTCTTCTTATTTTTTTCACTTCATCCTTACTACAAGCTTTTAACTTGTTGATAATATTTTCAACTCTTCTAATTAACTTATCACACTCCTTCTCTAATCTCTTACTAACTAAATTTCTAAGAGCTCTATATTGTTCATTACTTAACTCAATTATAGAGTATGTTAATTCAACTCTTTCACGACTAGTTTCAATTCTTCTAATAATGTCATCCTTTATCTTCAATAAGCATCTTTCAACCTCATTTCTGGATTTCCACGAGATAACTACGTTACTAGCAATCTCATAACCAATTCTCTCTAGCTCATTACGTACCTTTCTATTAATATTAGCTTCTGTATTGAGTGGATATACATCGTATATTATCAGTACATAGCTTGGATCTCTCATTAAGATTCACATCTCTTAACATAATTCACAATCTTATAAAGCCACTTAGGTGAGTATTTACTTAATACATCTATGATGATTTCTCTCAACTTCTCAATACCTAGCTTAACTGTGTGAATTCTAACTGATATTAATTCTCTTTTCTCAGGATTCTCATAACCAATAAGTTCAATAGTCATATCGTTTAACTTCTCAAAGTGATATATAAGTTTATGATTTCCTAGAGATACTTTCTTATCTATCCGGTAGCTCCAAGAATCAACTACATCAATAGATATTAAACACTTATCATTTAAATACATGATCTTACCTATAGGTAACTTCTCAATTTTTAACTCAATGAAGAGTCCCCTATCTTCACTAATCAATTTACTAACTATCAATTCTCTATACTTCTGATTCATTAATTTTAAATTAATGATGTAAAAGTTATAAAGATATGTAGATAGTCTCACTTATGTTTGAAGAATATGTCTCTAAATTTGCAAAATTACTTGTTAACTACTGTATTGAAGCTAAGTCTGGTGATGAAGTATTAATTACTTCAACTCTTGAAGCTAAATTATTAATTAAGCATTTAATTAAGGAACTCGTACTGAAAGATGCGTATCCATTAGTTAATCTTCTTGATGAGGAGTTAATCGAGATCTTCTATGAATATGCAGATGATAGTGTTCTTAAACACTTATCAAAAATTGACTATGATTATGCTGAAGTACCTAGTGCAAGCATTAGAGTAATCTCATCAACACACACAAAATACCTGGCAAGTATTGATAGTGAAAAAATTCGTAAAAGACAAGCAGCTTTAAAGCCTTTAACAGAAATCTTCAATAAACGTGATGAAGAAGGTTCACTAAGATGGTGCGTAACTATTTACCCCACAAAAGCACTTGCACAGCAGGCAGAAATGAGTCTTAAACATTATGAAGAATTCATTATAAAGGCATGCATGCTTGATAGGGAAGATCCCATAAAAGAGTGGCTAAGCTTTAGTAAAGAATTGTATAGAATATGTGATGAGTTAGCAAAACGTACAGAGTTTAGAATAGTGCATCCTGATGGTACAGATTTAAGAATTGTAGTTGACAAGTCCAGAAAATGGATTGTAGATGATGGTAAAAATAACATGCCTGGTGGTGAAATCTTTACAGCACCTATAGAAGAAAGTGTTGAAGGTGCTATAGTGTTTTCAGGAATTCAGAATTTTAGAGGAATGTTTGATATTGAAAACATTAAGCTTACAGTTAAGAATGGCGTGATAATCGATGCTAAGGCAGAGAAAGGTCAAGAATTTCTTGAGAAGATAGTAAATACTGATGAAGGTTCAAGAAGATTTGGTGAACTTGGTATTGGATTTAATTATGGAATAACAAGAATAACAAGACAAGTACTACTTGATGAGAAGATAGGTGGAACTATACATTTAGCTATAGGTATGGCTTACAGAAGATGTGGTGGTAAAAATGAATCATCAATACATTGGGACTTAATTAAGGATATGAGAAGTGGTGGTAAAATATATGCTGATGGAGAGTTAATTTATGAAAATGGTAAATTCACAATTTAATAGAAAGGCATGTAAACTCTGCACAAATTAGGATTAAGACCAAGTCTACACTTACACTTACCAGGAACTAGATCTTCAATAATGATCATTGAGAATTTACATTTAGAGCAGGGAATTTGTGCTTCAAGATTTCTTAAAATCTCGTTGACAAGTTCATCAAGATTCATGGACAAGATTCTTCTAGCTCTAAATATGAGATCTCTAGCACTATCATTACGATTCAAGATCTCTCTAGCATGGTCTCTATACATTAATGCCAACTTAAGAATATCGATATCAGACCATGCAATTACGATCATGAATCACCCGGTTGATCCTTCATCACTAACTCATTATGATCAGTTACCTTACTTAAACCTATCTTCACATCAACAATTACTACATGTACTTACTATTACTTGTGAAAGCTTCTTGACACTACTTATTGTACACTCTATACATAGCATTAATCTTACATGATTTCCATCCACACTTAACGTACCTATATTTACAGGACTTACACGATTATTGCAGTATTGGCATGATAATCCTCTATTTTTTAGAAGTTTATTGTAAATTCTATTTAACATCTTTAATGCTTTTTTACCACTTAACAACTGTACTTTTTCATCCTTCTCAATCACGGCGTAGGCATATGTACCTACATGGACAATAGTTACTTTCACTCTACCCACACTCTCACACACAATTCTCTACATTCTTGAAAAGTTTAATAAATTACTTTCACTTTCACTCAAGCACTTACCTATGACCATGTCGATATTTACATCTACACATTCAACCACGTGAATTTCTCTTCTTCTCAGATAACTTATGATATCTTCAATTTCTCTTTTTCTCAAAGTTCTAGGTAGATTAAGTATTGGTACTCCTTTCAAGAGCTCACTACATGGATAGTAGCTGCTTGTGCTTACAGGAACTATAACTTTATCATAATCTCTAATTGATGATCTTAACTTAACTCCATAATTGTAATATGATGTGAAGATTGGATCTCCTACTTCGAAGTTATCGATAAGTGATTGTGGTGTAGGTGTGTATGGTATTAATCCATTACTACTCCAATCAATAACAGCCAAACTCTTTTTAGCTCTCTGAATCAAAATCACGACTTCAAGATTAAACTTTTTACCCTTCCCATACTCAACTAATACCTCCCTTCTTAACAATACTCCAGGCATGGTTATAGGCTTCTGTCTATAACCATTAATGACAAGTTGTGGATTTTCATAAATAATTACTAGGTCAAGATCTAGAATGTTCATGTCAAGTATGGTCTTCATGTAAACGTTAAAGAGTGATAGATCTTCAAAATGAAAATCATGTCTACTAAGTACCTTAATTAAATCTCTCCTAAACTTATCAATACTTATAATATTCTTCTCTAAACCATGTATAAGAGATACTAATTCTTCAATCAATACTCTATTACCTGTCAATCTAGACCAAGTCTCAAGTAAAAGCTTTCTCAATTTATCACGTTCTTCAGAATTTACATCGATTATTACTAATGCAAGTGAGAGTGCAGGTTTTTTATGAAAAATTTCCTCCAACTTTTCAATATTCTTAATATATCCTCTATACAGTGCATGATCTATATATGTTAACATTTACTTTCTTCAAATAAATTATGGTAATATAGTTTAAATAGTCTAGTACTGCTGATTCTTTACGTAATGTATATTCTTCAAGATCATGTTCGTGAATATTTTAGAAAACGTCTAGGTATTGTTATTAAGGACTGTGCACCTAAATCAATACGTAAAGTTAGAACTATCTATCAAGATCTAAACTGTAAATACTTGATAACTATTGGAGATATAGTAACTGAGAATGTATGTAAGTACTGGAAAATACCAAACATAGCAATTATTGATTTTAAGTCTCAAAGAAGACCTTACAGAACTGAAGTTTCAAGTTTCACTACCGTGCTTATTCTTGAAAATCCTAGATCAACTATATCTTCAACCAGTGAAGACATGATATGTAAGGTCTTCAAGTTGATGTCTAGTAGAAATTTAAAAATATTGATAGTTGTTTATGGTGAGGAAGATCTACTTGCCATACCTTCAATACTGTACTCACCTTCACGTTCACTAGTTCTTTACGGTCTTTTTGATGAATTGATAGTCATACCTACATGTATTGACTATAAGCTTGCAGTACTTAAACTATACTCACTACTTATAAGAAAGTACTGAGTTAGAGATAATTTAAGAAGTATGAAGTATCAATTCTATACCTTCATGGCTTCTCTACAATTCATAGAGATTCAGAGATCACTAATGGTATCAGATTTTACACGACTTCATAAATTTATTGAGAAGTTGAGTGGTCCGCACTACCTCGTGGGTAAGTGTAACCCCTCTTCTGTACTATTCATCTCAGGTCCTACCCAGACCATCCCCCACGGCAGTTCATCGGTCTCTACTTGGACCACCGCCCCTTTACGGGTTTTACCCCGAGGGCTAGGTCCGCTAGGCGGGTCTTGAGAATTATATTGTTCTAGCTTTTTAATTTCCTTCTCTTCATCAGTGAGAGGAAGATTCATCAAAGCTCAGTGCGACCGAAAGTTCATCACTATTATAGAGTACTCTTTTTAAAAGATTCATAAAACCTAAGTTTGAACTTAATGTTCAGTCACGATTTTAAGATTGAAATGTTAATGAAGGCTGTCAAAATATACTCACCTACAGGTCATGAAAGAGAGCTAAGTATCTTTTTGAAAAATTTTCTCAAACACTACTGTAACGATGTGTTTATTGATGATGTTGGTAATATAATTGCCATTAGAGGTAGAGGAGATCCAACTCTTTGGCTTCATGCGCATATGGACACTGTTCCTGGCTATTTAGAGGTCAAGTTAAGTAATGGTAAGCTTTACGGTAGAGGTGCATGTGATGATAAGGCATCACTTTTAGCTATGGCTTTTGCTTTCCTAGAAGTTGAGGAAGTTAGAGGAACTTTAATGTATGTAGGTGTTGTTGATGAAGAAGGAGATAGTTTAGGTACTAGATACTTAATTGAAAATGCAGGTAGAAGCATACCTAAACCTAACGCTATCATTATTGGTGAACCTACAGGTCTTGACAAAATAGTAACTACTTATAGAGGTGGTTTTGTCGTTAAGATAAAGGTGAAGTCCCGAGGTGGTCATGCATCAAGCCCTACTACTACTATTAATCCTATAGTTAGAGTCTATGAGATTTATGACAAGTTATGTAGACTGTTAAGTGTAGGAAATGTTTATGACTCAATAAACATAACACCTACGGTAATTAGAGGTGGTGATTTTGAAAATAAAATACCAACCATGTGTGAGATGATTTTAAATATCAGAATACCTCCAAAAACTAATTGTTTAGAAGTCTTAAAAAAACTTAACGGATTTATTGAAGAGTTAAGTATTGATAATTCCATATCAGTTACCTACTCTAGATGTATCGAACCTATAAATCTACGTATTGATAATCCCATAGCTAGAGCAGTAACTAGAGCTATCATTAAGAAACTGAATATAAAACCATTACCTGCAAGAAAATGGGGAAGTTGCGATATGAATGAATTGGTAGTACTCACTAAAGACATGGTAGCTTACGGTCCTGGTGAAGGTGAGTATGCTCATAGTGACGAAGAGCATGTGAGTATTGACGATTATCTAAAAGCGATCGAGGTTTATAAAGAGGCAGTTAAAGAGTATTACATAATCGTTGAGAAGAGATCTAGATAATCAGTATGGACATAAACTAACTCACCCTTAACAAAAGTAGCAACTACTCTTCCTTTAACCTTAAAATTTATGAAGGGTGAGTACTTAGCTTTCGATTTAAATTCTTCAGGATTAATCACATAATCTTTCTCAGAATCAATAATGGTTAAGTAGGCATAATTATTAATACTCACATCAATATTTACGTTTAAGAAGTTTGAAGGATTGATTGAATACAGTTTTAATACATCTCTAAAGCTTAATATCTGATTTTTCCATAAAGTTAAGAGTAATGGTAATGTAGTTTCAAGACCTGGAAATCCTGAAGGACATCTTGAATATTCACTACACTTTTCTTCAACACTATGAGGTGCATGATCACTGACAATAAAGTCTACATGACCTTTAGTTAAGTAATCTAGAAGTTTAACTCTATCTTTAACATCTCTAAGTGGCGGATTAACTTTACAATAACCTGAAACATTCACTCTGTCTAGACATTCATCTTGACTTAGAAGTACGTAGTGTGGTGTAGTATCTATTGTAATGTCTATGTACCTTCTAACAGGATTAACACAATCAATAACGTCGGGTATCGATGTATGTGTGATGTGTAGTTTAAAACCATACTTTAGAGCTAGTTTGATCATTGAAAGTGTAGCTACTATTTCAGCTTGTCTACATCTAATCTTATTGTGAAATTTAAAATCGTGAATATATCTACTATACATTATCATATCAAGATCTTCACAGTGAGTTATAATGATTAAATTGTACTTTCTAGCTAATTTTAGTAATGACATTATGTGTCTATGACCATACTCTACCCAATCTTCAGGATATATTTTAATACTCTTAACTCCAAGTTTAACCATCTTTTCAATTTCATTCAGATCTTCAGGAACACCAACATGTACTTTATATATGATTTTAAGTTTCTTAGCTAATTCTAGTCTTCTTAATAATACTTCAAGGTTATTAATTCTTGGTCTAGTATTTGGCATATCACCAATTGCAACAACACCGCCCGCAAAGGCAGCTTCCTCACAAGTCTTTAGAGTCTCTTTATGACTTTCTTGAAAATCTCTACAATGTACATGAGCGTCAACAAATCCTTGGCAAATAATGAATTTTTCTGGTAGGTTTATAATTCTATATGAGCTTTTACTGTAGGTTCCATCTTTGATATCGACTATCTTGCCATTATTAATAATTATGGATTTTCGTACAAATTTGTCATGATTAAATACTTTGCCAGTGATTATGAACTTACTTGTCATGAGATATTCCAATACCTCTTTAAAATACTTTTCAACTCCTTAATTACTTCCTTAACTCTCGATTTAATTCTAGGTGTAGCTTCAGTTTTATCTTCATTAACTGTGTACTCCATACCATTCATTAAACAAAGTAGAATTTCAGAACCTTTACTAAGAACATTAAAGTTATATCCACCTTCAAGTACAAATCCTAAGCCCTTAACGTACTTACCTACATATCTTTTAAGTACTGAGTATACGAGTTCGTAACTATTTAATGATAAGTTAAGATTTGCAAGCAGATCATCTTTATGTGCATCAAAACCAAGAGATATAAGTATGAATTCTGGCTTATACTGTTCAATTAATGGTATAATTATCTCACTAACAACATCTTCATAAGTATCATCACTAGTGCCTGGTGGTAATGGTATATTAACATTATATCCCTCACCTTCACCTTCACCAATTTCGTAAACTCTTCCTGTGCCTGGATATATTGTTAATGGGTCTTGATGTGTACTTATATACATTACTTGAGAATCTAGATAGAAAATTTCTTGAGTTCCATTTCCATGATGAACATCAATATCTAGAATTAATATCCTATTAAACTTTTTACGACTTACAAGGTACTTAGCACCTATAGCTACATTATTAAATATACAAAACCCCTGTGTAGGTGCCGTTAAGGCTCTACCATAAATACCTGCATGATGTCCTGGAGGTCTCACGGTAGCGTAAAATCCTGAATACTCACCTCTTAGAACAAGTTCAATACCTGTAATTACTGCATCTATAGCTGTTAATGCTGCATTGCAAGTACCTGAACTTACATACGTATCTCCATCAATCATTATGGGTTCATTAATTTTCTTAGCCTCTTCACACATACCTAAAACAACATCTACATATTTCTTATCATGAACAAGGATAGCAAAGTTTTCACCACTTCTGTGCGGCTTAATAGTGGATACTCTACCTATAATCTTCTTGTCATTAAGATGTCTCCATATATGTTCAATTCTTCCAGGGTTTTCAGGATGATATGTTGGTGGTTTATGTTCTTTAAAAACTTCATCATAAATTAGGCAAAACTTCACGTACAAGTTAAAGAAGGTTTCAGCTTTTTATAGTTTTCACATACCATAATAATGATCTTATGAAACTAGTTGAACGTTGAGATAGTCACGATATTGAAAGTAAGTAATTTACAAAAATACACATAGTCATGCAGGATGCTAGTAAATTAATTTTGTCTAATTCCCTTATTAGTAATTACGTGTTTCTACTGAAGTAGGGGTTGTATGATTCTAGGTAAAAGAAAGAGAAGTATTGAAGATCTCATAAGAATACTCGATGAAGAAAGAGAACACTTAGATAAGATTAATAAAAGAGAAAGAGAGGAAGAGTATAATCACTACAATTCAACATTAAGATTAAGTGAGTTAAAATTTAAAGTTCAAATTGAAAATCTTGAACAACTTATTAGAGAAATAAGAAGCTTAAGAGATGAGATTAGAGAATTAATTGAAACTATTAGAGAAGTGTTTGAGAAAGAGGAAGTTAAAACTTAGAGTAATAATTGTCTTCATGAGTTTAGAATAATAATGTTTAAAAATTATTTAAGAGATAGATTAATCGATACACATGCTCACTATGGAGACAATGATTCTCATACTTGTGGCACTTGTCATACTGCTCATTTGGGGACCTTCAAAAATTCCAGGCCTTGCTAGAGCTATAGGTGAAGCCATTAGAGAATTTAGAAGAGGTTCTAGAGAAGTTATTGAGGAGAAAGAAGAGAAGAAGGAAAGTATTGATCCCAAACTTGTCGAGCTAGCTCAAAAGCTAGGCATTGACATCAAAGGTAAAACTCAAGCACAAATTTTAGAGGAAATAAATAGAAAACTCGAAGAGAAGAAAACATCACAGCAGTAATGCTATATCTTTAACAAATTTCTCAATATCTTGAATTCTAGGTTTAGGCATTACTTTCAAGATCTTAGAGTTTCTATTTCTAAAAATTCCAACCCACACATTATTGACAGAATACTTAATATAGACTTCTACATCACCAATTTTCAACCTTACATCATAGTTTCCATCTAAAGCTAGAGTTTCCGCAAGGTCTTTATATACTTCCTCAATTACGTATCCATTAACTCTCAGCATTCTACACTAAACTTATCTTGATAAAGATTTTATGAATTAATTTCAGTCTTCCCTCTATCTCAACCAATATTATGAATTATTGTGTACTGACCTGTAAAGTACTTCAATAATTCTTGATTATGTATTTCAAGTATAGCTTGCAGTTTCTTAAAGCCTATAAAGCTTGTTATGAGTTTAGCCATATATTCAGCACTCTTACTATCTAGACAGTAATCGGCATTATCGATGATGAGTATTGATGGTTTTTTAAGAATTATTAATTGTGAACCAATACTTAATATGGTTTTAGCATGGCAGGGAAGTTTACTTGAAATTTTACCTCTCTTATCGATATACATTAATCCTAATCCATCACCAATCCATCCAGCCTTAATGTTCTTAAATCCTAAATTTCTCATAATCTTTCTAAGAATATTTAGTTCACTACTAAGTGATGGGTTTGTGTATATTTTTGAAAGTATAGGAATTGTGTACTCTCCGTGAGTACCTACGAAGTCCGTATTAACGTTAAGATCCTTAACGTGAACATACTCGTCATAATCGATGTATGGTCCTAACTTAACTATAGAGATTTCCCGTAAATATCTACTTAATGTATCTATGAGATTCATAAGTGTTCCATACTTTTCAGCTACGTTACCTACTAATTCAATTGATGTTGTACTTCTTGGTTTTAATGATCTAGAGTCTAGAATTTTACTTCCATCAACTATCTCAACCTCTATGGGTATTTTAATTCTTGATTCATTATTAGATTCTACAAGTAGTATCACTTCCTCACCATTAATCTTGACTAATTGTCTAAACTTACCTCTATGATACTCTAAGACTATACTTATCTTATCATCGATCCATGTATGGTTAAGACTGTTAAGAAGGTCTTGTAAGATTCTTCTATACTTTTCATCAATTACTATCTGGTACTCAATATAGAACTCATCATTATGATTAACTTTTCTACCTAAATTGTTAAAGAGAAGCGTGATAGCATCCAGAACACTTGACTTTCCTGAACCTGAACTTCCTGTAATAATGGTTAATGGTGCTAAATTAAGATTGAGATTAAGTCCTCTATACTTATCAATTACGATTTTTGAGACTATCATGATTATGAATCTATGTTGAAGTTTTATATAAGTTACAACATGGTACTTAACGTTACATTTATATACTTATAATGTAGTCTTCATGCATGAATTTAGACTTAATTCCTGACCCCATACTTGGTGTTGCAGGACCTGCAAGTATTCATCCAAGAGTAACTAGAGCCTTAACTAGATTAACAAGTCATAGATGTGCTCAATTTAGAAGACTATACAGTGAAACTATTGAGTACTTAAGACAAGTAATTAAGACTAACGGTGAGGTATATCTACTAACTGCAAGCGGTACAGGTGCTGTAGAGGCTATGATTATGAATCTGATAAGACCTGAAGATACAGTAATCATTCCTATTTTTGGAAGTTTCAGTAAGAGACTTGCAAGACAAGCTGAGAGAGTGTGCAAGAATGTAGTAACTATAAGCTATAGTTTTGGTGAAGTACCAACTTTTGAAAAGATTAAACATGATGTTGAAAGCCTAAATATTAAGAACATAGATGTAGTCGCACTTGTATATAATGAAACTAATCCAGGAACTACTTTGAGAGATTTACCAAAAATTGCAAAGTGGTTTAAAGATAAAGGAGCACTTGTACTTGTTGATAATGTATCTGCACTTGGTGGTGATTATTATGAAATGGATAAGTGGCATATCGATGTAACAGCCTCAAGTAGTCAGAAATGCTTAGGTGCACCACCGGTTATGAGCTTTATTGCCGTAAACGATGAAGCTTTAAAGAAGATTGAAAATAACTCGACACAAACTACATATTTTGACTTAAAAATATATAGAAAATTCAGTCAGAAAATGGAGACACCCTTCACTCCTTCAGTAAATTTAATTTATGCGCTAAGGGAAGCTTTAAAGATCATAATTACAGAGATTGGTCTTGAAAACTGGATTAGGTGGCATTTAGAGAGAGCAAGAGCTATACATGAATCTTTAGTTAGTGTTGGTCTTAAACCGTATGTAGATAATGGTAATTATAGATCTAATACTGTACTACCATTCTATTATCCTGAAAATATTAGCTCTAAAGAATTCATCAATAGACTTGAGAGAAAGTACTATACCTTAATATCTGACGCTATGGATGAAATTAAAGGTAGAGTATTTAGAGTTGGAAATATGGGATATTTAACACGCAGAGAAGTATTAACACTAATAACATCCATAACAGCCATATTACTTGAGTTGAATGTTAAGGTCGATCTTAATGGTCTTGAGAAAGCTTTGAGAATCATAAACAATTACTGGGAGCCATTTACTGAACATTTATGAAAGCTCCCACTAATTAGAACTTCACTTACAATCATTAGGTAAAGCTTATAAACAGTTAGGTAAGCCTAACACTGAGTTTTAGTGAATTTAACAAGTTTAAGAAATGTTCCAGAAGGAATGTACGTTAGGATAGTATCACTAAATTGTGGTAGAGGTGCCAGAGTTAGACTACTACAGATGGGCTTAGTACCGGGAGCTGTGGTCAAAGTTCTCAACAATTCTTGGGGTCCACTCATTATTGAAGTTAACGGTACATTGATAACTATCGGTAAAGGTCTTGCAAGTAAAGTTCTTGTTGAGGTGCTTAGCTGATGAGTAAGGAGAGAGAAATTGTCATTGCACTAATAGGTCAGCCAAATACTGGAAAATCAACACTTTTCAATATACTTACAAGAGGTAATGTTCATGTAGGTAATTGGCCAGGCAAGACTGTTGAAATTAATTTAGGAACTGTGACTTATAAGGATTATAAATTGACCTTCATAGACTTTCCTGGAGTTTATGGTTTGAGCTCATCATCTATTGAGGAGATAATTACTAAGAATTACTTAATGATTACTCAATGCTTAAAGTATTGTACTTTCAAGCAAGTATGTCCATTTAGTAAAAAGTTTACAAACATCAAGATACCCGATGTCATTGTTATTCTTACCGATGCTACCAGTTTAAGAAAGAGTCTATATCTAGCTATATCCGTCATGGAAATGACAAGTAATGTTGTCCTAGTTGTCAATAAGATTGACATGTGTAGTGTTGATGTTGAGAAATTATCTAAAATACTCAATGTACCTGTAATTCCAATTTCAGCTCTCAAGAATTGGGGAATTGATAAGTTGTTAGAAGCCATCATTAGCGTTTATGAAGGCAAGGTTAAGACTAGACCTATAGAAGTACCATATCATAGCCTTGAAGTATATCTAAGTAAGGCTAGTGAAATTATGAGAAAACTATCACTACCTGTAGAGAAGTATTCATCAAGATGGATATTTATGAGACTTCTTGAAGATGATGAAGATATAATTAACATATTGAGAAGTATTAACGTTGAAGTTTATAATGAATTGTTGAAAATAGTTCATGAAGTTAAGTCTAAAATATCAAACATCTTAGATCTTATTGTTAAGTATAGGTATGACTTTATTGATAAGATTTTAGAGAAGATTAATTATAAGTATACTCCTAAATTATCAAGAATTGATAAGATATTTATTTCAAGAATTGGCATATTTCTCTCAATTTCAATTCTACTAACCATCTTTCTGACAGCATTTACAGTAAACACAGGTTTTCCCTTAAGTACTTTGTTGAGACTTCTTGGTAATCATGAACTTGCGGATCTAGTAGAGTCTTATGCTATTTCTAGCATTCTGGATAACGTCTTAAGTAGTATCATTGAGAGTGTTAGAATTGAAAATCCAGTAATTCATGGATTAATCATCGATGGTATACTTAGTGGTGTCTCGACAGTAATTGTATTCACACCACTCATCTTCATAATAATGTTATTAATTAGTGCCCTAGAAGATAGCGGTCTTTTTGTAAGACTTGTATGGTCTTTTGAGCCAATACTTAGTAAGTTCGGTTTAAGTTCAAGAATTATACTCATACTATTAACATCACTTGGATGTAATGTTGCTGGTGTTTTAGCTACGAGAACTGTATTAAGTACTAGAGAGAGAATAGCATTACTTTACACACTATCTTTCATTCCGTGTCAAGCAAGACTAATCGTTATTCTAGCTCTTTCTTCAATAATTTTTAACAACATGTTGAAAGCTATATTACTAGTTAGCTCTATATACATAATTGGAATTATACTTTACGTAACATTATCATCAATCATTGTTAAGTATGTATTTAAAGAAGAATCTGTAAGTGTTATTGATGTACCTACCATTAAAAGACCATCACTTAGAGTAATTACTTGGAATTCTTGGATAAGTACTAAGGAGTTTCTAAAAAAGGCAGGAACTATTATAGTACTTCTCTCAGCCATAACGTGGGTATTTACTCACTTCAATATTCATGGATATGTTGAGAATGTTAATGAAAGTTTTGCAGTAATTATTGGTGAGTTTTTAAGACCGTTACTAATTCTAATCAATATAACTACGGATATAATTTGGAAAATAGGTTTAATCTTAATTAATGGCTTCATAGCTAAGGAAGGACTTCTAGCAACAATTGCTAGTCTAGGTACTAGTCTTGAAGAGTCTTGGAGCTCTCTATCATTAACTTTAGAGCAGGAAATTGCATTAACATTCTTCATGATGCTTTACATTCCATGCTTAGCAACAGTTGGTGCTGTATATAAGGAGGTTAAGTCTGTGAAGATAACTTTAAGCGTAGTACTCTTCACCATACTCGTAGCCTTAACAGTTATGTACTTGACTTACCTAATCTTGCTTGCGCTATGATTAAGCATTACTACTGATGATAGTATAAAGCCTGAACCTAAAATCTCATTAATACTTGGAATACTACATGTAACTATGTCAGTAATCACTAATGCTGATACAGACTCTACAGACAATGCAATGGCAACTTGAGAAGCCGTTAAGTACTTATGTGATGATGCTTCAAGAAGATATGGAACAATACATACTAATGCAAACATGGTATAAAGTACTAGATGCGCTCTTATAATTACGAATCTTATGAATAAGTTTCCTAAAAATGAGGATGCAATTATGGATACTATCAGTGTCGAAAATGCTTGAAATGCATTAACAGTAATTACATTATTTTTTGAGCATAAAGAGTTGTAAATAATGACGTAAATAGCATATAGTAAAGAGCATAACAGTGCAAGAGCAATATATGGCATGGAGCATGATTGCGTAGTAGGTGTGGATATCATGTAGAGACCAAGCATGGTAAGTAAGATGTTGATTATTAATGACGTGCTTACTTTACCGTGACGGAGGTGCTCAATTATGAAGATAAATATGGGATACGTACTTACTAGAAAAGCTGCAATTCCAACATTCATATAGTTAAATATTATGGATATTAAGTACATACATGCATAATTAATCAATCCAAGCACTATTGAGAACAATGCTAATGTCTTGGTTACTTTAAGAGATCTGCTTAACATCAATACCGGTATGTGGTAGATAGTCAACATCAAGTATAGCCCAGTAGTAACTGTAACATGATCATTCATACATACAGTTAAGGCTAGTTTAGTCATTGGATACGTTAATCCCCACAAAAGGCCAGCAGTAACTGCATATATGACGCCAATCCTCACTGCTATCACCTTGACGTTCAGAATTAACCTATTTTTGTGAGAGTAATATTTATAAACTTAATATTAACACTTCTATATAAGTCTTTCTATATTTGTTATGATAATTTATGACAAGATCACTTTACACTTAACTGCATAACCTATATATACTTCAGACATGGTAATACTCATCTGTGAGTATTAACATACGTTTTGGAACTGACGGTGTTCGTGGAATTATTGATCAAGACTTTAATGAACTTACAGTTGCTTTAACTGTTGAAGCCACATTGAGATATTGGGCATCTAGGTATGGTGTTAATAAGGTACTTATAGGCTATGACACTAGGTTCAAGTCTAGAGATTACGCGCTAGTTGCAGGTAATGTAGCTAGACAGTTTGGTCTTGATGTTTCAATAACTATTGAACCAACACCTACACCTGTCATCTCGTGGTTTTTAAGAAAGTACAAGTATGACTTAGCAATACAGATAACAGCTAGTCATAATCCTCCCGAATATAATGGTGTGAAGATCATTAATCAATATGGTGCTTCAATACTCGATGAAGATACTAAAGAGATCGAGAAGATCCTAGGAAGAGAATTTCAGGACATTTTAAAAACAGTATCTAACCTACCATTAAGACCTATAGACTATGTAAATCCAAGATTTGAATATATTGACTACATCGTTAGTGAAGTTGAAGTTAAGTTCAAACCTGTAAGAAAATTAAAAGTAATATTTGATCCCATACATGGATCTTCAATAGGCTATACTGACGAGATTTTGAAAAGACTTGGTATGGAAGTAACATCTGTACGTAATAACTATGATGTAAAGTTTGGCGGAACACTACCAGACCCTGAACCTGAGAATGTTAAGAAAATGATTAATGAGGTAGTTAGTGGTAAGTATGATTTAGGAATTTCACATGATGGTGATGCTGATAGGTTAGCTATAGTTGATAGGAAGTTGGGCTATATTTCAGCAAATACATTGCTATGCATAATTACTTACGAATTTGCTAAAAGAGGAATTTTTAAGAAGGGAATTGCAAGAACAGTCTCAACAACACATTTAATTGATGATATTGCTAAAGATTTTAATCTTAAAGTGATTGAGACACCTGTAGGTATTAAGTACATAGCTAAACTACTGATTAATAATGAAGTTGATGCAGGCGGTGAGGAGAGTGGAGGTATTGCATTTTCATGGCATATACCTGAAAAGGATGGTATATATACTGCAGCATTAGTAACATCAATAACAACAAGAGTAGAACTGCAAGACATTGTTAAAGAAATTGAAAGTAGATACGGTGCTAGATATTTTAAAAGAATAAACGTGAAGATTACAAATGCTAAAGAACTTATAGAGAGAGGTAAGAATATAATCGTAAGTAAGTTCAGAAGTCTTGATAAAATTGAAAATGTGAATGACATTGACGGTATCAAGATCATTATGACAAATTCATGGGTCTTACTGAGAGCTAGTGGAACAGAAAGAGATAAATTGAGAGTATATGTAGAAGCTTCTAGTAAGGAATTTCTTGAAAAAGTAATAAATTATGTAGAGAAGATTATCGATGAATTAAGATCAATTCCATGACTCTAGACGTAGCCATTATTGGTCTTGGAAAAATGGGCAGTCTCCACTTAAAAGCTTTCACAAGATTGAGAGCTGAAGGTCTTATAGGCAAGATCTATGGTGCGGATAGTGATGCAGGTAAAAGTAAAATCTACTTAAATGTTTTAGATAAATTCTTTAATAACATTAATGATATTAAACATCAACATGTTGATCTAGTCATCATTGCAACACCAACATATACTCACTACGACTTCATAAAGAAATTTCTACCCATTACCCACGTACTTGTTGAAAAACCACTAGCTGAAAGTTATGAAAAGTTTCAAGAAATTAAACATTTAGTTAAGAAGGTTAAGAATAGACTCTTCATAGGCCATATTGAAAGATTCAATCCAGTCACAGACTACTTAAAAAGGATAATTAGTAGTAATGTTCAATACCTAAGCTTTATACGTACAAGTTCTAAACCATTAAAACCTGAAAATTATGTTAATGTAGTTCTAGACTTGATGGTTCATGACGTGGATTTACTAAGCTATATCTTTAGCCTTAAAGATACTAATAAAGTAAGTATTCTTAAAGTTTTAAGTTTTCTTGAAGATAAGTTCATAACTACAAGTCATGCTACTTTAAAGATTGATAAGACGTTAATCACACTATATTCATCATGGAACTATCAGAGAAAGTATAGACTCTTAAAGATATTAACAGATCATGGAATTTATAGTGTTGATTTTCATAATAGGAAAGTTGAAACACCATATTCTACATTATTTTGGAAAGGTATTGATCAAGTATATGAAGAGGATAAACATGTAGTTTTAAGTATCATTAACAATGAAGATTCAATTATAGAATTTAATAACTGCTTATTTAGTTATGAATTGATCTTCAAAATATTAAGTTCAACCTTAATTATAGAGAAAAGTTAAGTATTTAATCAAATTAAGTCTCTACTATGACTTTTGAAGAAATTATTAAAGACATTAGTCAGGGTAAAGTTAAACTTCATGAACTTGATAAGTTTTTAAAGGATTCTAATAAAGCGACCATGATTAGGAGATTATTTCTTGAAAAATCTTTAAATGTTAAACTTGAACATATTGGTCACTATAGCATCGATTTCAACGACGTTATTGGCCATAATTGTGAAAATACTATAGGCGTTATTCAGATACCTGTAGGTATCGTCGGTCCATTACTTATTCATGGTGATTACGCTAAAGGCTATTTCTACATACCTTTAGCAACAACTGAAGGTGCACTTATTGCCTCAGTAAATCGTGGTGCCAAAATAGTTACTGAATGTGGTGGTGCTAGATGTAAAGTGTTGAGGGATGGTATGACAAGAGCACCTCTCTTTAAGTTATCAAGCGTTATCGATGCTTACGAATTTACGAGATGGGTGAATGAGCATTTTAAAGAAATTAAACGCGAAGCCGAGGCTACTAGTAGATTCGCTAAGCTTTTAAGAATTGAACCATATGTTATTGGTAATAACGTATGGTTAAGATTTGTCTTCACTACAGGTGATGCTATGGGTATGAATATGGTCACTATAGCTGTAGATAAGGCGATAAGCTATATACTTAACAATTACTCAAAAGCTAGACTTGTAACTATTAGTGGCAATTTGTGTATTGATAAAAAGCCAGGAATAGTGAATGTACTTCAAGGTAGAGGAAAGACCGTGATTAGTGAAGTGTCTATTCCAAGAAAATACTTAAATGAGAAGTTCAATCTTGAGCCTGAACATGTCGTAGAAATCAATGTTAGAAAAAATCTTCTAGGTTCATCACTTGCAGGTTCGGTTAGTCATAATGCACATTTTGCAAACATCATAGCCGCCATCTTCATAGCGACAGGTCAGGACGTTGCACAAGTTGTTGAATCCAGTATCGGCTTTACGTGGAGTGAAGTTGTTAATGATCATTTATACTTCTCTATAACTCTTCCAAGTCTTGAAATCGGCACCATAGGTGGTGGTACTAGACTTCCATGTCAGAAAGAGGCATTAAGTATTTTAGGCGTTGCAGGTTCAGGAGATCCTCCAGGAACTAACGCCTTAAAATTTGCAGAAATAATAGCAGCTACAGTACTTGCAGGAGAGCTCAACTTATTAATAGCACTCGCGAGAAATGAATTAGCAAGAGCACATGAAAAGTATGGTAGAGGGAAGTGATGAGAGTAACGCGCCCCTGAAAAATTGATGAGAACTCACGCCTCTGACTATGATTTTAAAATTTCTTCTAAATTCGAGAAAAGCTCTTACAACATTCTTGATATTTTAACCATGAATTGTCTAATCTTAACTAATAAGTTCTCAACATGCCACATTGGATTTACGAAGATCACTAACCATCCCTTATTTTTAATCTCAAAGAAGGCTACCTTAAAGTTTGCGTATCTGATTACTAGATACTGATATTGACCTACAAGATCATCACTAATTCTAGCTGCATGTTGTGCAAGTTCTAAGAGAGACATGACGTTCCGAAAAGATTTTACAGTCATCGTATTTGGTATGTGATGTACAACTGCAACACCATTTTGATCAGTTATAGCAGCTCCTAGTATTGCTTCGCCATCAATAAATTCATTAAGTAGTAGTTGTTTAAGTTCTGTTTGTAGAGTCTTCTCTGATGTCCTTCGACCTGGTTGAACATATACTACAATAGCTAACCCCAAATCCTAACTAGTTACTCACTTTTATTTAAATTTTATCTATAAGTAATTTTTATTCCACATTATAGGCTTTTTAAATATTTCTTAACAACTTGAGCAATAGCTCTTGCAAGTAGTGGTGGTACGGCTTCACCAACTTGATTGAATTGAGCATCTTTAGGTCCATGAAAAATGTGATCATCTGGAAAACTCATGATTCTGGCTTGTTCTCTGACAGTTAGTAATCTATTTTCAAAAGGATGTACAAATCTTGAACAACCCATAACTGTAGGTGCAGGTTTATATGGATGAAGTCTAATGTAGTTTCTATAAATGCCTTTAGCACCTTTAAAACGATAAAGTGCTTCATTCCATTTAAGTTTAGATATTTTCTTAAGCTTTTTCTCACTAATACTTACATAGTCATGATTAGGTATTGAATTACTTCCTGGTACTGGTAAGTCTTTAATTGCATCCCATACAGTAGCTTTCTCCTTAACTTTCTCTGGAATTATCTTAATGTTACTGATGAAGACTCTATGTCTAATACTTGCAACACCGTAATCTTCAGCTTTTAAAAAATTGAAAAATACTTCATAACCGGTTCTTTCAATTTCTCTCCTAATAATGCTACCTAAAGGTTCATCAGTAAGTTCCGGAACATTTTCTAAAATGAAAATTTTAGGTCTTAACTCATCTATAAGTCTAATGAAGTGAAGTGTTAATTGTCCAAGCTCATCTATGTATAGCCTCTCAATAGGTTCTTTAGCTCTATTGGGATTTACACTTGTAAATGGTTCACAAGGACTACCACCAATAAGAACATCTGGCTCATCACCAACGTACTCAAGTATTAATCTTCTATCGACTTCTCTAACATCTTTGAGAAGAGCAATTGCTTTAGGAAAGTTTGAGCTGAAAGTCTTTACACAATAATAATCGTTATCAATACCTAAGATTACTTTAAAACCTTCCATGGAGAAGCCTCTACTAAAACCACCACCTCCACAGAAAAGATCAATTACAGTATATGTCATGTATGTTCTTGAATAATATTCCTAACTTTCTAAGATTTAAGTTCTAACTTTAAGAAAGGAAGAGAATTTTTAGAGATTTAATGATATGTTGGTTCAAAGAATTTTGGTAAATCAATCATTGCATTAACTACGAGTCCTGCAAGTCCGCCATAAGTAATCCTGTACTTATCCCATAATTTGTAATATCCAATTAAGTCTCTTAATTGTCCTTTACAGTTACTACATGCTGCACATACATATTTAGGTATTGGCTTATTTAGAACATCTACGAAAGTTTCAAGTATTTGCTTAACTTTCAATCTTCCCGCGACTTTAACTCTCCATTCCAAGAAGTTGTAAGGAGACATTATGGCAAAACCTGAACCACCACCACAACAGAAATTCCACTCCTTATTGGGTCTCATCTCTCTAAGATCAAGGACGCAAGCTCTTAATACCCTTCTAGCTTCCTCTCTAATACCACATAGTCTTGCTAAGTTGCATGAATCATGAAATGTTACTGGAAAGTTATTTCTTGATGGATCTAGATTAAGCTTTCCGCTTCTTACAAGTTCATCAAGAATTTCAAGTGCACTTTTAACAGGTACTCTCATGTCTTTAGGTAATACTCTCTCTGCAAGTATTTTATATGCCTTAGTCGCATGTCCACACTCACCTATGACTATCATTTTAACGCCAAGGTCTTTTGCAATTTCGAAGGTTCTAACTACAAGTTTAGTCAACTGTAAATCATTATAGAAGACTCCATAATTTACAGCATCATAACCAACAGGTTGACTGCTAAGTGTCCAACTAAGTCCTGCTTTTTCAAAGATTATAACATAAGCTTCAGGATTTTCGGGCCACGATAAGTACTCACCCGCATTATGTATTAACAATATTTCTGCACCTTTCTCATCGGTAGGAATTTTAATATCAAGTCCAACTCTATCCTTAATATCACTCTCTAGAAACTTTATCGTTGCTAGAAAGGCTTTAGGTGTCATCCCTGTAGATGATCCAACTTTTAACTGTTGTACCGTACCTAATTCATGAAGTTCTTTGGAATGAATGCCTAAATCTTGACTAAAGAGCTTTCTTAACTCTCTAGCTATCAATCCATTATCTAGACCTAATGGACAGACCATAGCACATCTTCTACATAATGTACATCTATATGAAAGTTCTGCAAGTCTATTTATAAGCTCGTCAGTTACCTCGATATCGCCAGTGACGAATTTTCCAAAAACTTTACCTGAGAGAGTGAAGTACTTCTTGTATATTCTTCTTAAAATTTCAGCTTGTTTGACACTTAGCGCAAAGTTCTGTTGTAAGTATTAATGGTTGTAGAAATGTCCAGTTATCAGATTTTGAGAAGAGCTTCTTAACAGCTTCTAAAAATTTGGGAACAAGAGTTTCTTTTCTTTTAAGTGGAAGTCCAAGTGCTGAATATCCATCAAGAGTTAGATCTAACTGTTCTCTCCATTCTCTAGGTACTGGTTTAGGTTCTGGTTCTTCAGGAATTGGTAGTCTTAGTAGATCGCTTTGTCTAATCTTCTCTATAGGTTCTGTTTGAGGTTTGTAGAATTCTCTGAATTTAGAACTCACGCTATCTGTCAAATCTCTTCTAATTCTACATTTTTAAGTATTACCTAATCTGATGTACTTAGTACTCAACAGTATTCACTACTAATCTAGCAGTGATGTGCTGGTGTTAAAATTTAAAAGACCTAAAGTAGAATTAAACACGTGAATCTAGGAGTTGTAATAACTCAACACTTACTATACATTGCCATTGCTACATTTGTAATTACACTGCTCATAAGGAGTTTTAGATATGCAAGAATGCCCATACATTTAAGATGGGAAACATATCCTGTACCTCATGAAGAAGGTAAAGTAGTTGAGTTTAAAGAATTACTTTCAGAATTATTATTCATTAAGAGAGTCTTCTATAACAAGCCTAAGTTATGGTTGTTCACATATCCACTTCATTTAGGAATTTACCTAATACTTACATGGCTAACACTACTTGTAATTGGTTCTTTAGCTACAATCTCTGGAATATTAAGACTCAATGTAGTAACACCTTATCATTACTTGATGAGTGTGGTTGCATACTTAGGTGCTGGACTTATACTTCTTGGTTCAATTTCATTAATACTATATAGAATAATTAATGATGAAATGAGAAGATATACCGTACCTATCGACTATTTTAACCTCATCCTTATTGCATTAGTAGCAATTTCAGGAATTGTAGCCTGGTGTAGTACTGATCCACTATTCGTAAATGCTGTACAGTATGTAGCTAGCTTAATAACGTTCAATATCATGACAACAATACCTAATACTATACTTACAAGTCCCACCATGCTATACATCTACTACTTCTAGAACTACTTCTAATATATCTACCTTTCACAAAGATGATACACTTCATAGGTAAGTACTTCACCTATCATAAAGTACTTTGGGATACTAAACCCAACCTTGTAGGTCCAGGACATTATGTATTAACGTGGTCTCAAGAAGAGAGAAAGAAGTGGATTGAACTGAGATAAAGTAATTACCTCTTCTCCAATTTTTCAATAATTTTCTTCAAGTCATGTAAGATAAAGTATTTAATAATCTATGCAAATCTTCTATCTACATGAGTTACAAAATTTTACTTGTAGGTGAAGCTGCACGTGAACATGCAATTGCTGATGCCATATGTAGAAGTACGTGGAAAATCAAATTCTATGCCGTAATGGCTCACGTAAATCCTGGAATTAAAAGACTATGTAAGCAGTTCGATGGTGAAGTAATTCTTGGAAATTTCTTGGATCCTAAATTTGTTGCAGAAAAAGCTAAACAATACGGTATTGACTTAGTTGTTGTTGGTCCTGAAGAACCGTTATTTAGAGGTGTTTGTGATGAAGTTGAGCGTGTAGGTATTCCCTGTATTGGTCCTTGTAGAGCAGCTGCCATGATTGAGCAGTCTAAAGCATTTATGAGGAGACTTATGTGGAAGTATAAGATTCCTGGAAGATTAAGATTCCATACTTTTAAGAATATTGAAGATGCCATAATTTATCTTAAAGAATATGCTGAAAGTGTAGCTGTTAAACCGGCAAGACAAGTAGGTGGTAAGGGTGTTAAAGTACTTGCTGATCTTCAAGCTTACCTATCTAGCGAGAAGAGGCACGTAAAGGTACAGCATGCTAAAGAAATTTTTGAAAAAATTATGAAAGGTTATGATGACATTGATGACAAGATACTTATCGAGGAGAAAGTTGAAGGACCCGAATACACACTACAATGTTTCACTGATGGAGAGACAGTATTACCTATGCCTCTAGTTCAAGATCATAAAGCAGCTTTTGAGATGAGTATTGGTCCAGAGACAGGTGGTATGGGTTCTATAGCTGATAAGGACTATACCTTACCCTTCATAACTAAGGAAGAATTTGATAAGAGTGTAGAGATTGTTAAAGCAACAGTAGACGCTATCCATAGAGAACTAGATGTTAGGTACAGAGGAATTATTTCAGGACAAATGATGCTCACAACACTCTGGGGACCAACCATAATTGAGTACTATTGTCGCTTTGGAGATCCAGAAGCACTTAATGTGTTAACCATAATGGAGACAGACATTGTTGAAATCTTTGAAGCTATAGTTAGTAGAAAGTTAAGTAAGATTAAGCTAAAATTCAAACCCGTAGCAACAGTAGTTAAATGTATAGCTCCTGAAGGATATCCTAATAGAAAAGACCTAGCTAAAGGTCATCCAGTAGTGATTAATGAGGAAGAGATTGAAAAGAAGGGATGCAAGTTATACTATGCCTCAGTACATGAAGATGATGGAAAAATAGTTACTGTGGGTTCTAGAACTGTTGAGATTGTTGGTTTTGGTGAAACCATTTCAGAGGCAAGTAAAAGAGCTGAAGAGTGTGTAAAGTATGTCAAGACATTAGATAATTGGAGACTCTTTCACAGATCAGATATCGGTGAGGAAGATATGGTTAAAAAAATGATTGATTGGGCAGAAACTATACGTAGAGTCTACAAGTATAGAGAAGAGAAAGGATTGATAGGTAAATTTATAGATTGGATTCCAGGCATAGGTAAAATTGTACAAGAGTACTAATATGAGGTGTATAGTTAGAGTTGAAGTAAGATTAAAGGAAGGATTTCTAGATCCTGAAGGTGAAGTAACAAAGAATGCTCTAAAAGATTTAGGTTTTCAGGAGGTTAATGATGTTAAAGTAGCCAAAACATACTACATAACCTTAAGTACAGATAATGTAGATAAGATTAGAGAAATTGTTGTAGATATGTGTAGAAAACTACTCGCCAATCCTACAAAAGATATATACAGTATAGAAATTATTAAATGTGAGTAATTTTACAAGTGTAGTAGCATTACTCCCATCATAGTCAAATACATACCCAAAATTACTAATGTCAAAGTACCTGAAAGTGCCAATACTTTAATCGCCTTCTCAGCCTTACCCAAAATTCTTGATGATATTTTAAATGAAAGTTTTACTGAAATGTATGCAATAATTACTTGAGTAATCATAGTACCTAAACCAAAAAGTAAACCTACACACCAGCCAAGTAGTGGATTCACCGTTAAAGCTAAAGTATAAGTTATTATCAATAAACATCCTGTACTGAAGGCTGCTGAAAGACCATGTATCCAGATGTACCTGTACGGTAGTTGCTTAATATCGACACTACTCGTCACAATTGAATTTTTACTTGTAATCCTGTTAACTCTTGGCATGATCACGAAAAGTCCAACAATTATCATTACAAGTCCTGTGACTATATTTACTATGGGATTATAGCCCACATTTAAGAGAATGAAGCCCGAGATTGATACTAATTCACTAACAATGCTCCATATGAGGGTTAAGGCGCCTGTGAAGATTATAGCTGCAAGTATACCTCTAACAACTTCCCCCTGACTAATAGCGTAAGGTATGGTGATAGGCCAGGTATGCTCATGAGGTATTAATCCATGAATCAAACCTAGAATGAAAGCTATAAGTAAAGGCACTTGATAAGTATAGTGTAGATAGTATAGATTCTCAATACTTTCTTCAAAATACTTTGAGAAGAAGTTTATTGAAAAGAGTAAAATAAATACTGTAATTAACGTTGCTATTATGGTATCCTTATGTTGACTTAATATCAATAATGACTGCTTTCTCATAGGTGCACCTAGTAAAGTGGGTGTTTATAAATCTGGTGCACCATAACGACATGTATAAAAATTAAACAACATCAAGAGAGATTGAAGAGAAGAAATGATAGAGTTTTTCGAATTTAAAGATTTAAAGTTTTTTGAAGTTAAGATGAGATGCACAAAATGTGGCCTTTGCTGTATCAAGACAGAGATGGAACTCTTACCTGAAGACATTGAGAGATTGGTAAGTCTAGGCTATAAACTTGAAGATATTGCTTACTATGACGGAATATACTGGAGGCTTAAAAACATAAATGACCATTGCGTGTTTTATGATGTAGAAAAAAGAGAATGTAAGATATATGATTATAGACCTATAGGTTGTAGATTATATCCACTACAATTTGATGGTGAAAAAGTCATCATTGATAAATCTTGTCCTGAGTGGAGAAGTATTAGCAGAAGTGAAGTCAAGAGGCTTGAAAAGTATGTCATAATGTTCATTGAGAAAGCAAAATTAACAAATACATGGCTGAACTTATGCTTTAGAGAGGGGAGAGTGAAAGTAATTAAATAATAATTCTGCATTAGTAATAGAATAGGTGTATATGAGAGAGATAGTATTACTGATAGTACTACTGGGATCTCTGTTTCTAAGTAATGTATATGCAAAAGATACTGTAAGCAACATTACTGCAGGTATTAATAATCTTGCTGACAAGATTGAGAAGAGTGTTGAAAATGTTGCAACAACTGTTGTTGATAAATTGTCAGGTTTTGCCGCCTTTTTAAAGAATATTATTGGTGATGCATCTAAAGTACTTGCAATAATTTTAGGCATACTAGGTGCATTCTTATGGTTTTCAGGTCTTAGTCCTTATAGAGGTAGAAGACTCATCTTCTCAGCACTTTTATTAGTATTCTTAGCATATATTATCAATTTTATTTAAAAGCTTATTACATTAATTTTCCAATCCTTATCAATAATGATAGCTCTTCTCACTTCATCAACTATAGTTTCACTACTTTCTAAACCACCCCTTCTACCTCTGATAAAGATTTGATAGAGGTACATGTATGCGCTGTCAAGTACATCATTAAGTTCATCATCATTACAGTACCACAAGTAGAGTAAGGTAAGTATTGAGGAATCACTCTCCACCTCTGAAGATATATCTTTAACGATATCACTCCATGAAATTAACCTAGTAGAGATGACTAGCAAGCTGTAGTACTTGTTATACCAATCATTTGGTTTAATGTTTAATTCTTTAGCTATATTCAAACAGCGAATGTACTCTCTTTCAGAAATACTTCTTAAGGAGTTACAGTCAAGAATATCTCTAGTCTTTAGGGTGTAGTTTTTCTGAATAAACTCTTCAAGTTCTCTAATCTTATTTCCATATTTTTCTTCAAGATGTTTAATGATGTAGTAGCTAAGTATAGAGTATCCTGTAAGTCCTAAACCATAAGTCATGCATTCAATTACGACCCACCTATTTCTTGAAATGTCTTCAATATCTAGAGGTTTAAGCATTAATAATTTAGTAGGTAGAAGTATATAAGAATTACTTAAAAAGATATGTAATTATGCTAAGCAGAATTAAAGCTAGATTTGAAAGAACTCTAACACCATTAATTAAGGTACTTCCTAAAAGTCCAAACTTACTAACCATATCATCACTTCTCGTAACTTTACCAACACCAATATTGTTGATACTTTTTGGCCTTAATATCTTACCATTAATTATTTTGTTAATAGTAATTGCCAGCCTTTTAGATGTACTTGACGGTATTTGTGCAAGAAGCTTAGGCAGAACTACTAGACTTGGGTCGTTTCTTGACTCAACCATTGATCGTTATGTAGATTTTATAATACTGCTTAACTTTGTAATAATCACAAGTTTTAACATCAACATACTTATACTCATCTTCTTCTCATTAATGGGTTCATTAATGACTAGTTACGTTAGAGCTAAAGCTGAATCTTTACAATTAAGTTTAAGTGGTGTGGGTATTTTTGAGAGAAGTGAAAGAATAATATACTTAATAATTACTCTCATAATTTTCACTATAACTCATAATCACTTCTTAATTTTCATAATGTTATTAATTTTTGCGATTATAACTAACGCAACAGCTATTGAGAGGATTTTAAAAGTCATTAAGAGGTTGAAAAGAGAGTAATGAATAAATTTACTTAAATAAGCTTCTGCAACTTAATTTTAGGGGCTTCAAGAATGAGTGAATGTGCAGTAGTCTATGTAGAGTCTGGCAGGATAATTAAGAAAGAGATAGTTAATGGTGAGCTTACAAGTATTGTTAAAGAATTTGCTAAAAGACTTCTTGAAGAGTGGAATCCCGAAATGTCCGACTTCATAGTACTTAAAGATCAATATACAATATCTTTGAAAATACCCATAAGTAGAGACGTACTTGATAAATTATCAAAATACAGTCATGTTAGAAGAGTTGGTGATAAAGCTGAAGCATTAATACCGGTATATGAAATCACATATAGCAATAAATGGACTGAAGATACTCTACAGACTGATAGATTAGTAATAATTCTTCCAAATATTAATGACGAGATTACAGATAACGTTGTCAATAACATTATAACTATGTTTAGTGAGAGAAAAGGTGAAGAGGAAATTCTTGAAGAATAGAATTAAATAATCTTCGTAGTTCCCAAAATATTTTCAAAAGATAATCCTAAAGAATCAAGTACTTGCTCAAGTGAAGTCTTTAAATAATCAATATACTTGTCAACATCTATCTCATCAATTCTAGCAAGTTGTGCAGGTTTTACACCATCACGTGTTCTAGTCTTTACAAAACTTATAATATCTCCTTGACCAATATTAACACCTAGTTGTCTTAATTGAATGGCAGCTTTAACATGTTGTGGCTTATTTTTTGTATACTCTTCAAGTGGTTTTGAAAGGGTTACTCTGATGGTTAATAAATTAAGTGGTACTTCATGTCTCTTCAACTTTAAGCAATATTCTCTAACTTTGCTTCTCACATCTTCAATAACTTTATTCACATCTTTAATATCTTCAATACTTGATATTATTTTTAAAACTTCATGAAATACTTGCTTAGCAATGTCTGGAGTATTTCTCTTCTTACCAACCATACCTTTAATATCTATAGTACCTTCAGGTAATACTCCTAGATAGTTCTTCTTTCTACCACTCATAGCTACAAACTTGTATACCTTATCTACATCAATATCAATTCCTAAATTATCCTCAACCCATTCAATTAACTTTTTAAGCTTATCTTCACTTGGATTCCATATAAAGAGACTATCAGTATCTCCATATATGGGTACTAATCCAAACTCTATAGCTTTAGTAATTGCTGTACTTATAGCATATCTACCTAATGCTGTTGTAAGTTCAGCAAGTGGTGGACAGTAGAGTGGAAAGATCTCAGCACCAAAGACTCCGTAAGAAGCGTTTATCAATACCTTTAACGCACTCTGAATAACATTATAGAAGTCTCTTAATTGCTTAGTACTTGCTGTCTTTGTAAGTTTCTTATAGATGTATACTCTCATATCTCTTAATAAACCGATAATGAGTGAGGTAAGTCCTTTCCTATTATTACAAACCCAGTGAGGTAAGTCAGGTATTGGTTTATAATTTACTTGAGTTTCGTCTGGACACTTGATAGTCTCATAAGATAGATTCCACTTCTTAATGATTGATGGATATAGACTTGCAAAATCGAGAACATAAACGTTAGGATAGATTCCAGGCACTGGATCTAGAACGATAGCTCCAAGATACTTCTTACCTTTAATGATCGCCTTAGTTGCTGCTTGACCTTTACTAGCAATAATATCTTCTTTCTCAGGAATAAGCCAACCTCTTCTTCTATGTTCATAATATAGCATATTTCTGATCCAATTAGACACTTGAGCTCTTGTTAAATCATCAATAGGCGTCTTCGTTATTCTTGCAAGTAATATTATCAACTTCATTACGAGTTCATTATCGAAAGTTGTCAAGTAGAGCGTTAAGTAGGCATCTCTAAAGTTGTAATTCGCAAGTTCAATATAGTTCATTTCAGATATCGGTTTCTCTCTAGAAAGTTTACCAATACCTAGTATGGCATTAGCTATTGAATCAAGAGTTCTATCAGTACCTCTATACTTACCACCGAAAGCGTAGGTTTCAATAGCTCTAATGTTGAAGAATTTATATAGATCAATATGAATACCGATAGCTACTGTAACATCATTTCTTCTAGGAATTATTGGAATTTCCTCCTTCTTAAAACCAAGTTTTAAAGCTCTATTATAGATGTAGAGTAGGTCGAAGTTGTCACCGTTGAAAGTTATGATTATTGGGTATTGAGTCATAATTTTAAAGAGTTCCTTCAACATATCATACTCTGAGTCAAAGAGTATAAGCTCAACATTACTTTTTAAGTTCTCTAGATCATCTATCTTAAGTTCTATATCGTTTCTTCTAAGCATTAATACTCTTCTCAAACCATCACTTCCTGCAAGTGCTATGGATATTATTTCATACTTAGCTTCTTTAGGATTTGGAATTCTATTCTCTATAGGTGTGTATACTTCAATATCTATAGCAAGTCTTTTAATGCTTGGTATTGGTGATTGAAATAGTGGCAACCACTTCTTAGCTTCTTTTCTAAAATCTTCATCATCATGGTACAGCTTACCTACAAATTCTTCAACATCTTTAGGTATCTCTGTAGGTACTGGTATCAAATTCTCATTATTAATCATATAGTACATTCCGGGAATTACGGCATTATCGAAAATGTAACATAGGTGATACCTAATTCTGGATTCCCAAGTTTTTGGTAAATATTCACGGATAGATTCTGAAGAACCACCAATACTTAATGGATCTTTAGCGCATATCTTAGTCATAATGACGTATCTATCCTGAATAGCATCATACTTCTCAACAAGTTCTACATGATCAAAACCTTTATGATTAATTACTTTAGGAAATTTAGTAACAATATCTTCAGGTGTTAGGTCTGTGAGTAGATAAGGTTTGTGGTTAGTATTGTCATACCAGAAATACACCTCATCATTTATAGGATCATACAACTTGACCAATGCCTTACCGACCTTACCATCATAAGTAACTGTAAGTACAATTGACGGTGGTGAGTATTTTGGTGTTTCAGGTTTAAGGATGTAGGAAATCTCTTCTTCTTCCTCTCTCAACTCTTCCTCTTCGATCTCTTCTTCCTCCTCTTCCTTAAATTTATCAACTTCTTCACGAATCATTACTATAATGTAAGTTCTGCTAAAATAATTAAAACTCTAACTAGAACAGTTGAAAAGTAATATTGATTATGCTTTCTTTAGGAAAATTTTAAACGTCTTAGGCTTAACTACTTTGAGATGATTAGTGCTAAATCACCATCATTAGTAATTATTGGTAGAGTTGATAATGGATTAGGACTTCAAGTACTTGAAAGTGAAAATTCCTGGTTTAAAATACTTGACCTAAAATTACCTGCAAGTCTTATAAGCAAGATCGCGCTTCTAAACGTTAGAGATAGTGATGTTTATGGACATTTAGCAATATATTCTACAGGTATTTCTCAAGTAAAGATCTCCTGCATAACTATGGATCAGACTTACGCACTGTCAAGAATGGGAGAATTAATTAAAGTTCCTACATGTAGAGTTAAATTCTCGTTAAACTTAGAAACGTCTCATTGGTTAAGCTTTAAGGATTTGCCTATATTTCTTGGCAACATTATCGATAATGAGGACTGTGTTGTCCTTGTACCTTCAAGACTTGGAGATCTACTTCATCTATGTATTGGATATTCAAAGAGTAGTACTATAGCTTTTTTAAAACATGTATTGAACATGTTTCTGAAGACCAAGTCATCAGGTTTTGTAATCAATGCTTCCTGCGTTAGTAGACTTCCAACCATACCGTTAGAGATAGTCTTGATGAAAAATAATACTTACCTATTACTTAAGATGTACTTAAATGATTATAGAGAGGTAAGGCCTAAAATCTTTATGGCTATTTCAAGTAATGGAAAGTTAGTTAAGAAGCACGTAAGTGATAACGTTAATAGAGATGTCGAGAAGGTACTTGAAGAAACTGTAGATACTTACTTATCTTTTACGAAATACTGACGCTAATTCTCTACCTATCTCCCTAACGTGAGTCTTTAAGACTCTATACAGCTCGTATGCTCTTTCTTTGAAGTAATTTATAACCTCTTCAGGTCTCTTAATGCCATCACTAACTTCTCTTAAAGTTCTCTCCATTAAAGATCTAAAATTAGGATCTATAAGTATTGATGCGTACTTATTGAATATCGATATCACAGTTTTACCTAGAGGTGTGGGTATACACGCTCTATTACGTATCTTAAAATATCCTCTCTTAACGTTCGTATATATATGGTCCTGCATGGTGGCATCAGTACCAATACCGTATCTTCTCATAAGTCTTAACAACTCAGATTCTGTAAGATATGGTGGTGGTTCTGTCTCTTTTTCCTCAAGACTAATGTTTAAGATCTTTACCAACATTCCTGTAGATACTTTTGGTAAATTCTTCTCGTTAGGCTTCTCATATGGATAGATTGTCCAATAACCATAACTTACAATTCTCAATCCACTAACAGTAAAATCAATATTACCTACTCTTACCTCAATATTTTGTCTTTCAATAATGGCTGGTGGACTTAGAGTTGCTAAGAAGTGTCTAACAATAAAGTCATAAACTTTCCAGTACCTGATATCTCTAAATTCTCTAATCAATTCAGTTTTAGAAACTGCTTGAACAGGATGTATTGGTGGATGTGCACCATCATAAGAATCTCCCTGGGTTGGTCTTAATATTGGTTGACCAAGTAAATACTTAACATAATCTGAATGTTCAGTCTTTAAAAGTTCATAAAGAATCTCTTTCAAATTAAGTGTAGAGGGATATATTGTGGTCTCTGTCCTGGGATATGAGATGTATCCTCTCCTATAAAGTTCTTCAGCAATATCTAGAGTCTTCTTAGCTCTAATGTTCAAGAATCTGCTAGCTCTTCTCTCAAGTTCTAACGTGTCTAGAGGTTTAGGTGGAACTATCTTCTCCTTGACGTAACTTGCCTTAACAATTTCACCATATTGACAACTTTTCAATTCTTTAAGAATGTTTAGAGCATCAAATTTATTTTCAAAAATTCTTTTTGAGTAAAGTCTTAATGTCTTACCATCAATCTCGACATTAACATATAATTGATAGTACTTTTTGGGTACAAAATTCTCACGTTCAATTGCTCTCTTAACTACTAAATTAAGTACAGGAGTTTGACAAGGACCATAACTTAAGAATCTACCATCACTTAAAGTCACACCTTGATGTTTAAGACATAGTGTTAGAAGTCTAGTAAAGACTGCACCAAGCATTAAGTCAAGTTTCATTCTCGTAAATACTCTTCTTGCAATTTCTGCTTTAGGTTTCTGTAGATATGTGAAGGCTTTTTCAAGTTCTCTCTTAGTTATGGCTGAAAAACATGCTCTCTCTACTGTAACGTGTGGATTTGTATTTTTAAGTATCATTAAGGTTTCAAAAGCTATAGCTTCACCTTCAGCATCAGCATCAAGTGCAAGTATGACTTTTCTAGACTTTTCACCTAAATATTTCAAAACCTTAGCATACATTAATGATTCATTTCTGATGATAAGTATAGGCTCAATTCTAAATAATTGTCCAGGCTCGATTGCATACCAATTATTGTACTTTACTTCATAATCAAACTCCATCAAATGACCCTTTAAACCAATACTAACCCATAAATTACCATTCCTATAGAACCAGTAAGTCTTTATTTTACCAAACTTCTTAACATATACTCTAGATTGTGTTAAGTACTTAGCTATAGCTTTAGCTACAGAATTCTTCTCAGCAACTACGAGTACATCAATCTTTCTCATAATACTAATTAGTATGAAGTGTCAAGTTTAGTAATAAGCTCTAGCTTCACAATAGCTTAATCATGTATATGTGGTTGAACTTTTTAAGAAAATTTTTAATTAGAAAATGCTGAAAGTATAGGAAGGGTGATATTGTGAGTGAAAGAGTTGAGAGTAAACCAGCACCTAAACCTCCACCACCAATGTTTAGACCTCCACCAGTCAAGCCATCAATGGCACCTCCACCACCTCCTCCACCACCAAGACCTGTTAGAAGAAGTTCAGAAATAGACGTCACAAAGTACATAATCATTGCTACACCGTTAATAGTGTTGGCTATAGTCTTATCAATTACTTATAGCATGCTTGCACAAGCACCAAGTACAGTATTCCTATCATATACTTTTCAAGGAGCTGTCATGTGTATTCTGAGCATCGTACTACTCATAGTACTTTTCGTACAGTATAAGATTATTAGAGCACTTGAATATACGTCTAGAGAGAAAGGTATGGAGAGACCTCCCATACCACCTACATCAACTCCTCCACCACCGCCAAAGCCACTAATTGCTCCTCCACCTCCACCACCAAGACCTAAACCTATCATGGCACCGACACCTAAGACTGAAGAGAAGAAGCCTGAGGAAAAATCTACTCAGAAGTGAGTTGCGAAATCTCTTTAACCACATCATTAATTGTAGTGATCTTAACTTCACCAAAATAGTCATTCAGAATTTTAGATAATTTACTGTGTTCAACGTATCTTTTATCCATCAACACTATGTATGCTTTATCATTACTTGATCTAAAAGCTCTGCCAATAGCTTGCTTAATCTTAATTACAGCTGACCATAAGTATGCAACTTCCCATGCGGTCTCTTTATTATTGATTCTTGTACTTACAATGTCTATAAACATGTCTAAATAATCGCTTGGTTCAGGATATGGAACACCAACCATAACTACAATATTCACTAGATTTTTCTCATTAATCCTAAATTCTACGCCTTCGACAAGCTTACCACCAGCAACTGCAAGTATTAATCTCTTAGCATCTTTCTTCAACTCCTCAATAACTTGTTCAATATCAGTGCCACTAAGTTCCATAACGTACTTTACGTCAGGGTCAAGAAACTTTCTAACACTTTTTAGAACGTTATATGATGGAAAGATTGCTAAGATGGCTTTACTACTATTTAAGGCTTTATAAATCATGGACAAGTACTTACCTATCTTTTCATACATCTGTTCACTTCTCTCAACATATCTAGTAGTGACATCCTTAACGATACTTACTACATAATTCTCTTTACTAACGTACTCTCTGAAAGTTATTCTGAAATCTTGAACGTACCTGTCGATGCCTAGAATTGAAGTTACGTAACTGCTTGGTGGTAAGGTTGCGCTTGTAAGTATTGCTGAGTATACTTTATCAAAAATTTGAGAACCAATGATGGCAGGATCGACACATCTACATACAACTTCTAAGATACCATCTTTAACGGTTATGAATGGGTAGAAGCCACTTCTCAACTTCATAACCTTCTTGTAGAAGTTTAAGATTCTAGCTAAGGGAGTGTAGGGTATGGCAATACCTTCACTTCTCTTTCTATTAGTGATCTCTAGATAGGCAGTTCTTAAAACATCAATATCATCAATGATGGTTAAGACATCGTTAATACTAATTTTTACAAATTCCCTAGAATTTTCATCAAGAAGATCTTTAAACTTCACCATATAGTTGATCATGTTCTTTAAACTTCTCAATACTTGATTCTTAAGTTCTTCATCACTTACAAACTTCTTAACATCACTAATGGATGCCTTAACTGTCAATTCGCTGATGCTATAAGTATTTAGGTTAGTAATGACGTCGGGCAAGTTATGTGCCTCATCGATAATTAATATAGCATTATCTAAATCTAGATCTAAAATTTCAGGAGAATCTATGGTAAAGATGTAGTAGTAGGTCATTATTATGAGCTTCACCTTACTAAATACTTGTCTTGAAAATTCATAAGGACAAAGACCGAGATTACAAAGTTTTACTCTAAATTTTAAAGCTGTAACTTCATCGTGAAGAACTTCATTAAGGACTTCATCTAGATTATGAGTAACAGTACTGTTATAGTATGGACATTTACCTTGATTACGTAGATATCTACATTCCTCAAGAAACTCCTCATACGGTAACTTCCTAGATTCAGAAATACAGCACATGTCTAGTCTATTTCTAATGATGGTAAAAGGTATGTAAACCCCTTTACCTCTAAGCTTTAAGAGTTCTCTAATGGGTGCTTGAGCCTCATTTTTAGTTCTAACTAAGTATATGATTTTTAAATCATGATCTTCACAAAATGATAATACTGCAGATAATATGGCCGAGGTCTTACCAATACCTGTAGGTGCCTCAATAAGTGCTATCTCTCTATTCTCTAAACACTTATATGTGAAGTTAGCTATATCTTTTTGCCATACTCTCCACTCCTTATATGGGAAGTACTTGCCTAATTTTTCAACAATCATTTCAATACTTAACCTCTCAATTTAAGATATATTATGCAGTGTTTATTATAAATCGAACTCTATAACTGTCACTATCTTCCATATCTTCTCTCTCTCCTATAGTATTCCTGAATAATCATGTCAATATCTCTCTCTTCAATTTCAGGCCAGTACTTGTTTAAGAATACCAATTCAGAATATGCAGCCTCGTAGAGTAGAAAATTGCTTAATCTATATTCACCACCTGTTCTCACAATTAGATCAGGATATGGATATGGAATATCGCCTAAGTATAGATATTTTGTGAAGACTTCTTCATTAAGAATTTCAGGACTTAATTTACGCTTAACTACATCTTCAATTATTGATCTGACAGCATTAATGATTTCTAAGCGACCACTGTAAGCTATTGCTAGGTTGAGATAGTACTTATCATATATTTTAGTCTCCTTTTCAGTAATTTCAATTTCATTAACAACATCTCTTGGAAGTAGTTCTCTAGCTCCAATAATTTTTACGTGAATTTTCTTATCATGAACTTTACTTGATGTTCTTAACTTTCTAAGTTTCTCCTTGATGAGTTTGAAAAGTACTTGAAGTTCAAGAGAACTTCTCTTTAGTAAATTCTCCATAGATAATACATAGACTGTGACTACCTTAATATCTCTCTCAAAACACCATTCAATAACGTTTTCAACCTTATCAGCACCTACTCTGTACGCCTCGGTAATTGAAATTCCTCTAAGCTTAGCCCATCTTCTATTACCATCAGGTATAAAGCCAATGTGTCTTAACTCAATCATGTACTTAGAGAAGTCTAGATATTTAAAACAAAAACTTTACGGGCAGTTTAGTGTCTAGCTCTTCTACTAAAACTATGTACTATTAAGTTTATAAGAAATTTAAGATCTTTCAACGTTAAGATCCCACATAAATTAAGTAGAAGTAATGAGATGAGAGACATTACAAGCCCTGAAAGTATATCAATAACGTGCATAATCAGTATGTGACCTATACTAACCGACACTACCTGAATAACCGATACTAGAAGTAAGTACTTGAATACCACTCTACTCATGTGACGTAATATTATAGGCATAGGAGCTAAGTTACTTAAAATAAATGAACATGCAGTACCTATAAATGGATGTATCTTAATAAGTACTGGCAGTGTGAGTAGTAACGTGCATAATCTTAGAAGTCCAATAGTTAGTACTACTCTAAATTTTCCCTCAGCATTAAGTTTAGAAATTGTCATGAAGCTAATCGTAATTAGTGGAATTGAAAGTACAAGCATTGTGAAGGCTAATGCCGACTGTACATATTCAGGTCTGAGTAGACTAAGAAGATGGCTTGAACATACACCTACAAAGACTATAAGTGGCGTTACTACGCCAAGACCTAACCTAATACCTTCATTTGAAATCTTACCAATAGATTCGCTACTATACATCATTACAGGCAATCCAGCAATAGCTAGACTGTTAGGAATTATCGCTAACGCTAATGTTGCCATAATTATAATGTATACAATTCCTGCAATACTTGGACTACGTGTAAGCCATGATATCAAGACTATGCCACTAGAAATTAGTAACTGTGTTGAAAGTACTTGAGGATAGTTTGAAAATCCTACTTTCAAGACATGAACAACATCCCTAGAACTAAATTTTGAAAAACCAACATACTTTCTACAGAAAAATAAACCCAAAACTGCACCTACAATTATGGATAAAGTAATTGATAGTAATATTCCAACACTATCAATACCTAGAAGTATGAGAGTAATTATGATTATAAGTTTTAACAGTGCAACTGATGTAGGTACTATAAAGTAATGTTTAGGCTTTAACACAGCTATTAATGAAGTTGATGAGATTGTTACTATTAATGATGATATTACGATAAGTATAATTAATGGTATGTACCTCTCAAAACCTGGATATACATTCTTGAATAAGTAACATGCGGAACTAGCGATTACACTGATACCTAGCGCTACTACTAGACAAGCTGTTAATACTTTTCCACGATTTACTGGTACTTCTCTTAAAATGACGTAGTTAAAGCCAAAGTTCATAAGTGATGATACCATAAATGCAATACTGAAAGCTGTAGTTGCGTATCCAAGACTAGATGTAGTGAAGAATTTAGAACAAAGAAGCCAGAAAGTAAATCCTAAGACATTCATTACAATACTTGCAAGAGAAATCCATAAACTCCCATGAACAACACTTATCAGATCTTTCTTTTCCATGTATCGAGCACTTGCATGTATAGGATAAGTATCAGTTATTAAGTATATCCTCAAGAATTTCTTTACCGTAGAATTAAGCCTCAGATTAACTTAATTAACTACCTACCATTATAGAATTTGTGGGTGTTGGTGAACTTGGAAAACTTATTCCTCAGGATATAAGATTCAAAGTTAGTCTTGAAAAACTTCAAGGAAAAACTATAGCTCTTGACGCATATAATGCTCTCTATCAATTCTTAGCCTCTATTAGACAACCTGATGGCACACCATTAATGGATAGTAAAGGTAGAATCACTAGCCATTTAAGTGGTCTCTTCTATAGAACCATTAACCTTCTAGAAGCTAAGATTTGGCCCGTATATGTCTTTGATGGTAAACCTCCTGAACTTAAACTTATGGAAATTGCTAGAAGAAAAAGACAGAAAGAAGAAGCTCTTGAGAAATGGCTTAAAGCTAAAGAGTCAGGAAAAGTTGAAGAAGCTAGAAAATATGCTCAACGTGCCCTCTTCTTGACTGATGATATGGTTGAGAATGCTAAAAAGCTACTAACCTACATGGGTGTTGCTTGGGTTCAAGCAGAAGCTGAAGGTGAAGCCCAAGCAGCTTACATGACTATGAATGGATCTACATGGGCAACAGGTAGTCAAGATTATGATGCTCTACTTTTCGGTTCACCAAGACTCATACGTAATCTAACCATTACAGGAAAGAGAAAAGTTCCTAGTAAGGAAGAATACATAGAGATTACACCTGAAATTATCGAACTTGATCAAGTAATTAAAGCTCTTAAATTAAAAAATAGAGAACAACTTATAGATCTTGCAATACTTCTAGGAACAGACTACAATCCAGATGGAATCCCAGGCATAGGGCCTCAAAAAGCATTAAAACTCATTCACGAATTTGGTAGTCTTGAAAAGATGTTAAATACCGTATTAAAAAATGTTAAGTTTCCTGTGGATCCTCTACTCATTAAGAAACACTTTCTAGATCCTCCGATAAATAAGAATTACAAGATAGTCTTTGGAGAACTTGACGAAAAAAGGTTGATAGAATTTCTAGTTCATGAACATGATTTCAGTAAAGATAGAGTTTTAAGAGGTATTGAAAGATTGAAGAAGGCTCTAAGTAAGAGAAAAGAATCAACATTAGACTTCTTCTTTTAAGAAAAATCAGCTACGACCGCATTAATCACTGAATCATTTAAAGGAATTCTCATCACTATTAAGAGAAAAATTAAGCGTGTAATTTATTCCTTACCTACTAGTAAGAAAGTTATAAATGAGCAGTACGATCTTTGAACTTTATAAGGTGCTAGAATCTAAAGTATTCTCAATTCTTAAAGATTCTAATAAGCTTCAAAACATCGTCAACAACTATGTAGGTAAGGTCTATGAAGTAGCATCCATAACTAAGAAAGCACATGTCATAGCTGTAGATTCTAGCTTTCTGGAAATACACTACACTACATATTTAAGATCTATTATTTCAATTGCTGGATTATGCTCGTATAAGAAGCCTCTAATCATGATAAAAATATCACCACTTATAGGTAATGAACTTGCTGATGAAGCTAAAGCCTTAGAATACAAAATCGCAAATAAGCTATTATCTGAGATAAATGATGAAGAAAATTTAGTAATAATTCTAATTGACGGGTTATTAAGTAGTGGATCTTACAGATGTCTTAGAGAATTGAAGAGACTTTTAAGTAATGCTAAGTCTAGAAACTGTGTAGTACTTGCACATACAAAATACTGTACTGAGTATAGGTACATTAACAATACTCTAAGCATTGATGAGAATTTAATAATATACCTAATCATGAAGAAATATAGAGAAGTTACAAGCAGTGAGAGACCACTATTTATGATGCCTAAAATCACTTACGTGAAAGGCATTGAGGAGAAGGTAGGTATAACATATGTACAATATAGAGTTAATTCTCTACCAATACTTATAGAATATCTTCCACACAATTCACCCTACATAAGTGAAAGCATATGTACAATTTCTAGATTATGTAATTCAGAATTCTTTTCTGGATATCCACTACCACTATACATAGTTGATAAGTTATGCAAAATTACACTTAACGATGTAGAATTCATTAAGTTCTTAGTGAATAAGCTTACACCACCGCTTACTCTTCATACTAACTTCAAGTATTTTCTAAAACATTTCTAAATCTTTGCACTAACTTTTCTACTCTTTCTACTTCTCACTCTTACACTATACTCTACATGCTCATAATCAATTCTTGAGAAATGGCGATTACAGTACGGACATCTACCGTTATATGCTGTCTGTACTCTCTTATAGATTTCATTAAAGGTTAAGATTTTTCTAAATCTCATAATGACAGATTTACAATACTTACAATAAACTTCAATTGGCATCATATTCTCTAAGTGTTGCTGAAATATAAATTAAATGCTTGAAATTCAGAAAATAACTTTTAAAAGTTAAAAAATATAATATACACTAGATGATTAAGTGAACGTCGCTACTGATTCATGATGTGTAGAACCCGGGATGATTTTTCTTATCAATCTTATCATAATTCTTAAACTTCTTGAGGAGCATGTGAAGAGCCCATGATATACATTCACTAATATTACTAAATCCTCTCTCTTTACAGCTAATTATCAGTTTTTCATACTCGTCCTCACTTAAGGTCACTAGTAATTGAACCATTGATTATGAGTATAATTGAAACTTATTTAAAACTAACCTGTAAAATCTAATCAAATTTCTACAGGAATACTAATGACATACTAGTTCAAGATCTTATTCAGAGATTCATTGTTAAGAATCTCTAGATATCTCATACCCTTCTCGCTCAGATTGATTACACCATTACTTTCATTAATTAGATCAAGTATGTGGAAGATCCAATCTCTACGTATATTTAATCCTCTACTTCTCAAGGAATCTATAATCTTATTCATGGCTTTATAAAATTCCTCAATCTTTAAAGATCCTCTTTTTGCAATTAAAGTTACGGTTAAAATTCTAATGATGGACTTCTCATCTAGACTACTCATCAATCTTGAGAAACTACTTAAACTTGAATTTATAGATTATGCTTATTCTAAAATTCATATAGAGAGAAGTGTGAAAGTGTTTAAATGGAAGTTCAAGAATATTCCAATACTCACATATTGGGATTTAGAAAACATAGTTAGTAGTGCAAGTCTCAACTACATTAATACTCATGGATTTAAAGTTGAAGTTAAAGATCAAGAAGTTATTGTTGATAATGAAGTTCTAGATCTTGACTACATAATCAACTACTTTATCAAAATTCATAAGAGATTCAGTAATGAGACATGTAAGCCTCTCTTCATAGTTACTAATGGTGAATTATTTAAACTTGAAGTTAGAGGTGAAAATTACTATAAACTCTGTCAAGTATTTAATGAATGGGCTCCCACACTTATCATTAATGGCATAGTTATGCATACCTTAAAGAAAAATCCCATCACTGAAGCTTTTGAGAAAGTCAAGTATTTGAGGTGTGATGGTATTGTATTAGATACATGCACAGGCCTTGGATATACTGTACATGCCTTATTAAGAAGAGGTGCAAAATCGGTAATTACTGTCGAGATTGATAAGAATGTTCTAGAACTATCAACATACAATAGTTACAGCAAGTGTTTGGAAAGCCGTGAAGTAATGATTATCAATGACTCGATATTAAACGTTATCCCTGAATTTAAAGACAATTACTTCATAACGATACTACATGATCCTCCTAGATTAATGAGTGAGACAGGTGATCTTTACGGTCAAGAACTTTATAAAGAATTTTATAGAATCTTAAAGAGAGGAGGAACACTTTTCCATTACACAGGAGCTACAGGTTCTAAGTATAGAGGTCTTGATGTTCTTAAAGGCGTTGTTAAAAGATTAAGAGATACGGGCTTTGAAATAGTTAAAATAATTGAAGGCTTTGGAGTATTTGCAAGAAAGTCATAGTGATATTTCTAAAATATTAGCAATACTTCTATACTTGTCACAGTAATCTCTTAAAGCATTTACAAAAGCTGAGACAATACATTCCTTCAATACTCTCATTATTTCTTCATTAAGACATCTAAGTTTATCAACATTGAGATAAATGAAGAAGTGTGGTGATATTAACCATGCATCAAGTATGGATTTCACTAAAGGTGATACTTTATCAAGACTAACAACCCTATCACTTGATAATATGCTTATTTTAGACTCAGGTTCGAACCATCTATAGCCGATGATTATTAGTGAATCATCATTACGTATAAGTTCAATAACATTATCAATACATTTAACTTCTAGGTCAGCATTAAGACTAGTCTTTATTTGCAATTCATGTATAAGTCTTGTCTTGAAGAGGTTTAGAAAGAAGTTCATCTGTTCAGGATCTCTAACCCATTCATCAATAAGTTCATCAATTATTCTATTTAAGCCTTTTAAGTATCCAAACTTTTCAAAGAGATTTAAGAACTCAACATCTCTCTTCCATAAGCTTTTGAAAGTTGATTTTCTAGCAATTATAGAATCTATAAGTGTGGATATATAGTCAAGCTTATTCTTAACTTTCAACTGTAGATTTATGAGTAGTGATGTTAAGTAGTGATCAGTAATTTTCAAAACTTCACAACTCTCTAATTGACCTGTTATGAATCTAGCTAACGTATTAATGTAATTTCTCAATTCTTCAAAATCTACATCTCTAAATCTAGTAATTAATGTTCTAATAAGTTCTCTTGTTAATGTTGTTAGCAGAGTTACTTTATGATGCAAGTAGACCCACTTGTATAAGTTATATCTAGCAATGACGAACCCTTCAAGACACGCTCTTGCTTTCTCATCAAAAACTATATCATGATTTACAACTCTTAAATTGTCAAGAATTCTCTCAATGTCACTAATAGTTAAATTCGTACTTACACTAGCACCTGTGAAGTAGAGATCTCTAAGTATGTAATCAATTCTATCAGCATCAAGTTCACTACTCAGAACATTCGATATAAGTTCAATTCTTCTAAAATCATCATGTTCAAAACTTCTCAAATAATTAAGATCAGGCACATATCGTATAGAATCTTCAATTTTTAAAAGCTTCTTAAAAATCTTGGTAAAAAGTAGTAACTTCACTGCTTTTAAATTAATGTGTGGATTAGTTTCATTAATTATCTTTAAGAGACCATCATTATATGTGAGTGTCATGTATGTTATCCACTCATGTTCTTTAGCAATATTTAGACAATCATTTATAAATAAAATTCTATCTCTATACACATCACTATCTAGATAATCAAGCACTTTAACTAGTGATGGAATGGTTATAGACTCCATAGAATGTGAGAACGGTAAATGTCCAAGATCATGTAGAAGTGCTGCAAGTCTTACATGAAGTATTAATCCTTCTCTTGACTCGTCATGTATATCTAGATTTTCAAGTATCTTCTTAACTTCGCTTCTCTCTAAATTTTCAAGTAAATTTCTAATCATGAGAGTGGCAACATGAAGTACACCTAAACTATGCTCAAAACGTGTATGTCTTGCTGATGGATATACTTGATAAGCAAGACCAAGCTGATAAATGTATTTAAGTCTCTGAATATGTTGTGAATTATCTATAAGTTCAACTTCATCATTAGTTAACTTAATCCATCCATGTACAGGATCACGAATTTGTTTACTAAATCTTAACACTACAACTTAATCATATAATTAGAAATTAAAACTTACTTAAAAGATTAATGTCGAGTCAAATTTTTAAAATCTATCATACACTTCATAACGAATGGTTGAAATTAAAGAACTTCCTGAAAGACCGAAACCAGGAGATGTTATTGAATTTCCAAGTGGTGTCAAGGTTAGAGTTAGACATATAGGTATTCCATGGATATTACCACCAAGAAAAGTATGTACTGACTCTAAATGTCCATGGCATGGACATTTAAAGATTAGAGGAAGTATTATTGAGGGTAGAGTCGTTAAAATTTACCAAAATACAGTAACTATTCTTCACGAGTGGTTACACTACGATACTAAGTATAAAAGGTATGAGAGAAGACGTAGGAAGATTCATGCAAGACTTCCACCATGTATCGATGTTAAGATTGGAGATCTAGTATATATTGGTGAGACAAGACCATTAGCTAAAACTATTGCTCATGTAGTTATTGGTACTAAAGATGATGTAACTCACGTGAAGCCAATAATTGAAAGGCTTGAAAAGACTTAAAGCTGAAGTTTAAGTAATGAAAATACATCACTTTCTCTAAATACTGAAATTCCTGTTCTTGATGGAAAAATATCGAGATGTAAAATCTTGTCAGGATTTTCAAGTCTTACCTTCCTATCAATCTTACTTGCTATAGCATCTATGATGTACATTCTATTAAACTTCTCAGCATATACTCCTCTCTTTCTAACATCAATTCTATAGGTCTCATCTCTACTTATCAACTCATTACCAAGTTTTACAGCTTCTTCAACAATGATTTCAAATTCTGTATCAACAACTCTCAATATAGGTACAACTTTAAGTATAAATCTAGGTATGTATCTTCTACTAAGTACAAGTTCTTTAAGCTTATTAGTAAACTCTATAGGATTTACATCAACCTGAGCAACAACAAGACCATCAAAACCTGTAAACCAGGTATTAACAACCTTAACACCTAAATAATCACCAACACGTCGAAGTTCATCCATACACAGACCTTCTCTCCTTCTACCAGTACTAACAACTAAATTATACATAAAGACAAAGTATGCAAATAGTAATTAAAATCTTTACCACAATAGTCAAAGAAATAGAAAACAAGAACAAAGCATTTAATTACACACAGTTTGTAAAACAATGCAAAATGGATAAAACTCACGAATATTTTAGAAAAGCCTTAATAAGATTCATAGTTAAGGATTTAAGAATACCATTTCAGAATAGAATTAATGAAATACATAAGATACTTCATGAGTTAAGTAATGGTGATGTACATATCGTTTTTGGACCTAAAGGTTGTGGAAAAACAACACTCTCTCATGCATTACAGTACTTAAGTAAAGAGTTGAATGATCACGCAGTCATCTATATTGGTTATGGTAAATCAAGATCTGAGATAATGAGCGGTTTAAGTGATTTAATATTGAATTTTAAAGACTATCTAATTAAAGAATTAAAACATGCAATACAAGAATTATCTACAAATCGTATTTCTATAGGACCTATACTTACCATTTCTGAACTTATATATTTAGTATCGAAATTTTTAAAAGATAGAAAAAGAAAGACCATACTCATCATTGATGAATTTAGAAGAATAGGTAAGTTAAGTGAGGTAGAGCAAGAACTTGAACTTGTAAGTAATGATGTTGCTGTAATTGATTATGGATTTAAAAAACATGGAGGTTCATTCAAAATCATATGTTTCACTAGCGATGCTATTGCTCAAAAACTTCAACCTAAACTTAGTTCAAAATGTGTATGGTGGATTATGTGGCATTTACCAAAAGAGGATTTCTATAAAGCATTGCGAGAGCTGAATTGCAGTATCGATTATGAATTATTATGGAAATTAACTGGAGGGTTTCAGTTTGGATAGTTTTTACCATCTTTTAATATCTTCATCTTTTTCTGTGGATTGGTTATTCAACATCACCGAGTGTAACCCCACCCATTCCCCGTAGGGCATTCCCCTTCGGGTAACCAATCCATTCACAATCACCCTACGGGGGTTTCTACGGGTTAGGGCAGGGTTACCAAGATTTTAAATGTAGACAGATTTTTAAAACTTTGTCTATATTAAAAGTTCATGAGTTTAGAAGGTATAGTGTTTATTGGTAGAATTTCAAAGTTTTCAAAAGATAGATATCACATTGAAATTCCAAGTAAAGTCGTTGAGAAATACCATAACTTCATTAAATTTCTCGATGAAGGAAAAGAAGAAGTTATAGTAATTGTACTTAGAATACATGGTATAATAAGGTGATTCTATGAGCTATAGAACAATAATATTACCATTCTATGCAACAGATCAAGATTTTGAATTAATAATTAACACATGTAGAATCTTTAAACAAACAGTATGTAATCTCTTGGACAAGATTTTAGAACTTACAAAACCTGAATTCGAATTCTTACAAAGTTTAAAATTGTTTAAAGGTAAATGGTATAAAGTTGTTTACAAGTCTATACCGAATAAATACTATGCTGAGTCTTGTTGTGAATTTGTTTATGAAATTGGTAAATCACTTCTTAAACTAGCACCTTTCTATGCAGAAGATTCTGTTGATAAATATGATTGGTTTTATTCTAAGTTATACGAGGTTGAGTTAGATGATTGGCTTCTTTTTGAATGTAGAGGCGATAAATACCATAAAGGAAATGTTAATATTCGGTTATTAGGCATTAATCAAAAATTTGTAAATGTTGAATTAAATCTTTGGAATGGAAAAACATTTGTTAGGAAAATCTTAAAGGTTTATGTTCCTAAGTCAAGTCTTCATAAATCAATTATTGAACATGTTATTAATTTAGCATTGAGTAATGGACTTGCTTATCAAGCTAGAGTATATGTGCATAACTATGGTAATTCGATAGCTAATTGTTCATTACAAATTGTTGTTCCATACGATATTTACTTAAGTTTTTATAACTGGAAATGGTGTAGACCTTGTTATGACGTTAGGTATGTTCTTGGTTTTGATGTTAATTTTGATAATATTGCATGGTGTTTAATAGATCTTAATGGTAATCCAATTGATTGGGATGTCATAGAATTTCCACATTTAGTAGCTAGAGGATTTAAAAAGAAAAACTTAGGGGAGAAGTAATCAAAGAACTACATAAATTACTTAGTTACATCTACGTCAATTACGGTTATTTTATTGCAAGTGTTGAAGATCTAGAAAAACTTGGTTTTCTAAAGATTGAATGGATATTAAGGGGTATAAGACTTGGAAGTAAGTACAATTACAAAGTCTCTATGTTTAAAGCTAAGTTTACTGAATGGATTATAGAAACATGTGAGAAACATTGTATAAAGTGTATTCCATCTAATCCAAGTGGTGCTACTCATAGTGATGAGCATGATGAAGTTATGAAGATGTTTAGAATGAATAGACATGAAGCAAGTGCATACATTATTGCAAAAAGAGGATTACAACAATACATGAAAAAGATAGCTAAAAATAGTAATTAATAACTACAAGACAACAGGCTCGTTAAGAGAAATTAAGGACATGCTAAGAATTCAATGGAATGTTAATTCATGGATAGATAGAAAGATAGTTATCATTCATAAACTTATAGAAAGCTATATTTCTAGTAGAAAGATCAGTAAGGAAGAATTTATTCATGAAATTAAACGTTTTATTGATAATATTAATGAATTGAGTAATTACGATTTTTGGAAATACTTATTAAAAATGAATATTGTTATTGAAATTGATGTAAGATTTAATAAACTTAGTACTTTACCTGGTGAAGAATGGATAGGTAAGTATAATGCCTTTCAATTACCAATATATTACTGGATATTTAAGACAATGTATGAAGAGAGAAGTATAGAAATTACAAGTAACGATATCTTACAAATAATTAAAAAATCGTACTAATAGATGAAGATTTCAAAAATAATCGCTTAGCATCAAATATAGTAGACATGTCAGTTCTCTAGGATTGAAAGTACCTTTAGAAGCTTCATAATACTTCTAATATGTGTATGTACTAGTACATCATGGTTTAATATTGATGTTCATATTTAGTCTTCTGTAATTGGCTTAGTATTTTCATCAATTTCAATTATAAGTTTCTTGATAGGTTAGTTTAACTAAATTACATCAGCATCTAAAAATTTATTGAAGATGAAGTAATTGCAGTAATAGATAAGGTAATTATATTCTTCAGGAAATTCATGACTTACTAAGAAAACAAGCTAGACCTGAACAATCTTGACTATGTGGTTAATACAAATAAATTTTTCTAGGAGATTAGGTAATGTGATTGAAAAAGTTGTTTATGATGTTGATGTTATTATTGATGTTTTAAATTCTGAAGAGCTAAATGTCTCGCAAATTGAAAAACTTCTTAGATTCTATTCAATACATATTCTTGGATATTACGCACATAAGTTGAGATTGAAAATATTTGATAAATTAGCAAGTTTCATATCTAATATGATTCTTAACTACACGAACGTATGTATTGTTGCCTGTAAATTCTGCGCCTTCTATAGAAGGTTGAATAGTTCTGATGCATATTTCTTATCCATCAATGATGCTATTAAACTTGTTGAGAAAGTTGATAATCAGTATGGTATTAGGCAAGTACTTATTCAAGGAGGTCTTCATCCTGAAATATCTATTGAGTACTTCGAGGAATTGTTTAGGAAGTTGAAAGCAAAACTTCCACACATTGCAATTCATGCACTTAGTCCAATTGAAATTCATTACTTAAGTATTAAAGAGCGTATGAGTTATAGAGAAGTCCTTGAGAGATTGAAAATTGCCGGTATGGATTCTATGCCAGGCGGTGGTGGTGAAATTCTTGTAGACTCTATTAGACAGAAAATATCACCTAAAAAGATAAGTACAGATACTTGGATTAAAATAATGGAAATTTCTCATAAACTTGGAATACCAGGCTCAGCAACCATGATGTATGGTCATGTAGAGAGTATTACTGACAGGGCTGAACATTTAAAGAAAATTCTAGATCTTCAATTTAGAACTAGAGGATTCAACGCCTTCATTGCATGGAATTTTGAGCCAGGAAACACTGAACTTCAAAAGGAGGGAATTGTTAAATATTCGTCAGGGGGCTCAACGTTATTAAAAATAATTGCTACTGCTAGACTAGTTTTTAAACATTACATACCTAATATTCAATCCTCATGGCTCACTAACGGTATTGAACTTGCACAACTATCATTACTACATGGTGCAAATGATTTTGGAGGAACACTTTATGAAGAGCGTGTAATACCTGCAACTGGATTGAAAGTTAAGTTCTTAACTAGAGATCAAATAGTCAATCTTATTCGTAGAGTCAATTTAAAACCAGTTGAGAGAGATAATTACTACAATGTAATTAGGTATTATTAATCAATCTCAATCCAGTACCTAGAAATTTGTTTAAAGAAAGTGCTCGTTTGAAGTTTTCTTTCAAATTCTTCAAAAGTTAGTGGAATTATATCAAAGGATCTATCTTTAGGTAGTAATCTTCTAACAAGAACTACTCTTTCATCAATGTTGAGGCCTTTAAATACTTCTGAAACAATCACTACATCAACATCACTATCAACTAGGTACGTATTCATGGCAAAACTGCCAAAAAGATATACCTTACAGTTAATTCTCTTCTTCAATTCCCTCAAGCTTTCAATAACTTTTTCACGGATCTCTAATAATTTTCTCGATCTCATGTAGAGTCACTTTAGCTATCTCAACCACATTTTTTGCATTATTCTCAGTAATTTCCTGAGATGGGCGTTCAATTCCAGCATTGGGATATCTAGCTTGCGTGTAATACATGGATAATCTTGATAAATCATCCTCATTAACTTCCACATCCACATACTTCTTTAAATCTCTATAAAGCTTAACCAAATCGTTACTTCTAGACAACTCACCAGATACGTGTAGTAGTGCTGCTTTTAGAGCCTTCTCTACTGCTTGCTGTGCTGCAAAGCATGCTCAATTATAGTCTTTAAGTACTTCTAGACTCATGACTGCATGTTTAAGATCTGATTTCGCTTCTTCAAACCAGTTAATTACTTCATCCCTAATAGGCATAAACTTCATCTTAATATGTAGAGTATAGTTTAAAGTTTCTAACTTCTTAGAAATTTATCATGAAGATTGAGCGTATCTTAATTGTTCATCCTCACTTAAACATTAAGGGTGGTTCTGAAAGATTTACAAAAGTACTTTCTGAAGCGTTAATTAAACGTAATATTGAAGTTGCACTAATGACATCTAAGTACGATAAGGAATGGTTCGAAAAGTTAAAAGTTACTTGGTACATACTTAATGAGAATGTTCTTGATAAGAGAAGACATGTTATGGAGTTGACAAGTCATGTTCTTAAAGATTTTAATCCAGATGCCGTAATCATTGCACTTCAAGATCCATACTATGGATATGCTGTTAAGACTATCAAGAGTATTCCTGTAATCATGTACGTACACACACCTATCGATGAAGAGATTAATGAAGAAAATGTTAGACTGTATGAAGATCATTACAGATTTCCTCTAGATACTCCCAAATACTTGAAATATATTGATCGCATATTAGTAAACTCTGACCTCATTCGATTAACAGTTAAGCAATTATGGGATGTTGAGCCTATAGTTATTTATCCATGTATCGATGAGTTCTTCATCAATAACGCTATTGATAATTTTGATGATGATCGTGAAAATGTAATTCTCTATGTTGGTAGATTTGTTCATCTTAAAAGACAAGACTTCCTAATCATCACACTTAATGAAGTTAAGAATAGCATTAAAGATGTTAAGGTAGTTTTTGCAGGTTTTAAAGATCCAAGACACTTACCTTACTATGAGAGAATTCTCAAAATTTCTAAAGAATGTGTAGATGTCAAGATTGTTGAGTCTCCAAGTGATGAAGAGCTGTTAAGACTTTATAGACAAGCTAAACTTTATGTACATGTTAGAGTTAGTGAACATTTTGGTTTATCACCACTTGAGGCAATGCTTCAGGGAGCTTTAACCATAATTAGAGCACCTAGTGGTTTATCAATGGTTATGAAGCATGAGGTTCATGGATATGTGGCGAATTGTGATCTTGAAGTTATTGAGTGGGTAAGATACGTATTATCGAGAAGATTAAGTGAGTTTAGTAAGGTTAGAGAAGGAGCCTACAAGTTAGCTAAACACTTTCATCCAGACATCATGTGTGATAGAATTTTAACCGTAATTGAGAGTTTGAAAGTGTGAGAAAGAAAGGATTGTGAAGTTTTGAAGATGAAGTGTTGACTAGAACGCCCATCATTACGTCTTAGTCTTTCTAGTTCTTACCTATCTCTCTTACCTTCTAAAAACTCAAGTACCCACTTATACGCTACTTCAGCTGGTGCATGTACTGGTGGGTTTTTGAAAGCCCATGCACTTATGCTAATCATAGGTCCACCCACACCTCTATCTAGCGCTATCTTCATAAGTCTAATGACGTCAACCATAATTCCTGCATTGTTCCAAGGATCGTAAACTTCAAGATCGACTCTAATTCTTATTGGTACGTTTGCAAATCCTTCAGCTTCTATAAGCATATGAGCAATCTTCTTACTTTCAAGGAAAGGTATGTAAGCTACAGGTGCTATATAGGCTGGAAATTCTTCACCTTCAGCCATTTTTCTAACAGCTTCTGTTTTTGTTTTTTCTTTCTGACCTTTTCTATACATTAGGTTTACGAAGTCTGGTGTTCCACCGATATTGATCTGATAAGTATCTTTAATTCTTAATCCTCTAATATGTAATAGATGAATTATGGTTTTATGTAGAACAGTTGCACCTATCTGATTTTGTATATCGTCACCTGCAAGTGGAAGTTTCTTTTCTTCAAATTTTCTCTGAATCTCAACATTATTAATAATCACTGCAGGCATAGCGTTAATAAAGGCTGTACCTGCACGAAGTGCTGCTTCAGCATATGCTTCACTTGCCTTTTGAGCACCTGTAGGTAGGAAGTTTATGAGTATATGTACATTTCTGCTATTTAACTCCTTAACCACATCTTCAAGACTACCTTCAACTGTAGGTATGAAGGTGTTTTTAAGTGCATCAGCTACACCGTCAAGTAGTGGTCCTGGCATTACCTTTACTCCAAGTTCTTCAACATCAGTTACTTTTAAGGCATTGTTAGGTTCTGTAAAGATTGCTTTACCTAAATCCTTACCTATCTTTCTCGCATCAACATCAAAAGCAGCTACAAATCTGATATCACTAATACTATATGGACCTACTTTTTTAAAAGCAACACCGACAGGTTCGCTATCACTATGTTTGGTGTAGTAATATACTCCTTGTACAAGGGCTGAAGCACAATTACCAACACCAGCTATAGCAACATTAATTGAGGTTTTCATAATAATTTTAAAGTATATGTCTTGATTTAAGTTTTACTACATAAGGAATTAAATGAGTAAACAATCCTTACCATATTCGAAAGATGTGAACATTATAGATAAGATTACGTCTAGTTAAGGCAAACCATACATTCATAGTCTTTATCACCTCATTAATAGGTGAGTTACACCTGCAGAAAGTATCACCTTAACTTTACCGAGTATGGAGAAGAACTAGTTGAGGATAAAGAACCGCTCTAGATATCATTAACTTCTCTACCAACACTACTTACAATGCCTTTACTAATCACAATTACTACCTCATGTGAAGGTATAGTTTTTAGTGAGAATTAAGATGAGTCTCTGTGCTAGGATTCTTTATCGTTTTTGAAGGAGTTGATGGTGTTGGTAAATCTACAGTAATTAGTAAAGTTAAGAATGAATTAGTAAAGATCGGGTATAGCGTCTACACCACTAGTGAACCATCAACATCACCCATAGGTAATCTTCTTAGGCAACTACTTAGAGAGAGAAATGTTAAGCCTGAACTTTATGCTATTCTCTTCACTGCAGATAGGTACTATCACTACTATTACGAAATTTTACCAGCATTGAAGAGTTATGATTTTGTTCTCTGTGAACGTTATGTAGAGTCAACAATATGCTATCAGACGATTCAAGGTTTATCAACGTCATGGCTTGAAGAGCTGAATAGGCATGTACCTAGACCAGACTTAACGATTATTCTAGACGCATCAATAGATGTTATTAGTGAGAGATTGAGAAGTAGAGAAGATCTTGAAGTTTTTGAGAGAGATATTTCTTTTCTTGAGAGAGTTAGATCTTTAATGTTAAGTAGAGCCAGAGAGAAAAATTATATAATCATCAATACATCACATAGAGATGTCAATGATGTTGTTCAGGAAGTATTAAAACACATACTTACCTACTCCTCTTCACGTTCAGATACATAGTAGTAGTACTCACCAATTTGTCTCTGTACTCTATCAAGTACTGAATCTTTTTTATTAATTCTTGGTCTACCTGTTCTCGGTTCTCTTCTGAAAGTTATGTCTTGAAGTTTAAGAAACATATTCATGCCTTCTCTAACATTCATAGGTGGATATGCAATTCCAAACCTACCAGCTTCTCCAAGAAATGGCATGATGCAGGTACTCATGTAGTCTAGTGATGTTATGTCGTGTTCAATTATTAAAGCTACAGCCTCTTTCTCCTCAATAATTCTCTTAATGAGTGCTGCTATGCGTATTCTCTGCTCAATATCTAGATACGCCATTGGCTCATCGAGTAGGTATATCTCTGCTTCTTTAAGTAAAGTTGATGCAATAACTACACGTTGAAGTTCACCACCACTTAAACTTTCAACTTCTCTATCCATCAATGGTTCAAGAATTAATCCATTTGCAAGCTCATTCCAGTAAATATTTTCTCTATAATTCTTAGAGACTGTTAAGGTTAAGAATTCATGAACAGTTTTTCCAGCATACTTAAGTGCATATTCTCTAACATATTGTGGTTTATAGCTAATTCTTACCTCACCATGAGGAATAACTACACCTTCATCTGGTTCATACTCATTTACTAGAATTTTTGCAAAGGTTGTCTTACCAATACCATTAGGTCCAATAATACCAACAACTTCACCTCTACAGACATACCCCTCCTTAACTTCTAGCCTAAAATCTCCAAGAACTTTCTTTAAACCTGTCCATTCAATAAGTATCTTCTCTCTCTTTACAGTTCTTTCTGGAGGTTTTACTTTGAAATTTATGGCGTAATTTCTAATTAACATGTTTTCCTTACTTAAATATCCCTGCAAATACTCATTAATGCCTTCTCTAGAACCTTTGACGCTAGATACAATACCATAAGCTCCTGGCTTACCGTAAAGTATGACTACAAGATCTGCAAGATAGTCAAGTACTGCTAAATCATGATCAATAATTATGGAGTACTTACCTTTACGTACTGTATCTTTAATTACATGACAAACTCTTAAACGTTCAATTACATCTAGGTGCGTTGTTGGTTCGTCCATTATGTAGACATCAGCATCTTTAAGAATAGCTGCAGCAATGGCTAGTTTTTGAAGCTCACCACCACTTAAATGCTTAACATCTCTCTCCAATATGTGTTTCATATTTAGAAGCTCGGCAACTTTTGAAACCTTATCATAATCATTACCTGAAATCTTCAGTAAAATATCCATCACCTTACCCCTAATGTAGTTTGGAATAATCTCCACATACTGTATCTTATGTACAACTCTCAACTTACCATCATATAACTGTGTGAAGTAGTTTTGAAGTTCAGTACCTCTAAAGTACTTAATAACTTCTTGAGTACTTGCTTGAACATTTCTACAAAAATTCGGTTTTATTTCTCCTGAAAGTATCTTAGCTATTGTTGTTTTTCCAAGAGCATTCTGACCGAGAATTCCAACAACTTTACCTAACTTAAGTATTGGTAATTTAAATAATTTGAAACCTGAAGGTCCATACTGATAAATACATTCCTCACTTAACTCTGTAGGTAAGTTAACTATAGTTATGGCTTTGAAAGGACATTTCTTAACACATATTCCACATGCAGTACAGAGGCTAGTGATTACAGGTCTTTTCAACTCTTCATCCATGTATATAGCCTTCTTACCAGTTCTGACAAGTGGACAGAAACGAACACATTCAGTATTACATTTTCTTGGTTGACATAGATCCTTATCAATGACAGCAATGCGGTACTGACTACTCATTATTAAATCCTCATCAATTTTAAATATTTAAAAACCCTTAACGCAATCGACCATCTATAGTCTGAATTTTTACTTAAATCGTAAAAGTAATATTTAAAAGCAAGAGTAACTGTTCACCGTTGTGCCTAGTGGTAATACTCTCAAAAGAATTATTGCATATTCGATCATATTAACGTCAATACTTGCTGTATGCATAACATTAGCTCTAATTTCAGCAATGTATGTTAAATTTGCACCTCAAGGTGAAGGTGAATACTACTATTACTACTATGTATATTACGCCCCAATTCCACCTCCTAAAGTATCTCCCGCACCTACACCACCCTCAGCAATACCAGAAAAAGTTACCTTAACACCTGTTGAATCAGCTGCAACTTATGCAATATATGATTTAAGTAAGTACATAGCTGTGTACTTTGGACTTAATTATGGAACAATGACAAATATTGAGATTCCCTTCATTAATGGTAAGCTCATACTCTACATACCTAAATACACGATCATTAAAGTTGATGGTGTAGCTGTATCTAGGTTTACTTTAAGAGTTGAAATTATTCCGAGAGAGAAGGCACCCATAACACCAGATGTGACACTTGTATCTGATGTATATTCATTAAAGTCTGAAACTTCAAGTTCAGTCACATTTAGTAAACCTATCAAGATAAGTATTAAGTATGATGAGGAATTGATACCTCCGGGATATAGTGAGAAAGATCTAGTAGTTATGTATTATGATGAAGCTTTAAAGGCTTGGATTCCATTAACTACAACTATAGATACTCGTAAAAATATTGCAACTGCAAGTACTACACATCTAACACTCTTTGCTGTTGGTTTATTTAAAGTTCCAGAAGTCGTTAAGATAGGTAAAGTCACGTTATGGCCAGACTATGTTGAGACCATTTCAGGCGTTGAGACTACAGTATATGCTAAAGTTGTTGATTCAGCAGGCTCACCTATAGCCGACAAAGTTGTTCATCTATATGTTGATAATGTCTATATTATGACTTCCATAACTAATGCTAGCGGCATTGCGGTCTTTAGACTTGTACTTACTGAAACAGGACTTCACTCAGCATATGTTATGACTGATAGTGTTAAGTCAAACATAATTACCATAAATGTTAAAGTTAAGGATCCACCAGAATTAATGGTTGCACAACTATTACTTACAGCAGACAAGACTGTAATTACTCTTGGTGAACGTGTATTACTTACAGTAAAAGCATTAACAAGTGAAGGTTATCCCGTACCTGATGTGCCCATATCGATAGTTATAAATGGTAAGCAGCATGGTCAAGTAGTTACTGATGAAAGAGGAAAAGCAACTTTAGAATTCAAACCTGAAAAAGCAGGTAAGTACAGCATTGCTGCAAGATTTGGAGATCTTGAAAGTTCATTAGAAATTACAGTTAAAACACCACCAGCACCTAGTGCTGGCATACCTATATGGCTAATCATAGTCACAATTAACATTATCATCATTATAGTTGTAGTATTTGTGATAGCACTTATTAGGAGAAGAAGAACGTACACTCAAACTCAGATATGATAGTTTTTAATTCTTAAATTGAAATATTTTATTCACTTTCACGATATAGTAATCCTAAAATCTTCACTACCTCTTAATAACTTATGAAGAATCTAACCCTACTTAAAGGTAGAGACTTACTAACACTTCTTGATTATTCTAGACAGGAAGTAGTATTTATGCTTGAAACTGCTAAATGGTTGAAAGAGATGTACTATTCTGGCAAAAAATACTATCCAATACTTAAGGGTAGATGCGTTATGCTTATTTTTGAAAAACCAAGTACTAGAACTAGAGTTAGTCTTGAAGTTGCTGCTTCACAATTAGGTATGCATGTTATCTATGCGAATCCTCAAGAACTTCAACTTGGTCGTGGTGAAACTCTTGAAGATACTGCAAGAACTTTATCAAGATATGTAGATGTTATCATAGCTAGAGTTTATAGTCATGAGACTCTCGAAAAGCTTGCACAGTACTCTTCAATTCCTGTAATTAACGCACTTAGTGATAAATTTCACCCACTTCAAGCACTTGCAGATGCATTTACACTTTGGGAAATTACTGGAGAGTTAAGTAATGTAGTCCTTGCCTACGTTGGTGATGGTGATAATAATGTTGCACATAGCTTACTAGTAATAGGTTCAATACTTGGTTGGGAAGTTAGAATAGTATCACCAAAACCATATCAACCATGTAGTGAAATTCTTGAAAAAGTTTTGGATAAAGCTAGACAGTCAGGTGCTAAGATAATTATTACTGAAGATTTAAATGAAGGTGTTAAGAATGTTGATGCAATATATACTGATGTATGGGTAAGTATGGGTATGGAAAGTGAAGCAGAAGTTAGAAGAAAAGTGTTGGAAAAGTATAGAATCACGAGTAAGGTTATGGAGCTTGCGGGTAAAAACGCCATCTTTATGCACTGCTTACCTGCACATAGAGGTGAAGAAGTTACTGATGAAGTTATTGATAGTGAAAGAAGTATCGTCTGGCAACAAGCAGAAAATAGACTACATACAGCAAAAGCAGTACTTACACTACTGACACCATAAATGAAGTACAAAATCTATATATAAATAGTTATTTTTCTGTAGGTAAATCTAGCCCCTAATAGAATATTTAAAAACCCATTAAAGAATAAATAACTTGTGTCTAGTCTGCTTGACCTTATACCTAAACTTCCAAGAATGAGTCAATGCTTGAAATCTAAGAAGAAAGTTCTCGTAAGAGTTGACATTAACGTACCTATAGATGTTGAGAAGAAGGTCATTCTTGATGATTTTAGAATCGAAGCACACTCCAAGACTATACAGAAACTTCTAGATAATGATTTAGCCATAGTCATACTCGCTCATCAGGGAAGACCAGGAGGTAAGGAGTTTACTAGCCTTGACATACATGCAAAATACTTATCTAAGTACATAAAAGCTGAAGTAAACTTTATAGATGATGTTATAGGTCCCTGCGCACGAGACGCTATAAAGTCACTAAAGCCAGGAGAAGTACTTCTACTAGATAATGTTAGATTTGTCAGTGAAGAAGTTCTTGAGAAAAGTCCAGAAGCACAAGCAAAGACATTTCTAGTCACTAAACTCGCACCTCTCTTCGATCACTTTATACTTGATGCATTTGCAGCTGCACATAGATCTCAACCTAGCATTGTTGGCTTTCCACTAGTACTTCCAAGCTGTATGGGTATCGTTATGGAGAGTGAGGTAGATGCTATGTATAAGATATTAAGTAGTAGAGAAGGTGAAACTGTACTAATTGCTGGTGGTGCTAAAATTCCTGAAACCATAAAAGCAATTAATGAAATCTTAAAGAAAAACATCGCCCCTAAAGTACTTGTTGGTGGTCTTGTAGGTTCAGTCTTCTCTGCCGTTAAGACTGGATTAAAAGGATGGTTTAAAGAGTTCATTGAAAGTAAAGGATTAACATCACAGGCAGAAATCACTAAAGAATTACTTAACCATTATAGTGATAGAATAGTAACACCTGTGGATTACATTATCGAAATTAATGGTGAGAAGAAGATAGTATCTCCAGAGAACGTTACTCATGAAGTTATGAGTATTGGTCCAGAAACTATTAAGCTCTTTACTGAACATTTAAGAGATGCCAACATTGCCATAATGACAGGACCTGTAAGTTATGTTGAGAGAGAGGAGTACCTTGAAGGTACGGTGAAGATTCTTGAAGCCATGATTACACATGCTAAATACACCGTCATTGGTGGTGGTCACACCATAATGGCAGCTAAAAAGTCAGGACTAGTAGATAAGATTAATCACGTATCTACAGGTGGTAGAGCTTTTCTCTATAGTCTTGCAGGCGAAGAACTTGCAGGACTTAAAGCACTCTTAATGTCTAAAGAGAAGTTCTGGGGTGGTATGTGATGGTCGTTAAGGTAGGAATTTTTGGGTATGGAACAATAGGTAAAAGACTTGCAGATGCTATCAAAGTGTTTAGTGATGAATTTGAAATTGTAGGTATTGTAAAACCAACACCTGACTATGAAGCAGAGATCGCTGTTAGTAAAGGTTATAAACTATACACTTACTCTGAAAAGTTGAAAGATTTTGAAAAATTAGGTATTCCAGTACAGGGTACAGCTGAAGAACTTGTAGATAAGGTGGACATTATACTAGATGCAACGCCTGGAAAGGTTGGTATTGAAATGAAGAAGAAACTTTATGAACCTAAAAATAAGTCAGCCATCTTTCAAGGTGGTGAAAAGGCAGATGTTGCTGAAGTAAGTTTTAATGCTTTAGCTAACTACGACAAAGCTATTGGTAAGAGGTATGTTAGAGTTGTAAGTTGTAATACCACAGCTTTAACTAGACTTATAAGTTCATTCTTACTGCATGGATTAAAAATTAAGAGAGTACGTGCATATCTTGTACGTAGAGGTGCAGATCCTAAAGAACATAAGAGAGGACCTATAAACGATGTTGTTCCTGACCCGTTAACCGTACCTAGTCATCATGGTCCTGACGTTAAGACAGTAATTCCTGAAATTGACATTGTAACCATGGCTGTTGCTGTACCTACAACAATAATGCATCTACATATGGTAAATATTGAACTTCAAGAAAAAGTAACTAGAGAAGATGTTGTTAAAATGTTTGAAGAAACTCCAAGAATTGCACTACTTAGTGGTGCTAAGAGGTTTAACTCACTAGCACAAGTAATTGAATGGGCCAGAGATATGGGTAAACCTAGAGGTGACTTCATGGAAAATGCACTCTTCGAAGACTCCATAACTGTTCTTGACGGTTATGACGTATACTTAACCATGGGTGTTCATCAAGAAAGTATAGTAATTCCTGAAAACATAGATGCTATTAGAGCAATGTTAAACCTAACATCAAAATGGTCATCGATTGAAAAGACAGATAAAGGTTTAGGATTAATAACTAGCGGAAAGAAGTATAGTTTCTAATTAAACTTCCCAACTAATCAGTCTTTAAAGTGTAGATTTTATTTAAAAACTAGATGAACTTTTCTTCACCTCCCTTCCAAAATTCTTCACCATTGTTTGAAGGTGGGTCAGCCCTGCGTTGAGTTCCTCATAACTCAAGCTAGCCCAAGCCTCATCACTTAAAAGACGTCTTTAATTTTTCTTTTAAATTTCTTTTTTCTCACCCTCACTCATACCTGCCTTCTCTAACCATTCATTAATTTCTCTATCGATTTCCTCAATAACCTTACTAACATCAATTCCTGACTCTCTAGCATATTCAAGATACATCTCTCTATACATTCTTAACTGTTCAATTATTTGTTCAGGTTTAATTTTACTTATGATGAGTCCGGCATGTACGAGAACGTAATCGCCTGGTTTTAATTCTGTCTCATCAATACCTATGAGAACTTCCTTAACATTACCACCACCAAAGTCAACTTTAGCAATAATGTCATGAATCTCTATAACTTTTGCAGGAACTGCCCAACACATGTTTAGAGAAACTTGATTCTAGACTTTAAAAACACTAACTAACAATTGATGATTCAGCTGAAAAGAACTTCATCCTCAATCAGTCATCACCTCATCATCACAATAACTTCTTAAAAGATCTTAGAGTTAGAACTTATATTTTCTTTTCTATAAAGTCTACACGAATGTTGAGGAGCATTTACATTCTTTCTTTTTCCATCTTCTCATGTCAAGTAAGTGTAACAGTTATTTTACCTTTAATGAGCTATTGGGCAAGTATTTACGGTGATAGTCTTGATAAATACCTCATCTCAAGCATGATATATTCATCCTTCATGATAGCTACCATTTTAAGTAACATTATTGGTGGTAAGTTATCTGATCTTTACGGTAGACTAATCATTATACATGTAGGTCTACTTCTATACACTATCGGTAATGTGGTATTTGTTTTTGAAAATAATCTTAACCAAGTTATCTTTGCAAGAATAATTCAAGGAGTAGGTGCGGGTTTCTTCATTCCCTCAGCACTAGCCTACATTGCAGAAATTGAAAGCAAGAGCTTAAGAGCTTACGCCATCTTCAATGTTGGTCTAGGTTTAGGTCTCGTGATAGGTCCAATCATTGGTGCTCTCTCAATAATTAGCATTAAGTATCCTTTTCAGGTAGCGCTAATCTTATCATTAGTATCACTAATATTAGCTATAACTCTCATAAGTAATAAATCATATAAAAGTAGCATCAAAGTCAAAGCAGGTATCGACAAGATTTCTTGGAAATTACTAATATACTCATGCATCACGGTCTATGTTGGTACAAGTATTGCTGCAATATTAGGTTCAATATACTCCACCTATATCGGTATTGAACTTAAATATTCAAGAACAATCATTGGTTCTATCTTTTCCATAATGTTCATAACTTACGTAATTTCTCAAGTTTTTATGAGATTTCTAGAGAAAACTATGTTAGAAAAGGTATTGCTCTTCTTCTCAATAGCATGCCCATTAACATTATTGACATTATTTCTCACAAAAAACTTAATCCTCATAGTATTGACAATCTCCATTACAGGTCTTATTCTTGGATTTATAGTTAATCTAAGCATGACTATAGCCTCTATGGCAAGTAGGGAATGTAGAGGTTTAGGTATGAGTATATTCAATATCTTCATGTACTTAGGTATGGCATCAGCACCTCTCATGTTAAGCTTTATGATTAATACTCTAGGAATGAAGTATGCCCTACTTACACATATCATGTTTTTAATAATAATTACACTTGTAATGTATTTCAATAGAAAGTAGATATTTAAAGTCCAATCAATACCTCACCATAACTATTACATTCAACTCTTTTCATTTTCTTAACTTCATTTTTTAATCTATTTGACATGTTATGAGCTTCTCTTAATGGTATTGGTAATGTTGATCTCTTACATAACTTCTCAACAACTGCATATGCATCTTCAAGACTTATTAAATTACCAACACTTACGTATAGTGTCTTACCCATACACTTAATGATCTTGCCAATTACCTCACCTGTCTTAGGATCAATAATGTCATTATTGTGAATATTACCGTATAGTAATGATTTAGCAATACCAATTGTGGGAATTTTCATAACCACACCAAAATGTGAAGCAATGCCTAACCTGTATGGATGTGCTAATCCATGACCATCAATAAGTACAATTTGTGGTCTATGCCTTAACTTTCTAAAAGCTCTAATCATGGGTGTGAGCTCTCTAAACGATAATAGTGTAGGTATGTATGGAAAGAAAATTTTACCAACATAGAAACTATACTCTACAACTCTATCTTCACGTATTGAATAGGTTACTGCACTAGATATTGCTAATTCAACATCATTAATCTTTAAGTAAGCAACGTCAAGACCTGTAACCAAGTCAACATTGTCAATACTTAAGATGCTTATTTTCTGAACTTTATCTGCAAGCAGTTTTTGTATCTTTCTAGCTTTCTTTAAGTCAAACCATTTAGGTACCCTCTTACTCACCCACTCATCAATACTACTCATGTTCTCAATACATTACTTAACTTTCTTATAAAATCTTCAATAACGTTAAGTAAGTACTCAATATCACTCCAAGTATGTTGTGTTGATAAGAGTAAATGTGGCATCTTCTCAGTCATGTATATGATCTTACCGATAATGCAGTATTTATGAAATAATTTGTAGATGAGAAAACTCCACCTACTCTCATAAGCTTCAATAGCGTTTTCAGGTCTCTTATTTGTGAAGTGTATACCAATTATAGAACAGATACCTGTAAAGAACATGTTAATGTTGTATCTACTTGCTAAACTATTCCCCTCTTCAATTACTTTACTAGTCATTTCTTCAAACTTTATGTATGGATTTTCTTCTTCAAGAATATTAATAGTTCTCAATCCTGCAGTAAGTGATATAGGATTCGCTGTAAAGGTTCCTCCATGAAATACTCTTAAAGATTTATCTTGATATTTACATTCATCAATAAGTTCCATAATTTCTCTCTTACCTCCAAAAGCACCTATTGGAAAACCACCACCAATAATTTTACCAAGAACTGTAAGGTCAGGATATACATTGTATAATCTCTGCGCACCACCAAGAGATACTCTAAAACCTGTAATCACCTCATCAAAAATGAGTAGAGCATTGTATTTATCACAATATTCTCTCAATACTTTCAAAAACTCTCTTCTTGCAGGTATTGCACCACCAGCACCAAGTACTGGTTCAACAATTACACAGGCAATATTATCACCATGTATTTGAAACACTTTCTCAACATCACTTATAGAGTTGAAGTTTATAGTTAAGGTATACTTTGTAATTTCTTCAAGAAGACCTGCAGTATCAAGCTTATCAAAGGGTGGTGTAACCTTTACGTGAAGTGCATCATAACTTCCATGCCAACCACCAAGAACCTTAACTATAAATTTTCTCTTAGTATACGCTCTCGCAAGTCTAGTAACGTACATGTTAGCTTCAGTTCCGGAATTTGTAAATCTAATCATTTCAACACTTGGAAGATGTTTCATAATGGTTTTAGCAAACTTAATCTCTAATTCATGACAAAAACCAAAATGAGTACCTCTCTCTAACTGTTCCTTAACAGCATCGATTATAGGTCTTGAGGTATGTCCTAGAATGAGTGCTCCATGTCCAAGCCAATAGTCGGTATATTCATTATCATCAGCATCCCATAATTTACATCCATGAGCTTTACGAACGTATATCGGATAGGGATCAAAATATCTAATGCTGTAAGATACGCCTTGTGGAAAGACTTCGATACCAGTATGGTAAAGCTTTCTTGATTTCTTAGTTGACTCTACATACTTATTGAGAACTTCTTGATAAAAATCTTCTAATTCCTTCTCTAACATAGTATTTAACATTAAGTTATTTCTCTATTAATTCTTTAACTAGATCTGTAGCTACATATTGATTATCTTTAATCAATACATAGCCGAGTCTATTAAGTACTTTCAATAACTGATACTCTCTCTCACTAAGTATTTTATCAACTTCACTGACCTGTACAGGTAACTTCTTAATAATATTTCTAATAACTTTGGGTGTAGTAACTACTTCAAGATTTAAAACATCATCTCTAAGAGTAATCAATTCTCCTTTATTGATTAATCTTCTTAGTAATTCTTTAGCTTTAATATCTTTAGTCTCAAGATATATCATCTTATCGATAACATCTTTAAGACTATATCTTTCCTTATCGCGAGATCTTCTACCAACCCTTAATTCTTCAGTACTGCGTATAATCTTTCTCAAATCCTTAAGATCTTGTCTAATAAGTTCAAGAATACCTTCAATACTTTCAAGTCTTTCAAATATTTGTCTCAATAATTTAAGTACCTCATCATCTCTATCTTTCATTGACTCTTCTTGATAGTATGACTTTAAATTATTTAAAACTTAACCTTTACAGAATGCAAGATCTAGTATTTCCAAGATATGATGGTGAATCAATAACTAACGTACCACATACTATACTTAAACACTTCGGTCTTAATTTTAAAAGACCTCTAAATAGAATTTACCTCTCAAGTGATAGATTAATTTCTATTCTTATAGATGGTGTAGGTTATCGTGATTTTATGAAGATTATCAACACTTTTCATGAGATTGAGTGGTTTAAAGATCATGTCAAGATCATAACCTCCACTTTTCCATCGACAACCTCAACAGCACTTGTAAGTCTCTCTACTGGTCTTGAACCTGGTCTTCATGGCGTTATTGGTTCTGTAATGTATATTAGAGAGATTGGCATGATAGTAAATACTAGAAGTTTAAGTCCCATGATTAGTGAAGATAGAGATTATTTTCAAAAACATGGAGTTAATGTTAGTAAGTTTTTCAAAATAGAAACTACGGTATTTAATGAATTGAGCAGTGTAGGTGTTAGAACTAGAGTTTACCTTCCTAAAGGTCTCTCAGATGGAATATCTAGATTAATCTATAAAGGTGCTGAAGTCCTAGACTATTCAGGAATAAGTGATGCATTAATTAATGCCTTAACTTTTCTTCAAGATCTAGACCAAGGATATGTACATATATACATACCAACACCAGATCAAGTAGCTCATAAGTACGGCGTGGATAGTGATGAGTATGTGAACTGTGTTGGCGACATATTAGTAAGTATCGATAGAATCTTGAAGAAGTATGTTAAGAAATCAATATCAATAATTATCCTCAGTGATCATGGATTAATACCTACAGGTGAGCATGATGTTGTTAAGTTTGAAGATCATGAATACTTAATGAATAGCTTATCAACACCACCCTTTGGTGAGGCTAGAGCATCATTCATAAAAATTGAGAGAGACTATGACGTAGATGAAGTTAAACAATATCTTGAATCAAGATTTAGAGGATTTAAGATTTTAAAGATAAGTGAAATATTTTCATCAAATCTTCTAGGTCAAGTTGATAGTAATGTATGTAGAAGACTTGGAGATTTATTAATACTCTCAACAAGTACTAAATGTTTAGATTACTCATATAGAGGTGAACCTAGAGAAAAAACAATACTGAAAGCGCAACATGGAAGTTTACTATCTAGAGAGATGCTCACACCGTTAGTAATTCTTAACTTCTAATCTAGAAGCTTTTGATCTAATAACATCGATCCAAATGTTATTTCTTAAAAATTCAGGAACATCAAGTTCACTACTCTCAGAATAATCTACATGACTTGAAGTATAGGTGTTTATATTCATATTTGTCAATTTATTCATAACTTCTAGTAGAAGTTTCTTAACCTCATTTAATGTATCTTCAATTCTAATTAACGCTCTTCTTAAGGTTTCAATATCATAAAGAAGTGCTGAATCTACTTTACTGTTAAGATTCTCTGCACTTCTACTATAATTAACGACATTGAATGTGAACGTTATGTTATTAGTAGGACTTATTTTCTCATCTCTCTTTACTTCCTCACGATTTTCAATACTTTTTAGGTAGAGGTTTCTATATTTTGATAATGCCTTATAGACAGTGTTTATCGATATTTTAAGTTTCTCAGCTATCTGTCTAGGTTTTAAACCATGTTCAAAATATAGTCTACCAGCTTCAATTTCCGTCTTTGACAACTTACTCATTAAGTACTTAACGCATATTTAATAGTTTTTACACTTACCCAACCTTACCTAAATGATACTTCAATAATACGTTAATCAATATTCTGAGAAGGCGTGTTGTTTTTATTGAATTTTTAACTCATCTGAACCTCATCTAAATCGTAATTAAGTAGATTTTTCTTCAAGTTCTTAAACATGTAGAAGCTGGTACGATATTTTCTATAACCTAAACTCCTATAGTACTCTCTAACGCCAACACCTGAAATAATGAACATTCTATAAGCATTGAACTCTTCATACGCTATCTTTTCAGCTCTTGAAAGTAATACCCTACCAATACCTCTATGTTGCCACCAATACTCATGCATGACTTCTTCACCTACAGGTACTTGTGGTCCATATACGTGAAGTTCTCTAATAAGTGCTGTTCTTCCATACTTAACTTCAAATCTATGTGCGTAGGGACTTGGTATTCTAAGTCTTAACAGGCCGTACAGATTATCTTCATCATCAATAACTTCAAGAAAAACTTCATGCCCCATAGATGCCTCATAATCAATTCTATTAATTCTTAATCTTCTAGGTTTAATTACGTCACCTTTTTCAAGAATTTTATGACCAATCTCTCTACATCTAATCTCTACACATTTCAATCCTCTTCTTAACATGCGATCAAGAACTACTTGTCTCATATTTCCAATTTTAGGACCATCAACAATCCAGTGTAGTGGTATATCTCTACCAAATCTCATTACACGTACCCATCTAGGTACTATGTTCATGATTTTAGAGAGAAGTTCAATCCACGTCTCCATATCGTAACTTCTATACTCACCTCTTCTCCACATTTCGTAAAGTTCAGTTCCCGGTACTACAAAGGTTGGATATATCTTTAAACAGTCAGGTCTATAGTTAGGATCTTCAAAGACTTGTCTAAACATTTCTAAATCTCTATCAGGATCACTACCTGGAAGTCCAGGCATTAAGTGATAACATACTTTATATGCAGCATCTTTAAGAAGTTGTGTTGATTTTATAACTTCTCTTACTCCGTGACCTCTCTTTACTCTTGTTAAAACATCATCATATATTGACTGTACACCAATTTCAACACGTGTCGCTCCATAACTAAGCATAATGTCTATGTGTTTCTCCATAGCGTAGTCAGGTCTTGTCTCTATAGTTAATGCAACTACTCTTATCCTAGCTTTCTCATTTCTCAACAATTCATAATTAATATCTATCAAATCACTACTAGATTCTTGCCATACAGGATAGTCATTTAGAGCTTTCAAGGCATTAGCAATAAACCAGTACTGATAACTTAATGGTAAGGCAGTGAAAGTTCCACCCATAACTATCAACTCAACTTTAGATACTTCATGATTCATGATTAAGTACTGCTCAACTCTATTAACTACCTGTAGATAGGGATCATAATTTACTTTAGAAGCTCTCAGAGGTACTGGACTATCTGGCATATAGCTCTTTGGCGAACCTATCTCTAAACCACCAGGACAGTATATGCATTTTCCTGGACATGGCATAGGTTTAGTCATTATGGCTATAGGTACAATACCTGAAATAGTACGTACTGGCTTCTTTACATGTCTAAATAATTTCTCCTTAGCTTTAAAGCCTTTAAGGTAAACAATAGATGTCATCACTACTTACTTCAATACATCTAATTGAATATGGAATTAAAAAGATTTTCAACCTTACAGTAAGTTCTTAAGAGGAGTCTTACCTTAAAGAACGTGAAGTATCTTTATATAGAGGTTGCTCTCTAACTATACATGCCATGCCCATACACATTAAGGCTAGAAGGGAAGATATTGCTGAACGTGTAGTTGTTTGTGGAGATCCCGATAGAGTAAAGTTTATCTCTAATTTTCTAGATAATGCTCGTCTCGTCAATAAGAATAGAGGCTTCTACACATATACTGGATATTATAAAGATACTCCAATAACTATAGCTACTCACGGCATTGGAGCACCATCAATAGCTATCGTTCTTGAAGAATTAATAATGCTAGGAGCAAAAATAATTGTAAGAATCGGTACAGCTGGCTCATTAGTCAATTACTTACATAGAGGTGATGTACTTGTACCCAAACTAGCCATACATGACAATTCAAGCGTCATCTTAAAGTACTTAGAAGGAAAAAATGCACCATTAATACCAGACGAAGATCTATATAGAGAGCTGTTAAGTAAAGGTAAAAGTCTAGGACTTAACATAACTAGCGGTGTAGTTATTAGTAATGACGTGTTCTATCTAGAATCAGAAGAATTCGCTAGAAAATGGTCAAGCATAGGTGTTCACGCTGTAGAAATGGAATGTGCAACACTCTTCACTATAGGTCTTATAAGAAAAGTAAAGACAGGAGCAGTACTTGTAATAAGTAACAACTTAGTACTTAATGAAGAGAAAGAAATGTTAGGACTTAAAGAACTACAGGAAGTTTTTACTAAAACATCAATACTAGTACTTGAAGTATTAAGTAGTTTCAAAACCTCATAGCAATATGATCCTCATAGACCGATTTTCAAAAGATAATGTATCAATGATTAACTCATCAATGAGAAGCATATAAATGGTGAAACACATACACACCGACAACTGCTACATCATGAATATGGAGACTAAAGATCTGAAAGATATAATGCATGAAGTTTTTGAGTAGTCTTACCATTAATCTTTTCTGCTAGAGTAAGTGGTTCGAAATATCTTCACAATACATAACATAAACTTCATTATATCACTCCTTCTATTACTCATACTCGAGAGAATAAATGCTGCAAGACAAAGATATTGAGTTCTCATCAGATGCTGTATTAACATATTATAATCTAGTTCAAATACATCTCATCTCTATAAAGCTCTTGACCGCCCTCAAAAGGACTGATTTACAGATCTTTCGGCATACATACTCATAGTATCTCTCATCGTTATGTTCTTATCATACTCTGGACAATTCATAATCGTGAACTTACTCATCAATAAAACATGTATAAACAATTCTCACTTCAACGTATTTACATGTATTGTCGTACAGTAGTGTACTACATAATTCATCATTTAAAAGTAAGAAGAGAAGTAAGTTAGATCTTGTGAAGTATTGAGGAGAATGTGTAGTTCTTAAAATATCAGTGAGGTCCTCATTCATCAAGATTTGTTCAGACCATCCAGCGTTTATCACCATCTATATTATGTATTTAGGTGATTCTTCAAACTTTCCTCCATGATATGTTGATCTTAAAGTTGTCTCTACCTGAAGTGCTTTTTCTTCAAGATCCTTAATGTCAAGTTTCAAATCTACAACCTTTAATAAACTACTTATTAACTTACTACTTGCTCTCCAATCAGTTGCTCCAACTCTTGAAAGTACTGCGTAATCTCTATAAGGTATATGTGCCCATAAACTTAGTGCTTTAATTCCTTCACTATATAGTTTATTAATTATTGGTGTATAGATACTACAAGGTCCTTGATAATCAATAAGACCTAGACCTAAACTTTCAATAATACTTTTAAGAGATTTATCTGTAAGTACTACTGAAACTTTAACTTCTTCACTATAATCAACAAAACTACCTAAGGTATATACTTCCTTAACGTTAAGCTTTCTAGATATTTCAGTTATGGAATCCATAAATCTTTGCCATTTAAGCTGTGGTTCAAAACCTTTAATGAAAATGATATCTCTATCACCATTAAAGGCATGAAATATTTCAAGACTTGGGAATTCAATCTTAAGTATCTCACCACTACGAATACTTGTTACTGGTCTAAGTATTGAATAATTATAAAGATCATCACTACTAAACTCACCAATCTTCTCAGCATTAAACTTCTTAACAAGATAATTAAGACTGCTAGATGTAGCATAAGCAGCATCGGGATAACCAGCAAAACCAATAATCATAATAGCATAAGAACATTGAATCTCCTTAATCCTATACATACATAACATGTCAAGTCAGAACTTTTAAACTTTGAAAAATTAAGGATTAATGTACTAAACATTCATCAATTATTAATACTCGACTAAAGATGCATAGTCACAGATTAAGTACAGTGCTTCTTCGCCTTCTAGACACTTATTCAATACATTCTTAACAATATAGATATTTCTTCATTACTCATAGTTTTATCTCTACACTACTTTCTTCAGCATGATTTTTAACATCCTTTAAGTAATCCATATTTTCTATTCTCCAAGTATTTTAGAGTCTATTAATATTGTTAATGGTTTAAGTTCAAGATCTAGTAATAATTATTAATTTACTTTTCATGGTGTTATTAATGTGTATTCTCCTTCCTCATTTCTTAATACTTTTATCAAATTTTCAATTCTTAATGCATTTAGAATTACCGCCCTGATCTTATACTTCTTAATCAGTTCTAGTATGTAATCATCAGCTATACCTTGTAGACTACTTAACTCATGTACTGATGCTTGTCTTATTAATTTTCCATTAATGATTAATCCATCAATAACTTTCAGTAGTATTGTTAAGTCACTACTTGTTAATATCGCTATCAATATTGCTATGGAATCACTTGTTGCTTTCCATGTTTTTGGAAGAATATCAAGTCTATACATTATCTTAAACGGTAATACTATAGGTATGTATCTTCTTGATAAGTAATTCTCTATTTCTTGAAGATTTTCACAAAGTACTCCCCTACTCAATTTCTCACTAATGTATATAGCGTATATTTCTGTTGCCTTAATAGCCATCCAGTGAGCTATATCATCATTAATGTCTAGTTTTTCTTGAATATTCTTAACAGTATCTGCAAAAATTCCACCGCCTGGCACTATTATGATCTCATTTTCGTAATCATTATCAATTACTTGAAGTACTTGTTCAAGTTGCTTAGAATAATTTAGAAGACTACCACCAATCTTAACTATAACTCTCATTCTATTCCCTTAATCTTCTTAACTCTTCTTATAAGTTCTTTAAGAATGTAGGTGTCCGGATACACGTTTTCAGGAGGATCAACAATTTTTCTCAATCTAAGTGGTATATAGTCAAGCCTATAGACCGTACCTTCACACTCTATTCCAGAAAGTGCTGATGGTATGATTACTTTAGCTATAGTTGATGTTAGTGATGGCTTAGGGTCAATAACAATTACTGGAATTTTCATCATATGTTCTACAGCATCTCTTGGAAAACTAGCTAATGGATCTGCACCAATTACAAGCATTGCATCAACTTCACCTCTACTTAACAAATCTACGGCTGTTGTAACTCCTGGTATATATCTTGGAAAACCTCTAGATAAGTCTATACCGAAAGGTGCACCATATGTCCATAAAGCAACAACATTTGCACCAGTAACATTGAAGTGTCCTCTCATGGCTAGTATAGTTCCTTTAGTTACTTCATTAATGTCATGTACGAGTCTTATAGCTTCAACTACGTTTTGATATTTAGCTCCTGAATGTGTAAGACCTACTCCGAAAAGTACAACACAGTATTTAGATCTCTTAATTGCTTCACCAAGTTCAATAACTTTCTCTCTGTCAATACCTGCTATGCTCCTTTTTTCAATTTCTAAATCTCTAAGCACCATTCTTAAAGCTGTAAGTAGTTCATAATCTCTACCAGGAATTACTTTCCAAACATCGTTGACAGATTTCTCAACAGTGATAGCACCTAATGGACACTGTAATGTACATAAATTACACTCTCTACACTTATCATAGTTAATCTCTATAGTTCTAATTATGAACTTTTTACCTCTCGGTGTAGTTATGACTTTATCAGTCTGTACTAGAGCATCTGGACAATATACTCTACATACTTCACATGTTAAGCATTTTGAATAATCTATTTTAGGTCTTACATATACTTGAGATTCTCTAACATCAATGACTACTACTCTTCTTTCACTTCTATCCTTAATAATCTTACCTTCAGGTTTTATGAATCTTTGTAGAAAATTTACATGAGCATTTCTAGGATTCCAGCCCCAAATAATGACAATGTCAGCATAATGTCTAGTAAAGCCTAGAGTAAAGTCGGGAGTACCTGTCTCTGCTATTGCCATTAACGTTGGTCCATGACATACAGAGGCAGTATTATCATAAACACCACCTAAAATTTCTGTAAGTTCAAGACCTAAATCGATAGCTTCACATGTAGTGCATGACCAACCATAGAGTAGTGGATATTTAGCATTAGCTAAAATTTCTGCAGCCACATCGAGAGCTTCCTCAAGAGTAACGATTCTATACCTACCATTCTCGTAGATCATTGGTTTAAGTACTCTATCTCTATGATAGTTGAGAAATTTAGCTCTAGCAATAGCACATGCATTCTCTACATCAATAATTCTCTCACCTTGAATCTTAACTACTAAGTTATCGCAGAGAAGTGCACAGAAAGGACAAGTAACATCTTTAACAACTCTATACTCACCATCACTTAACCTTCTCTCACCAACACCAGGAAGTTCTACATGTTTAATAACGTTTAACTTTGCTTTACCTAAACTCTTTCTAATCCTTACTTTAAATCCTTTATATGTTGGTGTTGATGAACCTGAAGTTTCAGAATTAGTTAAATAATTAACTACTGGTCCATAAGGCATAAATGCTACACCTTCACGAAGAGTTGAATCTATCTTAACAATAGCTATTACTGATCTATCATTACGAGAAATTTCAACTTCATCACCATCACGTAAATTTAACTTTTCAGCATCTTGAGAATTTAGGTAAATTATGGATATAGTGTTGAGGTAATCAATACTTAACTTACCCATACTCTCCATAGCAATACCTTGCTCAATAGTCCTACCAGTAACTAAGGTAACCTCAATACTCACAATACATTATGAACATGTAAGTTTTATAAAGTATCTCAACCTTTAGAAGTTACAAAAACATAACAATTCATAGACAGATAGGTTTATCAGCCATAACGTGTCTAGTGAAGCTGAGTAAAGTGCTTTGTGATTTTGTCGAGATTGAGGTTAAGAAGCTTCTAGACTATCTTGACAGTATAGATATTGAATATTCACCACAGACTGATTTAGAGTTGGTGAAGAATATTCAAAAAATCGCATCAATATTAATTAAAGTATTGAGAGCTCTAGATTCTGATCTAAAAGTTAGAGTATTTCTATGTAATAACTATCCAATAATTATTCAGATCTAGATAATTGTTTAAGAAGATTAACGTAAATTCTTCTCGATCTCCTAACACACCTTAACCTTCTCAGCACAACCTTAACTTCAAAATTAGTTATGCTATTTAACTTAAGATCTTCAATTAATTTTTGAAGTCTTTCTTCTTCAATTCTTAACCTCTCAATAATACTTCTAATCCTTAAAATTTCAAATTTTAAATAATCATTTACATCATTTTCTATCTTTAAACCTAACATACGTTCAACAGCTTCAATTCTCTCACGATCATTACTTTTCATATTTTTAATTATCTTTTCACAATCAATTCCACCTAAATACTTACCGTAAAGCTTAGCTATGTAGTTAATCTCCATAATCATAACCAAAAATTCTCTTTAAAATTCTATAGCCAAGATATTCATCATTAATTACTTCAAATTCTTTCTTAACGATTTTTAAATCACTATCAACATCATGTACATCACGTACTACAGTCTCTACATCACTCTTTACTTCTTTAAATCTATAAGTATTAGAACTTCTAGTTAAGGAAATTCTAAGTAATTTAACTATGAGTTTCAAATCCTCATAGCTCAACTCTCCATTAATGAATAATCTTAAGGCTTTATTTAGAATCTTCCTCTTATCAATATCGCTATACCTGATAAGTTCATTAATGTTCTTGAGTTCTCTCTCTAGTTTATACATTACGAAGTTACTATGTATGGTTTGGGTAATTTATATTGTGTTTAATTTAACTGTAGTAGTGTCTTTTTGAACTTTCACCCTACACTCTCATATCTTTCTAGATCTTAAAAATTCTCTAAAAAGGTCTGTCTTACCCATATATTCATCTTCTGACGATCCATTCCAATTATTTAGAAATTCTTGAAATTCATTCCATAACTTCTCATGTGCTTTATCGTACTTGCTTTTAAGTCTTACATGTTTTAAAAGGGCTGTAGAGTTGCTGTAATCTTTACCACATACAGGACATTTAACCATAACTGTTCTATTTAGAAGAGTTTTAGGTGGTTATTTAACTTACTCTCATACTGTATACAAGGCACAGTAATACATGGTTGAAATGGATTTATAGTTTCAAGAATGTTATGGTTGTTTCGAGTCTATTTCGTAAATTTATTAAGTTTTTCGATGAGGTTTAATACAGTTTAGTAAGCTATAAATACTACTTTATAGAGAAAAAATTATGGCACTTACTCCAACTTATAAGGTTAAGTGTCCACTTGATGGTGAAGATGTAGAATTTTCATTAACTATTGATGATGTTAGAGCTATTGTTGAATCTCCAAGTGGAGTCTATGATAAGAGAATTAAGCATGGTAATCACTACATCATTGTAACTATTGGTCAAGACTTCACTATCAGAGATGTCAAGGTAGATACTAGACTACCAATAATTGAGAGAAGAAAAGAAGTTGAAGAATTAGACTTAACTGAATATGAACTTGATCCTAAAGCTGAAAAATTACTACCACCACAAGATCTTGAAAAGATAAGAGCAGCCTTAAGACAAGGTTCAGTAACTCCAGATATTGTAGATCTTGTCTATACATTAATTGAGTCAGGACTTTTAAGAAAGAGGGTTAAGTCATGATTGATCCTATAAAGTTTAAACTTAGAAGTCTTTTTGGAAGTGCTCCTGAACGTGATTTTGAACGTAAAGTTGGTGGTTCACTTAGAAAGATCGCACATGCCATGAAGAACTTCGACAAGTACTACCTTCCTAAATGGGTAGAAAAACTTAACCTAAGACCACTTCTTGAAAAAGGTTCAACTCTTGATGAAATATTAAGACACTACAATACCGATAGGTACTTACCTTTCAGAGCTCTATTAACGGCATTAAGTATTAATGATTTTGTTAAAGTTAAGGGAGATAGATACTATCTAAATCCAAGTTATGACAAGATGATTGTACATACACTTGAAGTCCCTGAATTTCTTGAAGATTTAAAGGGAATACTAGATACAATAACTGAAAATTTCGATACCTTCATAATTAGAGGTATGAGTGATGATGTTAGATCACTTCTATACAGTTACTTACAGAGAACTAATATTCATAGAAGTATTATTGACTATATAATTAGGAGATGGGATGTTACTAGATTTAAGAGAATTCTAGATGTTGGTTCAGGTATCGGATTCACAACTTTCAGCATACTTGAACACTATCCAAATGTTGAGATGATTCTCGGATTTGACGTCTATGAACCAGCAGTAAATATTGCTAGAAGAGTTTTAGAAAGTAGATACAAATGGGCACTTGATAAGGTAAGCTTTGTAGTATCTACACTTGAAGATTTAGTACCAGAATATAGAGACTTCTTCGATGCAGCTTTCGCCATGCTAATACTACCTAGAGTTGAAGATCCAGTATCATTTTTAAGAAACTTAAGATTAGTACTTAGACCAGGAGGTAGTCTCTTCATCGTAAATCCAGTCAGAGGTGGTGGCTCTATGAAACTTATGCCCTGTGTAATTAACGTATTAACAGTACTTCTTGGAGCAAAATCACTTCCACCAGCAAGTGATCAATTAGAATCTTACTTAACAAGTGCAGGATTTGATAAAAGAAGCTCAATGAAGCTAGTAGTATATATGGGCGAATGGGTAAGAAAATCTTAGAAATTCAAGACTAACCCTGCCTACATTGAGAGAATTGAATACTTAAGATAACGTTACAGACAATATCAACCACCCCATAATTCATAATTTAAAATTGAAAGATCATGTGAATATGCGCGAAATTAACTTAAAGTTAAAATTAGTAAGAAATTGAAAAGAATTGATAACCTACCAGCACTTGCAAGTCTTAGAAGAAGTGTATACAATAGTATGGACTCATGATCAATAACCTTAAGATAAGACTTAATAGTATTGTACTGTTCTTCACGAAAAGGTAATCTAGATGGAATCCAATCATGCATAAGTGCACGAACATTTCTAAACATAGAAACTCTTTCAAGTAGAAAATTAAGAAAATAAAGAAATAAGAAAGAAATATGTAAAATAACTTAGATAATATTTCTACATCAAATCTTGATTGTAGTTGTGATGTAATATTTCACTATGCTCTATGAATAAGATTTACATGTAATATAGGTACGACATGTTCATACCCCTTCCTCTCCCTTTTCCAGTTGTATCTGTAAATCTACGTATGATTTATAAGCATGATTTATAAAGGGGAAGTATATAGGTTGTATTCATGATCATAGTTATTAACACTTAATTTAATACTTAATTATTTACTCAAAAACTCAATAATTAAGTGTTCCAATTTATGAACATTATTTACGTTAGTTAACGTAAATTATTTCTTATCCTTAAATATTCAATTCCTTATAGAAAATACTTTTTCTAGTTAAAAATAAATGATAAATACTGTATATCTTATGGAATCTGAATGTACAGGTTTGCAACATATCATTTAACATTCCCAACACTCTATTACGCAAATTTTTAGTAATTGAATTTCTGTGCAGTTGCTAGTATAGTGAATTCTGTTACAACTGGAAAGGGGGTTATTCATTAGTTATTACTTTAATGTTCATGAGAGTATTACCAGTTGTATTCCTCAGGATAGGAATAATCATGATGAGTTATGTTCGAAAGAGAAGCCTGTATTGATTAATCATTACATAATTACATTTAAGTACATATCTACATTCTATTTTACTTAATGGTTCTTGAATGTTATGTACTTATATTGATTTGTATTGTATTGATTTATGTGTTTTGTAGTAATTATTGATCAATCTGTTAAGAAATATTTTGGTATTTTGATTGTTAGAAAAGTTGTTTTGAGTAGAATTGCAAAATTTAAAAATGAGTTTAGACATTTCAAGAAATACCATCGTCATATCAAGAAACCTGATATTTTCATTAAATTCTTCAATAAGAAATTGAATAGATTTAGAAGTGAGAATTTGATTGAACTTTTAATAACTGTAAGTTCTTTAGATAGACTTGTTGAAGTAGTTATTGAATATTCTAAACAATATTCAAAACCTTGTAATGAATGTATTATAGATCCCAGTATATGTGATGATGTTAAGAAAATAATAATTGAGTATAGATTATGTGAAAGTATGGATAAGATTATTTGTCAAGAAAAGAATATTAAGATTAGTAAAGGTACTGCTTGGTACGTAGTATTAAATATATGTGATAATGCCGTAAATGCACATAGATTAACAATCCAAGACGAAATTTATAGATGGATTTGACTTTAAGGTAAAGAATAAATAAGTTAGAAAAATTCTAGATACACCCCAAAATTTAGAGATAGGTCCCGGAGGCGAGCCGTCCCTTGTGGGAAACAGCCCCTAGGGACGGGATGACCCGATGCGGGACCTCTTCTTCAATTAATAGTACCTATTTTTAAAAAAGTTTTAAAGAATTTCGGGTTCTGTTGAGTAGGGGTATGTTGTTTTGTGAATGTTGATTCTGAATGTTGACCCCCTACTCAACTTCCCCATCATCCCCATCGGGTTTTCATCTGGGTCTGGGGCAGTCGAGGGGGAACCAAACCCCTCCCACATGTGGTTAAACTTTTTAAGAATGTTTAAACAAGCTATTGTGTCTCTATCAGCTTCAAAACCACACTTAACACACTTCAATCTTCTGAAACCATTATTGATTAACTTTGAATTGCATCTAGGACAAGTTGAAGATGTATAATTAGGATTTACATAGTGTACTTTATATCCATACCAATTAAGCTTATACTCAATTTTTCTCTGTAGTTTTCTATAAGCTAATAAGTTTAGCTTAATTCTCCAATTTTTCTTAACATTGTTTAAAACATTAAATTTTAAGTCTCTTAAATCTTCCATTACTATTGCTGAATTTCTCTTAACAATTTCATTAACTATCTTTGTTGATAATAGTGATGTGTAGTACTCAATTACATTTCTCGACTTTTTGAAGAAGTGTTTAATTCTATTAAGTATTTTCTTGTTAAATCTCCATTTCATACCATCACCATACTTTTCCTGTAACCTATTGGCTAAGAAATAATAGTGAAACGCTTTGTTGAGCATTGTTTTAAATCTAAGTTCTTCCTTTCCATTACTAAGAACAACTTCACGATAATTAACATCTAATCCATAGTAATCTTTAGGTTTTTGTTCAATTACTTCTTTCTCCAAAGTTACATGTAGAAATAATTTACCATTTCTTAAAAGTAACTTAGCACCCTTAGGAAACCAATCCTTAAACTTTTCAACATATTTCTTATCATGTAATAATCTTACCTTAATTCTACCGTTTGTTGTTAAGATATTTGCTATGAAGTTCTCTAAGTCAATTTTGTAACTGTATCTTTGATGTAGAGTTAAGTGTTTCTTTCTTAAAATTGGGTATCTTCCTTTCTTTGGATTGTTTAACCAAGACTTAGCAATTTCAATACCCTCCTTAATAGCTGTTATCGATAAGTAACTAGGTAATCCATAGCTCTTCAACTTCTCATACAATACCTTAGATACTTTACTTAACGATGTCTCTTTACTATGAATAACGTACCAAACAACTATTCTAAGAGAATTCATGTACCTATTGATGGTGTCTAATAGAGTAGAGTAATCTCCCTCGGGGGCAACTCCAAATTTAAGGGTTGCCAAGACCCTCATCGGGAATCTAAGTGAGTTCTTAGCTGTAGTTATTTAAATAGGTTTCTCTAGTTTTTTCTAGGGTGAGACTGTAGTTATCTATATTGAGGGTACTTTTATTAAGCATGGAAAAGACATAATGATTTACATACATAAGAAGTATCATGAAAATGTGAAAGAACTTATTGGTAAAAAAGTAAGAATATTAATAATAGGAGAAGTAAAGTAAGTCAAAAACAATTCAAAATCAACATTCAAAAATAAACATACACCTATACAACAGAACCATTTATAGAAAAAATTCTTAAAAAATTAATTGATTATGGTCTTGTTAAGGAAGTTAAGTATTATAGTTGTAAAGCAGGTTCTAGATTAGTAACTTACTATGCCTTTAAAGATTATAAAAAACGTATTCATAAAGCATTAGTTATTGATCTTTACAATCATCTCAAGTAGAAATTTAAAGAAAATGCGATATTACTTAACAAGCCAGGAACACCTGATATAGAAATTCAATTTAATAATAATAAAATTGCTGTAGAAATTGAGACAGGACTTAAAGATATTGAAGAAACTATAAAAATGATTAGAAAGAGATTGAAAAGTTATGATAAAGTAATTATTGTATATCCAACAAGTGAGAAGAAATTAGAATATGGAAAATACATTAATGAAAAGTTAAGTAATGAAGAGAAAATTAAAGTAAAAATTATAGATATGTATGAAGCATGTACAAAAATGAAAGCAATAATTACGTGAAAATTAATGAATTTCAACCCACCTTCCTGATTTAATTCTTCGTTCAACTAGTTTATCAATATCCTTAACGTCGATAACCGTTATAATTATTACTTTGTCCTGTACTACTTGATAGATAATAACTAGGTAATGACTTGATTTTGAAGGATGAGAACTAATTATTACATAATGTCTAGTAGTATTATTGTAAAATTTTCTTAAAGGATTAGAAAGACCATAAATAACATCACTAACTTCAATCTTTCTACTCATCATCTTAATCTTAGCATGTTTAGAAAATTCAATTTGCATCAAGAATGCTCTGTAAGTACTTGCTTAAAAACCTTTATTTACGACCAATACCCCACCCCATCATAACTTATGCTCATATAAGTTTGAGAGTATGTTTGATAAACTATCTAGTTATTCTAATACTCGGTGATTCCTCATGAGAGTTTTTTATGATAATGAATCAGATATTTTGTATATTGTTTTTAGGGATGGTGATGTTAATGATACTGAAGAAATTAATGAGGATGTATTTATAGAATTTGATAAGGACAGAAATATTATTGGTATTGAGATATGGAGAGCAAGTGAAATAATAATAAAACCAATCATAAATGAATTAAAGAAAAAGATAGAAGAAATAGAAAAGAAGGAAGAATTGAATGAAGTAAGAACTTGATAAGTGGAGGGGAGTAATTTAAGACTTCCTCTTCCCTCTTACTTTATTTCAATTCTTCAAGAATTTTCTTAACATCTTGAAAAGAATTGTATGAACGTATTGACATAGATACTAAATAACCTACATACCAATTCAATATATCACATTTACATATCTTACACCTACCCTCATCATCAATATCACTAGATTTAATTCCATGACCAGGACAAGTAAATCTTCTTTCCTTAACAAGTTCCTTAATATACTCTACATACTTCTTAACATCATTATTAAATAATTTTTTAATAAAGTCCTTACCAAAAATAAGTTCATGTTGACCATAAAACCAACTTAAAAGATTATAACCACAAATTCTACACTTACCATTATCATCAATATCTTCAGGTCTAAGTCCATGACCAGGACAATCAAATTTAACACTATCTACATATTTTCTTAATTTTTCAAGAACTTCAACTTTATGAAATTCTAGTAAATGTTCTTTACATTCTCTCTTCAATTTTACTCTATTAGTTGAATAGAAAACTCTTTCACAAAATTCACATTTAAATACATACCAAACCATAAAGAGAAGTAAAAACATAAATTAAAAACCTAACCCCAACCCTTCAAACAGCAAGTAGAGAATAGAAAAGTAAAGCCTATCACTACAATATTTTTGTCCTACTTCAAAAATTCCATGCGATATTGCTTGATGAATTAAAAATTCGTGTGTTAAGTTAGTATGACATATGTTAAGGCTGCAAGAAATGTTTTTCCTGAATTATTTGGGCCAAGAACTACAGTTAAAGTTCCAAGCCTTAATTTACCCTCTTTCAAAGAACCAAAGTTTCTAAACTCAATTTCTAAGTCCTTAATATATTAATATGTTAATGACTTTGTATTAATGCACATTCTCTAAAATATAATACTCCACAAGCATTATTAACTATTTTGTCAAAGACATTACATTACAAAGTTCTTACAGATTCTTTAAAACAATTCATTCACAATTAAACGCTTAGTGAAATAATATCTCATATGTACATACTTCATACTCTAAACACCTTACTATTTTACTTCACTTTGACGTAAATGATTTAAAATTTCTTTCAAAATCTGTACCAATTCATGAATACTTTCTCTATACGTATTAAATACTTCCTTACTCTTAATGAAATTGTGATAATAATTTGCGTGAAGTCTTTCAGTAATAGCAAATAATTTACTAATTTCAGGTTTCTTAAATTCTTCAGAAAGTTTTTCAACAACTTCATTATAATCATGATGAGAATAATATCTCCAACTTCTCAATTCAGCAATAGCATTAAGTAAAACACAAACAGCACTCCAATACTTTTCACTAGCCTGAACAAGATCATTCCTACCATAAAGCTCTTCAGCATTTCTTAACAATTTCTCATAAAGTTCAAGATAAACATCAACTCTAACTTCAGAATCAGCATTTAACTTCTCAAGCAATAATTCCTCAATAATAAGCTCAAGAGGTTTTTATCTTTGTCTTTAGCATAACTTTCTAACTTTTCAAGAATTTTCTCGGAAAGATATATCGAAACCATGTACTACATAATCTAAATTATGATGATCCCTTTTATACATTCATACTTAGAAATCAAAAATCTCAATGAAGTCTCAAACAACACCTCGATATTTCACCACCGTACTCTAACTATGATCTCACTATCCACAACTTCATAATTCTTAATTACTAACCTCCTAATTGTAAAAAACTTGAAATTTAACTTGTGGAAGGAAAACTATTTAAGTAAGGGTTTAGTAAGGAATGTAAATTTTGATTGTTCAATTAGTCGTTAATCATTGTTACTCACCGCCACCTCCTCCACCACCTCCACCTTCTGCCTTAGCTACTACAACGAATGGTATTCTAGTACCGTCGGCTAATACAACTTCACCACTATACTCTCTGCCAGGAGTACATTCAGATGGTGGTGGACCCCAATTCTGCACATCTATGGACTGACTTGTGGTTCCTGCAGCTATTGTTGTATCGTCAATATCGGCTACACCATCGTAAAGTTTAATCATTACTACAACTGCATCTGCTGTTCCATCATTAGCTAAAGTTACACTAAAGGTGCTAACACTCCCGTCGCTGCAAGTAAGTCTTGCATCTATTACTCTTACTTTTGCGTATTTTGCTGCTCCTCCTGCTAATCCCATTACCCATACTGCTACTGCTACGGCAAGTGCTACACCTACAGCGACTAGTATGATTGTTGTTACTACAGGACTAATACCTCTAGATCTTACTCTACTCGTCACAGTTGCTTCACCCAGGTAATGTTCTACTATTTCTTTTTTAAAAATTATGCGGTTTTTTCGAAATTTAAAAAAGTCGTAATGCCTATTTAAAGCTTTAAAAATACGTTATTACTAACTTAAGCCTATAAATGTGCAAGATTATCCGTGAGTGATGTAGTATTGTATCTTCTACCCTCACTTAGAGGTAAATTACGTGAATATGCTGTGAGAATTGAAATTGCTCATTAAGTATCGTGTTAGTACTTACCTACACATATATGCTCACTATCGTTGAAACTATACTCTTTAACTTTAACGTTCTTACCTATCCTTTCCCTAATATTAAATTATTTAAACTTTACAAATTATGAATTCTTCATCACAATTTACTAGAAAGTTCAAATCTTAAGTATCTCATAAAGTTTTAACGAGTACCTTCATACCTCATTTACCATGAGGTAAGAAAATGCGTTAAGGTGAGTAACGTACTTAGTGATGGGTAAGGTTGGTAAGAGTGAGTGGTTAGGAAAGTGATGAATCTACAGGGAAGATTTTGAAAGAATTTCTTAAAAGATTTAATAACCCTAATTTACGTAACACTTACTTACCTAGATCATCACTTAGATCTAACTATGCAACCTCATCACTACTAATATCAATGTCTTAGAAGTATTTACTAAATTGTTAGGTAGGTTTAGTCAATGTTTTGAAAATCTTGTAAGTATGTTAAGCAGTATATTGATGATGTGGTTATGGGCAAGAATGATGAGTGTCTTTACTAAATTGTAAAGTGGTGAAGAGTATTGTTTTAAGTATTTAGTAATAACTCTTAATTTATCTTCTGTATGCTTTCCAAGAACCGCAATAATACCTCACTTTCAGTACGAGTATGTGAAGCTTCAGGTATATCAATTAACATTAAATGAACATACTTGAAGAGCTTTATGCTTTTAAATCTATGTTTAAGATGTGTGAAGAAATTATGTAATGTAAATCTACCTCTAAATCTTATACGTAAATTCTCAACATAAATAGTTACGTACTTTCTCAATACGTATAGTCAATTTCTATATTTAAAGTCTTGATGAGAAGTATTGATGTTATGGGTTGAGTTATCAAATTCACAATGTTGTGAGATGTTATGGTAGGTACTGTCTAGGAGTTGACATGCATAATCTCTATCATGTTAAATGTTGTGTGAGTTTTTAGTTTCTTCAAACTTCACTACTATTATGAGGATTTTAATCTTTACTAGAAGGTGTGAATTAGGTATTCAGTACTTGGTAGAGTTTTTGAAAAGTATAGTTTCAAAATTTAACTATCTAGTTCTTCCATTACCTGAAGAATTTTGTAGAGAACTTGTCATGTATGTTATTGGTCAGAGAGAATTTGAAGATGTTTGGAAAGTTTTTCAAGGATTACCACATTTTAAAGCTCTTCAAAGACTTTACACTCCTTTCATAGATTTATATGCATGGCTTGTACGTAATTATCCTGAATTAAGTGTTATATGTTCTTCAAGTATTGATAAGGAGTGGAGTGATGCTGCAAGTATTACTGAAATTTCTAGACTAGTACTAAGATACGTCATTACAGGTAAGGTAGATGTTTATGAGTGGAACTTGATTGTTAATGACTTAGCAAGAAAGTTAAAGACTTACATAAGTAACTATGAAGATAGTTTCGATAATGCTGTACATGTAGTATTTACATACTTAGACTACTACTTTCTTAAAGAGAAGTTTAACGATATTGTAGCGTTAATGAAGCCAATACCTACACCTATAGAACTCCTACTAATAGCTAAATTATTAAACGTATTTGAACACTATCTTAATGAACTTGTAAATTATGTTAAGAGATTTATAGACACCATAATTTCAAGTGAAGATTTAACAAGAACATATATAGAGCTTCAAGCATGGGATGATTATTTAAAATTAATTAGTAAAATTATAAATACGTCTTAACTTAGAATGCGCGTCATTACGTAATTTCTTCATCCTCATACTAAGATGTTTAGAGAAGAAAATTCAGCACTCAGCAATTTCTTCATTAAATTCTGTTAACTTCGGGATCATCACTTATGTATAGTTATAGTGATTTTATTATTAATTTTTCTCAATGATTGAGGAGGTTGATTATGCTTTCTCTAAACTTTATCTTAATATTCAAGTATTGTTCCTCTACATTCTATCCCCGCTTTATCAGCTAATTCTTTAGCTCTTTTTCTAATTGTTGAAGCTACCATTAATAGTTTAGGTTTAATTCCATTAACTTTCTCATAGAGTAGGCCAATCTTGTAAAGTTCACCAATATCTGACTTATCTGCATGTGCCTTAAATTCTACAAGTATATGTTCAGTATCTTTAATAAGTACATCCACCTCTATCCAGCTTGGATAACCATAGACAAAGCCTTCTTTATCATAGTGAATCCATTTATCAACTTTGTAGAGTTTTATTAAATCTTCAATTAAGTACTTAATACCTTCTCTAAAAGTTTCTTCAGTAACTATCCCCCATCTAGTACCAAGAGCATCAATTTTTGATGCTAACTTCTCAATAGCTCTACTATGTGCTTCCAACACCTTACTATGACCCTCAAGTATCTCACCATGTCTTTTTACCTCTTCCTGCAATTTCAGTACCTGTTCCTGTAATGATTTAATTGCTTTACTATGCTCTCTAACTTCTCTTTGTAATTCAATTACTTGTTCTTGTAGGTTTCTTACTTGTTCTTGTAATGATTTGATAGCTTTACTATGCTCAGCCACTTGTTCCTGTAAACTCCTCACCTGCTCCTGCAATGATTTTATAGCTTTAGTATTTTCACTTACCTGCTCCTGTAGAGACCTTATAGCTCTACTATGCTCACTCATCTGTTCTTGCAACATTCTTATAACTCTCGTATGCTCACTCACTTGCTCTTGAAGCTTTAACACTTGTTCTTGAAGAGACTTAATGACTCTTAAAACTTCATCAAGACCTAACAAACCAAGTACAGCATATCTAAATTCCTCATCCTCTCTTAAAAGTTTAAGAAACTCCTCTCTCAATCTATGAGACATGTGGCCTAAATTAAGTAGTTGCTTAAGAATTTATAAACCAGTGACTTGAAAAATCATGAACATAAGTTTAGAGAATTGAGTGAGAAAATAAGTAACGTAAGGATTATGAATAAACATTCACATTACTTGTAGAATCTTAATAAGTATGAGGAGCTTCTCACTAAAGAAGAAAATCCATTATGTGAGATATAGAAAGAATTAATAAAGCTCACATATCTACAAATACATTAACACTGAAAGAAGTGAAATTCTACTTGAAGTTGTTAAGGAAATTAGAGAGAAAAATACTAAAGAAATAGATTTGTCAAAACTTGACAAGACTATGATGATAGTAGATAAATGATTTAATAAAGAAAAACTAACATACGAAATAGCGAGACTGTGACTACGTAAAGAAAAGGAGGATACTAATGACATTACATGCAAGGATTGAGAAGTAGAATTAAATGAGAGATTGCGGAGGACTTATATTCTTAAATCCTTTTAAGAATTGATGGAGTGGCTACTCTCATTGATTGGATCTATCATCTCTATTGTCATTTCCATTTCATCTCTTGCTTACTGGCTTGGCAGGAAGTTTGCAGAGATAGATTTAAGATTTAAACAAATTGACGATGGGTTTAGACAAGTAGATGAAAGATTCAAACAAATAGATGAAAGATTTAGACAAATCGATAAGAAATTCGAACAAATTGATAAAGGATTTAAGGAAATAGATGAGCATTTCAAACAGATTGATAAGAGATTTGAACGATTGGAATTAAGAATAGATGGACTTGAACGTAGATTTGAAGAATTTGAGAAACAAGTAAATGTTAAGTTTAAAGAGATTGATGAGAGATTTAATAAAATTAGTAGCGATATTAAGAGAGCCTTTAGTCATGTAGTATCTTTTACACAATCTGCTCAATGCACATTGATTGACTTTATGTCTATGAAGGGTCTTTTTACTAAGGAGGAGAGGGAATTTCTTGTTAAAGATATTGAGAGAATTGGTAAGGCTCATTTAGCTACTTTAAATCCTCTTAAACCTGAAGAAGCAAGATTTATACTAGAAGTTGTGAAGGAAATTAAGGAGAAAGATCCCAAAGAAATAGACTTATCAAAACTTGACAAGATTATTGAAATTGCTAAGAGATGGTTTTTCGAGGATGGTCATCCAGACGCAGCTAGATTAATGATTGAGGCATATATGTTAAAAGCAATATTACGCAAAGAGAGAGGAGAATATTAGAAAATCTCATATACTATAATATTTGAAATGTGTTATTAGGAAAAATTGACAAAATACTAATTAGCTTATAGATAAGTTGATAGCACAATGGGAAATTGAAGAAGTTTGAGAGAAAAGAACTACCTAATCATCAGGACAATAACGTAGATATACACCATTATGTTATTGCCCTAATGCGTATGGTGTTTACTGCAACTCAAATGAGATTCAGATTATTGGAAACAGTACTTACTTAATCATGATTCCTAAACTAGGACTTGTTAAGGTAAGTGAGAATGAGTTAAATGAGGGTTTCAGTTTGTATATGTTTCTATATGTTTTCATATATTCGATATTTTGGGTCTCTCATCATTAGCCCAATGCTTCCGCAGGTACTACCGATAGTTCATTCCCGTAGGGATTAGACCCATCATGCCCTACGGGATCACTATCGGATTCTCCACGGAAGCTATATCTCGCATATTTAATCATTATTCTGTATTAAAAGTTAATCCAAAAGGTACTTCTTCATCTAAAGAGCATGAAGAAGCTATGAGGAAATTTTGGTCTTGATAAACACATGGCAAGTGCATACTTAATAGCTAAAAGAGGAATAGAAAAACTGAAACAACATATAAAAACATATACAAATATATAAAACAGTCTACGGCATGAAGTCATCAATAATGTCTCGTATTGATAAGTAATGATATTGCTTGAACTTAATAGGTAGTACAGGTTTTGGATTAGTTTTCCTCACCATTCTTACTTAAGAGGAGAGGAAAGGGCATAAATGATGCTTTACTCAATTATTGATCCGTAAATTATGTCTACTCCGTATCGTTTAGCTATTTCAATAGCTTCTTTAACAACATTTACTCCAAGAATTATTCTTCTACTAGCTTTTCTATTAAGTATCTTCTCAGCAATTTCACACTTCTGCATAAACCATTCAACATCATCTTCCTCAACAAGACTCTTAACTTCTAGTAAGTAAAGTTCTTGATCGTGAATGTACATGTCGATCTCAAGTTTAAAGCCTGGTTTACCAGTATATCTACCATCATAATCAACATGTATAAACTTCTCAACTTTTCCAGGAGAGATACCTCTCGATTCAAGTGCATCCCTGTAAACCTCAAATACAAGTCTTTCAAATTGTCTACCAAGTCTACGACCAAGAGAACCAACAGCAACCTTAACTTCACCGACGGTCTTAACAAGTTCACTTACTTGTCTCTGTAATTCCTTTATTGCTTCACTCTGTTTATGAGTTTCTTCTTGTAATTCCCTAATTGCTTTACTATGTTCTCTAACCTCTTTCTGTAATTCATATACTTGCTCTTGCAGTGACTTTATTGCTTTAGTATTATCGTCAAGTCTTTTCAAAATCTCACTAATACCTAAATAACCAAGAATGGCAAATCTAAACTCTTCATCCTCTTTCAAAAGCTTAAAAAATTCCTCCCTCAATCTGTGAGACACTTATTCACACCTAGTTAAGAGTGAAGCTGAAAAATTTTATAAACCAGAAGTTCATGAACATTACGTTTCACGTTTCTGTTGACTAGGTTGATTTTGGGGTGTTGGTTTTGGGTTGTGAAGGTTTTAAAGAGTTAATGTTAAGCATAGCTTAGCGGTTATCTCTTAAGGGGTAGCTGATGAGGAGTCAGTAACCGCATTGAGTAAACAACAAGTGAAAAGAGCATCACTCCTGAAAAAGATGAAACCACAAACCCAATAAAGAAAAAGTTAACTAGGAGCTCAACATTCAAAATCAACATCCCAAAAATCAACAGAACCTGTTCTTGTAAAAATTTTTAACTTGCTCCTGCAATAACTTAATGCTTCTAGAATGCTTTTCAATAACTTTCTCAATACTTTTCAATTTATTAAAAATTTCCTCCAACCCTAAGAGACCAACTACAGTGTAGCGAAACTCAACATCTTCACGTAGTAATTTCAATATCTTATCCTTAAACTCTACTCTCTAACAATTTACCATGCCTTCAATTTCTGCGTGGAGATGATGTTTACTTCAAATTCACATCAGGCATAATTGCTCAGTTCTAGGTAGAAATTATTTCAACATACTTCACGCTGAAAGTATTAATAAGTGAGTTAAGAATTGTATTAAATAATGTGGGAGTATGTTTTAGGTGGTGCAACAATCTTTGGATTAATTGTGGCTTTAGGTACGTGGTTTAATGGTAGAGTAACTAGAAAAATCATGATACAACACTTTGAAAGACTTGATAAGAGATTTGAAGAAGTGCTTAAGAGGGTGGATGGTAGGTTTGAAGGGTTGGTTAGGGGGATGGATAGGAGGTTTGAGGAAGTGCTTAGTAGGATGGATGAGAGATTTAATGAACTTATTAAACAGCATAATAAATTGATAGAACAACACAACAAAATATTAAAAACATTAAGTACACAAAGATAGGAAAAGACAATGTGAAGATCTATACACTAATAGACTGGCAAGCTTGTGCATAGACTTGACTTTGAAGGGTTAGAGTACGAGGTTAGCAATGCTGGACCTAATCTTCCACTTCTCGATGAACATTCTTGTTAGGACTTTTCTACTACATGGGAGTGGAGGTTCATTCTTAAATACATTCGTATCTGAGTTTATTGCTTCTCAAAACATGTTAACGAGTTTAAGATATTTTTACTAGCTTAGCTCTTCCCTTATAGATTTCGAGCATATCCTTGGTGACTACGTGTATTTCAAAAGGATCTCTTATACCCCTCTCCCACAATATAGCGAGAACTTCTCTAGGAGCTAGGTTAGTGACAACTAGTACATCTATATCGCTTGACAAGAGGTGTTTTCCTTCAGCAACACTACCAAAAAGATATACTTCAGCATTCCTATCGAGCTCCTTAACGATCTCAACAATCTTCTTCAAATACTTATCGAGATTTCCAAAGATCTCTGCTCTACGCTTAGCTTCTTCAACCAATAATTTTCTCCACAACATGTTTAATTTCCTCTACAACCTTCTTCAATCTATCGGCTTCTTCAAAATTATAACTTCTAGCTACATACCTAGAAGTTATGTATGCATCTTCTAGAGCACCAAGTTCTACACTAAATCTAGTTAAAAGCTCCTTAATCTCATTATGTTCAGTAACTTCATGTATAAGTTCAAGAAGTCTTCTAACACCATGTGTTCTGGGATAATCAAGACCTAGTTTAAGTAAACATGCTTTAAGGTATAATTGGAGAGATTGCTCCAAGCTGAAGACAGCTAAATCATAGAAACCTCGCTCAATCTGCATAAGAGCTGTTTCATAGAATCTTCTAGACCTCTCAATAAGAAACTCATACTCCTCACGCTTTACAATACTTAACCACCTCAAACTATAGCCGTAGACTGCTTTATATAATTTCATATAATTTGTTTCATTTTTTCTAGACCTTTCCTAGCTATTAAATATGCTGATGCCTCATGTCTACTCATTCTATATTTCTTCATAATCTCCTCATGTTCTTCACTATGAGTAGTACCTTTGGGATCTACTTCAACATATGGTATTGAGTGTTGTTTACAGACTTGAATAACGTCATCTACTAACTTTGGTCTAAAGATTGAGACTCAGTAATTCCAATGTTTGTTTCTTCTTTCACCATGTCTAATCCAAATCAACTTAAGCTTAGACAATACTTCAACATTCTCAACTGCAACAAGTATTTTCTTCCTCTCAAGAATTTTCAATTTATTAAACAACTTGTGTAGTTCCTGTATTATAAATCCTCTACATCCTTTAGCTTTTGAACCTTGACTTCTCAATCGTGAAAAATCTATAACATCACTCTCTATTGAATTACAATCTAAATCAATTAAACACCATGTTACATTATCAGTATTAACGTCAAATTCAAGTACATACTCAATCTCATTTGGTGAATATGTTGAGTAATCTCTCATTGAGTATTTCCGCCAAATTTCTTCAGATATGGAAACTTGAACAACACCTTTAACAACGTTTGGCATATAATCATTAATGTAAAGTCTAGCGTTATAATTTACTAAACCTTGCTCAGCTAGTTGAATAGTTTCAAGAAGCATGTACCTGAACCTGGATGTAAATAGTGTGGGAATATGTCTTAGATAGTGCTACCGTTTTGTTTTAATAGTTACTCTAGGTGCTTAGATTAATGGTAGAGTTTCCAGAAGAGAAATTTCAAGACTTATAGCTGAAGAGCATAAAGCAACTAGAGAACTAGTAGAAAAACTATTCAATAAAGCTAATGAGGGATTCAATGAATTACTTAAGGAAATTAGAAGAATAAGTGATGAATTTAATAAAAGATTTGATGAATTACTTAAGAGAATGGATGAAGGATTCGACGAACTAGTAAAACAACACCGTAAAGTCTTATTTAAAAGTTAGACTTAATATATTTCATAGTGAGGGATAAGTAATGGGATTCACGTACATTAACGTTACTGTTCATGGTAGGAAAGCTTCTAAAGATATTAAAATGCTTGTCGATACAGGTTCTACATATATTGTCCTTGACTCTGAAATTATTCGCGAGCTAGACCTTATTGAGACACCTTATAGTGTTGAATTAACTCTAGCTGATAAGAGGAAGGTTAGAACTAAGTTATATCTAGCTGAAGTTGAAGTTAAAGGAAGAAAAGGCCCCGTCTTTATTGCAGAGTTAAACGTATCTACACCCATATTAGGAGTTTATGCTCTTGAAACTTTAGGGTTCAAGGTAAATCCAAGAACAGGAGAACTTGAAGAAATATCTCCAGAAGGAGGATACTTGTTATAACTTCTTGATTTAGGTCTACTAACATGTAATTCGAAATCTTGAACAACACCGTAGTTAACAAGTAATTTAATAGAGACTCGTAAGGTCTTATTTAAAAGTTAATTCTGTAATGTATTTCTTAGTGAGAGGCTGCTAGCTCATAACTATCAATAGATAGTTTTAAATATCTAGATCTTGTATGTTCCTTTGAGTTTGTTGATTGAGGAGAAATTGTTTAGTGTTAAAGAAGCATGTAGGATTTTAGGGATTTCGGAAAGTACTTTACGTAGATGGGAAAGGGAAGGTAAAATTAAGGTAATCAGAACACTAGGTGGAAAGCGTAGAATTCCAGAAAGTGAAATAAGGAAGTTACTTGGTGAAAAAGAAAAGAAACTAGAAACAGGAAAGATACGTTGTGTTATTTATGTTCGTGTTAGTGGTAATTCGCAAAAAGATGATCTAGAAAGACAAGTAGAAGCACTCAAGAAATATGCCTCTGAAAGAAATTATGAAATTATTGATATTATTACTGATATTGCAAGCGGATTGGAAACAGATAGAAAAGGATTGAAGAAATTGTTTAAGTATGTTACTCAAAGAAAAGTTGATATAGTTTTAATTACTTGGAAAGACCGTTTGACTAGATTTGGTTTTGAATATCTTGAATACTTTTTTAAACAATTTGGAGTAAAGATTGAATGTATTTTTAAAGAAGAGAAAACACCTATTGAAGAACTTATTGAAGATTTTGTAAGTATTGTAACTAGTCTCGCAGCTAGAATATATGGAAAAAGAAGTAGAAAAGTACAACAATTTCTTGAACATATAAAGAACTTTCTAAAAGCAGATTTTACATGGTTGTAATGACAAGAAAAAGAAGTAACGTTATTTTAGAAAGTTATAAAGTCCGCATACCAGATAGTTACCATGATTTTGTGTTTAAGATGTTAAAACTTGAACAACATTTCGTTAATGCTATACTCGATATTAAATGGAGAGAATTTAAACAGAAAGGTAAGATTGAAATTTCTAACGAAAATAAAGCATATGTTATTCTTGATGGTTATAAAGTAGATAATTTATTTGATCATTTTTACTTACCGAATAGGTTTGCTAGAATTATTTGGGAGGATGTTGGTAGAATTTTAAGAAGCATTGATGAAAGACAACAAATTTACGATTGTTTAACCAAGGGTTGGTATGTTGGTAATGAATTTGTTAATTTTGATCTTATTGGTGCTACTGCAGATGATGAAGTTTATGAAGCATTTGATGTAGTTAAAGAACTTCAAGAAAAATATAATCCAATTTTAATCAATCAAGAAATTAAACATTTGATAAATATTGTGCGTAGAAGATTTACCAAGTTCAAGGACAAGGATATTAGAAACTTTTTTGAAGTTACTAAACCTGAAAAGAAAGCTTTATCTATTGATTTTGCTGCTGATGGAGATGGACAAGTATGTAAAGTTACTTGGACGGGTACTCACTTGAAGTTTAAGTTAAAGGTGCCAACAATCGACATACCAATTAATCCAAGTGATTGGACTTGGATAGAATTTGAAGTTAAATCTACTAAACGTCTTCTTGAAAGATTAAGACAAGGTTGTAGACTTAGAAGACCTAGACTTATTGCTAAACGGGTTACTAATGGTCGTCTTGTTTCAATGTTTGAAATTATTGTTGAAGTACCAGTTACTAAGTTAATTAGTGATGAAATTTTGAAAATCTTGAAAAAGAAAGCAGGGAAGATGAGGAAAAGTATTAGGGTACTTGCTGTTGATCTTGGTCTTAGGAAATTTGCTACTTGTATACCATTTGAAATAACTATTGATGGTAAAGTAATTCAACTTTCTAGACCAATTTTCATACGTGAAAACAACAATATTTTGAGAAAACTAGCTAGATTACTCGATGAGATTTCACGTATTCAACGTAAGTTAAGTAAGGTTAAGAAAAAGTCTTTGAAATGGAGGATTCTCTATAAGGAATTCTATAGAAAATGGAGGAAGATAAGAAATATTGTCTATCAGCTTAAGC